>QXPY01000047.1 GCA_003583745.1 Rhodocyclales bacterium GT-UBC | reverse complement strand
ACGTGTCGGCCATTGGGAGGTACGACGCGGCTGGCGCAGGGCTGGTGGAGCGGGTGTGCCTGAGGCACGATGCGTTGGGGCGGTTGGTGCTGGTGGGGAGCACGAGCTCGGCGATCGTGCCGGGCGGAACAGCCTGCCTGAGCGACGCAGAGGTGAGCTGGGCGCTGGGGCGATTCAAGTACGACGCGCGGAACCGGCGGGTGGCGAGCCAGCGTGGTGGGGTGTGGACGTGGACGGTGTTCGACCTGGGTGGGAATCCGTTGAGCGAGTTCCAGCAGACGGAGAACCCGGCCGTGCCGTGGGCCAAGGTGAGGGACTACCTGTGGCTGGACGGTCGGCTGCTGGGACAGGTGGAGTACGAGGGGGTGGGCGGAGTCGGCGCGGTCTACGCGGCGCACCTGGATCACCTCGGGCAGCCGAGGGCGCTGACGAGCACGACGGGGCAGGTGGTGTGGGCGAGCTACCAGCGGCCGTACGGCGAGGTGCTGGAGAAGACGGCGCCCGATGCGCAGACCGGGCGGAGGGTCGTGACGAACCT
>QXPY01000046.1 GCA_003583745.1 Rhodocyclales bacterium GT-UBC | reverse complement strand
GTCCGGGCGGTTGTCCGGCCGCCGGGTCGCGCCCGGCCGCGAGCACAAATTCGCCGGCCCATTCTCACGTGGAGTACGAAAAAGGTGCGGCGGCTGATCCTGGAGGGATCGGCCGCCGCGAGTGCTGCTGGCTTGTGGGAGCCCGGCACTTCAGACAACCCGGAGATCGTACGCGAGGAGATCGATGAGGGAAAGGGCGGTGAGGAGGGTGGCAGGGCTGCTCCGGTCGAGGTTGCCGGAGGTGGGCCTGGAGGAGGTGCCCGACCCGCGGGCGAGGGAGGGGCGCTGGCGGCTGGCGCAGATCCTCACCGCGGCGCTGCTGGGGCTCCTGGCCGGGTGCCGGAGCCTCTCGGAGGCCGAGGCGTTGACGGAGAGCCTGGCGCCGGCGATGCGCCGCCGGCTGGGGCTGCCGCGGCGACTCGCCGACACGACGGCGAGGGACGCGCTCTGCCGGGTGTCGCTCGAGGGGCTGCGGGCCGCGCTGCACCGGCTGGTGCGGGCGGCCTGGCGGCGCAAGGCGCTGGCGCCGCAGGGGCTGCCGTTCGGCGTGGTGGCGATGGACGGGAAGGTGACGGCGCTGCCGGCGCTCAA
>QXPY01000045.1 GCA_003583745.1 Rhodocyclales bacterium GT-UBC | reverse complement strand
GCTCGACAACTTTCCATTTGTCATCAGCCACGGCAATCTGGAATACACTCTTGGCGAGATCGATGCCGACGGTGACAATATTCATGGACTTCCCCTTTCGAACGAATGATTCTGTGTGGAAACTCAATCATGGCAGCTACCGCTGCCGGCGGCTTCCGCCGCTAGTTCGGGACGGGGAAGTCCCTTTCATTCGTTAGGTGTCGCTCATGTCAGATCGCACTTCGAATCAGCGCTTGGAGGAGGTCTTACGCTCTGCAGCCGAGAGTTTGTTTCCTGCCGATGATTTCGCGGCCCCCATAGACATTCAAGCTCAAAGCAGCGAAGGGGATACTCCGTTACATGTATTTTCTTGGCGAGGAGACGTCGAGTCTGCGCGAGTTCTCATTGAGGCAGGCGCCGATATCAATGCCATCGGAGATATGGGTGAAACACCCTTACATATTGCCCTAAGGATGAAAAACGAGCCCTTCATCGTTTTGCTGCTCGAAGCAGGCGCCAATACCACCATTCGCTCCGAGTTCAACGAAACCGCCCAAGAAATGGCACTTGCCATTGGAGGCTGCATTGGCAACCTACTTAAAAATCGAAAATCGCGGCGCCATCCAGCACATGACGCCTAACACTAGGTATATGGACTCCCCCAAAAAGCAAGGAAACTGATCGATAGGTTTGGCTGTATGA
>QXPY01000044.1 GCA_003583745.1 Rhodocyclales bacterium GT-UBC | reverse complement strand
CCAGGGTCTGTTATGCCGTCCTGCGGGACCACACGCCGTATGGCAATCCGCAGCCACGTCAGGAAAAGAAGCTCACCCGTACCGCTTTTGCCATTGCTGCCTGAAAGGAGAAACCGTGTTCCTGTTGTTCCCCTCCCTGCGTTTGCGTTGAGACTGATCGCCCGTCATGGCAAATTGGGTCGCACCCACACGGATTGACGCCGATAACTCTGCCGGCAGCTTCATGCCTGCCGCTCGTACCGATTGGCGCTCCGTGGGCAGATTCCATGTCGGCACGGGTCAAATAGAACCCACTATCGATGCCGGATATACGACTGCATGCGCTTTCATACAGCCAAACCTATCGATCAGTTTCCTTGCTTTTTGGGGGAGTCCATATACGAAGAGTTAGGCATTGTGCTCACCAGAAGCTGAACACGCCAAATGCCAGTGCGACACCGATGGGCAGAAGCGTTCCCAGCACGGACAAAAACCAAGCGTCCCAAGTTTTGCTTTTAAGTTTCTCGGTACGCATTAAAACAAGTTGAAGTGGTGGCTGCACAGCTACAAGCATAAATAGCAGGACCACAGCCAGAAAGAATGCACCTGGTCCAACATTGGTAAGTGCACAGAGCCCCATGAACGTAATAGCGAAAGTGGGAGCGATGAGTAAAGAGCGGTGCATAACTGTGTATGCCTAACGTTGGAGGTAAGGGGCGGCCCGCTTGCGGGACGTCCCAGCGGCCGAAGGCCGCGCCTTGACTGATGGGATGGACTCCCCCGTCTTTTCAGCGCCCAATTGGCGTTGCCGGTGCTCA
>QXPY01000043.1 GCA_003583745.1 Rhodocyclales bacterium GT-UBC | reverse complement strand
GGCTGGGCTTCGATGATTGCTGCGGTATTCGTTTGCACGCTTTTCTCCTGATGCTTTGGGTTGGGATCACGATCCCGTGTTGAGGCGCAAGTCGGCAGAAGCGACTTCGTTGAATGAGTCCGGCTGGGCGGGTTGCCACAAGGGCTGCCCGACCGGCAGCACGTCGTGGCCGAAGGCATTGGCCAGGGCAATGTGGGCCATGACATACCAGGCCGAGAAGGCGCAGGCGATCAGCACATAGGCGGCTGTCGATTTGAATTCGGGATGGCCGAAATGCGCCAGGTCGAGCAGCACGAAGCCGGCCAGCAGCAGCGTGAAGACGATGCCGAGGGCGGTGCTGATGCGCAGCGCGCCGACCCAGAGAATGGCGGTAAAGGCCGTCCAGCCAACCAGGAACCAGCCGATGTCGGTTTCGCTGGCCGGGAAGAAATCGAGGCGGTTGCCGATCAGGATCAGGACCAGGCAAATCCAGAAGCTGCCGTAACCGGTAAAGGCGCAAAAGCCGAAATTGTTGCCGGTCTTCATTTCCTGCAGGCCGGCGATCAACTGCACCATGCCGCCGAACACCAGGCCGAGCCAGATCACCGGGCCGATGCCCATCAGGCCGAGGGTGTGGAGTTGCAGGATCAAGGTGGTCAAGCCGAAACCGGCCAGGCCAATGACGGCAGGGTTACCCGTATTATGGCCGGACATCAGACGGCCTCCCGCAATGCGGCCGGCCGATGGGCCGGTTGTTTGCTGCGTGCTGCATCAACTTGATTCATGCTGTTTTCCCTTAATGACTTGGTTGTGTGGAAGAGCGGATCTGGA
>QXPY01000042.1 GCA_003583745.1 Rhodocyclales bacterium GT-UBC | reverse complement strand
CCCATGGCGATGATGATCTGCTTGAACGGCACCGTCGTGCAGTCGCCGGCGGCGAAGACGCCGGGCAGCGAAGTCTGCCCCCGGGCATCGATCTCGATCTCGCCGCGGTTCGACAGGTCGAGCGTCCCCTTCAACCAGTCGGTATTGGGCAACAGGCCGATCTGCACGAAGATGCCTTCGAGTTCCAGGCGCTTGATCTGCTCGGTGGCTCGCTCCTTGTACACCAGACCATTGACCTTGCCGCCGTCACCGGTCACCTCGGTCGACAAAGCCTGGGTGATCACCGTGACATTGGGCAGGCTGCGCAGCTTCTGCTGCAACACCGCATCGGCCCGCAATTGAACGTCGAACTCGAGCAGCGTCACATGCGCCACGATGCCAGCCAGATCGATTGCCGCCTCGACGCCGGAATTGCCGCCGCCGATCACCGCCACCCGCTTGCCCTTAAACAGCGGGCCGTCGCAGTGCGGGCAATAGGCCACGCCCTTGCCGCGGTATTCCTTCTCGCCGGGTACGTTCATCTCGCGCCAGCGCGCCCCGGTGGCCAGAATCACGCTCTTGCTCTCCAGCTTGGCACCATTCTCCAGTTCGATGCCGACCAGGCCGCCCGGCGTCGTCGCCGGAATCAGGCGACTCGCCCGCTGCAGGTTCATCACATCGACGGCGTAATCCTTGACGTGCTCCTCCAGTCCGGCGACCAGCTTCGGGCCATCGGTCGCCTTGACCGAAATGAAGTTCTCGATCGCCATCGTATCCATCACCTGACCGCCGAAACGCTCGGCCAGCACGCCGGTGCGGATGCCCTTGCGGGCGGCGTAGA
>QXPY01000041.1 GCA_003583745.1 Rhodocyclales bacterium GT-UBC | reverse complement strand
ATCCTCAGCTGACCATCCGTGTCTCCGGCTATGCCGTGAATTTCATCAAGCTCACTCGTGAGCAGCAGCTTGATGTGATCTCGCGGACTTTCCACGACGCACACTGAGGTCGCAGCGGATCATGACTTCTGGCAGCGCAAGCGACACCGGCTGGGTGCATTCGACCGAGACTTTCGGCACGGCCGATGGTCCCGGCATCCGCTTCATCCTGTTCCTGGCAGGATGTCCCTTGCGTTGCCAGTATTGTCATAACCCGGATACCTGGCATCGCCATGACGGTACGGAAACCTCGGCCCAGCAGGTGCTGACCGAGATTGCCGCCTACCGCCGCTTCCTGCAGGGGCGCGGCGGGGTCACCCTGTCGGGTGGCGAGCCGCTGACCCAGCCCGGTTTCTGCAAGACCATCCTGCATGCCTGCAAGAGCATGGGCCTGCATACCGCACTCGATACCTCGGGGCATCTCGGCCATCTGGCCGACGATGCGATGCTGGCCGATATCGACCTGGTGTTGCTCGACATCAAGAGCTTCAGCGCCAGCAAGTACAAGCAGCTGACCGGGGTCGAACTGGCGCCGACGCTGCATTTCGCCGACGTGCTGGCGGCCAAGAACAAGGCGGTCTGGCTGCGCTACGTGTTGGTCCCCGGCCTCACCGACGACCGCGACGAGATGCGCGCCCTGGCCCGCTATGCGAGCAGCCTGGGCAACATCGAGCGGGTCGATGTCCTGCCTTTCCACAAACTCGGCGAATTCAAGTGGCGCGACCGCGGCCTGCCTTACCAGTTGGCCCGCACCGCGCCGCCCAGCCGCGAACTCCTCGACCAGGCCCGCGACCTCTTCCGCAACGAGGGCCTCAAGGTCGCCTGATTTTTAACCAACAAGCGGGCATCCAGATCCGCTCTTCCACACAACCAAGTCATTAAGGGAAAACAGCATGAATCAA
>QXPY01000040.1 GCA_003583745.1 Rhodocyclales bacterium GT-UBC | reverse complement strand
CATGGCCAAGGAGAAGTTCGAGCGCAGCAAGCCGCACGTGAACGTGGGCACCATCGGGCACGTCGACCACGGCAAGACGACGCTGACGGCCGCCATCACGAAGGTGCTGGCGTCCCGGGGCATGGCGTCCTTCATGGCGTACGACCAGATCGACAAGGCGCCGGAGGAGCGGGAGCGCGGCATCACGATCGCGACGGCGCACGTGGAGTACCAGACGGCGAACCGGCACTACGCGCACGTGGACTGCCCGGGCCACGCCGACTACGTGAAGAACATGATCACGGGCGCGGCGCAGATGGACGGCGCCATCCTGGTGGTGTCGGCGGCGGACGGCCCGATGCCGCAGACCCGTGAGCACATCCTGCTCGCCCGTCAGGTCGGCGTGCCGTACATCGTCGTGTACCTGAACAAGTGCGACATGGTGGACGACAAGGAGCTGCTGGACCTGGTCGAGCTCGAGGTGCGGGAGCTGCTGACCAAGTACGAGTTCCCCGGCGACAAGACCCCGATCGTGCGCGGCTCGGCGCTCAAGGCGCTGGAGGGCGACAAGGGCGACCTGGGCGAGCCGTCGATCGACCGGCTGATGGCGGCGGTGGACGGGTACGTGCCGACGCCGCAGCGCGCGACGGACAAGCCGTTCCTGATGCCGGTGGAGGACGTGTTCTCCATCTCGGGCCGCGGGACGGTGGCGACGGGGCGCGTGGAGCGCGGGATCATCAAGGTGGGCGAGGAGGTCGAGATCGTCGGCATCCGGGCGACCACCAAGACGGTGGTGACGGGCGTGGAGATGTTCCGCAAGCTGCTCGACGAGGGGCAGGCGGGCGACAACATCGGCGCGCTGCTGCGCGGCCTGAAGCGCGAGGACGTGGAGCGCGGGCAGGTGCTGGCGAAGCCGGGCTCGATCACGCCGCACACGAAGTTCAAGGCGCAGGTGTACGTGCTGACGAAGGAGGAGGGTGGCCGTCACACCCCGTTCTTCAACGGCTACCGGCCCCAGTTCTACTTCCGGACGACGGACGTGACCGGGTCGGTGCAGCTGCCCGCGGGCGTGGAGATGGTGATGCCGGGCGACAACATCGCGATGGAGGTGGAGCTGATCACCCCGATCGCGATGGAGAAGGAGCTCCGCTTCGCCATCCGCGAGGGCGGGCGCACGGTCGGCTC
>QXPY01000039.1 GCA_003583745.1 Rhodocyclales bacterium GT-UBC | reverse complement strand
AATAAAAATAGCTGGTTGCTGCATTTTTTGCTTGACATTGAGTAAAAATCGGCACGGCGCGCATTCGTAACTAACTGATATTGCAGAGGTTGCGAATGCCCCGTCATATTCGGCCGTTTACCAGGGCCACAGACCAACTATCGTACTTTCGTCTAGCCAAGCCGGTCAATGACGCGCTACCCTTGATAACCCCATTGAAATCAAGGAGCAACAGACCATTGACCTTTACTTTTGAGCACCAGTTGCACTCCCTGATCTGGTTCCATCTGCACGAGCATACGTCGGGCCGTGATCTTCTACAGGTTCTGGAGCAGGACAGTTTTGCCAGCTCCCACATTGCACCGCCGGAAGGGGTGAGCCGTAGCGCCTTCTTTGAGGCAATGAACAGCCGCGGCGTTGAGCAGTTGCTGGAGATGTACCACCTCATTCAACGCAGGGCAAAAAGCCAGCTCCCCCAAGGCCATCCCGACCTGGGCGACTTGGTGGGAATTGACGGTTCGCTAATCGATGCGGTCGCCTCTATGCAGTGGGCCGATTACCGCGATGGTGCAAAGAAGGCCAAGGTACATGTCGGGTTTGATCTGAACCGGGCAATCCCGGAAAAGCTCTTTCTCTCCGCCGGTAAGGCGGATGAGCGCCCCTTTGTGAGCAAGATCCTGGAGCCCGGGCAGACCGGGGTAATGGATCGCTACTACCAGTGCCACAAGAACTTCGATGAGTGGCAGGCCGCGGAAAAGCATTTTGTCTGCCGCATCAGAAAGAGCACCAGAAAGACGATTATCGAGCAATATCCGGTTGCCGAAGCAAGCCACGTTTTCCTCGATGTCTTGGCGCTTCTGGGTACCGCCGGCCAGAACCAGACGGAAAAGCCGGTGCGGGTAGTCGGATACCAGGTTGACCGCAAGGAGCTCTATATCGCAACCGACCGTTTTGATCTCTCAGCGGAGGACATTGCCCTCGCCTACAAACTGCGCTGGGATATCGAGATATTTTTCGGGTGGTGGAAACAGCACCTCAAGGTGTATCACCTGATTGCCCGTACCCCCCATGGCCTTATGGCGCAGATACTGGGAGGTCTCATCACCTATCTGCTCCTTGCCATCTACTGCCATGAAGAGCATCGGGAGAAGGTCAGTATCAATCGTGTCAGAGAGCTGAGAATCAAAATCCGTAACGAACTCGCCCAGATGATGGGCAGCAACGATGAGCGTGAAGGTCCTGTGGCCTGCTCGGCACAAGGGCCGCCTTCACTTGCAAGTCCTTAACCGGACACTGCTG
>QXPY01000038.1 GCA_003583745.1 Rhodocyclales bacterium GT-UBC | reverse complement strand
CTGATCTGGGACGGCGCGGACGTCTCGGTGGTGGAGGGCGCGAAGTTCGAGCTCGCCGTGACCGGCGTCTCGCGCGCGGGCACCAACTACGTGGCCACCTGGACCGCCAAGTACGGCGGCGTCGACGTGAACCCGTGCAACACGGACTTCGCGGTCGGGCCGGTGTTCCTGGGCGTGGCGGCCGACGCCGCCACCGGCAAGTCGGCGAGCAACATGCAGTTCGTGAAGGCGTACGCGCAGGGTGACGACTGGGTGAACGCGGGCCAGGCGGGCAACGTCTCGCCGGGCCAGCCGACGACGGGCGCGACGCTCAACCTGACCAACACCACCTGCGCGGGCAACGTGGCGACCTCGACGTTCGCGGCCGACGCCTACGTCGCCGCGGGGACGAAGGGGACGCTGGCGCTGCAGGGCAAGCCGCAGCTCCGCTTCGCCGCGGCCGCCGGGACGGCGCGCGAGTTCATCCAGGCCCGCGCCAAGAGCCCGACGTACAACTTCGTGGTGCCCGCCGCCGACGGCGCCGCCACGGCCGCCGCGGCCCGGCGGACCATCGTCGACACCGCCAAGTGCCTGGCGTGCCACCAGGGCTCGCTGTACCAGCACGGCGGCAACCGGGTGGACAACGTGGACCTGTGCATCACCTGCCACAACCCGGCGTCCAGCGAGCAGAACGTCCGCGTGGGCTTCGGCGTCGACGCCACCGAGGCGTACGACGGCAAGGCCGGCCAGACCTACGACCTGCGCACCATGGTCCACGCCATCCACTCGGCGGGTGAGAGCGGCAAGGCGCTGGTCATCTACCGGACGCGCGGCATCTACTTCTTCGGCAACCCGGCGTCCTTCGCCGCCATGGTCGCCGAGGGCCGCTGGCCGACGACGGGCGGGGTGACCTGCAACGGCGCCGAGGGTCCGGTGACCTACTACAAGGTCTTCGGGTCGGTCGCGTCGGGCAACGTGCCGGAGGCGAACCCGGACGGCACCTGCAAGACCACCGGCCTGGTGGCGAGCACCGACGGCACGTGGCAGATCCACAACGTGACGTTCGTCGAGTACCCGCGGGCGCTCAACGACTGCGGCGCCTGCCACTCCAACGGCTGGGTGCCGGCGGCGGTGGACGGCTCGAAGGCGGTCGGCGTGACCGTGAACGCCGGCGCCGCCCCGTGGGGCAACCAGCTCGACGACGTGCTGAAGGGGCCGACGGCGGCCTCCTGCTTCACCTGCCACCGGTCGGGCGACGCGGCCCGCCAGTTCAAGCTCGACACGCACTCGAACGGCGGGAGCTGGCTGCCGACGACGTTCGTGAACGGCCGGCAGACGCTGCTCGACGCCGCGACGCCGTAGGGTGAGTTGATGTAGGGAGGGCTCCGGCCCTCCCGCAGATTCGGGGCGGAGGCGCGCGAGCGCCTCCGCCCTCGTCGT
>QXPY01000037.1 GCA_003583745.1 Rhodocyclales bacterium GT-UBC | reverse complement strand
CCGCCGAAACGCTCGGCCAGCACGCCGGTGCGGATGCCCTTGCGGGCGGCGTAGATCGCCGCCGAAGCACCAGCCGGGCCGCCGCCCACCACCAGCACATCGAAGGCATCCTTGGCCGAAATTTGCTCGGCCGCCCGTGCTGCGGCACCGGTATCCAATTTGGCGACGATCTCCTCGACCGTCATCCGGCCGGCACCGAACTCGACGCCGTTCAGATACACCGTCGGCACCGCCATGATCTGGCGCTGGTTCACCTCGTCCTGGAACATCGCCCCGTCGATCATCGTGCTCGTCACGTTCGGGTTCAACACCGCCATCAGGTTCAAGGCCTGCACCACGTCCGGGCAGTTGTGGCAGGTCAGCGAAATGAAGGTCTCGAACGCGAAGGTGCCGGGCAAGGCCTGGATCGCCGCGATCACCGACTGCTCCACCTTGGGCGGATGACCGCCGGTCTGCAACAAGGCGAGGATCAAGGAGGTGAACTCATGGCCCATCGGGATGCCGGCAAAGTGGATGCGGGCCGTCTCGCCCGGTACGCCGACCGCGAACGACGGACGCAGGCGAGCCGTACCGTTGTCGCGCACGGCGACCTTGTCGGAAAGGCTGGCGATGTCCTGCAGCAGGCCGAACATCTCCTGCGCCTTGGCGCTGTCGTCGAGCGAAGCGACCAGCTCGATCGGACGTTGCAGTTTCTCGAGATAGGCCTTCAATTGGGCCTTGATCGGTGCGTCAAGCATGCTGTTCTCCTGAAGGATTATTCGAATGGGGGGTGAGGGGAATCTCACTGACAAGGGCCGCAGCCCTTGGCGCTGAGATCCCGGCCGCCAGGGGCGGCGGGAAACTCAAACGACTTAGATCTTGCCGACCAGGTCGAGCGACGGCGCCAGGGTGGCGTCGCCTTCTTTCCACTTCGCCGGGCAGACTTCACCCGGGTGGGCGGCGACGTACTGGGCGGCCTTGACCTTGCGCAGCAGTTCGGAGGCATCGCGACCGATACCCAGGTCGTGAATCTCGGCCACCTTGATGACGCCTTCCGGATTGATCACGAAGGTACCGCGCAGGGCCAGACCTTCTTCTTCGATCATCACGCCGAAGTTGCGGGTGATGACGCCGGTCGGGTCGCCGATCATCGGGTAGTTGATCTTCTTGATGGTGTCGGACGTGTCGTGCCAGGCCTTGTGGGTGAAGTGGGTATCGGTCGAAACGGAATAGACCTCGACGCCCAGCTTCTGGAATTCCGGATACACATCGGCCATGTCGCCCAGTTCGGTCGGGCAGACGAAGGTGAAGTCGGCCGGGTAGAAGAAGACGATGGACCACTTGCCCTTGAGGTCGGCGTCGCTGACCGGCACGAACTTGCCGGCGTGGAAAGCGGTGGCCTTGAACGGGAGAATTTCGGTATTGATGTTCGACATGGGGATTACTCCTGAGTGGGTTGAAAGTTGCTACGGAGTGAATCTTAAGGAGCGGTCGAGGATTGGGCTAATTGATTGGTTAAATTTGGGGGATAGGGGAGGGCTATCGA
>QXPY01000036.1 GCA_003583745.1 Rhodocyclales bacterium GT-UBC | reverse complement strand
GGCGAATTTGTGCTCGCGGCCGGGCGCGACCCGGCGGCCGGACAACCGCCCGGACTTCCGGCTGGTCATCAGGGGCGGCGGCTACTCCCGCCAATCAGTCCTGCGGAGCCGGAGGAGCTCGACCTGCGGCGCGCCGCCTGCGCCCGGACGGCGACGCCGCACCCGGCAGGAGCCAGGTGCGGCGCGCGATGGCCTCGTCGGCAGGCGATGACGCTAGTAGACGCCGCCCGGGGTGTAGTCGCCGTGGCCGTTGCTGCAGCCCGAGGCCGAGCCGCGCCGGCACGTGGCCGTGCCGGCCGGGATGCCAGGCGCCGAGGCGGGCCGCCAGCCGACCGTGTCTCCGGCGGTGTTCCACGTCCCGACCGAGCCCGCGTTCCGCATGAAGGCGTAGGGCCGGTACTTCTCCTGCGCCGCCGTGGAGCCCACGGGCCACATGGTGTCGCCCGTGCCCGCGTAGGGCGCGAAGGCGTTGAAGCCGTGGGCGTCCTGGCCAGCGTACGGCCGCGGCGGCTTGGAGTTGGTGTACGAGCCGTGGCAGCGGTAGCAGGCGTCGCGGGCCGCCTGGCCCGGCGTGCCGTTGCCGCCCGAGGCCCAGGCAGAGCCGGCGCCGTGGTTGTTCGTGCTCGCGCCGGTGGCCGGCACCGTCCGGTGGCAGGCGGTGCACAGGTTGGTGGCGTTCGCCGACCAGTACGCCTGGCGCAGGGTGGTGGTGCCGCCGTGCGCCGTGACCGTCATGGTCTGCAGGCCGGTGGCGCCCTGCGGGGCGTGGCAGTCCCAGCAGGAGATGATGTAGCCCCAGCTCGTGGTGTTGCCGGCGGTCTTGGTGATGCCGTTCCACGGCGCGTACATGCGGGTCGCCGTCACGTACGAGTTGTTCTGGCGGCCGCGGATGGGGTGGTAGGAGGCGTTGCTCGTCGCGAACGAGTAGTTCACGTCGGTCACGCCGCCCGGGGTGCCGCCGGCGGTGACGTCGGCGCCCGTGTAGTTGGTCGTCGAGCCGATGGTGGTGCCGAACGGCTTGGTCGGGTCGGCGCCGATGCGCGCCGAGGCGTTCGTGGCGCCGTTCGAGTCGTGGCACTTGAGGCACTGGTTGATCATGATGGCCTGGACCGTGCCCTCGAGCGTGGCGTTCGAGAGGTTGCGCGCGAACGTGTAGAAGGACGCGTCGGCGGCGCTGGAGGTGTCGTAGTAGCCCCAGCCGGCCGAGTTGCCGGCGGTCACCGAGTTGCCGACCGTCACGAACGCCACCTGCTTGATGTGCAGGCCCGTGTCGGGGTCGCGCAGGTTGATGCGGCCGTTGCCGTGGTAGGTGCCGTTCATGTTGCCGGAGACGTCACCCTCCATGTGGCAGACGCCGCAGTCGGCGGCCGAGACGGTGCCGATCGGGTTGGCCGAGCGCTTGTGCGACCAGGCGTAGCCGAACTCGGGGGTGATGGGCCGGCGGGTGATGCTGAAGCCGGCGGCCGAGCCGGTCACCTGGGTGGCGTGGCAGCCGGTGCAGCTCGCGTTCACCTGCAGCGACCCGTTCATGTGGACGGTCTTGTTCACCGTGCAGGCGGCCAGGTTGGCGGCGGTGCAGACGTAGCCGTTGTGGCAGGAGCCGCACTCGGTGGTGCCGGTCACCGTGCTGTGGCCCGAGGTGGCGGGGGGCGAGCGGTGGCAGTCGCCGCAGTCGGCGTCGGCGGTGGTGGCGGTCCAGCTCGGCGAGGTGGTGTTGCCGCGGTAGTTGGCGTCGGCCGACCACTTGCCGCCGTGGCAGTAGTTGGTGCAGGTCGGCGACGCCTCCCAGG
>QXPY01000035.1 GCA_003583745.1 Rhodocyclales bacterium GT-UBC | reverse complement strand
GCCCACGCCGCCGGCTACATCGACCAGGCCAATGAAATCATCGTCGGCCTGCAGACCGATGCGCCGTTGAAACGCGCCATCATGCCCAACGGCGGCCTGCGCATGGTCGAAGGCGGGCTGGAGGCCTTCGGCTTCAAGAGCGACCCGGCCGTCTCCGAAATCTGGACCAAGTACCGCAAGGATCACAACAGCGGCGTCTTCGACGTCTATTCCCCGGAAATCATGAAGGCCCGCAAGTCGGCTATCCTGACCGGCCTGCCCGACGCCTACGGCCGCGGCCGCATCATCGGTGACTACCGTCGCGTTGCGCTGTACGGTACCGACGCCCTGCGCGCCTTCAAGAAGCAGTCCTTCCACGAACTCGACAGCGCCGACTTCAGCGAAAGCGTCATCCGCCTGCGTGAAGAGATCTCCGAGCAATTCCGCGCCCTCGACGAATTGAAGCAGATGGCCGCCCTCTATGGCTGCGACGTCAGCCGCCCGGCGGCGAATGCCCGCGAAGCGGTGCAATGGACCTATCTCGCCTACCTCGCCGCGGTGAAGGAACAGAACGGGGCCGCGATGTCGATCGGCCGCATCTCGACCTTCCTCGACATCTACTTCGAGCGCGACCTGGCCGCCGGCCTGATCAGCGAAGACGAAGCCCAGGAAATGATGGACGACCTGGTGATCAAGCTGCGGATCGTCCGCTTCCTGCGCACCCCGGAATACGACCAGCTGTTCTCCGGCGACCCGACCTGGGTCACCGAATCGATCGGCGGCGTCGGCGAGGATGGTCGCCCGCTGGTGACCAAGAACAGCTTCCGCGTCCTGCACACCCTGTACAACCTCGGCCCGGCGCCGGAACCCAACCTCACCGTGCTGTGGTCGGAACAACTGCCGCAGGGCTTCAAGGAATTCTGCGCCAAGGTCTCGATCGACACCTGCTCGGTGCAGTACGAGAACGACGACCTGATGCGGCCCTACTGGGGCGACGACTACGGCATCGCCTGCTGTGTCTCGGCGATGCGCATCGGCAAGCAGATGCAGTTCTTCGGGGCCCGCGCCAATCTCGCCAAGACCCTGCTCTACGCGATCAACGGCGGCCGTGACGAACTCTCCGGCGAGCAGGTCGGCCCGGCTTTCGAACCGATCCTCGGCGATGTCCTCGACTACAACGAAGTGGTCGGTAAGTTCCTGCCGATGATGCAGTGGCTGTCCGGGGTGTACATGAAGGCGCTCAACGCCATTCACTACATGCACGACAAGTACGCCTACGAGCGCATCGAGATGGCGCTGCACGACCGCGACATCCTGCGCACCATGGCCTGCGGCATTGCCGGCCTGTCGGTGGTGGCCGATTCGCTGTCGGCGATGCGCCACGCCAAGGTCCGGGTGGTGCGGGACGAACGCGGCCTGGCCACCGACTTCAGCATCGAAGGCGACTACCCGGCCTTCGGCAACAACGACGCCCGGGTCGACGACATCGCCAGCTGGGTGGTCGAGACCTTCATGAACTACCTGAAGGAACAGCCGACCTATCGCAATGCGACGCCGACCATGTCGGTGCTGACCATCACCTCCAACGTGGTCTATGGCAAGAAGACCGGCAACACGCCGGACGGTCGCAAGGCCGGCCAGCCCTTCGCGCCGGGCGCCAACCCGATGCACGGGCGGGATCACAAGGGGGCGCTGGCCTCGATGGCCTCGGTGTGCAAGCTGCCCTATGCCTGCTCGCAGGACGGCATCTCCTACACCTTCACCATCGTGCCGAGCGCGCTCGGCCCGACGGAGGCCGAACGGGTGGCCAACCTGGCCGGCATGCTCGACGGTTACTTCGCCAGTCACGGTCATCACATCAACGTCAATGTCTTCGACCGGGCGACGCTGCTGCATGCGATGGATCATCCCGAGTTGTATCCTCAGCTGACCATCCGTGTCTCCGGCTATGCCGTGAATTTCATCAAGCTCAC
>QXPY01000034.1 GCA_003583745.1 Rhodocyclales bacterium GT-UBC | reverse complement strand
CAAAAAGGGAGATCGCTATCTACGCATGTTGCTGACGCATGGCGCCCGCGCCGTGAATTGCCCCGGTTTGCCTAGACACTCCGTAGCCGGTTGAAATACTGATTCTCGAACTCTACCGGAGAAACGTCGTTGGCATGGCTGTGACGACGTTTCGGGTTGTAGAACATCTCGATGTAGTTGAAGACGTCACGGCGCGCCTCCTCGCGGTCGATATAGGTTTTGCGGCGGATACGTTCCCGCTTGAGTAATTGAAAAAAGCTCTCGGCGACGGCGTTGTCGTAGCAATTCCCTCGTCTGCTCATGCTGGCCACTAGGCCATGGGCTTTCAGGAAGGCTTGCCAGTCATGACTGCTGTACTGGCAGCCCTGATCGGAGTGGACAATCACGGGCGCCGTGGGATTTCGCCGCCAAACCGCCATCAGCAAGGCATTAATCGCCAACTCGCTATCGATCCGCGAGCGCATCGACCACCCGATGACCTGACGCGAGAACAGGTCGAGTACCACAGCCAGATACAGCCAGCCTTCGTGGGTTCGGATATAGGTGATATCTGTTACCCAAACCTGATTCGGTGCTTCGACATCAAAGTTTTGTTTCAACTGATTCTCGGCCACAACGGCCGGCTTGCCGTAGCGGCCGGCCCGACGACGGTAGCCCACCTGTGCCCGTAGCCCTTCCTGCTTCATCAGACGATATATCCGATGTTTGCCGCAGCCCTCGCCCAGATCGCGCAGGTCATGCGCAATCTTGCGATAGCCATAGACGCCACCGCTCTCTAGCCATGATTGCTTGATCAGCCCCAATAGCCGTTGATCATCCTGCTGGCGAAGCGACACGGGTTCCGCTTTCCAGGCGTAATAGCCACTGGGATGGACGGCCATTACATGGCAGAGTCGGCGCACCGGATACTGCGTTTCGTGCGACTGAATGAAGGCGTACCTTACCGGGACTCTTTGGCAAAGTACGCTGCGGCCTTTTTTAGGATGTCGCGCTCCTCGCTGACCCGCTTCAGTTCCGCCTTCAGGCGCCGGATCTCCGCAGACTGGCCCTGTAATTCGTTCCGTTCGACCGCTGGGAGGCTATAGCGCTTCAGCCATTCATACAGGCTGTGTTGCGATACACCGATCCGGCTGGCAACCTCGGCGACCGGATGGCCCCTTTCCGTGACTTGCTTGACCGCTTCGATCTTGAATTCTTCCGGATACCGCTTGCTACTCATGACTTCTCCTTTTGCCTAAGTTTAAGGCTTCGGAGCGTCTACAGCTTCCGGGGCGATTCAGTGCAGACCGCCCCGGAAAGGTGGTGCGTGGAAAGAGACGACTGCCTTGTTAAAAATAGGAGAGAGGGTTTCGACATTGATTGAGGCGAGAAGGCCTGGCAGCGGTTCAGGGAAGCGACCACGACTTGAGAAAGCGTGGGCGGCGGCCTTAAAAAGTGTTTTCTCGTAGCGGGCGGCCAGCCAGGCTGGCGAGCGGCGACGTATGTTGATAAGTAACCGCCAGCGCGTGAGTGGGCGAGTGGATTTCATGCGGTCTAACGTTGGAAATCACCGGACGAAGGCAAGCGCAGCTTGCCGTAGGTCCGGTGGATTGTGATGTTAGGCATTGGGGGTTGGTGCATATATATCCAAGCCTAATTCGATACCGCGTTCACCCAAAGCTTGCAAGGTCAATGGGGAAATACTGACGCCTTCATTGCCTCCCTCCATAAACCAGCCGCAGAAGAGATCAACGCGGTATCTTGAAGTTAGGTTTTGCCAGACATCGGGACTAGCAGTGAGTTGCCCCAAGATTTCGGCAACTTGCGCGTCGAGATTTTCTGGTTTTGTCTCCTTTGCGTGTAGTCGCCAATGACCGAAGGTTGCGATGCGTACACCATTTATTGATTGAAGTTCTTGGCCTTTGCACTGGGCGTGCGTCGGTTGCGCACCCAGCAGTAAAGAAACCTCTTCTGGGACCAGATCGTCTCCAGCAATTCGAAGCGATGCAACGGAGTGAGCGAGGTGAGCCATGAAATGCCTAACGTGGAGCTAACCGGCGCTGCGCGGCTTTATCGCGCAGCGTCCAGCGACCGAAGGGAGCGAGGTTGAGTGATGGGATGGACTCCCCCGTCTTTTCAGCGCCCAATTGGCGTTGCCGGTGCTCA
>QXPY01000033.1 GCA_003583745.1 Rhodocyclales bacterium GT-UBC | reverse complement strand
CGACCGTGTCGGCGCCGGCACCGGTCAGCACGTTGCCGCTGACCGTGTTCGGCGTCGCGTCTTCCGTGATGGTCGCCACGTCATCGACTGCAAGCGGCTTGCTGTCGGTGATTTCGATGTCCAGGCTGCCCGTGGTGCTTTGACCCTGGTTGTCCGTCACCTTCAGGCTGATCGCATCCAGCACGCTGCCATCGTGGCTTTGTACTTGCGGGTCGTAGGTGTAGCTCACCTTGCCGCTCGTCGCGTCGTACCCGGTCAGCACCAGCGTGCCCTTGCCGGTATCGATGCTCACCGGCGTCGTGCCCAGATTATTCAGCTGGCTCGAGGTGATCACCGTCGTGCCAACCGTCAGGCTGGCCAGACCGCCTGCGGCGCTGATCGTGAACTCGCCGCCCACCGCATCGGCCGTCTCGGCAACCGTCTTGTCGCCGTCCGCCTGGCCCGGGACGTTCTCGTCCGGGATGTCCAGCGTCGGCAAGGCGTCGTCCTGACCGTTGATCGTGATCGTCAGCTTCGCCGTCGTGCTGCTACCGTCGCCGTCGGTCAGCGTGTAGGTGTATTCCTCGGTCAGGTGCTCGCCGTTCTTCAGTGCCTTGACGGTCGGATTGGCGTTATCGAGGGTATAGGTATAGCTGCCGTTGGCGTTGAGAACCAAGGTTCCGTAATTCAGTGCCGTGTTGGCGGCACCGACCGGCGTCGCATTGGTATCGGCGCCCACGTTATCGGCCCCGACACCCAGCAATACGTTGCCGCTCACGGTATTCGGCACATCACCTTCCGTGATGGTCGCCACGTCATCGACTGCAAGCGGCTTGCTGTCGGTGATTTCGATGTCCAGGCTGCCCGTGGTGCTTTGACCCTGGTTGTCCGTCACCTTCAGGCTGATCGCATCCAGCACGCTGCCATCGTGGCTTTGTACTTGCGGGTCGTAGGTGTAGCTCACCTTGCCGCTCGTCGCGTCGTACCCGGTCAGCACCAGCGTGCCCTTGCCGGTATCGATGCTCACCGGCGTCGTGCCCAGATTATTCAGCTGGCTCGAGGTGATCACCGTCGTGCCAACCGTCAGGCTGGCCAGACCGCCTGCGGCGCTGATCGTGAACTCGCCGCCCACCGCATCGGCCGTCTCGGCAACCGTCTTGTCGCCGTCCGCCTGGCCCGGGACGTTCTCGTCCGGGATGTCCAGCGTCGGCAAGGCGTCGTCCTGACCGTTGATCGTGATCGTCAGCTTCGCCGTCGTGCTGCTACCGTCGCCGTCGGTCAGCGTGTAGGTGTATTCCTCGGTCAGGTGCTCGCCGTTCTTCAGTGCCTTGACGGTCGGATTGGCGTTATCGAGGGTATAGGTATAGCTGCCGTTGGCGTTGAGAACCAAGGTTCCGTAATTCAGTGCCGTGTTGGCGGCACCGACCGGCGTCGCATTGGTATCGGCGCCCACGTTATCGGCCCCGACACCCAGCAACACGTTGCCGCTCACCGTGTTTGTTGCGGTGCCTTCCGTAATGCTGGCATCGTCATCGATCGCGACCGGTTTGCTGTCGGTGATCTGGATATCAAGGCTTCCTGTTCCGCTGTGCCCCAGACTATCGGTCACCGTCAAATCGATGACATCAAGGACATTGCCGTTGTGGCTTTGCACATCGGGGTCGTAGGTGTAGCTGACTTTGCCGCTCGTCGCGTCGTACCCGGTCAGAATCAGCGTGCCCTTGCCTGTGCCAATGCCAACCGGATCAGATCCCAGATTCGACAATTGGGCCTGCGTCACGACAGTCGCCCCCACCGTCAGGCTAACCAAGCCTCCCGGAGCACTGATCGAGAAGTGGCCGGCCACTGCATCGTCTGTCTCGGCAACCGTCTTGTCGCCGTCCGCCTGGCCAGGTGCATTCTCATCCGGAATGTCCAGCTTGGGTTCCGGTGTCGGTTCCGGCGTTGCAGTCGGCGCCGGCGTGGTCGTCGGCTCGGGCGTTGCGGTCGGAGCCGGCGTGGTCGTCGGCTCGGGCGTCGCGGTCGGCGCCGGCGTCGCGGTCGGCGCCGGCGTTGCGGTCGGGGCCGGCGTGGTCGTCGGCTCGGGCGTTGCGGTCGGGGCCGGCGTGGTCGTCGGTTCCGGCGTCGCAGTCGGGGCCGGCGTGGTCGTCGGTTCCGGTGTTGCGGTCGGGGCCGGCGTGGTCGTCGGTTCCGGCGTCGCAGTCGGGGCCGGCGTGGTCGTCGGTTCCGGTGTTGCGGTCGGGGCCGGCGTGGTCGTCGGTTCCGGCGTCGCAGTCGGGGCCGGCGTGGTCGTCGGTTCCGGTGTTGCGGTCGGGGCCGGCGTGGTCG
>QXPY01000032.1 GCA_003583745.1 Rhodocyclales bacterium GT-UBC | reverse complement strand
ATGCCCGGCACGGCACATGGCCCACCTCGCCCCCCCGATGTCCGGCACGGCGCCCCTCCTCGTCGCCATCTTCGGCTGGGTGGCGGAGCAGGAGCGGACCCGGCTCATCGAGCGGACCAAGGCTGGCATGGCGAGGGCGCGCAAGGAGGGGAAGAAGATCGGCAGGCCCCGGACCTCGACCGTGATGCTCCACGCCGCCGCCGATCTTGTGGCGCACGGGATGCGGGTGTCGGAGGCGGCGAGGGTGAAGGGCGTCAGCCGGGGCGCCCTGCGCAGGTGGATGGCCGAAAGGGAGCGGTTCCGGCCGACCTCTCCGCGATCTCCATGAACCCCGTCACGACAGGCATCCTGCGGGGCAGGAGGTGGGCCGGTTTCGGCCACCCGCCCCGCGTCCGCTCCGCCCAGCAGCGAGGGCGGGACCGTCCCTTCATTGGGAGAGCCACAAGTACACCCACGAGCCCTGCTCTCGGCCGTAGAGAACCTCTGTAGCCTCCGGTGCTCCCGAAGCGATTCCTTGATGCTTCAAGGTGACCACCTTGCGCTCCGCCGGCTCCAAGGGCGCGTCCATCGACGTCGTTCGCTTGTAGGTCCCCGGCCCTACGGCTGCGACGTGGCACCAACCTATGCTGGAGCACCAGGTGGGGAGCTCATCGAGCGACCAACCTTCCCCTCGACGGAGGGCCACCGCAAGGCGAACTGGTTTAGCGTCCGTACTCAACGTCTCCCTGGCCAATAGGATCGCGAAGTCCCGAAGACCATCCCCGTCGAAGTCACCTGAGGCGATCGAGAGGCAGCCATTCGCCCCCGCCTTCCTGAGGGACGATGCGACGTTGGGCGGGATGTCCCTGGACTCATCGCTTCGCGCCGGCACCCTGAAGCCGGGGAACCTCTGTCGGAGGGCCTCCGCCAGCGCTGGCGGGACGGCGCCGCGACACGGATCTGCCTCGGCCGCGCACGCCGCTCCCCCGAACAGCAGCCACGCTGCAAAGACCACGCGCGCGGCTCGCATTACTGGCCTCCATACGGTGTGAAGTTGGGGTTGAACCCAGAAGCGCCGCCGATCCCCGAGGTCCACTGGAAGTGGAAGTGCCATCCTCCGTAGACTGGGCTATTTGCCTCCTGCTGGCCGTAGGAGGTGGACGCGAAGCACTGGAGGAAGCACTGCTTCCCCTTATCCAGTGAGAGGTCGGGGTTGGAGTTGTGGCCGATGTCGCAGGCATTGCCCAACGTGTGGGGGTTGTTGGGCGGATGGGAGTCCGTCCCGGAGGTGATCAATGTCTCGCGCTGAGTGCAGGCGTCAAAGCACGTCAACGCGTCCTTGATCGGCTGCTGAAAGTTGCACGTGGCGTTCCCAACGCAGTGCCAGAGGCCCCAGGGGTCGACCCACCTCAGCGGATTCCCCTCCGCGTACCCGTACCAGTTGGGCCCGTAGAACCCGTTGAACCCGCCCGCCTTCGCGATGGGATCGAGCTCCAGATAGCGCCCGACGCTCGGCAAGTACCACCGGTTCCAGTTGTAGTACGGCCCCTGAAACCCGACCGAGGCCAGCAGCCTCTCGTCGTACTGCCCCGGCAGCCGGAGGTTCGTCACGCCCACCCTGAAGCTACTTCTCTCCGTATGCGGAGAGGACTTTGCAGGACGAGGAGTCTACGAAGACCCACAGCAGGCCCCCAACGGCAATCTCCCCCGGTCGCAGTCGCGGCGCGAACTTCACGACCGTGACCGTTCGGCCCCCTACGGCCTTCATGACCCTCGACTTGTGGTCGGGTGGCAGAATCTTCGGATTGGCCTTCAACCACTCCGACAAAGAGCAAGGACCCATCTCCACGCTGACGTCGCTCTTGGAGGGATCTACGCCAATCCTCTTCGCGTAGACGCTTGCAGCGGCTGTGGAGGACTCCGAGTCCGCGCACGATGGGGCTGCCATCCCGAGGACCAACGCGCACGTCACTGCGGCAATCGCTGACATGGGCGCTCCTACTTGCAGGCGTTCTTCTTCGGATACGGCAGGTTCTTGATCCCCTGCGTCCCGCAGGTGAACTTCTTGATGACGCCTCGCGGTGTCCCGAGGAAGCCGTCCCAGTTGTTGCCGGTGAGAAGGCTCAAGTCGACAGGCGAGAAGACCTCGTTCATGTAGAGCGGCGAGTAGGCCGCATGCGTGTGGTAGAGCCCGACCACGACACCAGCACAAGTCGGTGCCGGGATGGTGCCGCCGCTGGGCCCCAGGGCTGTGGGCGTGTCGTACGTGTACTGCCCGTTAGGCAGTCGGCAGACGTAGCCGACGTACTCCAGATTCACCTTGATGGATTGCCAGTTGATGTCGTTGATTGCGCACGCGCCCGCCTCGTCGGGGGTCTTGTACGGCGATCCTGGCCTGAGACCATCGAGATCGTACCAGGTCAGCGGATTCCCCTCCGCATACCCGTACCAGTTCGGCCCGTAGAACCCGTTGAAC
>QXPY01000031.1 GCA_003583745.1 Rhodocyclales bacterium GT-UBC | reverse complement strand
GTATGCGCCCGGTGAACCACACCTTCCCAGGTTGAGTCGGCCGCCGCAGAGTCCGCCGCCCTGGAGGTGGCGATGACGAAGGCGGAGTTGGGGAAGCTGAGGCAGCTGGCGGCGAACCGGTACTGGGGCGAGGCGGATGGGCGAGCCGCGCTGGACGGGCTGGCGACGAGCGGACTGTCGATGGCGGCGTTCGGCCGGGCGACGGGCATCACGGCCCGGCGGCTGGCCTGGTGGCGGCGCCGGACGGCGGCCGAGTCGGCCGGCAAGATCGAGTTCGTGCCGATCGAGGTGGCCCGGCCGGCGCGGGCCGCGAGCGACGGCGTGATGGAGGTCGCGATCGGCGACGTTCGGATCCGCGTCGGTCCCGGGTTCGACGCGGACGCGCTCCGGCGGCTGCTCGCGGTGGTGGCGGAGCCAGCGTGCTGACCCTGCCGTCGACGGTCCGGATCTACCTGTGCGCCCGGCCCGTCGATCTCCGGAAGAGCTTCGACGGCCTGGCCGTAGCGACGCGGGAGATCATCGGCGAGGACCCGCTCTGCGGGCACGTCTTCGTCTTCCTGAACCGCCGGGGCGACCGCGCCAAGCTCCTGCTCTGGGACCGGAACGGCTACCTGCTTGTCTACAAGCGGCTCGAGCGCGGCGTCTTCCGGCCGCCGCGTGAGGCGGAGGCGGACGCCGGCCACGTGATGCTCGAGGGTCCGGAGCTGGCGCTCATGCTGGAGGGGATCGACCTGCGAGGTGCGCGGCGCCGGCCGCGGTGGGCGCCGCGAGCGCCCCATGATCGCGGGGCGGCTCCGCCCATTGCCTCCGGATCGTCGATGTGATCAAAGGAGGCCGTGTCCCGCGCGGCCGACATCAAGGGCGTCTCCGAGCACCTGCGGACGGTCATCTCAGCCGGTCAGGTCGACGCCGCGATGGCGATGGTGGAGAAGCTGCTGGCGCGAAACGCGGAGCTGGAGCTGCAGATCATGAAGCTCCAGCGCCACCAGTTCGGGCGGCGCTCCGAGAAGATCGACCCGGACCAGCTGGCGCTGTTCGTGGCCCAGGCGCAGGCCGAGGCCCGCGAGGTGGACGCCGCCCTCCAGGCACTCCTGGAGGCCACGAAGGACCCCGAGGCACCGGTCCCGCCGCCCGCGCTGCGGCCTCGCAAGGGCCACGGCCGCAAGCCGCTGCCGGCCCACCTGCCGCGCGAGGAGGTGGTCCACCAGCCCTCGCCGGAGGAGCTCACCTGCGCCACCTGCGGCGGCGAGAAGGAGTGCGTCGGCTACGAGCGCAGCGAGACGCTGGAGTTCATCCCGGCCAGCTTCAAGGTGATCGCCGACCTGCGGGCCAAGTGCGCCTGCCGCAAGTGCGGCGACGGCCTGGTGGTGGCGCCGGTGCCGGCCAAGGTCATCGACAAGGGGCTGCCCGGGCCCGGCCTCGTCGCCCACGTGCTGGTGTCGAAGTACAAGGACCACCTCCCGCTCCACCGGCTCGCCGGCATCTACTCGCGGAGCGGCGTCGATCTGAGCCCATCCACCCTCGGTGACTGGGTGGCCGCCGGGACCGACGCGCTCTCGCCCATCGCGCGTGCCATCTGGCGAAAGTCGGTGGGGTCCTACCTGCTGCAGAGCGACGACACCGGCATCAAGGTCCTCGACTCGGACCACCCCAACGGCGTGAAGCGCGGGCACCTCTGGGTGTACCTGGGCGACGGCACGTGGTCGTCCTTCGTCTACACGCCCGACTGGAAGGGCGCCGGGCCCCTGACCTTCCTCGCCGACCGCAAGGGCTGGCTCCAGGTCGACGGCTACGCCGGCTACGACGCCCTCTTCGAGCGCGAGGGCGCCACCGCCGTGCTCGTGTCCTGCTGGGCGCACGCCCGCCGCGGCTTCGTGGAGACGCTCGAGGCCGGCGACCTGCGGGCCGCCATCCCGGTGGACCTCATCGGCAAGCTCTACGCCATCGAGCGCGCCGCCACCGAGGCCGGCGAGGATCACGCGGCGCGGCTCGCGCGCCGGCAGCGCGAGGCGCCGCCCATCCTCGACGCCCTCGGCAAGTGGATCGCCGACACCTACAACGCCGAGCCGCCCAAGAGCGCGCTCGCCAAGGCGTGCCACTACGCCATCAACCGCTGGCAGGCACTCCGCCGCTTCCTCGAGGACGGCCGCCTGCCCCTCGACAACACGGCGTCCGAGCGCGCGCTCCGCCAGGTCGCGGTCGGCAGGGCCAACTACCTCTTCGCCGGCTCTGACCAGGGCGGAGAGCGCGCCGCCATCGCCTACACAGTGATCTCCACCGCCATGCTGGCCGGGGTGGACCCCGTCGTCTACCTCACCGACGTCTTCAGGAAGATCGCCGACGGCTGGCCCAACCGCCGCCTCGACGAACTCCTCCCGCCGAACTGGGCCCGCGCGCGCTCCGCTGCCGCCGCGCCCTGATCCTCCGCCCCTCGCCGCAGCCTCTCACCCCGACCCAGCCGCCGAACAGGTGGGGTTCACCGGGCGCTTAC
>QXPY01000030.1 GCA_003583745.1 Rhodocyclales bacterium GT-UBC | reverse complement strand
ATGCCCGGCACGGCACATGGCCCACCTCGCCCCCCCGATGTCCGGCACGGCGCCCTCGGGTCATCGGCGAGCGCCTCGCGCAGCTCCGCAAGGACCGCGGCGTCACCCAGGTCGAGCTCTCCGAGCTCCTCGGCGTCTCCCAGCCCGTCTACTCCGGCTACGAGCGCGGCGAGCTCCGCCTCCACGGCGAGCTCCTCGTGAAGCTCGCTCGGATCCTCAAGGTCTCCGCCGACGAGATCCTCGGCCTCGAGGTGTCACGCCCGGCCCGCGCTCCTCGCGACCGCCGGCTGCTGCGCCGCCTTCAGGACCTCGACCGCCTCTCCAAGCGCGACCGCGACGCCCTCATGCGCACCCTCGACGCGTTCCTCACCAAGGCGCAGCCGGGGTAGCGGGCGCGCCCGCCCACGCGCGCGCCTTACCTTCCCCAGGACACGCAGCCTGCTGGCCGCCTCTTCTCCGGGGGATCGCCCACGGTGGCCTCGACGCTGTCGACCCCGCCCGCGCAGCCGTAGATGATCAACCGATCCTCGAAGACGTCGCCTCGGAACGAGCACACGAACAGAGCGACAGGATTCCACTGGTTCAGGGGCTCAATGTGCTTCGGTCCCTCGCACCAGTAGGTCGGGGCGCCGCATCGCCTGCGAACTTCGTCCTGCCGCATGCCGTACGTCACTTCGCAGCGCTTGCCGCTCTCACCGGCCACGTTCCAGGTGCCGTGCCGCCCGAGCCACACCGGGAGTTGATTGCTCGCGTACGCCGCAGCCACGACCACGAGCGCGCGCACCCACCATCGGCTGGTGATACGCCACAGGATGAACGCGATCCCCACCGCGGCAGTGACGGTGAACAGCGCCATCACCAAGGCATCACGTGGCGACCGGCACGTCACCTCGGCGCACAACCACCTGTCGGGGATCACCCGCAACCCGAAGGCGAGCAACGCTGCGGCGGCCAGCTTGTCGAGCCGCTTCAGCAGTTGGACGACTGTGCCGCCCACCACGCTCACTGCCCCGACCCGACCGCGTTCCACGGGAAGTCTCCGACGAGGCCACACTCGCCGAGCATCGCCGCCGCGAACGTGTTGCTGTTCGGTCCGAGGCCGTTGTACGGCGGGAGCGGCTGACTGGCGAAGCTGTTGAGGAGGCACCGCTCGGTCCCGCACGTGCCCGGCATGCCTGGCCCACTCAAGCCTCGGCGACGGGTCGTCCCACGACCATTGAACGACGGGTCGAACGGCTGATTCATCGGCCGACCGTACTGAGGGGACTGGTTCGGCCCGAACAACTCCAACGTGCGGTCGTAGGACTGGTTGCAGTCCTCACACGCAACCCGCAGGAAGCAGTGGGCGCCCAACCCACCTATCCCATACTGCGCCGTGCTGAGGCTTTCGCAGTACAGCTCGACGAGCAGGCCAGTCGGATCGATGAAGCGAATCGGGTTCCCGAGGGCGTAGTTGTACCAGTCCGGCCTGAACGGTGCGTTGAACCTCCCGGTGAGCGCGATCGGATCCACCTCCAGATACCTCCCCACGCCGGGCAGATACCACCTGTTCCAGTTGTAGTACGGCCCCTGGAGGCCCACCGAGGCGAGCAGCCGCTCGTCGTACTGCCCCGGCAGCCGCAGGTTCGTCACTGCTACGGACCCTCCACTCGGAAGGAGGTCAACAAGTAGACGACCACTCCGAATGCGATGACAACCGCAGCGGCTACAACGAGATACGCCTTAGGCGTGCGCGCAGTCCGATCTCGGGCCATCGCCAAGGCAGCCAGGGAAGCGGCAGAAGCCAACCCCACGATAGCGACAACATTGATAAGTGTGAAGGTTGCCACCAATGCGGTTGCCCATCCGAGGTCAAGTTCAAGACCAGCTCGATTCGCAAGCCGGAAGCCCGTCCAAGCTATGGCGAGCACAACCGCAACGACGATCACCACGCTCGTGGCCAAGCGGAGCATCCGACGGCCCCAGGTCGCCTGGCCCGCGTCGGGCATGGCATTGCCGACTACCCGCCGCATGACGCCTTCCGATTGGACGGGCCCCAGCCGTTGTTCTTCGGCCAGGGGCCCGGGTACTTGCCCCCACACTTCTCGATGGCCCTCGCGACACAGTCGCAGCAGTTGAACCCGTTGATGCTGTATGAGCACTGGCCGCACTCCTGCATCTTCGCCGCCAAGCAGGTGTCAATGCTGCTCGTGTCACGCATCCCGCAGTTGGTGCATGTTCCTGGGTCAATGGCGTGACACTCATCGCCTGGTCCCGGCCCAAGGTCCTTGCCCACCGTGGGCCAGCCCCACCACAGGAACGGTGCGTAATAGCTAGTGGATTGGTCCGGAGAGCCGTTGTACCGGACGTAGCAGTGACGACCATCGCTTTGACTGAGTGGCCAGCCAAGGATCCTTCGCCAACACACCTCGGCAGATTCGCCCGTGGGGTCCGTCCACCTGAGCGGATTCCCCTCCGCATATCCGTACCATTCCGGCCCGTGGGGCCCGTTGAACTCACCTTGGACCGCAATCGGATCCAACTCCAAGTACCTCCCCATGCTCGGCAGGTACCACCGGTTCCAGTTGTAGTACGGCCCCTGGAGCCCGACGCTCCCCAGGAGCCGCTCGTCGTACTGCCCCGGCAGCCGCAGGTTCGTCACGACCCTCCGCCCGGTCTGCGCATCGGGCGCCGTCTTCTCCAGCA
>QXPY01000029.1 GCA_003583745.1 Rhodocyclales bacterium GT-UBC | reverse complement strand
AACCGCTGTTCCTCAACCCGGAAGCGATGCCGTTGATGGTCAGGTGGATGGCGCGGGCCAGCCGCTCGTCGGTGTCGCCGGCGCGGTGGCGCTTGAGCAGTTCGACCTGCAGGTGATTCAAGGGGTCCATGTAGGGCGCGCGCAGTTGCAGCGAGCGCTTGAGCAAGGGCGCGTCGGCCAGGAGGTCGTCCTGTTCCAGGATGGCCAGCAGGTGGCGGCGGGTCAGCTGCCATTCTGCTTCGATGCGCTGGAAGATGCTGTCGCGCAGGGCGGCGTCGCTGACCAGCTCGGCATAGCGCGAGGCAATGGCGAGATCGGTCTTGGCCAGCACCATGTCCATGTTGG
Organism: Rhodocyclales bacterium GT-UBC; assembly: GCA_003583745.1. Classification (GTDB taxonomy): domain Bacteria; phylum Pseudomonadota; class Gammaproteobacteria; order Burkholderiales; family Rhodocyclaceae; genus Azonexus. Next base: position 2,358 of record QXPY01000029.1, on the reverse strand, counting down.
AGAGCAGGCTCTTGAAGAAGGGCCAGGATTTCAACATGCGGCGCAGCGTGGCGAGGCCGTCCGGATGGTTGGCCAAGTAACCCTCGACCGCCGAGCCGAAACCGTACCAGCCGGGCAGCATCAGCCGGCATTGCGCCCACGAGAAGACCCAGGGAATCGCCCGCAGGTCCTCGATGCGCTCGGAGGCCTTGCGCGAAGCCGGACGGCTGCCGATGTTGAGCGAGGCGATTTCCGAGACCACGGTCGATTGCCGGAAATAGGTGGTGAAGCCCGGCGTCTCATAGACCAGGCCGCGATAGGCATGGAAGGCGCGCAGCGACAGTTCGTCCATGACGCCGTGGAACTGCTCGGCCGGCTCGACCCGGTTCTCGTGGTCGGTCAGGCTGGCTTCCAGCGTCGCGGCAAGCAGCACTTCGAGATTGCGCCGGCCGGTATCGGGATTGCCGTACTTGGTCGAGATCACCTCGCCCTGTTCGGTCAGGCGGATCTGGCCGGAGACGGCGCCGGCCGGCTGGGCCAGGATGGCGTGGTAGGACGGACCGCCACCGCGGCCGACCGAACCGCCCCGTCCGTGGAACAGGCGCAGGCGCACGCCGTGTGTCTTGAAGACGGCGGCCAGTTCGATTTCCGCCTTGTAGAGTTCCCAGCCGGAAGTCAGGAAGCCGCCATCCTTGTTGCTGTCCGAGTAGCCGAGCATGACTTCGTGCTCGTCGCCGCGGCCGGCGATCAGGGCGCGATAGGCCGGCAGATTGAAGACGCCGGCCATGGTGGCGGCGCTCTTCTGCAAGTCCTCGATGGTTTCGAAGAGCGGGATGATGTTGACGTCGAGCCGGGCCGGCGTGCCCTTGCCATCGCCGGGCAGCAGCAGGCCGGCTTCCTTGAGCAGCAGGGCGAGTTCGAGCAGGTCGGAGACGCCGTCGGTCTTCGAGATGATGCAGTTGGGCAAGGCGGCGACGCCGTAGCGGCCGCGCAGTTCGCGGGCGGCGAAGAAGATGGCGAGTTCGCCGCGGGTTTCTTCGGAATAGTCGAGGTACGGCGAATAGAGCGGTCGCGGCGTGCTGATCTCCTCGATCAGCAGGGCGATGCGCTGTTCCTCGGCGAGCGCTTCGTAATCGGCGCAGCGACCGGCCCCGGCGAGCAGTTCGGCGACGCTGCGGGCATGCACTTCCGAGTTCTGGCGCAGGTCGATCGGCGCCAGGTGGAAACCGAAGATCTGCACCGCGCGCAACAGGCGGCGCAGGCGACCACCGGCCAGGCGGGCGCTGCCGTTCAGTTTGAGCGAGATGGCCAGCACCTTCAAATCGGCGCGCAGGGCTTCCGGCGTCGGATAGGCGTCAGCCTGGCCGATCTCGTGGCGCACCGGTTCGACCTGGTCGAGCCGGCGCGAGGTGGCGGCCAGACGCGAATAGATGCCGGACAGGGCGCGCCGGTAAGGTTCGTCGGCGCGCTGCGGCGAATGGTCGGTGGACTGTTCGGCCAGCGCCAGCAGTTCCGGGGTGACCTGGATCAGCAGGTCGGAAAGCGGCAGCTCGGCACCCAGGGCGTGGATTTCTTCGAGGTAGTGGTTGAGGGCGGCGGCCGATTGCAGGCGCAGCGCTTCGCGCAGGATTTCGGCGGTGACGAAGGGATTACCGTCGCGGTCGCCGCCGATCCAGCTGCCAACCCGGAAGAACGGCGGCAGCGCCCAGGTCTTGCCGGGATAGCGCTTCTGCAGTTGTTCGGTGGCCTGGATGTAGAGGCGGGGCAGTTCGGTGAAGAAGGTTTCGTTGAAGTAGCTGATGCCGTTCTTGACTTCGTCAAGTACCTTCAAGCGCACCGGGCGCAGCATGCGCGACTGCCACAGGGTGAGGATGGCGTTGGACAGCGCCCAGTCGTTCTCGGCGGCTTCTTCCGGCGTCATCTGCAGGCGTTCGCGCTGGTCGAGCAGGCGCGAGATGTCGCGATGGTTGCGGATCAGGCTCTGGCGTTGCACTTCGGTCGGGTGGGCGGTGAGTACCGGGGCGACAAGGGCATGGGCGAAGAAGTCGGCGATGGCTTCCGGCGAGACCTGCGCTCCGGCCAGTTCGTCGAGGGCGTGGATCAGGCTGCCCTCGCGCGGTGGCGAGCCGGCCAGGTCATGGGCGCGGCGCCGGCGGATGTGGTGCTCGTCTTCGGCGATGTTGGCCAGTTGCAGGAAGTAGGAAAAGGCGCGGACGACGGCCTGGGTGGTGTCGCGCGGCAGCGGATCGAGCAGCGCGGCGAGTTCGGCCCGCGCCGCCGGGTCGCCGTTGCGGGCGAAACGCACTGCCGTCTGGCGGACCTGTTCGACGACGTCGAACACCGCCTCGCCTTCCTGCTCGCGCACCGTGTCGCCCAGCA
>QXPY01000028.1 GCA_003583745.1 Rhodocyclales bacterium GT-UBC | reverse complement strand
CCAGGGTCTGTTATGCCGTCCTGCGGGACCACACGCCGTATGGCAATCCGCAGCCTCGTCAGGAAAAGAAGCTCACCCGTACGGCCTTTGCCATTGCCGCCTGAAAGGAAAAACGGTGTTCCTGTTGTTCCCCTCCCTGCGTTTGCTTTGAGACTGATCGCCCATCATGGCTAATTGGGTCGCACCCACACGGATTGACGCCGATAACTTTGCCGGCAGCTTCACGCCTGCCGCTCGTACCGATTGGCGCTCCGTGGGCAGATTCCATGTCGGCACGGGTCAAATAGAACCCACTATCGATGCCGGATATACGACTGCATGCGCAATCCAACAGCCAGACCTATCGATCAGTTTCCTTGCTTTTTGGGGGAGTCCATATACGAAAGGTTAGAGGTCTTTGGCATATTCTTTGGAAAGATACTTCGCCGTTAGGCGTGTAGCCAAGACTAGGGCGGTCACCCAAAGATACTGGGCTATGAGCGCGACCACGATGCCAGCTGAGCCAATGAGTGCCGAAAACGCTGCACCGCCTAGGAAGAACGGCCATATGACAAAGAGCCCAAGAAGGTAGATTACTTCTGAAGGTGTCCAGATATGCACGTTCGTTAGAAAGTACGCCCCAATGCTCACCGGAACTGTGAGGACACCACCGACCTGCAATGACCTCACGATTTCAGTTCTGAGCCAAGGCGACATTTCAAGACCTCTAACGTTGTAGGTAAGGGGCAGCCGGCTTGCCGGCTGTCCCAGCGACCGAAGGGAGCGCCTTGACTGATGGGATGGACTCCCCCGTCTTTTCAGCGCCCAATTGGCGTTGCCGGTGCTCATGGGGATGGGGATCGGTCTTCGACGAAAGGAGTCCGAAATGCATGCTACTACCGTTGCAGTTGATCTGGCCAAGAGTGTATTCCAGATTGCCGTGGCTGATGACAAATGGAAAGTTGTCGAGCAGTTGCGCATGAACCGCAGCCAGTTCGAACGCTGGTTCCACAACCGGGCGGTGGGCCTGGTAATCATGGAAGCCTGCGGTTCGGCCCACCATTGGGGCCGCTGGCTCAATGGGCTGGGCATTGAGGTCAAGCTACTGCCCGCCGCCTATATCCGCGCCTACGTGAAACGGAACAAGACCGATGCGGCCGATGCCTGTGCGCTACTTGAAGCAGCCCGCTGTGCCGACATCGTGCCGGTGCGGGTGAAATCCGTCGAGCAGCAGGCATTGCAGGGCTTGCACCGCATCCGCTCCCGTTGGATGGGCACACGAACCTCGCGCATCAACACCTTGCGCGGCTTCTGCCGGGAATTCGGCCTGGTCGTGCCGCCAGGCGCCCGCACCGGTGTCGAAGCCATGAGCCGGGCGCTGGCCGATCCCAACTCGGCGATTCCGCTGTTGATCCGCGAATCGATGAAACTGCTGATCGAGGAAATTCGCTTGCTCGAACTACGCATTACCCAACTGGAGAAGGAACTGGCTTCGCTGGCCCGGCAAAGCCCGGCCTGTACCGAATTGCTGACCATTCCCGGCATCGGTCTGCTCACCGCTACCGCGATGCTTGCTGCCACTGGCGGCAGTGTCAGCCACTTCAAGGATGCCCGGCACTTTGCCAGCTGGTTCGGCCTGACGCCGAAAGAGTTCTCCTCGGGTAACCGTCGCAAGCTCGGACGGATTTCCAAAAAGGGAGATCGCTATCTACGCATGTTGCTGACGCATGGCGCCCGCGCCGTGCTGCGCGCGGCCGAACTGGCGCGACGAGCCGGCAAGGCCCTGGATGGCTTGCGAACCTGGGCCACCGAGATCCAAGCGCGAGCGCATCACAACAAGGCAGCTTGTGCCCTGGCCAACAAGTTGGCCAGGGTCTGTTATGCCGTCCTGCGGGACCACACGCCGTATGGCAATCCGCAGCCTCGTCAGGAAAAGAAGCTCACCCGTACGGCCTTTGCCATTGCCGCCTGAAAGGAAAAACGGTGTTCCTGTTGTTCCCCTCCCTGCGTTTGCTTTGAGACTGATCGCCCATCATGGCTAATTGGGTCGCACCCACACGGATTGACGCCGATAACTTTGCCGGCAGCTTCACGCCTGCCGCTCGTACCGATTGGCGCTCCGTGGGCAGATTCCATGTCGGCACGGGTCAAATAGAACCCACTATCGATGCCGGATATACGACTGCATGCGCAATCCAACAGCCAGACCTGTCGATCAGTTTCCTTGCTTTTTGGGGGAGTCCATATACGCCGGGTTAGGCGTTACGATCATGCGAACTTACCCAATAGAAAGACAACCAAGTTCGTTAGCAATACGAGTACAAGACACAAGGCCGCGAGCGCGAGTATACGTGCCGCATAGCCGAACGGCGCTTTGCCGTTCGGACTGGGATCGGTTGGATCGCCCGAGATGAGCATGCGCTCGGAAAGCCAAGGGGCGGTTACAAAGCCGACGAGATAGACGGAAATTACGTACAAGGGATGAGACGTGAGCCGCTGCACGTCAACGCCGTAAGTGAGACCGAGGCCTTCTCCGATGCTTAGTGTCAGCATTACGACCATCGTGACGGCGATGAGCACAACCAACGCATAGTGGAATCGCTTGAGTATCGGCATGGCGTGGTAGATATAGTGGTGATGGCTAACGTTTTAGGTAAGGGGCGGCCCGCTTGCGGGACGTCCCAGCAGCCGAAGGCTGCGCCTTGACTGATGGGATGGACTCCCCCGTCTTTTCAGCGCCCAATTGGCGTTGCCGGTGCTCA
>QXPY01000027.1 GCA_003583745.1 Rhodocyclales bacterium GT-UBC | reverse complement strand
AGTCCTCGCCGCGCCCCGGTCACCCGCACGGGTGTCAGCGTCCGCGGGCCTCCGCCCACAGCGACAGCGACCCGTCGTGCTTGACGCGCATCTCCCAGTTGCCGACCGCGCGGTCGTCGTGGGCGTGACGCTGCTGCTTGCGCTCGACCAGGCGGTCGAAGGCGCCGGTGACGATGTCGGCGCCTTCGAGGGTGGCGAGGCGGTCCTTGAGGTCAGCCAGGAAGTCGGGGCGACCCCACTCGACCATCACGAGGGCGTTCCAGACGAGGATGGCGAAGCCGATGACCTCGCGGCGGGTCTCGAGCGACGTGTCGGGCGGGAGCTCGTCGAGGACGGGCTTGGCGTAGTCCAGGATGGCGGCGGAGATCTTCTTCACGGCCGGGATCCTGCCACGGCCGGGGCGGCCCGTCAGGCGGCCTTGGCGAGCTCGTGCGGCAGCGGCGGCCGCTCGCCGCGGAGCGCGGCCTGGACGGCCAGGCGCAGGTACGCCTTCGGCTCCACGCCGGCCAGCTTGGCGCTCTCGATGAGGCTGTAGAAGACGGCGGCCACCTCGGTCCCGCGTCGGGACTTCGAGCCGTAGTGGCTCTTGCGCCCGACCACCACGCCGCGCAGCCCACGCTCGGTGCCGTTGTTGTCGAGCGGGATCCTGGGGTCGTCGAGGAAGCGCACCAGCCCCTTCCAAAGGCCGAGCATGTAGTCGATGGCCTTCACGAGGCCGCTCTCGGGCAAGGCTCGCGCCTTGGCGGCGTGCGCCCACGCCCGGATCCGCTCCACCACCGCCCTCGACCGCTCGTCCCGGAGGCGACGTCGCAGCTCGTCGCCGGGCGGGCCGGTGGGGCAGAGCCGCTCCACCGCGTAGAGTTCGCCGATGAGGCCGACGATCTCCTTCACCTGGGCGGGGAAGGCGTGCTCGACCTCGATGAACTTGCGCCGCGGGTGCGCCCAGCAGTTGGCGAGGACGAAGCGGCCGGGCTCTCCCGCCAGCGAGCCGTAGACCTTGTAGCCGTCGGCCATCACCACGCCGTTGAAGCCGCGCAGCACCTTCTTGGCAGCCTCGGCCGAGCGACTGTCCTCGATGCTGTAGGCCACGGCGTCCGGCGCGGCCACCGCCCAGACCTGCCACTGCTTGGCCTCACCGCCGTCGCGACCCTTGCCGTCGAGGAGGCGCCAGCGCGTCTCGTCGGCGCCGATGACGGCGTGGGCCAGCACGTAGACGTGCAGCGCCTCCTTGGCGTCGCCGAGCAGCCGAGCCAGCCGCTCGATCTGATCCCAGAGCGTCTGGGAGTCCACCACCAGCCCCTCACGCGCCATGATGCGCACCTGCCGCTCGAGCGGGCTGTGGTCGATGTACTTGGCCGCAGCCACCTCGACGGCGAACTCCACCGAGTAGCGCGCGCCCGGGAAGAGCTTCACCGGGCCCGGTGCCGTCTCGATGCAGCCGTTGCACTCGCAGCGGTACTTCTGCCGCCGCTGCTTAGCCAGGACGAAGCGCCGCTCGACGACGGTGATCTCCTCCGACTCCTCGAACTGGCCGGCGAAGACCGCGAGCTCCTTGCCGCACTTGGGGCAGCCGCGGTCTGCCTCGTCGAGCGCGTAGACCTTCTCGACCACGGGGAGCGCCGGCTGCGCGCGGGGGCCGTGGCCCCTGGGGGCGGGCTTCTCGGCCGCGGCCGCCTCCGAGCTCGGGGCCGGGCGCTTCTCGGAGGAGCGCCCGAAGAGCAACTTGTTCTTCACCGCGAGCTGCGACTCGAGCTGGGCGAGCCTGAGCTGCAGGTCCGCCGGGCTGGCCCCCTTCAGCGCCAGGTTCTCGTTGGTGAGCGCGACCACCCGATCGGCGAGCCGCTCGTTCTCGTGGAGCAGGAGCTTCGCCGCCTGGCGGAGGACCTTGGTGTCCTGCTCTCTCTCGAGGTCGAGCACGCACCAGCTTTCTCCCATGGCGCGCGGCGGGGCGACAGCCCCATGACCCATCGACACTCAGCGTGGCGCCATCACGAACGGCGCCGGGCTGAGCGGTACCCGCCCAACGAGTTCGCTGCCCTCCAGCAGCAGCGCGAGCTCGCTCACGGTGAACTGGAGGGCATGGCCCTCCCCGCGCTCCCACGGCGCCGCGAATCGCCCTTTCTCCAGCCGCTTCGCGAAGACGCACAGCCCGGTGCCGTCCCAGTAAAGCACCTTGGCTCGCCGGCGGTTCTTCGACACGAAGAGGAAGAGGTCTCCGGAGAGCACGTCCCGCCCCAGCCCCTCGGCCACCAGCAGCGACAACGCGTCGAAGCTCTTCCTCATGTCGGCCGGCGCGGCCAGGGCATGGACCGAGACCTGGCGGGTCGAGCCGATCACGCGAGCCGCCGGAGCAGGTCGGCCACCCCGGCCACGTCGAGCCCCTCCACCCGCACGCCGCGCGGTCCGTGGACCACGATCCGGCCGGCGCGCTCCTCCACCACGGCGACCGGCACGAACCTGGGCCGCACCGCCTTCACCGCCGGCCCGGCCCACCCGAGCAGCGTGTCGCGGCGGACCGCCAGCTCCCGCGTCACCGAGCTCACCGTGGCCCCGCCGGCCCGCCGCGCCGCCAGGTACGCCGCCCCCTGCCTCCTCACCGCCGCCGGGTACCGCCGCCCGGCGCCGCGCTTCCCCGCCTGCCGCACCGCCGCGCGGAACGCGGCCGCCTCCTTCTCGAAGTCCATCACGCCCTCCTTGAGCAAGGGCGCGATGCTCTCCGGAGCGGGCGTTCAGGTCACGACGGGCTGCGGCGAGGACTTAC
>QXPY01000026.1 GCA_003583745.1 Rhodocyclales bacterium GT-UBC | reverse complement strand
GACCAGGACACCGAGTAGCCCTCAAACGACGACGCCGGCCTCCCGGCCGGCGTCCTCTCGTCGCCCCGCGATCGCGCCGACCGCGATCGGATCGCCGCGCTTTCCGACGATCGTCTCCACGCCCTGGACGATGAGACGACGCGGCTGGCGCGCCAGTACGACCAGAAACTCGCGTTGCTTGATGAGTTGCGGAAATCTCTTCTGGCCCATGCGCTTTCAAGTGGGGTCTAGAAGGCGATGAAGAATGAAGCCGAGACCCGAGCTGAGCACATCGACCCCGCGCTTGCGTCGGCGGGCTGGGGTGTCGTCGATGGGAGCCGCATCCGGCGCGAGTACCCCATCACGCTCGGGCGTCTCGAAGGCGCTGGGCGCCGTGGAAAGCCTCTGACAGCGGACTACGTCCTCGTCTACCGCAACGCGAAGCTCGCGGTTGTCGAGGCGAAGGCGTGGGACGAGCCGCTCACGCTTGGAGTCGCGCAGGCCAAGAACTACGCCGGGAAGCTGTCGGTTCGATTCACGTACTCGACCAACGGTCAGGGCATCTACTGCATCGACATGCACGAAGGGACCGAGGGAGAGGTCCCCACGTTCCCGACGCCCGACGAGCTCTGGGACCGTACCTTCGCCAACAAGAACGAGTGGCGGGACAGGTTCTCGGCGATCCCGTACGAGGACAAGGGTGGTGCGTTTCCGGGTCGCTACTACCAGGAGACCGCCGTTGAGCGGGTCCTTGAGGCGGTGGCGGAGGACCGTGACCGCATCCTGCTCACGCTTGCGACAGGGACGGGGAAGACGTTCATCGCGTTCCAGATCGCCTGGATGCTGTTTCATTCCCGCTGGAATCTCTCGCGGAAGCCAGAGCGCCGTCCCCGGATACTGTTCCTCGCTGACCGGAACATCCTCGCGGATCAGGCCTTCAACGCCTTCTCGGCTTTCCCCGAAGACGCCCTCGTCCGGATCGACCCGGCGAGCATCCGGAAGAAGGGGAAGGTACCCAAGAACGGGAGCGTCTTCTTCACCATCTTCCAGACGTTCATGAGCGGCCCGCCCAAGGACGGCAAGCCCTCCCCGTACTTCGGCGAGTACCCTCCTGACTTCTTCGACTTCATCGTCGTCGACGAATGCCATCGCGGCGGCGCGAACGACGAAAGCACCTGGCGGGCGATCCTCGAATACTTCTCGCCCGCAGTGCAGCTCGGTCTGACTGCGACTCCGAAGCGGAAGGACAACGCCGACACCTACGCCTACTTCGGCGAACCTGTGTTCGTGTACTCGTTGAAGGATGGCATTAACGACGGGTTCCTGACTCCGTTCCGGGTCAAGCAGATCTCCACGACACTCGATGAGTACGTCTACACGCCCGACGACAAGGTCATCGAGGGCGACGTCGAGAGCGGTCGCGTTTACGAAGAACCGGACTTTAACAAGGTCATCGAGATCAAGGAACGCGAAGCCCACCGCGTGAAGCTGTTCATGGAGCAGATCGACCAGTCCGAGAAGACTCTGGTCTTCTGCGCGACTCAAGATCACGCGCTCGCGGTGCGAGACCTCATCAACCAGATCAAGACGAGCACGGATCCCAACTACTGCCATCGCGTAACCGCGAATGACGGAGCCCTCGGCGATCAGCATCTCCGCGACTTCCAGGATAACGAGAAGACGATCCCGACGATCCTCACAACCTCCCAGAAGCTTTCGACGGGAGTCGATGCCAGGAACATCCGGAACATCGTTCTGATGCGCCCCATCAACTCGATGATCGAGTTCAAGCAGATCATCGGGCGCGGGACGCGACTGTACGAGGGGAAAGACTACTTCACGATCTACGACTTCGTGAACGCGCACCGACTCTTCCTCGACCCTGAGTGGGACGGCGAGCCGGTGGAGCCCGAGCCGAAGGCGCCTCGCGGCCCCGGCGGGCCTGGGCCCGGCAAGACGCCAGGCGGTGAGGAAGGAGGCGAGGACCCACCGGAGGCGCCCAAGAAGCTCAAGATCAAGCTCGCGGACGGGAAGGCCCGGACGATCAAGCACATGGTCGCCACCTCCTTCTGGCATCCGGACGGCACGCCCATGTCGGCACAGCAGTTCATGGAGCTGCTCTTCGGCAAGCTTCCCGAGTTCTTCAAGGACGAAGACCAGCTACGGCAGCTGTGGAGTTCCCCGATCACGAGGCGGAAGCTGCTCGATGGACTTGCGGAGAAGGGCTTCGCGAAAGAGCAGCTCGTCGAGATGCAGAAGGTCATCGACGCGGAGAAGTGTGACCTCTTCGACGTGCTCGCGCATGTGGCCTACGCGACCGCGCCCTTGACTCGGGAGGAGCGGGCGAACCGCGCGAGAGTCACAATCAGGGCGAAGTTCAGCGACAAGCAGCAGGCCTTCCTGGACTTCGTCCTGGCGCACTACGTCACCGTCGGTGTCGAGGAGCTCGACCAGGAGAAGCTCACGCCGCTACTGAAGCTGAAGTACCACGACTCCATCGCAGACGCGGTGGCGGATCTCGGGAAGCCCGAGGAGATCGGTAGGACCTTTGTCGGGTTCCAGAAGTTCCTGTACGAGAACGGGATAGCGGCCTGATCCTCGGGCGGGCCGCCCAGGTCGGTCTAGGTAAGGTGCCCTTGCCCGCTGCCCTAGGACTGAACACCCGTGATTAGCAAGGCCGCGCCGCTCCGTCCTACCCGACCGGCGGGAACGCGGCACAGAAGGCCCCGACGATCTTCTCGGCGTATGCCCTAGTCTTCTCGGGAAGCTCGTCAATTGACTTCATCCTAGCCAGCTTCGCCCTGAGGAGCTTGGCTACGCGCCCCTTGTTGAAGGTCAGGCCTAGGTCTGCGAATTCTGTAAGTCCTCGCCGCGCCCCGGTCACCCGCACGGGTGTCAGCGTCCGCGGGCCTCCGC
>QXPY01000025.1 GCA_003583745.1 Rhodocyclales bacterium GT-UBC | reverse complement strand
CGCACCCCCGCGCTCGCCACGATCGCCCTCCCGCGGTTCGCGGCGATCGTCTCCATCGATATTCCTGAACGCCTGCTCGAACATGATTCCCCTTGGAACGGTGAGACTGCCGGACTGATGGCGGCAGGTGGGCTGCCGGAACTGGATTCGCCCCATCCTACTCGACTGCCGGACCCTCTCCATGCGTCTCGTGCTTGACGTGAATCATGCGCGGGTTCCGCTTGGGCGGAGCGCGGTGCTCATCGTGCGCCCCGCCCAGATGCTCGTCACGCTGAGCGCCGCGTGGGCGCGCTGAGAACCGCGTCGATTCGCTCCGGCAAGTAGACGGACCTGACCAGCTCGGTGCCATGGAAGAAGTGACCACGGTCCACCGCCTCACGCTCCAGGAAGTACGTGATCAGGTAGAAGAGCAGGTCGTGGTTCCCGTCGTGCTGGACGGTGCGGACGGCCCACTTGCCGAACAAGGGCTTCGGGTTCAGCCCGTCGACCTCGAACAGGTGGCAGTCGATGTCGCTGAGGTCCTGGTCCGTCACGAAGATGGACATGGGCAAGTCCTCATCGTGGCCCGTCGATGTCTTGATCCTCATCTCCACATAGTCCGTGACCTCGCGGAGAGCTGCGAAGGACGGGTAGAGGCCGTTCGCCAAGTCGGCGCGGGCGGCGTGAGCGAACTCGTGGAGAGCCGTGAGGAGGAACTCGTTCCACCCGCCCAGCGGAAGTGCGGCGGCAGGATCGACGACGATCAGGCTCAGGGTCTCCGAGTAGTCGAGGAATGCCCGTGCCGGGTGCAACTTCGGCAGGCTACTCAGGTAGGCGTCGATCTTCGGGGGCTCGTTGAGGAAGAAGCCGGCCGAGTTCTCATGGAATTCAGCGGAATCGACGATGACCGCGAGGCGCTTCGTCGACAACAGGGACCAGAGGCCCGAGAAGATGGTGTGGATGGTCTTTGCGGTGGACGGCTGTGCGTTGGGAGTCATGAAGTCTCCTGAAGGGTGGGAGCGAGCCCTCACATGACAGGCGCTGGGCAGGTGAGGCCCACGCGCCGTCACTAGAGATCGCGCTGCCGAATTCGGAGGGAGCGAAAGTCTCTACGCCAAGACCTTCCCGGGGGCGGGCGCCGCGCTGCTCTCGGGGGAAGGCGCCCCGTTGGTCTCAGGGGCCTGCGGCCCGCTGGGGAAGTGCTCGACGATCCGCTTCTTCTTGGGCTCGTCGTCCCGCTCCAGCACCTCCCTGACCTTCGCGATCAGATCGGTGAGAACCAGCTCGGCGGCCTCCAGCTTCACCCAGGACGACTTGAGCGCCTCGCGCTCCTTGTCGGAGAGCTCCGGCTTCGACAGGAGCGCAGGCATAGCGCGAGCGCTCAGGTGGGACATCTTCTGCTCCAGCGCGTCGAGGCTCCGCGCCAGGTGCGAGAGCGCAACGAGAGGCGCCGTCTTCTTGCTGCTCGGGCTGGAGGACTTCGTCTTCTCGGCCTCCGCCTTCAGCTTGCGCACCGACCAGCACTGCTTGCGCGCCTTCGACAGCAGGCCCTGCCGGACGCGGCCGTCGGCGACGTCAACCAAGACCTCCAGGTGCGACCAGGTGATCGGGAGGCCGCTCGGGCCCTTCTCGCGGACCAGCTTCTCGAACTCGGCGGTGGGCCAGAGCTCGGTCACTCGGGCGTAGCGGTACAGCGTCTTCTCATCGCGGCGGAGCTTCTTCTCCATGAAGGTTACCGCGTTCTCGCCGTACTTCGCCGCGTCCTTCACCTCCGCGACGATGCGGCCCACCTTGTGGCGGACCTTCATGTCGTTCCAGTCAGCCTTGGACAGGGCGTCCTGGACCTCGTTGCACTTGGCGATCAGGTTCTTCTGCTGCTGGGCCTTGGTGGTGCTCTCGTTCTTCGTGTCGACCATGACTTCCTCCGGCTCGTTCGGCACCGTGGTGGTGCCGGTGGGCGACGTGCCCATCGAGCCAGAGTCTGGGCGCAGTAGCGGTCGGCGAATACCCGCGCGCCTACATCAAGGGTTTGCAGAAACCTGAAATCCCAGCGGAATTCGGCGGGGCGCGAGGGCGTGGGATTGACTTGAGCTCAGCTCGTCTTGCGTCGTGGCCGGCCCGGGCCACCACGCTTTCCGCTGAAGAACCGGCGTCTGGCTGCGGTGGCCTCGCGCTGCTCGCTCTGGTCCTCTGGCGGCCCCCACACCTCACCCGTGCTCGACCTGGCACCTAGGCTCTCGATCGCTGCGAGGATTCCAAGCGCGGCCTCGCGCGAAGCCTCGGCGCTCCGCTGCTCAGAGAGAGCGTCTACTAGGCCCTCGACATCCGAGAACTTGCCGATGAAGGCGACGATGTCCTCAGGGGTGACGCGAATCCCGAAGGGATCTGAGGCCGGGCTGCTCTTGGTCCAGCCGTGGACCGTCTTCCAGTGCCGGTGCTCCTCCAAGTGGCCTGCCGCGTACTTGGCATACTCGGCCGGGCCCCTCTTGATCTTAGAGCGCGGAGGCGCCAAGAGCTTCAGCAATCCGGGCCGGGGAGGGTAACCGAGTGGCCTCAAGTAGCGGCGGATGACCTGGTTCAGGTCCCGTTGCGTTTCGATGAAGCCATCCAGGTACTCTCGGTAAATCTTTGACAGGTCGGGGACCACTCGCGCGAGGCTCTGGCGCGTCAGTCCATCAACACGATTCTTGATCGCCGGCCCGATCGCTTGAAGTACTCGCCAGTAGAGGCCCTCAAGCTCGGGATCGTCGCGCCCCTCGCCGGAGGCGTGCCGAAACGCGGCGATGGTGTGCTTGACGAACGTGACCGCGATCGCGCCCGCCAGCACCTCCGCGATCGCAGGCTCGATGCCAGCCTGAGCCAGTAAGTTCTTCGACTCTTCGTCGGGCGGGGTCACATCGCGAGGATCGCCTGACAGTCGGACTTCCGCGAGATTCCTTCCGGCCTGCGAGTGTTGCCTGGGCCAGCGTTCAAGGCTGCCATGTCGCGCCCTGGGCATTGCCGAGCAGTGCTGCCACGGACGCCTCGGGGATGCGGATCGCGTGGGTGGAGATCCGCAGGTGCGCGAGTTGGCCGGCCTCGCAGAGCTTGTAGACGGTGGCCCTGGAGACGTGGAGGCGGGCGGCGGCCTCCGCGACCGTCAGCAGCACGCCCGGCAGCAACCGCAGGGTGGCGGACGGCGCCTCCCTTGCCAGTATGGGCGGCCTAGCGATTCCAAAATGCTTCCAAAACTCAGACGGGCTCAGTTGGTAACCGCTGGATTCCATTGGACTCGAATTTGGAATCGGAGGGCCCTGGAACGGCACGAAGAACGGGAAAAGCTCCGTGGCGTCGATAGGTTAAGGGCCCTCCGACCCTCGTTTTCAAATCCTGTCTCCCCGACTCAGAAGGCCGCGATTCCACTCGGGAAACCGACGGGTCGCGGCCTTCGTCTTTTCCGGATGGTGCGCTGCGCACCACCGGCGCACCAATATCCGTGACGCTCGGTGCGGGTGGTGCGGACATTGCGGCGCAGTCCGTGGCGGCCGCGGCCGCGCTGATCGTGGAGACGTGCGCGATCCTCGCCGTTCAGGCGGCGCGGCGCGGTGAACTCGAAGCGGCAAGCTACCTCCTCGAGCAGGCGCTGAACGCGACGAGGGTCCGGCGCGAGGTCACGTCCCGTCAAGTGGTGTACGGCGCGTCATCCGGTGGGACTGACTACGCGGCGTGCTTCTTGAGCGCCGGCTTCAGCGCCTTCTGCTCCTCCT
>QXPY01000024.1 GCA_003583745.1 Rhodocyclales bacterium GT-UBC | reverse complement strand
GGTCACCGCCAGGCTACCCTATGCTTAGCCCCTTCAGGTCCCCTGAAGGGGCTTTGTGCTTCTGGGCAACTCCCTATCAAACGACTTCGAATCGCCCCGGGTTGCGTAGAGGCAACGTTCCCCCGGACGTGGTGTGGCCGACCTCAGATTCGCAGTAGTACTCCCGGCGAGGTAGATGGCTCGATGCCGTTCGGCTAGACTTCCGCCTTCTGAATTCAGTAGACGCTCCAATGGCCAATGAAGTTGAGTTGAAGTTGTCGTTTCCGCCAACGGCTCTGCCTTCGATTGAGGCACATCCCCTGGTGCTTCGGGCAAGTTCGCACGGTGTCCCGGAGGTTCTCGAAAGCACCTATTTCGATACGCCCGAACTAAAGTTGCATGCCGCCAAGGTTGCGGTTCGCACCCGGAAAACCGCCAATGGCTTACTCCAGACCATCAAGTGCGCCGCCGCCTCGGTCGGTGGCTTGTCTTGCCGGCCGGAATGGGAGCAGTCCTTCGATGATCAGTTCGATTTTTCGAACATCGAAGCCCTTGGCGTCCGTCACATGCTGGAAGAGGTCCAGGGCGACTTGCTTCCCGTATTCATGACGGTCTTTCACCGCCAGACGCGCCTTGCCGAGCCGCGTCGCGGCGTTCGTATTTTGATCATGATCGATAGCGGTCACGTCATAACAGGGGCCGATAAAGCGCCCATTTCAGAAGTCGAGTTGGAATTGGTCGAAGGGAATCCTTCCGATTTGCAGGATTTCGCGATCCAGTTGGCTTCAGATCTACCCTTGCTGCCTTTCGATCAGAGCAAGGCTGAACGAGGCTATCAGCTCTTTGCGGAACAGATGCCGCGTCCCGTCAAGGCAGGAAAGCCGCAACTCGACGCAGCCCTTTCTCCCATCGCGGCTTTCGTAGCTTTGGCAACCCGGGAACAAGCTTGTTGGCAGGCCAATTTGCACGGCGCATTGGCTAGTGAGAATCCCGAGTTCGTCCATCAGTATCGTGTCGCTTTGCGCCGTTTAGGAACCTTGCTCCGTATTTTCAAGCCCTTGTTGCCCAAATCGTTTAGTGCCTATTGGACAAACGAGTTCAAGCGATTGGCTGGTGTGACGGGTGAAATTCGCGACCTGGATGTAATGAGCAAGGAGATTCTGCAACCGATGCTCTGCTCTGAGAGTGATGATGCCGGCGCTGGCTTGGTGAAGCTTGCACAGGATTGTTGCGCCAAGGATCACAGGCAGGCAGAAGCAGCCCTTGGGAATCTATTTGATGGCGTTCCCCTGCTACGCTTTATTCGAGACATCAACGCGCTGGCAGATCAACAGGTGGACAATATCCAGTCGTTCGCCGAATCACGGGTTGCTCGTCTTCATTTGAAGGCGGTCAAGCGGTTCACTGCTGTCGTCAAAGATCCGACGCCGGCTGCCGCCCATCGATTCCGCATCGCGCTCAAACATCTCCGCTATGCCTGCGAGTTTTTCGCCAATTTGTTCGACGAAGCGCAAATGAGCCAATATGCCAAGGATGTCGCCGGCTTACAGGATGAATTGGGCTTCCTTAACGATTTGCATGTCGCCATGCTCCGTCTGGAGCAATGGTGTCGTGACGATGCCGCGATGCTTGCCGTTCGGGATCACGTTGTTGCCTGGCATGCGGGGCGTGCCGACAAGAAGTTGGCGATCGCCCTCGGCCAGGCCGAGTCACTGCTCGGCCAATGCCAGCCATGGTGTGGCGAATGCGACCGCCGTTGTCTGGGGAGCATTCGCAAGCGATTGCGTCAAGGCGTCAGCTTGAAGCTGGTTTAGCTCCCGCGCTCCTGGGCCAGCTTGCCGGTTGTTTGACGTCGGCTGGCCGCCCAACCGAGTAGCGAAAGAAGGGCCAGTCCGCTGCCGATGAGCAGCATGCCGCCGACTTCGAGCGCCTTGAATTCCTCGCCGACCATCAGGCGGGACGAGAATATCGCCACGACCGGCGTCCCCAGCACGGACAGGCTGGCTTCCCAGGCCGGTACCCGGTCCAGGATGTAGATCCACAGCCACCAGCACAAGGCGGTCGAGGCGACCGACATGAAGCCGAGAATCCCCATGAAGGACAAGGTCCATTCGGTCGGGCGTTCCGGGACGATCCAGGCCAGGACGACCAGGGGAATTGAGCCGAGCAACATCTGCCAAGTGGTCAGGCTGAGCAAATCGACTTGCTGGCGCCCGCGCAGGCGCTTGATCAGGATGGTGCCCGTTGCCCAGCAGATGGCGGCCATCAGGCCGAGGAACTTGCTGAACAGGCTGGAATGGTTGTCCCACGGCTCGATGATCATGATCAGGCCGGTCAGCGTGCTCAGGGCCGCCAGCCACTGCTTGCCGCGAACCCGTTCGCCGAGGATGGGCCAAGCCATCAGCAAGGTCCAGATCGGCATGGTGAAAATCAGCACGGCAGTTTTGCCCGGCCCGCCTTCGACCAGCGCCCAGGTCTGGAAGACCATGAAGCCGGCCACCTGGGTCATGGCAATGCCCAAGGTGGGCCCGGGTGCGATCAGGCGGATCGGCCGTCCCATCAGCTTGAGCGCAAGCAGCAAGGACAGGGCGCCGCCCAGGCAGCGTTCCGCCGCGAATGCGAACGGCGGCGCATAGGTCAGGCCCTGCTTGGCCAGTACCCAGGTGTAGCCCCAGGTCAGGGAAAGAACGGCCAGGGCGATCAGCGGTAGCCAGCGGCGCAGGGAGGAAGGCATGGGTTCGTTTTTCGGGAAAATGAAGCGGGACGGAAGGATAGACCCGTCCTACGGCCGAATGGCCGTAAGACGGCTTCAACGGGGCGATTAATCGAGCGTCGGGTAGTCGGTATACCCTTCGGCACCACCACCGTACAGCTTGTCGGCACGCAACTCGTTGAGCGGCGCCTTTTCGCGCAGGCGGCGGACCAGGTCCGGATTGCTGATGAACGGGCGGCCGTAGGCGATCAGGTCAGCCTGACCGTTGGCCACCGCCAGCTCGCCCATTTCCAGGGTATATCCATTGTTGAGCATCCAGCGACCGGAGAAGCGACGGTGCAGGGCCTCGTAGTCGAAGGCGACCGTGGCATCTTCCGGCAGGCGGGCGCCGCCGGTTTCACCTTCGATCACGTGCAGATAGGCCAGCTTGAGTGGGGCAACCTGTTCGACGACGTAGTTGAACAGGGCCTGCGGATCGCTGTCGCGTGGCGTATCGCTGAAGGTGGTCATCGGGCTGATCCGGAAGCCGACCCGGCCGCCCCCGATTTCGCCAGCTACTGCTTGCAGTACTTCGATCAGCAGGCGGGCGCGATTGGCGATGCTGCCGCCGTACGGACCGCTGCGGTCATTGACGCTGTCACGCAGGAACTGGTCGAGCAGATAGGAGTTGGCGGCATGCACCTCGATGCCGTCGAAGCCGGCCGCGATCGCATTGCGGGCAGCACGACGGTAGTCCTCGATCAGGCCCGGAATCTCATCGTCGCGCAGGGCGCGCGGTGCCGATGTCGGGACAAAGCCCTCACGGGTAAAGGTCATCGCATTCGGATGCTTGTTGCTCGACGAAACCGGGGCCGCGCCATCCGGCAGCAGCGAACTGTGCGAAATACGTCCGACGTGCCACAGCTGCAGCACGATCCGGCCGCCCGCAGCATGCACCGCATCGGTCACCTGGCGCCAGCCGGCGATCTGCTCCGGGCTGTAGATGCCCGGGGTATCGAGATAGCCCTGGGCCATCGGGCTGATCTGACTGGCCTCGGCAATGATCAAGCCGGCGCTGGCGCGCTGACGGTAGTATTCGGCGGTCAGCGGACCGGCCACCTGGCCGGGCAGCGCCCGGTTGCGGGTCAGCGGGGCCATGACGATGCGGTTGGCGAGGGGGATGTCGCCGACCAGGATGGGATCAAAAAGTGTACTCATCGGTAATGCTCCTTGTTGGCTGGTGAGGGCACTGACAGCGTGCCTTGAAGTATAAAATAGACCGGTCGTCTAGTGATTTTTGAAACGGGTTGGAACAACAGCAGCAAAATCAGTTCAACTATTTGGCAATAATCTGGCGCGTCACCCGCATCGCGTGTTCGAGCGGTTCCGCCTTGCGGTGCAGCTTGGCCAGCAGGCTGGCGCCGAGCCAGAGCTGGTAAAGGGTTTGAGCCGTCGCGGCGGCGTCGAGCGGTGGTATGGAGCCGTCGGCGATGCCTGCCTCGATGCACTCGGTAATGCGCGCCATGACGCGTTCGGTGCCATCGCGCAAGGTGACGCGCATGGCATCGGAAAGGTCGGCCACCTCGGCGCTCAATTTGACGACCAGGCACTTCTGGGCATCGCATTCGACTGAATGATTGTTGAACCAGCGCTGCCAGAACAGCATCAAGCGTTCCTGTCCGGTCGTGCCGGTGCTGGCGAAAAGCGCATCAACCCCGGCCAGATAGTTCTCGAAGTAGCTTTCCAGCAAGGCCTGGCCGTACTGTTCCTTGGATTCGAAATAGTGATAGAACGAACCCTTCGGCACACCGGCGGTGTTCAGGATCTCGTTCAGGCCGACGCTGGAAAAGCCCTTGCCGGCAATGATGCCGTGGCCGGTGTCGAGAATGTGCTGGCGGGTATCGTCGTGTCGAATCTTCATGGGAAACAAGCTTACGCTGGATTAGACCAGTCGTCTAGTAAACGATGAAATAAAAACCGGGCGGCCGGCAAACGATGCCTGGCCAGCCCGGTGGCCGGGGTCAGCGCACGAACATGTGGCCGAGCTTGGCCTGCTTGGTGGCCAGGTAATGCCAGTTCGACGGATTGTGGCCGACCATGATGGCGACCCGCTCGGTGACTTCGACGCCGATGTCCGTCATCGCTGCAACCTTGCGCGGATTGTTGGTCATCAGGCGCAGGGTGGTGACGCCCAGTTGCGCCAGCATCGGCTTGCACAACTCGTAGCGCCGCAGGTCGGCCGGGAAGCCGAGCGCTTCGTTGGCCTCGACGGTGTCGGCACCGCCATCCTGCAACTGGTAGGCGCGGATCTTGTTGATCAGGCCGATGCCGCGCCCTTCCTGGCGCAGATAGAGGACGACGCCGCGACCTTCGGTCGCGATGCGCTTGAGCGCCTCTTCGAGTTGAGCGCCGCAGTCGCAACGCTGGCTGAACAGCGCATCGCCGGTCAGGCACTCGGAATGGACGCGGGCCAGAACCGGCAGGCCATCGCCGACATCGCCCAGCACCATGGCGACATGTTCCTTGCCGGTCGTCGGATCGACGAAACCGTGCAGGCGAAACTTCGCCCAGGGCGTCGGCAGGTCGCAGGCACCCACATACTCAAGGGGTGGAGTCTGGTCTTGTTCCTCGACAAGCGGGGCGTTTTGAATGGGTGCGTCGGTCATCATGAGCTTATACGGGTCTCGGAAAACGAATTATCGGTCAAAGCAGAGAAAAATCTGAACAAGTCAGACAGGCTTTGCCCCGACTTGTTCAGATACTTTGGCGAAATTTCGTGTTCAGCCCTCAGCCGAACTGCGGATCAGGTGATCGAAAGCGGCCAGCGAAGCGGTCGCCCCGGCGCCCATGGCGATGATGATCTGCTTGAACGGCACCGTCGTGCAGTCGCCGGCGGCGA
>QXPY01000023.1 GCA_003583745.1 Rhodocyclales bacterium GT-UBC | reverse complement strand
CGGGTGCTGGGGCATCTCGGAGGTCGGCACCACCTCGCGCGCGAGGGCGGGGGCGGCCAGGAGGAGGGCGGCGAGGGCGAGGGCGAGGCGGTGGGTCACGGGGTGGTCCTTTCGGGAGGTGAAATTCTAGTCATGGTCCTGGTGAACGGCCATGGCCCCGGGCGGCTTCCGGGCGAGAAATCGCCGTCCGGGGCGTCCCACGGACATGCGGTTGCCTGCCGCGCCCGGGAGTGGTGGGTGCGCCCCCGCCCGCTCGGCTATAGTTCGCGCCCCGGAGGGCGTACATGAGCATCGTCGAGAAGATCGCGGCCCGCACCGCGCGCGTGGGCATCATCGGCCAGGGGTACGTGGGGCTGCCGCTCAGCCTGGTGTTCTGCGAGGCGGGGTTCCCCGTGACCGGCCTCGACGTGGACGGCGCCAAGATCGAGCGGCTCCGGCGCGGCGAGTCGTACATTAAGCACATCGGGCCGGAGCGGGTGAAGGCCGCGGTGGCGACCGGGCGGTTCACGGCCTCCACCGACTTCGACCTCCTGCGCGAGTGCGACGCCATCCTCATCTGCGTGCCCACGCCGCTCGGCAAGCACCGCGAGCCGGACAACTCCTACATCCACCGGACCGCCGAGGAGATCGCCCGGCGCCTCCGGCCGGGCCAGCTCGTCATCCTGGAGTCGACCACCTACCCCGGCACCACCGACGGGGAGGTGCAGCCGATCCTCGAGAAGACCGGGCTCACCTGCCCGAGGGACTTCCTGCTCGCCTTCTCGCCGGAGCGGGAGGACCCCGGCAACCCCAAGTTCTCCACCAAGTCGATCCCCAAGGTGGTCGGCGGCGTGAACGCGCCGTCGACCGAGGCGGCCGCGGCGCTCTACCGATCCGCGCTCGACCAGGTGGTGCCGGTGAGCACGGCGCGGGTCGCGGAGTCGGCCAAGCTGCTGGAGAACATCTTCCGCTCCGTCAACATCGCGCTCGTGAACGAGCTCAAGGTGATCCTGGAGCGGATGGGCATCGACGTCTGGGAGGTCATCGAGGCCGCCAAGACCAAGCCCTTCGGCTTCATGCCCTTCTACCCGGGCCCCGGCCTCGGCGGGCACTGCATCCCGCTGGACCCCTTCTACCTCTCGTGGAAGGCGGCCGAGCACGGCGAGTGGGCCCGCTTCATCGAGCTGGCCGGCGAGATCAACACCCGCATGCCGCGCTACGTGGTGGACCGGACCATGCACGCCCTCAACGAGGACGGCAAGGCGCTCAAGGGCGCCAAGGTGCTGGTGCTCGGCCTCTCCTACAAGGCCAACGTGGACGACGACCGGGAGTCGCCGTCGTACGAGATCATCGAGCTGCTGAAGGAGCGCGGGGCGATCGTGGACTACTGCGATCCGCACTTCCCCGAGTCACACCCGACGCGCAAGCACGACCTCGGGATGCGGTCGGTGCCGTGCACGGCGGAGGCGTTTGCGGCGTATGACGCGCTGGTGGTCTCGACGGCGCATGATGCGTTCAAGGATCCGTCGCTATTCCGAAGCGTCAAACTAGTGGTCGACTCCCGGAACCTGCTCCCACCGCTCCTCGGCACGGAGGAAGGTCCACGCATCACCAAGGCATAACTCCGCCACCTATGCTTTCCAGGGGCTCTCAATTTCGGCCACTTGCGGCCTCGACACCTTCCACCCGAAGCGACCGCGGGAACCACCACAACACGACGAGCGCGAAGGCCAATCCCCCGGTCAGGAGCGCCGAAAACAACCCTGCGTCGCCCAACGACGTCGCGTAGCTCCCCAACCACGGGACAGCGACCGTCGGCACAACGGACTCCGCCAACTCGTCCACTAAGCGAAACAGCAGCGCGCACACCATACTGATCACCACGACACCTGCGTGACCAGCGGCCATCAGGCCATCCATAGCCCAAAAGTGCGCGTTGCTAGTCAGGTCCGGATTACGAAAGTACTCACCGCCGATCAGGAGCGGTATTGCAGTGTCGTACGGGTTCGAGATCACCAACCCAACGCCCGTGACGTGCGACCACCACGTATAGGGATGCGTAGCTACGAAGTCCGAATACAAGTAGGTTGCTAGACCCGACCACCCCATCGTCCGGACGAATACAAGCTCCGTGGTCATTGACCATCCCACCACTGCCACCACCGCCAACACCGCCGCCGACCCCACGGCAAGCCCCACGCCGATCCGCTTCGGGACGAACCGCACTAACAGGTGAAGACCCACTACGGTCGCCGGCCCGACCACGTAGACCTTGTGAGCAGTGGCGGCCAACAGCACGGCATAGGCCGCCGCTACGAGCACGAGCTGCCAGTAGGTCCGCCTCCACAGCGCGACTGCGATCAAGAGCGGCAGAAGCAGGCGGGCGAGCCAGTGCGTGAAGTATCGCCCAATCGGCGATGCATCCTGGACCGACCGCGCCGCCAAGCGGATTTGATACATGGTGTCGAAGGAAGGCCAACTGAGTCTATCCCAGTAAGACACCACGACAGCCAAGACGAGCACACCTGTCGCACTCCATACCAGGCTCATGAAGACCGCCATCGACGGCAGTCGAAGGGCGCTCCGCCTCTTTGGCCGACGGCTACGGGCCAAGCGGAATGGCCCACTCAGAATCGCCATGCCGGCCAGCATGCTTCCTAGCAGAGGTATGGCCTCGGCGGTCGAGGGCGACATGAGGCTCACGCAGAACACCGAGGGGATGTAGACGATAAGGTACAGAATCTCCGTGACCACGGTGCTCGGCCTGAGCGCACCTGTTTCGAGCCACAGCGACGGAGCAAGCGCGCAGCAGTAAGCCACCAGCACACCGCTCATCTGCTGGTTCCTGTAAACAAATCCAAAATACGACCATTCGACGCTCAACATTCTCACAAACTGGGAATGGAAGAGCCCGCACACCACCCCCACGGCCGCCATGACCGCGGCCCGCTGCCAAGTGGGCTGATATCGCAATCCTCGCATGGCGCTCGACCCTGTTCTCGTCATCGCCCCGTCCTATGCCAGTCTGCTTCGGCAGCCCATCTACTTCCGTCGCGGCATACCCCGGGTGACCAGAGCACACTGGCACCCCATCTCACTGCCACACCGGCACATTCCTGAGCCACACCTCGGGCTCTCCCTCGGACAAAGCCGACCGAGACTTCGCGCACGCCAGGTCCTTCCGCCATCGACAGCCAGGCCAGCGAAGCATGCCGCGGCAACCAATAGGCCTCACCGAGGCTGCACCATTGACTCATCCCCAGGCCTCTCGACATTACCCCAGGCACCCGTGTCCTTACCTTCATCGCGTAGCCATTGCCGACCACCACTCCACACCTGATTGGCCGACACCGTTGATGAGATCGCCGTCCTGTGCACCATCACGGCTGTTGATGTCGCCGCACAGCGTAGATCGTTCCCGACCACCACGCTCCGGATGCCGCCCGCCTGGAGACAACTCCCGCTGTCGCTCTGGACCCGATTGCCAATTACCTCAGCATCCAACGTCCGGGCGAGGTCAATGCCGACCCCACGACTGTGCTCGATCTTGTTAGCCATAATCCTTGGCTTCAGCGCTCCATCTCGCACTCTCACACCGGCCAACGCGCCGACCACCTGATTGCCAGCAATCCATGCATTCTCGGAGGGCCCTGTCTCCCCCGTCAGCGAGATTCCGCACCCGCCCACTTCGCGCACGATGTTCCCCACCACCCTCAGACCCGGCTCTCGGTTCCGAGCATCCACCCCGTGCTTTGCCGCATCCTGAATGACATTACCGCTCACCAACGCGTCGCGAGTATTCGCCACTGAGATCCCGTTCGACCCGCTGCCGCGTATCACATTGCTCGCTATAACGACAGCTACCGCCTCGGGAGACGGCCGATTCCCTGCATTTGCCGAAATGGCCCCCACACTCACGGTGCTGTCCGCGACGTAATGCTTCGACCGCACCTGACACGCTCCGGCCACCTCATTGCCGATCACCTGGGAGCGCACATTGCCCTGGAGATAGATTCCCGAATAGGCCGTGTTGAATACCTTGTTTCCCGCCACCAGATTGTCCGCACACGGCCCCAGTGCTCCGGGAGTATTGTATATTAGGATTCCGTAGCCGTCGTGCTGATGCCGACCCGCGTGGCTCGTGGTTTCGTCGCTGTTATTGCCTTGGTCTATCTCATTGTCCATTATGCGAGCCGCACTGGTATCGAACAGGCACACCGCGATTGTGGTCCTAGCCCCACGGAACCGCGAACGGCGAAGGACTACGCGGCTTGCATCGCCCGGAAGGTAGTTCGCTACCACCTCATATCCTCCGAGGTCTAGGGCGCCATTGTCTGAGAATTCAGCCCCCTCGATAAGTACGTCTGATATCTCTGTCCGGCCTCGTTCGCCTTGAATCCACACGGCTGCCAAGGGCCTTAGTCCTGCATTCGCCTCTTCTTCCGAATGCTTGAACCGACCTGCCCCGGTAAAGCGGACATTCGATACCTGCACTCGGCTGCCCGTGATCTTTAGGAGTTGCGGCACGTTGGCGCCTGCCGCACTTAGGGTCAGGTTTTGGATTGCTGAGTCATTCCCGGCGATGGTCACGGCGGCCTGCGTCCAGCGACCACTCGCCAGCAACCCCGAATCCCATCCGTTGCCAACAATCCGTACGCGGGGTCCCACCAGCAGTGGAGCCGCTATGCGGTACCAACGAAGGAGCCGCAAGGTCCCGCTGCTTCGCTCTGCTTCGAGGAGCGCCTGCAGCACGGCCGCGGTGTCGTCGTACTCACCGTCTCCCTTCGCCCCAAACTCCTCCGGCGTCACACTAGACGTCGCCCGATTTCCCGATTCCTTTCCCATCGGGACCATCCCAGCTTCTGCGGGTACTCGGCTTGAGCCCGGGAGGGCCGCGCTGATTGACCAGGGCATCTGGCCCAGGAGGAGGCCCGCGACTGCCGCTACCAGCCTATCGCCCTTGCTCATGGCCACCAGGAGAGCCCGACCTGCCGGGCTATCCGACTAGGTCCAATGGCCCGCGCGAAGTCGCAGCCTACTGCCGAGACCAGCCCCCATCAAGGCGCCCCATATTCGCCTGCAGTCCGCTCCCTGCGCTTCCTCAGGTCACCTGGGCGGCGCTCGCTCCAGCCGGCCAGGACGCCTGACTTTCTTCCAGAGCCTGTACTCAGCTGCGTTGGTCCGGGTCACTGGTGCTCACCCAGGCCACGGCCATGACGTGCCTCATATCGAGCCTCACGGCTGCGGTATGATGGGCGCTGATGCGGAGGGCCATCGTGAGTCGCGATCATATCCTGAACAGATTTCGCAATTTGCTCTACTTCGGTCTACGGTATCCGTGGGTCACGCGCGGACGCAACGTGCACGTGCAGTGGTCGACCACGATGTGGTCCCCGCACCGGCGCGTTGTGATTGGCGACGACGTTGGCATTGGACGGCACTGCACGATCCAGTGCGACCTTCGCATCGGCTCAAAGGTACTCATTGCCAGTTCGGTAGCCTTCGTTGGCTCGGACGACCACTTGTTCGACAGGGTCGGGGTACCGATATGGGATTCCGGACGGGGCGACACCCGCGAGACCGTCGTGGAAGATGACGTCTGGATCGGCTTTGGAGCCATCATCCTGTCAGGGGCACGCATTGGTCGCGGGTCAGTCATTGCAGCCGGCTCGGTCGTCGTAGGCGATGTGCCCCCGTATTCCATAGTGATTCCGCAGAAGGCACGGCGGCTTCGCAGCCGCTTCTCCGAAGCCGACATCGTCAGGCACGATGCGGCTCTGCGATCCTGCGGACTTGCACGGGATCCATGAGCGCGTACCGCAACAAGCTCTGCCAGCACAGCAGGGGCCTGGTCGGTACTCGTCAGTGGGCGCCCTAACCATGAGGCGGTTGGGGGCACTATTGCGGAGCGACACAGCCGCTCTCATGTTGGCCAATCTGGCTGCAGCGCTTCTTGGAATCATCACAGGCGTGATTGCGGCTCGCGCTCTAGGACCTACTGCCCGCGGGGAATTGGCCGTCGTCATCTTCTGGCCGGCACTCATCGCCACCATCGTAGAGTTCGGCGTACCAGATGCCTTGACGCTGCGTGTGTCACGCGATCCGTCGAATGCTGGAGCTTACGCATCTAGCGCCTACATTCTCGCGGGTGGAGCCGCGGCGGTCGGTGCGGTCGGCGGAGGCCTTCTATTGCCGCTTGTTCTGCGCGACGATCAAGCGCACTTGCTGCCGCTCACAAGGGCGGCCATGTCCTACATACCCCTGTCCTCACTATCTGGTGTGCCGCTCGGGCTGCTGCTTGGCCTGCAGCGCTTCCGCCTTGTAGCTACGGTCCGTGTAGCCACGGCACTTCTCTACACTGTCGGACTCATAGCCGCCGTTGCGCTGGGCCGGACCTCGGTGCAGGACCTTACTTTGGTCACGGTAGCAGCTCGCGGCCTACCGCTTGTTCTCGCTCTTCCATTCGCTAGGACTCCATGGCGCTCCCCGCTCCACCATAGCCACATTGGCCCGCAGGCCCGCATGGGCGCGTCGCTGCACGGGGCGAGATTGGCCGCGGTGATAGGCGCATCGGAAGACCGGCTGCTCGCGAGCGTCTTCATGATTGCTCATAGCATCGGCCTTTGGCAGGTCGCATCAGCGATTGCCGTGGTGATGCAGTTCATCAGCCAGGCTTTTGGCCAGAAGCTTTATGCAAGCAGCGCTTCCAGTGACGCATCCGCTGCAGCCGACTCCCTCCTCAAGGCCTACCTGCGCTCAGTCGTATTCACGGCAATCTGCGCCGCGGCTGCGTGGCCCGCTCTGCCGTTGCTCGTGTCTCTGCTTTATGGGCCCGAGTTCTCAGCCGCGGCGTCAGCAGGTCGGATCGTTCTGGCTGGAACCGTTCTAGCTGCAGGAGCCGTGGCGCTCCAAGCTGGCGCGAGAGCAGCCTTGCGCACATGGGTTTGCGTGGGTTCTGAGCTTCTGGGTGGCCTTGGGATGGCCGCAGCTGCCTACGTATTCAATCGTCCGCTGGAGCCCTCTGCTCTCGCGCTGGCGTATCTACTTGGTCGCGCGGCTGTGCTGGTGATTCTGGTGGGAGCTGCTCGCATCCATACTGGCCTGCCCGCCCGCGCCTTCGTGCCGTCTCCACAGCGCATTATGTGGGCCCTTCGTAGAGGCAGTGGCGAGTAACTGGCCCCGCGTGCGGCCCAACGTAGGCCCCTCGGAGTGGTCGAGGAACGCGGACTCGGGATGCCTGTGCAGATCAGCTAGACTCTATGCACGCTTCCAGCTTCGACTCCGCTCACGCTCATGCTCAACTCTCAACACTGTAGGTCCGAGCTCTTCGATGCCGCTCCATAGCAACCGTCCACGCGTTGCCGTCGTTTACCACTATTGGGCCCACTACCGAGAGCCCATCGCCCGCGCGCTCTGCGAGTCTCGTTCGCCGGCTCCCGAATACACACTTGTGTCTGGCACGGAACTGGAGACACAGGATAGTTCCGCCATTGTGACCATTGATCCGCGTCTCGCTGAGACTCCGGTAGGACTGGGCGGCCTTCGCTGGCGGTTTCTTAGGAACTCGTGGTTTCGTGGGCTGTTGCTTTGGCAGCACGGCCTTTGCCGGGTGGCTGCAAGCAAGGAGTTCGATGTCGTGGTCTTTCTGGGCTCCATGTATTTCGTGTCGACATGGGTTGCAGCTCTCGTTGCACGGTGCACCAACAAGAAGGTTCTCATGTGGTCCCATGGCTTCCTACGTCGCGAGCCTGGCGTTAAGGGTCTTCTACGCCGCGCCTTCTATCGCCTTGCGGACGGGATGCTGCTCTATGGCCACCGCGCCCGAGACATCATGACGGAGTATGGCTTTCGCAGTGATCGCTTGCACGTGATTTTCAATTCTCTTGATTACGACAAGCAGCGAGCGATTCGGGACGGCGCGTCGGATACAGAGGCTCGTCGCGTGCGAGCCACTTGCTTCGCCTTCCCTGAGCGGCCCGTGCTGTTCTTTATTGGCCGTATGACCGGTCGAAAGAGGATCGACCAACTCCTGGAGGCGATGGCTCTCTTGCGGCTGCAGGGGCACCACCTCAACCTGCTGCTCATTGGCGGTGGTCCTGCCGAGAGCACCCTGCGCACGCAAGCCGCCGCGCTCGGCTTGACTGGCTCCGTGCACTTTGTAGGGCCGAGCTACGACGAGTTGACCACTGGGCACTGGATCATGGCTGGTGATGTGTGTGTTTCGCCCGGGGAAGTTGGCCTATCTGCCATACATGCCATGGCATACGGCAAGCCGGTCATCACGCACGATAATCTCGACCTCCAGGGGCCAGAGGTCGAGTCTGTAGTTGAGAATGAGACAGGGAGCCTATTCCGCGCCGGAAGCGTCGAGGATCTTGCCTCCGCCGTACGCCGCTGGACGTCGAACGACCAATACGTGGCAGCAAAAGACTCGTGTATTCGGATAGTGGAGCAACGGTACTGTCCTGCCGTTCAGGCGGGACTGATTCATCGAGCCGTGCTTGGGTCGTTGGCCGAGTGAGGCTCCCCTGTTCGCTGTCCAACGGTCCTCGCCCGCACAAGGGCTGAAGGTGGGTGATTTCTCTTGAACTAGTTTACACTCCGTAGATTGGGCCCTTCGTTGTCTTGGGCGGCTGAAGAAGGCGGGGCTCTATCCAGTCGTGGATCCGGTTCCTTTTCCGCTTTGCCGCTGCTGGGTAGCGCACCATTCGCCCACCGCAGCGATCGGGCTAGGCTTATCATTGAGTTGCGTGAAGATGGTCAGGCGCGCCTCAGGGACCGGGTCCGCCTTGAGGGGCCCACTGGCTGGTTCACGCAACGCGTGCTTTCTCTTCCGACCTTGGCCGGTGACACGCATTTCCCAGAAGCCCAGGACGGGCGGCCGACCGCGGTGGCTTCCTCGATGGGCTCGCCGGCAGGTCGTATCGGCGCTCGCCACCGGCGACTGGCCGGATCGTTAGCGGGAAGTCGGCGCCTATGCTGTTGGTCGACTGTGCCCGAGTCCAAGTAGGCGGAAGAAGTCGGCGCGAGACTGGCTATTAGCGTCACGAATCGTACGATGAGCTTTGCCACGGGGGACCGAATGCGCCGACTCTTGGTTATGACGCTCGTGACGATGGCGTCGTGTCGGGCATCCATTGGCCCAGCGGGCCAAGATGGGTCGGCAGGCCAAGACGGCTTGAACGGAGCGGTATCGGTGACGCCAGAGCCACCTGGAGCCAACTGCGCGGCCGGAGGCGTCGCAGTACGCTCGGGAATCGACTCCAACGCGAATGGTGAACTGGACGAGGCGGAAGTGGACACTGTGGCCTACATATGCAACGGCGCCTCAGCCCACATTCCTCCCTCACCTGAAGTTGTGCTTCCGCCCGTCTGGTACGCCGTCGAGGGGCGGACCACTTCGCTCTTCTTTGAGAACCTGACTCCGGCGGCGAGCGCCGCAGACTTCGAGTGGGACGTTTCGAGAGTGCCGTTTGGGTTTCAGTTTTCAGATCGCTGGACTTGGTCCGCAACCACGCCTCAGCAACCCACCCTTCTTGCCGTATCGCTCTTCGACCGCGCTTCTGGAGCACAAGAGGCCAGCGGTTCGACAATGGTGCAGGCCGCTCATGCTAATTCCGGCGTCGGCGTCATGGCGACCTGCCTATTCGTCGGCGACTCGCTAACGAACGCCGGCGCGTATACGGCGTCGCTGTTGTCCATCTCGAGCGGCGACGTCTTAGGCCTGCAACTCCTGGGCACGAGAGGTTCGAATCTGAACCGTCACGAGGGCAGACCTGGATGGACTGTGTCCCACTTCACGTCTGACTTCACCGATGCCACCGGCTCGAATCCATTCTGGATCGGGGGGGCTGTCGACGTGGCCGCCTATCTGGCTGCGAATTCGATGCCCCTGCCAGACTGGGTCTTCGTCCTACTCGGAACGAATGATGTCTTCTCGGAGACTTCGGATGCCGCAGTTGTTGCGAAAGCGAGAGCCAGTTTCGCTGCCCTCGATGTGCTCGTGGCCGCGGCACTCGAGGCGGGTCCGGGAGTGCGGGTTGGTCTAATGACGCCTCCTCCTCCGAACGCTAGCCAGGACGTGTTCGCAGCCGACTACGGCTCCGGACAGACGCGTTGGAGGTTCAAGCGCAACATCCTGCTGTGGAACCGAGAATTGATGGCGCACTACGTCGGATCGCCGAGTGTGTTTATCGTTCCCACGTACGCCGGGATCGACACGCAGCAGGAGATCGCCAACGGGATACACCCAACAGCTCTCGGCCATGGTCAGATAGCAGAAGTCGTTTGGGCGTTCTTGAAGAACCAGTACTGACCAGGATAGCCAGTCCTGATGAATCAAGTCGCCCTGGAAGTGGACCGCTGAATGGTGTCGCGCCAAGCTGGCCGGCGTGGAGCCCAAGGCGTACCTGCGCCTGGCCGTCCAGGCCGCGCTCCGGGGCGAGCGGGCGCCGCTGCCGCACGAGCTCGCGAAGGCGGCCTGACCTCCCTCATGGAGACGATCCTCAGGAAGCGCGGCCTTTCGATCGTCAGGATCGCGCCGTTGCGCGGGACCGCCTTGGGTAAATGCCCGAAATGGCTCTTCATGGCCCCGCGGTCGTCGCGATCTTGACCGACGAGCATCTCGGGACCTTGCAAGCTCCGGCCTCTTGGATGCCGCGTGGCTCAGGCGCAGCGAGAAGGCTGCCGCTCGGAATTCGAGATGGTCGCTTGATCTCCAGCCTGGAGGGCGCCCAGCTCGCCGAGGGCGCCGCCACGGACAGCGGAGGAGAGCACACAACCCGGCGCATCGACGGCCGTTTGGCGGCGATCGCGGTCCCCGCGATCGTTTCGCCGCGCTTTCTCGCGATCGTCTCCAGGGTGACCGGGGCGCGGCGAGGACTTACCAACTGTTGCCGCTCAATCTGGCTGATGGAACTGCGACCCGGCTGGCTGGTGTCCACCGCGGCGGTGAGCGGAGCCCGCGCACGGTCATGATGGTCTGAGCCAGCCGGGCCGCGGCGAGGTCACCCGTCGCGCTCGAGGCCGTCGCGGTCGAGGACCCTGGGCAGGAGGTCGCGCTCGACGAGCTTGCGCTTCTTGCGGGCGGCCTCGCGGAGGCAGCCGGTGGCGAGGCGGTCGAGGTCGCGCATGCCGCCGGAGGCGGCCTCGTGGAGGAGCGCGCCGGCGTCGTGGGTGAAGACGTCGCGGTCGCAGCCGGCGCGCTTCATACGGTAGCGCAGGTACTCGGCGGTGTCCTCGGGCGAGAGCGGGTCGATGTGGAGCCGCCAGTGGATGCGCGAGTGGAGCGAGCGATACCGGCGGAGCTGGAGCTGGTCGTTGAGCTCCGGGAGGCCGACCAGGATGAGCGATAGGAGCGCCTTCGAGTCCCACTCGTAGTTGAGCAGGATGTGGAGGTGGCCGAGCATCTCCGGGTGGAGCAGGTGGGCCTCGTCGACGAGGAAGACGGGGTGGACGCGCTCGCCGCCGAGATCCTTCACGTGGTTGGTGACGGTGAAGAAGACGGCGGCAGCGGTGGCCTTGGGGGAGAGGCCGAGGGCGAGGCAGAGCTGGCGGTAGAAGTCGCGGCGGCCGAGGGTGGCGTTGTGGCAGTAGGTGAGCCGGAAGCCGGATTCGGGGAGGCGCTTGCGGACGGCGCGCAGGACGCAGGTCTTGCCGACGCCGGGGTCGCCGGTGAGGAGCACGGAGGCGTGCTCGGAGACGGCCTCGCAGATGTCCTCGACGACGCCGGTCTTGGAGGAAGGGAGCCAGAGGTCGGAGTCGGCGATCTCCTTGGAGAAGGGGGCGGCCTTGAGGCCGAAGGCGCCGAGGTACCCGTCGCTCATCGGGAGCCCTCCCCGTCGGCGCGGCGGCCGGTGGCGCGGGCGAGGAGCGCGCCGGCGGGGTCGAAGGGCGTGCCGGTCGGCCTGGGCGGCTCCCCTGGCCGGCGCGGCGGACGCTTGCGGTGGGCGTTCGCCTTGGGATCGACCGGGTGGAGCGGGTAGGCCTGGCCGTCGTGCTCGACCCACGCCTCGCCGCCGATGAGGGAGCGGCCGACGGTGACGACGCGGCCGGCGAGGTAGCCCTGGTCGAGCTCGTAGTCCTGGCCGTCCCAGGAGACGGTGGTGTCGGCGCGGACGCGGCGGCGCTCCCGGACGGTGAGCGCGGCGCGGAGCGCGGCCTCGTCGAGGGTGTCCGGCGGGCGCGGGGAGGCCTTGAAGACGGTGCCCGGAGAGCGCCCCATGAGCGAGGAGTGCGGCGCGACCTGGTAGTGCTCGTCGAGGAAGGCGAGGAGGCGGACCTCGACGTCGTGGAGCGAGGTGAGCGAGCCGAGGTGGTCGAGGCAGCCCTCGCGCAGCGTCCGCCAGAAGCGCTCCATTTTGCCTCGCGCCGGTGCGTCGTACGGCCTGGCGTGCAGGAGCGAGATGCCGAGGCGGGCGCAGGCGGTGCGGAGGACCTCGCCGATGTAGGTCGAGCCGTTGTCGAGGTAGAGGACGTCGGGCGGCCCGTGCTTGCGGAGCGCCCGGACCAGGATCTCGAGCATGTCGGTCTCGCGCTCGGAGTGGCGCGCCTCGATGGCGACGATGAAGCGGCTGGCGTCGTCGAGCAGGGCGTGGATGCGCAGCGGCCTGCTCTTGCC
This sequence comes from Rhodocyclales bacterium GT-UBC, assembly GCA_003583745.1. Classification (GTDB taxonomy): domain Bacteria; phylum Pseudomonadota; class Gammaproteobacteria; order Burkholderiales; family Rhodocyclaceae; genus Azonexus. Next base: position 1,149 of record QXPY01000023.1, on the reverse strand, counting down.
ATCGATGGTGAGCGCCGGCCCGTGGCAGACGTCGGCGTGCCAGAGGGCGCCCGGGCTGGACGCCTCCCAGCGGAGCCGCGTCTTCTGGCCGCCGCCCTCGCGCATCGGCACGCGGTCGAGGCCGTGCTCGACGTAGAGCCGGCGCACCGTGGCCGGCGAGACGGCGTCCTTGGCCAGGCGGCCGTCGGCCACCAGGGTGCGCAGGATGAGCGGGACCGAGGCCGAGCGGTACTCCTGGCGGATGTCGAGGAGGAGCTGGCGCAGCTCGGGGGTGAGCTCCTGGGCGTGGCCGCGGTCGCTGCGCGGGGCGGGCCGGAGGGCGGCGAGGCCGCCCTTGCGGAAGGCGTAGAACCAGCGCTCCAGCGTGGTCACGGAGAAGCACTTGGTGGTGTCGGCGCCGGGCGGGCGGTAGCGCTCCTTGGCCAGTGCGTGGAAGGCGGCGCGCAACTCGCCGTGGTCGAGCTCTCGGGTGGTGAGCGCGCCGACGATGGTGCTGCGGAAGATGGCGACCTCCTCGGCGTGGTCCTTGGGGGAGAGCTTCGTGGTCTTGGGCAGCGGCAGCTGCGCCGGGGCGGACTCGTCCATGTCTGGCTCCTCGTGGCGCCCCGCCGGGATGGCGGTGGCGCAACGGAGAGCCATGCCCGGCGGCCGGTCGGGCGCGGAGGGATCCCGGGTGGTGGGACCAGCCACGCCCGCGCCACCGCGGTGATGGACGTCGCGCTACATGCTCGCCCCGAGAAACGCCGCCGACTCGAGCGGCAGCCCCGATCCCGGCGCGCAGGCGGCCAGCGTCGTCGCCGCCCGCGCCGCCACCTGGCGCAGCCGAGCCTCGGCCGGCAGCGCCCGGACCACCGGGAAGAGCCGGCCGGTCCGGACCGCCATGGCCCATCGGCGCAGCGAGGCCCACCCCGCCGCCGCGGTGGCGCCCACCACGGCGTGCGGGCTCACCAGGCGGCGGACCTGCCGCGCCGGCCGCCCGCCGCAGCCCCAGAGCGCCAGGGCGAGCGCGATGGCGCCGGCGGCGTAGAGCCGGCCGGGGGCGAGGCCCCGCGGCCCCACCACGACGACCGCAGCGCAGGTCTGGCAGAGGTACCGTAAGTCCTCGCCGCAGCCCGTCGTGACCTGAACGCCCGCTCCGGAGAGCATCGC
>QXPY01000022.1 GCA_003583745.1 Rhodocyclales bacterium GT-UBC | reverse complement strand
TCGACGACGTCGAACACCGCCTCGCCTTCCTGCTCGCGCACCGTGTCGCCCAGCAGCCGGCCCAACAGCCGGATGTCTTCGCGCAGGGGTTCGTTCTTCTCGTTCGGCGTCGTCATGCTTGGTTCAGTCCAGTTCATCAAAGGAAGCGCGCAAATGCGCCGCGCCCGGCGTAAACGGCCGTGCCGTCCAGTTCCGCCTCGATCGCGAGGAGGCGATTGTACTTGGCGATGCGGTCGGAACGACACAGCGAGCCGGTCTTAATCTGGCCGCTGGCCGTCGCCACGGCCAGATCGGCAATGGTGACATCCTCGGTTTCGCCGGAACGATGCGAGATTACCGTCGCGAAACCGGCCGCCTGGGCCATCGCGATGGCGTCGAGCGTTTCGCTCAGGGTGCCGATCTGGTTGAGCTTGATCAGGATCGCATTGGCGATGTTGTTGTCGATGCCCTGGCGCAGGATTTCGGTATTGGTCACGAACAGGTCGTCGCCGACCAGCTGGACGCGCTCGCCCAGGCGATCGGTCAGATAGCGCCAGCCGGCCCAGTCATCCTCGGCCAGGCCATCCTCGATCGACAGGATGGGAAAGCGATCGACCAGATCGACCAGGTAATCGACGAACTGCTCGGAAGTCAGGCGCTTCTTTTCCGACGCCAGCACGTAATGACCGTCCTCCTGGAATTCCGAACTGGCGACATCGAGGCCGAGCCAGATGTCCTTGCCCGGCTCGAAGCCGGCACTGCGGATGGCTTCGAGAATGATCTCGATGGCCGCTTCGTTGCTCGGCAGGTCGGGCGCAAAGCCGCCCTCATCACCCACCGCCGTGACCATGCCGCGCGACTTGAGCAGCTTCTTCAGCGCCTGGAAGACTTCGCTGCCATAACGCAGCGCCTCGGCAAAGCTCGGCGCGCCGACCGGCAGGATCATGAATTCCTGGAAATCGACGTTGTTGTCGGCATGCGCCCCGCCGTTGATGATGTTCATCATCGGCACCGGCAGGCTCAGCTGCTGCTTGCCGGTCAGGCCGGCCAGATAGCGATACAGTGGCTCCCCAGCCTCGGCCGCGGCGGCATGCGCCACGGCCAGCGAGCTGGCCAGCAGCGCGTTGGCGCCGAGCTTGCCCTTGTTGGCCGTCCCGTCGGCGGCGATCAGCAACTGGTCGACATCTCGCTGGGCCGAGGCATCCTGGCCGACCAGCGCCGCCCGGATCGGGCCATTGACGTGGGCCACGGCCTGCAAAACGCCCTTGCCGCCGAAACGGGTGGCATCGCCGTCACGCAACTCGATGGCTTCGCGGGAACCGGTGGACGCGCCGGAGGGCACGGCGGCATGGCCGCGCGCCCCGGACTGCAGGCGCACTTCGGCAGTCACCGTCGGAAAGCCGCGGGAATCGAGGATTTCACGGGCGGCAATGTGTTGAATCTGCATCTTCAATACTCCTGTCAGTTGCGGGGCGGCAGGTCGGACTTAGAGGGTGACGTCGTCTACCCGGGCGACGTGCAAGAGGTTGGTCGAGCCGGTACGGCCAAACGGCAAGCCGGCCACGATGACGACGTTTTCACCCGGCTGGGCGAAGGTTTCGCGGCGCGCCACCTGGGTGGCCAGCATCACCATGTCGGCAATACCGCTGACCTGGCCGAACGGAATGGCGTGGATGCCCCAGACCATGGCCAGGCGACGGGCGCTGGAAAAATGCGGCGTCAGGCTGAGAATCGGCGTCGTCGGCCGCTCGCGGGCAGCCCGCAACGCGGTGAAACCGGATTCGGTATAGGTGATGGTGGCGGCCGGCTGGATGACTTCGGCGACGCCGCGCAGCGCGTAGCAGACGGCATCCTGCGTCGTCGTCTGGGCTGGCGTGTGGGTGGCATCGATACCGACCCGGTAAGCCGGGTCCTTTTCCACCTGGCAAACGATGCGGTTCATCATCGACACGGCTTCGAGCGGGAACTTGCCCGAGGCCGATTCGGCCGACAGCATCACCGCATCGACGCCGTCGTAGATCGCCGTGGCGACGTCGGAGGCTTCGGCACGGGTCGGCACCGGCGATTCGATCATCGATTCCAGCATCTGCGTCGCCACCACCACCGGCTTGCCGAGGCGACGGGCGATACGGACGATGCGGCGCTGGATCTGCGGCAGTTGCTCCGGCGGCAGCTCGACGCCGAGGTCGCCACGGGCAACCATGACGCCGTCGGCCAGCTCGATGATTTCTTCAAGCTGTTCGATGGCCGACGGCTTTTCCAGCTTGGCCATGATCCAGGCCTTGTCGCCGACCAGCTTGCGGGCTTCGATGAGGTCTTCCGGGCGCTGCACGAAAGACAGCGCTACCCAGTCGACACCGAGCTCCAGGCCGAAGGCCAGATCCTTGCGGTCTTTCTCGGTCAGCGGCGAGATCGGCAGCACGACGCCGGGGACATTGACCCCCTTGCGGTCGGAGACCGGGCCGGGGACCAGCACCGTGGTCTGGGCGAAATCCGGACCGCAGGCATCGACCCGCAGGCGCACCTTGCCGTCATCGATCAGCAGTTCGGTACCGGCTTCCAGCGCGGCGAAGATTTCCGGGTGCAGCAGCGGCGCCCGACTGGCATCGCCCGGCGTCGGGTCGAGGTCGAGACGGAAGCTTGCGCCGGCGGTCAGTTGCACCTTGCCGGCGGCAAAGGTGCCGACGCGCAGTTTCGGCCCCTGCAGGTCGAGCAGGATGCCGATCGGCCGGTTCAGCTCGGCTTCGATCTTGCGGATCGACTCGTAGCGGCGGGCATGGTCGCTATGCGTGCCATGGCTGAAATTGAGGCGGAAGACATCGGCCCCCTCGACAAACAGGGCTCGGATCATTTCATCACTGGCGCTGGCAGGGCCCAGCGTCGCCAGGATCTTGGCTTTACGGTCACGTTTCATTGCTTCATTCCTATATTTTCTTGTTTTGGCACGCGGACAGGCGGGGTCAGGCTCAGGTCACCGGGGCCGGATTGAACAGGGTCAGCGCGTTGTAGAGCTTCCAGTGCTCGGCCCAGGTCTTGCGGCCGCTGGCGACATCGAGCATCAACTGGAAGATTTCCCAGCCCAGTTGCTCGATGGTCAGCTCGCCATCGGCGATCCGGCCGGCGTTGACGTCCATCAGGTCATGCCAGCGACGTGCCAGGTCGCTGCGGGTGGCGACCTTGATCACCGGGCACTCGGCCAGGCCGTAAGGCGTGCCGCGACCGGTGGTGAAGATGTGCAGGTTCATGCCGGCCGCCAGTTGCAGCGTACCGCAGATGAAGTCGCTGGCCGGGGTGGCGGCGTAGATCAGGCCCTGGGTCAAGCCCTTGTCGCGCAGGTACTCGCCCGGCGACAGCACGCCGACGATGGCCGAAGAGCCGGACTTGACGATCGAGCCCATCGCCTTCTCGACGATGTTGGACAGGCCGCCCTTCTTGTTGCCCGGCGTCGTGTTGGCGCTGCGGTCGACGCTGCCGGCTTCCAGGTAGTCGTCGTACCAGGCCAGTTCGCGGACGATGGCGGCGGCGACTTCCGGCGTCGCGGCACGCGAGGTCAGCTGGTCGGCACCGTCGCGCACTTCGGTGTTTTCCGAGAACATCACGGTGGCACCGGCGCGGACCAGCAGGTCGGCAGCGTAGCCGACCGCCGGGTTGGCGGTAATGCCGGAGAAGGCGTCGCTGCCGCCGCACTGCATGCCGACGACCAGCGCCGAGGCCGGACAGGTCTCGCGGCGGCGGGCATTGAGGCGTTCCAGATGCTTTTCGGCCATGCTCAGGATCGATTCGATCATCGACATGAAGCCGACGTGCTTTTCATCCTGCAGGAACACGACATCCGGTTCGGCTTCGTTCTTCAGCATGATCGAACCGGCCGGCAGCAGGCGGCTGGGCTGCAGCTTTTCGCAGCCCAGGCTGACCACCATGACTTCGTTGCCGAAGTTCGGATTGCGGCTGATGTTGCGCACGGTGCGGATGGGAATCGGCGCGCTCGGCGCCTCGATGGCGACGCCGCAGCCGTAGGTATGCTCCAGCGCCACCACGTCGTCGACATTGGGGAAACGCGGCAGCAGTTCTTCCTTGATGCGCTTGACGGCGAAATCGACGACGCCGGAGACGCACTGCACGGTCGAGGTGATGGCCAGGATGTTGCGGGTACCGACCGAACCGTCGGCATTGCGGTAGCCCTGGAAGGTATAGCCTTCGAGCGGCTCCAGCTTCGGCGCCTTGATGGTCGCCAGCGGCACGTCGTCGAGGCCTAGGGCATCCGGCATGGCAAGCAGGGTTTCATTGACCCAGCGGCCGGCGACGATGTCTTCCAGCGCATAGCCGATGGTCACGTTGTAGCGGCGAACGGCATCGCCCTTCTTCAGGTCCACCAGCGCCACCTTGTGGCTCTGCGGCACATGCTCGACCAGCTTCAGGCCGTCGCGGACCAAGGTGCCGGCCGGCAGGCCGCCGTCGCTGACGATGACGGCGACGTTGTCGTCCGGGTGCATCATGATGGCAAGTTGAGCCTGTCCTGAAGCCTTGTTTTCTGCACTCATTTCAATTCTCCGAATAAATGGGTTTCACAGCATTTCCAGCGGCTTCGCCCGGGTCGGCGGCGGGAACATGCGGTCCAGCGCGGCCAGGGTTTCGGCATCGAGATGCTTGTCCAGCGCGGCGTGGTTTTCTTCGACATGGCGTCGCGACGACGCCTTGGGGATGGCGATCAGGCCGTCCTGGCGCAACAGCCAAGCCAGCGCCATCTGAAATACGGTCATGCCATTGGCCGCCGCCAGTTCGCGCAGCGGCTGATGGCGCAGCAGACGGGCCTGTTCGAGCGGCGAGTAGGCCATCAGCGGGATGCCCTGCTGCCGGCACCAGGGCAGCAGGTCCCACTCGATACCACGCCGGCTCAGGTTGTAGAGCACCTGGTTGGTGGCGACCTGGGCGCCATGCTCGACCGCAAGCAGTTCCTGCATGTCCTGCGGGTCGAGGTTGCTGACGCCCCAATGGCGAATCTTGCCCTGCTGGCGCAGGCACTCGAAGGTTTCCACCGTTTCGGCGAAGGGAATGTCGCCCCGCCAGTGCAGCAGGTAGAGGTCGATGCAATCGACGCCCAGCCGCTGCAAGCTGCGCTCGCAGGCGGCCACTGCCGAACGGCGGCCGGCATTGAAGGGATAGACCTTGCTGACCAGGAACACCTCGTCGCGCCGGCCGCGAATGGCCTCGCCGACCAGTTCCTCGGCCGCCCCCTCGCCGTACATCTCGGCGGTATCGATCAGGCGCAGGCCGAGATCGATACCGTGTTGCAGGGCGGCGATTTCATCCTTGCGCCGCTCGGCCTGCTCACCCTGCGTCCAGGTACCCATGCCCAGCGCAGGAACGGCTTCACCGGAAGGCAGGGTAACGGTTTTCATCGCCCTACCCTGCCTGCTCGTCGCCGAGCACCAGCACGGCGCGGAAGTCATTGACGTTGGTCAGCGTCGGGCCGGTCACCACGGCATCGCCCAAAGCCCCGAAGAAGCCGTGGCCGTCGTTGTTCTGCAGTGCGTCCATCGGCTTGATGCCCAGCGCCCAGGCCCGCTCCAGCGAATCAGGGGCGAGCACGGCACCGGCGATTTCCTCCAGGCCATCGACGCCGTCGGTATCGCCGGCCATGGCATGCACCCCGGCCCGGCCTTCGAGATTGACGCCAAGCGAGAGCAGGAATTCGACATTGCGCCCACCGCGCCCGTTGCCGCGCACGGTGACCGTCGTTTCGCCGCCCGAAAGCAGCACGCAGGGCGGGCTGAACGGCTGGCCGTAGTCGGCCACCTGGCGGGCCAGTCCGGCCATCACCTTGCCGACGTCGCGGGCTTCGCCTTCAATGGCATTGCCCAGGATATGCGGCGTGATGCCTGCGTCGCGCGCCACCTTGGCAGCGGCTTCGAGCGCCATCTGCGGCGTTGCGATCATGCGGGTATCGATACGGGCGAGCAGCGGATCGTCCGGCTTGACCGACTCGCCACCACCACTTTCGAGGATTTCGCGCACCTTGGCCGGCAGTTCGATGCCATAGCGGCGAACGATGGCCAGTGCGTCGTTACAGGTCGTCCGGTCGCCGACCGTCGGACCGGAAGCGATGTCGCAGGGATTGTCGCCCGGCACATCGGAAATCAGCAGCGTCACCACCTTGGCCGGATGGCAGGCCGCTGCCAGGCGACCGCCCTTGACGGCGGAAAGATGCCGGCGGACGCAGTTCATTTCGCTGATCGTGGCGCCCGACTTGAGCAGCGCGCGGTTCACCGCCTGCTTGTCTTCCAGCGTGATGCCGCCGAGGGGCAAGGCGAGCAGCGCCGAGCCGCCGCCAGATATCAGGCAAAGCACCGTGTCGTCGGCCGACAAGCCGCTGACCAGGCTGCGGATACGCCCGGCCGCTGCAAGACCGGCGGCATCCGGCACCGGATGGGCGGCTTCGACAATTTCAATACGCTGGCAAGGCACCGCGTAACCGTAGCGGGTCACCACCAGGCCGCTCAGTTCGCCTGGCCAGTTGTCCTCGACGGCCCGCGCCATCGCCGCCGACGCCTTGCCGGCGCCGATGACGATCAGCCGACCGCGCGGCACCTCGGGCAGGTGGGGCGGAATGCAATGCGCGGGCTGCGCTGCCTCGACGGCGGCGGCAAACATCTGCTCCAGCAACTGGCGCGGATCAAGTTTCGTGCTCATATGCAATCCGCCCCTCTGCTTAGGCCTGTTGGCCGATTTCGAAATTAGCCATCAATTCCAGCGCCTTGACCATGCCGGAGTGATCCCAGGCATTGCCGCCGTTGGCCGCACAAACATTGAACAGCTCTTGAGCGGTGGCGGTATTGGGCAGCGAGACGCCCAGCTTGCGACCGGTGCTCAGGGCCAGGTTGAGGTCCTTCTGGTGCAGTTCGATGCGGAAGCCCGGATCGAAGGTGCGCTTGACCATGCGTTCGCCATGCACTTCGAGGATGCGCGAGTTGGCAAAACCACCCATCAGGGCCTGACGCACCTTGGCCGGATCGGCACCCGCCTTGGAAGCCAGCAACAGGGCTTCGCCGACTGCTTCGATGGTCAGCGCCACGATGATCTGGTTGGCCACCTTGGTGATCTGGCCGTCGCCGACGCCGCCAACCAGGGTGATGTTCTTGCCCATCAGTTCGAAGAAGGGCTTGACCTGGGCGAAGGTGGCTTCGTTGCCGCCGACCATGATGGTCAGGCTGGCCGCCTTGGCGCCGACTTCGCCACCGGAAACCGGCGCATCCAGGTATTCGCAACCCAGGGCCTGGACCTTGGCGGCATACTGCTTGGTTTCGATCGGCGAGATCGAGCTCATGTCGACCACGATCTTGCCGGCGGTCAGGCCTTCGGCAATGCCGTTGGCGTCGAACAGGGCGGCACCGACGTGCGGCGTATCCGGCACCATGATGAAAATGATGTCGGCGTTCTGGGCGACTTCCTTGCCCGAGGCGCAAGCCTTGCCACCGGCCGCAACCAGGGACTCCGGCACGCTCGGGATGCTGTACAGGGACACTTCATGACCAGCCTTGATCAGGTGCTCCGCCATCGGCGTACCCATGATGCCCAAACCGACAAAACCAACTTTACTCATTTGTATTCTCCTTGCTGAGGGCAGCCCGGCGGGCTGCACGTTTGACTGTTATTAAAGGAACTTGTCGCGCAATGCCTGGGTGGCGGCACGGAAAACGCCCTGGTCGCCACCGACGGCGACGAAGCTGGCGCCCATCTCCATATAGTGACGGGCATCGGCTTCGACCGGGGCGAGAATGCCGACCGGCTTGCCGTGGGCCTTGGCCGAGGCAAAGACCTTGCGCATGGCTTCCTGAACCTCCGGGTGCAGCGGATCGCCGAGGTGGCCGAAACCGGCCGCCAGGTCGGACGGGCCGATGAAGACGCCATCGACGCCGGACACGGCACAAATCTCATCAATGGCATCGATGCCGGCGCGACTCTCGATCTGCACCATGACCGCGATGTTGTCGTTGATGATCTTCATGTAGTCCTTCACCGTGCCGTAGCGATTGCTGCGCTGGGCGACCGACACGCCACGCACGCCTTCCGGCGGGTAACGCGTTGCGGCCACGGCGCGCTTGGCATCGTCGGCGGACTCGATGAAGGGGATCAGGAAATTGTAGAAGCCGGCATCGAGCAGACGCTTGATCATCACCGTGTCGTTCCATTGCGGACGGACGACCGGGGCGCTGCTGCTGTCCTTGAGCGCCATCAGTTGCGGGATGAAGGACAGCACGTCGTTCGGCGAATGCTCGCCATCGAGCAGCAGCCAGTCGAAACCGGCCAGGCCGAGGATTTCGGTGGTGATCGGGCTACCCAGCGAGCACCAGCAGCCGATCAGCTTCTTGTTGTCGATCAGGTCGCGGCGGAACTGGTTGGGGAAGGCGGAATAAGGCGCAGCAGACATTTTTGTTTCTCCATTGATCGGGCCGCTATCCGAGCCGGCCCGAGATATTTTTGGCGCTTCGGGCGCCGTTATTGGCTTAGCGCACCAGGCAGGGACGCTTGTTGTTGAAGGTCCAGCCCGGGATCAGGTATTGCATGGCGACAGCGTCGTCACGAGCACCCAAGCCCATGTTCTTGTAGACCTGGTGGGCCTTTTCGACTTCGACCATGTCGATTTCGATACCCAGACCGGCCTTTTCCGGCACCTTGATGAAACCGCCTTCGATCTTCAGCGGGTTCTTGGTCAGGCGCTGGCCGTCCTGCCAGATCCAGTGGGTGTCGATGGCGGTGACCTTGCCCGGAGCGGCAGCGCCGACGTGGGTAAACATGGCCAGCGAGATGTCGAAGTGATTGTTCGAATGCGAACCCCAGGTCAGGCCGAAGGCGTCGCACAGCTGGGCAACGCGGACGGAACCCTGCATGGTCCAGAAATGCGGGTCGGCGAGCGGGATGTCGACCGATTGCAACTGCACCGAGTGGGCCATCTGACGCCAGTCGGTGGCGATCATGTTGGTCGCGGTTGGCAGGCCGGTGGCACGGCGGAACTCGGCCATCACTTCACGGCCCGAGTAGCCGTTTTCGGCACCGCACGGGTCTTCGGCATAGGCCAGGATGCCGTGCTTGTCGCGGCACAGCGAGATGGCTTCGGCCAGCGACCAGGCACCGTTCGGGTCGAGCGTGATGCGGGCTTCCGGGAAACGCTCGTGCATGGCGATGATGGCTTCCATCTCGACGCCGCCGGGCAGCACGCCGCCCTTGAGCTTGAAGTCGCAGAAGCCGTAGCGTTCGTGGGTGACTTCAGCCAGGCGGACGATGGATTCCGGGGTCAGCGCTTCTTCGTTGCGCAGGCGGAACCAGTCGTTGTCGGCATCCGGTTCGGCGCGGTAGTTGAGTGCCGTCTTCTTGCGGTCGCCGACGTAGAACAGGTAACCCAGCATCTGTACCGCATCGCGCTGCATGCCTTCGCCGAGCAAGGCGGCGACCGGCACGTTCATGAACTGGCCCATCAGGTCGAGCAGCGCCGATTCGACGGCGGTAACGGCGTGGATCATGGTACGCAGGTCGAAGGTCTGCAGGCCGCGACCGCCGGCATCACGGTCGGCAAAAGCCTTGCGCATTGCGTTCAGGATGTTGTTGTACTCGCCCAGCGTCTTGCCGACGACCAGCGGCGTGGCATCCTCGATCGTCTTGCGGATCGCTTCGCCGCCCGGGACTTCGCCCAGACCGGTGTTGCCGGCGCTGTCCTTGAGGATGACGATGTTGCGGGTGAAGAGCGGACCATGGGCGCCGCTCAGGTTGAGCAGCATGCTGTCCTGGCCGGCGACCGGGATCACGGTCAGTTCGGTGATGGTCGGTGCGCCGCTGAGTTTTTGTTGATTTTGACTCACGATGTTCTCCAGTAAATTGGTCTTCAAGCCTTGCGGCCGATGCTTGGTTGTTTCGGGTCGTAGGTCCAGCCCGGGATCAGGTACTGCATGGCCATGGCGTCGTCGCGGGCGCCAACGCCCAATTTCTTGTAGGTTTCATGGGCCTTCATGATCTGCTCCATGTCCGGCTCGATGCCGAGGCCCGGTTTTTCCGGCACGGCGACTTCGCCATTGACGATCTGCAGCGGTTCCCTGGTCAGGTGCTCCTGGCCTTCCTGCCAGATCCAGTGGGTATCGATGGCGGTGATCTTGCCCGGTGCCGCAGCGGCAACGTGGGTGAACATGGCCAGCGAGATATCGAAGTGGTTGTTCGAATGCGAACCCCAGGTCAGGCCGAACTCGTCGCACATCTGGGCGACGCGGACCGAACCCTGCATGGTCCAGAAGTGCGGATCGGCCAGCGGGATATCGACCGAATCGAGCTTCAGCGAGTGGTTGAGCTGGCGCCAGTCGGTGGCGACCATGTTGGTGGCGGTCGGGATGCCGGTGGCGCGCTTGAACTCGGCCATGATCTCGCGGCCGGAATAGCCCTGCTCCGGACCGCAGGGGTCTTCGGCGTAAGTCAGGATGTGGCCCTGGCCCTTGCAGGCATCGATCGCTTCCTTGAGCGACCAGGCGCCGTTCGGGTCGAGCGTCACGCCGGCTTGCGGGAAGCGTTTCTTGATCGCGGTGACGGCGGCGATTTCATCCTCGGCGCTCATCACCCCGCCCTTCAGCTTGAAATCGGTGAAGCCGTAGTGTTCGACCGCGGCTTCGGCCAGGCGGACCACCGCTTCCGGCGTCACCGCCTCTTCGTGGCGGGCGCGGTACCAGGCCGACTTGGCATCCGGGTTGGACAGGTAAGGCAGATCGGTCTTGTTGCGGTCGCCGATGTAGAACAGGTAGGCCAGCATGCGGGCCCCGGCGCGTTGCTGGCCGTTGCCGAGCAAGGCGGCGACCGGCACGTTGAGGAACTGGCCGAGCAGGTCGAGCAAGGCGGCCTCGACGGCGGTCAGCACGTTATCCATGCGCAGGTTGATTTCATGCGGCTGCTTGAGGACTTTGGCTTCGGCCTCGCTGGTCACCTGATGCACGGTGGCCTGGTGGGCGGCGGCGCCGCCGCCGGTGAGCATGACGCGGATGCCGTTCAGCACTTCGTTGTAGCGGCCGATCGACTTGCCGACGACGAGCGGGATGGAACGTTCCAGGGTCTTGCGGATGCCTTCGCCGCCAGGGACTTCGCCGCAACCGACGCGGCCGGCGTTGTCCTTGAGGATGACGACGTTACGGGTGAAGAAAGGGCCATGCGCACCGCACAGATTCAACAGCATGCTGTCCTGTCCGGCGACCGGAATCACCTGCATTTCGACAACGACGGGCGTACCGGTGGCGACACTGTCCTTGACTGCGTTCATTTTGCTGCTCCAGATAATCTTTGATTGATGGCCGGCCGGGGTGGCTCGGGCGAGGGACCCCGGCCGGCAAGCCTTACTTCAGTTCGACGCGCTTGATCTCGCCCATCAGGAACAGGAAGCAGCAGATGGCGACGGCGGCGTGGGCACCGACATAGACCAGGGCGCCGTTGAAGGAGCCGGTGCTGTTGATGATGTAGCCGATGGCGATCGGGGTGGTGATGCTCGACAGGTTGCCGCAGGTGTTGAGCAGGCTGCCGCTCAGGCCGGCGATCTGTTTCGGTGCGGTGTCGGAATTGACCGCCCAGCCCAGGGCACCGATGCCTTTGCCGAAGAAGGCCAGGGCCATGAAGAAGATGATCAGGGTTTCGTTATCGGTGTAGTTGCAGATGATGATACTCATCGAGAGCAGCATGCCGAGCACGATCGGGGTCTTGCGAGCGACGGTCAGCGAGAAATTGCGACGCAGGAACCAGTCGGAGATGATGCCGCCAAGGATGCCGCCGACGAAACCGCAGATGGCCGGCACCGAGGCGACGAAACCCGCCTTGAGGATGGACATGCCACGGGCCTGCACCAGATAAACCGGGAACCAGGTAATGAAGAAGTAGGTCAGCGCGTTGATGCAGTATTGACCGATGTAGAGACCGACCATCATGCGGTTGGCCAGCAGCTGCTTGATGTAGGCCAGGTTCGGGCCTTCCGTCTTGACGCCGTTGCCGAGATTCTGGTCAAGATGCACCAGGGCGCCGCCTTCGGTGATGTATTCCATTTCGCTGGCGCTGATCGTCGGGTGCTTTTTCGGTGCCCAGACGAACTTGTTCCAGATCACGACATAAAGTAGGCCGAGCAGCCCCATTACGGTAAAGACATGGTGCCAGCCGTAGGTATGCACGATCCAGCCCATCAGCGGCGCGAAGATGACCGTCGCCGCATATTGCGCGGAATTGAAGATGGCCGATGCCGTACCCCGTTCATTGGCCGGGAACCAGGCAGCAACGATGCGGCTGTTGGCCGGGAAGGACGGCGCTTCGGAAGCCCCGACCAGGAAGCGCAAGGCAAACAGCGTAAGAAATGCCGTCAGACCGGTCAGGAAACCGACTGCCCCCTGCACCAGGGTGAAGGCAGACCAGAAAAAGATGCTGAAGGCGTAAACCTTCTTGGAGCCGAACTTGTCGAGCAGCCAGCCGCCCGGCAATTGACAGATGACGTAGGCCCAGCCGAATGCCGAGAAGATATACCCCATATCGACGGCAGTCAGACCCAGTTCCTTGGTAATTTGCGGACCGGCAATCGAGATCGTGGCGCGATCTGCGTAGTTGATGACGGTAATGAAAAACAGGACAGCCAGAATGCCCCAGCGACTACGGGACCCCAGCTTCTTGGCGGCAGGTTTAATGCCAGTCATTACATCCTCCATGACTTCCTCCTCGATGATTGAACAACAGTAAATCCAGCTTTTTGTTGGGTTGAAACTTTGTAAGTGCTTTTTTGTTGGCTGGATTCTGGAACGCGATCAATGCGCAATCAAACCAATGAATAACTAAATTGATTTAAATATGAGATCAATAGCGCGAACGCGATAACTACTGTTGAAAATCAGAAACTTAAACCACCATTACGACATTGATTTACCCATGTTTAATTTCTTTGCAGCACAGCATCGAGGTCTGACCCCACTACCGGGCAAGCCCTCAACTCAGCGAGTCGGCGTAATCGGGAAGAATGCGTTGCTTGAAAATTTCGAGAATCGGATTGTCGTTATCGTTGCGGAAAGAACACGACATCTCGACCGGCAGCGCCGGCGTCGTCTGCATCCGGCGCAAAACGATGCCGGCGAAATTGAGCTTGGTCGCTGCTTCGGGAATCAAGGCGACGCCGATCCCTGAGTTCACCAAGGCCAGCATGGTGTGAATCTGGCCGATGTACTCGACGATCTCCGGCTTGATCTTGGCCCGCTCGAACATCTTCTGCAGCAGTTGATAGAAGTAGCCCGCCTCGTACGGCGAATACATCAGGAAAGGCTTGCCATGCAGGCATTCCATGGTCGGCTGCTCGGGCCACTGGTCCGCCTCGCTGGCCGGAATGGCAAGAACAAGGGCCTCACGTGCCAGCGACACCGTGGTCAACTCGCCATGCGCGACGTGCGGGCGCAACAGACCGAGATCGAGATGGCCGGCATCGAGCCCTTCCAGTTGCACGCTGGTCACCAACTCCTTGAGCGTCAGCGAGATGCCCGGTGCCAGGGTACGCAGTTGGCGAACCATGTCCGGCAGCAAGCCATAACCGAAGGCGGCGGTGAACCCGATCGACAAGGAGCCGTTTTCGCCCTTGGCGATGCGCCTTGCTGTCGACGCGGCTTCCTCGGCCATGCGCAGGATGCGGGCCGCCTCCGGGAAAAACGACTTGCCGGCAGCAGTCAGCCGGACCGAGCGACTGGTCCGCTCCAGCAGCATGGTGCCGACATGGTGCTCAAGCAGGCGAATCTGCCGGCTGAGCGGCGGCTGGGTCATGTTCAGACGTTCGGCCGCGCGGCTGAAATGCAACTCTTCGGCCACGGCGACAAAACAGCGAATCTGGCTTAGCTCAAACATTAATTCACTCTCCGTATCAATCAATAGTCTATCTATTTTGATCCTGCATTTAATTCAGTGCAATATTCGGTCCGGTGTTCGGCTGGCCCCCCAATTGCCTCGAACACCATCTCTCTCTTCTTGCGCAATGCAAGTCTTTACGTGGCCCTTCCTCAGGGCCACTTTTTTTGTCCGGATTTTCCTTGACCGGGCAACTGATTCATTAATTGACTCATTTCATTTATTCAATGTTTTGAAATTGAATCAACGCAGGCGCAACATCTCTGGCAATCAAAAACATTTTTACGGCTTTGCCATTTTTGCTTGTCACTTAGGGAGTCAATCATGAACGCTTTATATAAGGTCACGACCCGGAGCAATCCGTGGGAGGGCTTTACCGTCGGAGAGTGGACGAAAGCCGTCGACGTCCGCGCCTTCATCCAGTCGAACTACACGCCCTACCTGGGCGATGCGAGTTTCCTCAAAGGTCCGACGGCACGGACCACCGGCCTGTGGGCAACCCTGCAGGTCCTGCTCAAGCAGGAACAACAAAAAGGCGTCCTCGACGTCTCGCTCGCCCCGTCGAGCATCACTGCCCACGCCGCCGGCTACATCGACCAGGCCAATGAAATCATCGTCGGCCTGCAGA
>QXPY01000021.1 GCA_003583745.1 Rhodocyclales bacterium GT-UBC | reverse complement strand
TCTGCAGGCCGACGATGATTTCATTGGCCTGGTCGATGTAGCCGGCGGCGTGGGCAGTGATGCTCGACGGGGCGAGCGAGACGTCGAGGACGCCTTTTTGTTGTTCCTGCTTGAGCAGGACCTGCAGGGTTGCCCACAGCCCGGTGGTCCGTGCCGTCGGGCCTTTCAGGAAACTCGCGTCGCCCAGGTAGGGCGTGTAGTTGGCCTGGATGAAGGCGCGGACGTCGACCCGGTTGCGCCAGGCATCGCCGGTAAATCCTTCCCAGGCGTTTTGCCGGCTGGTGACTTTATATAAAGCATTCATTGCTAACTCCTTCGTAAGAAAAACTGGGAAACGGTCGATGAGTTTCGTCGCCGTTTTGATCCACCTTTTCTCCTCCCTTAAACGTCACGCTGCGCCACGGTGATACGGGACTTTTAGCGTGCGCACGAAGCCAGGTATTCAAACACCTGGCTGGTCGGATGAGTTTCCGAATTAATTCGCCAAGGCGTGTGATTCGAGGCGCTTGCTAATTTGGCAGTGGATGCGCCGACAAGCAAATCCAAAATGGGGTTTTAATAAATTAAACGTGAATTTAATTTATTTAATTATTTAATTGCCCCTAATTGCCTTGCCCGATTGCATGCGGCGTATTTTCCCGCGGGGGGCCGCCAGGGCTCCTGTTGTAGAGCGGAAATCGTTGTGCCGTGGTGGTTTGCGGCATAAAAAAAATTAACGCCATTAAATTTACATAAACACCTTAAAAAACTTATTCAATTGTTGATTCGTTGGCCCGGTGCTGAGAAATTGATCACTGTTGTAAAGCCACGGATGAGACGTAGTGGTTTGTTACGGCAAGGATTGATCCGGTAAAACGGATTTGAATTTCGATTCAAGGGAATATTGGTTATTCAAATTAATAATCTCTTGGCTCCGGCAGCCGATCCTAAACCGGCCTTCGGATAACGAATTGGAGTGGGAAAATGAACAATGCAACGACTGCAGTAACGGGCGTAGAGACCGCTGCAACAACTTCGGCCGGTGAAAAGTTCTGGCCGCATGGCTGGTGGCGTTTGATGAATGCGAAGATCGGCGTGATTCCCTTGCCGCTTTTCGTCCTTACCGGCCTGTTGATTGCCGCCATGTGCGTCACCAAGGGCAAGTTGAGTAACGAAATCGCCGTCATGGTCGCGACCCTGGCCTTCTTCGGTTTTGCCTGCGGCGAAATCGGCAAGCGCCTGCCGGTCGTCGGCAAGATGGGGGCGGCCGCCATTTGCGCCACCTTCATCCCGTCGGCCCTGGTTTATTACAACTTGTTGCCGCAAGAGGTCGTCTCCGCGACGACGTCCTTCTACAAAGCGAGCAACATCCTTTATCTGTACATCTGTTTCATCATTGTCGGCAGCATCCTGAGCATGGATCGCAAGACCTTGATCCAGGGCTTTGCCAAGATTTTCGTGCCGATGTCCTGCGGTGCGCTGGCCGGCATGTCGGTGGGTACGCTGGTTGGTGTCCTGGTCGGCAAGACCGCTTTCGATACCTTCTTCTTCATCGTGCTGCCGTGCATGGCCGGTGGTGTCGGTGAAGGCGCCATTCCCCTCTCCATCGGTTTCTCGGAAATCTTCAATCAGGATCAGGGCGAAGTGTTCGGCCGCATCATCCCGATGGTGATGATGTCGAACGTCACCGCCATCATGATTGCCGGTTCGCTCAACATGCTGGGCAAGAAGCGTCCGCATCTGACCGGCGAAGGCCGCCTGTTCCCGGGGGAAAGCGCTGAAGTCGCAAGCGCTACCCAAGCCTCGACTGGCTCCTTCGAGGTCTCCGGCCTGGCTGCTGCCGCACTGATGGCCATTCTGCTGTACATGGTCGGCGTGCTTGGTTTCCGCGTCTTCGGTTTGCCGGCCCCGGTTGGCATGCTGTTCGTCGCCGTGCTGGTCAAGCTGACCCAGGCCGCTTCGCCGGAACTCAACGACGGCGCCCGCACCATCTTCAAGTTCTTCCAGACTTCGGTGACCTATCCGATCCTGTTCGCCGTCGGCGTGGCGATCACGCCCTGGGAAAAGCTGGTTTCCGCTTTCGCCCTCGACAACATCCTGATCATCGTTTCCACCGTCGCCACCGTGGTGTGCACCGGTTTCCTGGTGGCCAAGAAAATCGGCATGAACCCGGTCGATGTCGCAGTGATTTCCTGCACCCAATGCGGCCAGGGCGGTACCGGCGACGTCGCTATCCTGACCTCGGCCAACCGCATGCAACTGATGCCCTTCGCCCAGATCGCAACCCGCATCGGCGGCGCCATCAACGTCACCCTGGCTCTGGTTGTCCTGTCGCATTTCTTCAAGGTCTGAGCCATCGCCAATTTTCAGGGTGGAGCCCCGATATCGCCGGTCTCCGCCCCGTTCCAAAGTGAGCAGCAATATTCCGAATGAGGTAACAGCATGAAATTAGTCAGTTTCCGCACCCCGAACGGCGACAAGAGCTTCGGGATTCATACCGACGCCGGCATTGTCGATCTCGGCAAGCGTCTGGGTGATCGCTTCGACAGCATCAAGAGCCTGCTGGCCGCCAACAGCCTGGCGCAGGTCCGCGCTTTCGAGAGCGCCCCGGCCGACTATGCCGAAGATCAGGTGGTCTTCCTGCCGGTGATCGAGCAGCCGGGCAAGATTTTCTGCGTTGGGATGAATTACGCCGAGAAGCGCAAGGAATTCAACGAAACCAACAACGCCCCGACCCTGTTCATTCGCTTCCCCGACTCCCAGACCGGGCACGCCTGCCCGATCAAGAAACCGTCGATGAGCAACGAATTCGATTACGAAGGCGAGTTGGCGGTGGTGATTGGCAAGGACGGCTTCCGCATCAGCCAGCAGGATGCCCTCGGCCATGTCGCCGGCTACAGCTGCTACATGGATGGTTCGGCCCGCGACTGGCAGCACACCTGGTTCACTGCCGGCAAGAACTGGCCGCAAACCGGCGCCTTCGGCCCCTGGCTGGTCACCGCCGACGAAGTCGGCAACCCGCAGGAACTGGGCATCCGCACCTACCTGAACGGCATGAAGGTGCAGGACGACAACACCGGCAACATGATCCACAACATCGCTTCGCTGATCGAATACATCAGCACGTTCAGCGCGCTCTCGGCGGGCGACGTGATCATCACCGGTTCGCCCGGTGGCGTTGGCAAGAAGCGCGTGCCGCCGCTGTTCCTCAAAGAGAACGACATCATCGAGGTCGAAATCGACCGGTTGGGCCGTTTGCGCAATTACATCGCCCCGGAGGCGATTGCAGCCTGATCTCGCGGCAGCCCGCCGGACAGGCTTGCCCGGCGGACTCCGGGTTGCAGCGAGGAGAACCGTCCGTGAATGATGAATTCGTTTTTTACACGATCAATCCCCACAAGAACTGGGACGAAGGTGCCGAAATACAGCGTCTGCTGACGCTGTGCGACCTCGATATGGACGAAGGTATCGAGACCTTCGTGGTCGGGCGCCAGGGGCGCCGCCTGGTGGCTTGTGCCGGTCTGGACGGTGACATCGTCAAATGCGTCGCAACAGCCCCAGATCTGCGGGGCGAGTCGCTCAGCCTGAAGCTGATGGGCGAGGTGATCAATCTGGCGGTGGAGCAGGGCCATCTGCATCTCTTCCTGTTCACCCATCCGAGCAACGTTTCCTTCTTTGGCGGCTGCGGTTTCTACGAGCTGGCCGAGGTGCCGGGTTACGTCACCCTGATGGAGAACACCCCAGTCGGCATCAAGCGCTACAGCGACCAGCTGCGCAAGCTGACCCAGCCGGGCGACAAGATCGGCTGCATCGTGATGAATGCCAATCCCTTCACCTTCGGCCATCAGTACCTGGTCCGCCTGGCCGCCAGCCAATGCGACTGGTTGCACGTTTTCGTCGTGCGCGAGGATGTCTCGCAGTTTTCCTACCGCGACCGCTATGCGCTGGTCAGCGCCGGTGTCGCCGGGGTGCCCAACCTGACGCTGCACCACGGCTCGGAGTACATGGTGTCGCGGGCCACCTTTCCGGATTACTTTTTCAAGGAAAAAGGCATGGTCGGCGAATGCTGTTCGGCCATCGACCTGATCCTGTTCCGCAAATACATCGCGCCGGCGCTCGGCATCACCCACCGCTTCGTCGGCACCGAGCCGTTCTGCAAGACGACGCGCAAGTACAACGACGACATGAAGCAATGGCTGCAGGTGGCCGATTCCTCAGCCCCCGCCGTCACCGTCGTCGAAGTCCCCCGTACCGTCAGTTCCAACATCGCCATCTCGGCATCCGAAGTACGCCGCCTGCTGCGTTCCGGCGACATGGCCAAGATGCCCGCCCTGGTGCCCCGGGACACCCTGAATTTCCTCTACAGCAATTACGCCACGTAAATTGGAGAAAAGACCCATGAAAATCATCAAAGAAGCCCTTGCCGGCACGCTCGAATCGAGCGACCTGCTGGTCAAGGTGACACCGCTGCCCGAAGACCGGGTCGATGTGGTGATCCAGAGCGAAGTGATGCACCAGTTCGGCGAGCAGATTCGCCAGGTCGTCCTCGCCACCCTGCAGCAGCTTGGCCTGATTTCCGGCCAGGTCGTGATCGAAGACAAGGGGGCGCTCGATTGCGCCATCCGGGCACGCGTCCAGGCCGCCATCCTGCGCGGTGCCGCCGTTGATCAACTCGACTGGAGCAAACTGTCATGAAACTGCGTCGTAGCATGTTGTTCCTGCCGGGCGCCAATGCCGCCATGTTGAGTACCGCCTTCGTTTTCAAGCCGGACTCGATCATGTTCGATCTGGAAGACGCCGTTTCTCTGCGCGAAAAGGATGCCGCCCGTCTGCTCGTCTTCCATGCGCTGCAGAACCCGGTTTACCGGGATATCGAAACGGTGGTCCGGATCAATCCGCTCAACACGCCGTTCGGCCTGGCCGATCTGGAAGCCGTGGTGCGCGCCGGTGTCGATATCGTCCGCCTGCCGAAGACCGACAGCGCCGCCGATGTCCATGAACTGGAAGCCGAGGTCGAGCGTATCGAGAAGGCCTGCGGTCGCGAAGTGGGTTCGACCAAACTGATGGCGGCCATCGAGTCGGCCTCGGGCGTGGTCAACGCGCTGTCCATCGCCACCTCCAGCCAACGCATGATCGGTATCGCGCTGGCCGGCTTCGATTACGTGATGGATATGCAGACCGAGCGCGGCGACGGTACTGAGCTGTTCTATGCCCGTTGCGCCGTGCTGCACGCGGCGCGGGTGGCCGGTATCGATGCCTTCGACGTCGTTTATTCCGACGTCAATGACGAGGAGGGCTTCCTCAAGGAAGTCGAACTGATCAAGAAGCTCGGCTTCAACGGCAAATCCCTGATCAATCCGCGCCAGATCGAGCTGCTGCACAACGCCTATGCGCCGACCGAGGAGGATGTCGACTACGCCCATCGCGTCGTTGCCGCCGCCGAGAAGGCCGAGCGCGAAGGTCTGGGCGTCGTTGCCCTGAACGGCAAGATGATCGATGCCCCGATCGTCAATCACGCCAAACGCGTCCTGCAGAAGGCCCAGGCCTCGGGCGTGCGCAAGTAATCCGGAGAGCACAGTCATGAATCAGCAATTGCAAGCTACCCTGGCCAGCGAGCCGGGACTCAAGGGGCTGGAGCCATTCAGTCATTTCGCCCAGCACAATCCCTACCTGAAGGACCCTGCCGAGAAGGCTTCCCGCAAGGTTGTCGCCTCGCTCGAAGAGGCTATCCGCCGCGCCGGTCTGACCAACGGCATGACGATTTCCTTCCATCATGCCTTCCGCGAGGGCGACAAGACCATCAACAACGTCGTCCAGGTACTGGCCGACATGGGCTTTCGCAACCTGACGCTCGCTTCGTCCTCGTTGCTGAACTGCAATGCGCCCTTGATCGAGCACATCAAGAACGGCGTGATCGGCAAGATCTACACCTCCGGCATGCGCGGCAAGCTGGCCGAAGCGATTTCCAATGGCTTGATGGAGCACCCGGTGCAGATTCATTCGCACGGCGGCCGGGTCAAGCTGATCCAGAGCGGCGAGTTGAAAATCGACGTCGCCTTCCTCGGCGTTTCCGCTTGCGACGAATTCGGCAATGCCAACGGCGTCAGCGGCAAGTCACGTTGCGGGGCGCTGGGCTACGCCAAGGTCGATGCGCATTTCGCCCGCAAGGTGGTGCTGCTGACCGAGGAACTGGTCGAGTTCCCCAATACGCCGGCGAGCATTTCGCAGGATCAGGTCGACTACATCGTCAAGGTCGACCAGGTTGGCGATCCGTCCAAGATCAGCGTCGGCGCCGCCCGCGTGACGAGCAATCCGCGCGAATTGCTGATCGCCCGCTATGCCGCAGACGTGATCGAACATGGCGGCTATTTCCGCGATGGTTTCTCGCTGCAGACCGGTTCCGGTGCCTCCTCGACGGCGGCGACGCGCTTTCTCGAACAGCGCATGCGGCGCAAGAACATCAAGGCCAGTTTTGCCCTGGGCGGCATTACCGGCGGCATTGTCGACCTGTTCCGCAAGGGCTTGATCGGCACCCTGGTCGATACGCAAAGCTTCGATGCCGATGCCGCCGAATCGCTGCGCGAGTCGCCGCGGCATATCGAAATCTCGACCAACGAGTACGCCAATCCCGGCTCGAAGGCGGCCTATTGCGACCGGGTCGACGTCGTCATCCTCAGCGCGCTGGAAATCGACCTCGACTTCAACGTCAATGTGATCACCGGTTCGGACGGCGTGATGCGCGGGGCTTCCGGCGGCCATTGCGACGTTGCCGCCGCGGCCAATCTGTCGATCATCGTGGCACCGCTGATCCGCAGCCGTATTCCGACCGTCGTCAAGCACGTGACGACTGTTGTGACACCGGGTGAATGCGTCGGCGTACTGGTGACCGATCACGGCATCGCGGTCAATCCGCGTCGGCCGGAAGTTGCCGAGCGCCTGAAGGCGGCCGGCTTGCCGGTGTTCTCGATCGAGGAGCTGTACGCCCGTTGCCAGGCCATTACCGGCGAACCGGCGCCGATCGAATTCCTCGACAAGATCGTCGGGGTGATTCGTTACCGCGATGGCTCGGTGATCGACGTGGTTCGTCAGGTCAAGCCCTGAGGAGATCGGCGATGGAAACGGTCTGTGCAATACACGTCTCGCTGCCGCAGTTGCTCGAAGCCCGCGAGCAGCGGGTTGCCCGTCAGCAGGCAGCGCTGGCCGAGTACGGCAAGACCGTGCTGTCTTTGACCCTGGTTTCGCCCGGGCCGGTCAAGGACAGTCCGTCCTACCGTTTCGTCTTCGCCGAGGCCCTGGTCGCGATTGACGCCTTGCTGGTCGATCGCGCCTGGCAAGTGGTCGGTCGGCAATACCTGAGCCGGCCGACCGGCCAGGAAGCCCTGCTGGTGATCGATTGCCCGGCGCAGAGCCTGAAGTGGGCGCTCGCCTTGCTGGAAGACGAGCATCCGCTGGGGCGCCTGTGGGACATGGATGTGATTTGCCCCGGGACACAGCGCGCCGTTTCGCGCTCCCATCTGTTGCTGGCTCCGAGGAAATGCCTGGTCTGCGGCGAGGCGGCGCATGCTTGCGCCCGTTCGCGGGCGCATCCGCTGGATGATTTATTGCTGGAAATCGAGGAGAAAATCGATGCGTATCGCTGCAGCCTGGCCTAAAGCGTCAAGCCATCCGGGCTGGATGTTGCCCGCTGACGAAACGGCGCTCGCCGCCGACGTCGCGCACGCCGCCTATACCGCGCTGATCAAGGAGGTCGAACTGACGCCCAAGCCGGGCCTCGTCGACCGTTTCAATACCGGGGCGCACCGCGACATGGACTTGTCCACGTTCCATGCCAGCGCCGAGGCAATCGCCCCGTGGTTTTCTGTCTTCTTTCGTTTGGGGCTGGCCGAGTCGGCGTTACCACCCGCCCAGTTCCTGCCGCACCTGCGGGCCGATGGCCTGGCTTGCGAAAACGCCATGTTCCGGGCGACCGGCGGGGTGAATACCCACAAGGGCAGCATTTTCTCGCTCGGCCTGTTGTGTGCTGCAGCCGGCCGTCTGGTCGGAATCGGCGTGATGCCCGATGCCGAGTCGATGTGCCGTGAAGTGGCGGTGTTGTGTGCCGGACTGGTGGGTGACGAGTTGATGCCGCAGCGCGAGGCGCGCACGGCCGGCGAACTGCTGTTTCAACGCTATCGCCTGACCGGCGCCCGTGGCGAGGCGGCCAGCGGTTTTGCCACCGTCCGCCAGCACGGGCTGGTCGCCTTTCAGGCAGCGCTGGCTTGCGGCGGGGACGAGGAAGAGGCACTGCATGCGGCCTTGTTGCGTCTGCTGGCTTACAATTCGGATACCAACCTTGTGGCGCGAGGCGGGATGGCCGGACTGGACTACGTCCAGTCGCATGCCCGGCACCTGCTGGCTTCGGGAAAGGTCAGCCCGGCCCGGCGGATGGCCCAGATGGCCGAGTTCGACGCGGCCTTGATCGGGCGCAATCTGAGTCCTGGCGGCAGCGCCGACCTGCTTGCCGTGACCTGGTTCCTCTCGCGTTTTCCGACCTGGGTGGGCCGAAACTGAATCCGTGGCCGGATTCGGGCTCTATCGCTCGGGATGATCTCGAAAGATGGGCCTGCGCAACAATTGGAGCACGTCATTGAACTGGATTCGTAGTGTCCTCGACCGAGCCTGGGCCTTGTCTTTCGAGGTCAGGCTGTTCTTCCTGCTGTTTGTCGTGTCGTCGGTGTTGCTGGCCGTGGTCGGCAGTTACGTTTCCTTGCGGATGAAGGATTCGTTGTACGAACAGGTCGGCTTGCGGGCCAAGGTTCAAGCCCGCGAAATCGCGGCCCAGAATGATCTGGTGCGGGCGGTCATGGAGAACAACCTGCCGGAGATCGCCAACATCAGCCAGCGCCTGTCGATGCGCTCCGATGCCAGCTATATCGTGATCGGCGACCATCAGGCGCGCCATCTTTACCATCCCGACCCGCGCGTAACGGTCGGCTCCGCCATGCAGGGCGACGACAACGACGACGTGCTGGCCGGACGCAGTTCCTTGACCATCAATACCGGTTCGCTCGGCACGGCGCTGCGCGGCAAGTCGCCGATCGTTTCGCCGGATGGACAAGTGATCGGCATCGTTTCTGTCGGTTACCTGCAAGAAGACATTTTTCGCTATCACGTGACCCAGCGGGGCTCGGTCGTCTTTTTCCTGATTCTGGTGCTGGTTGCCTTGTTCGCCTGTGCCTGGCTGTTTTCCAAGAGCATCAAGCGCCAGATGCTGAATCTCGAGCCGATCGACATCGCCCGCATGGTCCGTCAGCAGGAGGCCGTATTCGAATCGATCATGGAGGGCGTTGTCGCCGTCGACCGGCGCTTCTGCGTCACGGCGATCAATCGGGCGGCGCGGGAAATCCTCGATGAGCCGCGCGGCAGCCACGAGATCATCGGCCACGCCTTCAACGATCTGGTCGGCTGCGAATTGTTCGGCAATACCGAGGCCGACTCGAAGGAAATCCGCGACGAAATCCTGCTCTTCCGCTCCATTCAGGTCATCGCCAACCGTGTCGCTATCCAGGACAGCAAGGGCATTGTCGGCTGGGTGATCAGTTTCCGGCGCAAGGACGAGATCAACACGCTGAGCCTGCAACTGAGCGAAATCAAGCGCTATGCCGACAACCTTCGGGTGCTGCGCCACGAGCACATGAACTGGATTTCGACTTTGTCCGGCTTGCTTGAGATGCGCTATTACGACGAGGCCTTGCGTCTGGCCAAGATGCAGTCGCAAACCCAGCAGCGCGTGCTCGACTACATTTCTGCTACCTTCGCCAATCCGCAGATTTGCGGCTTGCTGCTCGGCAAGTATTACCGGGCGCGCGAACTCGGGCTGGAACTGGTTTTCGATCCGGGCTGCCAGCTTTCCGGCCTACCGGAAAAACTGGCCATTTCGGAGTGGATGTCGATCATCGGCAACCTGCTCGACAACGCCTTCGAGGCGACGCTGAGCGTGGCCGACCGCGGGCGCAACGAGAAGGTGACGCTCTTCCTGGCCGATTCGTCTACTGAAATCATCATCGAGGTCGCGGATAATGGCTGCGGTGTCAGTGCCGACGTCCGCCATCTGGTTTTCGAGCGCGGCGTCAGCAGCAAGCAGGGCGGCGAGCGCGGGATCGGGCTGTATCTGGTGAAGACTTATGTCGAGCAGGCCGGCGGTGTCATCACCATCGACGATAATGAGCCTAAAGGGACGGTGTTCTCGGTGTTCATCCCTAAAGGAGTGGAAAGTGCAAACGTATGAAGTGTTGATTGTTGAAGACGAGTTGCGGCAAGCCCAGCTGCATGCGGAGTTCATCCGCGAACACAGCCGCTTTCGCGCTGTCGGCCTGGCCGGCACCCTCGCCGAGGCGCGTCAGATGATCGAGCATTTCAAACCGCAACTCATCCTGCTCGACAACTACCTGCCGGACGGCCGGGGCATCGATCTGCTCGAGTATCTGGTGACGCACAAGAGCGACGCGCGGGTCATCTTCATCACTGCCGCCAGCGAAATGGAAACCTGCAGCAAGGCGATCGGTTACGGGGCCTTCGACTACATCATCAAGCCGATTTCCTACGACCGTCTCAAGGCGGCGCTCAACCGCTTCTCGCAGTTCCTGGATTCGCAGCTTTCACACAGCCTGGTCAATCAGCGTCGGGTCGACGAGTTGTACAACCTGCAGTCGAGAACCGGTCACGAGGAACGGCGGACGAAAGGCATCGAAGAGATCACCCTGGGGCGTCTGAAAGACCATTTCCTCGACAATTCGGCCGAGGAAACCACGGATAGCGTCGCCAAGGCGCTGGGTATCAGCAAGACCACCGCCCGGCGCTATCTGGAATACTGCGTCGAGATCCATTTCCTGCGCGCCGAGATTTCCTATGGGAAGGTCGGGCGTCCGGAGCGGGTTTATAAACGCGCCGATCTCGCCTGACGTAGCGCATATGCATGCTTCCCATGCCCTGGCAGCCGCGTCGACGCTTGGTCGCAGGGAAGGGGCGTTGAGCGCCCGCCGGGAACACTGATGGTATCGCGAGGCCTTTCCCAAACCGCGGACTGCCTGACGGCAGCGGCGACACGCTACGATTTCGTCCTGGTTCCAGGCCGCTACGACAGCAGCCCGGACCACTGGCAGTCATGCTGGCAACAGCAGTTGCCGATCTGGCAGCGGCTGACACAACGCAACTGGGACGAGCCGGATATCGACCGCTGGGTGGGCTCGATCCGGCGGCTGTTGCAGCAGCAAACGAAACCGGCCCTGCTTGTTGGGCATAGCCTGGGCGCATTGGCTTCCTGTTGCGTCGCCATCGACTATCCGGCACTGGTCGCCGGCATCGTCCTGGTGGCGCCGGCCGAGCCAAGCAAGTTCGAGGTCGAAGAGCGCGTGCCGGCCGTGGACCTCGGCGTGCCGAGCCTGCTGGTGGCCAGTCGCAACGACCCGTTCATGAGTTTCCGTCGGGCTGAACACTGGGCCGAAGTGTGGGGAAGCGATCTGGTCGATATCGGCGAGGCCGGTCACATCAACGCCGAGTCGGGCTTCGGACGCTGGCCCTACGGTCTTGAGGTGGTCCGCATGCTGGTCGAAAAGGCCGACCAGGCTGCGGTCTGATACTTATTTGATGCTTTTCCGCTGCGGCAGTTTGACTTGCGGAATCGGTGCCCGTTCGGCCTGGATGACCTTGTCCATCACGTCGTAGAGTTCCTGGATCAGTTCCGGGCCGAAGGCTTGTTCGATGATCTTGTATTGCTCGACGATCAGCGGGCCGAGTTCCGCCACCAATTGTTCGGCTTTCGGGGTCAGGCGGACGATGACGCGGCGCTGGTCTTCGACCATCCGGGTGCGGGTGACCAGGTCCATGTCTTCCATGCGCGACAGCACGCCGGTCAGGCTGGGGCTGAGAATCTGGCAGATCTCGCAGATCTCGCGCGGCTCAAGCTGCTCCATCTCGCTGATGGTGCGCAGAATGCGCCATTGCTGCTCGGTCAGGCCAAAATGCGTGATCAGCGGGCGGAAATGCCGCAGCAGTTCTTCCCGGGCTCTGAGGAACAGTTGCGGCAGGTTGCGGTAGGCGAGCTTGGTGTTCATGGGGGTGGCGGAGCATTGATTTGGAATGATTCTAGCCGAATCATATCAGCAGACTGTCTAATATATTAACGAATAGATATAATCTGTCGCCGAGGTTCGCGGTGCAGGATAGCCGGGTAACAGGCTAGTGCGCGTGGGTGTTGTCTTGAGGCAGGAGAAAACAGCATGGTCGTTTCGACAGTCCAGGCAATTCCGGATATCCATATCGGCCGGGTGTACGACCAGCGCGATCCCGAATGCGAAATTCACTATGAGACCTTCGGGCGTCTGGCCGACTTTTTCGGCCGTAACACGCCGGCGCATCGGCACTACTGCTTTTTCCAGGTGCATCTGCTGCAGCGCGGCAGCATCAGGCTCAATCTCGATGGGCAGGTCTATTTCGGCAATGCGCCCTTGCTGATCTTCACGCCGCCGACCATCCCGCATTCCTTCTATTCCGAAGAAGATACCGACGGCCATGTGCTGACCGTTCGCCAGGAAGTCGTCCGCGCCTGGTATCGCGCCATGCCCGGCCAGTGGCCGGACAGCCTGCTGCGCGAGGCAGCCTGCTTCGAACTGGCCAGTTTGCCGGAAGCGGCGGCCGACGATTTCGCCGCGCTGGTGCAGGGCGTCGAACTGTTGCAGCGCGAGTTCGGGCGCGATGCCAAGGGGCATTCCGCCTTGCTGCTGGCCCTGGGGCAGAGCATCTTCATCCACCTGAGCCGCTTGTTGTTGTGCCAGGAGCCGGCTGCGGCGCAGCGCCCGGAACGCAGCGAGGACCTGCGCCTGTTCTTGAATTTCTGCGATCTGGTCGAAGCGCATTTCCGCGACCATCTGACCTTGAGCGAATACGCCGGCCGCCTTTCAGTGACCGAGGCCAGGTTGAACGACATCTGCCGCCGCATGGCCGAGCGGCCTTCGAAGGAAGTCGTTCATGAACGACTGCTCCAGGAAGCGCGCCGCCTGCTGCGTTATTCGGCGGTGCCGGTGAGCGAGATCAGCTACCAGCTGGGCTTTGCCGATCCGGCCTATTTCTCGCGCTTTTTTACCAAGCGGACCGGCATGCCGCCCAGCCAGTTTCGCCTGGCCGATCAGGCCTGAAACCTAACTTACGAAAAGTACAAGTCATTTACCTAAACGTCCATTCATTAATATCTTAGTAAAAGATTTAATGTCTTCCATCGAAGCGCTGCACTCAGACAGCGCTGAAACGTGGAGTGAGACGACATGGCAGAAGGCAAATTCGACATCACGCGCAAGTTCGTGCGTGTCATGCGGACCCGGCCCAACGGGCTGATCGAATTCGAGTTCGCTGTCGGCGACCCCGATGTCGCCGTCGAACTGGTCATGCCCAAGGCCGCCTTCGAAGAGTTCTGCGCCGCCAATCAAGTCGAGGTGCAGGCCGATGCCGCGCCGGCGTCGTTCGATCGCGAGGCGGCCGACGCCGATTTCCACTGGAACCTTCATCAGGCAACGCACCAGCGTTTCCGCTGAGTATTTTTGACTATCGGGTGCGTTTCGCCCCGTCGATACCTTTTCGAGGAGACAAGCATGGCAATTGATTTGCGGACGGTCAGCATCACGCCGCTGCGCCAGACCTTTGGCCACCTGGCGCGCCGCATGGGCGCCGACAAGCCGGCGTCGCGCTACATGGAAGCGACGATGGACCTGCAGCCGGTCGAGAACTATCACTATCGCCCGACCTGGGAGCCTGAGTTCGACATTTTCGACCAGACCCGGACCAAGATCACGATGAAGGACTGGTACGCGCTGAAAGACCCGCGCCAGTACTACTACGGCGCCTGGACGCTGGCCCGCGGCAAGATGCAGGAAATCGCCGAGGGCGATTTCGACCTGGTGGACGAACTGGGCCTGGCCGCCGCTTACCCGGCTGCCGGCAAGGAAGAAGCTCTCAAGGTCTTCCTGCCGTTGCGCCATGTCGCCTGGGGTTCGAACCTGAACAAGGCTTACGTTTCCTCCTACGGCTACGGCATTGCGATTTCGCAGGCCGCCTGTTACGCCAGCATGGACCAGCTTGGTGCCGCCCAGTACGTCAGCCGCCTCGGTCTTGCCTTCAACGACCTGGATGCCCTGGCCGCCGCCAAGACCGCCTGGCTGGAGGGCGCCGAATGGCAGGAACTGCGCCGCTACGTCGAAGACCTGATGGTCGAGAAGGACTGGTACGAAGTGCTGATCGCCCAGGATTTCGCTTTGGAAGGCCTGCTCTACCCGCTGATCTACGAGCGCTACAACGAAAAGCTCAATGCCGCCTACAGCCCGGTGTTCTCGATGCTGACCCGCTTCCAGCGCGAATGGTTCGGCGAGACCAGCAAGTGGATGGATTCCGTGCTCAAGGCAACCGCCGCCGACAACGCCGAAAACAAGGCGCAACTGGCCGGCTGGATCAAGCACTGGCGCGAACGTGCGCTCAAGGCGCTGCAGCCGGTTGCCGTGCTTGCCTTTGGTGCCGAAGCCGACGCCATCCTGGACGAACTGGTCCAGAACCTGAACGCCCGCGCCGCCAAGGCCGGCATCACCCTGTAAAGGATTCGTATGTCCAACGCATTCATCGCATTCCAGAAGAACGACGACTCCCGCTGCATCGTCGAGGCCATCCTTGAAGACAACCCGGGCGCCATGGTCGACGACCAGCCGTCGATGGTGAAGATCGACGTGCCGAACCGCCTGGTCATCAAGCGCGAAACCGTCGAGGAAAAGATCGGCCGCAGCTTCGACCTGCAGGAACTGCAACTTCACCTGATCACCATTTCCGGTCATCTCGACGAGACCGACGACGAATTCACCCTGAGCTGGAATTCCTGATTTTTCCAATTATTCCGGCCCCCAAGGAGAAAATACCATGGATATGAAAGTTGCCAAGAAGCTCGGCCTCAAGGAGCGCTACTCGCTGATGACCCGCGATCTGGCCTGGGACACGACCTACCAGCCGATGGACAAGGTCTTCCCGCAGACCACCTACGAGGGCATCAAGATTCACGACTGGGACAAGTGGGAAGATCCCTTCCGCCTGACCATGGACGCCTACTGGAAGTACCAGGCCGAGAAGGAGCGCAAGCTGTACGCCATCCTCGACGGCTTCAACCAGAACAACGGCCACTTGTCGGTCACCGATGCGCGCTACATCAACGTGCTCAAGCTCTTCCTGGGTTCGACGCCGCCGCTCGAACTGATGGCTGCCCGTGGCTTCTCGATGATGGGCCGGCAGATGAACGGCGCCGGTCCGCGCGTCGCCTGCCAGATGCAGGCCGTGGATGAGTACCGCCACTTCCAGACGCAGATCCACTCGATCTCCAACTACAACAAGTACTACAACGGGATGGACGAGTTCGCCCATCAACAATCCCGCATGTGGTACCTGTCGGACGGCAAGTCCTTCTTCGATGACGCGATCACCGCCGGCCCCTTCGAATTCATGGTCGCCATCGGCTTCGCTTTCGAATACGTGCTGACCAACATCCTGTTCGTGCCCTTCATCTCCGGCGCCGCCTACAACGGCGACATGGCGGCGATGACCGTCGGCTTCTCGGCCCAGTCCGACGAAGCGCGCCACATGACGCTCGGCCTCGAGTGCATCAAGTTCATGCTCGAGCAGGACCCGGATAACCTGCCCATCGTCCAGCGCTGGATCGACAAATGGACCTGGCGCGGCACGCGCAAGCTGGCTTCGGTCGGCATGATGATGGATTACATGCTCCCGAAGCGCATCATGAGCTTCAAGGAAGCCTGGGAAATGTACGTCGAGGAAAACGGCGGCGCCCTGTTCAAGGACCTCGCCCGCTACGGCATCACCATTCCGAAGTGCTTCGGCCAGACCATCGAGGAAAAGGAACACGTCACCCACCAGTCGTGGATCGGTTTCTACATGAAGCCGCAGGCAACGCCCTTCCACACCTGGATCCCGACCCCGGACGAAATGGACTGGCTGTCCGAGAAGTATCCCAACACCTTCGACAAGTACTATCGTCCGGTGCTGGAATTCTTCGACGCCCAGGAAAAAGCCGGCAACCGCTTCGACAACAAGACGGCCCCGATGAACTGCCAGGTCTGCGTCAGCACCATGAAGTTCAACGAGCCGGGCGACCCGATGGAAATGTGCTTCCGCGAGTCGATCTACCAGGGCGAGAAGTTCCACACCTGCTCGGACCACTGCAAAGAAATCTTCGACAACGAGCCGGAGAAGTACGTCCAGACCTTCATCTCCTCGCACCAGGTGCTGCAGGGCAACTGCGAACCGGACGGCACTGACGTCAACGCCGCCGACTTCAAGCCGGGCCAGAACATGCTCGACTACTGGAAGCTCGACAAGCGCGCCCTCGGCGACTTCAACGGTTCCGAGGACCAGAAGAATTTTGCCGCCTGGCGCGAGCAGGCCACCAAGAACTAAGGACGAAGGAAGGAAATCGCCATGAGCCAATTGAAAACCCTCGCCCCGTACGAGTTCAAGTCGCGCGACGCAGTCGAGAACTACAAGGGCAAGCAGCTGCTGTACATCAACTGGGAGCGCCATCGCATGTTCTCCCGCCCCTTCGTGCTGGCGCTGCCGCCGGAAACCCTGTTCTCGGTGATCGTCGACCAGTACATGACTGACTGCTTCAGCTACCACCCGGACTGGAAGCAGATCGACTGGAACACGGTCGTCTGGCAGAACGGCAACACGCCTTTCACGCCGGATCGCAACAAGAGCCTGGCTGAGAACGGCATCGGCCACAAGGACCTGATCCGCTTCCGGACGCCGGGCCTGGATGGCATCGCCGGCACCGGCTACTAAAAACAGCAGGGCGTCGCGCGGCCGGTCCGCGCGACAGCCCGGTTTCACCCCGCGGAGAAAGACATGAGCTACGAACTGAGCATCGAGCCGCTCGGCCGGACCATCGAGGTCGAAGACGGCCAGACCATCCTCGACGCCGCGCTGCGCGCCGGCATCTACCTGCCGCACGCCTGCGGCCAAGGCTATTGCGCCACCTGCAAGGTGTGCATCACCGACGGCGAAGTCGATCACCAGAATTCCTCCAGCTTTGCGCTGATGGATTACGAGCGCGAAGAAGGCAAGGCGCTGGCTTGCTGCGCCACGCTCGAAGCCGATACGGCCATCGAGGTCGAGATGGAGATCGATGAAGACGCCCGGGATATTCCGGTACGAGACTTCCCTGGTGTGGTCAGCCGTATCGAGAACCTGACGTCGACCATCAAGGGCATCTGGCTTAAGCTGGATGAAGCGCTCGATTTCCAGGCCGGCCAGTACGTCAATTTCAAT
Source organism: Rhodocyclales bacterium GT-UBC (assembly GCA_003583745.1). Lineage (GTDB taxonomy): Bacteria > Pseudomonadota > Gammaproteobacteria > Burkholderiales > Rhodocyclaceae > Azonexus. The sequence goes on along the minus strand of QXPY01000021.1, from coordinate 883 downwards.
TTACCCAACGACATGGGGCATCGTGCCTTCTCGTTGGCCAACAGCCCGTCCACCGGCGACGAGATCGAACTCAACATCCGTATCGTGCCCGGCGGCGTCGGCACCACCTGGATCCACAACGAACTCAAGGTCGGCGACGCGATCACCGTTTCCGGCCCCTACGGCCGCTTCTTTGTGCACAAGTCGGCCAACGTGCCCTCGCTGTTCATGGCCGGCGGCTCCGGCCTGTCCAGCCCGCGTTCGATGATCCTCGACCTGCTGGAAGAGGGCAGCGAACTGCCGATCACGCTGGTCTACGGCGCACGTAACCAGGACGAGCTGTACTACCACCAGGAATTCCTCGACCTGGCGGCGAAGTACCCTAATTTCACCTACGTGCCAGCCCTCAACGACGAGCCGGCCGACAGCGGCTGGACCGGCTTCCGCGGCTTCGTGCACGATGCCGCCAAGGCGCATTTCGACAACGACTTCCGCGGCAACAAGGCCTACCTGTGCGGCCCGCCCGTGATGATCGAAGCCTGCATCACCACCCTGATGCAGGGCCGCCTGTTCGAGCGCGACATCTACACCGAGAAATTCTTCTCGGCGGCCGATGCACAGCAGGTGCGGAGTCCGCTGTTCAAGCGGGTTTGATCAGGTTTTGAATCAACAAAAAAAGGCATCCTGCGGGATGCCTTTTTTGTTGGCTAGGGAATTGCTCAAAGCGGGGGGGTATCGGGCTGAGTGGCTTGAAAGTGCCCTTTGCAGCCGGTCGGGCTTTGGAAAAGTGGACGTTCAGCGTGGAGGTCACCGGCCTTGCGCGGCTTGTCGCGCAAGGCCCGTGTGGACTGATGGGATGGACTCCCCCGTCTTTTCAGCGCCCAATTGGCGTTGCCGGTGCTCA
>QXPY01000020.1 GCA_003583745.1 Rhodocyclales bacterium GT-UBC | reverse complement strand
GAGCGATACCTTGCCAAGGTATAGGTCGAGAGTTCGAGACTCTTCTGCCGCTCCATTCCGCTTGTCATCCGCCAGGACGGCATGCCGATTCCCCTTCCGCACACTCCCTTCGGTCAAGCTCCGCTTCGATCTCTGGTCGAATGACGTGGCATTCGCTTGTTGTCTGATTGCGCGGTATGGCGGGCAAGGGATGCCGATTGAAGTTCCTGCCCAATCTTCTTGCTGCCACGATGGGCGCGGTTGGCCGCTTGCGGCCAGCCAACCGGTTGGTCGGATTACTCCTTGATGCTGCCGAATCCGAGGCGGTGCGACAGGGCCAGTGCGGCTTCCTGCATGGCCTTGGCGACCGGGCTGTCCCATTCGACGTTGAATTCGCCCACTGCGCCAAGGGAGGTAATCGCGGCAACCATGCTGCCCGAATGATCGTACACCGGTGCACTGAAGCCGTTGATGCCCGGAGTCAGGCTGCCGGTGGCTCGGGCAATGCCGCGTGTGCGGAATTCGGTCAGGGTCTTTTCCAGTTGCCGGCGAACGGTGGTAATTGCCGTGCTGCTGCTTTCCGAAATGCTGCGCAATTCTTCGTCGAGCATTTTTTTCATGAACGGGGAGCGATGGAAGGCGGCAAAGGCGCGTCCGGTTGCCGATTTGTAGAGCGGTAGCACGGTACCGGGACGGACGGTGATAGTGATCGGCGCGCCGGCGTCCACAATCCGAACGATGGTCGCGCCATAGGTCCCCCAGACCGCCAAGCCGACAGTCTCCTGGATTTCTTCACAGAGCGAGTCGAGGATGGGGCCGGCCAGGCGTACCGGGTCGAGGCGGCCCAGTCCGGAGAGGCCAAGTTCGAGGGCGTAAGCACCGAGATCGTAGCGGCCGCTACTGGCATCCTGCTCGACAATGCCGATACGCAGAAAGCTCACCATGTAGCGGTGGGCTTTGGCGGCCGGCATGCCGGCGCCCTTGGCGATATCGCGCAGCATCATCGGTCGATTGGTTGCGGCCAGGACTTTGAGGAGGCGGAAACCAACTTCGACGGACTGAATGCCTTGGCGCTCGCTAGCGACTTTTGTGACCATGATGATTCGAATTTTGGCAAAGGCTATATTCTATGCATCTATGACGGGCTTGAGGCGGCCGAATATAATTGCACGATAAATATTCAGGGAGTGTGTATGCGCGCAGTCATGGTGGCAAATCCAAAGGGGGGGGCGGGTAAAACGACGCTGGCCACCAATTTGTCCGGCTATTTCGCCAATCAGGGCCAAAAGACAACGTTGTGCGACCTGGATCGCCAGCAGTCCGCCTTGCGCTGGATGGCTTTCCGCGATCAGGCCTTGCCCCCGGTTACCGGCTATTTTGCCGGCAACCAGATTTCCCTCAGCTTGCCCAAGGAGGCCGATTGGGTGGTGGTCGATGCACCGGCTGGCCTGCAGGGCTTCAAACTTACCGATTACCTCCGGGCAGTAGACAAGGTGATCGTGCCGCTCGTGCCCTCGGTGTTCGACATGGCGGCAACCGAAGACTTTCTGAACTCGATTCGTAGCGAACTGCGCAGCAATCGCGGCAAGGTGGGGATTGTCGCCATGCGCGTCGATCCGCGGACCAAGGCAGCAGGCATGCTCGAAGAGTTTCTCAAGCATTTCGATATTCCCATCGTCGCCTATCTGAGAAATACCCAGAACTACGTCAATGTGGCCGCTGCCGGCCTGACTGTATTCGATCCGCCGCGGGCCAGATACAAGCGCGATGTCGAGCAATGGTCGACGCTGCTTTCCTGGTTGCAGGAATAGATAGGATCGTTAAATAGCTGTTGACAGCGGGTAATACTTTCCGGATAATGCGCCCCTCTCGGACGCGGGGTGGAGCAGTTGGCAGCTCGTCGGGCTCATAACCCGAAGGTCGCAGGTTCAAGTCCTGCCCCCGCAACCAGGCAAATCAAAGGCTTAGCATTCGCTAGGCCTTTTTGCTTTTCAGGCTATGTAGCTATTTCGTGGCCGTGATCGCCAAGACCCCATCCAGGCGAGATGCAGCAAATCCGAATGAGCTGGCGACGGCAGTTCGCGTCCTTCGATTTCCGCTTGTTGTTCAGTCCCCGCAGGGTCGTATCCTTGCGGCGTTTGTGGCGTGCCATAAACGGCTCTCTTCTTTCGTTTATCGCTCTTGATTCGTTCCCAAATGCTGATGCGGGTGCTTCGGTTGCTTGGCATTGTCATGTCATGCCGGTTTTGGCAGGATGCGCGAGCGTCGGTCTTGCTGGCCGTTTAACCGTAAAGGAGTTTCGTCGTGGCCCTGTTTGTATGCAAAAAAATGGCTGTCGTCGTCAGCGTACTCGCGCTCTCGTGGTCGACTCTGCGTGCTGAAATGACGGCGCCGGTTACCGCCGTCGTTCTCTATCCGGGGAGCGCGACGGTGGTACGTACCGCCCAGCTTGGACCAGGAAGCAGTCGGCTCGTGATTACCGGCCTTTCGCCGCATCTCGACCGTCAGACCTTGCGGGCCGAGGCCGGGCCGGGCATTCAGGTCGGCGAGATGGTGATCGAGGAAACTGCGACCCTGCAGGCAGTCAATCCGGCCGAAGCGGAACTCGAAAGCAAGATTCAACTGCTGCAGGATCAGCTTGCCGTGCTCGATGCCGAGGCCAAATCGGCGGAGATCGTGAAGGCCTATCTGGAGCGCTTCGGCAGCCCAGGTTCGCCGACCGATCAGCCGCTTGCAGTTGCCGACGGCAGGGTGCTGGGCGGCATTCTCGATACATTGGGACGGGGCGCCCAGGATGTGCTGGCCAAGTTGCAGCGGATTGGCGTCAAGAAACGTGATCTGGGCAAGAAGGTCGATGCCTTGCAACGCGATCTGGCGCGGTTACGTACCGGTGCCAAAGATAGCCTGGCGCTGACGGTCAACCTGCTGGCGGAGCGCCCTGGAACGGTGAAGATTTCCTACCAGGTGAACCACGCCGGGTGGAAGCCGGCTTATCGGGCCAGTCTCGATTCGGCCGCATCCAGGCTCGAATTGGAGCGTCTCGCGACGATTTCGCAAAAGACCGGTGAAGACTGGCATAACGTCAAACTGTCGCTGTCCACCGTGCAGCCCAAACTTTCGCCGGAGGGCCGGTCGCCCCAGCCCTGGTTGTTGTCCTATTCGCCGCCGCAGAAGCTGGCCGAGGCGCGTGCCGGCGGGTTTTCCGCTTATGCGGCCGCCCCTGCCGCAGCCCGGGCCATGGCCGACAAGCAGGAAGCAGCCTATAAGGCTCCGACTTTCGAGACCAATAGCGCGTTCGCAACGGAGTTCGAGGTACCGACCCGCTTGAGTCTGGCTTCGGACGGGCGGGAAACGGCGGTGGCACTGGCCCGGCAGACGCTGCCGGTACGTCAGGAAATCCGCGTCGCGCCGCGCCTCGATCGCACCGCCTACGTCAGCGTCGAAGCCGAGCGGCCACTAGGTGTATGGATTCCGGGCAATGTGCAGCTGTACCGCGACGGAAACTATGTCGGGGCGATCCAATGGGATCCGCAGGCCGGGGAGCGATTCGTGATGCCGTTCGGGCGCGACGATCTGCTGCGCGTCGCAGTCAATCCCCTCCAGAGCCTTTCCGGCGCCACCGGCTTGTTGGAGAAGCACAATGAGCGCCGCCTCGCTGATCAGTTCGTGTTGACCAGTGCGCACAAGAGCGCGGTGGATCTTCTGGTTCTTGAATCGTCCCCGGTCAGTACATCGGACGAAATCAAGACGACGGCTCGTTTCGATCCGCCACCGACGAGCGAAGCCTGGGAGCAGCGTCGTGGCGTCGTTGCCTGGAAGAAAACCCTGGCCCCAGCCGAGACGGCCAGCTTCAAGGTCGAGTACAAGATCGAGTATCCGCAGGAAGGCAGTATTTACGGCCTGCGCTAGCGCGCGGCGGCATGCATCGCAGCACCGGGCAAGCCCGGTTGCTGCAAAATCGGTGACTTACTGTTTCTTTTCCGCGGCAACGGCGAGCGCGGCCGGTTCGAGACCTTGTTTGGTGATGAGCGGATAGGCGGACGGCGAGGTCAGGAACTTGATCAGGGCCTGGCCGGCTTCCGGTTGTTTCGAACCCTTGGCGACGCCGGCCGAGAAGATCGTGACTTTTTGATACGGTGCCGGAATGGGACCGACGAACTCGACACCGGGAATCGGCAGCAATTCGCTGACTTGCTGAAAGCCGATTTCCAGGTCGCCGCGCGCGACCCAGGAGGCGACCCGGTCTTTGACGACTTCTTTCGATTTGGCCATCACTTGGTGATATTCGGCGATGCCCAGTCTGGGAAAAACGTTGTTGACGAGATGCGTGCCGCTGGCACTGGCCGAATAGCCGATCGAGCGCGCTTCCAGCAAGACTTTGTCGAAAGCCTGCTTGGTGCTGATATCGGGTCTGGCTTGGCCTTGGCGGACCACCATGCCGATCTTGGAATGAACCAGGTCGACTCGGCTGCCTTTAACGGCGAGATCCTGGGCAATCAGTTTGTCCAGTTCGCTGGATGCCAGCATCAGCAGATCGGCGGCTTCGCCGCGCTGCATGCGCGCCGGAATGGCTGTGGGTGAGGAGCCCATCGATGAGCCGGAAACGAGGGTCACCTTGTGACCGGTTTCCTTTTCAAATATCGGTGCCAGTTCTTCCATGGCGGAATAAAAGCCGCCGGAACTCATCACGATGACTTCGGCGGCCTGCAACAGGCCGGCCCAACTCAGGAGCAGGCCGGCGGCAAGGAGGGTTTTGTATTTCGAGCGTCTGGTGTGCATGGTGGATGTCCGTGTGCGTTTCAATCAGGTAAACGTCCGCCAGCGGTGACCCTCGGTCCGAGGCGCGAAGGTCACCGGGCGGGCTGTCGACCTTCGCTCAGGCCTTGTATTCCGGCATCTGATCGAAGTTCATATAGCGATAGATTTGTCCCGCGTTCTTCTGGACGACCTGCATACGGTCCAGATACTCGGCCTTGGTCGGGATCCTGCCGAGTGATGCGGAGATGGCTGCCACCTCGGCCGAGGCCAGATAGACGTTGGTCGCTTCACCCATGCGATTGGGGAAATTGCGGGTCGATGTCGACACGACCGTGGCGCCTTTGCGGGCGCGTGCCTGATTGCCAAAGCAGAGCGAGCAGCCCGGTGTCTCCATGCGCGCCCCGGCTTCGCCGAAACTGGCGTAATAGCCTTCGCGATTCAGCGTGTCGGCATCCATCTTGGTCGGGGGCACCACCCAGAGGCGGGTCGGCAGTTCCTTGTTGGCCAGCAATTGCGCGGCGGCACGGAAGTGACCGATGTTGGTCTGGCACGAGCCGATGAAAGCCTCGTCGACCTTGGCGCCAGCTACCGCCGACAGCGGCTTGATGTCGTCGGGGTCGTTCGGGCAGGCGAGGAGCGGCTCGGTGATCTCGGCGAGATTGATTTCGATGATCGCTGCATATTCGGCATCCGGGTCCGGAGCCTGGACCTGGGGATTGGACAGCCAGGCTTCCATCTTCTTGATGCGGCGGAGCAAAGTGTTCCGATCCTGATAGCCGTTGGCCACCATCCATTTGAGCAAGCCCACGTTCGAATGCATGTATTCGATGATGGGTTCCTTGTTCAAGCGGACCGTACAGGCGGCGGCGGAGCGCTCAGCCGATGCGTCGGACAGTTCGAAAGCCTGCTCGACCTTGAGGTTGGGCAGGCCTTCGATTTCGAGGATACGACCGGAGAAGATGTTTTTCTTGCCTTTCTTGTCGACGGTGAGCAAACCTTGTTTGAAGGCGTAGTAGGGAATCGCATTGACCAGATCGCGCAAGGTGACGCCGGCTTGCATCTCGCCTGTGAAGCGGACGAGCACGGATTCCGGCATGTCGAGGGGCATGACGCCGGTAGCCGAAGCCAGGGCGCACAAGCCGGAGCCGGCTGGGAAGTAGACGCCGAGCGGAAAGCGGGTGTGCGAGTCGCCGCCGGTGCCCACCGAGTCCGGCATGGCCAGGCGGTTGAGCCAGGAGTGGAGCACCCCGTCGCCCGGCCGAATCGCTACGCCGCCATGCGATACGACGTAGGGCGGGAGTTCGGCGTACATCTTGACGTCTTCCGGTTTCGGGTAGGCCGCCGTGTGACAGAAAGACTGCAGCACCAGGTCGGCGTTGAAGGACAGGCAGGCGAGGTCGTTTTGTTCGTCGCGCGTCATCAGGCCGATCGTGTCCTGAGAACCGACGGTATCCATTTTCGGCTCGCAGTAGGCGCCGGGGCGAACGCCCTTGCCGTTGGGGAGTCCGCAGGCCCGTCCGACGATTTTCTGGGCCAGGGTGTAGCCCTTGCCGGTATCGAGCGGGGCCTTGGGTTGGCGGAACAAGGCAATCGGCGCCATGCCGAGCATCTTGCGCGCTTCGGCGGTCAGATTGCGGCCGATGATCAGCGGAATTCGCCCGCCAGCGCGCACGCTGTCGATCAGGACGTCGGTCTTGAGCTTGAATTGGGCAACTACCTCGCCATTCTTCAGTACCTTGCCCTCGTAGGGGCGCAATTCGATGACGTCACCCATTTCCAGTCGGCTGACATCCATTTCGATCGGCAGGGCACCGGAATCCTGCATGGTGTTGTAGAAGATCGGGGCGATCTTGCCGGCGAATACAAAGCCACCGAAATGCTTGTTCGGGGTATAGGGGATGTCCTTGCCGGTCCACCACAGGACGGAATTGGTGGCCGATTTTCTTGACGAACCAGTGCCGACGACATCGCCGACATAAACTACCGGATTGCCCTTGGCCTTGATCGCTTCCAGTTGCTTGAGCGGGCCGCGCTTGCCCGGCTGGTCGGGCGAGATGCCGGGCCGGGGGAATTTGAGAATGGCCAGGGCGTGCAGCGGGATATCAGGACGCGTATTGGCGTCCGGATCGGGGGAGAGGTCACCCGTATTGGTTTCGCCATTCACCTTGAAGACGGTCAACTTGATGCTTTGCGGCAGTTCCGGGCGGGCGGTGAACCATTCTCCCTCAGCCCACGAACGCAGGACGGCCTTGGCGTTGGCATTGCCTTTGGCGGCCAGGGCCTGGACATCCTTGATCGCGCCAAAGACCAGCAGGGTTTTTTTCAGACCTTCGGCAGCGCTAGTGCCCAGGCTTGGGTCGCCGAGCAAGGCGATCAGGGTCTTGACGTTGTAGCCGCCCTGCATGGTGCCGAGGAGTTCTGTTGCCAGCTGACGTGAAATGACCGGGGAGCGGGTTTTGCCCAGCGCGATGCCGGCCAGGAAATCGGCCTTGACGCTGGCCGAGGGATCGACGCCGGGCGGGACGCGTTGACTCATCAAGTCGAGCAGAAAGTTTTCTTCACCTTTCGGCGGATTGCGCAGCAGGAAGGCGACGGCCGCCGTCTGGGTCGGGTTCAGCGGCAGGGGCGGAATGCCGAGAGCGGCTCGTTCGGCGACGTGCTGGCGATAGTCGGCAAAAATCAGGGATTGGCTCTTCGCTTCATCCATCGGAATGCTGTCGAGGCTCGGCGGCTTATCTGCACCGGCCTTGTTTGCTTGGCTGGAAAGCGTTTCCTTCGCCTCGGCCTGAGAGGCCAAGGCAAACGTAGCGGCGACGGTGGCGACGCTATTGATACAAAAACTACGGCGACTCAACATGAACTGACTCCTCAAGAAGGACGATCTACGTCACGACCCCAGCCGCATCCGAAATGACCGCGGCGTCGGGGGTTCTCTGTTGTTTGGTTGCGGAAGGTTTCGAGCGCCCTTCTCGGCATGAAATTGCGGCAATCCGGTTGTTTCAAACGATGCTGTGGAAATCGGAACGAGTTGCCCGAGAGGAATTATGCGAATCCTTTTTCAATAAATAAAATGACTTATTTCTATCGCTTTCGATAAAATATATTTATTTCTACGGTTTTAATGGGTTTTAATCGGCTGCTTTCAAGTATTTGTTTTAAAGTGATATTTTTGCTTTGTGGGGCGCTGCGGGATGGATGACAAGGATTGGCGTATCCTCAAGATGCTGGCTGAGGAGAGAAACATCACCAAGGCAGCGGCACGCCTTTTCATTTCGCAGCCGGCGCTGACCTATCGCTTGAAGAACATCGAGGAAGAATTCGATATCCAGGTCGTGTCACGCGGGCCGAACGGCGTCAGCTTCACGCCGCAAGGCGAGTATCTGCTCGCCTATGCCAGCGAAATGCTGCGTCGTCTCGGACAGGTCAAGGAACAACTCAAGAACATGGAAAACACGGTGCAGGGGGCGCTACGCCTCGGTGCCTCCACGGTGTTCGCCAATTACCATCTGCCGGGCATCCTGAAAGGCTTTCTGGAGCTCTATCCGGATGTCGATATCCAGCTCCGGACGGGTTTGAGCTATCAAGTGGTCAACATGCTTGAAGAGCAGGAAATCACCTTGGCGATCGTCCGGGGAGACCATGACTGGAGCAAGGAACGGATTCTGCTCAAGGAAGAGCCCGTGTGCATCGTTTCCAGAACCCCCTTGGAGATGAGCGAATTGTTGCAGAAGCCGCATATCCGCTATGGCACCGACACCTCTTTGCAGAAAATGGTCGAGGACTGGTGGAAGAAGAATTTCAATGCCCAGCCGAAAACGACGATGGAAGTCACCACGATGGATACGGCCCGGCAACTGGTCTTGCACGGCCTGGGTTGGACGATCTTGCCGTCGATCGGTTTGAGCAAGGACAACACCTTGTTCACCCAGGCCTTGTTCTGGCCCGATGGGCGGCCGGTACTCCGGCAAACCTGGGCTCTGTGTTCAAATGAGGCCTTGGAGTTGCAGACGGTGAGGGTGTTTCTGTCTTACCTGAAGAACGATCAATTGAATGGTTTGTAGCGGCCGGTACGAGCGGCCTCGTTTGCAGGTGAGTACGATTGATGAACGAAGTGAAGCTTTCCCGCTTGTTTGCCTACAAGCAGTTTCTGTTTTTCTGGCTGGCCCGTCTGAGCGGCATGGTGGCCAACCAGATGTTGATGGTGGCAGTGGCCTGGCAGATGTACGACATCACCGGCAGCGCCTGGGATCTCGGCCTGGTCGGGCTGTTCCAGTTCGTGCCGGCCTTGCTGCTCACGTTGCCGGCCGGCCATCTGGTCGATCGCCTGCGGCGCGGCCTGATTTTCGCGCTGTGCATGTTCCTGCAGGCGCTGGTGGCGCTGCTACTGGTCTGGGCGACGCTGGGCGATTTCGCGACCCGTGAGCTGATCCTCGGCATCTCTATCCTGCTCGGTGCGGCACGGGCCTTCCAGATGCCGTCGCAGCAGGCGCTGATCCCGCTGCTGGTGCCGGTCGAGTTGCTCGAAAGGGCGGTGGCGCTGAGTTCGACCGGCATCCAGGTCGCCTTCATCTGCGGTCCGGCGCTGGGCGGCCTGCTCTACGTCGCCGGCGCGACGCACGTCTATATCACCTGCGCCGGCCTGTTGCTGCTCTCTTTCATGCTGATGTTCGGCGTGCATGACCGGCAGCAACCGTCTTCCGAAAAGCTCAGCGTGAAGTCCATGCTCGCCGGGGTTTCGTTCGTCTGGCACAACAAGCTGCTGCTCGGCGCCGCCTCGCTCGACCTGTTTGCCGTGCTGCTCGGCGGGGCGGTCGCGTTGCTGCCGATCTACGCCCGCGACATCCTGCACACCGGCCCGCAGGGGCTGGGCCTGTTGCGGGCGGCGCCGGCCGTCGGGGCGCTGCTCATGTCGCTGGTCATGCTGCGCTGGCCGATGCAGCGCCGGGTCGGTTCGCGTTTGCTCATCGCGGTCGGCGTCTTCGGCATGGCCACGGTGGTCTTCGGCCTGTCCGAACACTTCATGCTGTCGCTGATTGCGCTGGCGATTACCGGCGCGGCGGACAACATCAGCGTCGTGATGCGCCTGACCCTGGCGCAGCTGGAGACGCCGAACGAGATTCGCGGCCGGGTATCGGCGGTCAATTCGATCTTCATCGGCGCCTCGAACCAGTTGGGCGAGTTCGAGTCGGGGGCAACGGCGGCACTCTTCGGGCCGGTTGGTTCGGTGGTGTTCGGCGGGGTCGGCACCATGCTGATCGCGGCGTCCTGGTTCAAGCTCTTTCCGGCGTTGGCCCGGCGCGACCGGATGGTTGAAGCCTAGCCGGAGTCAGCTCAGCCAGAGCTTTTTCCAGCCTTCGTAGCCGAGCTTTTCCATGGTTTCGATGTTGCGTTCGAAAATGTCCGCCGCATCGGGAAAGGCAGCCACCGCCCGGTCGATGCTGCTTTCCCGGAGCAGGTGCAGGGTCGGGTAGGGCGAGCGGTTGGTGAAGTTGGCGATGTCGTCCGCCGCGCTGCCGGCAAATTCGTACTGCGGGTGCAGGCTGGCGATCTGGAAAATGCCGTCGAAGCCGAGATTGCGATTGGCGGCATCGACCTCGGCCAGGAAAAAGTGGTAATCGAGAAAGTCGGTCATCGCCCCGGGATGGATCAACAGGGTCGTGTCGAGTTTTTCGGGCGGCGTCGCGGCCAGCAGATTCAGCTCGTTTTCCAGTTCGGCCAGCAGTTCGTCAGCCGTGCTGGCGGCGCTCAGTGCATAGCGCACCTGTTTCTTGACGAAAACGCTCTTGGCGAATGGGCAGAGATTGAGGCCAATCACGGCCCGTTCGAGCCAGCGCCGGGTCTCGGCAAGGATGACTTCGCCGGCGGCGAGGTCGGTATAGGGGATGAGTACCTGGGGCATGGCGGCAGACCGGTGGGGCTGAAAGCTGACCACCGCGCCAGGTCAGGACGTTGATTACGGCCTTGATCGCAGGCTGCACTCGGGCAATGCGAAATGTCCGGGGAGGAAATTTCGCGCGGCCCGCATTGTACCTCCTGGCGGCATCTGTCGGCTCAGAGCAGTTCGTTGAGCGTCCTGGGCTTGATTCGCGTCGACAGCCCGTTCAGGGCGATCAGGTGCAGGATCTGGCTGACCGTCGTGCAGCAGTCGCCGATTACCTCGACCCGGTAGCGATCGGCGGCGCGGGAGAGGGCGGTATGGGTGACGCAGTTCTGGGTCATCATGCCGCAGACCAGCAGTTCGCTGACGCCAAGGCCGGCCAGCGTCGTTTCCAGCGTGGTCTGGTGAAAGGCGTCGGCAAAGCTTTTCCGGACAATCGGGGCGTCCGGCGCGGCGGCCAGGATGCGCGGATGAATCGCAACACCGACGCTGCCCTCGTTGAAGAAGGGCGCTGGACCCTTGCTGGCATCGGCAACGTGCTGGATCAGGATGACCGGCAGGCCCTGGGCCTGCGCCCGGTGGATGGCGGTCTCGATCCGTGCCAGTGTCTCTTCGGCCTGCCAGAGCGGGAAAAGGCCGTCGGCGAAATAATCGTTCTGGATGTCGATGACGATCAGGGCGCGTTGCGGGGTCAGGCTCATGGGAATCTCCTCGGGGTGGGTGTGGCTGGATTATTCGCCTGGCGGTGTCGGGGCGTGAGTGGCCCGAATGACAAAAAGCGATAAGATCGGGCCACGATCGATTCTTCCGTGATGGTCCTGCCGATGCCTGCCCCCGTGATTGCCGTCCTCGCCTTCAATCGCATCAGCCCCTTTCATTTGTCGGTGCCCTGTGTCGTTTTTGGCGACCGCCATCCTGGCCTGCCGGCTTTCGATCTGCGGGTGTGCGCCGATGAGCCGGGGCCGCTCGGCACGACCGCCGGTTTTGCCGTCGAGGTCGGCCATGGCCTGGAGGCGATTGCGGCAGCCGATACCGTGATTGTGCCGAGTTGGCGCGACCCGGCCGAGCGGCCCTCGGCGCCGCTGCTCGATGCCTTGGTTGCGGCCCACCGGCGCGGCGCCCAAGTGGTCGGCCTGTGTCTTGGTGCTTACGTGCTGGCCGAAGCTGGCTTGCTCGACGGACGGCGGGCGACGACGCATTGGGTCTTTGCCGACGATTTTGCCGGGCGCTATCCCGGCGTGCGGCTCGATCCCGACGTGCTCTACGTCGATGACGGCGGTGTCGTCACTTCGGCGGGGACGGCGGCCGGTATCGACTGCTGCCTGCACATGCTGCGCCAGCAATACGGGGCGGAAGCGGCCAATCGGGTGGCGCGCCGGCTGGTCGTACCGCCGCACCGGCAGGGCGGCCAGGCGCAATTCATTGAACAGCCGCTACCGGCCACCTCGCAAAGTTCGCGGCTGGCCGGCCTGCTCGACCGGCTACGGGCCGATCTGCAGACAGCGCACACGCTCGACAGTCTGGCGAGCGAGGCGATGATGAGCCGGCGCAGCTTTACCCGCCATTTCCGCGCCCTGACCGGGAGCACTGTCGGCGAATGGTTGCTCGGCGAGCGCCTGGCGCTTTGCCAGCGCTTGCTGGAAAGCACCGGGCAGTCGGTCGAGGCGATTGCGAGGCTGGCCGGTTTCGGCTCGCCGGTTTCCCTGCGCCAGCATTTCCGTCAGGCTTTCGGTGTTTCGCCCAGCGCCTGGCGGCAGACCTTTCGTGGCGACTAAGCCGTCCGTACCTAGCGTTTTCGGCCGCCGAGCACGGCCCATAGCGCCCGGAACTTGCCGCCCAGGCTGAGGCGTTCGTCGGACAAGGCTTCCAGGAAGTCCGACAGGCGTTTCGAGCGCGCCACGGCGAACAGGACCAGCGCGACGAAAATGCTGGTCGCGATCAGCCCGTGCAGCGCCCGGTAAAGAATCGAGCCGTCGCCGAAGGGGATGATGTTCATGCCGAAGTAGCCGGTGGTGACGGTGGCGATCAGGCCGAGAATGGTGATCACGGTCAGCCGGACGACGGTATTGGATTGCCGGCGTTGCGAGTCGCTGTCCAGGTAGTGGCTCATCTCGCGGATTTCGTTATGCACCTCGTCGTACATCTCGTCGTTGCGCAGATGGTCGGAACAGAGCCGGAACATGGCCTGCAGGTGGGGCCGTTCGGACAGTTCGTGGAACCAGTAGCGATGCGTGAAGCGCAGGAAGGTTTCGAAATTGGCCCGGATGCGGCGTTTGAAGCGGCGTACCGAGACATCCTGGCTGATATCGAGATCATTGACCGCATCGACCAGGATTTCGGAGAAAACCAGCAGCGAAGCGCGGTGCAGGTGGGCGATCAGGAAAACCAGGAAGTACTGGTGGCGGAACTGCGCCAGCACGCCGCGTTCGGCATCCATGAAGAAGGGGAAGGCGGTGTCGCCGACCACGGTCAGCGTATTGCCGGTACACATGAAGCGGGTGTTCGGCCCGGCCTCGCTGTCGGTCCAGAAGCGGTCCTGGCAGTAACGTTTTTCGAATTCGATCACCGACGGGTCGTTTACTGGCAGCGATTCGTTCGGATGCAGCGTTGCCGCCAGACCGAGGCGAACCCACTGTTCGCGGCTCAATTGCCGGGGCTGGTCGAGGGCAATGAAGGACATCACCGGCATGCGCTGGTATTCGACCAGCCGGTAGCGCAGGTCGCCCGGTTCGTCGGAGTGGGCCAGTACCAGCGGTCGCAGCAGGCTGGCCCAATGTTCGGAAATGCACGGACTGCGGTGTTCGCAGACGTATTCCAGGTATTTGTTGCGGCGCTCGGTGTCGGAACGGGCGATCACCGAACCGTCGGCGGCCAGCCATTCGGCCAGATAGACGTTGTGCAGCCCTTCGCCGCCTTCTTCCCAGCCTGATGGATAGGCCCGGCCGAAGCGGAAAAGGATTTCGCGTACCGTATCCAGCGCCAGGTCATGCGCCCGCACCTCGAGGTTGAGCTGGACCAGATCGATGTCGTGGAAGAAGTAGAGGTCGAGATGGACGATGTGCAACTCGATCGGCACTTCCCCCTTGCGCAGGGTCAGGCGCAGCCGGGCGATGTCCTTGCGCCGGAAGACGTGCATCGGCGAGTTGCCCGGCGGATCGTCCGGCGAGGAATGGCGCGAACGTCCTTCACCGTAGAGAAAGCGCTGCACGTAAGGCAGGAAGGAGACGAACTCGCGGTAATGGCGTTCCTTGAACTGCCCGGGGTCGTCGGTGAATTCGTCGTCGATCAGGCGCCACGGATGGCTGCCCTGACGGGCCTCGAACAACTCCCAATGCCGCCCCTGGTTGCCGTCGATCGCGAGTGGTTCAAGCAGCAGCGGCCAGACCAGGCTGGCATGAAACAGCCGGACGCGCTTGTCGTCCTCGTTCGGGGCGGATGAAGGCACGAAGCTTCCCTGCAAAGTTGGATCGGGGAGATTCTAGGGGGATTCGGCCGTGGCGTCAGTCCAGTTGAGCACGTGAACGGGACAAATCGCCGGTGGCGTGGCGGAACGGCTACTGGCGAGCGGGGGCACGGATGATCGGTTTCGCTGCAAACCAGAGGCGCTCAGTCGAGCTGGCCGGCCTGCTGCTGCAGGAAGGCGCGGCATGCCGCATCCTGGCTCAGCCGCGAGGCCTCTTCGAAGGCGGTACGGGCGGCTTCGTTCTGGCCCTGTTTGGCGAGCAGCCGGGCCTTCAGGGCCCAGTAGGGTTGGTAGGCGGTGCATGCCGGCTTGGGTAATGTTGCCAGCAGTTCAAGTCCGACGTCGGCGCCGTCGACTTCGGCCCTGGCGGCGGCGCGGGCGACCAGAACGCCCAGGGTCGGGGCAAGGCTGGCCAGGCCATCGTAAAGCGCGGCAATACTGGGCCAGTCGGTCCGGCCCGTGATCAAGCGGCGGTTATGGACCGACTGGATGGCGGCCTCCAGTTGAAAACGCCCCGGCTGCTGCAGCGCGGCGGCGTTTGCGAGCAGTCGGTCGGCGTCGTCGATCAAGGGCTTCAGCCAGCGTCCCGTAGGCTGCTCCGATAGCGGAACATAGCGGCCTTGCGCATCGCGCCGAGTCGGGCGTCGTGCTTCGCAATGGCGCATCAGCGCCAGTAGTCCTTGGGGCTCGGCCTGCTCCGGCAAGAGGCGGATCAGGAGTTCGCCCAGTTCCAGCGCTTCGTTGACCAGGCTGCGCTCGGGCAGGTTTTCGCTAGCCGCATCTTCCCAGCCGATGCCGTAGATGCCGTAGATCGCCTCCAGTACAGCCTCCAGTCGCTCGGGCAAGGCTTTGGCTTCGGGGATGTCGAAGGGAATGCGGGCCAGGCGGATCTTGTTTTTGGCCCGGCTCAGGCGTTGTCCCATCGTCGCCGGCTTGAGCAGGAAGGCTGCGGCGATGTCAGCCGCCTCCAGGCCGAGGACGGTCTGGAGCATGAGCGGCGTTCGGGCGCCAGGATCGATGGCCGGATGGGTGCAGACAAACATTAGCTTGAGCCGCTCGTCAGGAAAAACGGTCTGGCCGTCCAGCGCATTCATGGCTTGATCGGCGGCCGCCAGCAGGTCGGGCGCAGCCCGGGCACGAACGCTATCGTGCCGGTGCTGGTCGATCAACTGGCGGCGCGCGGCGGTGAGCAGCCAGGCTTCGGGCGAGGCCGGGATGCCGCTTTGCGGCCAGCGCATCAGCGCGGCGCACAGGGCTTCGCCGAGCGCGTCTTCGGCCGCCGCGAGGTCGCCGGAGCGTGCGGCGAGAAAGGCGAGCAGTTTCCGGCTCGATTCCCGTATGACGCGTTCGAGCACCCGCTCGGTCGGCATCAATCGTTGGGCAGGTTGGGGCGGACTTCGACCACCAGGCCCGGCCGTTGCGGGAAGCGGGCCGCCCAGTCGAGTGCCGCGTCCAGATTGGCGACATCGATGATGAAGTAGCCGCCAAGCTGCTCCTTGGTTTCGGCGAAGGGGCCATCCTGAATCAGCTGCCGGCCTTGCTCGAAACGGATCGTGGTCGAGGTCTCGGGGCCTTGCAGTCCGGCGCCGCCAACGAAGACCTGCGCTTCCTTCAGCGCCCGCAAGTAAGCCATCGTGCCGGCCCAGTAGGCATCCCGCTGCTGGTTGTCGCTGCGTGCGGCAAAGCCTTCGGCAGTTTCGTGGATCAGAATCGTGTAGTGCATGCTGTTACCTCCGGTTGGATCGGTCGACGAAGCGGGGATATCCCGCTTTCTGTATGCATGACGATCCAGGGCGAGGCCATTCGACACGTCCGACCGATTTTTTACCAGGAGGCTTGCGCCTGTCCACCCAGCGGATGGCGACAGCCGGACCCTTTAACGCTCCGGGACTTCGACGAAGTGGCGGGTCAGCCAGTCGCGGTCGAGTTCCCAGACGACGTCCTTGATGCCGGGTTGGGCGAGGACGATGCTGCGGGCCTCCGACTGCACCCGGCCGAGTTGCTGCTCGATGGCGATGAAGGCCGGGTTGTTGGGATTCTTGGTGTCGACTTCGGGAAACAGCACGGCCAGCGCCTTGAAAGCGGGGACTTCGACATTGCGCGGCGTGCTCAGGTAGGCCGTTTCGCCATTTACCCTGAGGACCTTGAAACTGTACGGGTAGTGCTTCAGTTCCTCGCCGGCCTGGGCTTCGATGGCCGCCGTCAGTTGGCGGGAACGGCCATCCGGCGCGCGGATCGCCCAGTCGAGGGCGACCAGACCGATCAGGATGAGAATGACCCAGTAACGTCTTTGCACGGTGCGACTCCGTCAGGTTTGCGGCTGGGCTGGCCGGCCGCGTGGTCGATGAAGATAGAATATTAGCACTCGATGATTTTGTTGCGAATCCGATTGGCCGGCGATTCGGACTCGACCGGCGCCCGTCGGCGGCGTATCGTGCACCGGTCTTCAGGGCGGGGTGGAACTCCCCACCGGCGGTAGGTGTGCTGCGAATGCACATGAGCCCGCGAGCGCCGCAAGCTTCTCGAAGCCTGCGGGTCAGCAGATTCGGTCAGATGCCGAAGCCGACGGTCATAGTCCGGATGAAAGAAGGCAGCGATACCCCATTGTCTCCAGCCGGGACCGTGGGTTTTTCTGCATCCCTGAAACGCCTCTTTTGTCTTTTTATCCAGGAGCGTTTCAATGTACTCAAACCGTTTTGCCGACTCAGCCGAGTCGTTTTCTCCCACTGCCGCGAATCAGGTCGAACTGGCCATTGCGGCGATTCGTGCCGGTCAGCCGGTGATCATGCTCGACGACGACGACCGCGAGGACGAAGCCGATCTGGTGATGGCGGCGCAGCACGTTACGGTGTCATGGATGGCCCGCTTCATCCGCGATTGCAGCGGCATCGTCTGCCTCTGCCTCGACAACCGGATTGCCGACCGGCTCGAATTGCCACCGATGGTCGCCCATAACACCAGCCAGCACGGCACACCGTTCACCGTTTCGCTGGAAGCCCGCCACGGGGTCACCACCGGCGTATCCGCGGCTGACCGCACGGTGACTGTGTTGCTGGCGGCGGCCGAGCAGGCCAGGGCGGAGGATTTCGCCCGGCCCGGTCATATCTTTCCGTTGCGGGCGCACGACCAGCGGGTGCATGGCAGGCGTGGCCATACCGAAGGCTCGGTGCTGATCGCCGAACTGGCCGGCTTGCGTCCGGCCGCCATCCTGTGCGAATTGATGAACGAGGATGGCACGATGATGCGTGGCCGGCAGGTCCGCGACTATGCCGAAACGCATGGCCTGGTGATCGTTTCGGTTGCCGCGCTGGCCGACTATACCCGGCGCTGAATACGCCGTCGCCGGGGGCGCTTCAGTCCCCGGCCCGGGCGGCCAGCCAGTCCTGCAGCAGGCGAATGCCCCAGGCCACGCCAAAGCCGGTCTGGTCGCTGGCGATGCCGCCCAGCCCGTCCTCGCAACTGGCCGAGGACAGATCGACGTGCAGCCAAGGCAGCTCGCCGACAAAATGCTTGAGGAAGAGCGCGGCGTGGATGTGGTCGGGCGCATCGTCGTCCAGCGTGCATTGACAGATGTCGGCCACCTGGCTGTCGAGGTCGGATTCGTAATCGGCCGGCAGCGGAAACAGGCTGACCCGCTCGCCGCTGGCGCTGCCGGCCGCCACGGCCAGCGCCCCGAGGTCGTCGTCGCTGGCGAAGACGCCGGCATAGCGGCAACCCAGCGCCTGGATCATGGTGTAGGTGAGCGTGCCGAAATCGACCATCAGTTCGGGCTGGTCGCGGCCGGCCAGGGCCAGCGTGTCGGCCAGCACCATGCGGCCTTCGGCATCGGTATGGACGATCTCGATGGTGGTGCCGTCGAGCGCCGTCACTACATCGCCCTGACGGCTGGCGCGGGGCGAAATGTCGTTGCTGGCCAGGGCCAGCCAGGCATCGATGCGTAGCGGCAGGGCCAGGCTGCTGGCGGCGAGCAGCATGCCGAGCACCGCCGCCGAGCCGGCCATGTCCTCGTGCATGCCGATCATCGAATCGGCCGATTTCAGGTTGTGACCGCCGGTATCGAAGCAGATGCCCTTGCCGACCAGCGCCACCCGGCCGCGGGCGTTGTCGGGAACCCAAGAAACGCGGACGATGGCCGCATCGCCCGCCTCGCTGCCCTGGGCCACCGAGACGAAGGCGCCGGCGCCCATTTCGCGCAGCCGGGCAAGATCGAAGACTTCCCGTTGCCAGCCGAGTTGGTCGGCCAGTTGTTCGACCCGTGCGCGGTAGGCGGCTGGCGTCAGCGCATTGGGCGGCAGCACGGTCAATTCGCGGGCCAGCCAGTTGCCGGCCGCCAGCGCTCCGGCCTCGGCCGGCGGCGTGGCGAGTCCCCACAAACGCAGCGTGGCGAGCGGGCGGGGCGCATCCTTCTGTTTGCGATGCGGCAGCGGGCTGCCGTTGGCCAGTCCGACGTAGGCGGCCAGTTCGGACATCCAGCCGGCTTCGGACGCCGGTACGCAGAACAGCACGTCGATCTCGTCCGGTTCTTCATCGAGCAGCAGGGCGAAGCCGTCGCGCAGCAGCACCAGGTTCTCGAAACTCGTTTTTTCGGCATCCAGCATTAGCCAGACGCGCAGGCCGCCTTCGGCCGAATTGGCGGCGACCGGGTCGTCGGCGAGGTCGGCGGCAGTCAGCCGACGGCGGGCGAGCGTCGCTTCAAGCAGGACGCGGCCGGGGCAGCCGTCGGTCAGGCATTCGCCGGCCGGCAGGATGATCAGGGCGTGGCGGCTGGCGGAAAGCCGCACTGGATCGGGCAGGCGGGATTCGGTATGGAGTTGGGCGAGCATGGCGGAACCGGGTTGGGCAGTGCCGCCCATTATAGGAATGATCGTCCGTCGCGTTGCAGGCAGCCGTGGCGTCAGGTTGCCTAGAGGATTTCCATGCGGTCGCGGCCGCCCTGTTTGGCCGCGTAGAGCGCGGCATCGGCGCGCTGGTAGATGCTCTGTGCCGTATCGTCCGGTCCGAGTTCGGTGAGGCCGACCGAGCAGGTGTACGTGAAGTCGCCAACCTCGGCGATGCCCTGCTGCTGACGTAGCGCATCGAGCAGGCGATTGATCAGGATGGCGGCTTCGGTGATGTTGCTACCAGGCAGGATGAGCATGAACTCTTCGCCGCCGAATCGCCCTATCCCGTCGGAGCGGCGCAGGAAGCACTGCAGCAGCTTGGCGAAATTGCGCAGGACCTGATCGCCGAAGGGATGGCCATGCGTATCGTTGATACGCTTGAAATGGTCGATGTCGAGCATGGCCACGCAGCAACCGAGCAGGTGCGGCCTGGCGATGTAGTTTTCGAGGACGCTTTCGATGTGGCGCCGATTGCTCAGACCGGTCAGCGTATCCACGGTCGAGGCGCGCAAGGCGCGGTCGCGGTCGCTGCGCAGGGTGCGGTGATCGATCTTGAGATCGCTGATATCGACGCCGATATTGAGCGCCCAGTGCGCTGCATCGATGGTTTCGGTCATCATGATCCAGCGCCCGCTGCCAAGGTGGACTTCGATTTGGCGATAAGGCAGTTTACCGCGCCGGGCGATTGTCGAGGTCAGCCAGGTTTCGACGTCATCGCCAGGTTCAACCATCCGGCTCAGGTTGGCGAAATTGCGGCGCATGAGTTCCGGCCAGCTTGGTTCTTCATCCGCGCTCAATCCGTAGGCCTGGCGAAAGGCCGGGTTGGCATAGCGCAGGGTATCGCCCGGGTCGAAGAGAGAAACCAGCAGCGGGCTGGATGTCCAGAGCGAGGCGAGGTGCGGTAGCAGGTCGGGAGAGAGCGGGCTGGACATTCGGGTGACCTCGAGCGGCGAACGGGATGATTTCCATCACGCCGATTGGGACACTCAGTCGAACCGGTCGCTTGCCGGAACGAAGTTCGGTCGAAACGGAAATTTCGACCGATTCTACAATAAACAACAAAATTGTCAAAAATAATATTATTTTATGGCGTTGCTCGGTTTGCCGCTTATTGGCGCATGCCGACGGCGATCCGGTTCAAGGCGTTCATCAAGGCAATGGCCATGCTCAGGTCGGATATTTCCCGGTCGTCGAAATGCGCGCTCAGCGGCTGGTAGTCGGCATCGGCGGCATGGCTGCGGGTGATCCCGGTCAGCGACTCGGCCCAGTGCAGCGCCGCCCGCTCGCCGGGCGAGAACAGTTCGCTGGCCTGCCAGCCGGCCAGGGCGTCCAGTCGAGCCTGCGTTTCGCCTTGCTGGCGCAGCGATTCGGCATGCAGGCCGAGGCAGTAGGCACAGCCGTTGATCTGCGAAACCCGCAGGTAAACCAGTTCGAGCAGCCGGCCATCGAGGGGCCCGGCGGCGATCGCCTGGCGGGCCTGACGCAGGCCGGCCAGGGCCTTGGACGAGAGTTCAGGGTAGGGCAGGCGCATCAGCTTTCCTCGCTTTCGGCGACGCGCGGCAAGGCGGTCGGTTGCCATTGCACGAGGCGAGCAGTCAGGCGTTGCACCCACGGTGCGGCAAACAGCACGACCAGGAAAGCAGCCGGCCAGGCGTTACGGAAGGCATAGCCCCAGCGAGTGAGAAAGTCGGGAGCCAGGCCGATGTTCAGCCAGGTCACCCAGCCGCTCATCAAGGCAGTCATCAGCAAGGACATCAGCAAGGCGAAAACCAAGCGATAGGCGAAGTTCGAATTCATGCAACAGCTCCAGCGGAATCGGGGAGGTCGCAGTCTAGAGGCTATTTATAACCGGAAAAACAGCTAATATTTCAAAATCAAATTCCATAAATGAAATCATGCTGGATGACCTGGCCTTGTTTGTTCGTATTGTCGAAAGCGGCAGCCTGAGTGCGGCCGGCCAGAAACTTGGCGTGCCGGCGGCGACGCTGACCCGGCGCTTGCAGAAGCTGGAGGCCGATCTCGGCTGCAAGCTGCTGCATCGTAGTGCCCGTCGCCTGCTGCCGACCAGCGAGGGCTGGCAGTATTACGAGCGCTGTCGGCCCTTGCTGGCCTCGTTGCAGCAAGCGACACAGGCGCTGGATGTGGCGCTCAACCAGGTCAGCGGCAGCATCCGGCTGCTTGCCCCGGTGACCTTGGCCAATGCTCTGTATCGCGATGCCTGGGCCGGTTTTCTGGCGCGCTATCCGGACATCCGACTGGAAATGCGCCTGGCCAACGAAGTCGAGGATCTGCTTGAACGCGGCGCCGACCTGGCGCTGCGCGTTGGCGAATTGACCGACGTCCAGTTCAACCAGCGTCGCCTCGGCGATACGCGGGTGGTACTGGTTGCTGCACCGGCCTATCTCGATCGCCATGGCCAGCCGCAACATCCCGACCAGTTGGCCGAACATGCGCTGTTGCTGGCCGAATCGCTGCCCCAATGGGCGTTGGTCAAGCGCCAAAACGGCGAGCGCTGGTCGGCGCCGATTCCCGCCACGCCACGAGTGCGCCTCAATGAAATGCAACTGGCAGTCGATCTGGCCATTGCTGGGCTGGGTATCCTGTATTGCCCCCTGCCGGCGGCGCTCGCCGCGCTGAGCGATGGTCGTCTGCGGCATGCGTTGCCGGACTGGCGCGGCGAAGCGCGTCCGGTTTATGCCGTCTGGCCGCAACAGCGGGCCTTGCCGGCCCGGGTTCGGGCGCTGGTTGATTACCTGATCGAGTTTTCGGCGGCCCAGCCCCTGATGCGCGATGGCGATATCGGGGGATAATCCGGCCCCGGCCCGAACAAGGAGAATGCGTGTTTTACTGTGTTGAAAGCGACAAGTCGTTCTATGAAGCGACGTTTGATCTGGAGCCGGTGATCCAGCGCCTGGGCTTTGTTGTTCTTGCCGCCCACGACCTGGGCGAAACCCTGCGGGCGCGCGATATCGGCTTCGACGACGAATGCAAGGTGTTCGACGTCTGCAATTACCGCTTTACCGAGCGGCTGCTCGGCATCGATCTGCGCCTCTCTTTGAGCATGCCCTGGCGAATCTCGGTATTTACCGAGAACGGTGCGACCAAGCTTGCCATCCTGCGCCCGGAATCCCTGCTGGGTGGCCTGTCGCTACAGGCTGATCTAGCCAGGCTGGCGCGGGAAATCGAAGAGAAGCTGATCCAGATCGTCGACGAGACGCGCTAGGCCGCGCCTCGGATACTTGCTCCGCCGGTGGGCGGATCCTGCTTAGCAGGCGCTGCTGTGCTTGCGTTTGTCCTGCGGGTTCCAGGTGAGCAGCGGGCGGATCAGTTCGCCGACGGCGACCAGGCCGTTCAGCAGGCTGTGCCCCATCAGGACGGCGTACAGGCTGGCGCGCTCGGCGAACAAGCCTTGCAGGCGCTGGATTTCGGCAGAGCGCATGGCGCGGGCCTGACGTTCGATAGCCTGGATGTCGATTCTTTCCATGATCTTTCCTTTCGATGTTGCTGTGCAGCAATAGACCGCTGCCACTTTAATTACCAATTTGTTTGGCAACAATCCGTTACATTGGAAAAACATTCATGAAATTTCATCCATAATTGGCACATGGATCGCACCGCTGAAATGCTCGCTTTCGTCCGCACCGTCGAAACCGGCGGCTTTACCGCGGCTGCCCGTGACATGGGGCTGACACCGTCGGCCCTGTCCAAGCTGGTCGGGCGCCTGGAAGACCGGCTTGGCGTCCGCTTGCTGACCCGCAGTACGCGCCGGCAACAGATGACGGCCGAAGGTGAGGCATTTTTCAATCGGGTGCGGCCGATCCTTGCCGCCATCGACGAGGCGGAAGCCGAAGTCGCCGAAGCCGGCCGCCATCCGCGTGGCCTGCTTCGTCTGCACTGCGGTTCGGCCTTCGGCATGCACCAGCTGACGCCGGCCATTCCGCGCTTTCTCGAAGCCTATCCGGATGTCGAGTTGGAGCTGACCATCAACGACCAGTTGCCCGGCATAGCTAGCGATCATTTCGACCTGATCGTGCGTATCGGCGCCCTCGATGATTCTTCGCTGATCGCCCGCCGCATCTGCAATGTGCAGCGCGTCATCTGCGCCGCGCCGGCCTATCTCGAACGCTACGGCACGCCGCAAACGCCGGATGACCTGCAACAGCACAATTGTCTGTGGATCACCAGCCTGCCGGCCTTGCGGCGCTGGCCGTTCGATACCGACGATGGCGTGCGCGTCGTCCATATCAGCGGCAATGTTGTCGCCAACAATACCGAAACGGTGCTGCAACTGGCGCTGGCCGGCGTCGGCATCACCCGGCTGACCGATGTCGTGGCCGGTGAGGCGCTACGCCGGGGCGATCTGGTGCCCATCCTCACCGACTGGCACCACGTCGAGCCGGTACCCTTGCACGCCACCTATCCGAGCGGCCGCCATGTCGCGCCCAAGGTTCGGGCGATGATCGATTTCCTGGTCGAAAACTTTGGCCATGCCCCGTGGCGGTTGGCCGCCACCGGCAAGTGAGCCGGGCCGGCTAGAGCAGCTCCAGCACGCGCTCGGGCGGGCGGCCGATCACCGCCTTGCCGGCATGCACGAAGATCGGCCGTTCGATCAGCCGCGGATGCGCCGCCAGCGCCTCGATCAGCGCCGCCTGCGACAGCGCCGGGTTGGCGAGATCGAGTTCCTTGTATTCCGCTTCCCCCTGGCGCATCAGCTGGCGCGCATCGGCAAAACCGAGCTGAGCGAGCAGCGTCGTGATTTCCGCCGCGCCGGGTGGTTGTTCCAGGTAAGCGATGATGCTCGGCTCGATGCCGCGCTCGCGGAGCAGGGCCAGGGCATCGCGGGATTTGGAGCAGCGGGCGTTGTGATAGTAGGTGGTCATGAATGTCCTTCCAATGCGGGGTGGGGCGGATTGTGCCGCAGCGCTCAAGGCAGGCGGATGAAACCTTCGGCATCGAGCTCGACGAAGGGGTTGTGGCAGGCCTCCCACAGGAAACCGTCGGGATCGGCGAAATAGCCCCGGAAACCGCCCCAGAACACCTTGTCGGCCGGGCGCACCAGCTTGCCGCCGGCCGCCACCGCTTCGTCGAGTAGCGCAACGACCGCCGCTTCCGAGGGAACGTTGTGAGCCAGGGTGAAGGCATTGAAGCCGCTGCCTTCCGGCGCGACGTTGGCATCCTCGGCCAGGGCCTCGCGCTGGAACAGCGCAAAGGCCACCGAACCGGCCTGGAAGAAGGCAATCCCTTCCTGGCTGGCAGACGACTCCTGCCAGCCCAGCGCCTTGTAGAACGCCCGGCTGCGGGCCAGATCGGCGACGCCGAGGGTGATGAAGCTGATTGCTTGTTTCATGTTTCTGTTTCCTGCTGATGATGATTGCCTGGAATGGCCCCGCGCGATACGTTGTCATCGAGAAAGCCACTGCCTTGTGATAAAACCGGGGGCATTCCCCGCACCCGGCGCGCCTTGTGCCGCCGTCGTGCCACTTCATTTGTCGAGGATTACACATGCCCCCCCGTCAGGTCCAGATTCACCGTTTCCCGGCCAGCCAGTCGGCCGGCCGGCCGCCCTTGCTGTTCGTGCATGGTGGTTACAGCCATGCCGCCCTGTGGAACGTCCGCTTCATCCCCTATTTTCAGCAGCACGGTTACGACTGCTATGCCGTCGACCTCTCAGGCCATGGCGAAAGCGGCGAGCGCGATCGGCTTGATGAGTTCGGCATCGACGATTTCGTCGCCGATCTGGCCGCCGCCGTTGCCGCGCTGCCGGAAGCGCCGGTGCTGGTGGCGCATTCGATGGGTTGCCTGGTCAGCCAGCGCTACCTGGAGCAGGGAAGTGCCCGTGCCGTTGCCTTCCTGGCGCCGGTGCCGCCGACCGGGACGGCCGGCACGGCCAGCCGCTTTGCGCTGACCATGCCGGATTTCTTCGCCGAACTGCCCAAGGCGGTGAATGGCACGGCCAGCGAAAAGACCATGCGTACCATGGCCAAGGTCTATTTCTCGCCCGACATGCCGGCCGAGGAAACCCTGCAATACCTGCCGTTGATCCAGCCCGAGTCGGAAAAGGCGGTGGCCGAAATGGTCACCGCGCCGCTGCGCATCGCCCGTCGCCGGGCGAGGATTCCGGCGCTGGTGATGGGCGGCTCGGAAGACCAGGTCTTCCCGGCCTCGCTGCTGCATTTCACGGCAGCAAGCTGGCAGGCCAAAAATATCGTCATTCGCGGCGCCGGCCACATGCTGATGCTCGACCCGCAATGGCCGGAAGCCGCCGCCGACCTGCTCGACTGGCTGGAAGGGCTGGCCTGAGCCGGCTCAGGCCGGGGGCGGTGCCGGTTCGGCCAGTTCGGCGGAAAAATAGCGGCGTGGCTCGGCCCCCAGGGTGCGCCGGAACATCGCGGTAAAGGCGCTCGGGCTGCGGTAGCCGAGCTTTTCGGCAACCAGCGCGACCGGCATGTTGTTGGCCAGGTGGCCGAGCGCTTCGACCAGGCGGGCCTGCTGCCGCCACTGGCGAAAACTCATGCCGGTTTCGCGCTGGAACTGACGGGCCAGCGTCCGGCTGCTGGTGGCCTGCTGTTCGGCCAGGGTTTCGAGGGTTTCGCGGCTTTCCGGGTTGGCGATCAATTCTTCGCACAAGCGATGCAGGCGTCGTTGGGTCGGCATCGGCAGGTGCAGCGCCGGGATTTTGAGGAAGCGCAGTTCGCTCAGCGCCAGCGCGGCAATCTGGCCGGCCCGGCCGTGCAGGTCGTAGGCCAGCGGTTCGTCGAGCAGGGCCAGGATCAGCGCCCGCAACAGTGGGCTGACTTCGAGCAGGCAACAGGTTTCGGGCAGGCCGGGCACGGCCTCGGGGCGGATGTAGAGCGTGCGCATCTCGACCGGGCCGAGCATGATCACCCGGTGTGCCGTGTTGGCCGGAATCCACACGCCGCGTACCGGCGGTACCACCCAGCAGCCGGCATCGGTTTCGACCCGCATGACGCCGCTGCCGGCATAGATCAGCTGAATCCGCGGGTGGCTGTGCATCGGCGTTTCGCCGCTCCGGTAGTTGCGCGCCTTGGCGGTCACCGGGTGGGGCAGGGTCTGGTGCAGATCGTCATGGGTCGAGACATCGGCACCGGCAATTGTCCAATTCACGATATTTTTTGTCCGGACATGCTTGGATCGGTCATTCTAGACTGTGCTTCCAGTACTTAGGAAGTCCTCCCATGGAAAAGACCCTCACCGCCGAGCTGCCGCCCACCGCGCCGCCGGCTGTCGATGCGCTGAATGCCACGACCTACCCGGTGATCGCCGCAATCAGCTTTTCGCACCTGTTGAACGACATGATGCAGTCGGTGCTGCTCGCCATCTACCCGATGCTCAAGCACGGGCTCGACCTGAGTTTCGGGCAGATCGGCCTGATTACGCTGGCCTACCAGTTGACCGCCTCGCTGCTGCAACCGCTGATCGGCCTGTACACCGACCATCGCCCGAAACCCTATTCGCTGCCCGTCGGCATGGGCTTCACGCTGGTCGGCCTGCTGCTGCTCTCGCAGGCGACCAGCTTCGGTGCCGTACTGGTGGCGGCGATGATCATCGGGATCGGTTCGTCGATCTTCCATCCCGAATCCTCGCGTGTCGCCCGCATGGCAGCCGGCAGCCAGCCCGGTCTGGCGCAATCGGTATTCCAGATCGGCGGCAATCTCGGTTCGGCCATCGGCCCGCTGCTTGCTGCCTTGATCATCGAGCCGCGCGGGCAGGGCAGCGCCGCCTGGTTCTCGCTGTTCGCGCTGGTCGGCGTCGTTGTGCTCAGCATCGTCGGGCGCTGGTCCAGCCACCATGTCGCCAATTTTAAGAAGCGCATGAAGGCGCATGCCGGCAACGGCCTGACCCGGCGCCAGATCGGCTGGTCGCTGGCCATCCTCGGCCTGCTGATGTTCTCCAAGTTCTTCTACATGACCAGCCTGAGCAGCTATTACACCTTCTACCTGATGGACAAGTTCGGCCTGCCGATCGCCACCGCGCAGCTCTACCTGTTCGCCTTCCTGTTCGCCGTCGCGGCCGGCACCGTGGCCGGCGGACCGATTGGCGACCGGGTCGGTCGCAAGCGGGTGATCTGGGTCTCCATCCTCGGCGTTGCACCGTTCACGCTGCTCCTGCCGCATGTCGGGCTGTTCTGGACCGGCGTGCTGTCGGTGATCATCGGCCTGATCCTCGCCTCCGCCTTCTCGGCCATCCTGGTCTATGCCCAGGAACTGGTGCCCGGCAAGGTCGGTGCCATCTCCGGCCTGTTCTTCGGCTTCGCCTTCGGCATGGGCGGCATCGGCGCCGCGCTGCTCGGCCAACTGGCCGACGCTACCAGCATCGAAACGGTTTACCAGGTCTGCGCTTTCCTGCCCTTGATCGGCTTGCTGACCGCATTCTTGCCGACGATCAAGAAGGCTTGACGCCGATCGCTTGACGTCTGAAGGCCGGCAGCGCCCCTGTCGGCCTTTTGCATCCAATTTATGGATTGATCCAGAGTTTTATTGGTTTGATTTGGGAATGATTGGATAACAAAATCGTACGCGGTCCGACTCAAAGAGATGAGTCCGACCGCAGATCTGCGGATTGACCGCCGCGTCCGAATCGCACTTCTGCTTGCCCGATAAGCTTGCTTGCTCCCTGGCCCGCCTCTGTTGGCTGGTTAGGCGGCAGCAAAACAAAAAGGAGACAGGCTGTGCATCGCAACCGAAAAGCCAAAATCATCGCCACGCTTGGCCCGGCCAGCGCCGAACACGAGACGATCCAGCGCCTGTTCCACGCCGGGGCAGACGTCTTTCGCCTCAACTTCAGCCACGGAACGCGTGAAGCGCACCGAGGCTACTTCGAGAAAATCCGCGCTGTCGAACGCCAGGTCAATCGCCCGGTCGGCATCCTGCTCGACTTGCAGGGGCCGCGCATCCGCCTGGGCGAGATCGAGGACGGCGCGATCCGGGTTGAAGAAGGCCAGCTGGTGCGCTTCGAGCTCGAAGCAGGTGTGGGCAATCAGCAACGCGTGCCGGTGCCGTTTGCCGAATTCTTCGCCGCACTGAAAAAGCAGATGTTCATCCTCGCCGACGACGGCCGCGTCCGCCTGCAGGTCGAGGCCTGCGCCGCCGATTTCGCCGAGGCCCGCGTCGTTCGCGGCCAGGGCGTGTTGGCCACCCGCCGCTGCCTGTCGATCGAAAGCGGTAACCTGCAATTCACCGCCTTTACCGAGAAAGACCGGGTCGATCTCGAATACGGCCTGGAACTCGGCATCGACTGGGTGGCGCTGCCTTACGTCCAGAAACCGCAGGATCTGGTCGAACTGAAACGCATCGTCGCCAAGCGGGCCCGGGTGATTGCCAAGATCGACTCGCGGGCATCGCTGGCCAACCTCGACGCCATCATTTCGGCCTGCGACGCAGTGATGATCGCCCGGGGCGATCTCGGCTTCGACACCGAACCGGAAGACCTGCCCGGCATCCAGAAGCAGGTCGTTCGTGCCGCCCGCAAAGTCGGCAATCCGGTCATCGTCGCCACGCAGTTGCTCGATTCGATGGCCGTTTCGCCGGTGCCCTCGCGCGCCGAGGCCTCCGATGTCGCTGCCGCCATCTACGACGGTGCCGATGCGCTGATGCTGACCACCGAAACCGCCGCCGGCAAGCAGCCCGTGGCCGCCGTGCAGGCGATGTCGAAAATCATCGAACGCACCGAATCGACCAGCCATTTCCATGAGGTCTTGAGCGTTTCGCACCCCACCTCGTGGGTGACCAAGGCCGATGCCGTCGGCGCCGCCGCGCAAAACATCGCCGACCGGCTCGATGCCGCCGCCATCGTCGCCTACACCAGTTCCGGCAGCTCGGCCTTCAGCATGGCGCGCGAACGCCCCAAGAAGCCCATCGTCGGCATCACCCCGAGCGCCGCTGCAGCGCGCCAGCTCGCCCTGGTCTGGGGCGTCCATGCGGTGCATTGCCCGGAAGCCACCGACGAACTGAAGATGACCGAACTGGCCTGCCGGATCGCCAGCGAACAGCATTTCGCCCGGCGCGGCGAATCGATCGTCATTTCGGCCGGCGTCCCCTTCGGCAAGGCCGGCTCGACCAACCTGCTGCGCATTGCCGAGGTTGAATAGCCGGCGGCGGAGAGGTTTCGTTTCCGTTGGATGGATTTAGCCGCTTGCCAAGGGACGGCCGGAGAAATCTGTATGGCAGAAATAGTAAAGGCGAAGTCGGGAACTTCGCCTTTACTGTATCAAAGACTCAATCCGTTAAATATTCGAGCGACGACGACGGGTTACCGCTGCGCCAACCAGGCCAAGCCCGAGCAACGCAATAGTCGTTGGCTCAGGAACGCCACTCGGGTTGGTCGAGCCAAATGTGATGTTGTCGTAACCCGTATTATCGACAGTTCCACCAAAATCGATCGATTTGGCCACGCCGGTAAAAGCCAGGGAGCCGATGTCCCAGTGGCAGAAACGACCCGTCGGATCGCCGGTGCAGTTATTGTTGAAATTGGCAGTCAGGTCGATGCTGCCAAGCAGATTTCCGGTCGCGTCCAGTCCATCGTAAACGTTCACCGAGGCAGCCGTGGACGAGGTGTAATAGAAGGAAAAGCCGGTCGTAAATCCCGGCATATAGTTCAAAATTGCTGTGCCACTCAGAAAGAACAATATCGTGCTGGGTGAAGGTTCATTGGCGAAATTGCCGCCGTTGCCACCGTTGGCATCCGCATCGATTAGTCCGAGCGAGTTGGTTCCGAACTGGATCCCATAATTGGTTCCAGAGTTGCCTAGACTGTCTGTGCCACCGTTATAAAAATTGTTGACGCTGGCTTGGTTGCCGACTCCCTCGAAAGTCAAGGTGATCACGTCCGCTTGTGCTGCGCCTGCAAAAAGGAGAGCTACGGTTGTCGCGAGAGCACGGATTTTCATCTTGATTCCCCTTTGTTAAGAAATGTAAAGAGATCGAGCATGGAATAGGCCAATTACCGTGGCAGAAGGATTGGCAAGAAATCCCCAAGCCCATCGATCGCAGTGTGTAAAGCAATTCGACAGCTGTGATGTCTGATCGGGTGGATTCATTTCGCCACCGCCAGCAGCGCCACGCCGGCCACCATCAGCGTCGTGCCAATCAGGCGGCTGACGCTGAACGACTCGCGCAGCAGCTTGGCGCCAAAGGCAACGCCGATCAGCATGGACAATTCGCGGGCCGGCGCGACATAGACCAGCGGCGCCAGCGTCATGGCGTACAGCACCAGCGTGTAGGCCAGTGGCGACAGCACGCCGACAGCGACGATGTACTTGGCGCTGCGCTGCCACTGGTCGCGCAACGCCGTTGTGTCGCGTAGCACCTTGGGCGCCAGCAGCGCGGTGCGCAAGGCCAGGCCCAGCGCGTAGTAGATCACTGGCGCCATGCCCAGCGATTTCACCGCCCAGCCATCGACCACGGTATAGCCGGCGATGGTCAGGCCGGTCAGTACGCCCCAGAAAATCCCTTTTCTGGCACGCTCGCTGGCGAAAAGGCTGCCGGAGGCCAGGCCCGAGATCAGCAGGATGCCGACGATGATCGAGGCGATGCCCACCCAGCCCAGTAGGGTCGGCCGCTCGCCGAGAAAAAGAATGGCCGCGCACACCGCAAACAACGGGCCGCTACCCCGGGCCAGTGGATAGACCACCGAAAACTCGCTGGCCTGGTAGCCCTTTTGCAACGTCAGCGAATACACCAGATGGGTGATGGCGCTGGCGGCAATCGCTATCCACGCCGGCAGGCTCAAGCCCTGGTCGCCGCCCTGCCAGGCATGGAGGCCGAAGGGCAGGGCGATGACTAGGCTGACCACGCCATATAGCCAAACGAACGGTGCGCCGCCGGAGGCTTTCTTGGCCAGCAGGTTCCAGGTGGCGTGGAGCAGGGCGCCGCTGACGACGAGGGCGAAGGCGGTGGGATTCATGGCGAGCGGTGCCCGGCGAGGTCAGGGAAACGGTACATCCAGCGATCGTGCCGGGAAGGCGCTGGCGGATCAAGCAGGTCAGCCAAATGTCTCAAACGGTGGTCGGGGCTATCGCGTGACTTCGAATGAGACTTGGATTTCGAGGGATCCGGCCGCCAGTCAAGGTTTTGACGATCAGAGATGCCCTGAGAGCGCCTCGACCCGTTTGCCTTTGTTTTCTCGTAGCTTAGGGATGGAGTGGGCGCCTTCCTAAAATCAGCTCGTTCCCATCCAGAATGAATACTGGTTTCTGCAACGGTGGAATGTAGCGGCTGCTACTCAAGCCTTCTTCATTCCAGCGGGCGTTCTCCAACCACCAAGAAGGCAGACTGGGGTCAAAACAACGGAAATATCCTGCTTCAAAACGAAAGGCACGGCAGCGTACGGCAGTTCTTTCCCAATTCAGATCAGGTAGCCGATAAGAGCCATCTTGAAATGGCATCAAGAAACCGTGTACTTGAGGTGATTTTTTCAGGAATACCTTCCATCCGTTCCAATCAAACTCTCGAAATTCGTCGTCCGGTATCGCGGTGAGCGAAATAGCCAGCTCTCGGTCGTTTTTTGTTGCTTCGCTTGGCATCAATGATGAAACGAAAAGGGCAGATACCGAAGCGGCGGCTATCGATCCGAGGACGAGCAGGATGATCAGTAAGGATAAACGTTGTCGTGACATGGTTTGCCAACTCGCCATGTTTGATATGTCAGTGCGAGCGCTGTCGCTCGATTTCTTTTCGAATCCGAAACCAAGGCGAACAAAAATACAGTTTCACGGGATTCAGCCACCAAAGTCGGGAAGAAGCTGTCCGCTGTTTTTCCAATACGGTCCTGATCAACCATTCGCGATTCCAGCCAGCCCATTCGCCGGCCACTGAGGCCAGATTGGGGCTGAGTGCGGGCCATACCTCACTGAACAAAATCTGATCGAGTTCTTTCAGGGAATAGGGCGATTCGGCGCAGGCCCGAATCAGGTAGGCGAGTTGCGGCTCGTTGTCCAGAAACAATTCGCCCAGGGCCTCCCAGACCGGCACGCGGAATGCCAGGTCCTCACTCGCTGGTTTCATGACATGCCGGCGGTCTGAAATGCGTGCGATGACGAAAAGCCAGGAATGGGGAAGGATGGCGCGTTGTCATGTCTCGAGGCGAGGACGTTTCAAACGGTAGAGGCAATGCAGGCGCAAGGGGCTTTCAATGGGCAGCAGAGGGTGTTCAAAGGTGCCGGATGGGCACATGTTGAGTTTTTCCATCACGGCACGAGACCTGGTGTTTCCAACCGCCGTGAATGACACGATTTCCTCCAGCCCGATTGCGCCAAACCCGATTCGGAGAGCGCCTTGCGCGGCTTCCGTCGCCAATCCCTTGCCCCAATGTTCGACGGAAAGCCGCCAGCCGATTTCGACGCAGGGTGAAAACGGCAATTCTGCCGTGGGAACATGCAGGCCAACGAAACCGATGAATTGGTGCGAAGCCTTCAATTCGGCAGCCCAAAATCCCCAACCGCGTTCCCTGATCAATGTCGCGCAACGGTCGGCGAGCAAATCGCTTTCGGCACGGCTGAGTGGGGCAGGAAAAAACGCCATGGCTCTGGCATCTGCGTTGATAGCGGCAAAAGCTTCGCGGTCGGCAGGCTTCCATTGCCGCAAAACAAGACGTTTTGTTTCAAACTCGATGAGGTCAGCCACGGGAAAATACTTTGGCGAATGAGGGTCTATGTTGCCGGGAGCCGGTCATAAATGAGCAGGCCGGCAGGTCAGGACGCGAGGTATGGTTAGGGCTCTGCTGGCAAGCGTAATTCATTTGAGTTCTGGCGTGCCTCGGCAAGCCATCTAGCGGCAAGAGCGGGAACAGCTTCGGTGGCCTTGCTTCGGACAAACGAGTATCCGTAGGGAGGCCGACTAACATCTAGCGAGACCAGAACCTTTTCGGCCCGTCCTCTGGCCGCTTTAACCAACGAGGCAACGGGAAAGACCGAAAGTGAGGTGCCCACGACCAAGACTTTGCCCGCACTGGCGATATGTGACTTGGCTTCTTCTAGAAACTCGACGTCTTCTCCGAACCAAACAACATCTGGTCGCAACTGACTTCCGTCCTCGCAAAGCTGCCCCAGCGTTATTGGCGCGTCGTCGACTCGATAGCGTTTGCGTGTATGAGAGGTTCCTCTTGCGTAGGCAATTTGGCCGTGTACATGAACGACTTTGCTAGACCCTGCGCGTTCGTGGAGTTCGTCGACGTTTTGGGTAATGACGACTACTTCAAATGCCGCCTCCAAAGACGCAATCGCAAGATGCGCGGCATTTGGCTTTGCCTGCCAAGCCTCAATTCTTCGCGCGTTGTAGAAGTCAAGAACAGCTTTGGGGTCTTTCTTCCAGCCCTGCGGGCTTGACATTCTTTCCCAGGAAGCCGCATTCCAGAGACCGTTTGCATCGCGGAATGTCGGCAAGCCACTCTCAGCACTGACTCCAGCGCCGGAGAACACGACGAGCTTGTTGGGCTGAACTTCAGGTTTCATGGGAGCGAAGAACGCAAATAATGCGATATTAGCTTTTATCTAACGTGGGTACTCCCGCGTAAGTGAAAGCAAAGGCATAACATCTGAATTTACCGGGCTGGCGAGGCTTGCCGCGATAGGTCCGGGGGAATGATTGGTTGGGGCGCGCCTCCCGCGAGCGCCTGACGAATGGCATCTTCATCGGGGAGTACGGCAACATTCCAACGCACAAGGGCAATGCCGGCAGATGACAATGCCTTCCCTTTCTTTGCGTCGGCCTCAACGCGAGAGGCGCGCTCGTGGGTTTTGTCGTCGAGTTCGATAGCTGCGACGATCGTTGAGTCCTTGAGACACACCAGAAAGTCGAGACTCATGCGGTTGATTCGGTTATTCCACTCGCGAAAATTGAATCCCTTCTTTACCCCGAGAACCTGAGACAGTTGGACTTGAGCGAGGACGATGCACTCTGGCATGGCGGCGACAAGGCGGTGGTAAAGGATTTGCTCGGGTTGAGTGAGCGGTTTTTTTGCATAGAACGGCCACGGAGAGTCGGCAGCGCTAGAAAATGAACGGCGCTTGAGCACGACAAATGCGATGGCGAGAACGGCAA
Organism: Rhodocyclales bacterium GT-UBC; assembly: GCA_003583745.1. GTDB lineage: Bacteria > Pseudomonadota > Gammaproteobacteria > Burkholderiales > Rhodocyclaceae > Azonexus. The sequence goes on along the minus strand of QXPY01000020.1, from coordinate 3,417 downwards.
GAACAACGAACGCGAGAATGAGTGCCTTCACAGCGCAAAACCTCCTTGTTTATGAGCGCCCCAACGAAGCTGTAGAAGAATAGTATTCATGCCGGCATCGTGCCGTGAACCATATGGAATAACAAGGTTCAAACCTGGAGTTGAAGTCAGGGAGGTGCCATGGCCCGCTACATTGCGATCGTTACCAGCCCGAGATTCCTGGTGGTGGATCTGGAAAGGCAGTTGCTGCCGGGCAGTTTCGAACATGCCGTGCATCACCTGTTCGACCACGAATTCGATCTTTCCCACTTCGATACCCGGTACTGCAATGATTAGAGCGGCGCCTGCGCTTACCCGACCAATCGCCGGCTACTGGAGCGTGGCCGCCGATCTCTGGTCGAGCTGGCGGATCGGCAGGGGATCAAGCCGAGGCTGTCGAGCAGGTGACGATCTTGACGGACCAGAAACCGAAAGCGGTCTTTGTGGACAAGGGTTACAGTTCGCCGAGGTGCCTGACATCAAAGTCTGGCGCAACGAATTGTTCAGGGCCGACTCAGTATCGTTGCAACGGGATCCATATATCCCGTGGAAAGCATATGGACTATCAGAGGAAGTTTCGCGAGAGGAAAAATGCGCCTGTGGATGCGACTGTTGAAGCAAGCGCAATAACCGAACTGGTACCAAATGCGAGCTTTAGCGTAAATTGAAAAGCGAAAATATAGGTCGCCAGAAATGCGCAAAAAACAACCAGTACGGATAGGCCGGAGATATCAGTTATCCCGGATCCCCTTGAGAAGCTATAAAGCGTGAATGCTGCAATCGCCAGAAAAATCAGAGAGTTTCCGATAGCTTTGACCGCATCCCAAAAGGAAACGGTAACCCCCGCCAGGAAGTGAGCAAGGAAGCGAACAAGGGCTGCGATGGCGGCAAGAGAAATGGCTGTTGCCAACGTCAGCTTGAGGGGGGCCAGGAACGAAAACCATAATGTCGCGCCAATTAGGAGTAGATAGTGCATGGCATCTGCGGAGGAAGCGGCCGACGAAGGCGTTTTATTCTGAATGGGGGTTTGGCCGGGGTGACCTTATCACCGAAGCTTGCCGGCTTTGTTTTTGGCAAACAGCTGGAGTCAAAACTAAGAGAGAAACGCCGGACCTTTCGTCAGGATGCTCACCCCTATGGCAATTTCACCGATGCCAATGAGAACTGCGATAAAGCCGGTATGGTGAGAGGTTGCATATCCTGCTTCGGTTTTATGAGGTGGATCGTCCGAGGCCGTGCCCCACAACTTGATGTTAAGTGTCGCTTCCCGGGTGAAAATCGTTTTGAGTCCGACCAGAATGGTAATTGTTGCAAAGATGTAAGGGACAAATTCCACAATTTTTCCTGTCAATATTATTTTTTATGAATTATGGGTTATGCCTTCAGCGTAATTAATTGGCAAGGGCGAAGCAACCAGTCGATAGGATTAACCGAGTTTCTCAATTGCTTCTTTCGCTTGGCGAAGGCTGCAGCCATGGATTTCACGGTAGCAGCGCATCGCCCAGGTCGACAAGCCTTGCTTGTGTAAGCGCTCGACGTCGGCCATGGTGGCTTGCCCAGGCAACGGATAATCGCCTGAACGTCTGAGTTTGGCGATGATCACGGTGACGTATACCTGCGAGCCAAGCACTAACAGAATTGCGACGGCAATAAGTAAGAACAGGGTATTCATATGAAAATCAAATTAAGTTTTCCTTCGGATGTAGGGAGGGAGGCACGCTATGTGATGTGCATTCATAGCTTGGCTGCTTCTTGCCTCCGTTATTCTTTATGCAAACTAGTCATGCTTATAAGCCGACCATCTGCGCCACGATGCGGGCAAATACCCAGACATTCCCTTTGTCATATGTGTCTGGGGCATCGCTGCCACCTATGAAGGGATATGGCTTTGGGATATAAATTTCCTCTGGAGGCAACGCTCCCAAACGCTTCGCAACAGTATCAACATGCTCAGGGCGAAGGACATACTCTTGAAACCCTGGCTCTTTGAGAACAGAGCCTTCAAACTTCTCTACCGTTTCATGCGCGCCATAAGACTTCGCTGATTGTTTAAAGGGATGGAGCACAATGTATTCGCTTGTGTCAGGGTCGCGCATAAAGAAGTGCCCTAAGCTGGAATAACCCACCACCTCCTTGTATTGAGGAAAACAATCTGACCAAGGGCCAAGCGCCTCCGATGAACGTGGATGAATCAAGTAATAAAGAGGTGTGGCGGCTTTTTTTCCAAATAGGTTCGCGAACATGTGCGTTTCAGCCTTGTGAAAGTGCAGCCGACGGCAGACAGCATAGCTGGCTGGTTGTCGGTCGACTGGACTGGGATGGTAGAGAGGTTTGGTATATGGCAATCGAATTATGCCAATATAATTTTTTAGAGTAAAAGGTATTGCTGCTCCAACCGTTGCAACAAAGTATTCATTGTGCGGAGCTGGTGCTTAAGGAGGATAGCGGTACCGTAATTGCACGCAAAACGAGCCAGCCAGGTCAATAAAAGACGCCAACAAGCAGGGTTTCCAAGAGGGTGGAGAAAATGGCGTCTAGCTTTTGCGCTCCAACGTTGGGCGCTACTCAATTACGGGGGGACGTCGGAAAACGGGGGGACGTCGGCCCGTCATGGCAAATTGGGTCGCACCCACACGGATTGACGCCGATAACTCTGCCGGCAGCTTCATGCCTGCCGCTCGTACCGATTGGCGCTCCGTGGGCAGATTCCATGTCGGCACGGGTCAAATAGAACCCACTATCGATGCCGGATATACGACTGCATGCGCTTTCATACAGCCAAACCTATCGATCAGTTTCCTTGCTTTTTGGGGGAGTCCATATACGAATGTTAGGTGTTGCTCTGGCGGGAAAGCGAGTACGCATGACTGGGCTAGAAGACTTTGATTTCGAGAACCAATGGCGTAAGCCGATGAGGAATTTTTTCGGATGCCAAGCGAACGGACAGAGCCTTGATGTTTTGTTCCTTTTCTCCGCAGCTGTACGTGCCCACGGCGCTGGACTCCCAGAAAAACTTAGCCGGAATGATGAGATGTGCGATGTCACTGTACGAAAACGGTTGCCCCCAAACTCCACCATCGTGAATGAACGAATCGCCAATTTCATTTAGCTTTGGCAAACCAGCTGTCCAATAGCCTGCGTCAGAGGCAAGGCGAGAAAATGTGGTCCATGAACACCACGACGGGCTGAGTAGTGCATTGAATTCGCCCTCACCCAAACTTTCTGCAGCGGCAATAAAAGCAGATTTCCATTCAGCGGGAAGCATGCGACACCTAACGTAGAGCTAACCGGCGCTGCGCGGCTTTATCGCGCAGCGTCCAGCGACCGAAGGGAGCGAGGTTGAGTGATGGGATGGACTCCCCCGTCTTTTCAGCGCCCAATTGGCGTTGCCGGTGCTCA
>QXPY01000019.1 GCA_003583745.1 Rhodocyclales bacterium GT-UBC | reverse complement strand
CCGGATATACGACTGCATGCGTTATCCAACGGCCAAACCTATCGATCAGTTTCCTTGCTTTTTGGGGGAGTCCATATACGCAGGGTTAGGTTCCATATGCGCGACAAGCTTCAACGAACGCTTTACCAGCGACCGTAGGGTTAACTTGGCCAAAACTTTCTCCTCCGCCCCAAGTCATGCCGGGGCGCAAGCATCCTAGGCGAGCAAGGTTACTGAGCGAAATGACAACTTCGTCGCTAGGAAGCGGAAACTGTTGCTCCTTTTCTTCCTTGATGTGTGCGTGCACGGGCAATTCTGCAGTCGCTATGCCATCGTGCTGGCTCTTTTCGAATGGAAGCGAATATAAGACGTCGAGAATTTGCGCATCCAATGGTGTTAGTTGCTCAAGAATTACAGCGTAAGAACGGCGCACTTCACTACGGAAGTTTGCATTTCCAGCGTTAACGAGAAGCGCGGCCCATCGGTCTTGAAGGTCGTCGTTTTCTTCCAAGCTGGCGCCATGCATGATGGGAATGAGGAGCTTCAAAGGTACGGGGCGCGTGGGGGCAGGCAATCCAGCGAGCCGGAGGAGATCTTGTGCGCGCTGCATGAGCCGTATCTGGCGCTCCCAGCGCATGTATCTCAGGTGATCCTCAAAGATTCCAATTCCTTGCTCGATAGGGCCGGAAATAAATCTTGCAATGAATCCACCGGCCTCACGAGCTGCATCGATCGCTTTGCCAGTTGTCTTCGCAACTTCCTGTACGGCTTTGGCCTCTTCTTCCATGAGCACCTCGGTAGGTATGGAACTTAACGTTTGAATTCACTGGCCTGCGCGGCTTTTTGCGCAGGTCCGGTGGAATGATGGGTTATACCGATTCGATATCTTTGAGCGGGATGCCATCTTTGTTCTTCCATACAGCGAGACCATTTGCTGTTCCACCGCAAACAACGGCAGCCGCCGTACTTGGGCTAGGAAACTCGGTGTCCTTAGAGAACGTGAGTACTTTTCCATCAGACACTAACGAGCCGTCTTCCAATAGTCGTTTCCGGAAATTGACGACCCACGGGTACTTGTGAGCGGCCGGTCGTTCTTCCAATACCGCTTGCGAGCCGTTGAACACGACAAAGCCGGTTGAGGCCCGTGTGGCTGATGCCGTGATGCCTTTGAGTTCGTAGGTAAGAATGTCTTTCTTCGGAGTGGCATGCTGCTGAACTGCCGTCGGCACAAGGAAGTCTGCTCCGAGTGCAGGCAGGAGTTGATGAATCTTCTCAAGGAAAATCTCCATATCTTCCCGGTCGGATTCTGGGAGCTTGGCGCCACTGCCCTGGCTGTTGGTTACGACTGACCGTTCGGCCGATTTCGCTTGTTCAATTAGCCTGCCTTCAAGGTACCGGATATGGGCCTTTGTAAGATTCTCGTCTTTACTGACGAAGAAGATAATGTGGTTCCAGAAGTCCTTCTCTAGGTGACTCTTCAATCGGTCTCGAATCGCTTCTGCTTCACCGATGTAGACAGCATTTCTTCCGATTTCTGGATCTAACCCGGTCAAGAAATAGACGCCAGACCCGACTGCTTCGTCTCGGGAAATGAGTCCGTCAAACTCGTTACGCGGCGCGGCAACGGCTTTGCCCGTCCAATTGGAAAGTTCGGCTGTGCGCAGACGTTTGGCATCACCGTGCACTAGGAAAATCTTGATCGTGGCGCTAGACATAGGCTTAATCGGTATAACGTAAAGTGGACGTCAATTTTGCAGGGTTTCTCGAGTTCGCGACGTATAACGTAGGGGCATTCATCGGTACAGCTCATTGTTTTTAAAGTACATCCGAAAACATCTTTGGCCCGCAAGTACCACTAAATATTCCATCAAACCCTGCAAGCAAAATAAAGTGCCAATGGCATTGTACGGCAGGTTTCGGTGGATTCTGCCACTGGCGGCTTGTGGCCGCTTCCAGTCCCTGCATGTGCTAAAGACAACCGCCTCTCGCTTCCGGTGACCTAATCCCGACGCCCAACTCCTCCTCCGGTCGCGTCCATGCCCTCGACGTCTTTGGTGCGTCGCTTGTGGCTTTTCCCCCAAATTGGTGCCTGTTTGGCGCGCCGCCTGTTTTGCGGCAATGCAAATTGAATTGCTTTCGGCCTGCGGTCAGATTGGCCGATTTCTACGTGGTTAAGTGCTTTTCGGATGAATTGTCGCGATGCCATGGGGGTTTTCTGGTGGGCTGTCCTAGTGCAGGCCAATTTTTTGCTAATGACCATCCATCCCGAGTCACTTTTCCTGTAGCGAATCGCATCACCCCGCGCTGCCGAAAAATGCCGACGGACAGTATACGAACATATTAGTAAATATGTTGTATATTGGTGAACGAATTTCGTAATGTTGAATATCGTATTTTGGGGTCAGGAGAGGCACATGAATTCTGGACTGGAAGCGGGCGTCAGCGGCAATGCCATTCGGTGCAGCGTCATTCAGAACATCGACGTCGATATGCAGGCTTCGGCCCTCGGCTACGAAGGCTGGGGGCAGCGTTATGACCAGCTGTCGGCGGGGCGCTTCCAGGGATCGATCCACGAGATCAAGCTGCCTGCCTTTACCCTGATGCGCGAGACCAGCAATCGCGTGCTGTTGCAGAAGGGCTGCACGCCGCGCGGCATTTTTGCGATCGGTACCGTCATGGGGCTGGCCGAGCATGGCTACCACTGTGGTGAAATCATGCGCCCGCGTTCGGCCGCCTTGCTTGATCCCAGCACGGAATTCGAGATTCGCACGCCGGAGCGTTTCGACCTGGTGGCGGCGGTCTTCTCGCCGGAAGACCTCTGCGCCAACCTGGGCGATCCCGGGGTCGATTACCGGGAACTGGAAAACGAGTTGCTGAACAGTTCGAAGACCATCGAGTCGGACTGCACGGCGGCCCTGGCGGATTTCCTGCTGCGCGCCTTCGAGACCAGCCAGGAGTCGCCGGAGCGCCTGTTCATCGCTTCCAACCAGAAACAGCTGGCCGAAGAGTTTTATGGGTTGCTCACCGAAACCATCGGTACCGGCCAGGCCAACCAGGCCCGCGGGCTGTGTCCGAATCGCGAGCGCATTGTGCGTCGTGTGCGCAGCTTTCTCGATGCCAATCCGGAATCGGCCTTGAGCATTACCGATATCTGCGACGAGGTCGGCGTAACCCGCCGCACCCTGCAAAACGCCATCCAGGAAGTCTTCGGCATTTCGCCGCAGCATTACCTGAAGGCCATCCGTCTGAACGGCTTCCGGCGTGCCCTCAAAGCCTGCAGCCCGGCGGTGTCAATCGGCGATGTGGCTGCGCGCTGGGGCTTTTGGCACCTGTCGCAACTGGCCCAGGATTACCGCCGGCTGTTCGGCGAATTGCCTTCCGAAACCCGGCTGCGCTGCCTGAACGCCTGAGCCGGATGCTTTTTGCCAATTCTTGATATAGCTCAAACCTGAGGCTGCCGGATACTGATCTCACACTCCCTAACGAGTCGATTGAGGTCAGAAAATGGAAAAGTTCAAGAAGCGGCTGGTGCTGCTGATGTTGCCGGCCTGTCTGGCAGCACCCCTTGCCGCGGCTCAGGGTGATCGCCCGGCGCCGCTGCCGGAAGAGGAAATGCGGGTGGAGCGGGCGGCCCCCGCCAACGGTAACCGGCTATACGTCAGCGACTTTGCCTTCCATCACATGGTCGATGGGCGCATGCATGTGCTCGACGGCGAGGCCGGGCGCTATCTCGGGATGATCAATACCAGCTTCGGTGGGCTGACCACCGTTGCGCCCGATGGCAAGGCGATCTACGTCGCCACTACCTACTACTCGCGGTTGTATCGCGGCCAACGCGCCGACGTGGTCGAAATCCACGATCCGGAAACCCTGGCCCTGAAGGCGGAAATCGATATCCCGCCGCGCCGGGCGCAGTCGGCGACCTACCGCAGCCTGCTGACAACCAGTGCTGACGGGCGCTTCCTGTATGTGCAGAACGCCACGCCGGCGACCTCGGTGAGCATTGTCGATCTGGCACAGCGCAAGTTCGTGGCGGAAGTGCAGACGCCCGGTTGCTGGTCGATCCAGACCTGGGCGCAGGGACATCGCTTCTCCGCCATCTGCGGCGACGGCACCCTGCTCACCGTGAGCCTCGACGACCAGGGCCAGCCGACGACGCGCGAGCGTAGCGCCGCCTTCTTCGATCCGGACAAAGATCCGATCTACATCCATCCGGAAGTGATTGGCGACGACCGCTATTTCGTCTCCTACAACGGCAATCTCTACAAGGTCACGCTGAACGGCGACAAGCCGGCCTTCACCCCGGCCTGGTCGCTGCTCGACGTCAAGGACCGCAAGGAAGCCTGGCGGCCAGGCGGCATGCAGGTGATGGCGCTGCATCGCAAGAGCGGCACGCTGTTCGTCAACATGCATGACAAGGGCGCCGAGGGCAGCCACAAGTTCCCTTCCAAGGAAATCTGGGCCTTCGACCTGGCCAGCGGCAAGCGCACGGCGCGCATTCCGTCCAACCAGGCCTCGTCGATCCTGGCCAGTCAGGGCGAAACGCCGCTGCTTTACGCGCTCAACGTCGGCAAGGGTGAAATCGAGGTCCGTGACATCGCCAAGGGCTATCCGCTACGCCGCACCATTCCGCGCGTCGGCGATACCGCCGTGTTCATGGAGGTGAACTGAGATGAATGGCAGTCTTCCCCTGATCGATCCGGTCATCGGCCACGCCGCCGCCGCCGCGGTCGGCATCATCCTGATCGCCGGGGCGATCGAGAAACTGCGTGACATCGAGCTGTTCCGCTACGCCATGGAGAACTACCGCCTGCTCGGCAGTCGTGCGGTGGCCTGGCTGGCACCGCTCTTCGCGGTGGCCGAGCTGCTCGCCGGCAGCGGCCTGGTCTTCGAGACGACACGGCCGCTGGCGACGTGGCTGGGCTTGGGCGTCATGGCGCTCGCCACCAGTGCCGTCGCGGTCAATCTGCTGCGCGGTCACGACCGCATCGAGTGCGGCTGCGGTACCGGCGGGCAGCGCATTTCCTGGGGGCTGGTCGGGCGCAATCTCTGCCTGATCGCCGCCATCGTGCTCGCCGCCGGCGAAGAGCTGCCGCGCCAGCTCGGTTCCGTCGATTACTTCAGTGTGGCGGGAGCCATTCTCGCCTTGCTGGCGATCTACGCCAGCGTCAACCAGTTGCTTGCCAATCAACCGCTTCTCAAGGAGTTGCAATCATGATGGACCCCATCGTCCTTTCCCTGGCCATCCTGTGGGCCGTCGTTATCGCGCTCGGCATCTGTGTGCTGGCGCTCTCCCGCCAGATCGGCATCCTCTACGAACGCGTCGCCCCGATGGGCGCGCTGATGATGGACAGCGGCCCCAAGGTCGGCGAGCTGGCGCCGCCGGTCGACGTCACCACCTGGGAAGGCCGCAGCCTGACCGTCGGCGGCAATTCGGCCAAGAGCACGCTGCTCTTCTTCGTCTCGCCGACCTGCCCGGTGTGCAAGAAGCTGTTGCCGATCATGCGTTCGGTACTCGGCCGTGAAAATCGCTGGCTGAATATCGTCCTCGCTTCCGACGGCGACCGTACCGAGCATGTCGATTTCCATGCCAAGCAGCAGCTGGCCGATTTTCCCTACGTGCTGTCGCAACCGCTCGGCATGACCTACAAGATCTCCAAGCTGCCGTATTGCGTGCTGCTCGACGCCAAGGGCTTCGTCCGCGCCAAGGGCCTGGTCAATTCCCGCGAACAGATCGAAAGCCTGCTCACTGCCTATGAAAGCGGCGTCGCTTCGGTGCAGGAGCATCTCGATCGCCGCCTGCTCGGCGACGTGACGCCGGAAAAGGTGTAAATCATGAGCCTGCTCAAACTTCTCGACCGCTTCGCCGAGCGCGGTACGCGCCGGGTGGCGCACAGCTCGGCCCGCCGCGGCCTGCTGGTCGGCGTCAGCAAGCTGCTGGTGGCGACCGCCTTCACGCTGCCGGTACTGCCGTTCGACCGGACCACTTCGGCGCTGGCGGCGACCGATCCGCGCAAGAAAAAGGCCGAGGCCAAGCCGGAGCCGACCGATACCGATTGCGACTACTGGCGTTATTGCAGCGTCGATGGTTTCCTCTGCACCTGCTGCGGCGGCACCAAGACGACCTGCCCGCCGGGCACGACGCCGTCCGCCGTGTCCTGGGTCGGCACCTGCCACAACCCGGCCGACGGCCGCGACTACCTGGTCAGCTACAACGACTGCTGCGGCAAGACCACCTGCGGTCGTTGCGAGTGCAACACCAATATCCGCGAACGTCCCGGCTACCGCCTCGGCGTGCATAACGACATCAATTGGTGCATGGCCAACCAGAGCAGCCTCTACCATTGCACGGTGTCGGTCATCGTCGGTCTGGAGGAGGGGCAATCATGAGCTGGCGGCTCCTCTCCGCACTGATCCTGGCGCTGGCCGGCGGCATGGCCCAGGCGGCCGACGGCAAGGCCATCTACGACGGCAACTGCGCCGCCTGCCACCAGCCGGATGGGGCCGGCGCGGTCGGTCTGGCGCCGCCGCTGGCCGGTACCCTGGGCAAACGCGTCGCCACGCCGGTCGGGCGCCAGTACGTCCCGGCCGTCGTGGTCACCGGCATGGCCGGCAAGCTGGTCTCGAAAGGCATCACCTACACCGGGATCATGCCGTCCTGGGCGCAGTTCTCCGATGAGGAGCTGGCGGCGGTGGTCAATTACGTGTTGAGCCAGTTCAACGCCGCCGAACTGCCGGCCGGGCATCAGCCCTATACGGCCGAGGTGTTTGCCAAGCTGCGGGCCAACAAGCCGTCCGGCCAGGAGCTCAAGGCCTGGCGGGCCGAGTCGGAATAAGGACAAGGAGAAAAACATGCGTGCCACCACCCTTGTTTCATGCTGTCTGCTGCTCGCCGGCCTGGCCGGCTTCGGTGCCGCCCGGGCCGATGCCGGGCAGAAGAACTATCGCTTGTATTGCATGGGCTGCCATGGGGCCGACGGCAGCGGTTCGCCGGTCAATGGCATTCCCAGCATGCGCGGCGAGGTCGGGCACTTCCTGCGCGTGCCGGAAGGGCGGGCCTACCTGTCGCAGGTGCCGGGCACCCTGAATACGCCGCTCAACGATGCCGAGACGGCCGAGCTGCTCAACTGGGTGATGAAGAACATCGCCGGGCGCAGTGTGCCGGCCGATTTCAAGTCTTATACCGAGGCCGATGTAAAGGCGTATCGGGCGAGCATCCCGGAAGATATCCCGGGTCTGCGGGTGGAGCTGGTCAAGCGCATCGAGGCGCTCGCCGCAGCGGGCAGCAAGTAGTAACAAGCAGTGCCGGGCGGATGGCGATGGCCATCCGCTCTGGCTTCCGGCGCTTTATTGCCGATTTTCGATAAAGCTGCGCCGGTGGGCTGGCGATAATTTTTTCAGCCGGACACGCGATGTCCGGCATGAAGCCGAGGCGACGCCATGCGTCAGCCGAATCGGACGCCATCCCTCCCCAATACGAACCGGAAGTCGACTGCCATGACCATCAAGCTTCGCCTGTGGGCGATCACCTTGCTTTCCTCCTTATCCCTGCTCGTCGTTGGCGGCACGGGGTATCGCGCTGCCAGCGGACTGGGTGAAAACCTTTCCGCCATCATCAATCTCGGCGTGCCGAGCATTCGCCTGCTGACCGATGCGGTTAACGAGCTGGCCGGCATCCGTATCGCCCTGCTGCAGCATATCGTCGAGTCCGACCCGGCGGCGATGGGCGAGCTGGAGCGCCGTGCGGCGCAAAGCCGGGCAGCGGTCGATGTCGCGCTCAAGCAATACGACAACTACCTCGATCCGGCTTCCGACACCGATCGGCAGCATCTGGCGACAGATCGCCAGGCCGTGGCGGCATTTCATGCCGAAGTCGAGGCGATCCTGGCCCTGTCGCGTCGCGACAAGGCGGCCGCCCGGGCCCGTTTCAGCGGTCAGGGGGCGGCTTTGGGCGATGCCGCCAGCCAGGCCATCGACAGCCATCTCAAGCTGAATTACCAGTTGTCGGCCGACTACGGTCGGGAGTCCCTGGTCGCGGCCAGCCACGGCATCAACCTGGCCGGCGTCATCACGCTCGGGGGCATCGCTGTCCTGCTGCTCGTCGCCTTGCCCTTGCTCGGCAAGATCAACCGCAGCCTGGCGACTTTTCACCGCGCCACGACGCAGATCACCAGCGAGCTCGATTTCACCACCCGGATCGCCTTGCCGGGGCGCGATGAACTGGCCTTGCTGGCTGAGGACATCAATGCGCTGACCGGCAAGACCCAGCACAACCTGCAGGCGATTGCCGTCCGTGCCAGCGAAGTGGTCGAGGCGGCGGACGATCTGGCAGCCCACGCCGGCCAGGTGGCGCGCGCCTCGGCCGAGCAGACCGAGGCGGCTGCCGAAATGGCGGCCAACGTGCAGCAGATGGCCGCCAGCGTCGCCCAGGTCGGCCAGCAGGTCGGCAGTGCCGATCGCCTGGCGCTCGATTCGGCCGGCATCTCGCGCGAAGGGCAGGCGGCGATGCACGACACGGTCGAGGATATCCAGGCCATCGCCCGCACCGTGCACGACGCCGCCGGCATGATCGGCCAACTGGAACGGCAGAGCCAGGAAATCGCCCAGGTGGTCGGGGTCATCAAGGATGTTGCCGAGCAGACCAATCTGCTCGCCCTCAACGCCGCCATCGAAGCGGCGCGGGCCGGCGAGCAGGGGCGCGGCTTTGCCGTGGTGGCCGATGAGGTGCGCAAACTGGCCGAGCGGACGGCAGCGTCGACGCAAACCATCAACGCCACCATTACCGTGATGCACCACAACACGCAGGAAACGGCCGGTGCCATGCAGTTGGCGGTGCGTCAGGTCGAGGCCGGTGTCGCCCGGGCCGGCAATGCCCGGGTCGCCATCGAGCGGATCGGTGCCAGCAGTGCCGCGATCACCGGTGTGGTCGGCGACATTCATGCCGCCTTGCTGGAGCAGGAGCGGGCCAGTGGCGAGATCGCCAGCCGCATCGAGCGGATTGCCCACATGTCGCAGGACAACGACCGCGCCGCCGCCGCCACCTCGGAAGCCGCGCTCCAGCTGGAAACACTGGCCCGGCAGGTGCAAGCGATCGTTTACAGCTACCGGCTAGGCTGACGCGAAGCTGACTTATCTGCCTTAAATACATGGGTTTGTTCCTGATCTAGATCAAGAAAAGTTGCCGATTTTTGATAACGGCGACTGCCCCCCGGTTTCTACACTCAAGCCATCAATAAGCAGTCCGGGCGCGGCGGGGGTCGGGCCCACACCCAACCAGGAGGTTCATATGTTTGAAATGCGTAAAGTGGGCGCACTCGTCACCGCCCTGTTTGCCATCAGTGGCGGCGTGCAGGCCGCGACCGAGGCGGAAGCGGCCAAGCTGGGCAAGGAATTGACCGCGGTCGGTGCCGAGAAGGCGGCCAACAAGGATGGTTCGATTCCGGCCTACCAGGGCGATGCAATGACTGCCGGCTGGTCCTACGGCAAGAGCCGCGCCGAATTCTGGAAATACAGCAGCGACAAGCCGCTGTACAGCATCGATGCCAGCAACGTGGACAAGTACGCGTCCCAGCTGTCGCCCGGCCAGGTTCAGCTGATCAAGCAGACCAAGGGTTACAAGATGGAGGTCTATCCCTCCCGCCGTACCTGCAGCAACCCTGACTTCGTGGTCGAAAACACCAAGAAAAATGCCGTTTCCGCCAAGATCGGCGCCGATGGCTGGAGCCTGAAGGAAGCCACCGTGCCGGGCATTCCCTTCCCGCTACCGAAGACAGGTACCGAGGCGATGTGGAATGCCAAGATGAAATACATGGGCGTCGGCTACGAGTATCCGAACGTCTATACCGCGCTGTCGCCGCGCGCTGGTTCCAGCGAGTGGATTGCCGCCACCTCGACGCAAACCTACTTCTTCCCGTGGGGCAAGAAGGGCTCGACCCAGCTGTCCACGCTGCCGCAGGTCGAGTACTTCACCTACTTCACCTACAAGTCGCCGACGGCGCTGGCCGGCCAGGCCCTGGCGGTGACCAACTTCCTCGACAAGACCAACGACACCTTCTACTACTTCCCCGGGCAGCGTCGTGTCCGCCGCATGCCGACCTATGCCTACGATGCGCCGCAGATCGGCTTCGAAAACCAGTACACGATGGACGAGCCGCGCCTGTTCAACGGCACCATCGAGCGTTTCGACTGGAAGCTGGTCGGCAAGAAGGAACTGATCGTCGGCTACAACGCTTTCGGCATGTACGACCCGAAGGTCAAGTTCAGCGATGTCGCCAAGGACAACGCGGTTGACCCGGCACATCGCCGTTACGAGCTGCATCGCGTCTGGGTGGTCGAGGCCACGGTCAAGTCGGGGGTTCGCCACGTCGCACCGAAGCGCACCTTCTATATCGACGAAGACAGCTGGTCGCTGGTGGTGGCCGAGGATTACGACGCCCAGGGCAAGTTGTGGAAAGTCCGCGAAGGTTTCGTCATTCCGGTGCAGGAAACCGGTAGCTGCGACAACCCGGCTTTCGTCCAGTACAACCTGATCGACAACCGTTACCTGGTCGACCAGGGTTCTCTGGCGGCGGGCAAGGACATGAAGTGGTTCGTCGAAGCCAACGATCCGAAGCTCAAGGAAAGCTACTACACCGCAGACAACTTGCGGGCGATCAGCGATCGCTGATCCGGCGCTGAAAATTACGGGGGTAATTCCATGACCAAATTATTCAAGAAAAGCGTTCTCGCCGTGTTGCTCGGCTATATCGGCAGTGCTTCCGCTTTCACCTTTGAAACCGAGAGCATTTCCGGCAGCTTCGATTCGACGATCAGCATCGGCATGGGCGTGCGCGCCCAGAATCCGTCCTGCGACCTGATCGTCGCGGGGGCGACCGGCAGCGGCGCGCCGGCCGGCTGTACGACGGTGGCCGGGGTCGGCGACCAGGGCAACCTGAACTACAAGAAGGGCGATGCCTTCACCACCTACCTCAAGGGCACGCACGAACTGCTGCTCAAGATGCCGGACGACTGGAAGTTCATGGGCCGGGTCAGCTGGTTGCGCGATTTCTCGGCCACCCGCACGACTGGCTACGTCAGCGCGGCGACCGGCACCAACGGCTACGCCGCCTCCTTGTCCGACGATGCCAGGGACGATCTGCGCTTCAAGGCCCGCCTGCTCGATTTCTGGGTCAGCAAGGAATTCTCGTTGGGCGACCAGCGGGCCCGGGTGCGGGTCGGTAACCAGGTGATATCGTGGGGCGAGAGCATCTTCCTGCCCGGCGGCATCAACCAGACCAATGCCTCCGACATCATGCGTCAGTCGCAGCCGGGTACCCAGTTGAAGGAAGTTTTCCTGCCGGCGCCGATCATCAGCTTCGCGACCGGTCTGGGCAACGGCTTCAATTTCGAAGGCTATGTGCAGACCAACTGGAATGAAGCCTATTTTCCGCCGACCGGCAGTTATTGGTCGCAGTTGAACGGCCTGGGCGTCGGCGACAAGACCTACGGCATTCCCCGGCGCAGCGTCAAGGACAGCGGCCAGTACGGTGCGGCGGTGCGTTGGCAGCCGGCCGATACCCAGCTCAATCTGGGCTTCTATGCCATGGCCTACCACGACAAGGTGCCGCAGTTCAGCCTGACCAACGGTTCGGAGTGGATCTATGCGGAAGACCGCCGCATGTACGGCGTTTCGGCCAATCTTCCGGTCGGTGACTGGTCGATCGGTACCGAGTTGTCCTATCGGCCGAAGGATGCCGTCTCGCTCAATCCCAACTTCGACGGCTGCGCGGCGAATGGCGGCCGCTGCTGGGTGGACGAGAAGAAGTTCCAATGGCACCTGACCGGGATGCTGACCATGGGGCCGGGCGATTACGGCGGCCTGCTCAAGGCGCTGGGCAATGCGTCGACAGCAACCCTGATGGTTGAAGGCGTTGCCATGTACTACCCGAAAATGAAGAAGTTCTACAACGGCGAGCCGATCGCATCCGGTGTCTGGGGCTGGGGTCAGGAGTACAACCTGGGCGGCACGGCGGAAGCGGTGGGTGATCGCTTGTCGGCCGGTTACAACCTGGACTTCAGCTGGGTGTACGACGGCAGCCTGATCCCGGGCTGGCAGGTGATTCCGGAAGTCTACTTCTTCCATGCAGTGACCGGACGCAGCCCGAACTCGAGCAGTCTGTTCATGGAAGGCGCGAAGTCGGCCAACTTCATGGTCAATTTTGTCCAGAATCCGGCCAACTGGCAGATCGGGGTCAATTACGCCCGCTTCTGGGGCGGTTCGCGGGTCTATGACCAGCCGTATGCCGATCGCGACTTCTTCGGTGTATCGGTCTCGCGCAACTTCTGATCGTCCAAGGGTCGGCCGCTGGTCGCCCCATTCTTGACCAGACCAATAACAAGTACTCCCCAGGGAACAGCTCGCAATGATCAACTTTTTCAGCGTCAATGATGTCGACCAGCATCTGACCCGGCTGCTCAAGGGCCTGGAAGACTTCTGCTTCCGGTTCCGCACGCCTTTCCTGATCTGGCTCGCCGTCTTTACTGCCGGCATGGGCTATTTTGCCGTCCAGCTGCGGATGGAGGCCGGTTTCGAAAAGCAGATGCCGACCGGCCACGAATATATCGAGACCTTCCAGAAATACCGCAACGACGTGCTCGGCGCCAATCGCCTGAACGTCGTGGTCAAGGCCCGCAAGGGAACGATCTGGACCCAGGCCGGCCTGCAGCGGCTGTACGACACGACGCAGGCGGTGATCTACCTGCCGGGCGTAGACCGGCTGGGCGTGCAGTCCCTGTGGACGCCGAACAGCTTCGTCAATGAAATCACCGAAGAAGGCTTCCGTGCCGACCCGCTGATCCCGGGCACCGTGATGCCGGCCCAGCTGACGCCGGAAATCATCGCCGGCATCCAGCGTTCGGCCGGGCAGGGCGGCTTCATCGGGACGCTGGTCTCGCGCGACCAGACCAGCGCGATGATCGTCGCCGAGCTGGCCGAGCTCGACAAGGACGGCAACAAGATCGATTACGTCGCCTACAACAAGCTGCTCGAAGAACTGCGCGGCAAGTTCGAGGATGCCGATTTCGAAATCGAGATCATCGGTTTCGCCAAGCAGATCGGCGATATCGCCAACGGCGCCTCCGCCGTGCTCGAATTCTGTGCCGTCGCACTGTTGCTGACCGCCGGGGCCGTCTATTGGTATTGCCACTCCATCCGCTTCACCCTGCTGCCGGTGGTCTGCTCGCTGACTTCGCTGATCTGGCAGTTCGGCGCCTTGCGCCTGCTCGGTTTCGGGCTGGACCCGCTGGGTGTGCTGGTGCCTTTCCTGGTCTTCGCGATCGGCGTCTCGCACGGCGTGCAGCAGATCAATTTCATCGTCCGCGAGCTGTCCCACGGCAAGACCACCGAGGAAGCCGCCCGGGCCAGTTTTTCCGGCCTGCTGATTCCCGGCGTGCTGGCCCTGGTCACCGCCTTCGTTTCCTTCATCACGCTGATCCTGATTCCGATCCCGATGGTGCGCGAACTGGCGATCACCGCTTCGCTCGGCGTCTTCTTCAAGATCACCACCAATCTGGCGATGCTGCCGATTGCCGCTTCCTACTTCAAATTCAGCAAGGAATACGCCCAGACCGCGATGTTGAAGCGCGACAAGCGGGCGACCTGGCTGCGTTCGCTGGCTCGCGTCGCCGAACCGCGCAATGCCGCCATCGTCATCGCGCTGACCACGGTGATCTTCGGCGTCTCGGTCTGGCAGAGCAGCGACCGCGTCATCGGCACGTTGCAGCCGGGGGCGCCGGAACTGCGGCCGGAAGCCCGCTTCAACCGCGACGCGGTGGCGATTTCCGAGTCGTACGACACCGGCCTCGACTGGCTGACGGTGATTTTCGAAGCGGCCCCGGAGTCGTGCGAGAACGTCGCCATCGGCATCTACCAGGACCAGTTCGTCTGGGACATGCAGCACGTCGAAGGCGTGCTCTCGGCTAGCTCCTACGCCGGCCAGCTGCGCACCTTCAACGAGGGCTACAACGAGGGCAACCCGAAGATGGGGGCGATCCCGATCGATCCGGGCAATTACGCCGCGCTGTCCACCGAGATCGGCCGCATGCGCGGCTACATGAAGAAGGATTGCAGCATGACCGCCGTCCATCTCTTCCTGACCGACCACAAGGCGACGACGATCAATCGCATCATCGACCAGGTCAAGGCCTTCCGTGACGCCAACAAGCTTGACGGCGTGACCATCCGCCTCGCCTCCGGCAACGCCGGCGTGCTGGCCGCGGTCAATGACGAGGTCGAGAAGAGCGAAATGCCGATGATGATGTACGTCTATGCCGCCATCGTCATCCTGGTCGCCCTGGTCTATCGCGATTTCCGCGCCGTGCTGGCGTGCTGCCTGCCGCTGACGGTGGGGACCTTCATCGGTTACTGGTTCATGAAGGAACTGCAGATCGGCCTGACCGTGGCCACGCTGCCGGTGATGGTGCTGGCGGTCGGCATCGGTGTCGATTACGCCTTTTACATCTACAACCGCCTGCAACTGCACATGTCGCAGGGCCAGAACATCGTCAAGGCGCTGGAGCATTCGATCCTCGAAGTCGGCACCGCCACCATCTTCACCGCCATCACGCTGGCTGTCGGCGTCGCCACCTGGGCTTTCTCCGATCTCAAGTTCCAGGCCGACATGGGCAAGCTGCTTGCCTTCATGTTCATGGTCAACATGGTGATGGCGATGACGGCACTGCCTGCCTTCGCGGTCTGGCTGGAAAAACTGTTCCCGCGCAAGACGCCAGTTCGCGCCCCGGGCATCTTCAATCACTGAGCGGAGCACGTCATGAAACTCAAATCGATCACACTTCACCTGCCGGCCCTGGCGCTGTTTGCCGCCGCCGGCCTGGGGATCGGCGTGGCGCATGCCCAGGCGCCGGCCGCCCCGCTCGAACTCAAGGCACAGCCGGCCCACCAGTCGGCGAGTGCGGCCCAGGCGCCCATGCTGGGGGCGGTCAGGGCCGGCAAGCGCATCGTCGCGGTCGGCGATTACGGTATCGCGCTGCTTTCCGACGACGACGGCAAGCACTTCCGCCAGGCCGCCAAGATGCCGCTTTCGTCGACGCTGACGGCGCTCAGTTTTGCCGACGAGAAGAACGGCTGGGCGGTCGGCCACTGGGGCGCCATCGTCCATACCGCCGATGGCGGCGAAACCTGGAGCATCCAGCGCATGGATACCCAGGAAGACCGGCCGCTGTTCGCGGTGCATTTCTTCAATGCCGAGGAGGGCGTCGCCATCGGCCTGTGGTCGCTGGTCTTGCGCACCCAGGATGGCGGCAAGAGCTGGGAAACAGTCAGCTTGCCGGCGCCGCCGGACGGGGGCCGGGCCGACCGCAACCTGTTCGGCCTTTTCGCCTCGCCCAAGGGCAGCCTGTTCGTCGCCGCCGAGCGCGGCATGGTGCTGCGCAGCGACGACCACGGCAAGAACTGGCGTTATCTCGATACTGGTTACAAGGGCTCGTTCTGGACCGGTCTGGCCTTGCAGGACGGCAGCCTGATCGTCGCCGGCCTGCGCGGCTCGATGTACCGCAGTACCGATGACGGACACAGCTGGCAGGCGGTGGACAGCGGCAGCAAGAGCTCGCTGACCGACCTGATCCAGGTCGGCGAGCGGGTCGTCGGCGTTGGGCTCGACGGCGTACAGGTCGAAAGCCGCAATGGCGGCGCCAGCTTCACCGGCTCGGCGCGGGAAGACCGTTTGTCGATGACCGCTCTGGTGGCCGGTGCCGGCAACGCGCTGATCCGTTTTTCCCGGCGCGGCGTGGTTAGCGACAAGGAGCCGGCCAGAAACTGAATTGCAGTGCCATACCGATAAATAAAACAGGAGACAAACATGAAGACAATCTCGATGCTGATCGATGGCCAGCCGGTCGTCGCCAGCCAGCATTTTCCGGTGATCAATCCGGCGACCGGAGCGGCCTTTGCCGAAGCGGCCGCCGGCGATGCAACGCACGTCGATGCCGCCGTGGCCGCCGCCCGGCGCGCCTTTGCCGGCTGGAGCGCGCGGCCGGAAGGTGAACGGCAGGCTCTGCTGCATGCGGTCGGGGCGGCGATTGAAGCCCATATGCCGGAACTGATGCAACTGGTGACGCTGGAAACCGGCAAGCCGCTGAATGGCCTGGGCGGGGTCGGGGCCGGCATGGAAGTCGGCGGCGCGATGGCCTGGACGCATGTCACGGCCGACCTGGCACTGCCGGTCGAGGTCATCCAGGACAATGCCGAGGCTCGCGTCGAGGTGCATCGCAAGGCACTCGGCGTGGTCGCTTCGATCACGCCCTGGAACTGGCCGCTGATGATCGCCATCTGGCATGTCATTCCAGCCTTGCGGGCCGGCAACACGGTGGTGCTCAAGCCGTCGGAGCTGACGCCGGTGGCGACGGCCCGTTTCGTCGAACTGGCCAATGCCATCCTGCCGCCCGGCGTGCTCAACCTGGTGACGGGGGCGGCCGGTTCGGCCGTCGGGCCGGCCCTGGTGGCGCATCCCGGCGTGGCCAAGATCATCTTTACCGGCTCGACGGCGACCGGACGCAAGATCATGGCCAGCGCCGCCGCCAGCCTGAAGCGCCTGACCCTCGAACTGGGCGGCAACGATGCCGGCATCGTGCTGCCCGATGTGGACGTCAAGGCGGTGGCCGAAAAACTGTTTGCCGTGACTTTCCACAACAATGGCCAGACCTGCGCCTGCCTGAAGCGCCTGTACGTGCATGAAAGCATCTACGAAGCGCTGTGTGCCGAACTGGCCCGCCTGGCCAGCCAGGCGGTGGTCGGCGACGGCCTGCTGCCCGAGACCCAGTTGGGGCCGGTGCAGAACGCCATGCAACTGGCCAAGATCGAGGAATTCGCTGCCGATGCGCGGGCGCATGGCGGGCGCTTCCTGTGCGGTGGCGAGCGGCTGCCCGGTTCCGGTTACTTCTACGCGCCGACCATCGTTGCCGACCTGGTGGAAGGCTGCCGACTGGTCGATGAAGAACAGTTCGGCCCGATCCTGCCGGTCATCAAGTATCGCGACATCGACGAAGCGGTGCGCCGCGCTAACGACAACCCGAACGGCCTGGGCGGCTCGGTCTGGTCGGCCGACCCGGCGGCTGCGGCCGCCATCGGCCGGCGTCTCGAATGCGGCAGCGTGTGGATCAACCAGCACGGCGCCGTGCAGCCCGATGCGCCATTCGGCGGCATCAAGCAGTCCGGCATCGGCGTCGGCTTCGGCGAGCACGGATTGGCCGAATTCACCTCGCTGCAGACCCTGAAGATCATGAAGTCCTGAGTTTGGGTTCTGAGTCCAGGCGGGCTGCGGCCCGCCCGGATAGTGATTGCGTTTTCTCTCTCCTCTGCGAGTTTTCCGGCCGCCTGGTGCGGCCGGTCTTTTTCGAGATGCCATGACCCACTTCCTGATCCCGACGCACGCCGACACCCCGCGCCTGATCCTGCGCCCCTTCCTAGAGGCCGACTGGGCGGCGATGCATGCCCATTACGCCGATCCGGAAAGCACCCGCTACACGCTCGGTCGTCCCTTGAGCGAAGGCGAAAGCTGGCGGCTCACCGCTGCCCTGGCCGGGCACTGGCTGCTGCGCGGTTATGGTCCCTATGCCGTGGCGGCGAAAAGCGATGGTCGGCTGCTCGGTACGGTCGGCCTCTGGCACCCGGTGGATTTTCCCGAGCGCGAAATCAAGTGGGCGCTGCACCCCGCCGAGCGCGGTTGCGGTTATGCCAGCGAGGCAGCCCGGGCCGTCCAGCGCCTTGCGGCAGCGGCCTTTCCCGGCCAGCCGCCGATCAGCTTCATCGACCGCGAAAACCTCGCCTCGATTCGTGTCGCAGAATCGGTAGGGGCTTGTTATGAAAGCGAAACCGACTTTCGTGGCCGGCGCTTTCAGGTCTTCCGGCATCCGCTTCCCGATGCTGCGGTGCAGCAGTAAAAACAGGTAAAAAAGGGCGCAAATTTTTCCTGGATGTGTTGACTCACTAATATCGTAGTGATTTAATCGCTAACATATTAACGAAGGTCGGCGGTCGATCTTCGATCCAGAAAGAGGAGATGAACATGAACTATCGCAAGCTCGCCGTTCTCGGTGCCGTCGCTGCTTCCATGCCGGCCTTCGCCCAGGAAGTCACTTTCAAGATCGCGCATTTCCTGCCTTCCGCCGCCCCGACCCAGCAGCGCGTGCTGCAGCCCTGGTGCGAGGAGATGGGCAAGCTCTCCAATAACCGCATCAAGTGCCAGTTCTATCCCGCCATGCAACTGGGCGGTACGCCGGCCCAACTGGCCGACCAGGTCAAGAACGGCGTCGCCGACGTGGTGTGGACCGGTCCGGGCTACTCGGCCGGCCGCTTCCCGGCCATCGAGGCGTTCGAGCTGCCGTTCATGGTCAAGGATGCCACCTCCAGTTCCAAGGCGCTGTGGAAGTTCTACCAGCAGCATGCCCAGCAGGAATTCGCCGCCTACAAGGTGTTGGCCTTCCACACCGATGGCGGTCAGGCCGTCCACACCTCGAACAAGCAGATTGTCGGCCTGACCGGTTTTGCCGGCCTCAAGCTGCGCACCTCGACCCGCGTCGGCGCCAAGACGCTGGCTGCCTTGGGCGGTGCGCCGGTGGCCATGCCGCCGGCCCAGGTCACCGAAGCCATTGCCAAGGGGGTCGTTGACGGCTCGCTCGGTGCCTGGGAGCTGGTCTATCCGACCAAGCTTTCGGAGGTGACGAAGTTCCACCTGCAGCCGGACAACGGTGTGGCCTATCCGACTGCAACCGTTCTTACCGTGCTGATGAACAAGCAAAAGTACGACGGTCTGCCGGCCGATCTGAAAGCCATTGTCGACAAGACCACGGGCGAGGTCATGGTCGGCAAGTTCGGCGCCATGTTTGACGATGTCGCGGCCGATACCAAGAAGCGGATCGCCGCCCAGGGCAACAAGATCACCACCCTGAGCGCCACCCAGGTCACTGCCATGAAGCAGGCCACGGCCAGCGTCGAGGACGAGTGGGCCAAGCAGGTTGGCGAGAAGGGTCTGGATGGCAAGAAGCTGATCGCCGCCGCCCGCGAACTGACCGGCACCAGCAAGTAAGCGCCAGCGGGCTGGGAGACGAATCATGCATGATCCGATGGGCATTCCCCACGAACTGGTCGAGCACGACCGGGTCGAGCACTGGCTGATCCTGGCCGGTAAGGCGATGGCGATTTCCGGCGGGATGTTGTTCATTGTCCTGATCGCCATGTCGCTGGTGTCGATCGTCGGCCGCAAGCTGGGCTTCGGCTCGGTCAATGGCGATATCGAACTGATGCAGGCCGGTACCGCCGTCGCCGCCACGGCATTCCTGCCGTACTGCACGCTGCTCGGCGAGCACATCAAGGTCGATTTTTTCACCGAGAGCATGCGCGACTCGTTGAAGCGTCCGATCGACGGGGTGGCCGAGCTGCTGCTTGGCGGCGTTTCTGTTCTGCTGGCCTGGCGGACGATTCTGTCGGCGGTCGCCACCTACGAGTCGCAGGAGGTGACCACCCTGGTCTCGCTGCCGTTGTGGATTCCGACTGCCTTGCTGGTGCCCGGCATCGTCCTCATGTCGGTGTGTGCTTTCTACCGCGCCTTCGCGCATTTCCATCCGAGCAAGAACATTCCGGGAGCCCATAAATGAGCGGTACCTCCATCGGCCTGATCGGCTTCGGCTGCCTGTTGGCCATGCTCGCCATCCGCGTGCATATCACCATGGCCATGTTCATTACCGGTGCCGGGATTTACCTGGTGATGAACAACGGCGAAACCGGCGGCTTGCTGTATACCCTCAACAACCTGGTTTATGCCCGGGTCTCCAACTACGACCTGGCGGTCATCCCGCTGTTCATCCTGATGGGCCAGTTCGCGACGCATGGTGGCTTGTCCAAGGCCTTGTTCAAGGCGGCCGGCACATTGATCGGCCACTGGCGAGGCGGTTTGGCCATGGCCTCGACCGCCGCCTGTGCCGCCTTCGGGGCGATCTGCGGCTCTTCGCTGGCGACGGCTGCCACCATGGGCCAGGTGGCGTTGCCCGAACTCAAGGCCAACGGCTATTCCGGCAGGCTGTCCACCGCGACGCTGGCCGCTTCCGGCACCCTCGGCATCCTGATCCCGCCTTCTGTGCCCTTGGTCATCTATGCGGTGCTGACCCAGGAATCGATCGGCAAGCTGTTCGTCGCTGCAGTGGTCCCCGGCATCATCGCCGCCCTCGGCTATCTGCTGGTCATCGCCTTCATCGTGCGGCGCGATCCGGCTGCCGGTCCGGCCGGTCGCAAGGTACCTTTCGGCGAAATGATCAAGGCCCAGATCAACATCATTCCGGTGCTCTGCGTGTTTCTCGTGGTCATCGTCGGCATCTACGGCGGTTGGGCCAACCCGACCGAAGCGGCCTCGATCGGTGCCGCCGCTTGCGGTGTCATCGCCGCGGTATCGGGCGGCATGCGCACCAAGGATTTCCTGCAGAGCGTCTATGGCACGGCCCACGCCACCGGCATGATCTTCATGGTGCTGATCGGTGCCGACCTGCTGAACTCCAGCCTGGCCTTGTCGCAGATGCCGACCGAACTGGCGCTGTGGGTGCAGAACAGCGGCCTGCCGGCGCTGCTCGTGTTGTTCTCCATCCTGCTCATCTACATCCTGCTCGGCTGCGTGATGGACTCGCTGGCCATGATCCTGCTGACCATCCCCATCTTCTATCCGATGGTCATGGGACTGGATTTCTTCGGCATGAGCGTCGAGGACAAGTCGATCTGGTTCGGCATCCTGGCCCTGATGGTGGTCGAAATCGGCCTCGTGCATCCGCCGGTCGGCATGAACCTGTACGTGATCAACAAGATCGCCAAGGATGTGCCGATGAAGGACACTGCGTTCGGCGTCATGCCCTTCCTCGCCTCCGATTTCCTGCGCATCGTCGCACTCGTCTTTTTCCCCACCATGTGCCTCGGCCTGGTTCATTTCCTCGGCTGAGCGGAGTTCCGCACCATGATCAAACAGCAAGTCAGCGGCACGGTGTACGGCGTCATTCTCAATGACGCGGCATCGCTGCAGAAAATCGGTTCGCTCGAAGAGGCGCCGTACAAGGGCGCCCCGAAGGCGCCGGCCCTGTACATCAAGCCGGCCGGCACCCGCGTCGCCTGTGGCGCCACGGTGCACCTGCCGGGCGAGGCAAAGTCGGTCGAAGTGGCGGCCACCGTCGGCCTCGTGCTCGGCCGCGCCGCTGCCCGCCTGACGCCGGAGAACGCGCTCGACGCCGTCGCCGGCCTGGTGCTGGCCGCCGATCTGAGCCTGCCGCACGCCAGCTATTACCGGCCGGCGATCCGCGAGAAGTGCTTCGACGGTTCGCTACCGCTGACTTCGGTCAAGCCGCTGGTCGATATCGCCGGGCTGACGCTGAGCACTGAAATCGACGGCAAGGTGGTCGATACCCGCACGCTGAACGACCTGCTGCGTTCGCCGGCACAACTGCTGGCCGACGTTTCCGAATGGATGACCCTGAACGCCGGCGACGTATTGCTGGTCGGCGTGCGCTACCAGGCGCCGCAAGCCGCTGCCGGCAGTGCCGTCCGTCTCAGTGCCGAAGGTCTCGGCAGCCTGCAATTCAGCATCGGAGCACAAGCATGAAGCACGGTCGTATCAGTTACAACGGCGCCGTCCATCTGGTCAGCGAAGATAGCGGCCGCGTTCGCCTGGCCGACGGCCGGCTGCTCAACGAGGGCGAGTTCCAGTGGTTGCCGCCGGTCGAAGTCGGCACCGTCTTCGCGCTCGGCCTGAACTACGCCGACCACGCCAAGGAACTGGCTTTCAAGGCACCGGAAGTACCGCTCGTCTTCCTCAAGGGACCGAACACCATCACCGGCCACCAGGCCATGACGCGTCGCCCGGCCGACGCTACCTACATGCACTACGAGTGCGAGCTGGCGGTGGTCATCGGCAAGACCGGCAAGAACGTCGCCAAGGCCGACGCCATGGGCATCGTCGCCGGCTACACCGTGGCCAACGACTACGCCATCCGCGATTACCTCGAGAACTATTACCGCCCGAACCTGCGCGTCAAGAACCGCGATGCCTGCACGCCGCTCGGCCCCTGGCTGGTCGATGCCGCCGATGTGCCGAACCCGATGGCCCTCAAGCTGACGACGCGCATCAACGGCAAAACGACGCAGCAAGGTACGACGGCCGACATGATTTTCGACATCCCGACGCTGATCGAATACCTGTCGTCGTTCATGACGCTGAATCCGGGCGACGTCATCCTGACCGGCACGCCGGAAGGCCTGGCCGACGTCAAGCCGGGCGATGTCATCGAAACCGAAGTTGAAAACGTCTGCTGTCTGGTCAACACCATCGTCGACGACCAGACCTGGTTCGCCACCGTCTAAACAGAAAGCGAGAACAGCATGATCAAACACATCATCAACGGCCAGAAGGTCGACAGCAAGGAAACCTTCCAGACCATCAACCCGGCCACCGGCGAAGTGCTGGCCGAAGTCGCCAGCGGCGGTGCCGAGGAAGTCAATGCCGCGGTGGCCGCCGCCAAGGCCGCCTTTCCGGGCTGGGCCGCGACGCCGGTCAAGGAACGCGCCCGCCTGGTGCGCCGTCTGGGCGAACTGATTGCCGCCAATGTCGAACCGATCGCCGACATGGAAACCGCTGACTGCGGCCAGGTCACCAACCAGACCAAGCGCGTGCTGGTGCCCCGTGCTTCCGACAACTTCAACTACTTCGCCGAGCTGATCCAGCACATGCACGGCGAAACCTACGATTCCGATACCGGCCACCTCAACTACACGCTGTGGCAGCCGGTCGGCGTTTGCGCGCTGATCTCGCCGTGGAACGTGCCGTTCATGACCGCCACCTGGAAGACCGCGCCCTGCCTGGCTTTCGGCAACACCGCCGTGATGAAGATGTCCGAGCTGTCGCCGCTGACCGCCAATCGTCTCGGCGAACTGGCCCTCGAAGCCGGCATCCCGCCGGGCGTCTTCAACGTCGTCCAGGGCTTCGGCGACAAGGCCGGCGAGCCGCTGGTGTCGCACCCGGATGTGCGCTCGATTTCCTTCACCGGTTCGACCGCCACTGGCAACCGCATCGTCAAGGCCGCCGGCCTGAAGAAGTTCTCGATGGAACTGGGCGGCAAGTCGCCGTTCATCATCTTCGACGACGCCGACTACGAACGCGCCCTCGACGCCGCCATCTTCATGATCTTCTCGAATAACGGCGAACGCTGCACCGCCGGTTCGCGGATCATTGTCCAGGAAGGCATCTACGACAAGTTCGTCGCCGACTTCGCGGCCCGTGCCGCCAAGCTGACGGTGGGCGACCCGATGGACCCGAACACGGTGATCGGTCCGATGATCTCCAAGGGCCATCAGGACAAGGTCAATTACTACATCGAGCTGGGCAAGCAGGAAGGCGCCAAGGTCGTCTTCGGCGGCGGCACGCCGGTCGTCGCCGACAAGTTCAAGAACGGTTTCTGGGTGCAGCCGACCGTCTTCGCCGATGTCGACAACAGCATGCGCATCGCCCAGGAAGAAATCTTCGGGCCGGTGCCCTGCATCATCCGCTTCAAGACCGAAGAGGACGCCGTGCGCATCGCCAACGACACCATCTACGGTCTCTCGTCCTATCTGTGGACCAACAACACCGGCCGCGCCATTCGCCTGGCCAAGGCCATCGAGTCGGGCATGACCTTCGTCAACAGCCAGAACGTCCGCGATCTGCGCCAGCCCTTCGGCGGTTCGAAGGCTTCCGGCACCGGCCGCGAAGGCAACCACTACAGCTTCGAAGTGTTCTGCGAAGCCAAGAACATCGCCGTGTCCTACGGCAGCCACCACATCCCGCGCTGGGGCGTTTAAGCGCACCTGGAGGAGACAGAAAAAATGGGCAAACTCGTACTCGCCGCCAAGATCACCCACGTTCCGTCGATGTACCTGTCGGAACTGGACGGGCCGCACAAGGGCTGTCGCCAGGCCGCCATCGACGGTCACAAGGAGATCGCCCGCCGCATGCGCGAACTCAATGTCGACACCATCGTCGTCTTCGACACGCACTGGCTGGTCAATTCCGGTTACCACATCAACTGTGCGCCGTCCTGGGAGGGGATCTATACCTCCAATGAGCTGCCGCATTTCATCAAGAACATGCCGTTCTCGTACGAAGGCAGCCCGGCCCTCGGCCATGCCATCGCCGAGGTGGCCACCGCCGCCGGCGTGCATACCCGCGCCCACGATGCGACCAGCCTGGCGCTGGAATACGGCACCCTGGTGCCGATGCGCTACATGAACGAGGACAAGCGCTTCAAGGTGGTTTCCATCTCGGCCTTGTGCACCGTGCATGACCTGGCCGATTCGATTGCACTGGGCCGTGCCGTGCGTAAGGCGATCGAGGAGAAATTCGAGGGCAACGTCGCCGTGCTGGCTTCCGGCTCGCTGTCGCATCGCTTCGCCCAGAACGGGACCGCCGACCAGTTCATGCACAAGGTCTGGACGCCCTTCCTGGAAAGCGTCGATCACCACGTCGTCGAACTGTGGAAGAAAGGCGACTGGAAGACCTTCTGCGGCATGTTGCCGGAGTACGCCGTGAAGTGTCATGGCGAAGGGATGATGCACGACACCGCGATGCTGCTTGGTGTGCTCGGCGCCGAGGATTACCAGGGCAAGGCCGAAGTGGTGACGCCTTACTTCGGTTCGTCCGGCACCGGCCAGATCAACGTCGTATTTCCCGTCTAAAAGAGCGTAAAGCCAGTGATGACCCCCAAGAGAGAAGCCTTTTCCCTATACCAAAGGAGACCGTTTCATGGGTGAAATCGTCATGGCCGTCAAGGCCACGCATGTGCCGTCAATGCTGCTTTCCGAAATGCCCGGCCCGACCGCCGGCTGCCGTCAGGCGGCGATCGACGCCGAACGCGAGATCGGCCGCCGTGCCGTGGCGTTGGACGTCGATACCTTCGTTGTTTTCGACACGCACTGGCTGATCAATGCCGGCTACCACATCAACAACAACGCGGTGCACAAGGGCAATTACACCAGCCACGAGTTCCCGCACTTCATCCAGGACCTGGCCTACGCCTTCCCGGGCAACCCGGAACTGGGCGACCTGATCGCCGCCGAAGCCACGGCGATGGGCGTCAAGACGCGTGCCCACCAGGTCGCTTCGCTCGATCTCGAATACGGCACCATCCTGCCGATGCGCTACATGAATCCGGAAGGCAAGATCCGCGTCGTCTCGATTGCCGGCTGGAGCACCTTCGGCAGCCTGGAAGAGTCGCGCATCATCGGCGAAGCCCTGGCAAAGGCCGTGGCGCGCAGCGACAGCAAGGTGGCGATCATCGCCAGCGGTTCGCTGTCGCACCAGATCTGGGAGAACCGCCTGGTCGAGGAAGGCTTCAACACGATCAGCCGCGAATTCAACAAGCAGGCCGACCTGCGTGCCCTGCAACTGTGGGAGGCCGGCGACTGGCCGACTTTCCTGCGCATGTTGCCCGAGTACGCCAAGTACTGCACCGGCGAAGGCCACATGCACGACACCGCGATGCTGTTCGGCGCGCTGGGCTGGGACAGGTATGTCGGCCAGGCCGAAATCGTCTGCCCTTACTTCGAAAGCTCGGGTACCGGCCAGGTCGTCGTCAATTTCCCGGTTGCCGGCATCCCGCCGCTGACCGACAAGCTGGCTGCCTAGTCCAGCATTTTTCAGGAGCACGGAATGCCCCATCTGATCTACGAAATCACCGACAACCTCGATACCGCCGAGAACGATATCCCGGGGCTGTTGCAGAAATCCAACCAGATTCTGATTGCGCAGGGTGGGGTGTTCCCGATTGGCGGCATCCGCTCCCGCGTGCATTGGCTGAAGGACTACTGCGTCGCCGACGGCAGCCGGCCGGACGATGCTTTCGTGCATGCCTCGCTGAAAGTCGGGGCCGGACGCAGCGACGCCGAGAAGAAGAAAGCCTGCGACGAACTGTTCGCCATGATCACGGAACACTTCGCTGCCGTCTTCGCGCAGCGCGGCCTGGCGCTGTCGATGGAATTCTCGGAATTCAGCGAAGCCGGCACCTGGAAGAAAAACAATATCCACGCCCGTTACAAGAAGGCCTAACCCCACCAAGAGGAATGACCATGCTCAGCCAAGACATTATCGAAGCGACTGCCCGTCGCTTCCACGAAGCCGAAAAGACCCGCCAGCAGATCCGCCAGATTTCGCTGGATTACCCGGACATCACCATCCCCGACGCCTATGCGATCCAGAAAGCCTGGGTCGACATGAAGATCGCCGAAGGGCGCAAGATCGTCGGCCACAAGATCGGCCTGACCTCGCGCGCCATGCAGATGTCGTCGCAGATCAATGAGCCGGACTACGGCACGCTGCTTGACGACATGGTCTTCGCCGACGGCGGCGAAATTCCGGTCGATCGCTTCATCGTGCCGATGATCGAGGTCGAACTGGCCTTCATCCTGAAAGACCGCCTCGAAGGCGAAAACGTCAGCATGCTCGACGTGCTCTCCGCCACCGACTACGTCATTCCGGCGCTGGAACTGATCGATGCCCGCTCGCAGCGGATCGACCCGGACAGCAAGCGGCCGCGCAAGGTTTTCGACACCATTTCGGACAATGCCGCCAACGCCGGCATCATCATGGGCGGCCGCCCGGTCAAGCCGATGGACTTCGATCTGCGCTGGGTTTCGGCCTTGCTCTATCGCAATGGCGTGATCGAAGAAACCGGCGTCGCGGCCGGCGTGCTCAACCATCCGGCGAACGGCATCTCCTGGCTGGCCAAGCGTTTCGCCCCGCACGGCGTGGCGCTGGAGCCGGGCCAGATCATCCTCGCCGGTTCCTTCACGCGGCCGGTGCCGGCCAGCCGGGGCGACACCTTCCATGTCGACTACGGCCCGCTCGGCAACATCACCTGCCGTTTTGTCTGAAGCCCGGGAGTCGATCATGGACATGCCTCTCAATACCTTCAAGCGCGCCCTGGTGGCCGGCGAAACCCAGATCGGCCTGTTTCTCGGTCTGGCCAGCGCCTACACCGCCGAAGTCGTCGCCGGCACCGGTTTCGACTGGTTGCTGATCGACGGCGAGCACGGCCCCAACGACCTGCGCTCGATCATCGAACAACTGCAGGCGCTGGCGCCTTATCCGGTCAAGCCAGTGGTCCGTACCGTCGACCACGACGTCGCGCGCATCAAGCAACTGCTCGACGGCGGCGCCCAGACCCTGATGGTGCCGATGGTCGAAACCGCCGCCGAGGCCGAAAAGCTGGTGCGTGCCATGCGCTATCCGCCGCATGGCATCCGCGGCGTTGGCACGGCGATGGCCCGCGCTGCCCGCTGGAACGGCGTCGAAGGCTATTTCGCCAAGGCCGACCAGGAAATGTGCCTGATCGTGCAGATCGAATCGACAGTCGGGCTGGCCGGTCTTGACGACATCCTCAAGGTCGAAGGTGTCGATGCCGTCTTTATCGGCCCGTCCGACCTCGCCGCCTCGATGGGGCATCTCGGCAATCCCGGTCACGCCGACGTCAAGGCCGCCGTGGCCGCTGCCATCGGCAAGATCGCCGCGGCCGGCAAGGCGGCCGGGGTGTTCTCGGCTGATCCGGCTGCGGCGGAAGCCTATCGTGAGATCGGGGCGAGCTTCCTGCTGGTTGGTGTCGACGCCCTGCTGCTGCGCAATTCGGCGGTGGCGCTGGCCGACAAGTTCAAGAAGAAGGATGTTTCGAAGGGTGGGGCGGCGTACTGATGGCTGCTTTGTCGCCCTATTCTCCGTTTGGCGCGCTTGCTGAACCGGTGGGTTCCGCGCTGGCGGCGCGGGCATACTTTCTTTTGCTTCGCCAAAAGAAAGTAGCCAAAGAAAAGGCGACCCCCGGGGCGGCGCCCGCTATGCGGGTCCCTTGCGCTACTCGGTTTGAGCGGGGGCTGCGGAACTCGGGCTGCGCCCTCAGACAGTCCTCGCCCTTTTCCCGCTCAAACCTGCGTTGCTCAGCGCCTCTCAGGAGGACCCGAAAAGCGTCTTGGAACGACGGCTCTGCCCAGGAAAAAACAAAAACGGCGTTTTTGGGCGGTCGATTGCTGAAAACTGTCCAAAACCATCCCCACCGGTTCGGCGGCGACGTCTTTACGGGTCCCCATGTGGAGCGCCGAGCAACGGAGCTGATGGCGGAAAGAGGGCGAGGACTGTTTGAGGGGCGTAGCCCCGAGTTCCGCAGCCCCCGCCAGCAGCGAGTCGCGCAGGGGAGTCGGCGCAGCCGACCGCGTAGCCTGGGGTCGCCTTCTTCTTTGGCTACTTTCTTCTTGGCGAAGCAAGAAGAAAGTACGCCCGCCCGCAAGGCGGAACCATTACGCCAAACAAGAACAGCATCCGCCGTCGCCGAAACCAACGCAAAGCCCGCCCGTAAGGCGGAACCCCCACGTAAAACAAGCCCCGTACCCGTCGTAAGCAAGACCAAACCCAAAGAACACTCCCCGGTCTGATCCCAGACCAACTCAGCAAAAAACGCAAAACCAAGGAGCCTACCCAATGCTGGCATTGAAAGACCCCACCCTGCTGCGCCAAGCCTGCTACATCAATGGCGCCTGGACCCCCGCCGATTCCGGCGAAACCTTTCCGGTCACCAATCCGGCGACGGGCGAAACCATCGCCACCGTTCCCCGTTGCGGCGCCGCCGAAACCGAGCGCGCCATTGCGGCTGCCGACGCAGCCCTCAAGACCTGGCGCGAAACCACCGCCGCCGAACGTAGCCGCATCCTGCGTCGCTGGTTCGACCTGCTGATGACGCACCAGGACGACCTCGCCGCGCTGATGACGGCCGAGCAGGGCAAGCCGCTGGCCGAAGCCAAGGGCGAGATTGCCTACGCCGCCGCCTATATCGAATGGTTCGCCGAGGAAGCCAAGCGCGCCTACGGCGAGGTCATTCCGTCGCCGTTCAAGGATCGCCAGCTGGTTGTCACCAAGGAGCCGGTCGGGGTTTGCGCGGCGATCACGCCGTGGAATTTCCCGTCGGCGATGATCACCCGCAAGGTCGCTCCGGCACTGGCTGCCGGTTGCACCATCATCCTCAAGCCGGCCGAGCAGACGCCGTTGTCGGCGCTCGCCCTGGCCGAGCTGGCCGAACGCGCCGGCGTGCCGGCCGGTGTGTTCAGTGTGGTGACCGGCAAGGCTTCGGCCATCGGTGGCGTGATGACGGCCAGCCCGATTGTCCGCAAGCTGACTTTCACCGGCTCGACCCCCATCGGTCAATTGCTGATGCAGCAGTGCGCCGGCACGGTCAAAAAGATGTCGCTGGAACTGGGCGGCAATGCGCCCTTCATCGTCTTCGACGATGCCGATCTCGATGCGGCGGTGGCCGGAGCGCTCGCTTCCAAGTACCGCAATGCCGGCCAGACCTGCGTCTGTTCCAACCGCTTCCTGGTTCAGGATGGTGTCTATGATGCTTTTGCCGCCAAGCTGGCGACGGCCGTTGCCGCGCTCAAGGTGGGCCACGGTACGGAGGAGGGCGTGACGCAAGGTCCGCTGATCGACGATGCGGCGATCAACAAGGTCGAGGAGCTGGTCAAGGATGCCGTCGACAAGGGGGCGCGGGTCGTCACCGGCGGCAAGCGCCATGCCCTCGGCCGCACCTGGTATGAGCCGACCATCCTGGCCGATGTGACGACCGGCATGGCCGTGGCGAAGGAGGAAATCTTCGGCCCGGTGGCGCCGTTGTTCCGCTTCAAGAGCGAAGCCGAGGCCGTGCAGATGGCCAACGATACTGAGTTCGGCCTGGCCGCCTACTTCTTCTCCAAGGATCACGGCCGTGTCTGGCGTGTTTCCAAGCAGCTCGAATACGGCATGGTCGGCGTCAATACCGGTCTGATTTCGACCGAGGTTGCGCCGTTCGGCGGCGTCAAGCTGTCGGGGGTCGGCCGCGAAGGGTCGAGCCACGGCCTCGACGAGTACATGGAAACCAAGTATCTGGCGCTGGGCGGTCTGTAATCCGCCGGCCAGCCCCGACGTGATATGTCGAGGCTGGTCCGGCGTGCATCTCGGGGTGATCGCCGCTAAGCTGCGCGCCAATTTCGCTCTGCTCTGGACAGCTTCATGAGGAACGTCATCCATTCGGCCCGTGAGGGCCGTTTCATTCTGTTGCTGGGGGCGCTGGTCGCCTTCGGCCCGCTGGCGATCGACCTCTATCTGCCCGCCTTGCCGGCGATCGGCGCCGGATTGGGCGCCTCGGCCGAAGCGGTGCAGTTGTCGATCACGGTCTTTCTGGCCGGCTTTTCGCTGGGCATGCTGTTTTACGGACCGGTTTCCGATCGTTACGGCCGGCGGACGGTGATGCTGACCGGCATCGCCTTGTTCGTCGTCGCCAGCCTGGCCTGCATGCTGGCCGCTTCGGTCGAGCAGCTGATCGGGGCGCGTTTTGTCCAGGCGCTGGGCGGCGGTGCGGCCTCGGTGCTGGCCCGGGCGGTGGTGCGCGACGTCTATTCGCCGACTGACGCCATCCGCAAGTTGTCGCTGATGGCCATGGTGACGGCCATTGCGCCGCTGCTGGCGCCGGTGCTGGGGAGTTATTTGCTGGCCGGTTTCGGCTGGCGCGGGACCTTTGCTGCCGTGGTGGGCTGGGGGCTGCTCTGCCTGGTGGTGGTCTGGTTCCAGTTGCCGGAGACCCTTCCGGCCGAACGGCGCGAACAGGTGCCGCTGGGCCGTGCTTTTGCCATCTATGGCAGCCTGCTGCTCGATCCGGCGGCGCTCGGCTTGCTGCTGGCCGGCGGCATGTCCTTCGCCGCGATGTTTGCCTACATCACGGCCAGCCCGTTCTATTTCATCGAGCTGCAGCATTTCACTCCGACCGCCTACAGCCTGCTTTTTGCGGCCAACGCAATCGGCATTTTTGCCGCCAATTACGTCAATAGCCGGCTGGCCAAAAGCCATGGGCCGGCCATCATGGCTGGCATCGGTAGCGCCTGCGGCCTGGGCGGCGCGTCGCTGCTGTCGGTCGGTACGGTGGTCGGCGATGTCCAATGGCTGGTCATGCCGGGGCTTTTTGTCGTGGTGGCGATGACCGGTTTGCTCGGCGCCAACTGCGTCGGTTTGCTGATGGCCCGTTATCCACAGAACGCCGGCGCGGCAGCGGCCTTGTTCGGTGCCAGCCAGTTCGGGCTGGGCATGCTGGCCAGCGCGACGATCAGCTATTTCCACGACGGTAGTGGGCGGCCGATGGCCTGGGCCATCCTGGCCAGTTGTAGCGCGTCGTTTGTCGGTTACCTGCTTTTCCGCCGGACCGGGCTTGCCGGACATTGAGCGGTGGCGTACCTGGCGAGCTGGACGGGGCGCCCGGTCCGAACGCCTCGCCCCTTGCCCTGGCGTTTTTTTCACCAGCACATGTCCAGGCCCGGCTTATACCGCCTTGGCTGCCGCCGCCCAGTGCGCCGGAAAGGCTGCGGCGCGGATAGCCGGTTCGCAGCCCAGGATTGTGAACGAGACCAGTTGGTGCGCGACGAAGGGGTCTTCGGCGATCATGTTCTCGATTTCGGACTCGGCTGCACCATGGGCGAGCAGGAAACCGCCGTCGTTTTGTGGCAGCGGGCCGGCAAAAAGAATCTTGCCGGTCTGGATGTATCTGATCAGCCAGTTTTTGTGGGCTTCCAGTTGCTGCTTGATTGCCTCGGCGGGACGTTCGTAGCGAAGTTGGATGGCGAAGAGCATGTGCGGTCTCCTGGTTAGCGTGTGGCTTGAATGGCCGGTGTCTGGATAGCTTTGAACCGTTCGGAAATCGCCTGTCTGGCGAGTTCAAGTCCCTGCTGGCGAACGGCGTCGCCTCTCGACGCGCCCTCGACCCGAATGAAGTCGACATCGCTGATGCCGAGAAATCCGAAGAAGGCTTTCAGGTAGCTTTCCTGGAAATCCATGCTGGCCAGCGGTCCGTCGGCATAAAAGCCGCCGCGGGCGGAGACGACGATGACGCGCTTGCCGCCGGCCAGGCCGACCGGTCCCTTTTCTGTGTATTTGAACGTCCGTCCGACCTGGGCAAGCCGGTCGAGCCAGGCTTTCAATTGACTCGGAATGGAGAAGTTGTACATCGGCGCCCCGATCACGAGCAGTTCGGCGGCCAGGAATTCGCTGACCAGCGTCTCCGATAGCCGGTGCTCCTGGCGGGTAGCGGCGTCGAAATCGCTCACCCCGCTTGGCCGGAATCCGGCTGCGATGGCGCCGCTCAGATGCCGGATTTCGTCGGCGACCACGTCACGGTAGGTCACACGGGCTGCCGGGTGCCGCTCGGCGATGGCAGCGACCAGGGCGGCGGACAATTCGCGGCTGGCTGAGCCAAGGCCCGAAATGCTGGAATCGATATGCAAGATGTTCATTTGACGTTCTCCTGGGTGGGTTGATTACTCTTTTCGACGGCTGTGTCGGGGATTGAGCGTGCGGCTGCCCTGGCGGCCTGGTCGATCAGTCTGGCAACGGCTTCGGGGTGCGATTGCAGGGCGAAGTGGCTCGACGGGATGGCAACCCGGGTTGCGCCCATCTGCTGGGCGATGGCGAGTTGCACCGCGGGCTGCAGGGCCTGGTCCCGGGTGGTGTGCAGATACCAACTTGGCTTGTCGCGCCAGGCGGCATGGCTGATCCGTCCGGTAAAGCTGGCGGCCGCGATGGGCTGCTGGATGGCGGCCAGCTGGCGTGCCTTGGCGATCGGTACATCCGCCGCCATGATCCGGTGGAATTGGGCGGGATCGTCCAGCCAGAGCAGGCCCTCGGCATCCGGCGTCAAGGCCGCCAACGGGGCATGCAGGCGTTGCAGCAGATCGGTCACCGATTCGCCGTTGTCGGGTGCCAGCGCCGAGAGATAGACCAGCGCTTTGACTTGCGGAGCGTTGCCGGCCTCGGTGATGACTGCGCCGCCCCAGGAATGGCCGACCAGCACGACGTCGCCGGTTTGCCGCCGGAGGACATGCGCGGTGGCGGCGACGTCGTCGGCCAGCGAAGACAAGGGGTTCTGCACAGCCGTGACCTGGTAGCCCATGGCCTGCAAGCGGCGGATGACCGGGGTCCAGCTTGAACCATCGGCAAAGGCGCCATGTACCAGCACGATATTGCGTATGCCCGGAGTGGGCGGTGCCGCGAGGATCGGGCCTGCGCCGACGGCGAGGCTGATGCCCAATACCGCGGCCGCCCGGCGCAAGTTTTGCCGTCCGGGGCGGGAGGGGGCCGGTTGGGGAGCGGACTGCCGCATCGGCTTGAACGGACTTTTCATGTTGCGTTGCCTTGTTGGATCGAGTGGGCTCAGTCTAAACAGACCCGCCTTGCTTGATTAGATGGCTAACCAGACATACTTCATGCAAAATTCGCCAGGTCCGTTATCGATATGGAGCGCTCGATGCGCATCGCGATTGTGGCTGTCGAGGGCAGCCTGATGTCTGCCATTACCGGCCTCGCCGATCTGTTCTGGATCACCAATCAGGCGCTGCGTGCGCCGCCTGCGGCAAGCGGGCCGGGCTGGCCGGCGCGGGCCGGGGTCGCCTTCGAGACGCGCATCCTCAGCGTCGCGGGTACGGTTGTGCACGATCCGGTGGGACGGGCGATTCCGGTGGAGGGGGCGCTGGAGGACCTGGCCGAGTGCGATGCTGCCCTGGTGACCGGCATGGCGCTGGGGGCGGACGGCTTGCCGCCGAGATCCGAGGCGAGCGCCCGGGTTGCCGCCTGGTTGCGGGCTAAGCATCAAGCCGGCACGCTGGTCGGTGCCGCTTGCGCCGGTACCTTCGTGCTGGGTGAGGCCGGCTTGCTCGATGGTCGGCGGTGTACCACCACTTGGTGGTTGCACCATGCTTTCAAGGGCCGCTTTCCAAAGGCGAATCCGGTCTGGGGGACGGCCGTCGAGGAAGAGGCGGGGGTGGTGACGACGGGTGGGCCGCTCTCCTGGGTCGATCTCGGCTTGCATGTGATCCGGCGCCTGGCCGGCACCGAGGTCGCCAAGCTGGCGGCCGATATTTCGGTTGCCGACAGCCAGCCCTTGCCGCAGCTGATCTATGCGCCGCGAGGCTTCGTCAATAATGCCGATCCGCTGCTCTTGCAGGCGGAACAGTTCATCCGCCATGCCACGCCGGGGCTGACCGCAACCGGTTTGGCCAAGGCCCTGAATCTGAGCGAACGCACCTTGCATCGCCGCTTCAAGGCGCTGACCAATGAATCACCCAAGGAATTCATTACCCGCGTGCGGATCGAAACGGCCTGCGTGCTGCTCGAAACCCCCGGTGCCAGCGTCAAACAGGTAGCGCTCAAATGCGGCTACGGCGATGAAACCTCGTTCCGGCGGGCCTTTGTCCAATTGACCGGCAAAACGCCAATTGATTACCGGCGCTGGTCGAGTGAACGAAACAGCGGACCAGCGGCCGCCTGAATGGCGACCGCTCCACGGTCGGCCGTACTGGCGGCCGGTCAGCGCTGCAGCCATTGCGTCATCAGGGCGCGTACGGCGCTTCTCGCCGCTTCGGCTGCCTTCGGCTCCCAGGCGGCGGTAGTGCCGTTCTGCACGCAATTGTCGCGATAGGAAAACTCTTCGCCGGTGCGTTCGTTAATGATCCGTCCCGGCGTTGTTTCGCGTAATTGGCAGGCACGGGCCGACTGGGCTTTCGGGTTGAAGGCCGGGACACTCAGACGGTCCCAGTCGAAGACGTGATGGGCGCCGGGGTAACTGACCAGGGAAACATCGGCGCCCGCCGTGCGCAGGCGCTCGACATAGTCGCGGCAGGCCGATACCGGGTTGTAATCGTCGGCTTCGCCGTGGAAGATGCGGACCGGTCGCGCGGCCAGTCGGGTGTCGTCGAGATAGCGGGTGACGCAGTTGGGGTAGAAGGCGATATAGCCGGCAAACTGGTTGCCCGGCTTTTCGTACATCTCGCGAAAGCGTTGCATTGCGGCGTACAGCGTCGCCTGTCCGCCACGCGAAAAGCCCATCAGGACAATGCGCTCCTTGTCGAAGCGAGGGTCGGCAGCGAGCAGGTCGAGGGCACGATAGGCATCGTAGGTGGTGGCCAGGCGGCCCAGACTGGCCTGGTCGTCACCGACCCGTTGCAGATTCCTGCCGGACAGGCTGTCCAGCGCGAAGGTGGCGATCCCCATCTCGTTGAGCAGATTGACCCATTGTTCGAGGTAGCCGATATAGCCGTTCGAACCATGCAGCAGGATGACGACCGGCTGTTTTTCGCCCGCCTTGGGGATGCGCAATTCGCCAGCGATGGTTGCTGTTGGCGCATCGGCTTGGTTGCCGAGAAACTGGGCGTCGCTCAGGGTGGTGGTGGGAATCGGGCGCAGTTCGACCCGGCTGACCTCAGCCGGACAGGTGGCGGCGAAGAGCGTGGTGGCGGCAAGGCCGTACAGCCAGCGGTGAAGCGATTTCATGGGGTGTCTCCTTTTGTTTATTCGTCGGGCAGGCATGACGCTTGCCCCGCGAATAGTAGGAGTGGTGTTCGAATGCCGCTATCCGGATTTTGCACCCGATGTCCGAATCTGGCGCCAGGCTGACGCCTTACTTCTTGGCGCGGGCCGTTGCCGAGGGCAGTTCGCCGAAGCGGTTGCGATACTCGCTGGCAAATCGGCCAAGATGGCCGAAGCCCCAGCGCAGGGCAATCTCGGTGATCTGGCTGGCTGCGTTTTCCTGGCGCAGGTCGGCGTGGGCGCCCTCCAGACGAATCTGGCGCAGAAAGCGCATCGGCGTTGTTTCCCGAAATTGCTGGAAACCCTGGTTGAGCGAACGAATGCTGCAGCCGGCTTGTCTGGCCAGCATTTCCAGGGTGATCGGCTCGCTCGCGTGGGCGCGCATATAGTCTTCGGCGCGCTTGACGTGTCGGGGAACGACATCCGGCTTGTCCTGAAGGAGCGCGGCGCTGAAGCTGTGCGGGTGCTCCAGCAGCAGGTGCAGCAGCACGGACTCCTCGATGTTGCGGACGATCAGCCGGGCCGGCTGGCTGTGCAGGGTGTGCTGGGTGTGGCCGAGCAGCATTTGCAGCAAGGCGAACCAGCGCTGTTGAACGACGGCGTGGTTGCCCCCGAAGGCGGAAAAGCGCAGGGGGCGGTTGAGCGGGCGTTGCAGGAGTTCGGCGCACTTGGCTTCGATGAACGCCTGGTCGATCCGGACGTTGCAACGCTGGCTGTCGTCGCTGAATGATTTTGAAACCGATTGTCCGGCCGAGTCGACGACGATGAAGCCCGGCCCGCCGGCGGCGCTTTCGGTGGCGGTCCTGACTTCGGAGTGGCCGCGGATCTGGGTGGTGACGAGGACGAAAGGACGATCCCCGGCCTGCTCAAGATTGACGCTGGCACCGAATGACAGCGTCGCCAGTTCGAGCTGGCCGATCGAGGATTTGCGCAAGGCCATGCGGAAACTGCTCCGCCGTCCAACGCGTCGGAGGCGGTTGCTGTTGTAGATATGGGATAGCTGGTCCGACGCCTCGCTCTCGTCATGGCTGCTCAGACTGATCGGCGCCGCCGCCAGCGCTTGGTTGGCCAGCATGCCGAGATGCCGGGCTTCGTCGCCCGGGCTGGAGAGTCGATCGGTCATCGTCATGCTGAGTTCTCCGTCGTCGTTGGGTGAGGCGGGCGTCTCAACGCCGCCGTCTGTTTTGTGTATTGCTAATATATTAGCAAGTTAAACATTTGACTCCTTGCCCGTCAAGTTCATTCGGAGGGACCGCCGGCCTTTCTCTTGCCAGATTCGGATAGTCCCGACCAGAACTGGATAGAGGCTAGGAGCGAGCCTTCCTAAGATGTCTCCGTGGGCCATGTACCCACACCCTGTTCAACATAGGAGGAGATTCCCAATGAAGAAATCACGGCATTCCGGCTGGCTGATGGCCATGCTGCTCGGCTTGGGCAGTAGCGCCCAGGCCCAGGAGGTCACGTTCAAGATCGCGCATTTCCTGCCCGCGGTTGCCTCGACACAAAAAGTCGTGTTGCAGCCCTGGTGCGATGAAATGGGGCAACTGTCGAATGGGCGCATCAAGTGCCAGTTCTATCCGTCGATGCAGCTGGGCGGGACGCCGGCGCAGTTGGCCGACCAGGTCAAGAATGGCGTCGCCGATATCGTGTGGACGGCGCCGGGCTACTCGGCCGGCCGTTTTCCCCGCACCGAGGCACTCGAATTGCCTGGCGTCCTGCCCCTGGGCGGTCTGGCCGGCGGGCGGGCCATCTGGGATTTCTTTGGACAGCACCTGAAGGACGAGTACAAGGATTACAAGGTGTTGGCCATGCACGGCGACGGCGGCATGAATATCCACACCGCCACCAAGCCACTGGCGACGGCTGAGGATTTCAAGGGCATC
The DNA here is from genome assembly GCA_003583745.1 of Rhodocyclales bacterium GT-UBC. Classification (GTDB taxonomy): domain Bacteria; phylum Pseudomonadota; class Gammaproteobacteria; order Burkholderiales; family Rhodocyclaceae; genus Azonexus. The sequence continues at coordinate 10,832 of QXPY01000019.1, read as the reverse complement.
AAGCTGCGTTCGCCCAATCGCACCATTGCCCGAACCCTGACGGCACTTGGCGCCACGCCGGTTGCGATGCCGCCGGCACAAGTCACCGAGGCCATTTCGAAAGGCGTGGTCGATGGCGCTTCCGCCGTCTGGGAAGTCATGCTGCCGACCAAGCTGGACGAGGTCACCCGCTTTCACTTCGAGACGCCTGCCGATCGCCCGGTGATGGGGGCTACCGTGCTCGTCGTGCTGATGAACAAGCACAAGTACGAGTCCTTGCCGGCCGACCTCAAGGCGATTGTCGACCGGGTTTCCGGCTTGCCGTTGGTGGAGCGTTACGGCAAGGCCTGGGACGAGGCATCGGTGGCGGCGAGAAACAAGGTCAAGGCTTTGCCGGGGCACAAGCTCACCGTGGTTTCGGGGGCGCAGTACGACGCCATCCTGAAACAGGTTGAGATTGTCGAAAAGGAGTGGTTGAGCGATGCCAAAGCCAAGGGCATCAACGGCGAGGTGCTGGTCAATGCGGCGCGTGAGTCGGCCCGCAAGCAATTACGTTGAACATCTGAATCCGGAGCAAGCAATGAGCAAATACTACGATCATCCGCAACGTTTCAGCCGCGAGGAGTGGGAGGCCCGCGTCAAGCTGGCCGGTGTCTATCGCATCTTCGCCTACCTGGGCTGGGATGAACTGATCTACAACCATATCTCCCTGCGCGTGCCGGGGCCGGACAAGCATTTCCTGATCAATCCTTTCGGCTTGCATTACCAGGACGTCTGCGCCTCCAACCTGGTCAAGGTCGATATTGCCGGCAACGTGATCGGCCCGTCCGACTGGCCGATCAATCCTGCCGGTTTCACCTTCCATTCGGCCATTCACGACAAGGTCGCCGAGGGGCATTGCGTGATGCATGTGCATACGACGGCGACCCAGGCCGTGTGCTGCTTGCAGGGCGGGCTTTCCTACAGCAACTTTTACGCGGCGCAGTTGTACGGCAAGATCGCCTGGCATGAGTTCGAAGGCATTACCGTGCATCTCGACGAGGGCGAGCGCATCCTGCGCAGCGCCGGCGACAAGCCGGTGTTGATGTTGCGCAACCACGGACCGGTGGTGATCGGGGCGACCCTGGCGCAAGCCTTTTCGTTGATGTGGCTGGTCAATCGGGCGTGCGAAATCCAGTTGGCCTCGCAGGCTATGGGGGCGGTGATCGAAATTGCCGAGCCGGTCTTGAAGAAATGCGTCGCCGATTCCTTGAATTTCGATCCGAAATATGGGGCGGGCGAGGATGCCCTGGCGGCGTTGACGCGCATCATCGATCGTCTTGATCCGTCCTATCGCAATTGATCGACGGGGCATATTTGTCGGTCAGGAGGCCTGACGAAAGCGGGTAGTTACGTTAACATGTTAGCGAATCGGGCGACGGCGCAGGCCGTCGCTCCCTCTTCATCTCGCTGATAAGACCATGCACTCTATTGTCCTGTACTGTACCGCGGCACTCGGCGCGCTGCTTTTCCTGCTCGGCCTCGCCGTTTCCATCCTGCGCTTCCGTACAGGAATCGGCCATGGCGGCGCGCCGGAACGCAATGCGCTGCTCAATCGGGTCATCCGGGCGCATGCCAATACCGCCGAGTTTGCGCCCTTTCTCGCCGTGCTCTTTCTCTACTTTGGCTGGAAGGGGCCTTCTTCACTTGATCTGGCCCTGGTTATCGCGGCCAGCGTCAGCCGCTTCCTGATCGTCATCGGGCTGGTCGTCTGGCCCAGTTTGTCGCGCCCCAATCCGGCACGTTTTGTCGGCGCGCTCGGCACCTATCTGAGTGGTGCCGGGCTTTGCCTGGCGATGATCGTGGGCTGGTAGCGATGAACGTTCCCCTAGGTATTCGCGCCTTGGCGCACCGGAATTTCCGGATCTATTTTGCCGGCCAGGCCGTCTCGATCCTCGGTTCGTGGATTCAGCAGGTGGCCTTGTCCTGGCTGGTCTATCGCTTGACCGGCTCGGCCGCCCTGCTCGGGGTGACGGCGTTTTGCGCCTTGATCCCGCAGTTGCTGGTCGGGCCGTTGGCCGGGGCGTGGATCGACAAGCAGGACAAGAAGAAATGCCTGATCGGTGTGCAGTCGCTGCTCGCCATCCAGGCATTCGTATTGGCGGCACTGACCTGGTTCGATCTGATCGGCACCGGATTCATCGTGCTGATGTCGCTGATGCTGGGGATACTGAACAGTTTCGACACGCCGCTGCGCCAGTCGCTGATCGGCAGTTTCGTCGGCCGTCGCGAAGATTTGCCGAATGCGCTGGCGCTCAATGCCATGCTGTTCAACAGCGGGCGCTTTATCGGTCCGCCGCTGGCCGGCCTGTTGCTGGGGCTGACCTCGGAAGCCTTCTGCTTTGCGCTCAATGGCTTTTCCTTTCTGGCGCTGATCGGCGGTTTGCTGGTGGTGCGCGGCACGCCGCCGCCCCGGGCGAGCGGTTCGATGGGGCAGGTCTTCAAGGAAGGCGTCCTGTACGCGTGGCAGACCTGGGTGGTGCGCATGCTGATCATGACCCTGATCGCCCTGAATCTGACGGCATCGGCCTACGCCGTGCTGCTGCCGGTGTTTGCCCGCGATGTCTTCGGTGGCGATGCGACGACGCTGGGCTGGTTGTGGGGCGCCGCCGGCTGCGGCGCCTTCGCGTCGACCCTGTTCCTGGCAACGCGCCATTCGGTTCCCGGACTGATCACCTCGGTGGCGGCCGGTACGGCGATCAGTGCCGTGTCGCTGCTGCTGTTCGCTGCGGCCAGTGCGCTGCCCCTGGCCTTGTTGGGCATGGTCGGCCTCGGCTTCGGCATCTCGGTTTGCAATGTCGGCATCAACATGATCCTGCAAAGCGTTGCGCCGGAGCAGTTGCGCGGCCGGATCGTTTCCTTTTTCACCTCGGCCCGCTTCGGCTTCGACGCACTCGGGGGCCTGCTCGCCGGTTTTGTCGCGGTCGGGCTGGGGGCGGGGCATACCTTGTTGCTGGAAGGCTGCATCTTGTCGGTCTTCGTGGCTTACCTGTTCAGCTTGCGCCGCCGCTTGGTGACGCAAGTCGAAAATTCTCACGGAGGTCGATGATGGATATCGAGATGATTGCTTCACTCGGTCTGGGTAGTGCCGATGCGCTGGCTGAGCGCGCCCTGGCGGCCGCGGCGGCGGCCGGTGTGCGGATTTGCGTCGCCGTGGTCGATCGCGGCGGGCTGCCTCTCGTGTTCAAGCGCCATCCCGGCGCGCCCTTGCATTCGATCGATATTGCGCTCGACAAAGCCTATACCGCCGTCAGTTTCGGTCGGCCTACCGCGCAATGGGATGGCCGGGTGGCCAAGGGCAGCGAGATGCTGCGCCATGGCTTGATGCACCGCTCGCGCTTCGTCGGCTTCGGCGGCGGCATGCCGGTATTGCATGAAGGCGTCGTCGTCGGCGCCATCGGCATCTCCGGCGGTAGTGAGGCGCAGGATGTGGCCTTTGCCGAAGCGGCGCTGGTCGCCGCTACCTAGGCGGTATGGCTTCAGACCGGCCGGCAAGCGGCCGGGTGCCGCTTGGAACAGCGCGGCGTGGGCCGGCCTCTGCTGGCTCGATTTCTCCCGATTTGCTCCCCGTGTGCTTCCAGTGCTCTCCCGATTGATCGCGTCGATTCGCCGCTGATCGATGTTCCATCTGGCCTGGTCAGCCCTTGCGAGTTTGCAAGGATGGACATGCTTTTTTGCCAGAATTGCAGCGAATGGAATCGATTGCACATATCAGAATAAAGCCGGGCTGATACGGGGCGATTTGCCGGTCGGTCATCAAAAAAACAGAGGAGACAACGTGGTTAAATCAAATGTAAACAGGCGTCTGGCAGCCGGTGTGCTCGCCATCGCGCTGGTCAGCAGTTTTGCCGCGCCGGCTTGGGCAGGCGGTGCGAGCAAAGTGGCGGCCAACGTCGATGCGCAGCGCATCATCCAGGCCGACCGCGAGCCGGGTAACTGGATGGCGCATGGCCGGACCTACGACGAGCAGCGTTTCAGTCCGCTAAATCAAGTCAACGACCAGAATGTCGATCGCTTGGGCGTGGCCTGGACCTACAAGCTCGATATCGATCGCGGTGTCGAGGCGACGCCGATCGTCGTCGATGGCGTGATGTACACGACCGGGCCGTGGAGCATCGTCTACGCGCTCGACGCCCGCAGCGGGAAACTGCTCTGGAAGTACGATCCCAAGGTCAAACCGGAGGTGCTCGGGCAGGGCTGCTGCGATACGGTCAATCGCGGCGTTGCCGTCTGGAAAGGGCGCGTCTATGTCGGCACCTTCGACGGCCGCCTGGTGGCGCTCAATGCGTCGACCGGCAAGGAAATCTGGTCGGTCGATACCATCATCGACCACAAGAAAAGTTACACCGTCACCGGCGCACCGCGCATCGTCAAGGGCAAGGTCCTGATCGGCAACGGTGGTGCCGAGTTCGGCGTACGCGGCTACCTGACGGCCTACGATGCCGAAACCGGCAAGGAGGCCTGGCGCTTCTACACCGTGCCGGGCGACCCCGCCCAGCCGCCGGAGTCGCGCGCCATGGAAATCGCGCTCAAGACCTGGTACGGCAACAACTGGGTCAAGTGGGGCGGCGGCGGCACGGTGTGGGACTCGATGTCCTACGATCCCGAGCTGAACCAGCTCTACGTCGGCGTCGGCAACGGTTCGCCGTGGAATTACACCTTCCGTAGCGAAGGCAAGGGGGACAACCTGTTCCTGTCGTCCATCGTCTCGATCAATCCGGATAACGGCGAATACAACTGGCACTACCAGACGACGCCGGCCGACAAGTGGGATTACACCGCGACCCAGCACATGATCCTGGCCGACATCAAGCTCAAGGGCGTGGTGCGCAAGGTGTTGATGCAGGCACCGAAAAACGGTTTCTTCTATGTGCTCGATCGCCAGACCGGCGAGTTGCTGTCGGCCGAAAAGTATGTCCCGGCCAATTGGGCGACGCATGTCGACATGGCGACCGGCCGGCCGGTACTGACCAAGGAAGGCGATTACCTGGCGGGCGACGGGACCAAGCTGGTCAGTCCGAGCTTCCTGGGCGGCCACAACTGGCACCCGATGTCCTTCAACCCGAAGACCGGCCTGGTCTACATCCCCGCCCAGGAGAGCGTCGCCGGGCTGGAGCCGCAGAAGGAAGCCTTGTTCATTCCGAACAAGTCGGTGGTCAATCTCGGGCTTGAGGTGCCGGATTTGCCGGAAGATCCAAAGATCGAGGCGGCCATCCGCGACATGTGGAAAGGCCGTCTGCTGGCCTGGGATCCGGCGCAGCAGAAGGCGGTCTGGTCGAAGGAGTTCAAGTCGGCCTGGAACGGCGGTACGCTGAGCACGGCCGGCAACCTGCTTTTCCAGGGGACGGCTGACGGCCGGGTGATTGCCTACGCGGCGGATAGCGGCAAGGAGTTGTGGGTCCGCAAGCTCAATTCCGGCGTGATGGCGGCGCCGATCACCTACACGGTGCACGGCGAGCAGTACGTCGCCTTCATGGTCGGTTGGGGCGGGGCCTTCACTCACATCACCGGCCCGATGTCGCTCAGCGCCCAGGTCAAGCCGGAGTCGAGCGTGGTGGTCTTCAAGCTCGACGGGCAGGGGCGGATTCCGCCGGCCAAGCCGGTGTTGCGCGAGATCCCGGTAACGCCGCCGCTGACCGCGACGGAGGAGCAGTTGAAGGGCGTACGCACGATGTTCAACGGCTTGTGCGGTTCCTGCCACGGGCTCAATGCGCTGAGCGGCGGCGTCGTCCCCGATCTGCGTTACCTGTCCAAGGAAAAGCACGAGAACTTCAAGGGCATCCTCAGCGGCGGCCGGATCAATCGCGGCATGCCCAATTTCTCCAACATCCTCAAACCAGCGGATATGGAGTTGCTCCACCAGTACGTGATCAAGCGCACCAATGATCTACGCCTGGCCACCCAGGCCCAATAACCGATATTTATCCAGCAAGGGGTAAACCATGATGCAACGCACATTGAAGAATTCCGTCCTGCTCGGCTGCTTCGGCCTGGCTTCCGTCTCCGCCCTGGCCGCGACGGCGCCCGATCCGGGCGATTACACCGGCTTGCCGGCCGGCACCGACCTGGCCCTGCTCTATTACAACCATGTCACCGCCGACAATCTCTACCAGGGCGGTAACAAGGTCGCCTCCGACATCGGCCTCAAGGCGGATATCGGCATCGCCCGTTTCGTGCATTTCACCAAGTGGGGCGATTACCTCGTCGATCCCCAGATCGTCGTGCCGTTCGGCAGTCAGAAGCTGGATCTGACCAACAGCAAGACCTCCGGTCTGGGTGACGTGATCTTCGGCGGCACCTTGTGGACCAAGGCCGATCTGGCCAATGGCGAGCATCTCGGCTGGTCGGTGTTCGTCACGGCGCCAACCGGCGACGACAAGAACAAGGGCTTTGCGGTCAGCGACAATCGCTGGAAGGTCGAACTGGCGGCCGGTTACATCAAGCGCTTTGCACCGAAGTGGTCGCTCGACCTGATTCCGCAGGTCGAGTTCTACGACGATGACCGCAAGACGGGCGCCAAGCGCGACCCGATGTTCCGCGGCTTTGCCCACCTGCGCTACCACCTCTCGGATACGGCGCACGTGGCGATTTCCTACCGGCACGCCGTGGGGGCCAAGGAGACCTTGAACGGTAACCAGGTTGCCAAGGCGATGAACGACAACGCCGTCCTGCTGACCGGGGCGATGTTCCTCGACAAGAGTTGGCGGGTGCAACTGCAGGCGGCGCAGGATATCAATGTCGAGAACGGGCCGAAGACGACCACGTTGGCGGCGCAATTGTTGTTCGTCTACTAATAAGGGGTGGTGCGTCCAAGGGGCCGCCGCCATGCCGTGTGGCGCGGCCAGGGCCGCGCCCGTTCTTTTCAAGCAGGAACACCATGTCAGAACTTCCGATTTATCCCATGCTTATCGCTGGTCAGCCGGTGCTGGCGGCGACCAGCTTCGAGGTCATCAATCCCGCTACGGCAGCGCCCTTTGCCCGCGCCGCTGCCGGTGACGCCAGCCATGTCGAGGCGGCCGTCGCGGCGGCGCGGGCGGCCTTCCCGGCTTGGGCGGCGCGGTCCGATACGGAGCGCAGTCGCCTGATCGGCGTTTTGGCCGAGGTCTTGCAGGCCAACATGCCGGAACTGATGCGTTTGGTGACGCTGGAGACGGGCAAGCCTGTGGACGGGCTCAACCATGTCGGTGCTGGCATGGAGGTCGGCGGCGCCATCGCCTGGACCCAGGTCACCAGCCAGCTTGATCTGCCGGTCGAGGTGATCCAGGATAATGCCGAAGCACGGGTCGAGGTGCACCGCAAGCCGCTTGGCGTGGTTGCTTCGATCACGCCCTGGAACTGGCCGCTGATGATCGCCATCTGGCACATCATGCCGGCCTTGCGGGCAGGCAATACCGTGGTGCTCAAACCCTCCGAGCTGACGCCGGTGACGACGGCGCGCTTCGTCGAACTGGCCAATGCCGTGCTGCCACCGGGCGTGCTCAATCTGGTGATGGGGGCGGCCGGTTCCGAGGTTGGTCCGGCGATGACGATCCATCCCGGTATCGACAAGATCGTTTTTACCGGCTCGACGGCGACCGGCCGCAAGATCATGGGCAATGCCGCCGCTACCCTGAAGCGGCTGACCCTAGAACTGGGCGGCAACGATGCCGGCATCGTGTTGCCCGACGTCGAGGTCAAGGCCGTGGCCCCGAAGCTATTTGCTGCAGCCTTCCATAACAATGGCCAGACCTGTGCCTGCCTGAAGCGGCTCTATGTGCATGAAAGCATCTACGAAGCCTTGTGCGCCGAACTGCTTGCCCTGGCCCAGGCGGTCAAGGTGGGCGACGGCCTCGATCCGGCCTGCCAGCTGGGGCCGATCCAGAACCGGATGCAACTGGAGAAGGTGGAGGCGATTGCCGAGGCCGCCCGTCGCCAGGGCGGGCAGTTCCTGTGCGGCGGCGAGCGGCTGCCGGGGTCCGGCTATTTCTACGCACCGACCATTGTGGCCGGGTTGGACGAAGGCAGCCAGTTGGTCGACGAGGAGCAGTTTGGGCCGATCCTGCCGGTGATCAGGTATGTCGATGTCGACGAAGTGGTGGTGCGCGCCAACCGGAACTCGAACGGTTTGGGCGGGTCTATCTGGACCCGTGACCTGGATCGCGCCGCTGCGCTGGCTTTACGCCTCGAGTGCGGTACGGTGTGGGTCAATGAGCACGGTGCCGTGCAACCGGACGCGCCGTTTGGCGGGATCAAGCAGTCCGGGCTCGGCGTCGAGTTCGGCCGGCACGGCCTGGCGGAGTTCACCTCGATTCAGACGATCAAAATGATGAAAGCCTAGCCGGATCGCTGCGGGGTGGATTGCCGCAGTTGCCGAATCGGCGGCTTTCGCGCACAACAATCATTCGGGCCCCAAGCCGGCCCGCGGAGGAGATGACGATGCATGCTTCTGAGACGCAACTGGTCCGACGCGAGGCGTCGCGGGCGGTTGATTGCTTTGCCACGAGCGAGGCCTGGCAGGGCTTTCTCGATGTTGCCTTTCCGAACATCCAGGTTGACGACATCGCCGCCCACGCTTTTCGGGCCGATGTCCGCCGCCTGACCGTGCATGATGTATCCCTGTCCCTGATCTCGACCCAGAAACATAGCGTCGAGCGGACCCTGGGCTGTGTTTCGCGCGGCCATGCCGACTACGCCAAATTGATGTGGGCGCTCAACGGCCAATTGCATATCGAGCAGGATCGCCGTCGGGTCACCTTGACGCCGGGACTGCTCAGCATTTGCGATACGGCGCGTCCGTATCGGGTCGATGTGCCGGACAATGCCGAATTCCTGGTCATGAGCCTGCCTTACGCCAAGCTCTCCGGTTGGTTGAAGATGAGCGAGGGGATGACGGGGCGCCCCTTGTCCGGTCTGGCTTTCGATGCCTCGCTGGCCTCTCTGGTGACCTTGATCCAGAAAGCCGATGTCAGCCAGGTGAATGATTGCGAGACCGTTATCGCTTCGGTGAACGAAATGATCGCTGCCGCGCTGGCGCGTTGTGCCATGGCGCTATCCGGAACGAAAAGCCGGGATCAGCAGAAGTTCATGTCAGCCATGCACCTGATTCGCCAGCATGTGCTCGATCATGAGCTGTCGCCCGATTTCCTGGCCAACAAGCTGCACATGTCGAAACGTTCGCTTTACCTGCTCTTCCAGGAAAACCACAGTTCGCCGGCTACCGCGATTGCCGATGCACGCTTCGAGCGCGTCCTGCAACTCCTGCGCGATCCCTCGCTGGATCAGCAGACCATCTCGCGGGCCGCGATCGATTGCGGCTTCGGTAACCTGCAGGCCTTCAGCAAGGCGTTCCGCAAACGCTACGGGCAGTCGCCGCGCGAGTGGAAAAGCCGGAGCAAAGTCGCGGTCCATTGATGCCGGGCGGGCTAGCGTCAGTGAGGAGCCGCGTAGTCGTTGCAGGGCAGGGAAGGGGAGAGCGTCGTGGCGTTCGATAGCGCAGCCATGGCCGCGCTGCCCAGCGTAATTCGGTAACATTACGCCCTTACCTTTTTCATCCCTCAATACGGAAAGCCGACGATGCAATACCACGCTGCCAACACCGATTCGCTGATGTATATCACCAACCGTCCGGACTTGGTTTTCGAGCGCGGTGAGGGTTCATGGTTGTACGACCACAACGGCAAGGCCTATCTTGACTTCATCCAGGGCTGGGCCGTCAACTGCCTCGGGCATTGCCCGCCGGAAATCGCCGCCGCCCTGAGCGCTCAGGCTACAACGCTGATCAATCCGAGCCCGGCGTTTTACAACGCGCCGATGGTCGAGTTGGCCGGCTTGCTGACCGGTCATTCTTGCTTTGATCGGGTCTTCTTTGCCAATACTGGCGCCGAAGCCAACGAGGGCGCCATCAAACTGGCCCGCAAGTGGGGACGGATCAATAAAAAAGGTGCGCACCAGATCATTACCTTCGATCATTCCTTCCATGGTCGTACGCTTGCCACCATGTCGGCATCGGGCAAGGCTGGCTGGGATACCTTATATGCACCGCAAGTCCCAGGTTTCCCGAAGGCGATCTATAACGATATCGCTTCAGTCGAGGCATTGATCGGTCCGGATACGGTTGCAGTGATGCTTGAACCGGTCCAGGGGGAGGGCGGTGTAATTCCGGCAGCCCCCGAATTCCTGAAGGCTCTGCGCGAACTCACCCGGGCAAATGGCATGCTGTTGATTGTGGATGAGGTTCAATCGGGTATGGGCCGGACCGGGAAGCTGTTCGCTTATCAGCATGCCGGGATCGAGCCGGACATCATGACGCTGGGCAAAGGTATCGGCGGTGGGGTTCCGCTTTCAGCCTTGTTGGCGCGCGAAGAAGTCTGCTGTTTCGAAGCTGGCGACCAAGGCGGGACGTATAACGGCAATCCGCTGATGACCGCAGTCGGCGTTGCTGTCATCAAACGTTTGCTGGCTCCGGGATTTCTCGATCAAGTCGAGGCAACCGGAAAATATCTTTCGGCCAGCCTGATCAAGTTGGTGGAAAAACATCAACTGAAGGGCGAACGAGGCTCGGGAATGTTGCGCGCTTTGATTCTTGATGACGAGCGTGCCCCGCAAATCGTGGCCAAGGCGTTAGCACTCTCCCCGAACGGGCTGTTGCTTAATGCACCGCGCGCGAACCTGCTGCGCTTCATGCCGTCACTGACCGTGACGAATGACGAGATCGATCAGATGTGTTCTCTATTGGACGGTTTGCTGGCCCGCTAAGCGAGATTCAAATAAATTTGGAGAGGGCAGTTGACAGGGGATTTGTAGTCTATATAATGCGGCCCTCTTCAGCGCTGCCG
>QXPY01000018.1 GCA_003583745.1 Rhodocyclales bacterium GT-UBC | reverse complement strand
TCGCCATAGTGGGCAATTTCATCTATTTTTTGAACGAGCAGGCCAGCATTCTTATTCCCACACCCATAATTCAATCATGGAAAAAATTAAGAATGCTGGCCTGCTCGTTCAAAAAATAGATGAAATTGCCCACTATGGCGAAACCCGGGTTTGTGTTTATCAATTAAAGAAGCCACCTCAACAGACCTTATTAAAGTGATTCGAAACATTTCAATTGCCGATTGTGTTCACCATTGTGGATTTCGCTACGGTCGTGATGAGTTTAATCCTTACGAAAATTACATTCGAGGCCTTGCCACAGGACAAGCCATACACGAGCTTCGTGCGCAATTTGTCGACTTCATTCGGCATTACCGCCCCCAAGATATTGGTGAAGCATTAGGTGTAGCAACCTCACGCTCCGTTCCGCTTTGGCACCTTCCTTGGAAGTCTTGGCGAGTTCTTTCTCGACCCAGAGGGTGGCAAAGCTCACCATCAGGTGTAGTTGATCTTTTAGGCTACTTTTGTCCTCAAGGCATCGAATGGCTGCGCATCGAAGAAGAATTTGGTTGGTTGGAAAACGCATTCTTTTCCATCAAACAAAAAGGCTATCAACCACAGAACTTCAGTTACATTGAAGTATTTGAGTTGCGAGCCGAAGTCAACTCTCGTTTTCTCGTTATTGATGGTAATCATCGCCTCAGCGCCCTTCACGCGCTAGGCGTGCGGCAAGTACAGGTTAGGCAACGATTATTTAGAAAAGCCCGTCGAGATCTTGCCAGATATTGGCCTCTAGTGCTCTCCGGACATATTCAATATTGTGATGCAATAAATATCTTCGACGCCTACTTTCATGGCAACGCAAGTCCAATTCAATCGCCATTGGCTGCTCGAATTATTTGAGATCGAGTACAGAATTGAACAACATAAACTGGGCTCAAAGACAACAGCGCCATCGTTTGATCAGGCGCTGGATTCCACAAGGCCTTCGGGATTGGTTTAACTATTTGATTGGCTATGCAATCCGTTACCGAGGCGAGTTTCCCGACTGGAACGCAGCACTCAACGCTGCTGGTGGATATGATGACGAACACCTCATCGAGCGCTTGGCCAACGCAGCTCGAGCCGTCAAAGAAGGCTCTGCCGCTTGGGATCAAGACGGTGTTAGCAGTGATGATGTGCCGCCTAACCTACCTTTATTCGCTGCGCTGAGCAGGGTTGCGCTCGCCACAAGGGGGGAATTATCGGTACTGGATTTCGGTGGCGCACTGGGAAGTTCATATTTCCAATGCAAACATTTTTTGTCCGACGTCTGCAGGCTGGACTGGAGAATTGTCGAACAACCCCGCTTGGTCGAAATTGGCCAACAGGAAATCAGCCGGGAAACACTTCGTTTCTTTCCGTCAATCGAATCAGCGCTAGCCCCGCCTCGCCCTGACGTAGTTTTGCTGTCAAGCGTACTGCAATATATTGAGAATCCATGGGGGATTCTTGAACAGATCCTCGTCACCGACATTCCTTACCTTGTCATCGACCGCCATCCCTGTTCAATTACTCATGAAATGATCACGGTGCAAGTACTGCCATCCAACCTTTATAAAGGCAGTTACCCCTCGTGGTTATTCGATGGACCGGCGATGTTGAAAAAGCTGCAAGAGAAATATGAATTATTAGCAACATGGGAAAGTGGCGACCCTCCTATTCGCGGCTGGCAAAAAGGGGCAAACTTTCAGGGGTATTTCTTGCGCAGAAAGCTAATCAAGTGAAAAGCTGGACCAAGTCAGCTCTGTTTTCTCCTACATGGTGGGCTCTTCCCATCAACCCAGCATTTTTGTCACGCATGTTTTTATGGCGCTCCATTGCCAAGGCAGCTAATTCTGTACATGGCGCACTACTGGATGTCGGTTGTGGGGTAAAGCCATACCGCGACGTTTTTACTCAAGTAACGCAGTATTGCGGGCTTGAATTAGACTCAGCAAACAATCGGCAGTTGAAGCAAGCTGACATTTATTATGACGGACATTTTTTCCCTTTATCTGATGCGAGTTTTGACGCCGTCCTTTGCAATCAGGTGCTCGAACATGTATTTAACCAGGAGAATTTTGTAGCTGAATTACGCCGCGTTCTACGCCCTGGTGGAATCTTGATCCTGACCGTACCATTTTTGTGGCCGGAACACGAACAACCAAATGACTGTTTGCGCTACACCTCGTTTGGCTTGCGCAACCTGCTAGAACAGCGAGGATTTTGCATTGAGCACCAAGAAAAACTTACTCGCGGCGGAGGTGCCATCTGTGCACTGTGGGCTGATCGTATAAACACGCTTCTGAGATGCACACCTCTAATGATAAGGATTCTCGGGCGGGCATGCTTGATCACCCCTATTTCGCTGGTGGGTTGGCTACTCGCCTTAGTTGCCGCCAACGACAGCGAACTCTACCTCGACAATTTCGTTATTTGCCGTAAGCCGGAAGCCTGATTGATTCACCTGAATGGAGGTTCAAATGTTGCTGGCAAACAAAAAGGTTTTGATTACAGGGGGAGCAGGGTTCATCGGATCCAATCTGGCGCAGCGACTGGTAAGCCTGGGTGCAGATGTGACGCTTATCGACTCCCTGATCCCAGAATATGGCGGAAATCTCCATAACCTTCATGCCATCGCTGAACAGGTCAAACTGAACATCTCTGATGTAAGAGACCCTCACAGCATGAAGTACCTTGTGCGGGATGTTGATATCGTCTTCAACTTGGCCGGCCAAACCAGCCATATGGATTCGATGCACGATCCATTTACGGATCTGGAAATCAACAGTCGAGCCCAGCTATCCATACTGGAAGCGTTGCGCCACAATAATCCAACTGCACGCGTCATCTTTGCTAGCACACGCCAGATCTATGGCCGCCCAGACTTTCTTCCCGTTAGTGAAGCACACCCACTACGCCCGGTAGACGTAAATGGCATCAACAAAATTTCTGGTGAAAGTTACCACCTTCTCTACCAACAGGTTTATGGGATTCCAACCTGCGCACTTCGGCTGACCAATACATATGGGCCCTGCATGCGAATTCGCGATGCCCGACAAACCTTTGTGGGAATCTGGATCAGGCGCCTCCTAGAGGGAGAGCCTTTTGAGGTTTGGGGAGGGGAACAGCTAAGGGATTTCAATTATGTCGACGATGTCGTTGATGCCTTCATCGTTGCTGCAATCAACCCCAAGGCCTGCGGGAAGATATTCAATCTAGGCTCCAAAGAAATCATCAGCCTGAGCAAATTAGCAGAACTCTTGGTCAATTTAAACAAGGAAGGGTGCTACCACATTCACGAGTTCCCTCCCGAAAGAAAAAAAATTGATATCGGTGACTATTACTCCGACTTCAGCTTGATTGAGCAAGAATTGGAATGGCAGCCCCGTACCAATTTACGAATAGGGCTCATGCAAACGCTAGATTATTTCCGCCTTCATGGGGAGCATTATTTGTGATCCCACAATCAAACCCCAAGGCAGGCTATCTGGCGCACAAGGAAGAAATTGACGTTGCCATCAGAAGAGTTCTGGATAGTGGTTGGTACATTCTGGGCCAGGAAGTCAGTGCCTTTGAACATGAGTTTGCATCGGTCGTCGGCAACAAGTGGTCGATAGGCGTAGCGAGCGGAACGGATGCCCTTGAATTGGCGCTTCGCGCACTCGGTATCAGTTTCGGCGACAAGGTCATCACCGTATCCCATACGGCAGTTGCAACGGTTGCCGCTTTAGGTCGCATTGGTGCCACGCCACTCTTCGTAGATATTGACCCGTGTAGATACACGCTCGCTCCCGAGTCGCTTGAGGAGCTATTATCGACTCAGGAAGGCCGTGAAGCACGAGCCTTGATCGTTGTTCATCTATACGGCCAAATGGCTGACATGGGCGCAATCATGCCCATTGCTCGCCGCGCAGGTTTAGCCGTGATCGAAGACTGCGCTCAAGCCCATGGTGCCGCTCTAAATGGAATTGGAGCGGGTTGCTGGGGAGACTTGGGGTGCTTCAGTTTTTACCCGACAAAAAATCTTGCTGCACTGGGTGATGGTGGAGCGATTGTTGGAGCAGATGCATCACTTGCAAACAAAATCAGGCTGTTACGTGAATATGGATGGCAAGAACGCTATGTCAGCACCGAGTTTGGTATAAATTCACGCTTGGACGAAATGCAGGCTGCAATATTACGAGTCCGATTAAAGCACCTTGAAGCAGACAACAATTGCCGCCGGGCAATCGCTAACTCATATGACGAAGCCTTGGCGACGAGTGCGTTTGCAATACCTAGGCGATCTCCTGGTGCACAACACGTATTTCATCAATACGTTATCAAAGCCCTCAATCGGGATGAATTACGCGCCCAATTGAAAGCCCATGGTATTGCCACCTTGGTCCACTACCCGCTTGCGGTTCATCAGCAGCCCGTCTATGCCACCTCCAGCTTTCAGCCAGTTCCCCTGCCGCACACAGAAGAAGTCGTAAAACAGATTCTCAGCTTGCCAATTTTCCCGGAACTGTCTCAACAAGACAGGGAGACTATTGTCAGCGCTCTTTCCTTATTCCATTCAAACTGACCACGCAGCGCCATGTTCCATTTCTGCACCTACTTCGACCGAAATTACCTGCTACGCGGCCTGACTCTTTATCGTTCGCTAAATGCAACGGGTTGTGCATTCCAACTTCACGTGCTAGCTCTCGATGATGAAACCGCTGAAATACTTGGAAAACTGGCTCTTCCCGATGTTTCATGCATCGCGCTATCAGAACTAGAGGAATGGGCGCCCGAATTAGGTGTAGCCAAAAAAAATCGACGGCTTATCGAATATTACTTCACCTTAACACCACAACTGCCGCTCCTCATTTTTGCCCGAAATCCCGATATTGATCTGATCACCTACCTTGATGCCGATCTTTATTTTTATTCATCGCCTCAGCCGCTGTTCAGCGAAATGGGAGAACGGTCGATCCTGGTCACACCACATCGTTATCCCGCGCATTTAAAGGACCATGAACGCTATGGGCGTTTTAACGTCCAGTACCAAAGCTTTAGACGCACCGCAAGCGGCCTCGCCTGTCTTGAACGCTGGCGCACGCAATGCCTGGACTGGTGCTACGACCGTGTCGAAGATGGTAAATACGGCGATCAGAAATATCTGGATGAATGGCCGGACCTTTACGGCCAAGAATTGGCTGTACTAAATCACAAAGGGGGGGGCCTTGCTCCCTGGAACTGGTCAAGCCATCCCATCACCCTAACCGCTCACGGTATGGAGATCAATGGAGAGCCGCTAATTTTCTATCACTTCCATGGCGTCAAGGTGTTCAACCCCTATTTCATTTCCAACGGCCTGCTTGATTGGGGTGTAATGCCTAGAAAGCAACTCCGATGGTTTTACGCCAATTATCTGAAGGAGATGCGTACGACGAGAAAATGGATCACTATTCGAATCGGAACTGAACTTCCGATGCGGGACAAAAGCATTCGAGGCACCGGTATAAAGTTATCGTCGTTTGGCGAGATCATCAGAAAAGCCTGGGCTCAAGCAACTCTGGCGTTCTGAAAAAATGCGCATTCTCATCGCCACAAAACGTCAATACACCGGGCGCGATCTGCTTGATGACTGCTATGGCCGACTTTTTGAAATTCCCAAGGCCCTTGCTGAACAGGGACATCAGGTACGAGGTCTAGCTTTAAGCTACCGCCATCGCAGCAATAGTGTGCCTTCACTAACGCGTACTGGAGGCGTGCACTGGGAGACCATGAACGCCCTACCATTCTCTCCAATTTCCGCAATCCGACATTTAACTCGCCTGCGAAAAATTTGTGCGGAATTTCGTCCGGATATCGTCTGGGCAAGCTCTGACGCTTGGCATGGAATCGCACTCCAAGCCATATGCCACTCCTTAAAAATCCCTTGCGTCATAGATCTTTACGACAATTATGAGAGCTTCGGATTATCAAGCGCCCCTGGCGTCATCCCCCTATTTCGCCGCGCATGCCGCTTAGCCGAGGGCCTTACCGCAGTAAGCAGAACGCTAGTCGCGTATTTAAAAAGTGATTATGCACTCCCAACAGGACACCCCGTCTTTTGCTTAGGAAACGCTGTCGATACTCAATTATTCAGACCCATCGACCAATCAACTGCACGTCAGCAACTTGGACTCCCAGTCAGAGGTACCCTCATCGGGACTGCCGGAGCGCTTGATGCAAGCCGTGGCATAGCAACACTGCTTGAAGCTTACTCCCGGCTAATAAAGACCACCCCGAGCGTTCGTCTTGTATTAGCCGGACCGCGTGATAACACCCTACAAGATTTTGACAACCTACCGATTCTCGATCTTGGCATCATGCCACCCGACCGTACTCCTTTATTCTGGAATGCACTCGATGTTGCCATTATTTCAAATAAGGATTCGCCATTCGGAAAATACTGCTACCCACAAAAACTGCAAGAAATAATCGCCTGCCAGACCCCCTTGGTTGCCACGAATATTGGCGAAGTTAATGAAATACTCCGCGACTTCCCCCAAAGCCTTGCCGAGCTTGACTCCCCCAATAGTCTAGCTGAACAGATAACTCGACAAATTCAAACAAAAAGTGTAATACCGCAACGCCACATCAGAAGTTGGGGGCAACGCGCAGAAGAATTATCTAGCTTCCTTAGTCAGATTCTGAAACAGGGGCGTGGTCAGCACCGATTGGCCCTACAGCGCTAACGAACAACTTTCCTGACGCTATCCAGGCTTTGCAAAACCGCTAGAAAACGCTGATTAAACAATGGCCACGCAAAGCCTTGAGCGAATTCAATACATGATGCGGCACAAGGGATGGTTCCTGCACGGTGGCGCGAATGAAGTAGTTCGATCACATATTGGGAGAACTGAAAATAGTCTCCAGACTTGGCCAAATACCCCGAGCGACCGTGTTCGACTGCATCGGGCACGCCACCGACGGCAAAAGCTACAGTTGGCAAGCCATGTGCTGCAGCTTCCAGGGCCACCATCCCAAATCCTTCGACATCACCCGGCAAGTCGAGAACGGGAAACACCATTACATCGGCAGCAAAGTAAGCATCACTCAACATTGCATCGTCGACTGCACCAAGAAAAACAATATCCTCACAGCCGCTTTCTTCCGCTGCGCAAAGTATTCCTTCGGTCACACCTTTGCGGTGCTTGAGGGCACTTCTGGCCTCCTCCCCCACCACAACAAGCAAGGTATCCGGAAAAACTCTACGAACTTCCGGCAATCCGTACCGAACGAAATCTGCCACCCCTTTCCGCTCGGTCAGCCTTCCTGCAATCAAAAGAATTGACCTTTCGCCTGCTGAAATATGGTGCCGAAAACGTCTTCTGCATTCACTCGACCACCTTAAGTCAGGAAGTTCCACACCGGGATGAACAATTGCGATTGCATCCTGGCGAATACCGGCGGCCATAGCCAAGGCTGCCGTATGCTTACTATTCACTATGATTTGATCAAATTGCTTAATCGCACGCAGGAAAAAAAATTGATAAATCGGATGATCAACAACAATATCCAAACCGTGCAAATAACAAACTGTCTTTGCCTTCGTCACCAAAGCAGAGAACCACACAGCAGGTGCAGTCAACCCACTTCCGGAATAAATAATGTCAGGCGTGAAACGAAGAGCCAACCGTAAACTTGACACTTGGCAAGAAAGCAAAAAGGCAACCAAAGAAGAGACTGGTAGTTCCGTCAAATGCTCAGGATTTGCTATGAACCCACTTGAACCGCGCGGCCCACAGAAAGCCATCCGAAAAGCACTCTGCATCACGAGAAAGATACGATGATTAAGTCTCTCCATTCCCCCTTTTAGAGGTGGGAAGTTTCGAGAAACAAACAACAGTCGTATTGAACTTAACATTACATAAAACTTCGAGGTTGATTACATGCAAAGCAAAACAACCTACTTATCTTGCTCACGATACATTAGCGATGTGATCTGCTCTGATACAAGACCAATCAAAAAAACCAAAATCGCTGTAATAAACAGCAAGGCCGACATATTGGTGAATCTACCACTGGTCATGTAGGTGTAGGCATAATAGCAAAGACCTATCGAAAAAAATGAAAAACTTATTGGAAAAAAGAGCTTCAGCGGCGAAAACAAAGTACCAATTTTGAATATTATCAATAAAAATCGAACTCCGTCTCGCCAAAGACGAACATGACTTTTTCCAATCCTTTTATCAACAACAATTGGCACATAAGTAACCGAATATCCACTTCGAAAAAACGCCATGGTTATCGTAGTTGGGTAAGAAAATCCGTTTGGTAAAATATATAGAAAACTCTTAAATAACTGAGCTCGAACAGCTCTAAAACCAGAAGTCAGGTCAAGAATTTGATGTCCGGTCATCCAACTTGCAAATCGATTATAGAAACCGTTTGCTGCAGCCCGGTGCAAACCTGCTTGGGATTGCAATGAGCACCTTGCCCCAACCGCCATGTCATAACCTGAATTTAATTTACCAAGCAAATCTGGAATATACTCGGGTCGATGCTGACTATCCGCGTCCATAAAAACAATTATTTCCCCGCTTGCATGACGGGCCCCTGTCTTGATGGAAGCTCCATTTCCCTTTGAATAAGGGTGGCTAATCACATTAACCCCAGCAGCTTTGGCAACCTCGGCTGTATTATCAGAGGAACCATCATCAACAACAATTATCTCCGCATCAGGCAAAGTCAACTTTAGCCTAGGTAAGATAATCTGAAGAGCAGGCGCCTCATTACGCGCCGGTAAGACAATGCTCACTCTTCCAAAAATCTGATCTGCCTTCATTGGCTTACGCCCTCTAAGACTCCTTCCGCAAGCAGTTCGCTCTTTAGTTCATTTAAGTTAGCACGATCGAGTTCAGTTAATTTTCTGCCTTCGATATCATTTAACATATTCAACACCCCCGCCTTATCTCCCAGAGCCCGCATAAGCTGAATCGCATTCAATCGATTTACCGGGTCTTGATCACCCAAACTAAAAGAATTTTTCATCGCACTCAATGCAGCGTGATAATCCTTCTGCCCCAACCAAAGATACATCGCATAACGATTTAAAATTCGAGCTTTATCACCATCTCTAGCCAATGGATTTGATAACACACTAGAGAAAAGCTTATCCACTTGCGACCTTGATAGACATAACGTTCCCGTATTCAGTGCATGAGCAATCCCATTCATAGTCGCTCTCTCTTGAACTGAAATTACGCCCACGCTTAAACGCTTTGCCAACTGTTCCACAACCTCTTCGCTGGACCCTTTTTTGGATAAGCATTCCAGTTGTAAAATTCCAACGAATGCCATTTTAAAATTTGGGTCAATCTGATTTGTTGCCTCGAAATGTTTGAGTGCGAAAGGAATTATGCGTGCATCGGGTTGCAGATTGTATAAGTTAACCAATAATGCGCCAGCATCGTATTGCGATCTCGCTGAACGCGGATGATACTGCGCTTCAAGCTGAGTGCGTCGAACATCATCCCCATACATGTCCGCACGCAAATAAGTCAAAACTGCGCAATACCCCAGCAAACCAGTTCCGGCCCAAAAGAAAACAAACTTACCATTCAAGAAAGCAAATGCCAGCCAGTTAAAAACCTGCATAAATAGAAATACTAAACTTAGGCTTGGCAAGTAATTTCGATGTTCATGCATCAATTCCAAGGGAAGAATTGATGACTCTAATGAATGACCAACAATAAACCAGAGAACCGAAAAAGTTATCAATGGAGCTTTCTTTAGCAACAAAGCCGCCACTAAGACTACAAATACAAATCCAAAAATTGAATACAGAGTTGAAATTGGGGAAAACAAATCATTTGATAAACCAACATCATCATGATAAAGCGAAAAACTTGGCAAAGTTGGCGCAAACATCAAACCAACATAATCACATAAGACCCTGAATTCGGTAAGAGCCCTCTCAATCAGAGTAAATGGTCGCCCAACATACCCCCCCCACAACCAAGATGGAAAAAACTTCAGATAAAGCAAAAAAACAAAGCCAAATACAGCCAAACCTACTAAATACACGCGCCCAAATTGATCGTAGCAATCGTACTTAATTCGCCTAGCCAATAATTCATATGTAAAAACGTAGCCAAAATACAAAACCCCTGTCTCTTTACACAAGATTGACAAAGGAAAAAAGACCAACCAAGCCAAAGCCATTGCCATAATTGCTTTGCGTCCCTGCCAAACTTGGCGGCCTTGGATATGCAATATCAAGGCAAGCAGAACAAACATTGACGAAAGGCTTGTCATTCTTTGCACAACATAAAGAACGGATGTCAACTGAATCGGATGACATGCCCATATCATTGCAAGAAGAACGGTCAGAGAAAATTTTAAAGAATCTCGCTGCTTACTTAAAAATATATCAGCAATCTGATTCAATAAAATACATACCAGAATCGCATTGAGGCCATGAATAGCAACATTAGTTAGCTTGAACCAAAATGGAGAAAAGCCAGCAAAATAGTAATTCAGCGCAAAACTAATCATGCTAACCGGGCGGCCTAAAGGGCCAGAATTTCCACTCTCCCAAGCTGTCTTTACCGTATGTACCGAAATTTCATCGATTTTTATTTCGGGCGCGTCAACAATATTCGCAAAATCGTCAAAGAAAAAACCTCCATTCAAACCCGGCCAATAAAGGAGTGCGCACATAAAAATCAGCGCAAACCAAGAAAGCAATTTAGAACGGAGAATATTCATTTATTTTTTTGAATCAAAAGAGAAAGCCGCCTCAAAGGGCGGCTTTCTCTTTTTCGTCTAGAACGGATTATTTACAGCTAGCCGGCATGTACTTCGAAGGCATATCACCGGTACAAGCCCAGTTAAGTTGACCAGCACCTGCACCAGTGGAAGTCGGGGTCAAGACAATGGACTTACCCGAAATCTTGCTATCGGCGGTTGCCGTAGCCAGTGCGGTGATCTTCGTACCGTCCCAAGCAACGCTTCTCACAAACTTCGACTTAGTATCGATCGTGCCGAGAGAAGCTGTGCTCGGAAGCTTACCTTGAGATTGATAAAACTCAGCAATCGAAGTTTTGGGGGCCGAGACAGCCAGAACCACTTCCGATACCTTGGCACGGACAGTGTAATCCTGATAGGCAGGCAGTGCCACGGCAGCCAGAATACCGATAATCGCCACAACGATCATCAGTTCGATCAGCGTAAAACCTTGTTGAACACGTTTCATTTTGAATCTCCTTTTTTCGCGAAAAGAGCGGGAATAACCGCTGATAAGGGGTTAGCACAATTCGAGCCAGACGCCCACGGCCATCTTTAAATAAAAACCATCAAAAAAAACAAATACTTAAACAAGAACGCAATTGACGATGCATTTCCATCAAAGCATGTGACATTTTTAGTCAGTCTGTTCGCCGCGAATTGACACTCCTCATATGGGCGACGGGACTAGAAGTCGATGACTTGATTGTTCATCAGCTTGCCCGGCCTAAGGTGTCCAAGTCTGCTTTCTATTTCATCCATGGTGGCCATGCCCTGATCCCATTTCAGATGCGTGATATGAATATCGCAGGACCGATTCAACTGCGATATTTCCCGAACCAGCAAATCCGGATACAAATGCTTGGAAACGCTGGCCAAATCGGCATCTGCATTTGAAAATGCACACTCGACGATCAAGTGCTTAAGGTTCTCAATTCGATTGACCGCCGCCCAAAATCCTTCACCGCCTGCAAAGTCCCCTGAAAACACAAGGCTACCGCGCCCTGAATCAAGATGATATGCGACTGCCGGTACAGTGTGATTGACGGGAATGGCTGTAATCGATCGCTGCTGATCAAGCTTGATTGTTTCCCCACTTATCAGGCTGCGGTAACGCAGCAATGGCGCCTCCGGGGTAGGAAGCACGCTGAAATCGGGCCAAATAGTCCAATTGAATACGTGCTTCTTCAAGGCTTCAATGACCTCCGAAACAGCATAGATCATTACTGGGTGACTTCGCCTATCGGCGATAGCCTCAACCATCAATGGCAGCGCGGCGATATGGTCGAGATGAGCATGTGTCAGGAAGACATGATCAATCGCGGCCAACTCTGCCGCATCCATATCTGCAACACCTGTCCCCGCGTCAATCAAGATGTCGTCATCCACTCGTAAGGAAGTAGTCCGCAATAACGACGATCCAATTCCCCCGCTACAACCTAGGACACGAAGTTTCATTTTGGCGGATCCAACCGAACAATAAGCAATTGACGATATTAACTGATCCTCGCCATTAAGCTTTCAGGAAAAATTCCATCTTGATCCCAGCTATTTCGATCACATCGTGATCCTTCAGGCGATATGCTTGGGCATCCAGGGCCTGTCCGTTCACGACAGGAAAGGTCGCACCTTCTACATGCGTGATGAAATAGCCTTGTGGCCGCTTCGCTATAACAGCCACCTGCAAACCCGGTTTGCCTAAAGTGGTGAGTGTCTTGGTGAGTTCCAACTCTTTACCCGCATTAGCACCATTCAATAGTTGAACGGCAGCAACCGGTACCGTCTCAACATCCGGTGGAGAGATATGCGAGGTGGTGCTGCGACGGGATCCAGCATCCACCAACTGCATATCTTGCGCCCGAAAGCTACCCGAACGAATTGCACTGGTTTTTTCATAGTCGCTCGGCAGGCTGGCCCCTATCTGCAATTCCGCCATGTACTTGAGTTTGTACTTGCCTAACTCAACCACATCGTTATTGCGCAAGAAGTGCTTCTTGATTGGCTGCCCGTTCACGAGAGTTCCATTCGTGCTATTCAAATCCTCGAGAAATGAATCGTTGAGGATCGTGACGATAACCGCATGCTCACCGGAAATGGCCAGATTATCAATTTGAATATCGTTATGCGGCTTGCGTCCAATGGTCAGCCGTTCCCGGTTCAGGGGAATTTCCTTGAGGACCAGCCCATCCATCGACAGGATCAATTTAGCCATTATGGATTCCTTGTTTACGTTCGCCGCAGAAGCAGCTTTTGCCACCAGGAGCGAGCAGGAGCGGACTCACCACGCACTTTGACCAGGATGACGGAGATATTATCTCGCCCTCCATTATCGTTAGCCAAGTGAATCAATTGATCTGCGGCAAGCAGCAAGTTCTCGTTCAATGTCTGTACCGTCAACGCGATTTCATCGTCATCGACCATATCGGTCAATCCATCGGAACAAATCAAGTAAGTATCACCCACCTGGACATCATGTTGATGGATTTCAGGCTCAACGACAGGATCTACCCCAAGTGCTCGCGTTACCAGATTCCTGTTGTTCGAAAAGCGAGCTTCATCGACACTAATCATCCCGCAATCAATTTGTTCCTGTAGCAGAGAGTGATCGCGGGTCAGCTGCTCAAACCGGTTTTCTCGCAACCGGTATAGGCGAGAGTCGCCCAGATGGGCGACAACCAAGGCATTGTCGACATAACACGCCACGACAAGCGTGGTTCCCATGCCGGCATAACGCGATTGACTGGCCGCCGCATTGAAAATTGCCGAATTAACCGTAGCGATTTCTTCCGCCAAATGGTGAGCCACGTCCATGGAAGGAGAATAACTGAATCGCCCTCCCTCTTTCTTCGCCAAAAGATTGCCTAAGGTCCGTGCCAACATCGCGGTCGCCATGCCGCTCGCCACCTCCCCTGCCTTATATCCTCCCATGCCATCGGCCAGCACTGCCAAACCGGTCTCGGCATCAGCAAATACGGCATCTTCGTTATGTGAGCGAACCAAGCCAGGATCAGTTCGAATCGCAATATCGAGTACATCAGCCAATTTCACCGAACCCTCCGTATTTTCATTGGACAGTCCCCACTTTCAACTTATCGACACAGGCGCGAAGTGCCAGGGACATCTCAGATCCCTGTTGAAAACGGCTATCAAGCTGTTTATTTAGCCCTTTCTCAATTACCGACAAAACGCAGACGGGCAAATCCGGCTTGATGCTCAGAATATCAATTGGTGCTTCTTTGGTAATTTTGTACATCAACTGCGCCAAGGACTCGCCGACAAAAGGCAATCCGCCACATATCAACTGATAGAGCATAACGGTCAGCGAATAGAGATCAGCTCGTCCATCCACCTTTGCCCCGGCAAGCTGCTCGGGCGACATGTAAGAGGGTGTGCCAAGCACCATCCCCGTTCGGGTTCTCGACGAATCGGTGATACGCGCAATACCGAAATCAGTGACTTTGACCACCCCGATCTCAGGTAAATACATGATGTTGGCTGGCTTGATATCGCGATGAACGATCTGGTTTCGGTGCGCATAGTCGAGAGCATCGGCAATCTGGGCGACTATCTCCAGGACCCGATCAAGCGGAAGCAAACACCCCGGCTTGCAATAGCCGAGCAAATCACGCCCCTCAAGATACTCCATGGCAATATAGGCCAATCCATTTTCTTCGCCCACATCGTAAATGGTAACAATATTGGGGTGACTCAAGCGTCCCGCAGTTTCTGCTTCGCGGAAAAAGCGCTGGCGCACCTCGTCCAGCTCATCGGCCTCGACATCCGATGCAAGATTCATTGTTTTGAGCGCAACGACCCGATTGATTTTCGGATCACGACCAAAGTAGACGACCCCCATCGCGCCCTTGCCAAGCACGCGCTCCAGGCGATATCGCCCAAGGCATTCGGGCGCAGGTGAGTCATTGGCAAACGCGACTCCGCAATGCGGCGGAACAATTACACCCGATTGATGGATGTCATTGCTTTCTCCAGACTCAAGCCGAGCGACAAGACTAAAGACAACAGCGGCTCTATCAACCAAACCCTGGCGTTCATAGCGTAACCCCTGCGCATACAAATTATCTTTGAGCTCCGCACGAGGACGTTGAGTGGTCAATTGCGCAAGAATCAAATCAAGCCCCTGCTCACCCGCCAAGACCGGATTTCCCATCCGGCGATCAGCGTGATCTGTGAAGCCCCCCTCATGCTTTTGCGAACGCAATAGAAGGACACAACCCGAATGGCCGGCAATAAGTACAACGAGTGGCGATATCAACGGTAACCAATAATGTCCCCACAGCATCAAGCCAAGTTGAAGGGTGATCAACAGCACACATACCAATCCACTGACCAACCATCCCCGCATAGAGGATAAGCGCCGGAGCTCAACAAACAGATAAAGCACAACAAGAAAGGCCAAGACTAGAGCAAGCCATCGCCCCCAAGCAGGAACGACCATCGAGTCGCCTTGCAAAATACTTGAAATCGAATTGGCAAGCTTTACTACGGATACATCCTGGACCAATCCGGGCAAATGGACTGTCACGCCAATCAACACCACTTTTCCAGAAAAATCTTTTGCTGGTGCCTTTCCGGAAATGACATCGCTCAACGAGAGCAATGCAAAAGACTGGTCAGTCAGAACAGGGTACTGAAAAGGATAAAGTTCAAAATCCGCGGTTACGGGCACACGCAACCGACCAACCCGAAGCTCCAGCCCCCGGCCTCGACTAGTTACTTCGAGGCTTTCAATCCCAATGTCCAGACTACGCGCAGCTGCCAGCAAGGGAAGGGACGGAAACAAGTCGGATTCGGAGCGAACCAGGACCGCCTCTCGCCTCCCCATCCCTTCAGCATCAGCTCGGGGCGAAACATAAGCAGCTCTGTCCACAAATTGGCATGGCAGAGGCGGATTCAAGAACAATTGCTTAACCAGCGGCGCGCCGCCAAAGTCTCCACGCTTTGATCGCAAAGCACTCGAACAGGCAGAGGGAAAAAATGCGTACGCACTACTTGTCGCACTATCGACGCTCGACCACATCGGCACCAGGACGCTAGCTGATCGCCTGTAGCTCTCGAGAAGACGCTCCCGTCCGTTGTACCGAGATGCTGAATCAAGCACCAGCCCGACCAGTCTTTCTACGGCTGGCGTTGTCGAAACACCTTCGCGCGCGATATTCGCCGCAATTTCGGCAACCACCGTGAAATTGTCATCCTGGTAAGCAGAGCCTGGCTGCGAGGCCACGCCATTTACGATCACCTTGGCCCCAGCCGCCGAAAGCATATCGATCAAACGTGACTGCATACCGGGCGACCATGCGGATTGCCCAAACTGGGCAATACTCTTTTCGTCAATAGCAACTATTTTGATCCGCGAATCGAGCTTGCGACCTGAGACACTGAATCCTAGATCGTAGAACTTGTTTTCTAATGGCTGGAATAAGCCATAGACAGTTGCAATCACTACCAGAAGAAACAAGACACCGAGGAGGATCGATGCACGTCGCCTCAGCATGAGGTTCGCCGCACCCAGTTCACTATCGTCTGGCATTTCGCTTTATCCGGCAACGACTCATTACAAGGGAAGTTCCGCCCCTAAACCAGCTCGCTCGGCAGCAGCCAAAACACGCAAGGCGACGGCCA
Organism: Rhodocyclales bacterium GT-UBC; assembly: GCA_003583745.1. Lineage (GTDB taxonomy): Bacteria > Pseudomonadota > Gammaproteobacteria > Burkholderiales > Rhodocyclaceae > Azonexus. The sequence continues at coordinate 65,593 of QXPY01000018.1, read as the reverse complement.
AATCCTGAATAGCCATTCCCTGTGACTCAAAGATACTGATTTGCTGCGCCGAAGTCCGACCAGCCTGACGCCCGACAAGCACTTCGCCCAACTCGATCAATTGGCGTGTATGCAGTCGCCCCTTCTCCAACAAGGGGAACAAATCCCCAGCCTCCGCCAGTGCGACCGGTACGGAATCGACACACACCAGATCACACCGCTTCAACGCAGCTTCGGATACCTCCTGGCGAATCAAGGCATTCGATCCTGCTGCATTAATGTGACACCCCGGCTCCAACCACTCAGCTTCGAACAATGGCCGAGTAGCAGTGGTGACTGTGCCAAGCAGATCACTACCGCGAACCACTGCCTCCGCACTTGCAGCAGGGACAACGGCAACCCCGGTCTGCTCAGTCAAGCGTAGGCAGAAAGCTTGGAGCTTATCCCTATCACGCCCCCAAACCTTGACCAGCTTCAACGGCAAGGCAGTACAAATCGCTCGAACATGCCCCTCCGCCTGCCATCCCGAGCCAAAAACCCCCGCCACTTGAGATTCGGGCCGAGCCAGAATTTTTGCTGCCAGACCGCTTGCCGCACCGGTTCTGATCATGCCCAAATAATCGGCTTCCATGACCGCCCTCAGAACACCTGTGACGGCATCGAACAAATGAACCAGGAAGCGGTTACCTGAGCGATTGCTGGTGTACGCCTTGTAACCAATTACGCCTTGTGCCGGCAAGGCTCCCTGCAGGATATGCAAGGCGGTTTGCGGCAAGCGACTGCGTGCTCTCGGCGTGTCGATCGCCTGACCAAGCGACAACTCGCGATGCGCCGACTCAACGCCATCGAGCGCCATCTCCATGCTCAGCACCTGTTTTACATCGGCTTCCGAAAGAAATAGTGCCATGCTTAATCCTTCGATGAATACTGATCAGACAATCGTCACATCCTGGCGAGCCAGGATGCGTTGTTCCAGGTAGCGCCCAATGCTGACCACCAGTACGGCACCACAAGCGCCAGCCACTTTATGCCCCCAATCCGGCAACGGCGGCAACAACGCCAGCAAACCGGGGTCAGTGAACAACATCTCGGCAGCAACATACCCCAGCAAGCCCGCCCCCAACAGGACGATGACCGGCCAACGCTCCATCCAGTGCATGATCAACTGGCTGGACCAGACAATCAGCGGAATGCTCACCGCCAGGCCAAACAGCAGCAGCAGCAGATTGCCGTGCGCGGCACCGGCAACGCCGATGACGTTATCGAGGCTCATCACGAAATCGGCCACCACGATGGTCTTGACCGCCCCCCACAGGTGCGCCGAGGGCTCGATATCGTGGCCATCTTCATCTTCCGGCAGCATCAACTTGATCGCAATCCAGAACAACAACAGCCCGCCGACAAACTTGAGCCAAGGCAGGTTCATGACCATTGCGGCAAAAATAGTCAGCACGACACGTAGACTGACCGCCCCAGCCACGCCCCAGAAGATCCCCGTCTTGCGCTGCTCCGGCGAAAGGTTGCGGCAGGCCAGCGCAATGACCACCGCGTTATCACCCGACAAAACAATATCAATCAGGATGATCTGACCAACAGCGATCCAGAATACGGCAGAAGTAAAATCGAGTTCCATAACCATCAGACGAAAAAAAGGCGGACACCAGGCCCGCCTTTTCGGTTGAGCTAAGCTCGAATTTTACAGCATGGCCTTGAGCAACTTGGCCATTTCGGACGGATTGCGCGTCACCTTGAAGCCGCACTCTTCCATGATGGCGAGCTTGGCATCAGCCGTATCGGCACCACCGGAGATAAGGGCGCCAGCGTGACCCATGCGCTTGCCGGCCGGTGCGGTCACACCGGCGATGAAGCCGACGATCGGCTTCTTCATGTTGGCCTTGCACCATTGGGCAGCTTCGGCTTCGTCCGGACCACCGATTTCACCGATCATGATGACGGCATCCGTATCCGGATCGTCGTTGAACATCTTCATGACATCGATGTGCTTCAGACCGTTGATCGGGTCGCCACCGATACCGACAGCGGAAGACTGGCCGAGGCCGATTTCGGTCAGCTGACCGACGGCTTCGTAGGTCAGGGTGCCGGAACGCGAAACGACGCCGATCCGACCCTTGCGGTGGATGTGACCCGGCATGATGCCGATTTTCACTTCGTCCGGGGTGATCAGGCCAGGGCAGTTCGGGCCGAGCAGCAGGGTCTTCTTGCCGCCCTTGGCCTCCTTTTCCTTCATCTTGTTGCGCACCATCAGCATGTCGCGAACCGGGATGCCTTCGGTAATGCAGATGGCCAGATCGAGGTCGGCCTCGACGGCTTCCCAGATCGCGGCAGCGGCACCGGCGGGCGGCACGTAGATGACGGAGACGGTGGCGCCGGTTTCAGCGGCAGCTTCCTTGACCGAAGCGTAGATGGGGATATTGAAGATCGACTCACCGGCCTTCTTCGGATTCACACCTGCGACAAAGCACTCCTTGCCGTTTGCGTATTCCTGGCACTTTTCCGTATGGAACTGACCGGTCTTGCCGGTGATGCCCTGGGTGATGATCTTGGTGTTTTTGTTGATCAGAATAGACATTCAATGCTCCTTACTTGACCGCAGCAACGATCTTGGTGGCGGCTTCGGCCATGGAATCGGCAGAGATGATGGGCAGACCGGAATCCTTGAGGATCTGCTTGCCCATGTCTTCGTTGGTACCCTTCATGCGGACGACCAACGGCACCGACAGATTGACTTCCTTGGCTGCGGCAACGACGCCGGTAGCGATGGTGTCGCACTTCATGATGCCGCCGAAGATGTTGACCAGAATGCCCTTGACCTTGGTGTTCTTGAGCATGATCTTGAAGGCTTCGGTGACCTTCTCGGTCGTGGCGCCGCCACCGACGTCCAGGAAGTTGGCCGGCTCGGCGCCGAACAGCTTGATGGTGTCCATCGTGGCCATGGCCAGACCGGCACCGTTCACCAGACAGCCGATGTTGCCGTCGAGGGAGATGTAGGCCAGGTCGAACTTGGAGGCTTCGATTTCGTCGGCATCTTCTTCGTCCAGGTCGCGCATGGCGACGATTTCCGGCTGACGGTACAGTGCATTGGAGTCGAAGTTGAACTTGGCGTCGAGTGCCTTGACGGTGCCGTCGCCTTCGTGGATCAACGGGTTGATTTCGGCCAGGGAAGCGTCGGTTTCCATGTAGCAGGTGTAAAGCTTCTTCAGCGTATCAACACACTGAGGAATCGAAGCCTCGTTCATGCCCATGCCCTTGGCCAGGGTCAGCGCCTGCTCGTCGGTCAGACCAACCAGCGGATTGACGAAAACCTTGACGATCTTTTCCGGGGTCTTGTGAGCGACTTCCTCGATGTCCATGCCGCCTTCGTAGGAGGCCATCATGGCGACGGACTGCGTGGCGCGATCAGTCAGCGCAGCAACGTAGTACTCGTGCTTGATGTCGGCGCCTTCTTCAATCAGCAGGCGGCGAACCTTCTGGCCTTCTGGACCGGTCTGATGCGTAACCAACTGCATGCCAAGAATCTGGCCGGCGTACTCGCGCACTTTTTCCAGAGACGTGGCCACCTTGACGCCACCACCCTTACCACGGCCGCCGGCGTGAATCTGAGCCTTGACGACCCAAACCTTGCCGCCCAGGTCTTCGGCTGCCTTGACCGCTTCATCGACGGTCTGGCAGAAGATCCCGCGCGGAACCGTAACGCCGAATTTTTTCAGGATTTGCTTGCCCTGATATTCGTGAATTTTCATGCGCTTTCCTTGCGTTTAGTTGAGTTGCGAGCAATGAGCGGTGGCCGTAAGATCCCCTGACCCCGCCCGGTTATACCGTCTTGAGCCCAAAATGTTACCACAGCCCGGAAAAATAATTGCTGTCCAAAATTCATAATTACAGGATCGATTCTGTTATCCGGATTGTTCGCCATAGCAAAGGGCCCAACAAGCCTGCAGCAAACACCAGACTGAGCACCGACGCCCACCAAAATCCCGCCACGCCGAAAGGAAGCCAAGCGTGAAAGCACAACCACCAACCGCCAAGCAAACCCACACCCCAAAAGCTGATGACCTGAATCAACATAGGTAAAAACGTGACCCTGTAGGCCCGCAAGACATGCCCAGCCATCGTCTGCAACGCATCAAAAAGCTGATATACCGCGACAAACCCCACCAGACCGAGCGCCACCGCACTGACCTTCGCATCATCTGTGTAGGCCTCGACCAACGGCCGTGCAGCAAGCCACAGCATGATGCCGATCACCGTAGACATTAGTATCGAAAGCAGCATCCCGGCACGAATCGCCAAATTCGCCCTTGCCCAATCCCTGGCACCAACCGCTTGCGCTACAGACGACAGACTAGCAATGGCGAGTGACAATGGCAGCATGTAGCACAAGGCAGCCAAATTGGAAACGATGCGATGCCCCGCCACGACGTCGGCCCCCAAACTCGCGATGAACAACGAAATCAATGTAAAAGAGGTGATCTCGACAAAATTCGAACAGCCCATCGGCACCCCGAGGCGCAGGAGTTCACGCCACATTGGCCACTTTGGCATTTGCCAATTCGAAAATGGACGGTAGCGCTGCCCAAGCGGCCCCCATGCGAGATAAGTTACCGCCGCCAGACAAGCCGACCAGGCAACCATGACGTTTGATAGCGCACAGCCGGCCACGCCGAGCGGCGCATTCAGCCAACCAAGTATGGCGAACCCCCATGCCAAAAATGCGTGCAACAGGAGTGCTATCAAGCCAATCACCATCAAGACACGCGGTTGCCCCAACGCATTACAGAAGGCATAGAACGTCCGGTAGAACAAGGCTGCCGGCAAACCCCAGGCAAGAATGCCGAGATAGTCCACAACCTTGGCCTCAATCAATCCGTCCATTTCCGCGAGGGATAACACAGCCCATGGAGCACTAAGCAATCCGGCGCCGGGCAAGCTGAGAAGCATGGCAAGCCAGAACCCCTGCTGCAAGACCCCCGCAACCTCATTATCCCGCCCAGCGCCATGCAAATGGGCCACGACAGGTGCCACTGCCTGCAAAATTCCCACCAGGGCAAATACAAGGGAAACATGCAAGCCCCCCCCTATCGCCACGGCCGCCAGGTCGGCAGCGCTGACATGTCCAAGCACCAACGTATCGACCACCATCATGCCCATCGAAGCAAGCTGTGCAATCAATATGGGAAGCGCCTGGACTAGCAAATCTCGCATTGCGACAGTCAGCCCCCGCAAGGCGTTGCCCGCCAGCGGAGAGAGATACTCAGGAAACACGCACAGTCAACTGTGCTACGCCGTCCACGGCAGCAGTCAGCAAATCTCCTCGTTCGATAGGACCGACACCGGCCGGGGTGCCTGTATAGATCAAGTCACCAGCCGCCAGAGAAACCGAAGCAGACAAATTGGCGATGATGTCGGCCACCTTCCACATCATGTCGGAGAGATCGCCATCCTGCCGCACCTCTCCATTAATGCTAAGCCAGATTCGCCCGGAGTCAGGATGCCCGATCTGGTCCACCGGGCGAATCACACCGGCGACGGCAGACTGATCGAACCCTTTGCCCATATCCCAAGGATGCCCCTTTTCCTTTGCCTTGCCTTGAAGATCGCGCCGAGTCAGGTCCAAACCGACGGTATAGCCAAAAACCGATTGCAGCGCCGCAGCAGGCGCGATGTTGGCCCCACCCGCCGCCAACGCAACAACCATCTCAACCTCATGATGCAGATTGGTCGTCTGTGGGGGATAGGCGACCTTCAATTCACCATCACCACTCACGATGGCATCACCCGGCTTCATGAAAAAGAAAGGCGGCTCACGCCCATCTGCTTGCGCAAGCGCCCCCATTTCCCGGGCATGCTCGGCGTAATTTCGGCCAACGCAGAAGACCCGGCGAACCGGAAAACGACTTTCCGTACCAGCAATCGGCAAGGATGCATTTTGAGGCGGTGCAAAAATATACGGCATGGCATTTCCAAAAATCGTTAAAAAAAGGAAGTGTGCAACAAATCTCCGCCGACGCTAAATCGGATTATCGATATCGACAAACTCGCAATCGAGTCCAAAGCGCTCACTCAGGTGCTCGGCGACGGCTTGCACCCCATACCGCTCGGTCGCATGATGCCCGCAGGCCAGATATGCAACACCGCTCTCGCGTGCGAGATGCACGGTCTGTTCGGAAATCTCGCCCGAGATGAATGCATCCAGACCAAGAGCAATGGCCTGCTCGAGATAAGACTGCGCCCCACCGGAACACCAACCAATTCGACGCAGGGGCCTCGTACCCTGGCCGATTACCAATGGCGCACGACCAAGCTGCCGCTCAATCAGCCTGGCCAACTCATCAATGGTCGTCGCTTCGTTGGAACGCCCCTGCCACGCGATATCCTGATCGCCGAATCGCCCATCCGCAAGCAAGCCCAGGCGCTTGGCAAGTTGAGCGTTGTTGCCCAAATCAGGATGGGCATCCAGCGGTAGATGATAGGCGATCAAATTCAGATCATGCTGGATCAACGTACCCAGACGTCGACGACGAATTCCGACTATCCGACTATCTTCACCTTTCCAAAAATAGCCGTGATGCACCAGAATCGTATCGGCTCCCTTTGCCGATGCAGTATCGAGCAAGGCCTGGCTAGCAGTAACGCCCGCAACCAGTTTGGACACAACCGGGCGTCCTTCCACTTGCAAGCCATTTGGGCAATAATCCCGGAACTTTGCGGGCTCAAGCAGCCCGTCCAAATACTCCATCAAATCTTCACGCTTCATTGATACGGTCTTCCATGCAGAGGTTGTGGCTGATTTTTGCACAAACAGTAACCGTTGCGCTTGCCCTCCTGTTCGTGGTGACAACCTTGAAACCGGAATGGCTGCCGCAACGGCCAACGGTTATTGCGCTGCACGAAACGCCCGCCAGCGGCGAAGAGGAAAAGCCGAGTACAGGCTCCTATCGTGATGCAGCAAGAACAGCGCTTCCCTCGGTCGTTCACATCTACACGACTCAGGATATCAAAGCTCAGCGCCACCCACTTTTTGACGATCCAATATTTCGCCATTTCTTTGGCGACCGTCCGGAAGGGCAGCCACAACGCAATTCAGGCTTAGGCTCGGGCGTCATCGTCAGCCCCAACGGTTACATTCTCACCAATTTCCACGTTGTCGAAGCCGCAGACGATATCCAGGTCTCGCTGAACGACGGACACACTTACAAAGCAAAACTGATCGGGAGTGACCCGGAGTCGGATCTTGCGATCCTGCAAATCAAGGCAGACAAACTTCCGGCAATTATTTTTGGCCAAATGGAAAACCTGCGCGTCGGTGATGTGGTGCTGGCCATCGGCAACCCTTTTGGTGTTGGCCAGACCGTAACAATGGGTATCGTTTCGGCCCTCGGCCGTTCGCACTTGGGCATCAACACCTTCGAAAATTTCATTCAGACCGACGCCGCCATTAATCCTGGCAATTCAGGCGGCGCCCTGGTCGACATCAATGGCAATCTGGTCGGCATCAACACCGCGATCTACTCACGCACCGGCGGCTCTCATGGCATTGGCTTCGCCATCCCGGTATCCAGTGCCAAGAACATCATGGAGCAGATCATTTTGAATGGCGCTGTAACACGCGGCTGGATCGGTGTCGAAGCTCAGGAAATCACAGCCGAACTGGCTGAGTCGTTCAGCCTGCCCGATACCGAAGGCGCTCTCATCGCCGGTGTTGTGCGTGGCAGCCCGGCTGACATGGCCAGCATCCGTCCTGGCGACGTCCTGCTTGCCGTCAATGGCAAGCCGGTCAAGGACCCTCAAGTCATGCTCGACTTGATTGCCGCCCTCAAACCCGACACCAACGCCGCTTTTCGCCTGCGCCGGGACAAAAGCATTGTCGAAGTTCAGGTGAGGATCGGTAAGCGCCCAACCATGCGCCCGGAGAGAGAGTAAGTATGTGCCAATTGCTGGGCATGAATTGCAATGTACCAACCGACATCTGCTTTTCCTTTACCGGCTTCCAAGCTCGCGGTGGCGCCACAGACGTCCACTCCGACGGATGGGGTATTGCCTTTTTCGAAGGCAAGGGAACACGGATTTTTCTTGACCCTCAGCCCTCATGCGCTTCACCGATCGCTGAACTGGTCCGAGCCTATCCAATCCGCTCAAAGAACGTAATTGCCCATATACGCAAAGCGACACAAGGTTCTATCGGCTTAGAAAACACGCACCCATTCATGCGTGAGCTATGGGGACGCTACTGGATTTTCGCCCACAACGGCAACCTGATCGACTTTGCCCCGAAACTCGATGGAAGTTTCATCCCGGTCGGCTTAACTGATAGCGAACGGGCTTTTTGTTGGATCTTGCAGCAACTGCGGGCCCAGTTTGGCAGTGCCGCCCCCGAGTCTGAAAATCTATTTACCGCGCTTCATCGCCTTACGCTCGATATCGCTGACTACGGCGAATTCAATTTCCTGCTTTCCAACGGCGGCAGTTTGTTCGCGCACGCATCGACCAATTTGAACTACATCATCCGGCAAGCGCCCTTCGCTCACGCCCATCTTAACGATCAGGATGTAACAGTCGATTTCAGCGCGGTGACCACCCCGAACGACCGGGTTGCTGTAATTGCAACATCCCCGCTTACCGACAACGAAAATTGGGAACCGATGCCCCCGGGAACACTATGGTGGTTTGAAGAAGGCAAAATTGAGCAAACGCTCAGAACAAAACCTGGCCCAGAGAAGAAGCGCGGTTAGTTACCCCTGCCTACTCCGGCAAACGGCGAACCGACTCAACTGCATCCTCGGACTCCCGCTCAACCTCAGCAGGCTTCGAGACCAGTCGAGAAGCAAGAATTCCCAGTTCGTAAAGCAAACACATCGGGATTGCCAGGGCCAACTGGGAAACCACATCAGGTGGCGTCACGACAGCCGCGACAATAAAGGCGCCTACGATGAAATAGGATCGCCATTCCTTCAACTTCTCAACGGTGACGACTCCCAGCTTGACCAATACAACCAGAGCAACCGGAACCTCAAACGCAATTCCAAAAGCTAGGAACATTGTCATCACAAACGATAAGTAAGCCTCGATATCCGGCGCTGGCGTAATGCTCTTCGGTGCAAAGCTGGCAATAAAGCTGAATACCTGGCCAAACACAAAGAAGTAGCAAAATGACATACCCATCAAGAACAACAGCGTACTGGATATGATCAGCGGAACACCCAGGCGCTTTTCATGGGCGTACAAACCCGGCGCAATAAATGCCCATACCTGATAAAGAATAAACGGCAAGGCGACTACAAACGCGACCATTGCCGTCACTTTGAGAGGAACCATGAAGGGGGTGATAACCCCAATGGCCACCATTTTGGTTCCCTCTGGCAGGGCCTTTGTCAGCGGAGCAGCCAAAAAGTCATAGATCTCTCCCGGCCCAGGATAGACACAGAGGACAACCAGAACGACAACAATGGACACGATGCTGCGTAACAAACGGTCGCGCAGCTCAATCAGATGGGAAATGAACGACTCTTCCTGAGTATCACTCATGCGGCAGGTTTGCTAGGTGTGTCATGAATAGGCTGAACGGACTCAGCAGCCAATTTGGCTGTTGCTTCCAAGTCGGCAACGGCTTCCTGTGCCGGATTCTCAATCGAACTGCGAGCGCTTTCGTACTCCTTGCGGACAGAGTCCTCCAAGGCGCGAGCAGAATCGCTGACCTGAGCCTGCAACTTTTTCAATTCATCAAGCTGAATCTCGCGATTGATGTCTGACTTGACGTCATTGACGTAGCGCTGAGCACGGCCCAGCAAATGCCCCAGGGTACGAGCCACCTTTGGCAGACGCTCAGGTCCAATAACAACCAAAGCAACAATACCGATGACAAGAAGCTCGGAAAAGCCGATATCGAACATAGTAATTTAAGATTGAACGGCCGCTCGTAAGGCCAGTGGGCACAGCAATGCACCCACTACGCTTTCGATGCGTTGCACGAGTTCAGCCCTTTGTCTTTTCCTTCACTTCGACATCAATGGTCTGTCCGGATACCTGCTGGGCTGGAGCCCCTTCAACCGGCTTATCGGCCGAAGCCTCCTTCATGCCATCCTTGAAGCCTTTTACAGCCCCCCCCAGATCCTGACCGACGTTGCGCAACTTCTTGGTGCCGAAGATGAGCATGACGATAACCAGTACGATCAGCCAGTGCCAAATGGAAAAACTGCCCATGATTTTCTCCTAGATACGTTTGAGCATGGGGCCGACCGGATCCGGACCACCCACGATATGCGCGTGCAGATGCGGCACTTCCTGCTGCCCCACGCGGCCAGTATTGATGATGACGCGGAAGCCATCCGGACTGCCTTGAGCTACCGCAATTTCGTTGGCTTTGACCAGAATCTTGCCTAGAACCAGCGTGTCTTCGACTGCAGCCGAAGCCAACGAGGTGATGTGCTTCTTGGGGATCACCAGCACATGCACCGGGCGCGCCGGATTGATGTCATTGAAGGCCAGGATGTCCTCGTCTTCGTACACTTTGGTGGCCGGAATCTTTCCCTCGACGATCTTGCAAAAGATGCAATCGCTCACTTGTGACCTCGAGCCGCTTTCTCATCGATGCCCGAAATCCCTTCCCGCCGGCGCATTTCCTGGGAAACATCCTCGATGCTCAGGCCATAGAAAGCGAGCAGGACCAATACGTGGTAAATCACATCGGTCGACTCCCAAACGATATTGAGTCGCTTGCCTTCCTTGCCGGCCATGATCAGTTCGGCACATTCTTCGCCGATTTTTTTCAGGATCGAATCCGGACCTTCAGAGAACAGCTTGGCGGTGTACGACTTTTCCGGGTCGGCGTTACGACGGGAAGCCAGCGTGTCGGAGAGACGATGCAGGATGTCATGCGTGCTCATTTTGCGTAGATTTCCTTAGGGTCTTTCAAAACCGGATCAGCGGGAACCCAGCGCTCCCCCTGCAATTCATTGAAAAAACAGCTTTCGCGCCCTGTATGACAGGCAATGCCCCCCACCTGTTCAATGGCGAGCAGCAACACATCACCGTCGCAGTCTGTACGGATCGATTTCACTTTCTGGAAGTGCCCCGACTCCTCACCCTTGCGCCAGAGACGTTGGCGCGAACGCGACCAGTATACCGCGTTGCCGGATTTCACCGTCTCCTGGAGCGACTCGCGATTCATGAAGGCAAACATTACGACACGCCCTTGCGCATCTTGAGCGATCGCCGGAATCATCCCGTCGGCGTCCCATTTCAGGGCTTCCAGCCAGGGCAATGCGTTGTCGAGATCGCTCACAGCCGGACTTCTATGCCCCGTGCCGCCATGTATTCCTTGGCCTGGCGCACGGAGTATTCGCCAAAGTGGAAGATCGAGGCAGCCAGCACTGCGTCAGCCCGACCTTGGGTGACGCCATCCGCCAGATGCTGAAGAGTGCCGACACCGCCGGAAGCGATGACCGGAATCTTGATCGCATCGGATACGGCCCGCGTCAAGGCCAGGTCAAAACCGTTCTTGGTACCGTCACGATCCATGCTGGTAAGCAAAATTTCACCGGCACCAAGGGCTTCGACCCGCTTGGCCCACTCTACCGCTTCCATGCCGGTATCGTTGCGTCCACCGTGGGTGAAGACATGCCATTTACCAGGAGCAACCTGCTTGGCATCGATTGCCACGACGATGCATTGCGAACCGACCTTGCTCGACGCATCGAAAACCAGATCGGGGTTCTGCACGGCAGCCGTATTCATCGACACCTTGTCCGCGCCGGCATTAAGCAGGCGACGGACATCCTCGACCTTGCGCACGCCACCGCCGACGGTCAGCGGAATGAACACCTGTTCGGCACAGGCTTCGATGATGTGCAGAATGATGTCGCGCTGATCCGATGAGGCCGTGATATCGAGAAAGGTGACCTCATCGGCCCCCTGCTCGTCGTAACGGCGGGCAATCTCGATCGGGTCGCCGGCATCGCGCAGATCGACGAAATTGGTCCCCTTGACGACCCGCCCGGCGGTGACATCAAGACAAGGAATGATTCGTTTGGCGAGCATCAGGCGCCCAGCTCGTCAGCCAGCTTCTGGGCAGCAGCGAAATCGAGCGAACCGTCGTAAACGGCACGCCCGGCAATGGTACCCACCACGCCCTCGCCCTCGACGGCACACAGCGCTTTGATATCGTCCAGATTGGACAAGCCACCCGAGGCGATCACCGGAATGGTCAGGGCCTGGGCCAAGCGAACAGTTGCTTCGATATTCAACCCGGAAAGCATGCCGTCGCGACCAATATCGGTGTAGATGATCGATTCGACACCATAATCTTCGTATTTCTTGGCCAGATCGACCACGTCGTGCCCGGTCAGCTTGGACCAACCATCGGTCGCCACCTTGCCATCCTTGGCATCCAGGCCAACGATGATGTGCCCGGGAAAAGCCACGCAGGCATCGTGCAGGAAGCCGGGGTTCTTGACCGCAGCCGTACCAATGATGACATAGGACAAACCGCCGTCCAGACAGGCTTCGATGGTGTCGAGATCACGAATGCCACCACCAAGCTGAACCGGAATGTCGTCGCCGACCACGTCTAGAATGGCGCGAATCGCCGCAGCATTCTTCGGCTTGCCGGCAAACGCTCCATTCAGGTCGACCAGATGCAGGCGACGGGCGCCCTGTTCGACCCAATGACGCGCCATGTCTGCCGGACTATCGGAAAACACGGTTGCCTGTTCCATCAGGCCTTGTTTGAGACGGACGCACTGTCCGTCCTTGAGATCAATGGCGGGAATAATCAGCATGGGATATCAGAAAAAAGGAAACTCGACAGATCCCGTTCAGGGACGCCATTCAACAAAATTCTTCAGCAGCTGCAAACCGTCGCGAGCGCTTTTCTCGGGGTGAAACTGGACCGCGAAGATATTATCCCGGCCCACCGCACAGGTAAAGGGCACGCCATACGTCGTCGTTGCCTTGACCAAGGCGGATTCGGCAGGCTGCACGCAGTAGCTATGTACAAAATAGAAACGGGCTGTATTGGCGATATTCGCCCACAATGCGTGCGCCTTTTGATCGACCTCGTTCCAGCCCATATGCGGCACCTTGAGGCGCAAGCCGTCGGCACCGATCATTTTCTCGTCCGGGAAACGCTTCACATCACCGGCAAAAACACCGAGACCGGCGACATTGCCCTCTTCGCTATGCTCAAAAAGCATCTGCAGGCCAATGCAAATCCCGAGAAACGGCTTGTCCTTGGCGGCAGCCAGCACAGCCGGACGTAACCCCCTCGCATCGAGCTCACACATGCAATCAGGCATCGCCCCCTGCCCCGGGAACACCACTCGCTCAGCGGCAGCGACCACGGCCGGGTCGGCCGTCACGACAACCTGATTATCCCCGGCCACATGTTCGAGCGCTTTTGCTACCGAACGCAGGTTGCCCATGCCGTAATCGATCACGGCAATTGTCTTGCCCCCGGCCATTACAGCGAACCCTTGGTCGATGGCATGGCGCCGGCCATCCGCGGATCGGCCGTCACAGCCATGCGCAGCGCACGGCCAAATGCCTTGAAAATGGTTTCAGCCTGATGATGGGCATTCTTGCCGCGCAGATTATCGATATGCAAGGTCATGCCTGCATGATTGACCAGACCATGGAAAAATTCGCTGATCAGATCGACATCGAACTGGCCAATCATCGCCCGGGTATATTCGACGTTGTATTCCAAGCCAGGACGACCAGAAAGATCGATCACCACGCGTGACAGCGCTTCGTCGAGCGGTACATAGCTGTGGCCGTAACGGGTCAGCCCTTTCTTGTCCCCCCATGCCTTGGCCAGGGCCTGTCCGAAGGTGATGCCGATATCTTCGACGGTGTGATGCGCATCGATGTGCAGATCGCCGTTCGCCTGAATCTCGATATCGATCAGGCCATGACGGGCGATCTGATCGAGCATGTGATCGAGAAAAGGAACGCCGGTGGCAAACTTGCCCTGACCGGAACCGTCGAGATCGAGACGCACGGTAATCTGCGTCTCCAGCGTGTTGCGAGTAATTTCGGCTTGCCGCATGGGTGAAGGCTGCAAAAGGCTTTTGATCGGAGGGCCATGATACCATTTCAGCCTACTTTTACGCCTTCCGTGAATACTCATGAGTCGCTTCTGGAGCCAGGTCGTCCGTGACCTTACCCCCTACGTGCCGGGCGAACAGCCCAAGATCACCAATCTGATCAAGCTCAACACCAACGAGAACCCCTACCCGCCTTCACCACGGGTCTTGACAGCCATCCAGGCCGAACTCGGAAACGACGCGGCTCAACTGCGCCTCTACCCCGACCCCAACGCCGACCTGCTCAAGAACACCATCGCCAAGCTGCATGACATCACTGCCCAGCAGGTTTTCGTCGGCAACGGCTCGGACGAAGTGCTGGCCCATGTTTTCATGGCACTGCTCAAGCACGACGCCCCGATCCTTTTCCCGGATATCACCTATAGCTTCTACCCGGTTTACTGCGGCCTCTACAACGTAGCCCACCAAACCATTCCACTTGACGACGACTTCACGATCAAGCCGAAGGATTATTGCGACCGTCCCAATGGCGGCATCATTTTCCCCAACCCGAATGCGCCGACCGGTCGCCTGCTGCCACTCGCCGCCATCGAACAAATCCTGCAAGGCAATCCGGACTCCGTCGTTGTTGTGGACGAGGCCTACGTAGATTTCGGCGGGGAAACAGCAATCGGCCTGGTAAATCGCTACGATAACCTGCTGGTCGTCCACACACTTTCGAAGTCGCGCTCTTTGGCCGGCTTGCGAGTCGGGTTCGCGGTCGGCCACCCAGACTTGATCGAAGCCCTGGAACGCGTCAAGAACAGCTTCAATTCTTATCCTCTGGACCGCCTGGCGATAGTCGGAGCCATTGCGGCAATAGAAGACGAAGCACACTTTGAAACGACCCGCCAAGCCGTTATCGCGAGCCGGACACAACTGACCGAGAACTTGCGCACGCTCGGCTTCAAGGTCTTGCCTTCAGCAGCCAACTTTATCTTTGTGCAACACCCCCAAAGCGAAGCATCAACCCTGGCCAACAAGTTGCGCGAACGCAACATTATCGTGCGGCACTTCAAATCACCACGGATTGATCAGTTCCTGCGAATCACCGTTGGTACCGACGCAGAATGCACCGCACTTGTCGAAGCACTCAGAGACATCCTGCATTAGAAGCGACAAACCCGCCAAAAGGCGGGTTTGTCGACTAGCAAGGCCAAGCTACTAGACTGCGAAGTTACCTGGCCGCTTGCCTTGCTTACGGGAACGCCAACCAATCAGTCCGAACACAGCAGTTCCGAACATCAAGATGGTGGCGGGCTCGGAGACACGACCAGTGCTCGGCGAAGTGGTCGAATAGGCAACCGAATAGAACTTCACATAATCATCGCCACCATCAAGATCGACTCCCGTCCCTTTGTTGCCTGAATTAACCGTGCCAAATACGCTGTTGTAAGCCATGACCAACCAGTAACTGGACGAGACACCGGCCGCGTTTACCGCCTGAGCCGCATTGGCCACCACATCTGCGTAGTTGCCAACCAAAACCCATCCTCTGGCAATCAAACCGTTAACAGAACCACCATAGGTCGTCGTCGAGGCAATTGGCGCCCCCGATCCAGCCCAAGCAAGCACCGTGATATCCGAATCCCCCGACCTGTAACCAATATTGACAGCCTCAAGCTTGGTATTGGTACCAAAATTGATCAACAGTGATTCTTTGTTACCAACATTGTCAGTCGCATGAGCAGGCGCGCCAGTATCGGTAGCATTGCTCGAAATACCATAGCCTCCCGAATACCATTTCAGTTGCGGCACGCAATTGGACGCCGTATTACTGTCCGAACAACCATTGCTGACATTTTCACCCAGGGCCACCAATGAACCGCCAGACCCCGTATCGGTATAGCCGGTTACGGTCAGCGCACCATTCGATACGTTATCCAGCACGGTTGTCGTCGTGGCCATACTTGCACCGGCCCAGGTGAACATGGCAAGCCCAAGTGCTGCAGCTGAAGTAGAAAGAATGGATTTCATCATTAACCCCGCAATCAATGGCAATTATTTGACTTGATAAAGCAAACGCCATACCAGAATAATTTACAAATTAAAATCAACAACTTAAAAAACAAGCCATCAACAATCGGAAATCAATGCAAAATATTCCGACACATTGGCCGAGTTACCGGCCCAATTCAGCAAACAACTTCTTTGCCTCCGCCACCCCCTCAAAGTTGGCGCCCCCCTTTAATGCATGAGCCAATTCTTCCTTGGCCTCCGCAAGCCGGCCACTCTTCATCAAGGCGACTGCAAGGTGATATCGAATTTCGCGATTTTCCGGATCGCGCAATCTAGCATCGCGGAGCAAACCCAATCCACGCTCATACTGCCCTTGAGATACCAACACCGTCCCCAAGGTATCAATGACCGCCGGATCACGCCCCGACAGTTGATAAGCCTTTTCGGCAAAACCCAGAGCTGCCTTATCCCCCTGGCGCAACAACACCTGTGCTTGATTGTTCAGGAGATGTGCATCGTCGGATTTAACCTTCAATAGCCTCTCGTAGACTCGACGCGCTCCCGCCAAGTCCCCTCCGCCGAGATAAGCATCACCAAGAACACGCGCGACAAGCAAATCGTTCGGATGGGACTTGACCCACTCCTCCAATCCCCGAATCCCCTGCTGACGGCCTCCGGCCAACTCGCTGGCACGAAAATACTGGAGCACAACCCCGTCTGCGCCCTTCTTGCCAAGCAGAGCACGGTACGTTGAAGCCGCCGCCACATACTGCCCACGCGCCAATTGCAGATCACCCGTTAACCGTGCAGCAACAACCGAGTTTCCAGACTGTTGTGACAAAGCCTTGATTTTCGATTCAGCTTTCTCGAACTCCCGCTGGGCAATTTCGATTTCGATCAGCATGACCTGCGCGGGAACATTCCCGGGGGCCCCGTTTAGCGCTTTTTCCAAGCTGTATCGAGCGCCCTGGTCATTCCCGGCGGCGCGTTGCAAGCCCGCAATCGACACCTGTGCATCGGGATCAAAGTTGGCCAATCGAGCCATATCGCCGAGCGTCTTGCGCGCCTCCTGCTTGGCTCCCATCGCTAATTGAACTCGCGCCAAGGCGCCCAGGGAGCCGAGACTCCCCCCATCCTTAAGCTGCACATCCTTGGCAACAGCCAAGGCTTTATCGAAACTCCGCTGTTTGAGAAAGATATCAATGAGTTGTAACCCGGCCCGAACCGCGCCGGACGGATAAGAGCGAGCCTTCTCGAGCCACCTGATTGCCTCGACTTCATTGCCAAGACTCATTTCCAGTTCAGCCAACTCAATCATTGGATCGGTATTGTTCGGGGCGGCCTGCAGCATAGAAGTCAAACGACTCCGCGCCGAAGCACTCTTACCCAAGCTGATTTCGGTACGAACCATATTCAACATTGCTGCCCGATGGCCGGGCTCGAGCTGAAGCACGCGCTGATAGGCCTGCTCTGCACCGACCAGATCACCCGATGCCCCCTTGATACCACCGAGCAGATTGAGGACCACGACATCATCCGGACGCGCCTTGGCCAGAGACTCCGCGACCCCCTTTGCCTTATCGGCCTGCCCTTTGCGCAGCAACAATGTAGCCAACGCAATCCCGGCACGGGTTTGCGTCGGGTCCTTTGCAAACGCCTGCTGCAACTGCTCCATACCCGCATCGGAACGCCCATCGCCGAGCAAACTCAACCCCAGGTCGGCACGAATATCGGGCATATCACCAGAAAGTTTCAACGACTCTTCGAGCAAAGCACTTGCCTGCGCATAACGTCGCTCGGTCATATAGGCCGCCGCCAGCAGGGAAAGCAGACGAGGATCCGAGGCATAGCGCGCCTTGTATGGCTCAAGCAAGCTCATGACTTTGGCGCTTTGTCCGCGCTGCAAATAAATACTCGCCAACAATTTGGCGGCCCCGATCTCCCCCGGATAACGGCGCAAATAGTTGACCAGATAGACTTCAGACTTCTCAAGGTTACCTAGCCCGTGGTGTGCCAGAGGCAATAACAGCATCATCTGTTTATTGGCAGCCAGAACGGAGGCCGGCACGGGACCCAACAAATCGGCCACTTTTTTGAGCGACGCCCTTGCCTTGACCTCATCGCCCTTCCGTGAGCTCAATACTGCCTGCAAGTAGTTTCCACGAGGCTCATTCGGGGAGATACGCAGGATTTCATCGACCTCGGTTGCCGCATCGGCCTGCCGCCCCAAGTCGAGCAACAAGCCAACACGAGCAACCCGCGCATCCAGGTTGCGGGGATACAAAGCAACGAGTCGATCATAGGCAGCTAGCGCCCCCTTCGCGTCCCCCTTCAAATGCAGAATCGAGGCCTTCAATTCGATGACGGAGACCTCATCCGGCCCCAATCCCCAAGCCTCTTCCGAAAATCGGGCCGCGTCAGCCAAACGCCCTTGACGCAACATCAAGCCCCCCTGGGCTGCGCGCACAATCGCCGAGCGAGGATCGATACTTTTCGCCTCGTCCAAGGCTCCCTCAGCCTGCACAAGACTGCCTTGCTCGGCATAGGCTTTCGCCCGTAGCAATAGCACATCGCGCCGCAAACCGCCGGAAAGACCGGTCGTACTCAGCTTGGAAACGAGGGTATCGAACTTCCCTTGCATCAGATAAGCCTGACCAAGAAAAAGGATCACCTCCCCGCGATCGACACCTTGATTCAGGGCTTCATCGAAAGCAACCTCGGCACCAATTGGATCGCCTTCGACCAACAAAGCCTTACCCAGCAAAACCTGGGCAGCCAACATGGTCCGATCTTGCTGGATGGCATTCTTGAGTTGAATGACCGCCCCTGGCATGTCCTTCACTTCGAAGCGTTTCAGGGCATCTTCGTAATAACGCGCAGCTTTGGGATTATTAGCCCACGTTGCCCCTGAAAGCGCCATCAGTAAGACAAGCGCAACGACAGTCTGGAGGGATGCGTACATTTTCAACGCCTAATAAGCATGACTTGCAAAAGTCTAGATGCTATTCAATTAAAGTCGTGTGAGAAAACTAACGTTACCCGAATATTGGTTCGGAATACGATCCCGTTCCGACCCGATGTCCACTTCAGAGCCAGCCGCCCAGACCGAGCAAGGCCCCCGCTGCGATCAACCAAAGGGGATGAAGTCCGGAACGCAAATTGATCACCATCACCGCCAGGACGACACCCCAAGCCACCAAGCCAAAGCTGGCCGCCAACGAGATCAAAGTGGCACCGGAAAAAATCAAACCGACAGCCAGAGGGGCAACACCGAGGCTGATCGCCTTTTGCCAGCGCTGACCGGAAAAGCCCTCCCAGCGATCAATCAGCAGATAGATGAGAATACTCATCGGCAAGCACATGGCCAAGGTCGTCGCCAGAGCCCCCGGCAGACCGCCCACCTCCCAGCCGATCAAGGCAACCACGAGGACATTCGGCCCCGGCGCCGCCTGCGCAATAGCATAGAGATGAGTAAAGGTCTGATCGTCCAACCAGTGATACTGCTCGACGACAACCCGATGCATTTCAGGCAGCAGCGCAGTGGCCCCACCGAAGGCAACCAGCGAAAGCAAAACAAACTCAAGAAATAGATCGATGACCAGGCTCACTTTCGCCCCAGCATCCAGTAGGCCAGTCCGCCCGACAAAACCAGGCCGACTACCATCACATAAGGCATCGGCCAACGCATCCAGGCGATCGCCAGCACGGTAAATGCGGAGAAGGGAAGAAACAGTCGTTTGCTCTTGATCGAATTGCCCATCCGCCAGGCCATCGCAAAAAGCAGGCCGCATCCCGCTGCGGCAACGCCGCGCAGCATGCCCTGGACCAGCGGCAAACTGCCGAAATGGTCATAGAGCATGGCCAGCAGGAGAACGATCAAGAATGGCCCGGCCAGCATGCCAAGTGGCGCGACGATGGCGCCGGCAACGCCCTGATAGCGCTTGCCGACCACCACCGAAAGATTGACGACGTTGGGTCCAGGCAAAAACTGGCACAGACCGAGTTGTGTATTGAACTCCTCTGCCGTCATCCAGCCCCGCTCTTCGACCAGCATGCGCCGGGCAAAGGGCAGCACACCGCCGAAACCGGACAGCCCCACCGAGGAAAAGCCGAGAAACAACGCCATCAAATCCGGCTCGACCGGCTTCGGCGTTGTTTCCAAGATCAGGACTCCAGGCGGAATTCAGCCGACTTGGCGTGGGCCGGCAGGCCTTCACCATGCGCCAGCGTCGAGGCGATCCGACCCAGCGTTTGCGCCCCGGCCTTCGACACATTGATCAAGCTGGTCCGCTTCTGGAAATCGTAGACGCCGAGCGGCGAAGAGAAACGGGCACTACCCGAGGTCGGCAGGACATGGTTCGGCCCGGCGCAGTAATCGCCCAGCGATTCCGAAGTGTAGTGACCGATGAAGATGGCCCCGGCATGGTGAATTCTGGGCACCCAAGGATCGGGATCGGCCAGCGACAACTCAAGGTGTTCCGGCGCGACGCGGTTGGCAATGGCGACAGCCTCTTCCATATCGCGAACCAGAATGAAGGCGCCACGATTGGTTAGCGAAGTTTCGATCACTTCCCGCCGCGGCATGGTCGTTAGAAGCTTCTCGATACTGGCCTGGACGCGCTCGATGAAAGCCGCGTCGGTACAGATCAGGATGGATTGGGCCAGTTCGTCATGCTCGGCCTGCGAGAACAGGTCCATCGCCACCCAGTCCGGATCGCCCGAACCATCCGACACGACGAGAATCTCGGACGGACCGGCGACCATGTCGATGCCGACGATACCGAAAACCCGGCGTTTGGCGCAGGCCACATAGGCATTGCCCGGGCCAACGATCTTGTCGACCTGCGGGATGGTCTGCGTACCATAAGCCAGCGCACCAACCGCCTGCGCACCGCCGATGGTGAACACCCGATCCACGCCAGCCAGACAGGCAGCAGCCAGCACCAGAGCGTTGTGCTCGCCCCCCGGCGTCGGCACCACCATGATCAATTCCTTGACACCAGCCACCTTCGCCGGAATCGCGTTCATCAAGACCGACGAGGGATAGGCCGCCTTGCCACCCGGCACATACAGGCCGACGCGATCCAGCGGCGTAATCATTTGGCCGAGCATCGTGCCGTCCGCCTCGGTGTAGGACCAGCCTTCCAGGCGCTGTTTTTCGTGGTAGATCCGCACCCGATCGGCAGCCGCCTGAAGCGCCCGGCGCTGTTCCGTCGGCAGGCTGTCGAGCGCCTTCTGCATCTCGACCTTGGACAGCTCGAGATCGGCCATGCCGGTTGCCGACAAGCGATCGAACTTGTTCGAGTATTCGACCACGGCAGCATCGCCACGTGCCTTGACGTCAGCCAGGATGCCGATCACCGTCCGTTCGATCCCATCGTCCTGCGCCGCTTCGAAAGCGAGCAACGCATCCATCCGTGCCTTGAAATCCGCATCGGCCGTAGCCAGTCGTTTGATCGCGACCATCGTGATTACTTCTCCACCGCCTGGGCAAAGGCGTCAATTATCGGTTGCAGGGTTTCGCGCTTGACCTTGAGCGAGGCCTGATTGACCACCAGACGGCTGGAAATATCCGTGATGTGCTCGACTGCCAGCAACTTGTTGGCCTTCAATGTGCCGCCGGTCGATACCAGATCGACGATCGCATCGGCCAAACCGGCCAAAGGCGCCAGTTCCATCGAGCCGTAAAGCTTGATCAGATCGACGTGAACGCCCTTGCTGGCAAAGTGCTCCCGTGCCGTCTTGATGTACTTCGAAGCCACTTTGAGACGCGCCCCCTGGCGCACGGCGTTTTCGTAATCGAAACCTTCCGGCACGGCAACCATCATCCGGCATTTGGCGATATTCAGGTCCAGCGGCGCATAGAGCCCTTCGCCACCATGCTCGATCAGCACATCCTTGCCGGCTACACCAAGGTCGGCGGCGCCGTACTGCACGTAGGTCGGAACGTCGGTTGCCCGGACGATGACGACGCGCACTTCGGGACGATTCGTCTCGATGATCAGCTTGCGCGAGGTTTCCGGGTTTTCGGTCGGAACGATCCCGGCAGCAGCCAGCAGCGGCAGGGTTTCGTCAAAAATGCGGCCCTTGGACAGGGCAATGGTGATGGTCGTCACGGAGACTCTTGCTAAAAAGGCGAAAGCGCCATTTTAGCAGAGCCAGGGAGCAGACTCGCGGCAAGCAGGGAAACGACTCCGCTTGCCGCGCCCGGGAATCAAAGATAACCGAGGTGGCGCGGCAACCACAGCGCCAGGTCGGGAATGAAGGTCACCAGGAACATCGTGCCGGCCATCGCCGCCACCATCCACAACACCCAGGGCACCGTCGACTCCATCGACACGCCGGCCATGCGGCAGGTCACCATCAGATTCACCCCGAGCGGCGGATGGAACTGCCCGAGGGCCATATTCATCGTGATGATGACGCCGAACCACACCAGATCCCAGTTGAAGTGGATAGCAATCGGCACCAGCAACGGCAGGAAGATGAAATAGATCGAAATGGCATCCAGGAACATGCCGGCAATCAGCAGCAACAGCTGGATGCTCAGCAGCATCGGGATTTCCGACAGACCGGTTCCCAGCAAGGCAGCAGCCAGATGATCGAAAGTCCCCAAGGTGTTGCTCGCCCAGGCAAAGACGCTGGCCAGCGCGACAACGGTCAGGATCACCGAGGAAATCTCGGCCGACTCGACCAGCACCTGATAGATATCCTTCCAGGTCAAGGTCCGATAGATAACCATGCCGACGATGACGCCGTAGAACACCGCCACCACGGCTGCTTCGGTCGGCGTGAAGAAACCGCTGCGCATGCCGCCGAGAATGATCACCGGTGCCAGCAAACCCCAGCCGGCCTCCTTCAGGCTCTGCCAGAAGGGGGGGCGCGGCTCGGCCGGCTGCGCCTCGAAGTTGTTCTTGACCGACAACCACCAAGCCACCAGGATCAAGGTCAAGCCCGACAGGATGCCAGGAATCATGCCGGCAGCGAACAATGCCGGCACCGATGCCTGCGGCACCAGCAAGCTGTAGATGACGAAGGCAATCGAGGGGGGAATCAGGATGTCCGTCGAACCGGCCGCGGCAATGACGCCAGCCGTGAACGACCGCGGATAGCCGGCCTTGAGCATCGAAGGCAGCATGACGGCACCGACGGCCGCCGAATCGGCCGGCCCGGAACCGGAGATGCCGCCAAGGATCATCGCCACCAGAATGGCGACGATGGCCAGGCTGCCGCGCCGCTGACCGACCATGGCCGAGGCAAAGCGGACAATCGTCGCCGCCACGCCGGCCTTCTCGAAGATCAGCCCGGCGATGACGAAGACCGGAATTGCCATCAACGGATACTTGGCGATGCCGGTATAGACGTTGGTCGGCAAGGACAACATGCCCAGACCCGATGCCGCAACCACAACGGTTCCCGCCAGGCCCATGGCAACGGCTAGCGGCACACCACTCAGCATCAGGAAGACAAAAATACCGAAGAGCAGCCAATCCATTATTTACCCCCCCGCCAGAGAACAGCCAGCAAGCGGAGCACGATGACCAGACTCAAGACCGGCAACCAGACCGTATAGATCCATTGCGGCACACCGAGCGATGGCGAGGTCACTTCAAAATCGAAGTCGTCCCAGGCCATCGAAACGCCATACCAGGCCAGCAAGGAGAACATCACCAACGAGCAAGCCGCGGCAAAACGACGCGCCAGCGCTCCCCAGGCCGGCTTGCGGTCGACGAAGAAGGTAATGGCGATGTGATGATTGGTGGCAAAGGCATGCGAAGCACCGATCAGCGTCATCACCACCAGCAAGGCCACCGATATTTCCTCGGTGAAAGCAAAGGAAATATCGGTGAAATAGCGCACCAGCACGTTGGCCATCGTCAGCAGGCAGAGTACGCCCATCGACAACGCCATCAGGAAACGCTCGACACTGGCGAGCGTCAGCTTGCTGCCGGAAGTGGCAGCACCGTGATTTTCAGACATCGGTCACTCAGCGCTTGGCGATGGCGGCTTCGGCCTTCTTGACCAGATCAATGCCGATCGACTTCGACCACTTCTCGTAGACCGGACGCGTCGCCTGAACGAAAGCAGCACGCTGTTCGGCCGTCGGATTGGTCACCGTGACACCCGATGCCTCAATCTGCTTGAGCACCGTCGTGTCGTTACCGGCAATCCCCTTGCGAGCCTTTTCGACATTCTCGCGACCGGCCTGCAAAGCAGCCTGACGGACCGCCTCACGATCGGCCGGCGTCCAGCTCGCCCAAACCTGTTTGTTGACGACGAAGATCAAGGGGTCGGCAACGTAATGCCACAAGGTCAGGTATTTCTGGCCAACCGTCGGCAGCTTGGCGGCAACAAACACCGACAGCGGATTTTCCTGACCATCGACAGCACCGGAAGCCAGCGCCGGCTGGGCATCGGCCCAGCTCATCTGGGTCGGATTCGCCCCCAATGCCGAGAAAGTCTCGTTGTACAATGGCGAGCCGACGACGCGGAACTTCATCCCCTTCATGTCGGCAGGCGTAGCAATCGGCCGTTTCGAATTGGACATTTCGCGGAAGCCGTTTTCCCCCCAAGCCAAGGGGACCACTTCACGCCTCTCAAGCACCGCAAACAGATCCTTGCCGATTTCACCCTGGGTCAAAGCATCAATGGCCTTGTAGTCGGGCATCAGGAAAGGCAGTGAGAACAGGTTGAGTTCCTTGACCTGCGGCGACCAGTTGATGGTCGAGCCAATGGCCAGATCGATAACCCCCTGGCGGATTGCCGTGAACTCGCGGGTCTGGTCCCCGCCAACCAGGGAACTACCGGGATAAAGCTTGATGACGATGCGTCCCTGGGTCTTCTCTTTGACCAGCTCTGCCCAACGCTCCCCCGCCTGCCCCCAGGGGAAAGCCGTCCCGAGCACGGTAGAAAGCCGGTATTCGGCCCGATAAGACTCGGCTTGAGCGACTCCAGCGACCAGCATACAAGTAGCTGCGGCCATCGCCATAAATGTTCTGCGCTGCATGATACCCATCTCCTTTGTTATTGGAATAAAGGATGATTATCAGCGCAGCACCAGCCAAGGTGCAACTTCAAATATTGGCGCGTAAACGTAAAAAAGCCCGGAAAAACCGGGCTTTTTTACTTCAAGCTGTCCGCGACTTATTCGGCCGGGCGGATATTGGCAGCTTGCTTGCCCTTCGGGCCGGTAACGATATCAAAGGTCACCTTTTGATTTTCGGCCAGGGTCTTGAAACCATTGCCTTGAATAGCGGAGAAGTGAGCGAAGAGGTCTTCACCACCTTCGGCCGGAGAAATGAAGCCGAAGCCCTTAGCGTCGTTGAACCACTTAACGGTACCATTTGCCATGTTTAGCATCCTTGGTAAAAAATAGAACATATGGGTAACGAATTACCCGGGAATTACGAGATCAAGACCGAGGAGCTGGCAAAACCGAAAAGCAGGTAACCGCGAAGTTACGAGCCGGGTACGGCGTAGGCACAAAACACTGCCTGGAAATCCCGAAGCTCAGAGTATGGACTGCGATTCTGATTAATGCAAAGTATTTTTTCACCCCCGTTACCGAACCAATCCGGACCAGGGGCAAAATGCACATAAGAAAAGCAATTGGATGACAGAAAATTAAAGTCCCGCCCCGTCAATGCACGCGGCGAACACAAGCCCCGAGCTTCGCAAGCTTCTCTTCGATCCGTTCGTAGCCGCGATCCAGATGGTAAATCCGGTCAATCAGGGTTTCACCTTGCGCCACCAGCGCCGCGATCACCAGAGAGGCGGACGCACGCAAGTCAGTCGCCATCACCGTCGCGCCATCGAGATGGTCAACGCCACGTACGATGGCGTTATTGCCCTCGATCTGGATATTCGCCCCCAAACGCATTAATTCATTAACGTGCATGAAGCGATTCTCGAAAATGGTTTCCCGAATCGTTGCCACGCCATCGGCCACGCAATTGATCGCCATGAACTGGGCCTGCATGTCGGTCGGGAACGCCGGATATGGCGCCGTGCGCAAGCTCACTGCCTTCAGGCGCTTCGGGGCAACCAGACGGATCGCATCGCGTTCAACGGTAATTTCGCAGCCAGCATCCATCAGCTTGTCTACAACCGTATCCAGATATGCCGCCGAAGTCTTGACCAGACGGATATCGCCGCCCGTCACCGCTGCCGCGCAGAGATAGGTACCCGTTTCGATGCGGTCCGGCATGATGGCATGGTTTGCACCATGCAGTTTGTCGACACCCTGAATGCGAATAACATCGGTCCCGGCGCCGGAAATTCGCGCCCCCATACCGACCAAACAATTCGCCAGATCAACCACTTCCGGCTCGCGCGCGGCGTTTTCGATCACGGTTTCGCCCTCGGCCAGACAGGCCGCCATCATCAGATTTTCGGTCCCGGTCACTGTCACCATATCGGTACAGATGCGAGCCCCCTTCAGACGCGTCGCCTTGGCATGAACATACCCCTGTTCAACCTTGACCTCCGCGCCCATGGCCTGCAAGCCCTTGATGTGCTGATCAACCGGCCGGGCACCGATCGCACAACCGCCAGGCAGCGAAACTCGCGCCTCACCGCCGCGCGCCAGCAGGGGGCCAAGTACGAGAATCGAAGCGCGCATGGTTTTCACCATCTCGTACGACGCAACCGGATTGTTCAGGCCACCGCCGTTGAGAACCAGGCCATCCACCCCATCCATCGTGACGCCGATGCCCATTTCGCCGAGCAGCCGCAACATGGTCGAGATGTCATTGAGGTGTGGCACATTGGTGAAGTGCATCGGATCGGCAGTCAGCAACGATGCGCAAAGAATGGGCAGCGCCGCATTCTTTGCGCCGGAAATGGCGACTTCGCCAGAAAGGGCGCCGCCGCCCTGGATCAGCAGTTTATCCATGTTGAACACTCCACTCTTCCGGAGTCAGCGTCTTGAACGAGAGCGCATGCAACTCGCCGGTTGCCAGCTTGTCCTTAAGGGTCTGATACACCCGTTGCTGGCGTTGCACACGGTTCTTCCCGACGAATTCGTCACTGACCACGATTGCCTCGAAATGCTGGCCATCTCCGTCGAGAGAAAGATGTTCGCAGGACATGCCGGCGAGGATGAGTTGCTTGATTTGGTCAGGATGCATCTATTTAAGCTCTAAGTTTCCAGCCTCGCTTGAGCAGGCTCAGTGTCAGCAGCGACACGGCTGCAAAGCAAGTGACGACAACCGACAAACTGAACTCCGGCGCAACATCAGAAACACCGAAAAATCCGTAGCGGAAACCGTCAATCATGTAAAAAACGGGATTGTAATGCGAGAGTCCCTGCCAGAACGGCGGCAGGGTATAAATCGAATAAAAGACACCGGACAGCATGGTCAGCGGCATGATCAGGAAGTTCTGGAAGGCTGCCAGCTGATCGAATTTTTCTGACCAGATACCGGCAATCATGCCAAGTGCACCAAACAAGGCGCCGCCGAATAAGGCAAAGACCAGGACCCACAAAGGTGCCACGACCCGCAACTCGGCAAACCACACTGTCGCCAGCAGAACACCCAGACCGACCATCAGACCGCGCACCAGCGCAGCCAGGATATAAGCCGCAAAAAAAGCACTGTAGGGAATCGGCGGCAACAGCACGAACACGATGGAACCGGTAATCTTGGCTTGAATCAGGCTGGACGACGAATTGGCAAAAGCGTTCTGCAACACCTGCATCATCACGAGGCCCGGCACCAGAAAGCTGGTGTAGCGCACCCCATGCACCAGCACATGCTCGTCAAGCACGTGTCCGAAAATCAGCAAATACAGCAGCGCCGTGAGGACCGGCGCACCAACCGTCTGAAAGGCAACCTTCCAGAAGCGCAGCAGTTCTTTATAGAACAGCGTCCAGAATCCGATCATTGCTGCATCGTCCGCACGAACACTTCTTCCAGCGAAGCACCGGGATAGGCAGCCATCAAATTGGCTGTCGAATCAAGCGCAATAACCTTGCCCTGCTTCATCAACGCGATTCGTCCACACAAGGCCTCGGCCTCTTCCAAATAATGCGTCGTCAAAATGATGGTATGGCCTTCGCCGTTCAAACGCTTAACGAACTGCCACAAACCCTGACGCAATTCCACATCGACTCCGGCAGTTGGTTCATCAAGAACGATCACCGGCGGCTTATGAACCAAGGCTTGAGCAACCAGCACTCTTCGCTTCATGCCACCCGACAGGCGCCGCATATTGACGTCCGCCTTGCTGGTCAGGTCGAGGTTTTCGAGGACCTCATCGATCCAGTCGTCGTTTTTGCGTATGCCAAAATAACCCGACTGTATCCGCAAGGTTTCGCGCACACTGAAGAACGGATCAAAGACAAGTTCCTGCGGCACCACACCAAGCAATCGCCGGGCCAAACGAAAGTCTTCGATGACATCGTGCCCCAGCACCTTTAGCGCCCCCGAATCAGGCCTGGCCAAGCCAGCCAAACAGGAGATCAACGTTGTCTTCCCGGCACCGTTCGGCCCCAGCAATCCAAAAAACTCACCCTGCCCGATCTCCATGGAGACCCCCGACAGCGCTTTCAGCTCCCCAAAATTCTTGACAACGTCAACAATAGAAACGGCAGATTGCATACACCCCTCTTTTAAGCGAGGGGCAGAAGATCGGTGATGCCGTACAATTCGGCAAGCGAAAGCACCCCCGGTGGAACGTGGGCGAACTTGATCGAGGAGTGCACCTCAGATGCAGCCCGCAACCAGGCCAACATCACTGCCAACGCCGAGGAATCCGCCTCGCCGACATCAGAAAAATCGAAAATCAACTCCCCTGATTGCAAATTAGAACGGCCTGCTTCAAGCAGGCCGCGCGCATTGGCCATGATCAAAGGCGTCTTGACTAGCAGACGCCCGGATACTCGCTCGATCACTTCTTATCAGCCTTGGCAACCGTCGCTTCCAGTGATTTATTCTTGGTGGATATCGACGCAACTAGACCATCGATGCCCCCACTCCGAACTTCCTGCGCAAACTGATCGCGGTAGTTAGTTACCAGACTGATGCCGGCGACGACAACGTCGTAAACTTTCCATCCAGCATCGAGTTTTTCAAGACTGTAATCAAGCTGTACCGGCTTGCTTCCTGGCTGCAAAACCTCGGTTCGAACCAACACATCGGTTTCCCCCGCAGCCATTTTGAATGGCTTGTAGACGACTTTTTGATTCTTGTAGCCAGTCAAGGCATTGGAATAAGTACGCACAAGCAATGTCTTAAACTCTTGCGTCAATTGCTGCTGTTGCTGCGGCGAAGCCTTACGCCACTCCTTTCCCAGCGCCAGCGCAGTCATGTGCGAAAAATTGAAGTGCGGCAAAACTTTCTTCTCAACCAGGTCGATCACTTTTTGCGCATTACCGCCCTGAATATCCTTATCCTTGCGAATGATCTCCAGCACCTCGTCCGTCACTTGCTGAATCAATACATCAGGAGCCTCTTGGGCCTGCGCCGCAACCACCACAAAGAAGGAAAAAACAAAGGCAAAATGCTTTAAAAACATAATTTTCCTGATAAAAATCAATCATCCAACCGCGGCGGGCGGCCATCAAAAACTTGGTTACGGCGACGTTGAAGGTAAGCCCCCCGTATGTAGGAGTACTTATCCAATGCCCCCTCATCAACCACCTTGTCTGCAGGAAGCAGTCCGGCACGAACATCTACGATTCGCGTCGCTAACAAGCTATTACGAACGGGAACCGACACCACCGCCCGCAGCGGATCACTGTAGGAATCGAGCGCCCACCCGAAGGTATCGCGAACCGTACGCGGCCCAATCACGGGAAAAAAGAGATAAACCCCATCGGCCACGCCCCACACGGCGAGCGTTTGCCCGAAATCCTCGTCATGTTTGTCTAATCCCAACTCACTGGCCACATCAAACAAACCCAAAATACCAACTGTAGAATTGATCAACAAACGCCCGATGTCGCTACCTGCATCTGAAAACTTACCTTGCAAGGCGCTATTGATCCCAATCCACAAATCACCTGCATTCCCAAAAAAATTCCCGACCCCGACCTTCGCCGGCAAAGGGACAATCCGATCATAGACTTGCGCCACTGGCTTTACGGCATAACCGTCCACCGCCTCGTTTACCGAGAACATCGCACGATTGAAGCCCTCTAACGGGTCGTGTGCGCCGCCTTCCGCAATCGAATCACCAACCCATGCAATAACGAGAATACAGGCGAGCAAGTGCCTCAAGCATTTATGCAAAGAAAAAAAACCTCGCCTTGCCGTCATTTTTTATCCTGTCCGTCCGCCGCCTTGCTGAATAGAAACTGACTGATCATCTTTTCCAGCACCACTGCCGACTGCGTTTTGGCAATGGTGTCGCCGGATTTCAATACTTTCTCGTCCCCACCAGCATCCAGACCGACATACTGCTCGCCCAACAAGCCAGCCGTATAAATGGACGCAAAAGTGTCTTTCGGAAACTGGAAACGACCATCCACGCTCATTGTCACGACAGCCTCATACGTTGTCGGGTCCAGCTTGATTTCTGAAATCCGCCCAACCACGACACCAGCACTTTTCACAGGGCCTCGTACCTTTAGTCCGCCGATGTTATCAAACTTGGCATGCAAGACATACGTTTCGGACAAACGAGCCGACGAAAGGTTGCCCACTTTCAAGGCCAAAAAAACCAAAGCAGCGATACCCAATGCGACAAAAAATCCGACCCACAGGTCAAGGACGGTACGATTCATGAAGTTCCCCGAAACATGAAGGAAGTCAGCACAAAATCAAGCGCCAGGATAGTCAGCGCCGACGTGACAACAGTACGAGTGATCGCCCGCGACACACCTTCTGCGGTGGGAACCGAATCGTATCCTTCGAAAACGGCAATCAGCGAAACCGCGATGCCAAACACAAAACTCTTAACAACGCCATTCCAGACGTCATACCGCCAATCAACTCCAGCCTGCATCTGAGACCAGAAAGCACCGTCATCGACACCGATAAAAACCACACCGATCAACCAACCGCCCAATACACCCATCGCCGAGAACATCGCCGCTAACAATGGCATCGCAATGACCCCACCCCAAAATCGTGGAGCAACCACACGCGCAATAGGATTCACGGCCATCATGTCCATAGCCTTCAACTGCTCTGTCGCCTTCATCAATCCAATTTCGGCAGCGACCGAAGTACCCGCACGGGAAGCGAAGAGCAGACCGGCCACAACGGGCCCAAGTTCCCGCGTCAACGAAAGTGCAACCATGATCCCCAACGCTTCAGTAGAACCAAAACGCTGTAAAGTTTCGAAGCCTTGCAAACCCAGAACCATCCCGACAAACAACCCTGAGACAAGGATGATCAATAAAGATAACACGCCGCTGAAATAGATTTCACGCAGCATTAGAGGCCAGCGACGGAAAGAGGTAGCTGAATACCTCAGGACAGCAACAAAAAAACGGGTTGCAAAACCAAGCCGCCAAACCCGCTCCACAACAGCATGTCCCAACCGTTCCAAAAGACGCAATGGATTAGACATGCATATCCTTGGCAAGAAATGCATCCCTGATCGGAGGTGCTGGATAGTCAAAGTGCACCGGTCCATCCGGCATGGCATGAACAAACTGATAAACAAACGGGTCTTGCGAAGCGCGAATTTCGTCGGGCGTACCTTGCGCAACAATCCGCCCCTGCGACACGAAGTAGATGTAATCGACGATTTGCAATGACTCCTGAATATCATGGGTAACCATGATCGAGGTTGCCCCCAAAGCGTCGTTCAGCCTTCGGATCAATTGCCCGATGACACCCAACGCAATCGGGTCGAGTCCGGTAAAGGGTTCGTCGTACATCACTAACATAGGATCGAGCGCCACTGCACGCGCCAGCGCAACGCGGCGCGCCATGCCCCCAGACAAGGCGCCCGGCATCAATGCATGGGCGCCACGCAAGCCGACTGCCTCGAGCTTCATCAAGACGAGGTCTCGAATCATCTCCTCGGACATATCCGTATGCTCACGCAGAGGAAAAGCGACGTTATCGAAAACAGTCATGTCCGTGAACAGCGCTCCGAACTGAAACAACATGCCCATTTTTCGGCGCAACTGATACAGCTCCTCATGCGACATTTCGCAAACAAAATGCTTACCTAAACGAACACGCCCGCCAGTAGGACGCAGTTGCCCGCCGATGCAACGCAACAAGGTCGTCTTGCCGCACCCTGACCCTCCCATGATCGCTACAACCTTGCCACGAGGAATTCTCATATTGATTCCCTGCAGAACAGGCCTGCCATCATAGTTAAACTGAAGGTTTTCGATATCGACCAGGATGTCGTCTGACAAAGCGCCTCCCTTGAAAAATTGGGGGGATTTTAACAGAAGCCCTCGCCTTCTCATTTAGGGGGCGCGGCTATAATCACACTAAATTTCTCACGGAGTTCGGCCACTTGCCTGCTGCCAAGCCACTTTTGCTGATAGTCGATGATGACTCGCTGATCAGCGAGTCGCTCAGCTTCGCTTTCGCCGACGAGTTCGATGTCATTAGCAGCCATTCCCGGCCGCACTGCCTCAGCCTGATCAGACAACTGCGGTTCGCTCCGCAGGCAGCCCTGATCGATCTGGGACTCCCCCCTACGCCGCATCGACCGGAAGAAGGCTACGCCCTGATTTCCGAACTTCTAGCCATCGCACCCAACATGAAAATCATCGTTCTATCTGGACAGAACGATGAGTCAAATGCGCGCCATGCACGAACCCTCGGCGCTGTTGACTTCGTAGGCAAGCCCTGCGACCCCACTCGCCTCAACTCACTGTTAAAACAAGCTCTGGATTTCCCTGCCAACGACGCCAACGAACTCGATCCCGATCTGCTTGGGGAGAGCCTCCCAATGCAACGCCTGCGCATACAACTCAGGCAATATTCTGAACTGGGTTTCCCCGTTTTGATTGAAGGCGAGTCGGGATGCGGCAAGGATATCGTAGCCAACCGCCACCTGCATTTTTTGACTGAACGCCGAAACACCCCCTTTCTTGCGCTCAACTGCGCGGCTCTTTCGCCAACACTGATCGAGCCGACCCTTTTTGGTTATGCACGTGGCGCCTTCACCGGCGCCACTAATGCCAAAGCCGGCTATTTCGAAGAGGCCAGCAACGGCACCTTATTTCTGGATGAAATTGGCGAGCTCCCCTTGGAGTTGCAACCGAAGCTGTTACGGGTACTCGAAAACGGTGAATACCAACGCGTCGGCGAAACGCAAACTCGGATTGCGACAGCACGCATCATTGCGGCCACGAATCGAGATCTCCGCCAGGAAATCCGCGCTGGTCGCTTTCGCTCAGACCTCTACCATCGGCTCTCAGTGTTTACAGTAAACGTCCCTCCATTACGCGACAGAGGCCGGGATAGGTTATTGCTCCTCAATCACTTCCGTTCCGTTTTCGCCACCCAAACGCGCGCGCCGATCTTCACTCTGAGCCCGGAAGCAGAACTTGTTTGGATGAACTACTCCTTTCCCGGCAACGTCCGCGAACTCCGAAACATCGTCATTCGATTAACCGCACACTATTCAGGCCAAAAAGTTAGCCGAGAACAACTCGCACAGGAACTCGACCTTGACGAGACATTGCCTATATCGAACATTCAAACCGACAGTCGTGAACACACCCGAAGTGCGGCACTCATTCACCTGAATGCCGCACCAGCTATCGACCTCGATGCAACCCTCGCATCGCTCGAGCGAAGCTACATAGAAGTAGCCCTGGAACTCTCCGATGGCAATATGAGCCAAGCCGCACGACGACTCGGCATCAACCGCACGACGCTCTATAACCGAATGCAAGGCTGGAAACAGCAATGAGTCTTTACCTCGAGCATTTCGGGTTACGTGAACCGCCATTCCGGATTACCCCGCACACCGACTTTTTCTTCTCAGGGGCAAATCGGGGCCCGACTCTTGACGCACTGATCTACGCCATTACGCAGGACGAGGGTATTGTCGCTGTCAGTGGTGAAGTTGGCAGTGGCAAAACCATGCTCTGCAGGATGTTGCTCGAATGCCTGCCCAAGGAGGTTGAAACCCTCTACTTAGCCAACCCTTCCCTTTCACGCCAAGAAATCCTTGGCGCAATCGCTGACGAACTGGGCATTCCTATCCAGGCTCAATCAACACACTCGCTGATTCGCGCCATCCACAACAGCTTGATTGACCGCTACGCGGCAGGAAAACGCGTTGTACTACTCATCGACGAGGCACATGCCATGCCTGCTGAGTCGCTTGAAGAGATTCGCCTACTATCCAACCTCGAATCGAAGGCAACGAAACTTTTGCAAATAGCCCTCTTCGGCCAACCAGAGCTAGATGCACGCCTAGCAGCTCCCGATATGCGCCAATTGCGCGAGCGAATTACCCAACACTTTGATTTGACCCCGCTCAAACCGGGAGATGTAGCAAACTACATCGAGTTTCGCCTGCGCAAAGCTGGTTACCATGGGCCATTCCCGTTCTCAAAACGAGCGATTGAAATGATTACCCGATTCTCGGAAGGTTTGTCTCGGAGAATCAACATCCTGGCGGACAAAGCCTTGCTCGCCGCCTATTCTTCGGGCGACCACCGAATCGATCAAAAAGAGATTTCCCTTGCCGCCAAGGATGCACGCTTTCGCCCGCTAAAACCAACACGGCAACAATCACGAACACTCCTCCCGTGGACGGCAGGAATCGCATTGCTGACCGGGTTGAGCAGCATGTTTTTATTGCCATCCCAGAAACAGGAAGCCCCCGTACCACCTACGCCGCCCCTGCCCTTAGCACAAACAGTTGCGCTGCAGCCTTCCCTGCCAAAACACAGTGCCCCGCCAACCAATATCAAATACGGTCCGCTAACCAGGCAGCATCTTGCACAATACGAAAGCTGGATCGCAGAGGTTCCACGGCACCATTACTTCTTGCAATTATTCGCCACCGACGCTCAAAACACTGGCGAGATCGAAGGCTTCCTGGGGCGAATAGGCAAGTTGATTGACCCGGCTGAACTGCGGGCATATCGCTCAACCCTTTCTGGGCATGATCGGGTTGGCATAATTTATGGGGATTTTCCGACGAGAGAAGAAGCCGCTGAAGCAATGCACAATTTGCCAGAGGCAATACGAGCGGCACAACCTTTTCCACGGCCGGTTACTAAACTCCGTTAAATACCGGCAACCCGGAATATGACAAAGCACTATAACGCATGCTACGATCTTCAGAACACATTGATAATAGTGAAGTAATCGCAAATACAGGATGGAATCCGATGGAAATCGGTCGAGTACTGGCTGTTGCCATTTTCTTCTTAGCCTTGAATGGGTGTTCAGCGCCAACACCCCGCGACCCATTAAAAGGCCACCTCAATTCGGACAATTCTCCGCGCGCCACCATTCGCAGCGACATTCCGTCCCCCGTGCAGCAAACATTGGCACTCCCCAAACCTCTGCCCAGCCTAAAAGCCGAAACTTATAGCGTGGTCGTCAATAACGTACCCGTACGCGACTTATTGTTTGCATTGTCTCGCGACGCCAAAGTCAATGTCGATATCCACTCGGGCATTACCGGAAACGTTACGCTGAATGCTATTGATCAGACGCTGCCTCAATTACTGTCGAGAATATCCAAACAGATCGACATGCGCTTCGAAATTGACGGCCCCAATCTCAGCGTCATGCCCGACAGCCCATTCCTGAAGCATTACAAGATCGACTACGTCAATATGGCCCGTAACGTCACGGCCTCTGTTTCAACCAATACACAGATTGCAACCAACACC
The DNA here is from genome assembly GCA_003583745.1 of Rhodocyclales bacterium GT-UBC. GTDB lineage: Bacteria > Pseudomonadota > Gammaproteobacteria > Burkholderiales > Rhodocyclaceae > Azonexus. The sequence continues at coordinate 29,773 of QXPY01000018.1, read as the reverse complement.
GGAAGCGGCTCAGGCAACACAGGATCGACGAGTGGCTCAGCTGGAAATGTCTCTAATACGCGAATCGAAAACTCGTCAAAAAATCAGTTCTGGGAATCGCTTGAAAAAAACATCAAAGATATCCTCCGCGAAACCGACAAAATTCTGCCCGAAGGTTCCACTGAAACAATCGTAGAACAAGCCACCAGCATGAATGCCGCTGGAGCAGCAGCACTGCCCCAAGGAACAGGCCAGCGGGCAGCTCAATCGGTCGCCAGCGCACTGCAAAATAATCCAGCCCCAACCTCTTCAAGCCAGGCGCTGGGCAATTCCGTCATCCGTCGCAATACATTCCGAGAAGCGGCTTCGGTCATCGTTAACCCCGAAAGCGGGGTCGTCACTGTTCGGGCCACCCAGCGTCAACACGAAAAAATCCAGGAGTTTCTCGATCGCGTCAGTAACGCCGCACGTCGGCAAGTGCTCATCGAAGCAACCATCGTTGAAGTTACCTTGAAAGACATGCACCAACAGGGGATCAACTGGACCCAACTGACGAACGGTGGCACGCTCAGTTTTATCGGGAATGCCTTGACAAAAGACGCCTTCAATCTTAGCTACACCAAGGCAGGCAACCCTGATGCCCTAATCACGCTTCTCGACACCTTCGGCAACGTAAAGGTCCTGTCAAGCCCTCGCCTTTCAGTCCTTAACAATCAAACAGCGCTACTAAAGGTGGTCGAAAATTACGTCTACTTCAACGTTAAAGCTGACACCACCACGACAGCCAATGTTGGTACCACCACCACCTATACAACAACGCCTCAATCCGTCTCCGTTGGGCTGGTCGTCAGCGTTACGCCACAAGTAAGTGATAACGACATGGTTATCCTCAATGTCAGGCCAACTATTACCAGTGTTGCGAGAGAAGTAGCAGACCCCAATCCGGATCTAAAAAAACTGAGTATCAACAATTTCGTTCCCGTAATTCGCACACGGGAAATCGAATCAATCATGCGGGTCTCCAGTGGCAACATTGCGATCCTTGGCGGACTAATGGAGGACAAGATTGACTACGAAAACCAGCGCGTCCCCTTGGCAGGGCAAATCCCGCTTGCAGGAGAAATTTTTAACAATCGCTCAAACACCTCCCAGAAAACGGAGTTGGTCATTTTCCTTCGCCCGGTCGTTATCAAAGACCCCAGCCTCGATGGAGACTATTCAGCCATGCGCGGCTTGCTGCCTGGCGACAGCTTCTTCGCGCAGCCCAACGAAGCGCAACCATTCAACATTTCCCCAAGTCGGTGAGAGACGGAAATGAGCCTGCTGATGGATGCCCTGAGACGGGCCGAATCGAACAAACTGGAAGCAACGCGAAATGTTGGTGGGAAAGAGGCACCAACCCCACAAGACGATCTAACGCTTGAACCGCTAAACCGTGGCCCGTCTAAGTTGAATGCCAATCCTCTACCAGACTTGGCTGAACACATTGATGCAGTTGACGCAGAACTAACCCATACTGCCTCGGCCACGACAGCTTTCAAACCGTCCTCCACTGGTCCGTTACAGAATACGGAGCAGCACAAAGCGACCACCGATCAGGCAGCCATTCGAAATGCCTTTGCGGTAAAAAGCAACGACGAACCGGACAAGCTTGTATTCAAAATGATTTTGCTTGGACTGGCCGTTGTCGCCACTGGTATCGCAGGGTACTTCGCGTATCAAGTCACTAACTTGAGCGGCCAGTCTTTGGCCACGTCGCCAGCAGTTTCCACCCCAAGCCCACTGACAGGGGCATCTTCGGCACCGATACCAGCCGAATCACTCCCCACTTCTACGGCAACAACCACGCAACCGCATGATCTGCAAGATGCAGAGATTTCTACACCCGCCTATCCAACCAGAACCACCAGCGCCTTGCTACAGGCACCGGCAAACGATCCCCCTATCCGTCTGACCCGTAGCAAGCCCGAAGTCGACCCGCTTCAACTTCGAGGATACGCTCACATTGAGCGAATGGAGCTCGACTTGGCGAAGCGAGATTACGAACAATCCCTGCTGCGCGACCCCAATAACATTAACAGTCTGATTGCACTTGGCAGCATCGCTCAGCACCAAGGACGCCAGACGGAAGCTGAGCAATTCTTCCAACGCGCCATCACCTCCAATCCTGCTGACCCGATTGCTCAAGCCGCGCTTCTGAACGGAAGCGCGTCCAAGATCGACCCACAGACTGCGGAAAGCCGTATCAAGACCTTGCTTGCCAACCAACCGGAGTCAGCACCACTCAATTTCGCGCTGGGCAACCTCTATGCGCGACAAGGAAGATGGGGCGAGGCACAGCAACACTATTTCAACGCCGTCGCAGGTGAAGCAGACAATCCTGACTACTTATTCAACCTTGCCGTCAGCCTCGACCAGATACGACAAGAACGCCTAGCCGCAAACCACTACAAACTTGCGCTAGAAGCTGCTCAAAAACGCCCATCGGCATTCGATCCGATTGAGGTTCGCAAGCGTTTGAACCAACTTCAACCCTGACTTGATAAGCACAGCCATGATGCAGCACCGGCCCCTTGGTCAAATTCTGATCGCTGAAGGCATCCTCTCGGAAGACCAATTGCGGATCGCCTTGCTTGAACAGATGAAGTCGAATCAGCCGATAGGCAAGCTATTGGTATCGCTTGGTTTTGTCACGGAAGCAACCCTCCGCCAAGCATTATCTGAAAGTTTGGGTAAGCAGAGCATTGACCTGACACATGCTGTCGTCGATCCACAAGCAGTGAAACTGGTTCCACGTGAACTGGCCAAACGCTACCATCTCCTTCCGCTCGATTACGACAGACCCAGCCAGCGCCTCACATTGGCCATTTCAGACATCAACGATATCGTCGGTCTGGACCGGGTCCGCGCGCAACTTGAAGACGGAACGGAAATCGAAACCTTGCTCGCCGGGGAATCTGAGATCGACCGTGCCATTGATCAATACTACGGTCATGAATTATCCATCGACGGCATTCTGCATGAAATCGAAACAGGCGAGATTGACTGGAAAAGCCTTTCTGCTGCTGACAACGAATATAGCCAGCCAGTAGTTCGCCTTATCGATTCAATACTAACCGACGCGGTCAAACGCGAAGCATCCGACATCCACTTCGAACCGGAAGCCAATTTCCTGCGAATTCGCTACCGTATTGACGGCATGCTTCGCCAGATTCGGGCTTTGCACAAGTCCTATTGGCCTGCAATGACGGTGCGGATAAAAGTGCTCGCCGGAATGAATATCGCCGAAATGCGGGCGCCTCAGGATGGGCGTATTGGACTTACGGTTTCAGGTCGTGCTATCGACTTTCGCGTAGCCAGCCAGCCCACTATCCATGGCGAAAACATCGTATTGCGCGTTCTTGATCGCCAGAAAGGCATTGTCCCACTCGAATATCTCGGTTTGTCAGAAGAACACCTTCAACAACTCAAGCTAATGATTGCTCGCCCAGAAGGAATCATCCTGGTGACCGGACCGACGGGTAGCGGCAAGACAACAACCCTGTATTCAGTACTGAATCATATTAACAATGAGGGCATCCACATCATGACCCTCGAAGACCCAGTCGAATACCCTATGGCCTTAGTGCGCCAAACATCGGTAGCAGAAAACGCAAAACTCGATTTTGCCAACGGAATTCGTTCAATGATGCGGCAAGATCCCGACGTAATCCTAGTCGGCGAAGTACGTGATCCCGAAACGGCCGAAATGGCTTTCCGAGCAGCCATGACGGGACATCAGGTTTACACGACGCTGCACACCAACTCAGCGATTGGTGCACTCCCACGCCTGCTTGACATAGGTGTGCTGCCGGACATCATGGCCGGAAATATCATTGGAATCGTAGCCCAACGCCTGATCCGACGCCTATGCGAACACTGCAAGTCGCCTTACTTGGCCGAAGCACATGAAATCCGCCTGCTCGGCATGCCACCCCACGACAGCCAACCGGTGTTGTTCCGCCCCACCGGCTGCGAACTTTGCGACTTCCAAGGCTATCGTGGACGCATTGCCATCATGGAACTCCTCCGCATAGATAGCGAGATTGACGAAATGATCGCGCGCCGCGCCACGCCGCAAGAAATCAGGATCAAGGCGCAGCATCAAGGATTCAGTTCACTCGCAGATGATGGCTTGCAACGTGTTCTGAACGGCACAACCTCTCTCGAAGAGTTGGGACGTGTCGTTGACCTGACTGACAGGATGTAAGATGCTTTTCGACTATAGAGCGGTCAGTATAGATGGGAGGAAGGTACACGGCAGAATCGATGCGATAAACATCATTGATCTAGAAATGCGCCTGAAACGCATGGAGTTGGACCTGATTTCCGGAAAGCGGGTCGAACAGCGCAATGTATTTGGACGTCGGCGCATACCCCGTCCCGAATTGATTAACTTCTGTTTTCATCTCGACCAGCTTACGCGAGCTGGCGTCACAATCCTCGAAAGCTTGATCGATTTGCGTGACTCGCTCGAACACCCGGCATTCAGGGAAGTCATCGCCAGCCTGATTGAAAGCATCGAAGGTGGTCTGACACTCTCTCAAGCCTTGGCCCAACACCCCGACGTATTTAATCCGGTTTTCATCAATCTGGTTCGAGCTGGTGAAATGAGCGGCCAATTGCCGGAAGTTCTCGCTGGACAAACGCATGCTCTAAAGTGGGAAGACGAACTTGCCTCCCATACAAAGAAATTGCTGATCTACCCGACCTTGGTTGGTAGCGTCGTGATCATCGCAACCTTATTCCTGATGATCTACATGGTCCCGCAACTCAAACTCTTTGTTCGCAATATGGGGCAAGCCCTGCCGTTGCAAACCCAAATACTCTTTTTTTTGTCAGATCAATTGATTGCGTATTGGTATCTCTTTCTCGGCATCCCAATACTGGCGCTTGCTGGAGCATATTTGCTCATTCGCACCAATCCTTTGCTCCGCATGCGGATAGACGACCTTAAACTCAAGTTACCAATTGTCGGTAACATTTTGAAGAAGATCATCCTCTCGCGTTTTGCCAACACCTTCGCCATGCTCTACGCTTCCGGCATCCCGATACTTGAATCAATTCGCATGACCCAGAGCGTTGTCGGCAACATCATCGTTCAGCAAGCCTTGCAACGTGCAGAACAGGCCATTCGGGAAGGCCGCAACGTAGCAGCCGCATTCCACGACGCAGGCCTGTTTCCGCCGCTCGTCGTGCGCATGCTACGCGTCGGAGAGAGTACAGGAGGACTGGACAAGGCACTGCAAAACGTAAGCTATTTCTACAACCGAGACGTCAGAGAGTCGGTTGAGAAAGCACAAGCCTTGATCGAACCTGGATTAACGTTATTCATGGGCTGTTTGTTGGGCTGGATCATGCTATCCGTTCTAGGCCCGGTCTACGATGTCATCAGCAAGATCAAAACGTGATTGCCCGCCGCCTTCTCTATCTCAATACGCACAACCTTGCTGCTTACCTTTGGCAGAAGGGAAAGCTAATTGCAGAAGGAGTCTTCGATAACAGCACCGATGGCCTGGAGCGATTTTCCGCTTATCTGACCGACTCATCATCTAGCCACTTCTATCTTCTTGCCAATGTCGCAGAAGAAGGACACGTCATGGAAACCATCCCCTTTCTCAGAGGGGACGACCGCAAAGCCCTCATCAAAAGGAAGATAGGACAGCATTTTCTCGGTACGCCCTTTGCTGCTGCCGTTTCATTGGGATACGAAAAAAATCTGCGTAAAAACGAAAAGCTTCTCATCAATGGGCTAACCAACCCCGACTTCTTCGAACCCTGGTTACAACGGATACGTCTAGCTGCCGCCCCACTGGCCGGGCTATATAGCATCGCACAACTAGGTGGCACGCTCCTCAAAAAAATCGGGGTCGGCAAGGGACGTTGCTTGCTGCTGACACAACAGGATCATTCGATTAGGGAAACCTATCTGATCGACGGCGAAGCTGTCTTTTCCCGCATGGTTTCTCTTACGGACAGCAGTATTGCGGGCATCGCCAGTAGTTTGGCCAGTGAGGCAGGGAAACTTCAGCAATATCTGATTGGACAGCGCTTGATCGGGCGTAACGATACCCTACCGGTATTTATCGTCAGCCACCCGCAAGCCCTCTCCACAATTGAGAAAGCACTTCCGGCACATACGCAACTCAAATTCGCACTTATCGACAGCCATCAGGTTGCCTGCCAAATCAAGCTTGACACACTCCCCTCCGATAGTCGCAGCGAAAATCTTTATTTGCATTTACTGGCAAGTAGCCCACCCAAGCAACAATTTGCCACGGAAGAACACAGGCACGATTTCCGCCTCTCACAAATTCGTCAAACCGTAATCGGACTGGGCTTGATTGCCTTACTTGGCAGTCTGCTTCTTTCGGCCAAAGATGTTTATCGATCGCACGAGTTGAACTGGGAATCAGTAACGCTAGCAGCCAGCAACGCCGATTTTGAAAGTCGATACAAAGAAACTGCCGCAACTTTCCCAAAAATTGGCATCGATAACGAGGCGCTCAGGCTGCTCACAAATCGCTACCAAGAATTGAAAGCGCAACAGTACTACCCAGATGCTGCTTTTCGACGAATCAGCCGAGCGCTTGATCAATCGCCGGAAATTGAACTTGATGAACTGAAATGGCAAATCGAAACACCCCAATCCACTTCTTCCAATACCTTGTTGCAGGAACAGACACAGATTCGTGGAACTGTTCGTGCGGCACCAAAGGCAACCACGCGCCAAATCATCAATACGTTTGAAGACTTTGTCGCGTCACTACGCTTAGATAGCGCCAATACGGTCTCAGTGGAACAGTCGCCATTCGATATCACGCCTAGTCATACACTTCGTGGGGGAGATACAGAGGATGGCACGAAGCAAGCACGCCAATTCTCATTGAAGATCACGAGAAAGCTCACGCCATGAAGCTTAATCGACGGGATCTCGCCAAAATCAAATACCCATTGACCATCTCATCCCTATTGATCTTGGTTGGCACCGGACTCGTTTGGTGGAGTGTGCAACAAGCTGAAAACGCCTGGAATCGCAGGCACGCCATCGCTCAAAGCAAGGAGCAGGCAGAAGGAAGACTTCGGCAAGTTCGAATTGAAGAACAAGAACTCAAAGATCGAGCGCTAATCTATCGGCAACTTGAAGCAGCCGGTATAACCGGAAATGAAAAACGACTCGATTGGATTGAGATGCTGAAAAGCATCCAGCATGAGTTGGGGCTCCCAAGCCTCGTCTACGAGTTCGGCGTCCAGCGACGCCTCGATGCCCAAGCCCCGGGAACTGTCGTCTGGATGGTGAGCCCCATGCGCCTACAACTCCACGTCCTTCACGAAGAAGACCTTCTACGTGCCTTGGCGAAAATTACAAAATCTGCCTCCGCCCTGGTTCAAGTCCGAAATTGCTCGCTGACGCGCCTTAGCAACGAATCAGTTTCACCTGCTACGAAGACATTCCTGAAGGCCGACTGTGAATTGCAATGGATCACAGCTCAACGGATTAGCAGGTAACACATGCGTCGACTCCTCGTACTTACCGCAATATATTGTGCCAACCTCCCAGGGATCACCATTGCCCAGGAAAGTACACTTGGACGTTTGTTCTATACGCCAGCTCAACGCGCGATCCTTGAGCGACAGCGCATGCATGGCCAACCGGTCTTATCGGCGGCGGATAACCGACAAACCTACAACGGCACGGTGAGACGGAGCGATGGGCGTAACGTGGACTGGGTGAATGGCGAGGCAAATTGGGATAGACAGACAATCGCCCCCCGCATTCCTGTTGGCGATACGCTTGATCCCACCAGTGGAGAAATCCAGAGCCTGATCGGTAATGGTCAAATCCTGATCAAATCCACAAAAAACAGATGACGCTGAACATCTACCGTCGGAACGAGCGAGGAATGGTCTTGCTCCTGATGCTCCTTGTTCTCATCGGTGTTGCAACGACTACGTTCCTTTACTCGTGGAACAGTGCCCGACAAAACAGCGAACGCGACCAAATCACTCAGTTTGCGCTTGAACAGGCCAAAACAGCGCTCCTGGGACGTGCCGTCGCCGACCTGAACTCACCCGGCCGCTTTCCCTGCCCGGAACAGCCGGGAATAACGCCAGAAGGTCAGGCCGATTCAAATTGCACAAGTTCGAGCAAGCGCCTGGGACGTTTTCCTTGGAAAACACTTGATCAGGAAAAGCTGCTAGATGGTTACGGTGAGCCGCTCTGGTATGTCATATCAGAGAACTTTACGGCCCCCCCTATCAATAGCGTCACGCCGGCATTGCTTCCATTGAACGGTTCGACAAACACGGTCGTTGCGCTGATCATCGCTCCAGGCCCACCTTTACCGGGTCAAAATCGGCCAGCCGTTGCAGCGGGTGCTGTACTTCAAAGGAGCGACTATCTCGATCTCGAAAATGCTGCCGGCAACACTTTTGTAAGCACCGGCCCCATCAACCAATTCAATGACAAATTAATCTCCATTACACAAGCTGAACTGCTCCCGCTACTGCATAAAAGAGTACTTAGCGAGGTACGTGGACGCGACACATTGACCGAGGGACTCAGGCGATATTTCAACGAGAATGGAGAATTTCCTTGGCCGGATGCCAATGGTGATGGAATTGCCGATGTCGGCCAAAGTACGGGAAAAATCCCCTCCGCAACATTGATTTTTTTTGCCGACACGAGTAAATGGCTCGACAAGAACAACTGGCTTACTCTGATCAATTACTCGCGGGTTACAGCCGCCTCGGGACAAATCAGCCTGGGCAGCCAAAGCCTGAAAGTCTTGCCATGCAGCGCCGCCCCTTGCCCATGACGCCGAACTACCATAAAGGCTTTACGTTGTTCGAGCTCGCCATCGTGCTCATCATCATCTCCATTTTGGCAGGCGGCTTGTTTGTCAGCCTGGGAGCTCAAATCGAACAGCAACAACGTCATGCAACGCAGCAAACGCTTAATGATATTCGTGATGCGCTACTCGGATTTGCTGCATCGCACTACGCAACAGACGGCAAACCCTATCTACCCTGCCCGGACACCGATGGTGATGGCATAGAAAACCGAAACGGCGTTTTATGCACACAGTACTCCGGACAAATCCCCTGGAGTGACCTGGGCCTTGGCAATCAGGACGCCTGGGGCAACCGATTCGACTATCGCGTCGAGAAAGCCTTTTCGCAGCGCGATAATGGATTTACCCTGGCCAGCAACGCCACCATCAAAGTATGCGAACAAGCAACGTGTACAACTGTACTAGGCAACGGTTTACCGCTCGTAATCCTTTCACACGGCCCCAATGGTTTGGGCGCGACCAATTCTCAAAACAAGCTCCTTCCCGCAGCGGTCAGCGCGGACGAAATTGAGAATACCAATGCGGATGCAATTTTCGTGAGCCACACGCCAACTCCTATTGGTACCAATGAATTTGATGACCTACTGGTCTGGCTGTCTCCCAACACGCTCTATAACAGGATGATCGCCGCAGGCCGCTTGCCTTGAGAAGGGACATTGACCATCCCCAAGTTGGCTGCGACACTGAACCCAACAGAAAATCAAGTCAAGCATCGTTTTCGCGTGAGCCAGCCAAACCTCTTCTCCTCTCTGCGCACAGCAGGTATATCGCCGGATGACGATGCGGAAACCCGCCTCAAGAAATCATTGCTGATTTTCGCCACGGGTCTGGTTTGTCTTGGCTCAATGCTATGGCTATTCCTCTATGGTCAGATCGGCCCACAATTCTCCGCCACGCCGCCATTTGCCTTTCAATTGCTGTTGGTCGGGAATCTGGTCTGGTATTTCCACACTGGAAATTTCAACCTCTTCCGCTACTCGCAACTCGCACTCTTTCTCTTTGCGCCTTTTGCCGTCCAATGGAGCATAGGCAATTTCATTACAGCGAGTGGAGCCAGTCTTTGGGGGCTATTGGCTCCAATCGGAGCCGTTCTGATCCTGAACGTTAGGGAATCCGCTGCCTGGTTCTTCGCATACATTTTTTTGACAGGCCTATCCGGCTTCTTTGACTATTTTCTGGCCGATAGTTTTCAATCGCCCCCCGTCAAAGTTTCGATTCGGACCAGTGTCTTCTTTTTCGCCCTGAATTTTGCCGCCATATCGACCATCGTATATCTACTTCTACGCTACGCCGTTCAGGAAAAAGCGAAGACCCAATCAAGCCTCGAAGAAACGCACCGCTTACTGCAAATAGAACAGGATCGCTCCGAGAAGCTACTACTCAATATTCTTCCAGGCCCGATTGCCGAACGATTGAAACTGGAAAACCAAACCATCGCCGATGGCTTTTCGGATATCAGTGTCATGTTCGTAGACATCGTCAATTTCACGAAGATTGCCGAAGGTTTAAGCCCGCAACAAGTGTTCGAAATGCTCAACCGAATATTTTCTTCTTTTGACGAATTGGCCGACCAGTTTGGCGTAGAAAAGATCAAGACAATTGGTGACGCATACATGGTTGCCGGTGGCCTGAACCTGGAACAAAGTAATTACACGAAAGCAATCGCCGAACTAGCGCTCGCCATGCAACATCTTTTGCAAAACGATCACAAAATCAACGATCAGAATCTCGATGTTCGCATCGGTATCGGCACGGGCCCGATTGTTGCCGGCGTGGTTGGCAAAAAGAAGTTCATCTACGACTTATGGGGCGACACAGTAAACCTGGCCAGTCGTATCACCAGCGAAGGCATGCCTGGCATGATCCATGTTGATGCAAACTCGCACCGTCGCTTATGCGCCGAATTCTCGTTCGACCAAGCACAAACCCTGCATCTGAAAGGCAAAGGCGATACGCTCGTGTACAGGCTTCGGGAAAAACGCAATGTGGAAAAACAGCGTCAAGCAGTTTCAGACAATTCGAAGACCACCCGGCCATCTTGATTTTCAGTCAGCCTTAAACGATAGCCAACCCCCTCAGCCTGGCGTGCCGCATGATAAAGGCCAATACCAAGTCCATCCTCTGAAGGAACAGGTTCACGCAAAAGAATGAAAGCAAGAGCTGTTTCGATCTTCGCACCGTTATCGGCTACCCAGAGTCGCCCTTCCTGCAAACCAACACGAATTTCCAAGTCGGGATAGCGTTGCCGCTTAGCAAGGGCGTTTTGCAGCAAATTCTCGGCAACACTGTCGAACAATCCACCAGGAATCTTGCGCCAGTTGGCCGCGCCCCCCTCCCAAATTAGCGAGATGTGGGCATAACGGACACGTACTGCCGACCACCAATCCATTTCACTAACCAAATCGACTGAGTCCCCCCGGGGCGATTGCAATTTTTCCAAAGTCGTCTTCAGTCGTTCGGTAATCAAAGGAAGTTGGCGCCCCAGCAATGCAGCAGTCTGGACAGGGTCATTCGGCCTCGCCGCTGCGTAACAAAGCACCTGCATCGATTGCAGTAAGTTTTTCACATCGTGGGTAACGCGTGCGCCAGTTTCGTAAACGGCCTGCAAATAGCCCATTTTCTGAAGATCGTATGTCTGACGCTTGACCAAGTAAAACTCGGTAACAAGTTGCATCAACAACCCTATATACCAGCGCATTGCAGGCGAAGGGGGATGGCGGAATGAAAGCGATAGAGAAACTCCCTGCGCTTGAAAATGATGTTGAAAAGAAGTTTCAATCCCAAAAGTGACCGCTTCGCCAGTGGTCTTCCACGTCCCACCGCGCACCCAGGACAAAACCGCCAAACGGCGCATGACCGCCGCCAGGAACAACTCAGGCTCTGGCTCTCGCTCGCTTTCCTCCGACAGTTGCACCAACCACTGCTCCAGAGGCAAACCGACCGAAAGCAAATAGCGGGATATTGCCGAACCCAATCCCGAAAAACCTGCCCGTGGATTCCACGCCCATGCCACCACCAGTAAGGCCCCGGCTAACATCAGCGACGTCTGAATCAAGGATTCAACGTAACTGACATTGCCGACCAGCATGTAGGCCAAGGCCCCGAGGACAAACACAGCGAGCACCAAAAAAACCTGAACGCCATAAAACAGATCAAACGCATCTCCGGCCCGACGCCGCAAAGGGGCTGCGGGAAACAAGAACAGGCACGGCAACAACAATGGCATATAGCAAGCAAACAGATCTCTCGGTAACGGATCGAGAACAATGGCCGAAGACAACTCCGGCACCACACCAAAAATGCTGACCGCAACCAAATAACCGAAAGCAAACAGGTAACCGAGTCGCTCTCGTCGGCGCTCAGTCCATATCACCCTCCCGCCGATGACCGCGGCCAATGCCCCCGACCAAATCAATAACAACCATGGTCCAAGGACGACAGCTGTCGCCACGGCGACAAAAAACAGGGCGACTCCCTGGCGGACATTGATTGACTGTTCGCCGGCAACGAATGGCTGCCAGATCAAAAACAGACCCAGCGCAACCAACCAAAGCAATCTCACAGCGGGTATCTGCCAGCCGCCAAAAGCGAGCAGATGAAGAATTAATAAATGAAAGGCCAATAAAACATGGGGACGTGGAAGCAGCCAGCCAATCATAAAGATGGGAAAACGAGCGTTCATTTTTAAACACGACTGTCCAAGAATGGACACCAGTATCATGCAAAGTGACCCGAAACCGACGAAAAATAGCAGTTTCAACTGGCTTGGTATTTGCTTAAATGAGTCAAATTCTAAACGGAGCATCCCATGAAAAACAAACAAGGAGGTTTCACCCTCGTCGAAATCGCCATCGTACTGGTGATCATCGGCCTATTGCTTGGGGGGGTTCTTAAAGGCCAAGAACTGATCAATAGTGCAAAGGTAAAAAACTTCATTAACGACTTCAAAACCGTTCCGCTCTTTGTTTACGGGTACCAAGACAAATTCAGAGCACTCCCCGGAGACGACCTGAACGCAGCTACCCATCTTAGTGGAGCAGCAACAGCCGCTGGCGTCACCCTTCTCACGCCAACCTCAACAAGCCTTGGAAATGGTCGAATCGAAGGAAGTTATAACTCAACAAGCAATACAGACGAGTCTGTCGCCTTCTGGCAGCAGGTACGCCTCGCCAATCTTGCAGCGGGAAGCGCCAGTTTCTCGACACCCGCTAATGACCTACCCACCAACGCAGATGGCGGGCGCTTAGGGATTCAAAGCACCGCACCGATCACCGGCATGACCGGATCCTATTTTGTTTGCTCGGAGGGGATTCAGGGACGTTTTGCCAAGCAGATCGACATTACCCTGGACGACGGGAACACGGCTACAGGCTCGGTCCGAGTTGCCGCCGGCCCTTATTCAAACAAGGAACTCACCGCCATCGCCACAACGGCAATCGTTGATGCGACAACATATATCGTCTGCACGGCTTTTTGAATAGCGACAAGCCCGCTCCGGCGGGCTTTCATTTTTGCAGCAGTCGCTCCTCCGCTGCCGTAACAGCCTCCGGAATCCCCAGCAAGACAACGACATCCCCCACCTCCAAGCGCGTCTCCGGGGCCGGCTCGACTGCACGAATACCTCGCCGCCTGACGGCACTGACCTCACACCCCAAGGCCTCAAAATTAAGATCATCGAGGGTCTTGCCAATACTCGCTGCACCACTGACCAACATGACGGAATGCAAACGCGGTTGCTGCTCGTCTTCATCATCTCGGTCCCGATCGCTGACTCCTCGATAAAAACCACGCAACAAGCTGTACCGCTGTGAACGTGTCTGGCGAATCCGCTTGAGCACCCGATTGATCGGAATCCCCAGGAGGACCAAGGCATGCGAGGCCAGCATCAAACTGGCCTCCAGGGCTTCGGGCACGACCTCGGCTGCCCCCGCACGGGTCAAACGCTCCATATCCCGCTCATCGGCAGTTCGAACGACAACAGGCACATCCGGTCGCAAGGCTTGAACGTGATGCAAGACCTTTTCCGCCAAGGCTGTATCGCTCATCGTCACGATCACCACACTTGCTCGCATCAAGCCAGCGGCGATCAAGGCTTCTCTTCGCCCGACATCTCCGAAGACCACACTCTCCCCCCCGGCGGCCGCTTCACGCACCCGGTCAGGATCGAGGTCCAGCGCGATGTAATTAACGCTTTCCTGCCCCAGGAAGCGCGCAAGATATTGCCCGTTGCGCCCGAAGCCACAGAGAATGGCGTGCTTTTCGGTCCCCATCGACTGAGCGGCAATCTGGGTTAATTGCATCGAGCGCAACAGCCATTCACCCGAAACAAAGCGCATGACGATGCGTTCGCTGTAATGCACGACAAATGGCGCAACCAGCATCGACAGAACCAGCGCAGTCAGCGCCACCTGTTCGACAGGTTTTGGCATGTGCGCAATTTCACCGAGCAACACGAAACCGAACTCCCCTCCTGCGCATAACCAAAGGGCAGATCGTATGGCATTGCCCGGTGTCGCCCCCAAACGCCAGGACAGCACACCGACGACAAGGCTCTTGATCAGCAGCAGAGCCAGCAAGGCCGCCAGAATTTGCCACCACAAGCCAACCAGTATGTGCAAATCAAGCTTGACGCCGATCGTGACAAAGAACAGCCCCATCAGAACATCACGAAATGGCTTGATATCTTCTTCAACCTGCAGTCGGTACTCGGTTTCTGAAATCAGCATTCCGGCCACGAAAGCACCGAGAGCCTGCGACAAGCCCGCCAACTCGGTGACCGTAGCCAAGCCGAGGGTAATCAGCAAGACGTTGAGAATGAAAACTTCCGACGATTTGGCACGCGCAACAAAATGAAACCATTTGCGCATCAACTTCTGGCCAAAGACCAGAATCAACGCCAAGACAACGGCTGCCTTGAGCAAGGCTATACCGAGCAAGACAGCCAGTTTCTCCGGTGGCTGGGTCAACGAAGGAATCAATACCAACAAGGGAACCACCGCAAGATCCTGAAACAACAAGACCCCCATGATTTCCCGACCGTGAGCCGAATCCAGTTGCATGCGCTCAGCCAGCAACTTGGTCAGAACCGCTGTTGACGACATCGCAAACACACCGCCCAAGGCAATCCCCAACTGCCAGTTGATTCCCAACACCATAATCAACCCGGCAATCAAGACCATGCTCACCACAACCTGCAGCAATCCAAGCCCGAAAACAATGCGCTTCATCGCATAGAGTTTGGGCAACGAAAACTCAAGGCCGATGGAGAACATCAGGAATACCACGCCAAACTCTGCGAGGTATTCAGCCCGATGCACATCGTTCATCAGATTAAGCGCATGCGGCCCGAGTACGCAGCCGACCAAAAGATAACCCAGCACCGGCGGCAGGTTGAAACGACGAAAAACGACGACGGCAATCACCGAAGCGCCAAGCAATAGAAGGACGAGGGAAAGTGCGCTCAAGGGGCGATTTCACGATTCAGGTATACTCCGACCATCATAACCGCAGCCAGCCCATGAACCCAAGCCTCTCGCCCCTTCGCTTTTCGCCGGAACGCGCTCTGCAACTGGGTCGCCAGACCCTGAGCATCGAAGCGAGTGCAGTCGAGGCGCTCAAGGATCGCCTCAACGGCGACTTCGTTCAGGCTGTCGAATTGATTCTCTCCAGCGCCGGCCGGGTCATCGTCAGTGGCATGGGAAAGTCCGGACACGTTGCCCGAAAAATTGCCGCCACCATGGCCAGCACGGGAACCCCAGCCTATTTCGTCCATCCAGGCGAGGCCAGCCATGGCGACCTCGGCATGATTACCCGTCACGATATTCTCCTCGCCCTATCCAATTCGGGCGAGTCGGAAGAACTCTTGCGCATTGTTCCGCAAGTCAAACGTCTCGGCGCCCGACTGATTTCCATGACTGGCGATCCTGACTCGACCTTGGCCCGGGAAGCTGACATACATCTCGATGCTGGCGTCACCCAGGAAGCCTGTCCGAACAATCTCGCCCCTACAGCCAGCACGACTGCTGCTCTGGCACTCGGCGACGCACTCGCCGTTGCCTTGCTAGATGCTCGAGGCTTTGGCCCAGAGGATTTCGCTCGCTCGCATCCAGGAGGATCATTGGGCCGTCGCTTGCTGACACATGTCTGCGACGTCATGAGATCCGGTGAAAAGGTACCGGTCGTCGGCCCGGATACAGGCATCAGCGACGCCATTATTGCCATGTCGCGTGGAGGCCTCGGCCTGGTCGCCATTATTTCCGATGAAGGCAAGGCGCTCGGCATTTTCACCGATGGCGACTTGCGCCGTGCATTCGAAAAACGACTGGATCTTCATCAAGGAACGATTGCCTCGGTGATGCATCCATCACCCCGCACAATCGAAGGCGAACGTCTTGCCGTCGAGGCAGTGGAAATGATGGAGCGCCTCCGCATCAACGCCCTTTTGGTTACAGACCAAAGCGGTCGCCTGGTTGGCGCCCTCAACATGCACGACCTGTTCACGGCAAAAGTCATCTGATGAACAGCGCGCAGCAAGAAGTCTCCAAACCTGTATTTTCCGCCCTCCGCCAGCACAAACAATGAAACACTGGCCCAGCCAACTTTTCCCGATCATTCTGCTTGCGCTCCTCGCAGGTCTTAGCTTTTGGCTGCAAAAGGCGATCAGCCATGACGAAGTGAAGCACGATGGCAAACTACGTCATGATCCTGATGCCGTCGCTGAAAATTTCGTGGCAAAACGTTTCAACGAGTTTGGCCAAGTCAAATATCGACTGACAGCGCCTTCTCTGGTGCATTACCCTGACGATGACACGTCCATCCTGGAATCCCCGGTTCTGATCAGCTATCGCCAGGACGCACCGCCCATTACCGTTACCAGCAAACACGCCAAGGTTACCGCCAAGGGTGAAACAATCTACCTCTGGGATGACGTCTACTTGACCCGAGCAGCCACCCGCGAGCGGCCCGAGATGGTTGCGCGCATGCCGGAGTTGACAGCTCAACCCGACACCGGGTTTGCCTTTACCAACAGCCCGGTCGAAATCACTCAGGGGCAATCCTGGATAAAAGGCATTGGCGCCACCCTCGACAACAACATTTCCACCCTCGTGCTGCAATCTCAGGTCACCGGCCTGTACATACGACCCAGGGCAACAAAATGATACTTCGCTCAGCCAGCCTCATTCTTTGCGTTCTTGCGACCCAAGCCGCCTACGCCGAAAAGGCCGATCGCGACAAACCCATGCAGCTTGAGGCCAACCGCATTTCGATCGACGATGCAAAAAAAGTGCAAATTCTTGAAGGCGATGTCGTCATCACAAAGGGAACCATGATTCTCAAGGCGGACCGCGTAGTGGTTACCGAGGATCAATACGGCTTTCAAAAAGGTACTGCTTTTTCAGGGAAAGGCGGCCTCGCCCGCTTCCGCCAAAAACGTGAAGGTAAGGACGAATACGTTGATGGCGAAGCTGAACGTATTGAGTACAACAGCAATACCGAAATCGCAGAACTATTTCATCGCGCTTGGGTAAGAAGCGGCGACGACGAAGTTAAGGGCGACTACATCTGGTATGACGCGGTCAGTGAAAAATATTTGGTCACCGCCGGCGAAAGCCGAGACCCTAAAGCTCCGCCACCGCGAGTCCGGGCCATTATCCAGCCCAAGAGCAAGGGAAGCGAACCCGCGCCAAACAGCGTTCGGGGCGAACGACTGGAACTGAAGGGGGCTGGAGGCCTGAATACCCCTCCAAGCAGGGAATAGCACAAGCGCATAAATAAAACGCATACCGAAAAATACGTAAAGATACGCAAACAATCACTCAACACACTGATAATTAAAAGAAAATAAAAATGGTGCACCGCACAAAAAGCAGTTGACTTTATAACAATCCTGCCTATAATTAGATTCATGGTGCAGTGCAGCATGAGTTTCAGGCTTATGCGCTGCAACGGTTTTTTTTGACTGCTTTGCATAACCTTTAATTCGGAGATTCCACCATGTTCAAGACCCCCGAGCAATTCGCTGCCGCCAACAAGGCCACCGTTGATTCCCTGCTGTCTCTGGCCAACACCGCTCTGGCCTCTGCCGAGCGCATCGCAGCCCTGAACCTGAACACTGCCCGTTCCCTGATGGAAGATTCCGTCTCCGGCGCCAAGGCTCTGATGGGTGCCAAGGACGTTCAGGAAGCCCTGTCGATCCAGGCTTCGCTGGCTCAGCCGAACGTCGAAAAGGCTGTTGCCTACTCGCGCAGCGTCTACGAAATTTCCGCCCAGACCCAGGAAGAGTTGTCCAAGATGGTCGAAGCTCAGTTCAGCGACTTCCAGAAGACCGTTGCCGGCCTGCTCGACCAAGCCGCCAAGTCTGCCCCGGCCGGTTCCGACGTTGCCGTTGCCGCCGTCAAGAGCGCCATCGCTGCCGCCAACTCGGCTTTCGACAACATGAACAAGGCCGCCAAGCAAGTTGCTGAAATCGCCGAAGCCAACGTTGCCGCCGCCACCAACGCCACTGTCAAGGCTGTCGGCGCCTCCGCCGCTGCCGGCAAGAAAGCCAAGTAAGCAAGTTGTAAAAGCCCCCGCCTAAACCGCGGGGGCTTTGTTTCATCCGTACTGACCATAAACAAACTGGAGAAGATGATGAGCAACCCGAATATTGAACAACTGGCCGCCGCCCAAAAAGCCAACGCCGAAGTGATGACCGCCCTACTGCGTACGGCCTTCAACGGTGTCGAGCGCCTGACCGCCCTTAACATGGCTGCCTCCCGCGAGTTCTTCAACAATACGGTTGCCAGCACTCAGCAACTGCTTTCCGCCAAGGACGCCAACGAAGCTGCCAAATTGAATGCCGAACTGGCCAAGCCCAACGTCGACAAGTGGATGGAGTACTCGCGCAGCGTTTACGACCTGGTCACTGAAATGCAGAAGGAAGTGACTTCCGTCATGGAAGCCCAGTACAGCACCTTCACCAAGAATGCCAACAGCGTCGTTGAAAAAGCCAAGACCGCCGCCCCGGTCGGTGGCGATGTCTTTGCCGCGACGATGCAATCCATGCTCAGCGCCTCGACCAAGGCTTTCGACAATCTGACCGGCATGGCCAAACAACTGTCGGATATCGCCGAAGCCAACATGGCTGCCGCCAACAAAGTCAGCAGCAAGGCCGTCAGCGCCACCAGCGCTGCCGCCAAGAAGACCGCCGCCAAGTAAGCGACGGCTCTTCCCGTAAAAAAGCCCGCGGATTTTGCGGGCTTTTTTACGTCTGAAACTCAATGAATCGGCCGCCAGACCCAACTGATCTGACGCCGTTCGACTTCGCACCGAATCTCTTCCATCGCCTGATCGACCAGTTCTGGTTCGCCCTCGACCCCGAGTTCAAGGTGTTTGCGTTCAGTCCCATTCAGCGAGGGCAGCGAGAACAGGCGCAAGCTCGGATAATCCTTGACGATACGCTCCATCAAATCGAGCAAGGCACTTTCATAGGCCATCGGCCCGGTCAGCAAGAAAGCCTTTTCGACCACGCCCTCGACTGGCTTGAACAGGTCGGCATAAAAACTGTCCAGCGCCCATTCGATCATCGGATGAGCCATCTGCGGGAAGCCGGGCACGAAGTAGTGATCCTTGACCATGAAGCCGGGAATCCGGTTGAACGGGTTGGGAATGATCTCGACACCAGCCGGGAAGGTGACCAGCAGCTTTCGCTTGTCGGTGATTTCCTCGTTGGCGAAGCGGACCTGCAACTCCTCGTAGCCTCTGGGATGCAGCGCAAGCTCGACGCCAAGCGCGGCCGCGACCGCCTGGCGGGTATGGTCATCCGGCGTGTTGCCAATTCCGCCGCAGGAAAAAACCACATCACCGGCCGCCATCGTTCGCCGGAAGGTGGCCGCCAGCCGTGCGCGGTCATCGCCCAGATATTCCACCCAGGAAAGCCGCAAGCCACGGCTGCCCAGCATTTCGGCAATTTTTGCGAAGTGCTTGTCCTGGCGCTTGCCGGACAGGATCTCGTCGCCAATGATGACGGCGCCAAAGGTACGGCTCATAGACGTTCTCCCTCGATACTGACAATTGCCCCACCACGCGAACGGCGCAGGGCTTCCAGTCCGTAATGGACGAATGATAGCGCGGCCAATGCCGGTACCAGCAGGCCGATCACCGGGATGTGAGCCAGCAAGGCCATGGTCAGGCCGAGCATGAACAAGGGGGCTTTGTGCTGCTGGCGCAACTGTTGCCACTCGGCGCCCGTCGCATGTTGCGACAAGGCGTCGTAGGCAAAGGTCCGACGATTCAACCAGGCCATCAGCAACAGGGGTAACACCAGAGATAGCCCCGGTACCAGCCAGAACGGTAAGCTCAGGAACCAGCCGGCAACGAACACCAGCGAGGCGAGCACGCTATTGAGGGCGGCGGCGACAAAACTGTCCTTGCCCATCGGCGCGACGTCGGCATATTCGGTTTCCGACAAGTGCTTGAGCAGCAAGGGCATGATGACCAGTGCAGCAAGCAGCGAGGCCGTCAGGTAAGCACCGGCAAAGATCGCCATCCAGCCGCCCAGATAGGCCAGGATATGGGCCAGCCAGGCAACGCCCCAGGCGATCAGCAAGGACATCGGCGGATGGCCGAGCAGCCAGTCGACCACCCAGCCCAGGCCCCAAATTGCCAGCACGATCCAGAGAACGAAGGAGAACAGTGCCGGCACCAGAACATAAAGCCAGACCTTGCCGCTGCGCAGGCTGCCGAAAGTCCGGGCCAGCGCCAACATCACGTCACCCATTCTTGATGCCCTCCCATTGCTTCTGCAAGCGCTTGGTCGAAACCGGTACCGGCGTCCGCAGTTCCTGCGCGTAAAGGCCGACCCGCAACTCTTCCAGCAACCAGCGGAACTGCTCGATCTGCGGATCGATAGTCCCCAGCTTGGCCAGTTGAATCGCCCGCCGTTCGTAATTGGTCCACAACGGACCATACTCCGCCATCAACTGGGCATCACGGGCCGGATTGGCCTTCAGTTTGTCGAGCCGAACCTGGATCGCCTTGAAATAGCGCGGATAGTGCTGCAGGCGCTCGAACGGCGTGTCGGTCACGAAGTTCTTGCCCATCAGCCGTTTCATTTGCGCCTCGATATCCTGAACGGCCGCGGTGTGTGCCTTGAAGGCAGGCAACTTCTTGGTCACCGCCTGCCACTCGGTCAGCACCGTACCGACCATTCGGCAAATCTCCTGCATGATCAGGCCGAGACGGGCCTTGCTGTCGCCACAACGACTCTTAAAGGCATTGGGCGTGGTCGGCAGGGGTTCGGTCAGGCACGCCCGCTCGAAGGTCAGGGTAATGAGTTGGCGCTTCAGCTCGTCATTGCTGCCCAAGGCCATGTACTGCATGCCCATCTGGGTCAGCCCGGGCACGTTCTTGTCGAAGTATTTCACCTGCTCGCGGAACTGCAGCATGAACAAGCGCAGCAAGCCGGCCCGATGCACCGCCTCCGCTTCC
This sequence comes from Rhodocyclales bacterium GT-UBC, assembly GCA_003583745.1. Taxonomy (GTDB): domain Bacteria; phylum Pseudomonadota; class Gammaproteobacteria; order Burkholderiales; family Rhodocyclaceae; genus Azonexus. The sequence continues at coordinate 8,432 of QXPY01000018.1, read as the reverse complement.
TCGGCTGAATCGAACACTTTCAGGCTGACCGACTCGCCTTCATCGGTCAGCGCCGGATAGCCGAGCACCGTCTGGCCGGCCACCGGCACTTCCATCAGCTCGGGCAATTCGCCAAAGGTCCAGTCGGTGAGCTGGGTGTATTCGGAGGGCGTTTCGTGCAACTCGGCAAATTCCTGCTTCGCTTCCTTGCCCCATTCGCCGCGCAAGGCGACCAGACTACGGTTCATGTCGAGCTGTCGGCCGTGTTCGTCGATCAGCTTGTAATTCATCGAAAAATGCGGCGGCAGCGCATCCGGCCGGAAAGCATCCGGCGTCACCGCCCAGCCACGGGCATTCAGGCCGCGCGCTTCGAGGATGTAATCGATCAGCGGCGTGATCAGCCCCTGCCCCATCTTCTTCTCATTGCCGACCGTCGCGGCGATGAATTCTTCGACAAACTCGGGCACCGGCACCAGCTTGGCGCGGATGCGCTGCGGCAGGGTCTTGATCAACTGCACCAGTTTTTCCTTGAGCAGGCCAGGCACCAGCCATTCCATGCGCAGCACCGGGATCTGGTTCAACTGGGCCAGCGGCAGGGTCAGCGTTACGCCGTCCTTCGGCGAGCCCGGCTCAAAGTGGTAGCTCAACGCGTAATCGACGCCGCCGACCTTCAGGTGATGCGGGAAAGCCTCGGTCGTCACGCCCGCCGCCGAATGGCGCATCAAGTCGTCTTTCGACAGATAGAGTAGCCTGGGTTGCTCGCGCTCGGCCTCCTTGCGCCAATGGTCGAAGGTGGCGCCGTTGTGGATGCCCTCGGGAATGATCGAATCGTAGAAGGCGAAGATCAGTTCGTCATCGACCAACACGTCCTGACGACGTTGCTTGTGTTCGAGATGCTCGATCTCGCGAATCAGTTTCTGGTTGTGCTGGAAGAAGGGCCAGCGTTTGGCAAAGGCATCGTCGATCTCTTCGCCGACCAGCCCCTGGCGAATGAAAATCTCGCGCGCCTCGGCCGGGGCCAACGGTCCGTAATGAATGCGCCGCTTCGGGTTGATCACCACGCCATAGAGCGTCGTCCGCTCCCAGCCGGCGACCTGCATCGCCTTCTTTTCCCAGTGCGCATCGAAGTAGCTGCGCTTGATCAGGTGAGCGCCCACTTTCTCCAGCCAGTCCGGTTCGATGCGGGCAACGCAACGCCCAAAGAGGCGTGTCGTCTCGGTGATCTCGGCCGCCATGATCCACTTGCCGGCTTTTTTCTGCAGCGGCGAAGACGGGTGGATCAGGTAGCGGATGCCGCGCGCCCCCAGGTAATAACCGGACTCATCTGCCTTGCAACCGAGGTTGCCGAGCAAGCCGGAAAGCAGTGCCTGATGGATGGCCTCGTAGGTGCCGGGAATCTCGCTTTCCTTCCAGCCACCGTCCTTGGCGCTCAACTCGCCGACCATCGCGTGCAACTGGCTATGCACTTCCCGCCACTCGCGCAGCCGCAGGTAGGACAGGAAATGTGCATGGCAGGTATCGATCAGCTGCTTGTTCGACTTCTTGTGTTCGACTGCATTCTGGAACCAGTTCCACAACTTCCACCAGCTCATGAATTCCGATTTCTCGTCTACGAACAGCTTGTGCTTTTCATCGGCGGCTTGCTGGCGATCCTGCGGTCGTTCGCGCGGGTCCTGCACCGACAGGCCGGCGGCAATCACCATCACTTCCTTGAGGCAGCCCAGATCGCGCGCCGCCACCAGCATGCGGCCGATGCGCGGGTCGAGCGGCAGGCGGGCCAGCGCCTCGCCCACCTTGGTCAGACGATTCTCGTCGTCGAGCCCGCCGAGTTCCTGCAGCAGCGCGTAGCCATCGGCAATCGCCTTGGCCGGCGGCGGTTCGATGAAGGGAAAGCTCTCGACATCGGTCAATCGCAGCGACTTCATGCGCAGGATGACCCCGGCCAGCGAGGAGCGCAGGATTTCCGGGTCGGTGAACGGCGCCCGGGCATTGAAGTCGGCTTCGTCGTACAAGCGGATGCACACCCCAGCCGCGACCCGGCCGCAGCGGCCGGCACGCTGACGGGCTGCCGCCTGCGAAATCTTCTCGATCTGCAACTGCTCGACCTTGTTGCGATAGGAGTAACGCTTGACGCGCGCCAGCCCGGTATCGATCACGTAGCGGATACCCGGTACGGTGAGCGAGGTTTCCGCCACATTGGTCGCCAGCACGATACGGCGCTGATTGCCCGAAGGCTTGAAAATCCGATCCTGCTCGCCGGCCGACAGGCGCGAGAAAAGCGGCAGGATTTCCGGCGCATGGGCCGAAGACAAGCCCGGCCGGGCCAGCGCATGCTTGCGCAAGGCTTCGGCTGCCTCGCGGATTTCGCGCTCGCCGGGCAGGAAGACCAGGATGTCGCCACTACCCAGACGCGACAGTTCGTCGGCGGCATCGACGATGGCATCGTAGAGATCGCGCTCGTCGTCCTCCTGCTCAATGTCCGAAACCGGCCGGTAACGCACATCGACCGGGTAAAGCCGGCCGGAAACCTCGATCACCGGCGCCAGCTTCTCGCCCACTGCGAAGTGACGGGCAAAGCGTTCGGCATCGATCGTCGCCGAGGTGATGATCACCTTCAGGTCGGGCCGCTTCGGCAACAACTGCTTCAGGTAGCCGAGCAGGAAATCGATGTTCAGGCTGCGCTCATGCGCCTCGTCAATGATGATCGTGTCGTAGGCACTGAGGTAGGGATCGGACTGCGACTCGGCCAGCAGAATGCCGTCGGTCATCAACTTGACCCAGGTATCCGGACTGGAGCGATCCTGGAAACGGATCTTGACGCCGACACCACTGCCGACCTGGGTCTTCAGCTCCTGCGCCAGGCGCGTCGCAACCGAACGTGCCGCCAGCCGGCGCGGCTGCGTATGGCCGATCAGGCCGGCCCCGCCGCGCCCAAGCTCGAGGCAGATTTTCGGCAACTGCGTCGTCTTGCCGGAGCCGGTTTCGCCACAAACGATCACCACCTGATGCTGGCGGATCAGCGCAGCAATTTCCTCGCGCCGTTCATTGACCGGCAGATCATCCTGGAACTCGGGTTTAGGTAGCGCCTCCTGGCGCTTTTCCAGCTGCGCCCGCGAACGGGCAAGCAGCGCCGAAAACTCTGCCTGCAGCTTTTCCCGCTTGTCGCCAGTCGAGCGCAGCAGGTTGCGTTGCATGCCGCGCAGGCGACCGTAATCGGCCGTCAGGCAAACCAGTGATTCGCCGGCATCGCGGCGCGGACGTTGTTGCTCGTTGTATTTTCCCATCATCCAGATCATGCCGGGCGCCGACTTTCGAGCGCCGCATCATCCTTTTCCCTGCAAAAGTTAAGCAGTGAATTTTGCAGGAAAAACAGGGCTTAATCCACGCCAAAGGGAAATTGAGGCTCTGGCCTGGACAAGGCCAAGGGGAGCGGGACGAACATTGGCTATACTTTCGGCATAAACAGATCCAAGACAAGACGCGAACTCCAAATCATGGCCCTCTTCCGCTGCAACAAATGCACGCAACTTCTTGAATTGCCGGACAGCAAAGCCGGCGAATCACTCGCTTGCCCGCAATGCGGGCAGCAGTCCCCGGTTTACAGCACGATGTTTTTCGTCAGCAAGTTGCTCGAGCGCTATTTCGATGCCCAGAGACAAATTGCCCGTCTCAAGGCCAACAGCACACAAGACGAAGCGGCAGCAAAGGTCGCAACAGCCCGCACTCCGTTAGCGGATATCGATCTGGCCAATACCGATCTGTTCGCCAATGAAATACAACACGGGCCGATTTACGACTGGTTCCGACACAAGCAGATCAAGGTCCACACCAATATGCGCGGCGTCGACACGACCGGCTTCTTCGACGAAGTTGCGGTCACCCTCGGCCAGAACCTGGCGGTCCTCAAGGATGTCATCGAGCGCATTCGCTGGGCGCAGCAAAAGGAACATGCCAGCACCACCATTCACCTGGACAGGAAATCCGCCGAAGAAGCGCGCGAAATCTCGGCCTTCTGCCAGCAGCTTTACGACTATTCCTTCGTCAGCAAGTGTTTCCACAACCGACCGGAGAACAATATCCGGCTCATCCTGCAAACGGCTCCGGCCATTCGCGACTTTTTCAACGGCGAGTGGCTGGAGTGGCACGCCCTGATGAGTTGCCTCAATTACGCCAAGGAGCGCAACAAGCGCTTCTCCTGTGCCCGCAATCTCAGTATCACGCTGGCCAACAACGAAAACCACGAACTCGACGTTTTCATGTTGATCGACGGCAACATCCCGGTCTGCATCGAATGCAAAACCGGCGAGTTCCGCCAGAACATCGACAGGTACCTGAGTTTGCGCAAACGCCTCGGCTTGTCCGGCAAGAACTTTCTGATGTGCGTCACCGGCTTGAGCGACGAGCACGCCAAGGGCCTCAGTGCCATGTACGAACTGACTTTCGTCAACGAGCGCGACCTTGCCAACCAGCTGGCGCGGCTATTCTGAAACCCGGATACAGAACGTCACCTTTTCGCAACGAACGCTTCACTGTTGCCGATGTCGAAAGCGCTTAATGTCGACGGCTTATCCGGCAATCGGACATAGCGGCGGCGCTGCTCGTTGGGGGGCGGCAACGGGAAGGGGAAAATCATGTATCACGGAGAGCGCTTCAACGCCTGGACCCATCTGGTCGGCGCCCTGCTGGCCCTGACCGGGGCCGTCTGGCTGGTCCTTGTTGCTGCCTGGAGCGGCGATGGCTGGAAGGTCTTCAGCGTTTCGGTCTATGGCGCGACGCTGGTCACGCTCTACAGCATCTCGACCCTCTACCACAGCGTGCGTGGCCGGGTGAAAAGCATCCTGCGCAAGCTCGATCACCTTTCCATCTATTTGCTGATCGCCGGCAGCTACACCCCGTTCTGCCTGATCAGCCTGCGTGGCCCGTGGGGCTGGTCGCTGTTCGCTGTCGTCTGGACGCTGGCCCTGGTGGGCATGCTGCAGGAAATCAAGCCACGCTCCGAAGCCCGCATCATGTCGCTGGTGATCTACGCCGTGATGGGCTGGATCGCTCTCGTCGCCATCCGCCCCTTGCTGGAAAACCTCGGCCTGGCCGGCTTTCTGTGGCTGGCGGCAGGCGGCGTCTTCTACACCGTCGGCATCATATTTTTCGCCTTCGACGAGCGCTTTCGTCACTGGCACGGCATCTGGCACCTGTTCGTGATCGCCGGCAGCCTGGCCCATTTCATCGCCGTCTTGTTTTATGTCATCTGATTGAACGACAATAAGCCTCTTGACGACAACCCCGCCCCCGCCACATGCACCAACAAGGGATCATCTCCGCCAAGAAAACCAAGCAGGGTTTCGATTTCAATTTTACGGCGAGGGGTAGGCAACCTTATTGCGACGAAGATGAGACCCCGCCCCACTGCGAAATGACTCGGCATCGGGAAGTCACGCCATGCGAATCATCCTGACCTGTCTCTTCCTGCTCTGCTGCATCGGACTCGGCTTCCCGGTACGGGCCGAAACGCTGGTTCTCAAAAATATCGCTTACGGCAACGACGCGGCTCAGCGCTTCGATGTCTATGCCCCGCCCCAGGCACGTGGAGCCCCCGTCATCGTCATGGTTCACGGCGGCGGCTGGCGACGCGGCGACAAGGAAATGCCACGGGTCATCGAAAACAAACTGGCGCGCTGGTTGCCGAAAGGATTCGTTTTCGTCACCGTGAATTACCGCATGCTGCCCGGTGCCGATCCGCTGACCCAGGCCGGCGATGTTGCCCGGGCAGTGGCGCTGGCTCAGGAGAAGGCGGCAGGATGGGGAGCTGACCGGCACAAATTCATTTTAATGGGGCATTCGGCCGGTGCCCATTTGCTCGCATTACTGAGCAGCCGGCCCGATCTTCTGAGGGAAAACGGTGTTGGACGCTGGCTGGGGACGGTCCTGCTCGACAGCGGTGCGCTCGATGTCCCTGCCATCATGAACCGTCGGCATTTCCCGCTCTACGATCAAGCCTTCGGCAGAGACCCTGCTTACTGGCAGGCCGTTTCACCGCTGCAACAATTGAACCAAGCGACAGCCCCGTTGCTGGCAGTTTGCTCCAGCCAACGCCGAGATTCTTGCCCAGAAGCCCAGCGCTTTGTTGCCAAGGCAAGCCAGTTCGGTACGCGCTCGGCAGTACTGCCACTCGACCTCTCTCATGGCGAAATCAATGCCCTGCTGGGGCAGGCCGGCAATTACACGACAGCCGTCGAAGCTTTCATGCGCAGCCTTGACAAAGGCATTGCCCAGGCCTTGCTCTAGCCAATCTGGCACGGCTGTTGCAACTCCCGGCAACAGTACCGCGGCAACGTCGACAATCCGACATTGCCGCTCCCCAATCAGAACCGGAGCCTTGCATGAAGACCGCCACCCTCGACCGCCTCGGCAACACGGTGACCCCGGGCGACCGCGTCCGCATTCTCGGCATCACTGCCGACCCGGACATGGACGAAGACGACCTCGACATGTTTTACGACATGATCGGCTCGACCTGCGAGGTCGAACGCATCGACAGCGATGGTGCTGCCTGGGTCGCCATCTGGTGGAACGGTTTCGAAGGCCCCCTGCTGACCACGGTCGGGCTGGCGCCGGGGCAAATGGAAAAGACCTTCGACTGACTGCCAGGCTGCGCCTCCGCAAAGCGCAGCCAGCCCTAGCGCCTCAGTCGTCGTCGCCCGAAGCGTCGTAGTTGCGCAAGCGCTTCTCGGCAGCGACCCCGAGAATTTTCAGCAACCAGGGCGGCGGCGATTCGACCATCGCCTTCTGGAAGGGCTTGAGAATCTCCAGGGCCGGACCGCCGTCCGGAATCTTGATCGGGTAGATGTCGGCCCGGATCACCTTGGCCGCCGCCGGCCCCCCGATCGACACAACGTAACAGACATGACAATCGCCGATCAACTGGGCGCGCCACAGATTGCGGTCGTCGGAGAACTCGGCATCCATGGTGTCGCGGATATCGACCAGGCGGATTTCCTCCGGCGAGACCTGATAGACCAGAAAGCGCATGCAGGAACCAAAATGACCGGACAGCGTGTCGCCGCCATCCGAAGCAATCGCCACCCGCACCGAACCGGGCATCTCGCCCGCGCTGTAACTCTGGATCTTGGGCAGCGAATCGTCGCCCTGGGTTTCACCCCACAGGATGCGCACGGCCAGCTTCATCGCTTCCAGGCCGATGCCGATATCTTCGCCATCCTCCTCGCCATCGGCACTGGCAAAACCGGTCTTCAGCTGAGTGACCGTCACTTTGCGCAGGCTTTCCTCGTCGATCTGTTCGCCAAGCTGGCGCTGCAGCAAGGCGATCAGCGACGACAGCGTCACCGTCGGCATGGCCCGGGCCGCCAGCGCCACGCGCAAGGCGGCCTCACGGGTAATCGGAGGCGTGGTTTGTTCCATCATATTCTCCTCTGTTGACAGGGTTGGGGTGGCGACCACTCGCAGATACAGTGCCAGCGCAGCCAAGCCACTGATTCATAACGGGCACAGGCCTTGCGTATGGCATTTCAAACAACCGAAAACAGGGAATTCGTGTCGGATACCTCACAACAAGTCGTCCGCGCCTACCATGCGCGCAGCAAGCACCGCTTTGACGCCTACGCCGAAGGCCCCGGCCAGCTCGACTGGGATGCCCAGCCGGCGCCGTTTCGCCATTACCTTGGCAGCCCGGTCTGCGAGCTGCCGCTGGCGGCCGATCAGTTCGACCGCCCTTTTGCCGAGCTGACGCAAAAACCGGAGGTACCGGCCAAAGCCGATCTCGACAGCCTCGGCGCCCTGCTCGAGCTTTCCTTCGGGCTCTCCGCCTGGAAAAGTTGGGGCCCGAGCCGTTGGGCCCTGCGTTGCAACCCCTCTTCCGGGAACCTGCACCCGGTCGAGGCCTACGTCATCAGTCACCGGCTGCCCGGCGTTGCCGCCGGCCTGCAGCACTACGACCCGGAGCACCACGCCCTGGAAGGCCGCGCCCTGCTCGCCGCCGATGCGTCGCCCCCCTGGCTGGTCATTGGCCTGAGCAGCGTAATGTGGCGTGAAGCCTGGAAATACGGCGAGCGCGCCTTCCGCTACTGCCAGCTCGACATCGGCCATGCCGTCGGCGCCCTGGCCTACGCCGCCGCCCTGCTCGGCTGGGAGGTGATACCGCTCGCCGGCCAGGCCGACCACCTGCGCCATCTGCTCGGCCTCGACCGCGAAGCGGACTTTCCGACCTCGCGTTATGCCTTTACCGAAAATGAAGAGCCGGAAATCCTGCTCGCCATTCGCGCCCCGGGTCTCACCGAGCCGCCGGCCATCGCACAGTTCGGTGCCTGGCTGGATCGTGCCGAATGGCAAGGCAAGCCGAGCCGGATCGATCCCTCGCCCGGCTACCGCTGGCCGGCGATCGACCAGGTCGCCAACGCCAGCCGTGCCGCGCCCCCCACCCCACCAAGCGAAGCCAACCC
>QXPY01000017.1 GCA_003583745.1 Rhodocyclales bacterium GT-UBC | reverse complement strand
TCGAGGATTGGGCTAATTGATTGGTTAAATTTGGGGGATAGGGGAGGGCTATCGACAGCCCCGGCCGGTCATCGGCCGCTTTCCAAGTGCCAGAGGGGTTAACTAGTCACAAAGAACTAGTTCTCGTCCGTCATTGGCACTAGCGCAATACCGCCACTGGTATGTACTTGATTCATATCAATTGAATGCTTTTGGGGAGGCGGAAGATTGCGCCCCGTAGCGGTCGTCGACCAGCATTTTTGAGGAGGTAAACGCAGGATGAACATTTCCAGCGCAATTTTGCATGTTGCACCCCTGCGCCTCGAAGAGGTTTGTTCGGCGCTGCGGGATATGCCCGGGATTGAGATCCACGCTCAAAGTCCGGAAGGCAAGGTGGTGGTGACCATCGAGGAAAACCACACCAACAAGTCCGCAGACAGTTATGTGGCCTTGCATGCCATCAAGGGCGTCATGTCGGTAGCGATGGTCTATCAGTACAGCGACGACGAATCAGAATCAGCAGATATCGAGGAGGTAGAGGCGTGAAGCTCAATCGACGGGATTTCATCAAGGCCAATGCAGCAGCAGCGGCCATTTCAGCAGCCGGTTTACCCGGCGCCAGCGCAGTGGCCGCCACCCCGGCCAAGGACGAAATTCGCTGGGACAAGGCACCATGCCGCTTCTGCGGTACCGGTTGCAGCGTCCTGGTCGGCACCCAGAACGGCCAGGTCGTGGCCACCCAGGGCGATCCGGATGCACCGGTCAATCGCGGCCTGAACTGCATCAAGGGCTATTTCCTTTCCAAGATCATGTACGGCAAGGACCGGCTGACGTCGCCGATGCTGCGCATGAAAAACGGCAAGTTCGACAAGAACGGGGATTTCACGCCGATTTCCTGGAAGCAGGCTTTCGACATCATGGAAGAGAAGGTCAAGGCGACGCTCAAGGCCAAGGGGCCGAACGGCATCGCCATGTTCGGTTCCGGCCAGTGGACGGTGTGGGAGGGCTATGCCGCTTCCAAGCTGATGAAGGCCGGCTTCCGTTCCAATAACCTCGATCCCAACGCCCGCCACTGCATGGCCTCGGCCGTTGCCGGTTTCATGCGTACCTTCGGTATCGACGAGCCGATGGGTTGCTACGACGACATCGAGCATGCCGACGCTTTCGTGCTGTGGGGCTCGAACATGGCCGAGATGCACCCGATCCTGTGGACCCGCATCACCGACCGCAAGCTGTCGAACAAGGGCGTCAAGGTTGCCGTGCTGTCGACCTACGAGCACCGCTCCTACGAGCTGGCCGATATACCGATGATCTTCACGCCGCAGACCGACCTGGCGATCCTCAATTTCGTTGCCAACTACATCATCCAGCACGGCAAGGTGAACCAGGCCTTCATCGACAAGAACATCAACTTCAAGAAGAGCGCCACCGACATCGGCTACGGCCTGCGTCCGACCCATGCGCTGGAGAAGGATGCGACCAGCAACGGCTATCCGGGTGCTGATGGCAAGCCGAAGGGCGATACCGGCAAGTCCGATCCGATCACCTTCGACGAGTACAAGAAGTTCGTTTCCGAATACACCGCCGAGAAGGTTTCCAAGCTGTCCGGCGTGCCGGTCAAGGACCTCAATGCGCTGGCCGAGCTGTATGCCGACCCGAAGGTCAAGGTCGTCTCCTTCTGGACCATGGGCTTCAACCAGCATACCCGCGGTACCTGGGCCAACAATCTGGTCTATAACATCCACCTGCTGACCGGCAAAATTTCCGAGCCGGGCAACAGCCCGTTCTCGCTGACCGGCCAGCCTTCCGCCTGCGGTACGGCGCGCGAAGTCGGCACTTTCTCGCATCGCCTGCCGGCCGACATGGTTGTCACCAACCCGGATCACCGCAAGCACACCGAAGAACTGTGGGGCCTGCCGGAAGGCACCATCCCCGACAAGATCGGTTTGCACGCCGTTGCCATCCAGCGCGCGCTGAAGGACGGCAAGGTCAATTTCTACTGGCAGCAGTGCAACAACAACATGCAGGCCGGGCCGAACATCAACCAGGAAATGTATCCGGGCTGGCGTAATCCGGAGAACTTCATCGTCGTCTCCGATCCCTACCCGACCGTGTCCTGCATGGCCGCCGACCTCATCCTGCCGACCGCGATGTGGGTCGAGAAGGAAGGCGCCTTCGGCAATGCCGAGCGTCGTACCCAGTTCTGGCGGCAGCAGGTGCGGGCGCCGGGCGAGGCCCGTTCAGACCTCTGGCAGCTGATGGAGTTTTCCAAGCGCTTCAAAATGGAAGAAGTCTGGCCGGCCGAACTGCTGGCCAAGGCGCCGAAGCTCAAGGGCAAAACGATGTTCGACGCGCTCTACGCCAACGGCGTTGTGAACAAGTTCCCGGCCAAGGATACCCAGCCCGGCTTCGATAACGACGAAGCCAAGCATTTCGGCTTCTATCCGCAAAAGGGCCTGTTCGAGGAGTACGCCTCCTTCGGGCGCGGCCACGGCCATGACCTGGCGCCGTTCGATACCTATCACCAGGCTCGCGGCCTGCGCTGGCCGGTGGTCGAGGGCAAGGAAACGCTGTGGCGCTTCCGCGAAGGTTACGACCCCTACGTCAAGAAGGGCGAGGGCGTGAAGTTCTACGGCCACAAGGATGGCAAGGCCGTCATCTTCGCGCTGCCTTACCAGCCGCCTGCCGAGTCGCCGGACAAGGAATTCGACCTCTGGTTGTGTACCGGTCGCGTGCTCGAGCACTGGCATACCGGTTCGATGACCCGTCGCGTTCCCGAGCTCTACAAGGCCTTCCCGGATGCCGTGCTGTTCATGCACCCGGACGATGCCAAGGCACGCGGTCTGCAGCGCGGCATGGAGGTCAAGGTGGCGTCGCGGCGCGGCGAGATCCAGTTGCGTGTCGAAACTCGCGGCCGCAACAAGCCGCCACGCGGCCTGGTCTTCGTCCCCTTCTTCGATGCCGGTCGCCTGATCAACAAGCTGACGCTGGATGCGACCTGCCCGATCTCGAAGGAAACCGACTACAAGAAATGCGCCGTCAAGGTCGTCAAGGCTTGATCAACACGCGCTCATCCATGAACGAAAACGGCCGGCACAGACCGGCCGTCCATCGGAGGTAATCAATATGCGATTCATCCCTGCTCTGGCCCTGGCGGCCGCAGTACTGCTCTCGGCAGTGGGCGGCGTCAGCGCGCAGGAAAAAGTATTGTCCGAACGGGGCGACGTCTCCATCGACGAATTGTCGAAGGTCGACATGTTCCGTCCGGAAAAGGACAAAGAAACCATTCCCCGCAACTTCCAGAAACAGCCGCCGCTGATCCCGCACAGCATCAAGGGCTACAACATCACCCAGAACTTCAACAAGTGCATGGATTGCCACTCCAAGGAGCGGGCCGATGCCACGGCGGCGACCAAGGTCGCCAAGTCGCACTACCTGGATCGCGACGACAAGAAGCTGGAAAACATTTCGCCGCGCCGCTATTTCTGCCTGCAGTGCCACGTGCCCCAGTTCGACGCCAAGCCGCTGGTCGAAAACACCTACAAACCGGCCACCAAGAAATAAGGGGGAATCAGCAAAATGAAATTCGAAAAATGCATGCCCGCCTGGCTCAAGCGCATCGGCCTGGTCAGCGCACTATTGCTCTTCGTCGCCGGTATCGTCTTCTGGGGCGGTTTCAACTGGGCGCTGGAAGCCACCAACAAGGAGTCTTTCTGCATCTCCTGTCACGAAATGGAAGAGAACGTGTTCAAGGAATACCAGAACACCGTTCACTACACCAATCGGACCGGCGTGCGCGCCACTTGTCCGGATTGCCACGTGCCCAAGGAGTGGGGCCCGAAGATGATCCGCAAGATCCAGGCTTCGAACGAAGTGCTGCACAAGATCCTCGGTACCATCGATACGCCTGAGAAGTTCAATGCCAAGCGGCACGAACTGGCGCAGCACGAATGGGATCGAATGAAGAAGAGCGACTCCCGCGAATGCCGCAATTGCCACCGTTTCGATTACATGGATTACACCGAACAGGGCAATCGTGCCGCACGGATGCATCCGCAGGCATTTGACGAAGGCAAGACCTGTATCGATTGCCACAAGGGTATTGCTCACCAGTTGCCGCGGATCGATCAGCACATCGGCAAACAGAACGAAGGCGGCCTGGCCATTTCGCATGGCGAGCAACCCAAGGAAGAAAGCAAGTAAGCGGTATTTTCAATCTGCACCAAACAGCCCCGGTTTCGCGCCGGGGTTGTTTTTTGCCGTCATCGACTCGCGCAACGTATGTAAATTACAAAAAAACGCGATTGGCACGCTAAATAAGGCTTTCCGCGCCAACACTTATTTGGCCAGGTATGCTACTTTTATTGCGCTGCCGTCCCGACGGCCAGTTTTCTTAACTACTAACAGGTAACAGGAGGCACTTAGATGAATAAATCCGAGCTGGTCGAAGTTGCTGCAAAAGAAGCTGGTATTACCAAAGCCGCTGCCGACAAGGCCTTGTCGGCAATTATTGGTGCGGTTGTCGCAACCGTCGCCAAAGGGGAGTCTGTCACCCTCGTCGGTTTCGGCACGTTCAAGTCCGCGAAGCGCGCTGCGCGCACTGGCAAGAATCCCAAAACTGGCGCCACGCTCAAGATTCCGGAGACCGTTGTGCCGAAGTTTTCGGCCGGTACTGCCTTCAAGGCCGCTGTCGCTCCCAAGAAGCCCGCTGGCAAGAAGAAGTAAACGGGCACTTTCGAATGCGGGGCTCGCAGCAAACGGGCTCCGCTTTTTAATTTAGCAATGAATAATCCAAACCCAGAAAATCCCCCTGTTACGCCTCCCGTTCAACAGCCCGACAATCGTCGTCGTCTGCGTGAACTGCTGTCCATTCCGGAACGCGACCGGACCGACGAGCAGTGGGACGAAATCATCGAACTCGAAATCCAGCTGGCACCGGGTAACCGGATTTCCGGCAACGATCACGGCGCGGGTAATTCCGGCGGCCATCAGCAGCATGGCAAACCGGGCGGCGGTCAGCAGAAAAAGCATCGTCCGCGTACCGGCCCGGGCGGCGGTAATAGCAATAACCGGCGTCCCCGGCAGAACAAGCCGTCGGGCGGCGGCAATGGCGGCAACAGCGGCGGTAACGCCGGCGGCGGTCAGGCGGCCTGATTTCCTTGTTTCAGGTTCGTAACACGGCATAATTGCCGACATGCAGCAATTTGATCTGATTATCGTCGGCGGTGGTCTGGCCGGAGCCAGCCTTGCCGTCGCCTTGCGCGATACCCGTTTGCGGGTCGCTTTGGTTGAAAACCAGCCGCCGCGCCATCCGGAGGGTTGGGATGCGCGAATTTACGCCGTCAGTCCAGCCAACGTTTCCTTTCTCGAATCGATCGGTGCCTGGAAGCATCTCGATGCGGCGAGGATGGCGCCGATTCGCGCCATGCAGATTTATGGCGATGCTGGCGGCCAGCTAGACTTTTCGGCTTACGACGTCGGCGTTCCTGAATTGGGCTGGATTCTCGAATCCTCCTTGATGGCTTGCGAGTTTTGGGAAAGCGCCAAGCGGCAGGCCAATCTGACGGTGTTCTCGCCAGCTCGTCCGGCGGAATTGTTCTGTCGACATGACGCCACAGTGTTGCGGCTGGACGATGGCACGACGCTGTCGGCCCGTTTGCTGGTGGGAGCGGATGGTCGCGACTCCTGGGTGAGGCAGGCCGCCGGTCTGGCGGCGATGAACAGCCATTATGGCGAAAAGGGACTGGTCGCCAATTTCGCTACCGAAAAGCCGCATCGCAATGTTGCCTATCAATGGTTCCGGGATGATGGGGTCCTGGCCTACCTGCCTTTGCCGGGGGATCGTATTTCGATCGTCTGGTCGACGCCGGACGAGCAAGCCGATGCCTTGTGCCAACTTGACCCGGCAACGCTTTGCCAGCGGGTGGCCGAGGCTGGTGGCTATCGTCTTGGGCAGTTGTCCTTGCTAACCCCGCCTGCGGCTTTCCCGCTGCGCCTGATGCGTGTGCCGCAGACGGTGGCGCCCCGACTTGCCTTGGTTGGGGATGCGGCGCACGGAATTCATCCCTTGTCCGGGCATGGCATCAATCTCGGGTTCCAGGACGCGCGCGAACTGGCTGATTTGCTGACTGCAGCGCCGGCCTGGCAGGACATCGGCGACGAGCGTTTTTTGCAGCGCTATCAACGTGCCAGGCGGGAAGAGATATTTCTAATGCAGACCACTACGGATGGTTTGCGCCGGTTGTTCAGGGAGCAAGTGCCGGGGTTGCGTCCTTTGCGCAATTTCGGTCTAAAGCTGACCAACGGCTTGCCGTTTATGAAAAATGCCCTGGTGCGTTATGCGCTCGGGGCGCTCTAGGAGAACTGCATGTTGAAGAAAGTGTTGCCGCTTTGCCTGGCGTTGCTGGCCGGTACGACGGCACTGGCCGATGAGGTTGAAATTCGCAAGGGCATGGAAGCCAAGCTGGGTGCCAAGGTCGATAGCGTGAGCAAGTCCGGTTATCTCGGCTTGTATGAGGTTTACGCCGAAGGCAACATTCTTTACACCGACGAAAAAATGACGGTCATCCTGGCCGGGGCGCAATTGATCGATGCCAAGACAATGAAGAACATGACCGAGGAGCGCTTGAAAAAGCTGACCGCGATCAAGTTCAGCGACTTGCCGTTGGAGCGCGCGATCAAGCAGGTGCGCGGCGATGGCAAGCGGGTGCTGGCAACCTTCGAGGATCCGAATTGCGGTTTCTGCAAACGTTTGGCCAAGGATCTGGCCAAGCTCGACAATGTCACTATTTATACCTTCCTCTATCCGATCCTGTCAGAGGACTCGGTGCGCAAATCGAAGCAGATCTGGTGTGCGGCTGACCGGGCGCGTTCCTGGAACGACTGGATGATCGACGGCAAGGCGCCGCCGGCGAAGGACGATTGCGATACTACTGCGGTCAGCAAGAATCAGGATTTTGGTCGCAAGCTCAATATCACCGGTACGCCAACCATCTTCTTCGCCGATGGCGAACGGGTGCCCGGGGCCATGCCGCTGGCCCGAATCGAGCAAAAGCTCGGGACGGTAAAATGATTTTCTGATCGCACGACGATGGCAGGGCGACGGCGGGTCGCCCTTGTTGTTTGTTGCTGGTGAAGGAGAGGGGGCAGGGAATGACGAGGCCACGCGTGTCGATGCGCGTATTGCCGCCGGCAATGCGCCTTGTCCTGTTCTTTCTGGCTGCTGTGGTCGGTGCGGCTTTGTTGCTGCTTATCGTCTTGCGCGAAAGCTATTTGGAGGCTGAACGTCAGGCGGAACTCGATGCCCAGAATCTGACCGGTGTTCTCGAGGCGCGACTCGGTGGGGTATTCCGGCGCGTTCATGCCAATCTCGAGGAGCTGGCGGCGTCCTTGCCGAAGGAGGCCTTGCGGCCGGGTGTCGAGGCGCGTTTTCGTTCGCAGCTGACGCGTGAGTTGGCCTTGCGTGCCCGCCATTTCGAAGAAATCGTCGGTTTCAGGGTGCTTAACGCCGAAGGGGATGTGATTTATGCCTCGGAAGGCGATTTTTCGCCAGTCGGGGCGGCTGACCGCGATTATTTTCTTGATCTGAAGGCGGCTCCGGAGCGGCATTACACTTTTTCCGCAGTGATGCGTGGGCGTATTTCCGGGCGCCTGATGTTGGTCATGGCGGTGCCTTTGCGTGACGACGATGGCGGCTTCCTTGGCGTGGTCATGGCGCCGCTTGATTTGGGGGTCGTGCAGAGTCTGTTTCAGTCCCTGAGCTTGGGTGAGCATGGCGTCGTCACTTTGCGGCGTAGCGACGATGGCCGTTTGGCATTACGGCGGCCGCTGCTGGAGGGCAAGTTGAATGGTGTTCTGCGCGACAACCCGATGCACCGCCGCATCGAGGCTGGCGACATGGCGGGCGTGATTCGTTTCAGCGCCGCCCTGGATGGTACCGAGCGGGTCTACGCCTTTCGTCGGATCGATCGTTATCCTTTCTATGTCGCGGCAGGCATTGCGGTCGATGATTTCATGGCGGCCTGGCAGCGCATGGCGGTCATGGCGGGTTTGGCTGCCCTGGTCCTCGCTCTGGCGATGTGTCTCGGGCTCCTGCGTTTGTTGCGGGTGGAGCGCGAGGAGCGGCAGATTGCCGGCCGCTTGGCCGATAGTGAGGCGCGTTATCGGGCCTTGGCCGAAAATAGTCACGATGTGATCTGGATGCTCGACATTTCGAGTCGGCGCTTCTCCTATATCAGTCCGTCGATTCGGCTATTGCGCGGCTACAGCGTCGAGGAGGCCTTGCTGCAGCCCCTGGAGGCGACGCTGACGGAGGAGTCTGCGGCGAGAATGCTTGCCGTGATCGATCAGCGCTTGCGTCGAATTGCAGCCGGCGACGTGGCGGCGCGGGTTGGGGCGACCGAACTGGAACAATTGCGCCGCGACGGTTCGATCGTCGAGACGGAGGTGATGACCACCTTCTTGTTTGACGTGGATGGCGTGCCGCGCAGCATTCTCGGGGTGAGTCGCGATATCAGCGACCGCAAGGAGGCCGAGGGGTTGATGCGGGAAAGCAATCTGCGTCTGCAGGCGCAGTTGGAAGAGATCGGGCGCTTGCAGGTGGCGCTGCAGGAGCTGGCCATCCGCGATGCGCTGACCGGCTTGTACAACCGGCGCTATCTCGATGAAACGCTGGAGCGGGAAGTTTCCCGGGCGCGCCGCGAAGGCTCGTCCTTGTCTCTGGTCATGCTCGATATCGATCATTTCAAGCTGGTCAATGACAATTATGGCCATCAGTTGGGCGATGAGGCTTTGAAGCGGCTCGCCCGTACCTTGCTTGACGACATTCGTGCCGAGGATGTGGCTTGTCGCTATGGTGGCGAGGAATTCCTGATCCTGCTTCCGAACATGCCGCTGGAAGCGGCATTGGTCAAGGCAGAGGCGTGGCGGCGCGCGGTCGAGGCCCTGGTGTTGGAGCAGGGTGATGCGGCAATTCGTTTCACCATCTCGCTTGGGGTTGCTGCCTACCCCGAGCATGGCAAGACCCCCGATGAATTGACCCGTAACGCCGACCGGGCGTTATACCGGGCCAAGCATGAAGGTCGTAATCGACTGGCCGTGATGACCGTCTGATTCGACTCCCCGGGTTTTGCCGGGGCGTCCTGGTTTCCCTTTTTTCTACTCTTTTCGCATGCCTTGTCGGGCAGGGGTGGGATTTTCCCCCACTCCTGACAAGTCACTTTAAGTGTCGATTTTCGATCATTGATTATTAAGGATATTTTTGTCGCCTGTTTACTCGTAAAACTATGTCTAAGTCCTTGTTGCATAAGAAAAAATTCCCGGTTTATCTATTGACTGAGTAGGGTTGATGCTCTAAAGTGGGAAAACGTGTTGAAAAGTGGGTAAACGGGGAGAGAGACGGGGAATGTTTGAGGGGGCTACAGCGCTCAGTCTGGATGCGAAGGGGCGGCTTGCCATACCGGCAAGGCACCGCGAGCCCCTGCTCGCCGCCGCTGAAGGCTCGCTCGTCCTGACCGCGCACCCGCATCGCTGCCTGCTGCTTTACCCGTCGCCGGCCTGGCAGCCGATCCGCGACCAGATTCTCAAGGCGTCCAGCCTTGATCCCCGCGCCGCCTCGATCAAGCGCGTGCTGGTCGGTAATGCCCGTACCGAGGAGCTCGATTCGGCTGGTCGTATCCTTGTCGCGCAGGAGTTGCGCGAGTACGCCAATTTCGAAAAGACGGTCTATCTGGTCGGTATGGGGACGCATTTCGAGATCTGGAGCGAAGCCGGCTGGAAGCAACAGAACGATCTGGCTGCGGAGGCGCTGTCCGGCGATCTGCCGCCGGGCTTCGGAGATCTGGTGCTGTGACCGCGGGTAGCACCCACGTCACGGTGCTGCTCGAAGAAGCGGTTCATTCCCTGGCGATCAAGGCAGACGGCGTCTACATGGATGCCACCTTCGGGCGGGGTGGGCACAGCCGTCGAATTCTTTCCCAGTTGGGCGAAAGCGGCCGTCTGGTGGCGGTCGACCGCGATCCGATGGCAATTGCCGCCGGTGCGGCCATTGCCGATTCGCGCTTTTGCCTGGTGCATCGTGCTTTTGGCGAGATCGCCGAGGCCGCAGCTGACGCCGGAGTCTCCGGGGTCGATGGAATTCTTTTTGATGTTGGAGTGTCGTCGCCGCAGATCGACGACGGGGAGCGCGGCTTCAGCTTCCGCTACGACGCGCCGCTCGATATGCGTATGGATACGACGCAGGGCGAGACGGCG
This sequence comes from Rhodocyclales bacterium GT-UBC, assembly GCA_003583745.1. Classification (GTDB taxonomy): domain Bacteria; phylum Pseudomonadota; class Gammaproteobacteria; order Burkholderiales; family Rhodocyclaceae; genus Azonexus. The sequence continues at coordinate 78,671 of QXPY01000017.1, read as the reverse complement.
GCCGAGTGGCTGGCACGGGCCGAAATAAGGGATATCACGGAGGTTATTAGAAACTATGGCGAAGAACGGTTTGCTTTCCAGATTGCAAAGAAGGTTGTGGCTGCTCGGCTCGAACAACCAATTGTCACAACAGGTCAGTTCGCGGCCCTCGTACGCGAGGCCGTGCGCACCCGTGAGCCAGGGCAGGACCCGGCGACGCGCAGCTTTCAAGCTCTACGGATTCATATCAATCAGGAACTCCGCCAGCTGGAGATAGCCTTGCCGCAGGCGCTGGCTCTGCTCAAGCCGGGCGGTCGCCTGGCGGTGATCAGCTTTCATTCGCTGGAAGACCGTATCGTCAAGAACTTCATGCGCCAGCAGTCGGTGGCCGACGATTTGCCCAAGGGGTTGCCCCTGCGTGCCGATCAGTTGCCGAAGCCGAAGCTTCGTTTGCTCGGCAAGCCGGTCAAGCCTTCCGAGGCCGAGGTCTCGGCCAATCCGCGGGCGCGCAGCGCCGTGATGCGGGTCGCTGAAAAACTGTAATGGTCCGTTTCAACATGATCCTTCTCCTGATTGTTGTCGTATGCGCGCTGGGTGTGGTGACCTCCCAGCACCGTGCGCGCAAGCTCTTTCAGGATCTGGAGGGCGAACAGGAACGGGCGCGCCAGCTCGATGTCGAGTATGGCCAGTTGCAGCTTGAGCTATCGACCTGGGCGACGCATCCGCGTATCGAGAAAATTGCGCGCGACCGCCTGCACATGGTGACGCCGGATGCGGCCGGCCGCGTCGTGGTGCCTGTCGTCAAGCCGGTGGCGAAGCCCGCCGTCCGGCCGGACGAGAAAAAGAAGGGGGTGCGCTGATGGTGGTGCGTCGTCGCCCGCAACGCGGTCATCGCTTTACCGAGAGCCCGGTGCTGCAACTGGCGCTGCAGGGCTGGCGTTCGCGCACCGTTGGCCTGTTGCTGATGGGGGCTTTCCTGGCCCTGGTGGCGCGCGGCTTCTATCTGCAGGTGATCAATAACGACTTTCTGCAGGAAAAGGGTGATTCGCGCTATCGCCGCGATATCGAGGTATCTGCTTCCCGGGGCAAGATTGTCGATCGCAACGGCGACATGCTGGCTGTGTCGACGCCGATGAAATCGGTCTGGGCCATTCCTGGCGATGCTCGCCAGATGGGTCAGCAGCAAAAACAGCAATTGGCCGGTTTGCTCGACATGAGCTTGCGTGAACTGGATGGCAAGATCGCCTCCGACAAGACCTTCGTCTTCGTCAAGCGCCAGGTGCCGCCGGAAACGGCCGATCGTATCGCCGCGCTCAAACTGTCCGGTATCCACCAGGAAAAGGAATACCGTCGTTACTACCCGACCGGCGACATGACGGCCCACATCGTCGGCTTTACCGGTGTCGACGACAAGGGGCTGGAGGGTGTCGAGCTGGCTTACCAGCAGAGCCTGCTTGGTCACGCCGGTAGCCGGACGGTAATTCGCGACCGGCGCGGCAGCATTGTCGAGGATGTCGGTGCCACCAAGCCGCCGCAGGATGGCAAGGATGTCCGTCTGGCCCTCGACTCGAAGATCCAGTACATCGCCTACAGCCAGTTGAAGGCCGCTGTCGAAACCAATAATGCCAAGGCTGGCGGCGCCATCGTCATCGATGCCCGCAGCGGCGAGATCCTGGCCCTGGCCAATTGGCCGACCTACAACCCGAACAACCGTCAGAACCTGTCCGGTGCCCAACTGCGCAATCGCGCCCTGACCGATACCTTCGAGCCGGGTTCGGTGATGAAGCCGTTTACTGCCGCGCTGGCCCTGGAGCGCGGCAAGGTTCGCTTCGATACGGTGATCAATACGGCGCCGGGGCGTCTGACCATCGGCACGGCGACCATTTCGGATTCGCATCCGCATGGCGCCTTGACGGTGGCCCAGGTCATCCAGAAATCCTCCAACGTCGGCACCGCCAAGATCGCGCTGGGCTTCCCACCCAAGGAAATGTGGGAGATGTTCGACAGCATCGGCTTCGGCCAGGCGCCCAACCTCGGCTTCCCTGGAGAAGTGAACGGCAGGCTGCGGCCTTGGAAGAACTGGCGGCCGATCGAGCAGGCCACGATGTCCTACGGTCACGGCATTGCCGTCAGCCTGGTCCAGTTGGCCCGGGCTTACACCGTTTTTGCGCGCGATGGCGAATTGATGCCGCTGTCGCTGATCAAGCTCGATGAAACTCCGGTGCATGGCACCCGGATCTTCTCGCCGCAAACCATGCGCGAGTTGCGTGCCATGCTGGAGATGGCGGTGCAGCCGGAAGGTACGGCGCCCAAGGCGCGGGTGCCGGGCTATCGGGTCGGCGGCAAGACTGGTACCGCCTACAAGGTCGAGGGCGGCGTCTATGCCCGCAAGTATGTCGCCTCCTTCGTCGGTATCGCGCCGATCAGCGATCCGCGCCTGGTAGTGGCGGTGATGATCGACGAGCCGAGCGCCGGCGCCCACTTCGGCGGCGATGTGGCCGGGCCGGCCTTCTCCCAGATCATGGGCGGCGCGCTGCGTACCATGGGCATCCCGCCGGATGCGCCGATCCAGGTGGCCGAAGCCGCGGGTGGAAAGGGCAAGCTGTGAGCACGCCGCGGCACATTCTCGATCGCCTGGAAGCGCTGGGGGTAACCCCGACCGGCGTCGCCGACGACAGCCGCCAGGTACTGCCGGGTGACCTGTTCCTGGCTTACCCCGGCGATTTGGCCGATGGCCGCCGTTATATTGCTGATGCCCTGGGGCGTGGCGCCGTCGCGGTCGCCTGGCAGCCGGGTGGCGATTTCGTCTGGGATGCCGCCCTGGGCGTGCCGAACCTGCCGGTCGAGGCCTTGCGGCCGCTGGCCGGGCCGCTGGCGCATGCCGTCTATGGCTATCCGAGCGAAGGTCTGTCGTTGATTGCCATCACTGGCACCAACGGCAAGACGACGATCAGCCAGTGCATCGCCCGCGCCTATCCCAAGCCTTGCGCCGTGATCGGCACCTTGGGCGCCGGCTTCCCGGATGCCCTGGTCGAAACCGGTTTCACCACGCCGGAAGCCACCACGCTGATGCGCTATCTGGCGCGGTTCCGCCAGGAGCGCGCAGCCGCCTGCGCCCTCGAAGCCAGCTCCATCGGCATCGAAGAGGGCCGGATGAATGGTGCCCGCGTCGATGTCGCGGTCTTCACCAATTTCACCCGCGACCACCTCGATTACCACGGCAGCATGGAAGCCTATGCCGCCGCCAAGGAAAAACTGTTTGCCTGGCCGCGTCTGCGTACGGCGATCATCAATCTGGATGACGAACTTGGTCAGAAGCTGATCCGCGAAACCACCGCCATGCGCGTACTCGGTTACGCCATCGGCGAGGCCCGGCGCGATTTTCCGGCCCTGGTGCGCGCCGAAGAGCTGGTCGATACGCCTTTCGGCCAGCGTTTCAACCTGGTGCTGCCGAACGGTCGGGCGACCGTCGATACCGGCCTGGTCGGGCGCTACAACGTGCATAACCTGCTGGCCGTTGCTGCGGTGCTGCACGATGCCGGCCTGGCCGTCGGTGAAGTCGCCCGCCGCCTGTCCGAATTGACGCCGCCGCCGGGCCGCATGGAACGCGTTGGCGGCAACGGCGAGCCGCTGGTCGTCATCGACTACGCGCATACCCCGGATGCGTTGGAGAATGCCCTGGTCGCCCTGCGCGACGTGGCCAACCGGCGCGGTGGCCGCCTGTGCGTCGTCTTCGGTTGCGGCGGCGATCGCGACAAAGGCAAGCGCCCGCAGATGGGCAGCATTGCCGCCCGTTGCGCCGATCGCGTCCTGGTGACCAGCGACAATCCGCGCAGCGAAGATCCGCAAGTCATCATCAACGACGTCCTCGCCGGCATGCTGCATGCCGAAAGCGAAGCCGATCGCGCCGCTGCCATTCGCAAGGTGGTGCTCGATGCCGATGCGCGCGACGTCATCCTGCTCGCCGGCAAGGGCCACGAGTCCTATCAGGAAGTCGCCGGCGTGCGCAGCCCATTTTCCGACGTCGAGCAGGCCGAAGCCGCGCTGCTGCTGCGTCGTCCCACATCTCAGGAGGTTGCCGAATGAACTGGCTGCTTTCGCAAGTCGTCGCTGCCGTCAATGGCCGCCTGATTGGCGCCGACGTCGCCTTGAACGGCGTTTCCACCGATACCCGTGGCGTTGCCGCCGGGCAGTTGTTCATTGCCCTGCGCGGCGAGCGTTTCGATGCCCATGATTTTCTCGCCCCGGCCGTTGCCAGTGGCGCAGCCGCCTTGCTGGTGGCCGATGAAAGCAAGGTGCCGGCCGGTGTGCCGGCCGTTGTCGTGGCCGATACGCGCCTGGCGCTGGGGGCCTTGGCCGCGGCCTGGCGGGCCGCATTCAGTCTGCCGGTGATTGCCGTGACCGGCTCGAACGGCAAGACGACGACCAAGGAAATGGTGGCCGCCATCCTCAAGGCGGCATTCGGCGACGCCGTGCTGGCGACGCGCGGCAACCTCAACAACGACATCGGCCTGCCGCTCACCCTGCTCGGCCTCAACGCCTCGCATCGTGCCGCGGTGATCGAGATGGGCATGAATCATCCGGGCGAAATCGCTTATCTGGCGCCGATCGGCGCGCCGACCGTGGCGCTGGTCACCAATGCCCAGCGAGCCCACCTCGAAGGCATGGGTGACCTGGATGAAGTGGCGCGCGAAAAAGGCAGCATCTTCAGCGGCTTGCTGAACAATGGCATCGCGGTGGTGAATGCCGACGACCACTACGCCGATTTCTGGCGAAACATGGCCAAGCCGCACACCGTGCGCAGTTTCGGTATCGATCAGGCGGCCGATGTGCAGGGTGTCGTACATTTGCATGGCCTGGAAACGCAACTCGAATTGCAGGCGCCGGAAGGCCAGGCCGCTCTGCGTTTGGGCATCCCTGGTCGGCATAATGCGCGTAATGCCGTTGCAGCCGCGGCCGCCTGCCTCGCTGCCGGCCTCCCAATGGCAGCCGTGCAGGCCGGGCTGGAAAGCTTCTCCGGCGTCAAGGGGCGCTTGCAGCGGCGGGCCGGCAAAAATGGGGCCGATATCCTCGACGATACCTATAACGCCAATCCCGATTCGGTTCGCGCCGGCATCGACGTGCTGGCCTCGACCATCGGCCGCAAGCTGCTGGTGCTCGGCGACATGGGCGAGATTGGCGAAGCCAGCGGCCAGTATCACGATGAAATCGGCGGTTACGCCAAGAGCCAGGGCATCGACCGCCTGTTCGCGCTCGGCGACGCCGCCCAGCAGGCCGTGCGCAACTTCGGTGAAGGCGCCCGCCACTATTGCAATGTCGACAAGCTGATCGCCGCGGTCGATAAGGAACTCGGTCCGGACACCACGGTGCTGGTCAAGGGGTCGCGCTTCATGAAAATGGAACGGGTGGCCGACGCGCTATCCGCCACCGCTGAGGATAAACACTGATGCTGCTCGCATTGGCCCAATGGCTCGCACAGGATGTGCGCTTCTTCAACGTCTTCAACTACATCACGCTGCGCACCGTGCTGGCGGCGATGACTGCGCTGCTGATTTCCTTCGCTGCCGGCCCGGGCGTCATCCGCTGGCTGGCCGCCAAGAAGATCGGCCAGGCGGTGCGTACCGACGGCCCGCAAACCCATCTCGTCAAATCCGGCACGCCGACCATGGGCGGCGTGCTGATCCTGATCGCCATCGGCATCACCACACTACTGTGGGGCGACCTGACCAACAAGTACGTGTGGACCGTGCTGGTCGTCACGCTGGGTTACGGCATCGTCGGCTGGTACGATGACTGGAAGAAGGTGGTGTATCGCGACCCGAAGGGCCTGTCGGCCAAGTGGAAGTATTTCTGGCAATCCGTGCTCGGCGTCGGGGCGGCGCTGTTCCTGGCCTTCTCCGCCAAGTCCGGCGCCGAAACCCAGTTGATCGTGCCCTTCTTCAAGAGCGTCGCTTACCCGTTGGGCATCATCGGCTTCATCACACTGACCTACTTCGTCATCGTCGGGACCAGCAATGCGGTGAACCTGACCGACGGCCTGGATGGCCTGGCCATCATGCCGACCGTGATGATCGCCTCGGCCTTCGCGCTGTTCGCCTACGTGACCGGCCATGCGGTGTACGCCAAGTACCTGCTGATCCCTTACGTGCCGGGCGCCGGCGAACTGTGCATCCTGCTCGGCGCGATTGCCGGCGCCGGCCTCGGCTTCCTGTGGTTCAACGCCTATCCGGCCGAAGTCTTCATGGGCGACGTCGGTGCGCTGGCGCTGGGTGCCGCGCTTGGCACCGTGGCCGTGATCATCCGTCAGGAAATCGTGCTGGTCATCATGGGCGGCGTTTTCGTCGTCGAGACCCTGTCGGTGATGCTGCAAGTCAGCTGGTTCAAATACACCAAGAAAAAATATGGCGAGGGCCGGCGCATCCTGCGCATGGCGCCGCTGCACCACCATTTCGAACAAACCGGCTGGAAGGAGACGCAGGTCGTCGTCCGTTTCTGGATCATCACCATCATGCTGGTGCTGGTCGGCCTTTCCTCGCTGAAGTTGCGCTGAACATGGAACTCAAGGGCAAACGCGTTCTGGTGATCGGGCTCGGCGAGTCCGGATTGGCGATGGCCAAGTGGCTGCATCGCCAGGGCGCGCTTGTGCGCGTCGCCGATTCGCGCAGCACCCCGCCCAACGTCGACGCCCTGCAGACTGTCGCGCCGGGCGCCGAACTGCTGGCCGGCGAATTCACGCCCGCCACATTCACCGGATGCGAGGTGGTCGCCTTGTCGCCGGGCGTGGCCAAGGCAACGCCGGCGATTGCCGCCTGCGCTCTGCCGATCATTTCCGAAATCGAACTGTTTGCGGCCGGCGTGCGCGAACAGGTAGCCGGTTCGCAGATCATTGCGATCACCGGTAGCAACGGCAAGACGACGACCACGGCGCTGACCGCCCACCTGCTCAACGGGGCCGGCGTGCCGGCCATTGCCTGCGGCAACATCTCGCCGTCGGCGCTGGACGCCTTGATGGAGGCGCAGGATGCCGGCGCCTTGCCGCAGGTCTGGGTGGTCGAACTGTCGAGCTTCCAGCTCGAAACGACGCATCACCTGAACGCCGCTGCGGCCACCGTGCTCAACATCTCGGAAGACCATCTCGACCGCTACGAGGGCAGCCTGGCCAATTACGCCCAGGCCAAGTCGCGCGTCTTCCAGGGCAAGGGGGCGCTGATCCTGAATCGTGACGACGACTGGTCGATGGCGAACGGGCGCTGCGGCCGCAAGATGATCACCTTCGGCCTCAATGCTGCGCCGCGCGGTGTCGATTACGGCTTGGTCGACGGTGCCATCGTGCGTGGAAGCGAAAAGCTGGTCGACCTTGCCGAACTCAAATTGTCCGGCCTGCATAATGCGGCGAACGCGATGGCCGCCCTGGCCCTGTGCGAATGCGTCGGCGTCGAGCCGGCCCGCCTGCTGGCGCCGTTGCGCAACTTCAAGGGTTTGCCGCATCGCGTCGAAACGGTGGCCGAGATCGGTGGCGTGCTCTACGTCGACGACTCGAAAGGCACCAATGTCGGCGCCACGCTGGCCGCCATCGAAGGCATGGGCCGCAAGGTCGCCATCGTGCTCGGCGGCGACGGCAAGGGCCAGGATTTCTCGCCGCTCAAGCCGGCGCTGGAAAAGCACGGTCGTGCCGTGGCGCTGATCGGCCGCGATGCCGCCGCGATCGGCATGGCGCTCGAAGGCAGCGGCATGCCGACCCGCATCCTGGGCGACATGGAAGCCGCTGTGCGCTGGCTGGCGGCGCATGCCGAAGCCGGTGATTGCGTGCTGCTCTCGCCGGCCTGTGCCAGTCTCGATATGTACAAGAACTACGCCCACCGGGCGCAGGCTTTCATCGACGCGGTGGGAGGGCTGACGGCATGATGATCGGTGCCCTCGACGCGCCGCGCCGCCAGGTGGCCGAGATCGACTACGCGCTGCTGTGGAGCATCCTGATCCTGCTCTTCGGTGGCCTGGTCATGGTTTATTCGGCGTCGATCGCGACAGCCGAAGGTGGTCGTTTTACCAATCACCAACCAGCCTATTACCTGATCCGGCACGGCGTTTTCCTGTGCATCGGCCTGGTTGCCGCTGCCGTGACTTTCCAGGTGCCGCTCAACCTGTGGCAAAAGAATGCGGCCTACTTGTTCATGATCGGTGCCGTGCTGCTCGCCATCGTGCTGATTCCCGGCCTCGGGCGCGACGTCAATGGCGCTCGCCGCTGGCTGCCACTGGGATTCGCCAACCTGCAGCCGTCCGAGTTGATGAAGCTGTTCGCCGTGCTCTACGCGGCCGATTACACGGTGCGCAAGATCAACGTCATGCATGACCTGAAGCAGGCCTTCCTGCCGATGTTCGGGGCAATGGCCATCGTCGGCATGTTGCTGCTCAAGGAGCCGGACTTCGGCGCCTTCGTGGTGATCATCTCGATCGCCATGGGCATCCTTTTCCTGGGCGGCCTCAAGGCTCGTCTGTTCGCGCTGCTGATCATCGGCCTGCTGGTCGCTTTCACTGTGCTGATCATCGTCTCGCCGTATCGGCGCGACCGGGTGTTCGGTTTCATGGATCCCTGGGCCGACGCTTTCGGGCGCGGCTACCAACTGTCGCATTCGCTGATCGCCTTCGGGCGCGGCGAACTGTTCGGGGTCGGCCTCGGTGCCAGCGTCGAAAAACTGTTCTACCTGCCGGAAGCTCACACCGACTTCCTGCTCGCAGTGATCGCCGAGGAACTCGGCTTCTTCGGCGTCGTCGCCGTGATCGCGCTGTTTGCCCTGGTCGTTCAGCGGGCCTTCGCCATCGGCCGCCAGAGCGTCCAGCTCGACCGTCTTTACCCGGCGCTGGTCGCCATGGGCATGGGCATCTGGTTCGGCGTCCAGTCCTTCATCAACATGGGCGTCAACATGGGCCTGCTGCCGACCAAGGGCCTGACCTTGCCGCTGATGAGCTTCGGCGGTTCGGGCATATTCGCCAACTGCGTCGCGCTGGCCATCCTGCTTCGCGTCGATTGGGAAAACAGGCAGCTCATGCGAGGTGGAAAGCTATGAGCAAGACCATCCTGATCATGGCCGGCGGTACCGGTGGCCATATTTTCCCGGCGCTGGCCGTCGGTCACGCCTTGCGCGATGCCGGATGGCGTGTCGTCTGGCTGGGCAATCCGGATGGCATGGAAGCCCGCCTGGTGCCGCAGCATGGCTTCGAGATGGTCAATGTCCGCTTCGCGGCGCTGCGTGGCAAGGGCATGCTGCGCAAGCTGTTGCTGCCGTTCAACCTGCTGCGCGGTTTCTGGCAGGCGCTGCAGGCCCTGCGTCAGGTGCGACCCAATGTCGTCCTTGGCATGGGCGGCTACATCACCTTCCCGGGCGGCATGATGGCGGCGCTGACCGGCGTGCCGCTGGTGCTGCACGAACAGAATTCCGTTGCCGGACTGGCCAATCGCGTGCTGGCCGGTGTCGCCGATCGCATTGTCACCGGTTTCCCGGATGTGTTGAAAAAGGGTGTCTGGGCCGGCAACCCGGTGCGTCCGGAAATCGCTGCCATCGCCCCGCCGGCCGAGCGTTTCGCCGAGCGCAGCGGGGCATTGCGCCTGCTCGTCATCGGCGGCAGTCTTGGCGCCCAGGCGCTGAACGAGAAGGTGCCGCAGGCGATGGCCTTGCTGGCTGCCGACCAGCAGCCGCAGATCGTGCATCAGGCTGGCGAGAAGCATATCGAGGCGCTCAAGGCGAATTACGCTGCGGCTGGCATCCAGGCGCATTGCGTTCCCTTCATCGACGACATGGCCGGCGCCTACGAGTGGGCCGACCTGGTGATCTGCCGGGCCGGTGCCCTGACCATTGCGGAATTGGCGGCGGCCGGTGTCGCCAGCATTCTGGTCCCCTTCCCGCATGCGGTGGACGACCACCAGACCGGCAACGCCAAGTTCCTGGTCCATGCCGGCGGGGCCTTCCTGCTGGCGCAAGACGAAATGACCGCGGACAGCCTGGCGCTGATCCGCAACTACAGCCGCGGACAGTTGCTGGAAATGGCCGAAAAGGCCCGCAGCCTGGCCAAGCCCGATGCCACCGCAGAAGTGGCGAACATCTGCGCGGAGAGTGCGAAATAAATGAAACACAAGGTCAAACATATCCATTTCGTCGGTGTCGGCGGTTCCGGCATGAGCGGCATTGCCGAAGTACTGGCTCACCTCGGTTACACGGTGAGCGGTTCGGACATCGCCGCCAGCGCAACGACGCGTCGCCTGGAAGGCGAGGGCATCACGGTGATGATCGGCCATACCGCCGAGAACATCCGCGGCGCGCAGGCCGTGGTGGTGTCGACGGCGGTCAAGGCCGATAACCCGGAAGTGGTTGCCGCCCGCGAAAAGAAGATCCCGGTTGTGCCGCGCGCCCAGATGCTGGCCGAATTGATGCGCCTGCGGCGCGGCATCGCGATTGCCGGCACCCATGGCAAGACGACGACGACCAGCCTGGTCACCAGCATCCTGGCCGAGGGCGGCATCGACCCGACCTTCGTCATCGGCGGCCGCCTCAACGCCGCCGGGGCCAACGCCCGCCTGGGCGGCGGCGAATTCATCGTGGCCGAGGCCGACGAGTCGGATGCCTCCTTCCTCTTCCTGTCGCCGGTGATTTCGGTAGTGACCAATATCGACGCCGACCACATGGAAACCTATGGTCACGATTTCGAGCGTTTGAAGAGCACCTTTGCCGATTTCCTCAATCGCCTGCCGTTCTACGGCGTGGCGGTACTTTGCGCCGACGATCCGAACGTCCGGGCGATCATGCCGAACGTCGCCAAGCAGATCGTCACCTACGGCCTGAACCCGGAGTGCAATTTCTACGCCGAGAACGTCGTTGCCGACAACGGACAGATGCGCTTCGACGTGGTGCGGGTCAATGGCTCGGTGTCGCGCCTGTCGATCACCCTCAACCTGCCCGGCATGCATAACGTGCTCAATGCGCTGGCGGCGATTGCCGTGGCGACGGAACTGCAGGTGTCGGATGCGGCGATCATCAAGGCGCTGGCCGAGTTCAAGGGCGTCGGCCGCCGCTTCCAGCGCTACGGCGAGGTGGCCTTGCCGACGGGTGGCAGTTTCACGTTGGTTGACGATTATGGTCATCACCCGGTCGAAATGGCGGCGACGCTGGCTGCCGCGCGTGGCGCCTTCCCCGGCCGCCGCCTGGTGCTGGCCTTCCAGCCGCACCGCTACACGCGGACCCGCGATTGTTTCGAGGATTTTATCAAGGTGCTGAGCACCGTCGATGCGCTGCTGCTGGCCGAAATCTATGCCGCTGGCGAAGCGCCGATCGTCGCTGCCGACGGCCGTTCGTTGGCCCGCGCCCTGCGCGTCACCGGCAAGGTCGAGCCGGTGTTTGTCGAAGATATCGCGGCGATGCCGCAAACCATTCTGGATGTCGCCCGTGACGGCGATGTCGTGTTGTGCATGGGCGCTGGCTCGATCGGCGCCGTTCCGGGCAAGGTGGTGGAGTCAAAATGAGCGGTTTCGGTAAAGTCGCAGTCCTTTTCGGTGGCACCTCCGCCGAGCGCGAGGTCTCCCTCAACAGCGGTTCGCGAGTACTGGCCGCCTTGCAGGGGCAGGGCGTCGATGCGCATGCCTTCGATCCGGCATTGCAGCCGCTCGATGCGTTGAAGGGCTACGACCGGGCTTTCATTGCCCTGCATGGCCGGCATGGTGAAGACGGCACTATCCAGGGCGCCCTGGAGGTCATGCATATTCCCTACACCGGACCGGGCGTGCTGGCTTCGGCCCTGGCCATGGACAAGTTCCGTACCAAGCTGATGTGGCAGGCGGCGAATCTGCCGATTCCCGAATACGTGCTGCTCGATGCCGACTCCGATTTCGCCGCGATCGAGGCCCGTCTGGGCCTGCCGCTGTTCGTCAAGCCGGCGCGCGAAGGCTCGTCGATCGGCATCACCAAGGTCAAGGCAACCGGCCAACTTGCTGCTGCCTACGCCGAGGCGGCGCGCCACGATCCGCTGGTAATCGCCGAAAAAGGCGTCATGGGCGGCGAATACACCATCGGTATCCTGGGCGAAACGGCACTGCCGATCATCAAGATCGAGCCGGCGACCGAATGGTATGACTACGAAGCCAAGTACAACCGTGACGATACGCGCTACCTCTGTCCGTGCGAGCTGTCGGCCGACAAGCAGGCGCTGATCAGCAAGCAGGCTTTGGAAGCATTCCGCATCCTGGGCGGTCGGGGCTGGGGGCGGGTCGATTTCCTGATGGACGAAGCCGGTAATCACTATTTCCTGGAAGTGAATACCGCACCGGGCATGACCGATCACTCGCTGGTGCCGATGGCGGCCCGCGTGGCCGGCATGGAGTACCCGGTACTGGTGCGTCGCGTCCTCGAACTTGCTGCCAACGACTGAGTGAATGAATGTGGAACAAACCGCACTTGCTGAACGCGCTTGCCGACCTGCTGATGCTGGTCGCTTCGGCTGCGTTGCTGGCTGCGGCAGCGGTCTGGCTGGTGCGGGTGCCGTCCTTGCCGGTTCGCCAGGTGGTGTTTGCCGAGCCGCTGGCGCACACGCGCCGGCTCGAGATCGAGCAGGTGCTGCCGGCAGCGATCAAGGGCAATTTCTTCAGCCTCAATCTGGATACGGTGCGTGCCACGCTGGGTGGTTTGCCCTGGGTGCGCAAGGTCGACGTACGGCGAATCTGGCCGGCCCGACTGGAGGTGCGGATCGAGGAGCATCGGCCGTTGGCGCGCTGGGGCGAGGGAAGGGGCGAGCTGGTGAACAGTTACGGCGAGGTTTTTGCAGCCTTGTTGCCGGAAGCGGAACAGGCGGCCTTGCCCCTGTTGTATGGCCCGCCGGGTACGGCGCCGGAAGTGCTGAAGCGCTACGGCGAACTGGTCGCCACTTTCCGCTCGGTGAACGAGAAGCCGGTGCAGGTGACTTTATCGCCGCGCCTGGCCTGGCAACTGAAATTGGAGAACGGCATGCTCGTCGATATGGGACGGGAACAGCCGAAGGCGCCGGTTGGCGTGCGCCTGCAACGTTTTATCGAGGTGTATCCGGAAACCGTCGCCAAGCGAGCAATACGGCCGACGGTCGTGGATTTGCGGTATCCGAATGGTTTCGCCGTGCGTGTTGCCGGCGAGGGGAAGGGAAAGTAAGCATATGAGCAGGGACAACAAGGATCTGGTCGTCGGTCTCGATATCGGGACGTCGAAAATCGTCGCACTGGTCGCCGAGATCGATCAGGAAGGACATCTCAACGTCATCGGCATGGGCTCGCAGGATTCGCGCGGCCTGAAGAAGGGCGTCGTGGTGAACATCGAGGAAACGGTGCACACCATCAGTCGTGTGGTGCAGGAAGTCGAGTTGATGGCCGATTGCAAGGTCAAGGATGTTTATACCGGGATCGCCGGCAGCCACATCAAGAGCTTCAATTCGAATGGCATGGTGGCGATCAAGGACAAGGAAGTCACCCAGAGCGACGTCGAGCGCGTGATCGAAACCGCCAAGGCGATGCCGATTCCGGCCGATCAGGAAATCCTGCACATCCTGACGCAGGAATTCGTCATCGACGGCCAGGATGGCATCCGCGAGCCGATCGGCATGAGCGGCATGCGCCTGGAAGTCAAGACGCACATCGTGACCGGCGCCGTTTCGGCCGCACAGAACATCGTCAAGTGCGTGCGGCGTTGCGGCCTGGAGGTCAATGACCTGGTGCTGCAGCCGCTGGCCTCGAGCTATGCCGTGCTCTCCGAGGACGAGAAGGATTTGGGCGTTTGCCTGATCGACATCGGCGGCGGTACCACCGATATCGCGGTGTGGACCCAGGGCGCCATCCGCCATACCTCGGTCATTCCCATCGCCGGCGACCAGGTGACCAACGACATCGCCATGGCCCTGCGCACGCCGACCCGCGAAGCCGAGGACATCAAGTGCAAATACGGTTGCGCCCTGTCACAACTGGCCGATGCGGCCGAGAACATGGAAGTGGCCGGGGTCGACGACCGGCCGAGCCGCAAGTTGAGCCGTCGTGCGTTGGCCGATGTCATCCAGCCGCGCGTCGAGGAACTTTACGAATTGATCCAGAACGAGCTGCGCCGCGCCGGCTTCGAGGAAGTGCTCTCCTCCGGCATCGTGCTGACCGGCGGCGCCAGCGTCATGCCGGGGATGGTCGAGTTGGGCGAGGAAATTTTCCACATGCCGGTGCGTCTGGGGAATCCGAAATACCACGGCAGCCTGGCCGACGTCGTCCAGAACCCGCGTTTCTCGACGGCTTACGGCCTCTTGCTGGAAGCCCAGGCGCAACGCAAGCGGGGTCAGAAGATCCAGGAAAAGCAAGGTTTCAAGGATGTCTTTTCCGGTATGAAAGATTGGTTTGCCAAGAATTTTTGATTTGTTTTTGAACAGTTTTTTCAGAGGAGGTAGTTATGTTTGAGATCATCGAGAAGGAAGAGGAAACCGGCACGATCATCAAGGTGTTCGGTGTGGGCGGGGCCGGTGGCAATGCCATCGAACACATGATTCGCGAAGGGGTAAACGGCGTCGAATTCATCGCCGCCAATACCGATGCGCAGGCACTGAGCCGCAATGCCGCCGCCAGCAAGCTGTCGCTGGGCAAGACCGGTCTGGGCGCGGGGGCCAAGCCGGAAAAGGGCCAGGAAGCCGCGCAGGAGCATCGCGACGAGATCCGCGCCAGCCTGGAAGGGGCGCACATGGCCTTCATCACCGCCGGCATGGGTGGTGGCACGGGTACTGGCGCCGCCCCGGTGGTGGCCGAGATCGCCCGCGAAATGGGCATCCTGACTGTTGGCGTAGTGACCAAGCCGTTCAGCTTCGAAGGCAACAAGCGGATGAAGTCCGCTGAAGCCGGTATTGCCGAATTCTCCAAGCACGTCGATTCGCTGATCGTCATCCTCAATGACAAATTGATGGAAGTCATGGGCGACGATGCCGATGTCGACGATTGCTTCAAGGCAGCTGACGATGTGCTGAAGAACGCCGTCGGCGGTATTGCCGAAATCATTACCTATCCGGGTCTGGTTAACGTCGACTTCGAAGACGTGCGCACCGTGATGGGTGAAATGGGTCGTGCCATGATGGGTTCCGCCGCTGCCGCCGGCATCGACCGTGCCCGCATCGCCGCCGAACAAGCCGTGGCGTCGCCGCTGCTCGAAGGCGTCAATCTGTCGGGTGCCAAGGGCGTGCTGGTCAATATCACGGCAGCCAAGGGCGGCCTGAAGATGAAGGAAGTCAATGAAGTGATGAACACCGTCAAGGCCTTTGCCGCCGAAGACGCCCACATCATCTTCGGTGCGGTGTATGACGAACTGATGGGCGATGCCTTGCGCGTCACCGTGGTCGCCACCGGCCTGGGTCAGGCTGCCGCCAAACGCCAGACTTTCGAGGTGATCAATACCCCGGTCGTCCAGGCGCAAGCTACGGGCACCCATGATGCCGTCGCTTTCTCCAGCGGTCCGGCCATCGATTACAACCAGATCGCCGACGTGCCGGCCGTGGTGCGCAAGCGTAACGTCACCGTCGAAGCGCTGGCCAACAGCGGGGTCGACCGTTACGACATTCCGGCCTTCCTGCGCAAACAGGCTGACTGAATGTAAGAAAACATCTCTCTGAAAAAGGGCGGCGGTGCATTGTGTTACAATGCGCCGCTCCCCAAATTATTCAAGCACTTGCATGCTCAAGCAACGCACGCTCAAGACCCTTATCCGCGCCTCGGGTGTTGGATTGCACGGTGGCGTCAAGGTCAACATGACCCTGCGTCCCGCCGCGCCGGATACCGGCATCATCTTTCGTCGCGTCGATCTGCCAGAGCCGGTGGATATTCCCGCCAAGGCCTTCATGGTCGGCGATACCCGCATGTGCTCGTGCCTGGAATTCGAGGGTGTCAAGGTTGGAACCATCGAACACCTGATGTCGGCCTTTGCCGGACTCGGTATCGATAATGCATGGGTTGATCTGGATGCGCCGGAAGTACCCATCCTTGACGGTTCGGCTGCGCCGTTCGTTTTCCTGATCCAGTCGGCTGGTATCGAGGAACAGAACGCGGCCAAGAAATTCATTCGCGTCACCCGCTCGATCGAAGTTCGCGACGGCGACAAGTGGGCGCGTTTCGAGCCTTACGACGGTTATCGTCTGGCCTTCTCCATCGTTTTCAATCATCCGGCCATCGACAAGTCGGCCCAGAAGGCCGAAATCGATTTCGCCGAGCATTCCTATACTCGCGAGCTTGCCCGCGCCCGCACCTTCGGTTTCATGCAGGAAGTCGAATACCTGCGCGAGAACGGCCTGGCGCTGGGCGGCGGTCTGGAGAACGCGATCGTTCTCGACGAATTCCGCGTGCTCAATCAGGATGGTCTGCGTTATGGCGACGAGTTCGTCAAACACAAGATTCTCGACGCGGTGGGTGACCTCTACCTGCTCGGCCATCCGCTATTGGCTTCGTATTCCTCCCATAAGGGCGGCCATGCGATGAACAATCTGCTCGCCCGTGAATTGCTCAATCACCAGGAATCCTGGGAGTTTGCCAGCTACGACGTGGCGGAGCATGCCCCGGCCGGCGTGACACGCTGGTTGAATCAGCCGGCCTAAGACGGCATGTGGCTGCTACGCTTGCTGGCAGTCATTTTGGTGGTATCGATTGGTGCCGGCTTGGTGCTGCATTTTTTGACCGGGGACCGTCGCTATCTCATACTGACCTGGCGGCTATTTCGCTATGGCGTCGTTTTCGCGCTGGTGGTTTTTGCGCTGATGATCATCGAGCGCGTGGCGCTTATTCCCGCTTGATTGCTCGCGTCAGCAATTTGTCCAGGGCGTCGCGCAACGGGCCGTTAGGCAGGCTGTTCCGGGTTGCCTCAAGCGCGCCACAAGCCTTGGCGGAGAGCGGCTTTTCAGTGGAAGTGATTGATTGGTAAAGGATTGGTCGGGGTTGTACTTTTACTTCCATCTCGATACACTCCGCACCTCCTTTCGATAATTCGTCGCAAAGACGCTGGCTCATCTGGCGGAGTTTGCTGGCGACCGCACCGTTTTCAGTGTGGATAACGATTTTCCCCGACTTGTAGTTGGCAACGCGCGCGGCATGACGGAGTCCGGCCGGTGCGATGGCTTCGAAGCGTCGAGCGAGTTTGAGCAGTAGGCGTGCATGGCCGAGGAGACGACCGGCAGCCGCATCGCGATCGAGAAAGTGCTCTGGCTCGTAATACATAAAGGAGGTTCCGTGCAGATTATTCTGGTTTCACGCCATCTGAAGGCGGCGCGCACCATCACCATTATGCCTCGTCACGTTGCGGCCGTGCTGCTGGCGTTCCTCTTGCTAGTGCTGGCTACCTCAACCTTGATTTCCTGGTTGTCCGTGCATTGGCGCCTGCCCATGGTCGAAAATCTTCTGTTATCCCTGCAGCAGCGGGAGTCCGAGAAGACCCAAGAATATATTGCCAACAATTTGCAGATGATGGCGACCCGCTTGGGGCAATTGCAGGCTCACGTTATCCAGCTGGACGGTCTGGGCGAGCGCGTATCGACTTTGGCGGGGGTCAAGCGCGAGCCTCTGGCTGCTTCTGGCAGGTCGGCTCAAGGCGGTCCCTACGTTCCTGCACCGATGACGGCCGGGGAGTTGCAGCGCGAGATCGAGCGCCTGGCGAGTCTGGTTGAAAATCGAGGCAGCGAATTCGATATGCTGGAATCGCGCTTGCTGGAAAAGCGCATCAAGGATCGCTTGTTGCCGACCAGTCTGCCGGTCAGGTCTGCCGAGTTGGGGTCGGCGTTCGGGGTCCGCAACGATCCGATAGCCGGCTTGCGGGCCATGCATGAGGGTATCGATTTCAATGCCGAGATCGGTACGCCCGTTCTGGCTGCTGCCGATGGCGTCGTTCTGAGTGCGGTCTATCACCCGGAGTTCGGCAATGTCATCGATATCGATCACGGGGAAGGGCTGCTATCGCGTTACGCCCATCTGTCGCGCATGGATGTCAAATCCGGCAAACTGCTCAAGCGCGGCGAGTTGATCGGGGCCGTAGGCAATACCGGGCGTTCAACCGGGCCGCACTTGCATTTCGAGGTTCGGCAACAGGGCGTGGCGCAGAATCCGGCGCTGTTCCTCAAGAAGAGCCAGGAGTTCGCACAGCTCAAGCGTCGTTGAGCGCTTTGCGCCAGTCTCGAGTCAATCCCTTGATCCAGGTCGTCCGCGCCGGGGCGGGGTGGCATGCTAGAATCGACGCTTTGCTGCACTGCGCAACCCATATCTCATCGCGATGATTTCCGGCCTACTCAAAAAGATTTTCGGCAGCCGCAACGATCGGCTGGTCAAACAATACATGCAGACCGTGCGCCGCATCAATGCGCTCGAGCCGACGCTCGAAGCCTTGAGCGACGAACAGCTGCGTGCCAAGACGGATGAATTCCGCCAGCGTCACGCCAATGGCGAATCGCTCGACGATCTGCTGCCCGAAGCCTTTGCGGTGGTTCGCGAAGCCGGCAAGCGCGAACTCGGCATGCGCCACTTCGACGTCCAGATGATCGGCGGCATGGTCCTGCACTACGGCAAGATCGCCGAAATGCGAACCGGCGAAGGCAAGACGCTGGTCGGCACGCTGCCGGCCTACCTGAATGCCATTTCCGGCAAGGGCGTCCATGTCATCACGGTGAATGACTATCTGGCGACCCGCGACTCGGAGTGGATGGGGCGTCTGCATCGCTTCCTCGGTCTGACCGTCGGCGTCAATCTGTCGCAGATGGACCACGAGGCGAAGCAAGCCGCTTACGCTGCCGACATCACTTACGGCACCAACAACGAATTCGGCTTCGATTACCTGCGCGACAACATGGTCTATACGGCCGGTGAGCGCGTCCAGCGTGGTCTCAACTTCGCTATCGTCGACGAAGTGGACTCCATCCTGATCGACGAAGCACGCACGCCGCTGATTATTTCCGGCCAGGCCGACGACCAGACCGACCTCTACGTCCGCATGCGCGCCATCGTGCCGCTGCTGACGCGTGCCGCCGAAGAGGCTGGCGAGGGCGATTTCTGGGTGGACGAAAAGGGGCACCAGGTGCATCTCTCCGAAGCCGGCTACGAGCATGCCGAACAGCTGCTGGCCGAGCATGGCATTCTCAAGGAAGGCACCAGCCTGTACGACGCCGCCAACATCACGCTGATGCATCACCTGAACGCCGCCCTGCGCGCTGCGTCGCTGTTCCACAAGGATCAGCATTACGTCGTGCAGAACGGCGAGATCATCATCGTCGACGAATTTACCGGTCGCCTGATGGCCGGTCGGCGCTGGTCGGACGGCCTACACCAGGCCGTCGAAGCCAAGGAAGGCGTGCAGATCCAGGCCGAGAACCAGACGCTGGCCTCGATCACCTTCCAGAACTACTTCCGCATGTACGGCAAGCTGGCCGGCATGACCGGTACGGCCGATACCGAGGCTTACGAATTCCACCAGATCTACGGTCTGGAAACGGTGGTCATCCCGACGCACCGGCCGATGGTCCGCAAGGACATGAACGATCTGGTGTTCAAGACCGCCGACGAAAAGAATGCGGCGATCATTGCCGATATCCGCGAATGCGCCAAGCGTGGCCAGCCTGTTCTTGTTGGCACGACTTCGATCGAGGCCTCGGAGCTACTTTCCGGCTTGCTCGACAAGGAAAAGCTGCCGCACAACGTGCTCAACGCCAAGCAGCATGCCCGCGAAGCCGAAATCGTCATCGAGGCCGGCCGCCCGGGTGTGATCACCATTGCCACCAACATGGCCGGTCGCGGTACCGATATCGTATTGGGCGGTAGCATCCAGAAACAGATCGATGCGGTGCATGCAGACGAAACCCTGAGTGATTCCGCCAAGGCCGAGAAGATCGCCGCGCTGAAGGGCGAATGGCAGAAGGTGCACGACCAGGTGCTGGCTGCCGGTGGTCTGCACATCATCGGTTCCGAACGTCACGAGTCGCGTCGCATCGACAACCAGTTGCGCGGCCGTGCCGGTCGCCAGGGCGATGCCGGTTCTTCGCGCTTCTACCTGTCGCTCGACGATCCCTTGTTGCGCATCTTCGCCGGCGAGCGTCTGCGCACCATCATGGACAAGCTGAAGATGCCGGAAGGCGAGGCCATCGAGCATCCGCTCGTGACCCGCTCGCTGGAATCGGCGCAGCGCAAGGTCGAGGCCCGCAACTTCGACATCCGCAAGCAGCTGCTCGAATACGACGACGTCGCCAACGACCAGCGCAAGGTGATCTACCAGCAGCGTAACGAGTTGCTGGAGACCGAAGACATCTCCGAGACCATTACCGCGATGCGGCACAGCGTCATCGTCGAAATTTTCCGCACTCACGTGCCGGAAGAGTCGGTCGAGGAACAATGGGACATGGAGGGCCTGCAGCGTGCGCTGGCCGCCGATCTGCTGATCGAAGCCCCGGTTGCCGAGTGGTTCAAGAATGAGCCGACACTGTCCGACGAGGAAATCCTCCAGCGCATCCTGACCGAAGCCGACGCTACCTATCAGGCCAAGGTCGATCTGGTCGGTGCTACCTCCTTCCAGCAGTTCGAACGCAATGTCATGTTGCAGAGCCTGGATTCGCATTGGCGCGAGCATTTGGCGGCGCTCGACCACCTGCGCCAGGGGATTCATCTGCGCGGTTACGCCCAGAAGAATCCGAAGCAGGAATACAAGCGCGAAGCCTTCGAACTGTTCGAGGGACTGCTTGATCTGGTGCGCAAGGAAGTGACGCGCGTCGTCTTCACCGTGCAGATCCGCTCGCAGGAAGACGTCGAAGAAACGGCGCCGCATGCCGATGTCCAGAACGTCCAGTATCAGCACGCCGGTTACGACGAGGCGCTGGGCGACGAGTCCGGCGAGTCGGTGCCGGCTGCCGATAACGGTCCGAAGGTGGGGCGAAACGATCCCTGCCCTTGCGGCTCCGGCAAGAAATACAAACACTGCCACGGAAAACTTTCCTGATCTGAACCTCCAAGGCACCCGAAAAGGTGCCTTGATGCTTTTGGAGCCTTAAGCATGCCCGTCAATTACGCTACTCCCGCCGCCGATCAACTGTTTCCTGTTGCTGGCGTTCGTCTTGGTGTTGCCGAAGCGGAAATCCGCAAGAAAAATCGCCGCGACCTGACATTGGTTGTGCTCGATGCCGGTTGTACGGTGGCCGGGGTGTTTACCCAGAACCGTTTCTGTGCGGCGCCGGTGCAGCTTTGCCGCAACCACCTGGCGGGCGGCAAGGAGATTCGTGCGCTGGTGATCAACACTGGTATTGCCAATGCCGGCACCGGCGAGCCCGGCCGCCAGGCCGCCCAGGCCACCTGCGAGGCGGTCGGTGCCTTGCTCGCAGTCGCACCCGAGCAGGTCTTGCCTTTCTCGACCGGGGTGATTCTCGAACTGTTGCCGGTGGAGCGGATCAAGGCTGGCTTGCCGGCGGTGCAGGCCGATCTCAAGGCGGACAACTGGCATGCCGCGGCGCACGGCATCATGACCACCGACACGGTGGCCAAGGCTGCTTCGCGGCGTGTCGTCGTGGCCGGCAAGACGGTGACGATTACCGGCGTTTCCAAAGGCGCCGGCATGATCAAGCCAAACATGGCGACCATGCTTGGCTTCCTGGCGACCGATGCCGGCATTGCTCAGCCCCTGCTCGACAAACTGGTCAAGGAAGCGGCTGACGCCTCCTTCAATTGCATCACCGTCGATGGCGATACGTCGACCAACGACTCGTTCGTGATGATTGCCACCGGCCAGTCCGGGGCAAGCTTCGAGGCAGAAGGCGATGCCGGCTGGGCCGACGTCAAGGCGGCGATCATCGCCGTTTCGGTCGAGTTGGCCCAGGCCATCGTGCGCGATGGCGAAGGCGCCACCAAGTTCATCACGGTGGCCGTCGAAGGCGGCAAGGATATCGAGGAATGCCGCAAGGTCGGCTACGCCATCGGCCATTCGCCGTTGGTCAAGACCGCCTTCTTCGCTTCCGATCCGAATCTCGGTCGGATTCTTGCTGCAGTCGGCTATGCCGGTATTGGCGATCTCGATGTCGATGGCGTCAAGGTTTGGCTGGATGACGTGCTGGTTGCCGAAAATGGCGGCCGGGCAGCCGCGTACCAGGAGGCCGACGGTGCCCGCGTCATGGCGCAGGCCGAAATCACGGTCCGCGTCGATCTCGGGCGCGGTGCGGCGCGGGCCAGCGTCTATACCTGCGATTTCTCCTACGACTACGTCAAGATCAATGCGGACTATCGCAGTTAAGGCATGACGAGTTCGATATAAAAAGGGCGGAACCGCTGGTTCCGCCCTTTGTTTTTTTGCTCGGCCCGAAACTTACTTGGCCGGTGCGGCGATCTGGTTGACCATGTGGATCACCGCCGAGCGCATTTCGGCATCGCTCAGGTCGGCCATGCCACCGCGAGCAGGCATCGCGTTGTGGCCGTTGATGGCGGATTTGACCAGCGGATCGACGCCATTTTTGAGGCGTGGCTTCCAGGCTTCGCCGTCGCCAATCTTCGGGGCGCCGTTCTTGCCGGCGGCATGGCATTCCTGGCAGCGGATCTTGACGATTTCCTCGCCGCTCTTTGATTGTGGCGAGGCATAGGCCTTGTTGGTATCGGTCGAATGTCCGCCGCTGACCATGTAGGCTACGGCACGACTCATTTCGATATCGGAGAGCTGGGCCTGGCCACCGTGGGCGGGCATCTTGCGAACACCGGTGATGGCGTTGGCGGTCAGATTGGACAGGCCTTTGGCGGCGCGTTTCGACCATTCGGCCTGATCGCCCAGTTTCGGCGCGCCGTCCTTGCCGCTGGCGTGGCAGCTGATGCAGACCGCGTCCACGATTTCTTTACCGCTACGTTCCGCCGCGCTGGCAAAGCCGATACCGCCGATACCCAAGGCCAGGGCGGCAAGCGAATTCAGCCAAACGGTCTTGTCGCAAACGCCCTGCTTCTTTTCGTTTTTCTTCATGATCGATCCCTCAATGGCGTAATGAAAGCAATCGCAAACGCGGCGTCACGCTTGTCGGCGCCGGATGCGCAAAGCGGAGTGGTCCTGGAAGCGTGAACTTGTAAAAAGAGCAATGAATAGGAGATTTCCTATAAATCACCCTGGATTTCTAATTTATCTTCCTCTGCATCCACGAATTTCAGCATAGCACTGCCTAATCCGCCTTGCCTAGCATTGGAAAACACAAAAAATGCCAGCCTGGGTAATCTACTAGGGGGGGCGCCATCTTCTCGGTTTTCCTGGCATTGGTATCGGGGGTTCTGGCGTCGTTTATGCATCGGTTTGATGCGAAATGAATTGATGCTGTACCGGTTTGCTTGCAAACTGCAATTTCTTTAAGAGAGGTTTGGGCCGAGCATGCTTGGCGAAGGAGGAGTTTGATGCCTGAAATTCGTCGTGATCTTGCCCGCAACCTGCTGGCTGCGTTGTGTATTCTGGGCTTGATCGGTCTGTCGCTCTGGGTGCTCAGGCCCTTTCTGGCGGCAGGGGTCTGGGCGGTGATGATCGTGGTCGCGACCTGGCCGATGTTCATCAAGCTTGAAGCCCATCTGGCCGGGCGACGGAGTCGGGCGATCGCCGTCATGACGGTGGGCATGGTGCTGCTCGTGGTTTTGCCAATGTGGCTGGCGGTCGACACGATTGCCGAGCATGCCGAGCAATTGACCGCCTGGGGTGTTGCATTGATCGAGGATGGCTTGCCGAATCCGCCGTCCTGGCTGGGCAACTTGCCTGTCCTGGGCGATGGCCTGGCCGGATTCTGGCGCCGGCTGGCGCAGGGGGGTAGTGGCGGCCTGATGGCAAAGGTGGCGCCATATTGGGCTGATTCGGGCAAATGGTTGCTGGCCCAGATCGGTGGCCTGGGGGGCATGCTCATCCAGTTGGGCTTGATTGTCATCCTGAGCGGTGTTTTCTATGCAGGCGGCGAATCGGGCGCAACCTTTGCCTTGCGTCTGGGGCGCCGCCTGGCCGGAGAGCGGGGGGCGCATTCGATCATCCTGGCCGGGCAGGCGGTTCGGGGCGTGGCCTTGGGCGTCGGTGTGACCGCCATCGTGCAAACCGTGCTGGGAGGGATCGGTTTGGCGATCGTCGGCATTCCCTTCGCATCCTTGCTTTCTGCTTTGATGCTGATCTTCTGCATCGCTCAACTCGGACCGATGCTCGTGCTTTTGCCGGCGGTGGGTTGGATGTACTGGATGGGCGAGAGCGGCTGGGCGAGTTTCTTGTTGGTCTGGAGCCTGATTGTCGGGACTCTGGATAACTTCCTGCGCCCCGTTCTCATCAAGCGCGGCGCTGATTTGCCCTTGCTGCTGATATTTGCCGGGGTGATCGGCGGCATGCTCGGTTTCGGCTTGATTGGAATTTTTGTCGGGCCGGTGGTGTTGGCCGTTACTTATACCCTGCTGCTGGCCTGGATCGAGGATGGCCAGGGGCCGGCCAAGCCGTGGCAGGACGAGAGCGATTCAAAGCTTGTGCAGCCGGATCATGCGGAACCAGCCGCCAGCCAGGGCCGGTCGATCTTCGACGCTGAGCAGCTCGGGGGTGGTGGCGAGCAGGTCTTCGAATACCACGTCAAGCCGGGTGGCGACCCGACGTAGCAGGGGGTTGAGCAAGCGACGTAACGGTGCGCGCTGGCCGGGACGGAGAAATTTGTCGAGGACCAGCACGCTTCCGCCTGGACGCAGGCAGCGGCTGATCTCGGCGAGACATTGCCCCGGTTGCGGTACGACGGCAAGAATCAGGTGCAGGACCGCGCAATCGAAGCTGTTATCGGCAAAGGGCAGGCGTTGTGTATCTCCCTGAACGGACTGAAAGTCGAGCTGTCCGGTACGTGGTCCGGCGCGCTTGAGCATCGCCTGCGTCAGGTCGAGACCGATGTAATGGTGGCGGCGCGGCAAGTGCGGCAGGTCGAGGCCGGTACCAATGCCGGCCAGCAGGATGCGGCCGGGCGTTGCGGGGAGAGCTTGCAGGCTTTGTCGACGCAGTCCTTCGGTGGCCCGGGCAAGGACTGCGTCGTAAAGCGGTGCGATCAGCGTGTAGCTATGCTGTAAGCCCATGCGGCGGTCAATGCAGGGCGCGTGGACTGGCCAGGACGAATTCCGGGATTTCGGCGGAAAAATGCGTGCCGTCCTCGGCCACCATCTGGTAACTCCCTTTCATCGTGCCGATTGGCGTCGTCAAGGAAGAGCCGCTGGTGTATTCGAAGCGCTCGCCCGGTTGTAGCAGGGGCTGTTTGCCGACGACGCCGAGACCGCGCACTTCCTGAACCTCGTTATTGCCGTCGGTGATGATCCAGTGGCGGGAAACCAGTTGCGCCGGGATCTCTCCGACGTTGGTGATGGTGATGGTGTAGGCGAAGATGTAGCGATTGTTGTCCGGGTCGGACTGTTCTGGAATGAACTGCGGTTGCGCGTGAACTTCGATTCGGTACTTGTTGGAGTCGGGCATGGGATAATTTCGTCTGTTTTTGTTTATGGAAGCCGTAGCATGTCAGCCAAAGATTACGTCATTGCACCGAGCATTCTGTCCGCCAACTTTGCCAAACTGGGCGAGGAGGTGGCGAATGTGATCGCGTCGGGCGCCGACTGGATTCACTTTGACGTGATGGACAATCATTATGTTCCAAATCTCACGATCGGGCCGCTGGTCTGTGAAGCGATCCGCCCCTGCACCACGGCGCCGATTGACGTGCATCTGATGGTCAAGCCGGTGGACCGGATCATTCCGGATTTCGCCAAGGCCGGCGCCAACATCATCACCTTCCATCCCGAAGCTTCCGAACACGTCGACCGCAGCCTGTCGCTGATCCGCGATGCCGGTTGCCAGGGCGGCCTGGTCTTCAATCCGGCGACGCCGCTCGATTACATGGATTACGTGCTCGACAAGATCGACGTCATCCTGTTGATGAGCGTGAATCCCGGTTTCGGCGGGCAGAAATTCATTCCCGGTACCCTGGCCAAGGCCCGCCAGGCCCGTGCCAAGCTTGATGCCTACGAGCAGCAGAGCGGCCGGCGTATCCGGCTGGAAATCGACGGTGGCGTGAATACGGCCAATATCGCCGAAATCGCCCGGGCCGGCGTTGATGCCTTCGTTGCCGGCTCGGCTGTCTATGGTGCCGGCAAGGACACCGACCCGCATCGCTACGATACGATCATCGGCGCCCTGCGCAGCGAACTGGCCAAAGTCTGATGCATTTCCAATCGGTCACTTTCGATCTCGACGGTACGCTGCTCGATACCATCGCCGATCTCGCCGAAGGCTGTCGGCTGATGCTGGCCGATCTCGGCGAGCCGCCGCGGACCCAGGCCGAGGTGCATAGCTTCGTCGGCAAAGGCATGGCCGTGCTGGTCGAGCGTTGCCTGACCCATGGCCAGCCGCCTACGGCTGAAAAGCTGCAGGCCGGCATCGACGCCTTCAAGCGCCACTATGCCGAGGTCAATGGCCGCCTGGCCCAGGTTTATCCGGGCGTGATCGAGGGGCTGCAGGCCTGGCAGGCCTGCGGCATCAAGATGGGCGTGGTTACCAACAAACCGGGCATGTTTACCGAGGCGCTTCTCGAGCGGATGGGCCTGATCGATTATTTTGACGTGATCGTTTCCGGCGATACGACTGCGCACAAGAAGCCGCATCCGGAGCCGATCCTGCATGCTTGCCGCATTCTTGGCGTGCGCCCGGATCGCAACCTGCATATCGGCGACTCGCTGAACGACATTCACGCGGCCCATGCCGCGGGCTGCCTGGCCTATGCCGTCCCCTACGGCTACAACGAGGGGACGCCGGTGGACAGTGCCGATTGCGATGCGCTAGTATCCGATCTCCTTGCCGCCTACCGGCAGGCCCTCACTTTCAAAGACCTCACGAACACATGACGACTCTGCGTATCTGGAACGAATGGCACGGTTGGCGTCGCTGGCGCCCCTGACCTCCCTTCGCGCGCCGCTGCGGCGCAACGCACCAGTACGCATCACCCCTGTCATTTCCGAGGCTTTACCATGACTGAAATCGAATTCAACGCGCTCGCCGCGCAAGGCTACAACCGTATTCCCGTTACGCTGGAAACCTTTGCCGACCTCGATACGCCGCTTTCCATCTATCTCAAGCTGACCAGCGGTGCCAACGGCAGCCATTATTCCTACCTGCTCGAGTCGGTGCAGGGCGGCGAACGTTTCGGCCGCTACTCGATCATCGGTCTGGCCGCCCAGACGCGGATCATCGTCAATGGTCACCAGGTGCTGGTGCTGACCGGCAATCGCATTGCCGAACGCGAGGATGACACCAATCCGCTGGAATTCATCGGCAAGTACATGCAACGCTTCCGCGCGCCGGCGACCTCCGGCCTGCCGCGTTTCTGCGGCGGTCTGGTGGGATGCTTCGGCTACGACACGGTGCGTTATGTCGAAACCAAGCTGACCCGGACCCACAAGCAGGACGACATCGGTACGCCGGATATCGGCCTGTTGCTCTCCGAAGAAATCGCCGTCGTCGACAATCTTTCCGGCAAGCTGACGCTGATCGTCTACGCCGAACCCGGTTTCCCCGGTGCTTACCAAAAGGCGCGTGCCCGGCTGAAGGAACTGCTCGGCAAGTTGCGCACGCCGGTGGCCTTGCCGAGCGAGCAGCCGGTGCAGTCGGAGGCGGCCGTGTCCACCTTTGGCGAAGCGGCATTCAAACAGGCCGTGCTCAAGGCCAAAGCCTACATCACCGAAGGCGATGTCATGCAGGTGGTGCTATCGCAGCGCATGACCAAGCCGTTTCAGGCCAGTCCGATGGCCTTGTACCGCACTTTGCGCAGCCTTAATCCTTCGCCCTACATGTTCTACTTCGATTTCGAAGATTTTCATGTCGTCGGCGCATCACCGGAAATCCTGGTCCGCCTTGAAGGCGAACGGGTCACGGTGCGGCCGATTGCCGGCACTCGCAAGCGTGGCGCCTCACCCGAGGAGGATGCCGCACTGGCCGCCGAGTTGCTGGCTGACGAGAAGGAACTGGCCGAGCATACCCAGCTGCTCGACCTGGGGCGTAACGATTGCGGTCGGGTGGCCAAGGTTGGATCGGTCAAGTTGACCGATCGCATGGTGATCGAGCGTTATTCGCACGTGATGCACATCGTCTCCAATGTCGAAGGCAGGCTACAACCGGGTCTCGACGCCCTCGACGTGCTCAAGGCCACCTTCCCGGCCGGTACGGTTTCCGGTGCCCCGAAAGTCCGCGCCATGGAAATCATCGACGAGCTGGAACCGGTCAAGCGCGGCATCTATGCCGGTTCGGTCGGCTATCTCGGCTTCAACGGCGACATGGATCTGGCCATTGCCATCCGTACTGCCGTGATCAAGGACAAACGCCTCTACGTTCAAGCGGGGGCCGGCATCGTTGCCGATTCCGACCCCAGTTCGGAATGGGCCGAAACCCAGAACAAGGCCCGCGCCGTGCTGCGCGCTGCCGAACTGGCCGAGCAGGGGCTGGATACCCGGATCGACTGAGTTTTTGAAGTTAATCGCTCATCGCCAGCCGCCCCGCAAGGGCGGCTTTCTTTTGGGCGTCAATCGAGCAGGCGATTCAACTCATCGACGCTTGAGAACTCGCGGTCCGGCCGTAGCGGCCTGAGCGATTCGATGCTGCCGTATCCCCAGGCCACGGCGCCGAAGGCGAGGTCGAGGGCGCGGGCCGCTTCAAGATCGGTGCTCTGGTCGCCGATGTAGATTGCCTCGGCGGGCGATGTGCCGGTGGTTTTCAGCGTCCGGCGCAGTCGGCCGGCCTTGCCGAAGATCGACATGCCGGATTCGATGTGCTCGATCAGGGCCATGTTTTCCCGGCCCAGAATCCGTTCGACGTTGTCCTGACTGTTCGAGGTGACGATGGCAAGCTTGCGGCCGGCCTGCGCCAGCTGGTTCAATGCTTCGGGGATGCCCGGAAAGAGCGGAATCTGCCCGGCGCCTTGCCGCATCAAGGCAATGAAGCTGGCGGTGACTTGCGGCAGTTTCCAGGCCGGCAGGCCAACCAGCTGCATCAACTGGCGGGCGTTCTGGTGACGAAAGTGCGGCGCATCGGCCGGGTCGATGCGCCGGAAACCGTGGCGGTCGGCAACCTGGTTGAAGACGCCGAGAAAGAATGGCATCGAATCGGCCAGGGTGCCGTCGAAGTCGAAGATCACCAGGCGGCAGGGCATCCGATCTCAGTTCAGTGGCAGGCTGAAGAACCGGGTGCCGGTAACCGGATTGGGGTAGTAGGGCGCAATCTCGGTGAAGCCTAGGCGTTCGTACAACACTTGGGCGACCGTCGTTTGCGGCACGGCATCGAGAATCAGGCGGCGGAATCCCAATTGGCGGGCCTGCGCGATCAGCCGATGGATCAAGGCTTCTCCCAGTTGCCGGCCACGAAAGGCCGGGCGGACGTAGAGGCGTTTGACTTCGGCGGTTGCCTTGTCATGGCGCAGCAGGCCGACGCAGCCGGCAATCTGCCCGGCTTCGCGGGCGATCAGGAACAGGCCGCTGGGCAGCGTGAACAGCCTGTCGAAACCTGCCATCTCGTCGGCGAAGCCGCGATAGGAGAGGTCCATGTCGAGCCAGGCGATGTATTCGCCGATCACCTGCCGGAGTTCGTTGCTGTCATCCAGGAAAATTGCCAGATCGATTTGCATGTTTGACCTCACACGGCCGCTGTCCGGACGAAGCTGTTCAGGCGGACATCGACGCCGACCGACAGCGTGGTCAGCGCGGCAGCCCGGGCCCGGCCCTCGGCGCTGGCGCGATAGAGATGCGGCGTCATGGCCAGCAGGTCGGCGATCGGTTCGCTACCGGCCAGGTCGAGCTGAAAACGGATGGTTTCGCTGCCCTGCTGGTGGAAGCCTTCCGGTACCGGGGGCGCCTGATTGCGCTCGGCTTTCAGGCTGGGATAGATGATTTCCCGCAGTTCGCGCAGGTGTTCCGGCCCGGCATCGACCTGCAGCAGCAGGCCGCCTGTCTTCAGGACGCGGGCAAACTCGCCATAGACCGGGAAACCGAACATGCACAGCACCCGGTCGAGCGTGCCCGACAGGATCGGCAGGTTGGCGTTGCTGCCGACCACCCAGTTGGGGCGGCGATCCTGCTTGGCGGCGGCGAGCACGGCCCATTTCGAAATATCCAGCCCGAGCAGCGCCAGTTGCTGGTCGGGGCAGCCGGCCGTGGCCAGTTGGCGCAGGTAATAGCCTTCACCGGCACCGGCATCGAGGCAACTCAGTTGGCCGTCGGCCGGCAAATCAGTCAGCACGGCGCGGCCGACCGCAGCGGCAATCGGCTGGTAGGCGCCGCTGTTCAAAAAGCGGCGGCGGGCGGCCACCATCTCCTTGCTGTCGCCCGGGTCGAGCGAGCGTTTTTTCTGGACCGGCAGCAAATGGGTATAGCCCTGGCTGGCGATGTCGAAACTGTGGCCGGCCGGGCAGCGCCAGGCGGTGTCGTGGCGCTGCAGTGGCGCGCCATCGAGCGGGCAGGCCAGCGCCTGGAAGGGCGTGATATTCATGAAAAATGTGGGGCAGGGCGGCCTTGGGCCAGCCGGAGACATGAGAATTGGATCGGCGATATTGAAACACAGTTTATTGAAGCTTTGCCGGTGGAAACCCTGGCCCGATCGTCACGTCAAAGCCCGTAGGGAATAGGTGTCGGAAATCCGATGGCGCGGAATTGGGGTGGTGTCGGAATTCCGGCGGTGCACTTCCTGGGGCTGGAAAAAAACTCAATGAAATCAGGTTCGCAGCACCGTGGGTTTGCTGTGGCGGGGCTGGCACGTCCCCTGCGTAATGATGAGCATCGGAACCGAACCGCGGTTTCTTTTTCATCTGGAGAAGTCATGAAACGAATTGCCATTGTTGCTGCGCTCGCTACCGTCCTCGGTACTTCTGCCTTTGCGCCGGTCCATGCCGACGAATCGCTGACCCTGAAGAAGATCAAGGATACCGGCACCATCACGCTGGGCCACCGCGAATCCTCGATTCCGTTCTCCTACTACGATGACAAGCAACAAGTAATCGGTTACTCGCACGAACTGATGCTCAAGGCCGTCGAGGGCATCAAGAACGAACTGAAGATGTCGAAGATCGACATCAAGCTGATGCCGGTCACCTCGGCCAACCGCATCACCCTGGTCCAGAACGGCACCGTCGATATCGAGTGCGGCTCGACCACCAACAATACCGAGCGTCAGAAGCAGGTTGGCTTCTCGACCACCATCTTCGTCATCGGCACCAAGCTGATGGCGAAGAAGGATGCCGGCATCAAGGATTTCGCAGATCTCGCCGGCAAGAACGTGGTGACTACCGCCGGCACCACTTCCGAACGCCTGCTGCGCAAGATGAACGAAGAGAAGAAGATGGGCATGAACGTGATCTCCGCCAAGGACCACGGCGAAAGCTTCCTGACCCTGGAAACCGGCCGTGCCGTCGCCTTCATGATGGATGACGCGCTGCTCTACGGCGAAATGGCCAAGGCCAAGAAGCCGACCGACTGGGTGGTGGTCGGTACCGCCCAATCCAAGGAAGCCTATGGCTGCATGCTGCGCAAGGACGACCCGGCATTCAAGAAGGTGGTCGACACCGCGCTGACCAAGGCGATGACCTCGGGCGAAGCCGACAAGATCTACGCCAAGTGGTTCATGAACCCGATTCCGCCGAAGGGGCTGAATCTGTCGATGCCGCTGTCGGATGACATGAAGGCGCTGTACAAGGCCCCGAACGACAAGGCCTACGAGTAATCATCGATCACGACCGCCGGCCGGATAGGGCCGGCGGGCTTCTTCCCCAAGGAGAACCGCTATGCTGAACCGTTTCCTGTCTCATTGCCTGCTCGTTGCCGCAGGTTTCCTCGCTGCCGTGCCGGCCTTTGCCGACAAACCGAATGTCGTCATCCTGGCCACCGGCGGTACCATTGCCGGAGCCGGTGCCGATGCCGCCAAGAGCGCCACCTACCAGGCTGCCAAGGTGCCGGTCGATAAGCTGATTGCCGGTATTCCGACGCTGGGCGACGTCGCCCAGGTACGCGGCGAACAGGTCTTCCAGATCGCCTCCGAAAGCTTCACCAACGATCACCTGGTTACCCTGGGCAAGCGCGTTGCCGCGCTGGCCAAGCAGGGCGACGTCGATGGCATCGTGGTCACCCACGGTACCGACACCCTGGAAGAAACGGCTTATTTCCTGAATCTGGTCGTCCATACCGACAAGCCGATCATCGTCGTCGGTTCGATGCGCCCGGGTACCGCCATGTCGGCCGACGGCATGCTCAACCTGTTCAATGCGGTGAGCACCGCCGCCAGCAAGGATGCACGCGGCAAGGGCGTGCTGGTGACGATGAACGACGAGCTGAACAGCGGTCGCGACGTTTCCAAGATGGTCAATATCAAGACCGAAGCCTTCAAGAGCCCATGGGGCCCGCTCGGCATGGTCGTCGAGGGCAAGAACTACTGGTTCCGCCTGCCGGCCAAGCGCCACACGATGAATTCCGAGTTCGACATCGAGAAGATCGATGCCCTGGCCCCGGTTGAAATCGCCTACGGCTACGGCAATGTTACCGATACCGCCTACCGCGCTTTTGCCGACAAGGGCGCCAAGGCGGTCATCCACGCCGGTACCGGCAACGGTTCGGTGTCCAACCGCGTCGTGCCGGGCCTGCGCGAACTGCGTGGCAAGGGTGTGCAGATCATCCGTTCCTCGCACGTTAACGCCGGCGGCTTCGTGCTGCGCAATGCCGAGCAGCCTGACGACCAGTACGACTGGGTGGTGGCGCATGACCTGAATCCGCAGAAAGCGCGCATCCTGGCCGCCGTGGCCCTGACCAAGACGAACGATAGCAAGGAACTGCAACGCATTTTCTGGGAATATTGAGTTTGCGTTGAAGAGGGCGACATGCCTGCCCAGGCGGGCATGTCCGGTTAGCCAAACCGCAATCCAAAGGGGTAATAACAATGGGCTATCAATGGAATTGGGGCGTCTTCCTGCAGCCGAGCGCGACAGGCGACGACACCTATCTGGGCTGGATGTTTGCCGGCTTCAAAATGACCATCGGGCTGTCGCTCAGTGCGTGGTTGATCGCACTGCTGCTCGGCGCGCTGGTCGGTGTGTTGCGTACCGTGCCGAACAAGGTGCTGGCCGGACTGGCCACCGCCTATGTCGAGATGTTCCGCAACGTTCCGCTGCTGGTGCAGCTGTTCATCTGGTATTTCGTGCTGCCCGAACTGCTGCCGGCCAGTATCGGCAATGCCTACAAGCAGTCGAATCCGGTGTTGCAGCAGTTCCTCGCTTCCATGGTATGCCTGGGTTTGTTTACCAGTGCGCGGGTGGCCGAGCAGGTGCGGGCCGGGATCAATTCCTTGCCCAAGGGGCAGAAGAACGCCGGCCTGGCGCTCGGTTTCACCTTGCCGCAGACCTACCGCTTCGTCATGCTGCCGATGGCTTTCCGTCTGGTCGTGCCGCCGTTGACCTCCGAGTTCCTGAACATCTTCAAGAATTCCGCCGTCTGTTCCACCATCGGCTTGCTCGAACTGGCCGCCCAGGGCCGCCAGCTGGTCGATTACACCGCCCAGCCTTTCGAGTCCTTCATCGCGGTGACCATCTCCTACATCATCATCAATGTGACCGTCATGACCCTGATGCACAAGTTTGAAAAGCGCATCGCGGTGCCGGGCTATATCGGAGGAAAGTGACATGTACGAATTCGACTGGTCTTCCATTCCCGGTGCGCTGCCTTTCCTGCTCGACGGGATGCGCATCACGGTTCAGATTACCGCGCAGGCGGTGGTCATCGGCATCATCTGGGGCACCCTGCTCGCCATGATGCGTTTGTCGTCGATCAAGCCGTTGTCCTGGTTTGCCGCCGGCTATGTGAACCTGTTCCGCGCCGTGCCGCTGGTCATGGTACTGCTCTGGTTCTTCCTGATCGTGCCGGAATTTGTTGGGCAGCTGTTCAACATCCCGAAGGGGACCGACCTGCGTCTGTCTTCGGCGATGGCGGGTTTTGCGCTGTTCGAGTCGGCCTACTACTCGGAAATCATCCGGGCCGGTATCCAGAGCGTGCCGAAGGGGCAAATTTCCGCCGCCTCGGCGCTGGGCATGACCTACATGCAGGCGATGCGCCTGGTCATCCTGCCGCAGGCCTTCCGCAACATGGTGCCGCTGCTGCTGACCCAAGGGATCATCCTGTTCCAGGATACTTCGCTGGTTTACGTCTCGGCGCTGGCCGACTTCTTCGGTGCCGCCTACAAGGTTGGCGACCGTGACGGCCGTCTGGTTGAAATGCTGCTTTTTGCCGGCCTCGTCTATTTCGTCATCTGCTTCTCCGCCTCGCAACTGGTGAAGCGTCTGCAGAAAAAATACACCCCGGCCTGAGCGCCAGCCTGAAGGAGAATTTCCATGATCAAGATTGAAAACGTCAGCAAGCATTACGGCAGCTTCCAGGTTCTCACCGATTGCACCACCAGCGTTGCCAAGGGCGAGGTGATCGTCGTCTGCGGCCCGTCCGGTTCGGGCAAGTCGACGCTGATCAAGTGCGTCAATGGCCTGGAGCCGTTCCAGTCGGGGATCATCACCGTCGATGGCACCTCGGTCGGCGATCCGAAGACCAACCTGTCGAAACTGCGCGCCCGCGTCGGCATGGTGTTCCAGAACTTTGAACTGTTCCCGCATATGAGCATCACCCAGAACCTGGCCATCGCCCAGGTCAAGGTGCTCGGTCGCAATCAGGACGAAGCGGTCGAAAAGGGCCTGAAGTTGCTCGATCGCGTCGGTCTCAAGGCGCATGCCCACAAGTTTCCCGGCCAGCTTTCCGGCGGCCAGCAGCAGCGCGTGGCGATTGCCCGGGCGCTGGCCATGGACCCGATCTGCATGCTGTTCGACGAGCCGACCTCGGCGCTCGACCCGGAAATGGTCAACGAAGTGCTCGACGTCATGACCGAACTGGCCAAGGAAGGCATGACCATGATGTGCGTCACGCATGAAATGGGCTTTGCCCGCCGCGTCGCCAATCGCGTCATCTTCATGGACCAGGGGCGCATCGTCGAGGATGACGACAAGGAAGCCTTCTTTGCCAATCCGCGTTCCGAGCGTGCGCGGCAGTTCCTGGCCAAGATCCTGCACCACTAAAACCCTGCGCCTCCCGACTGTGTCCCGCCTGTTGGGAGGCGGCGGGCGGAGAACCGGGCGCGCTCATTCACCCTGGATACTGCAAGCGAATGAAAACGCTATTCCGCCTCGGCATCGGCCAGCAACTGGCCCTTGCCTTTACCGTGATCGTCGGGCTGTTCGTGGTGGTCGCCGCCTGGACCACCTTCAGCCTGAGTCGGGTCGATGCCGCCGCCGGGCGCATCGCCACCGTGTCCCTGGCCAAGGAGCAGCAAATTGCTGAATTGGCCTACGCCTATGCCCGGATGCGCGAAGGCGTGCGCAACAACATCATCTTTACCGATGGCGAAGTGATGAAGGGCGAGGCCGAGCGCTATGGCAAGGAAAAAAGCCGTTTTGCCGCCGCCCTCGCCAGCCTGGAAAAAATCGCCGCCGAGCAGGGCGAGCCGGAAGAGCGCCAAATCATCGGGCGTATCGCCGATCAGTCGGCCAAGGCATTTGCCGCACAGGACAAGGCGATGGCCGAAGCCATGCAGTTCCTCTCGGCTGTCGCCATGGGCATCCTGCAACAGGATGCGGCACCACCAATGCGGGCGCTCGATGCCAGTATCGATCAATTGCGCCAACTGGTGCAGGCACAGAGTCGCGAGCGGGCCAACGATATTGTCGCCGAATCGGCCCGGACGAGTCGCTTCGCCTTGCTGCTGGCGCTCCTTGCCGCCGCGATTGCCGGCGTGCTGGGCTACGTCCTGACCAGCAGCGTCAGAAAGCCGCTGCAGGCAACCGCGCGCTTGATGGAGAATCTGGCGGCCGGCGATTTGACTGCCCGCATCGAGCCGGACGGGTGTGCCGAGATCGTTCGTGTCCAGGGTGCCGCGCTCGCCATGACCAGCTCGCTGGCCGCCACGCTTGGCGCCATCCGCCAGGAGGCGGCTCAACTCAAACATGCCGTCGGTGCCTTGTCCGGCGCCGCGGCCGAGGTGCGCGGCGGCTCGGAAACCCAGTCCCAGGCGACGACGGCAATGGCCGAAACCTTGCAGGAGATGTCGTCGCGGATCAGCCATATTGCCCGCCTCGGGCAGGATGCACAGCAATTGTCCGGCCAGGCCGGGCGCGACGCCGATGGCGGTAACCGGAAGATTCTTGCCATGGTCGAGGAAATTCGCCGTATCGCCGGACTGGTGAGCGAGTCGGCGACCACGGCGGAAAACCTGGGCCGGGAGTCGGAGCAGATTTCGGCGATCACCTCGGTGATCCACGATCTGGCCGACCAGACCAACCTGCTGGCGCTTAACGCCGCCATCGAAGCGGCGCGGGCCGGCGAGAGCGGCCGCGGCTTTGCCGTCGTGGCGGACGAGGTGCGCAAGTTGGCGGAAAAGACGACCGCCTCGGCCAGCGAGATTGCCGCCATGGTCAGTGCCATCCAGAACGGCTCGCGCTCGATGGCGGAGCAGATGCAGCGTTCGGTCGGAAGGGTCGATGATGGTCTGCAGATGGCCTGCCAGGCGGGCGAGTCGATCGGTGCCATCGCCAGCAGCAACCAGCAGGTCGCGGCGGTGATCGAAGAGGTTTCGTCCAGCCTGCGCCAGCAATCGGATGGCAGCCGCGAAATCGCCAATCGGATCGAGGGCGTGGTACGCATGATCCACGAGAATGCGCGGGCCAGCGCCTTGATGACGTCGACCGTGAATGACCTGAATCGCCTGGCGGCCTCGCTTGAGTCCGGTATTTCCCGTTTTCGCACCGCTTGAATCATGTCCCTGTCCAGAACCCTGTTTGCCCTGGCCGCCGCATTCGGCGTGCTGATTGCCGGTCTCCCGGCGCAATCGGCCCAGGCCGCCGAGACCAGCTTGCAGCGCATGGCGCGAACCGGCACCGTGGTCATTGGTTACCGGGAATCATCGATTCCTTTTTCCTATCTCGATGAAAGCAAGCGTCCGGTCGGCTACAGCATCGACTTGTGCCGGCGTCTGGTCGGCGCTATCGGCAAGCAACTCAAGCGGGAAATGAAAACGGAAATGCGTCTGGTGACTTCCGCCAATCGCCTCGATGCCGTGGTCAACGGCCAGGTCGACCTGGAGTGCGGCAGCACCACCAATAACGCCGAACGCCGGGCCCGCGTCGCTTTCACCGTGCCTCACTTCCTGACCGCGGCGCGTTTCATGGTGCGAGCCGATTCACCGATCAAGGGGCATATCGACCTGCATCGAGCCGTGGTAGTGACGACGCGAGGTACCACGGCGGAGACCCTGTTCCGCCAGTTGAATCTGCAGTCCCGCCTGGAAATCGCGCCCGATCATGCCGCCGCCTTTGCCATGCTGGCGGCCGGCAAAGCCGATGCCTTCATGATGGACGACATCCTGCTCGCCAGCCTGCGTGCAGCCGCTCCCGACCCCGAACGCTATCGCATCCTGGATGAAACCTATCGGGTCGAGGCGTTGGCCATCATGTTTTCCCGTGACGACCCCGAGTTGAAGGCCCTGGTCGATCGGGAAATGAAGCGCCTGATCCTCGATGGCGAGGTCGAGACGATTTACCGCCAGTGGTTCGAGCGTCCGATTCCCCCGAACGGCATCAACCTGCGCTGGCCGATTGGACGGCTGTTGCGCAATTCCTTCCGCTATCCGAGCGATTGGGCGCCGGACTAGACCGGCTTTCTGGAGAAGTGCTACATGGATGACAGTTTGAATCGCTTGCTGCTCAGTTTCTTTTTGGGCGGTTTTGTCAGCTTGGCGACGATTACCAATCCCTTGTCCAAGATTCCGGTCTTTCTTACCCTGGCGGCCGATCTCGATGCCGGGGTGGCTTCGCGCGAGGCCCGGCGGGCCTGCTTCTACGGCTTCTTGTTGCTTGCCGTCGGGTTGTTCTCCGGCGTTTTTGTCCTCGAGGCATTCGGTATTTCCTTCGGCGCCCTGCGTATCGCCGGTGGCCTGACCGTCGCCCTGATCGGTTACCGGATGCTGTTCGGCACCAGCGATGCCGCGCTGGTCGGCGGCAGCGGCAGCTTCGCCTTCTTTCCACTGGCCATGCCGGGCATTGCCGGGCCGGGGGCGCTGGCGACGGTGATCGGGATTTCCTCGGAAATTGCCGAGTTGTCCGGCGGCTTGCGCCGATTTACCGCCTATGCCGCGACGGTGGCCGAGATTGCCGCCACCTGCCTGCTGATCTGGATCGTCTTGCGTTCGGCTCGCTGGGTCTCGCGCCGCCTGGGGGCGGAAGGGATCAACGTGGTGGCGCGTCTGACCGGCTTTCTGTTGATTTGCATCGGCGTGCAGTTCGTCGGTTCGGGCATCCGCACCTTCATGGCCGGTGCTTGACGGCGTGCTGCGTCGGGTGCCAGTCAGGCCCTGCGGTTACAATGAAAGCCCTGTCCTGTCTGCATGCCCATGACTGAATCCAGTTCCAGCCCTCCGGTCAGCTTGCCCAAGCCGCATCGCGCCCTGGGCGTGGCGCTGGTGGTCGCGATTTTTCTCCTGACCGGCCTGCTCACCTTCAAGATTTCAGAGCGCCAGGGGTTCAGCAATCTGCGGGATGAGGCCAGCCACCAACTCGACATTCTCGCCGCCGCCATCGATAGCGAAGTGACCCGGCATGCCTCGATCCCCAGTGCGGTCGAGCTTAGCCCGGACGTTCGTGCCCTGCTACGGGCACCGCCCGACAAACAGGACGTCTTGCAGGCTTCGGCCAATCATTTCCTGCAAAAGCTCAACGATCACCTCGGCGGCCCGGCCATCTTCGTGCTCGATACCGGCGGCCGGGTGGTGGCCTCCAGCGACTGGATCTTTTCCGACAACATGCTGGGGATGGATATGTCCTACATGCCGTTCTTCCGCGGTGCGGTGAGCGGCACGCCGGAGCGGCACTACGCGGTGGATACCGTGCGCAACGAACCAGGCTATTTCTTTGCCCTGCCGATTCGCGATGAAACCCAGGAATGGAAAGTGATCGGCGTGGCCGTTGTCAAATCCGGCCTGCGCGAACTGGAGCGGCGCTGGCTGTCGCA
The DNA here is from genome assembly GCA_003583745.1 of Rhodocyclales bacterium GT-UBC. Taxonomy (GTDB): domain Bacteria; phylum Pseudomonadota; class Gammaproteobacteria; order Burkholderiales; family Rhodocyclaceae; genus Azonexus. The sequence goes on along the minus strand of QXPY01000017.1, from coordinate 39,601 downwards.
GGAGGCGCCGGCGCTGATTGTCGACGCCAACGGCATCGTGTTGCTGGCCTCGCCGCCCGAGTGGCGTTATGCCACGCTGCAAAGCCTGCCGCAGGAAATGCTGGATCGCATCAGCCGCGATCAGTTTGCCGGTCAGCGACTGGGGGCCGAGTCGCTCGATATTTCCGTCGATGATGCCCAGTTCGGCACCGTCGTCCGCATGGCCCGGCAACCGAACAATGCGCTCAGTTCCTTCCAGAGCAAGAAGGCCTATCTTGCCTTGAGCCGGCATTTGCCGGGAACGGCCTGGCGTATCCTGGTCTTTTCCGATTTGCGCTCGGTCGATGTCCAGGCGTCGACGCATGCGGCGCTGGCGATGGCGGCGGTCGGCTGCCTGCTGCTCTGGGCCTTGTACATGGGGCAGCGGCGGCGGGTGGCGCGCGGCCGGCGCGAGGCGCAGGCGATGCTGGAAAAGGCCAACCAGGAACTGGAGCGCAATGTTGCGGCCCGTACCGTCGACCTGTCCACGGCCGTCGAGCGCCTGCAGCGCGAGGTGGTCGAGCGGCAGCGCGCCGAGCAAACCTTGCGCGCCGCCCAGGACGAACTGGTGCAGGCGGCCAAGTTGGCCGTGCTCGGGCAGATGGCGACCGGCATCACGCACGAGTTGAGCCAGCCGCTGGGGGCGATCCGTACCTTGTCGGCCAATGCCGTGGAATTCATGCATCGCGGCGACCTGGCGACGGCGGAGAAGAATCTCGGCATCGTCGGCCAGCTTACCGAGCAGATGGGCGGCATCATCACGCCGCTCAAGACTTTTGCCCGCAAGTCGCCGGCCGTGCCGGCGGCGGTTGACGTGGCGCAGGCGGTCGACGCGGCGCTCTTCCTGTTCGATCAACGCCTGCGCAAGCAGCAGGTGACGGTCGAGCGCGGCATCGAGGCTGGCCGGTGGATCGCCTGGTGCGACCAGAATCGTCTGCAACAGGTTCTGGTCAACCTGATCGGCAACGCGATCGACGCCATGGCCGAGGAGCCCGTACGGCGCCTATCCTTTTCCGTCGATCATTCGAGTTCCGGCAAGCTGGCGCTGGCGGTTTCCGACAGCGGGGTCGGTTTCACCGAAACGGCGCTGGAGCACCTGTTCGAGCCCTTTTTTACCACCAAACAGCCGGGCGAAGGCCTGGGCCTCGGCTTGGTCATTTCACGCGACATCCTGCGCGACTTTGGCGGCGACCTGCTGGCCGGGCCGGCGCCGGGCGGCGGTGCCCGCTTTGTCGTGCTGCTGCCGCCGGTTCCAGCCAGCCCGCCGGCTGCACCGTTCATTCCTTTCCCCCCTTCCAGCGAAAAGGTACAGGCATGAAGCCGACCCTATCCGTGTTGCTTATAGAAGACGATCCCAATGTTCGCCTCGGTTGCGAACAGGCCATGCAACTGGCCGGTATCCCGGTCCAGTCTGTCGGTAGCGCCGAGGAGGGGCAGCGTCTGCTCAGCGCAGATTACCCGGGCATCGTCGTCACCGACATGCGCTTGCCGGGCTTGGACGGCATGGGCCTGCTGCGCTGGGTCAATCAGCTCGATCCCAACCTGCCGGTGATCATCATCACCGGCCACGGCGATGTCACCCTGGCGGTCGAGGCGATGCGCAGCGGCGCCTACGATTTCATGCAGAAGCCGTTTTCGACCAGCGACCTGGTCGATGTCGTCCGTCGGGCGCTGGAGAAGCGGGAGCTGGTGCTCGAGGTCGAGGCCCTGCGCCGCCGCCTGGATCATCGCGACGATCTCGAGGCCCGGCTGATCGGGCGTTCGCCGCAGATGGCCCGGGTCCGGCAGTTGATCCTCGATGTGGCGAGTGCTGCGGTCGATGTGTTGATTTTCGGCGAGACCGGTACCGGCAAGGAAATGGTCGCCCGTTGCCTGCACGACTTGTCCGGTGCCAAGACGGAAAGCTATGTTGCGTTGAACTGCGGCGGAATGGCGGACAATTTGCTCGACAGCGAGTTGTTCGGGCATGAGCCCGGCGCCTTTACCGGTGCCCAGAAGCGGCGCATCGGCAAGATCGAATATGCCAGCGGCGGCACGCTTTTCCTCGACGAGCTGGAGTCGATGCCGATGAACATGCAGATCAAGCTGCTGCGCGTGCTGCAGGAGCGGGTCATCGAACGTCTCGGCTCGAACCAGCAGATCCCGGTTTCCTGCCGTGTCATCGCCGCCAGCAAGGAAGACCTGCGCGCCTTGTCCGATCAGGGGCGCTTCCGGGCCGACCTTTACTACCGGCTGAATGTGGTGCGGATCGAACTGCCGCCGCTGCGCGAACGGCGCGAAGACATTCCGGCGCTCTACGACGCCTTCCTGCTGCAAGCCGCCAAACGCTACAACCGGCCGCCGCCGCCGCTGACCTCCGACTACTTGCGCCGCCTGATGGCGCAGGACTGGCCGGGCAACATCCGCGAATTGCGCAATGCCGCCGACTGCCATGCCCTGGGCATCAGTCGCGACAACGCGCCGGCCGGGGGCGGGGCCAGCCAGTCCTTGACCGAGGCGGTCGAGAACTACGAGCGGGTGCTGATCGCCAATGAATTCACCAAGCAGGAAGGCAATATCGCCCGCACGGCCGATGCCTTGAAGATTGCCCGGACGACCCTGCACGACAAATTGAAGAAGTACGGCCTGATCCGCGCCTGATCCGGCGCGGGGTTTATTTCAGCGGCGGCAGCCAGCCGAATTTGCGGAACAGCCATTCGGTCGCCCACAGGCTGAAGTAGGTGGCGAACCAGGCGAAAATGGTATCGGACAGGAAATGTCCGCCGGGCACCATGCGGACCAGCGCGAACAGGCCGCCACAGACCAAACTGCCGAGCAACCAACGGCGGCGCACGGCCGGGGCGCCAAGCCAGCCGAAAGCCATGACGAAGGCGGCGGTGGCGACATGGCCGCTGACGAAGGAGCAATTGGCCTGGCACTGGTCGGCCGGGATGAAGGCCGGGGTGAATTGCTTGCTGCCGCCGAAATGGGTGGTGTTGACCGGACGTGTCCGCCCCGAGTGTTCCTTCAGTGTCGCATCGACCAGCAGAACCGGGCCGAGCAGCGCGCCAGCCAGCAAGAAGCCGAAGGTGGCCCGGCGCAGGCGCAGTTTCGGAAAACGCGGCAGGAAACTGAGCAGCCAGAGCAGCAACAGCCCGATCAGCAGTCCCTGGCCGAGGCGCGGCAGGCCGCGGTAGGGAATGGCCAGCCAGAGGTCGTCGCGGTTCAGTGCCCACTGGCCGTCACCGCGGTAGAACAGGCCGCTGGCCAGCAGGTCGAGTTGCGGAAAGGCGACAAAAAGCACGGCCAGCAGGCCAAATGCCAGCAGCGCGATGCGAAGTTCAGTAGCCCTTGAAACCACGGAGCAGATAGACCTTCATGTCGCGTGTCGTCAGGCTGTCGAGCGGCGCCTGCAAATTGGCCAGCGGTTCGAGGCTGGCGAAGCGGCGGCTGAATTCCTCGCCGGGCTGGTCCTGGGTGATCAGGATCGCATCCTTGCCGACCCAGGGGCGCAGGTCGGTGGTCAGCTTGTAGTGGTCGCTCGCCTCGCCGCTCGGGTTCCAGCTGGCGGCGGCCGGCTGCAGGTCGCGTAGTTCGTAGAGCATGTGGGCGAGCAGGGTGCGGTTGTCGGCCACCAGCACGCTGTCCGGATGAGCCTGCATGATCGGGCGCAGTGCGCGGCCCAGCTGATCCCATCCCTGGGCGCGGGTGAATGGATTGCGCTTGGCCGGGTTGCTGACCTTGGCCAGTTCGAGCAGCTTGGGCCAGGAATAGACGATGCCGACGAGCAGCAGGTTGAGCGCCAGGCCGATGACCAGCAGGCGTTTTTTCTCCCGTTGCAGCAGCCAGGCGACGGCGGCGATGGCGGCCGGCGCGAAGGCCGGGGCGGCCCAGTTGGCATTGGCGCTGCTCTTGAAGGCCTGGGCGGAGACCACCGCCCACAGCGGTAGCGCGAACCAGAGCAGGAGTCGGCTGCGCTCGTCGCGCCAGCTTTGCTTGAGCTGGAACAGCACGACCAGGAAGATGCTGCCCAGGATCGGTCCTAGCGAAACCCATTGTGCTGCCCAGAACTCCCCGACGGCGCGCAGGCCGCCGCCGGCCTTCTTGTTGAGGGTGATGTCGGCGGTGTGCTTCAGGGTCGGGAAGTCGTGGGTGAAATTCCAGTAGATGTTCGGAGCTAGCACCAGCAGGGCGAGGCCGGCTGCCAGCCAGGGCTTGGCCGTCGCCAGGCGGCGCCGGTGGAAGGCGAGCAGGTGCAGGAAGGCGGCGCCCAGCCAGGCGGCCATGGTGTATTTGGAGAGCAGGCCCAGGCCGCAGACCAGGCCGAGCAGCAGCCAGTCGAGCCAGGCGTCGCTATCGAGCGCCCGCAGGTAGGCGAGCAGGGCGAGCGTCCAGAACAGGGTGAGCAGGGCGTCGGTGGACACGAACAGGCCCAGCCAGCTGAACATGGGCAGCGTCAGGATGGCGATAGCCGACCAGAAGGCCGTTCGCGCATCGTAGAGGCGCCGGGCAATGGCCCAGCAGGCCGCGGCGGCGGCCGGATAGCAGAGCATGGCCAGGGCCTTGACGCCGAGGATGCCGTCGCCGAACAAGGCGGTAGACAGCGCGATCAGTGCGGCGACACCGGGGGGCTTGGAGAAGTAGCCCCAGTCGAGGTGTTGCGCCCAGGTCCAGTATTGCGCTTCGTCTACATAAAGCGTGATGCCGAGTTGCGGAATCACCCAGAAACGCCAGGCGAGCAGGGCCAGGGTCAGGCCGAGCAGGATGCTGCCGCCGGTGCGGTCGCCGCCCCGGCTTGCGCCAGCTGTGCTCACGCCGGCTTGTGCCAGCCTTCGTCAGCCGCCAGGGCGCGCTCGGGACGGGCCGAGTAGGAGCGGATGGTGCCGGATTCGAAGTAGATGCGGGCGAGCAGTTCGGCCAGCACGCCGGTGGTGATGAAATGTACGCCGGCGATCAGGCCGCCGATGGCGACGATGAGCAGCGGACGGCCGCCGATCGGTTCGCCGAGGCCGAACTTGACCCAGGCCAGCCAGCCGAGCACCAGGCCGGAGAGGGCGGTCAGGCCGAGGCCGATGCCGCCGAAGAAGTGACCGGGACGGGCGCGGAAGCGCATGAAGAAGTAGACGGCGATGAGGTCGAGGATGACGCGGAAGGTGCGCGAGATGCCGTACTTGGAGACCCCGGCGGTGCGGGCGTGGTGCGTCGTCGGCTCCTGCGCGATGCGGCGCGGGGTGGTGACGGTGGCCAGCCAGGCCGGGATGAAACGATGCATTTCGCCGTAGAGGCGGACGCTCTTGATGACGCTGCCGCGGAAGGCTTTCAGGCTGCAGCCGTAGTCGCGCAGCTTGACGCCGGTCAGGCGGGCAATCAGCCGGTTGGCGATTTTCGACGGAATCTTGCGCAGGAACAGGCCGTCCTGGCGGTTCTGGCGCCAGCCGGCGACCAGGTCGAGGTCTTCGTTGAGCAGGCGGGCGACCATGCGCGGGATGTCGATCGGATCGTTCTGCAGGTCGCCGTCCATGGTGACAATGACGTCGCCGCGCGCCGCGTCGATGCCGGCCTGCATGGCGGCGGTCTGCTTGAAGTTGCGGGTCAGTTCGACGATGCGCACGTGCGGGCCGAATTCGCCGGCCGATTGCAGGGCGCGTTCGACGGTGGCATCGCTGCTGCCGTCGTCAACCAGCACCAGTTCCCACGGATGTTCGTAGCCGACCAGAGCCTCGTGCACGCGCTTGACCAGCGGCGCAATGTTGTCTTCCTCGTTATAGAACGGGACGACGATGGAAAGGCTGTGCGGGGGAATGGAAATGGCGGCGTTCATGGGGTTGTCCGGCAGGAAAGGCGGCATTTTAACTTGAAACTGGTCCGGCCATGCCGAAACGGACGGTTTGGCGCGCTTTGTTCAGGGCGGCAGGGCGCTCCCTTGTTGTAGAATTTGTCGTTTACCCCCAATCCAACAAGGAAGAAACAGCATGCTCCTGATGGTGGACAACTACGACAGTTTTACCTACAACATCGTCCAGTATTTTGGCGAGTTGGGGCAGGAGGTGCAGGTTTACCGCAACGACGCGATCAGCCTCGCCGACATTGCCCGCCTCAAGCCGGAATACCTGGTGATCTCGCCCGGTCCTTGCGCCCCGGCCCAGGCCGGTATTTCGCTGGCGGCGATTCGCGAGTTCGCCGGCAAGATTCCGCTGCTCGGCGTCTGTCTTGGCCACCAGTCGATCGGCGAGGCCTTCGGCGGCAAGGTGGTACATGCCAAGCAGTTGATGCACGGCAAGGTGTCGCCGGTGCATCACAAGGATGTCGGCGTTTTCAAGGGCTTGCCCAATCCACTGACCTGTACCCGCTACCACTCGCTGGCCATCGAGCGCGAAAGCCTGCCGGATTGCCTGGAAATCACCGCCTGGACGGAGGACGGCGAAATCATGGGGGTGCGCCACAAGACGCTGGCGGTCGAGGGGGTGCAGTTCCATCCGGAATCGATCCTCACCGAGCGCGGCCATGACCTGTTGAAGAACTTCCTCGAGGAGCACAAGCAATGAGCCCGCAAGAAGCATTGCAGCGCGTCATCGAACACCGCGAGATCTTTCACGACGAGATGGTTGGCTTGATGCGCCAGATCATGAGCGGCGAGGTTTCGCCGGTGATGATTGCCTCGATCATCACCGGGCTGCGCGTCAAGAAGGAAACTATCGGTGAAATTGCCGCCGCCGCCAGCGTCATGCGCGAACTGGCGACGCCGGTCAAGGTGCCGTACGACAATCGTTTTGTCGATATCGTCGGGACCGGCGGCGACTCGGCGCACAGCTTCAATATTTCGACGACTTCCATCTTCGTTGCCGCGGCAGCCGGCGCCAAGGTGGCCAAGCACGGCGGGCGCAGCGTTTCTTCCAGTTCCGGCAGCGCTGACGTTTTGGAGGCGCTCGGTGCCAACATCATGCTTACCCCCGAACAGGTGGCTGCCTGTGTCGAGGAAACCGGGATCGGTTTCATGTTCGCGCCCAATCATCACAGCGCCATGAAGCACGTCGCGCCGGTGCGTCGCGAAATGGGGGTTCGTACCCTGTTCAATATTCTCGGGCCGCTGACCAACCCGGCGGGCGCGCCCAATACCCTGATGGGCGTATTCCATCCCGATCTGGTCGGGATTCAGGTTCGCGTCATGCAACGTCTGGGGGCGGAGCGCGTCCTCGTTGTGCATGGCAAGGACGGTCTGGACGAAATTTCATTGGGTGCCGCTACCCTGGTCGGCGAGCTGAAAGACGGCCAGGTCCGCGAGTACGAATTGCATCCGGAAGATTTCGGCTTGCAGATGATGTCGCTGCGTCATCTGCGCGTCGATGGTGCTGAAGCGTCACGGGAAACCATGCTCGGCGTGCTCGACAACAAGCCGGGAGCGGCTCGCGAGATTGTTTGCCTGAACGCCGGCGCGGCACTCTACGTGGCGAATGTTGCCGCCAGTATCGGCGACGGGATTGCCTTGGCCCGCGAGGCGATCGCCAATGGTTCGGCGCGTGACCGGCTCGACCAGTTCGTGCAATGTACTCGCCGCCTGGGGGGTAAGTGATGAGCGATATCCTCAACAAGATCGTCGCCACCAAGCACGAAGAAATCGCATTGGCGTTGGCGGCCAAACCGCTCTCCGTCGTCGAAGCCGAGGCGGCGGCGCAGTCGCAACCGCGCGATTTCGTCGGCGCAATCCGCAACAAGATTGCGGCCGGCTTGCCGGCTGTCATTGCCGAGATCAAGAAGGCCAGTCCGTCGAAAGGGGTGATCCGCCCGGATTTTCACCCGGCCGATATTGCCCGCAGCTACGAGGCGCACGGTGCGGCCTGTCTTTCGGTGCTGACTGATCGTCAGTATTTTCAGGGTGCCCCTGAGTATCTGCAGACGGCGCGCGCTGCTTGCGCCTTGCCGGTCCTGCGCAAGGATTTCATGGTCGATCCTTATCAGGTGGTCGAAGCCCGGGCGATGGGGGCGGATTGCATCTTGTTGATTGCCGCGGCCCTGAGCTTGGCTCAAATGCGCGAACTGGAATCCCTGGCGCACGGCCTTGGCATGGCGGTCCTGGTCGAGGTCCATAACGCAGAGGAACTGGAAGCGGCACTGCAATTGCAGACGCCTCTGCTGGGCATCAACAACCGCAATCTGCGGACCTTTGATGTAACGCTCGATACGACGCTCGGCTTGCTGGAACGCATTGGCGGCGAGCGGATCGTCATTACCGAGAGCGGCATCCTGACGCCGGACGATGTCGCCTTGATGCGGGCCAATCGGGTCAATGGCTTCCTGGTTGGCGAGGCCTTCATGCGTGCGCCGGAGCCCGGGCTGGAGTTGGCCCGTCTTTTTGCCTAAACATTGTTGCGTCGAAACAACAAAACTTTACGGAAGCATAGTCTCGGGATAAACACACGTTGCTAGCGGCTTCCGCTCTTTGCGACAATCAGGCCCAACTTCTCAATCCGAGAGGTAAAGCTTAATCGGTTCGCAAGATCAGATTAAAAACTAACCACTAAGGAGATTTTTGATGCAAAAGAAAATCATCGCTCTGGCTGTTGCTGGCCTGGCCTCTACCGCTGCTTTCGCACAGTCCAACGTCACCATCTACGGTTCCGTTGATGCTGGCTACACCTATCGTTGGGATGCTGAAAACAAGCTGACCGGTGCTAACTCCAAGACCCGTTCCTCGATCGACACCGGTAACTCCGCTGGCAACCGTCTGGGCTTCAAGGGCGTCGAAGATCTGGGCAACGGCCTGAAGGCTGTTTTCCTGCTGGAACAAGGTTTCAACTTTGATGGCAGCTCTGCCACCAACAACCAAGGTGGCCGTACCTACGGTCGTCAAGCTTACGTCGGTCTGGCTGGTAACTTCGGTACCGCCGTTGCCGGTCGTCTGTACACCCCGTACTGGAACCTGACCGCTGGTGCTGATCCGTTCGGCGCTGGTACCGTTGCCGAAATGCGCAACGTTTTCAGCTCTGGCTCTGGTGTTGATGGCCTGCTGGATCCGGTTCGCGTTGACAACGCTGTTGCTTACATCTCGCCGTCCTTCGGTGGCGTGAATGTTACCCTGGCTTACGCCAACGCCGTTGGCGTCAGCGATGCTGCCACCGCTGAAAACGCAAACAACAACGCCCGTAACAACACCGTTTACGCTGGTTTGGTTCAGTACGTCGGCGGCCCGGTTAATGTTGGTTTCAACGTTCACCGTATCGCTATCGGTTCTGCTGTTCCGAACACCACCGCCAAGTCTGTTGATAACTTCACCCTGGCCGGTACCTTCGATGCCAAGGTTGCCAAGCTGCACGCCATGGCTCAGTACAACGTTGTTGACTCCAGCCTGGCCCAAGGCGATGCCACCACCAGCGCTTACATGCTGGGCGTGACCGTTCCGGTCGGCAAGATCTCTCTGAAGTCGTCGGTTACCTACTCCGACTACAACGGCGAAGCCAAGTCTGGCCTCCGTGGTCAAGCTACCCAGTACGCTTTCGGTGCTGACTACGCTCTGTCCAAGCGCACCAACTTCTACACCGCTTACTCTCTGATCGATGCCAACGTTGCTCGTGCTGGCACCATCATGGGTACGACCGATGCTTCCAACAACGGCCTGGCTGCTACCGCCAACCCGTTCCAGCAAGGTTTCACCCTGGGTCTGCGTCACCAGTTCTAATCTGACTTAGTCAGATCAGTTCTAGAAAAGGGTGCTTCGGCACCCTTTTTTATTGCCTTCGATTTGATGACGGGCGGAGCAGGTGAAAAAAAGCCCCGCAATGCGGGGCTATCGAATACGGCTTGATTTTTAGCTGATCAATATCAGATTGTCGCGGTGGATGATTTCCGGTTCATCGACATAGCCGAGCAAGTCTTCGATTTCGGTGGTCGATTTTCGGGCAATCAGTCGTGTTTCACCGCTACCGTAATTGCTCAGTCCGCGGGCGATTTCAATGCCATCCGGGCTGATGCAGGCGACGGCGGCACCGCGTTCGAACTCGCCTTCGCTGGCGATGACGCCGACCGGCAACAGACTTTTGCCGGCCTTGAGGGCCTGGACAGCGCCTTCGTCGAGCAGCAGCTTGCCAGCGAGTTGCAGGTGGTCGGCCAGCCATTGCTTGCGAGCTGCGAGCGGCGGGGTGTGCGAAACGAGCAATGTACCGACAGCTTCACCGCGGCTGAGGCGAACGATCGGGTCGCTTTCGCGGCCGCTGGCGATGGCGGTATGGGCGCCGCTGCGGGCGGCGCGTTTGGCAGCGATGACCTTGGTGATCATGCCGCCGGTACCGATGCGGGTGCCGGCGCCACCGGCCATGGCTTCCAGGGTCTCGTCACCGGCTGTCGCCTCGCTGATCAGCGTGGCATTCGGGTCCTTGCGCGGGTCGGCGGTAAATAGGCCGATCTGGTCGGTCAGGATGATCAGGGCGTCGGCCTCGATCAGGTTGGCCACCAGGGCGCCCAGCGTATCGTTGTCGCCGAATTTGATCTCGTCGGTGACGACGGTGTCGTTCTCGTTGATGATCGGCACGACGCCGAGTTCGAGCAGGGTGGTCAGTGTCGAGCGGGCGTTCAGGTAGCGCTTGCGGTCAGCCAGATCATCGTGGGTGAGCAGGATCTGCGCGGTTTGCAGCTTGTATTTCGAGAAGGCGCCTTCGTAGACCTGGACGAGGCCCATTTGGCCGACGGCGGCAGCGGCTTGTAGCTCATGGACCGATTTCGGCCGCTTGGCCCAGCCCAGGCGCTGCATGCCGCAGGCGATGGCGCCGGAGGAGACCAGAACCACCTGTTTGCCTTGTTCGCGCAGTACGCTGATCTGGCGCGCCCAGTCCTCGATGGCGGCCAGGTCGAGCCCGGTGCCGTTGTTGGTGACCAGGGCCGAGCCGACTTTGACGACAAGGCGTTGGGCGGAGGCGAGGCGGGTGGTGTGCATGCTTAGTCCTGGCGGGCGGGGATTTCGTCGCTGTCTTCGTCGTTGTCGTCGAGGTCGCCGATTTCCGGCTTGGCCATCTGGTCGAGGGCTTCGCTGACCGCGTAGATCAGTGGCTTGGTGCCTTCGCCGTTGATGGCGGCAATCGGGAAATAGGGGCCATCATACTTGGTGGCTTTCTTGTAAGCCTTGAGGAAGTCCTTGACGGCCTTTTCCCGGTCTTCTTCGGGAATCAGGTCGAGCTTGTTGAGAACCAGCCAGCGGGGCTTGTTGGCCAGTTCGGGGTCGTGCTTGAGCAGCTCGCCGACGATGGCCTTTGCGTCGCGAACTGGGTCGGCATCCGGATCGATCGGTGCGATGTCGACCAGGTGCAGCAGGATACGGGTGCGTTGCAGGTGCTTGAGGAAGCGGATGCCGAGGCCGGCGCCGTCGGCGGCCCCTTCGATCAGGCCGGGAACGTCGGCCATGACGAAGCTCTTTTCGTCATTGACGCGGACGACGCCGAGGTTCGGGTGCAGCGTCGTGAACGGGTAGTCGGCAACCTTCGGGCGGGCCGAGGAAATGGCCCGGATCAAGGTGCTCTTGCCGGCGTTGGGCAGGCCGAGCAGGCCGACGTCAGCCAAGACGCGCAGTTCCAGGCGCAGTTCGAATTCCTCGCCCTGGTCGCCGTTGGTTTTCTGGCGCGGGGCGCGATTGGTCGACGACTTGAAGTGCAGGTTGCCGAGGCCGCCCTTGCCGCCCTTGGCAATCAGGACTTTCTGGTCGTGCTCGGAAAGATCGGCCAGGATTTCTTCGGTGTTCAGGTTGTAGATCACCGTGCCGACCGGCATGCGCAGGATGATGTCGTCGCCGCCGGCGCCGTACTGGTCTGCGCCGCCGCCGTTTTCACCGCGCTTGCCGATGAATTTGCGGGTGTAGCGGTAATCGACCAGGGTGTTGATGTTGCGATCGGCGATCACGTAGATGCTGCCGCCGCGCCCGCCATCGCCACCGTTGGGGCCGCCCATCGGGATGTATTTCTCACGGCGGAACGTAGCCGCGCCATTGCCGCCGTCACCGGCTTTTACAAAAATCTTGGCTTCGTCTATGAACTTCATGTTCCGCCTCTACAAAGTAAAAAGCCCTATCCGGCGGATAGGGCTTTGGGTTCCCGCCGAGCCGAACTTATTCGGCGGCCGGAACGATGGTCACGACGCGACGCTTCTTTTCGCCCTTGATGGCGAACTGAACGACGCCGTCCTTGAGTGCGAACAGGGTGTGATCCTTGCCGCAGCCGACGTTTTCGCCCGGGTGGAATTCGGTGCCGCGCTGACGAACGATGATGTTGCCAGCCAGGACGAATTGACCGCCGTAGCGCTTGACGCCCAGTCGTTGGGCTTGTGAGTCGCGGCCGTTACGTGAACTACCGCCTGCTTTTTTGTGTGCCATTTAGTTAGCTCCTTAACTTAGGCAGCGATCGAATCGATGCGCAGTTCGGTGTAGTTCTGACGATGGCCTTGATGCTTCTGGTAGTGCTTACGACGACGCATCTTGAAGATCTTGACCTTGTCGTGGCGGCCGTGGGAAATCACGGTAGCCTTGACGGTGGCGCCAGCAAGGAAGGGAGCGCCGATCTTTACCGACTCGCCTTCGCCTGCCATCAGGACCTGGTCAAGGGTAACTTCTGCGCCAACGTCTGCCGGTATCTGTTCTACTTTAAGTTTTAGACCATTGGTAACGCGATACTGCTTACCGCCGGTTTTTATGACCGCATACATGGGTTGGACTCCGAAAATAAACCAAAGGGTACTGCAAAGAGCCGTGCATTATACGGAAAATTCCTGACAAGTCAAAGTCTTGTCTTTGCGTTGTGGTAGACTTTTGGCCTTTTAACACCCGTTCTCCGGCATCCCTTGCACAGAGTGGATCGGAGGCAGGCGAGCCGAAGCGGCTCGGCAAATCAGGAGCTCAGCATGGCTGAAATCACCACGGCCTCCGGCCTTATTTACGAAGATACCGTCGTCGGCGAAGGTGCCGAAGCCAAGGCGGGCGATCATGTCATCGTCCACTACACCGGCTGGCTGACCAATGGCAGCAAATTCGATTCGAGCAAGGACCGCAACGATCCCTTCGATTTTCCGCTTGGCCAGCGCCACGTCATCGCCGGTTGGGACGAAGGCGTTCAGGGCATGAAGGTGGGCGGTACGCGCAAACTGACTATTCCGCCGCAACTCGGTTATGGCGCCCGCGGCGCCGGTGGCGTGATCCCGCCGAACGCGACGCTGGTCTTCGAGGTTGAACTGCTCGACGTGCAATGAGCGGTTCCGATCACGATTCCCGATCGGGACGGCCCTCGAAGGAGGCTGCCGGCGACGATCCGTGGTCCAAGTGGCGCAAGCCCGACGCTAGCGCCCCGGCGGCTGAAAAGAAGCCGGTGAAGGCAAAACCGATTGCTCAGGCGCCTGTCCACGCTGCCCCCGAGGTGCGGGAAAAGCCGGCTGGCACATTGAGTGTCCGCAAGTCGGCGGCAACGCCCGAACGCGATCCGTACAAGAAGCCGGTACGGGGCGGCGGCATAGCGCCGCGGCAGTCGGCTGCCGGCAAGCAGGCCGCCAAGTCGTCTGCTTCGGCGGAACGTCCGGCGCTTGCGGCCAAGGCCAAACCGGCACCGCGTCCGCCGGTGGTGCGTGAAGGCCCGCCGCCGGAAGGTACCCGTTTGTCCAAAGTGATGTCGGAGCGCGGTCTGTGTTCGCGTCGCGAGGCCGACCTGTGGATCGAACGCGGCTGGGTGTTCGTCGATGGCCAGCAGGTGGTCGAATTGGGGACCCGGATCGATCCGGAGGCCAAGATCTCGATTACCAAGGAAGCCGAGAAGGATCAGGCCAAGCAGGTTACCGTGCTGCTCAACAAGCCGGTAGGTTACGTTTCCGGCCAGCCGGAACCGGGTTTTACGCCGGCGATCACGCTGATCACGGCGGAAAACCAGGTGCGGCAGTCCGGCGATCCGGAGTTCAAACCGTGGATGCTGCGTGGTCTCGCGCCATCGGGCCGTCTCGATATCGATTCGACCGGTTTGCTGGTGCTGACCCAGGATGGCCGGGTGGCCCGCAAATTGATCGGCGACGATAGCCAGGTCGAGAAGGAGTATCTGGTGCGGGTTGCCGGCGAGATGATTCCGAACGGCCTGCAGTTGCTCAATCACGGCCTGGAACTCGATGGCAAGGCGTTGCGGCCGGCTCGAGTCAAACAACTCAACGAGGATCAGCTGCATTTCATCCTCAAGGAAGGCAAGAAGCGGCAGATCCGTCGTATGTGCGAACTGGTCGGCTTGCGCGTCATCGGCTTGAAGCGGGTCCGTATCGGCCACGTCAAACTGGGCGATCTGCAGCTCGGGCAGTGGCGCTTCCTGCGCGCCGACGAGTCCTTCTAGCCAAACGGCAGACGAAAAAAAGCCCGGTCGATGTACCGGGCTTTTTCTTGCTCGAAACAGTCGGTCAGGCCGGCTTGTTGCCGATCATGACAGTTGCTTCGCCTTCGATGACCACCGTATCGCCAACCCGGCAGGTGGTGTCGAGAATGACGCGCTTCTTGGCGGCGACGACTTCCTTGACGGTGACCGTGGTCTTGACCGTGTCGCCTGGGCGAACCGGGGCCTTGAACTTGAGGTTCTGGGCCAGGTAGATGGTGCCGGGGCCGGGCAGGTGGGCGCCGAGTACGGCGGAAATGAAGCTGGCCGAAAGCATGCCGTGGGCGATGCGGCCGCCGAACATGGTGGTCTTGCCGAATTCTTCGTCCAGGTGGACGGCATTGGTGTCGGTGGAGACACCGGCGAACATCACGATGTCGGCGTCGGTTACCGTTTTGCCCATGGTGTGGCTCATGCCGGGTTGCAGGTCTTCAATGTAGAACGTCATGACTGTTTCCTTGGCTGATGAAATTTGTGGCCTGAACTCTAGCATGCGGCGCGGCAGGCTGGTTAGTGCGGCATCGCGTTGTCATGGTTGTGACTTATTCGGTACGCAAGGCCTCCACCGGATCGAGGCGGGCCGCCCGACGGGCTGGCAGTACGCCGGCGGCCAGGCCGATGGCGATGGCGACCAGTTCGGCAAGGATGACGAAGCTGAGCGGCGTATGCACCGGCAGGGCGGGCAGTGCCAGGTGAATCAGCTGCGCCAGGCCGATGCCTAGCAGCAGGCCGAGCAAGCCGCCGAGGGCTGACAGCGCCACCGCCTCGCCGAGGAACAGGGCCAGGATGGTACGTCGTGGCGCGCCAAGGGCGACCAGCAGGCCGATTTCGCCGGTTCGTTCGCTGACGGCGATGGTCATGATGGTGACGATGCCGACCCCGCCAACCAGCAGCGAAATGCCGCCCAGGGCACCGACCGCCATGGTCAGCACGTTGAGGATGTTGGACAGTGTCTTGAGCATTTCTTCCTGGGTGATCAGCGTGAAATCCTCGCGGCCGTGGCGTTCGACCAGGTGGCGGCGGATGCGCTCGGCGACGATGGCCGAGGGCACGCCTTCGGTCGCGGCGATATTGATCTCATCGACGCCTTCGCGGTTGAACAATTCCTGGGCGCGGCCGGCCGGGATGAAGGCAGTGTCGTCGAGGTCGATGCCGAGAAACTGCCCCTTCGGCTCCATCACGCCGATGATGCGGAAATGCAGGCCGCCGATGCGCAGACGCTGGCCGAGCGGGCTTTCGCTGCCGAACAGTTCTTCCTTGACCTTGGCGCCGAGCACGACGAAGGCACGGGCGCTACCGGCATCTTCCGGCGGCAGGAACTGGCCGCTGCGTACCGTCGAGCGGAAGACGATGCGCGAGTCGGCGTTGACGCCGTAGACCAGTGTCCGCCGCGTCCGGCCGTTGCCCTCGACCTCGGCATTGCCGCGCACATTGGGCGTGACGGCGACGACGTTGGGCAGGCGGACCAGCGCGGCGGCATCTTCCAGCGACAGCGGGCGGGCGCTCGACGGCAGGCCGGATGCCGAGCCGCCGGTCTTGGTCTTGCCCGGGGTGGCGGTAATGACATTGGTGCCGAATTGCGAGAATTCGCCGAGCACGAAGCGGTGGATGCCTTCGCCGATCGAGGTGAGCAGGATCACCGAGGCAATGCCGACGGCGATGCCGAGCAGGGTCAGGAAGCTGCGCAGGCGCTGCGCGGTGACGGCGCGAAAGGCGAGCTGGAGGGCGTCGGCGAACAGCATCTCAGTGCTTCATCAGGGCTTGCACCGGGTCGAGCTGCGCGGCGCGCCGGGCCGGCATGACGCCGAACAGCAGGCCGGTGCCGAGCGCCGTGCCCAGCCCGGCGATCACCGCCCAATCCGGCGGATAGGCCGGGAAGACCGGGAACAGCTGGCGCAGCACGAAGGCGCCGGCCTGGCCGAGCAGGTAGCCGACCAGGGCGCCGACCGAGGAGAGCATCGCCGCCTCGGTCAGGAATGCCAGCCGGATGGTGCGGGCCGGTGCACCGAGCGCCTTGAGCAGGCCGATTTCCCCTGTGCGCTGGGTGACCGCGACGAGCATGACGTTCATCACCAGGATGCCGGCCACCGCCAGGCTGATCGCCGCGATGCCGGCGACGCCGAGGGTCAGTGCGCCAAGCAGCTTGTCGAAGGTGGCGAGCACCGCATCCTGGGTGATGACCGTGACGTCTTCCTCGCCGCGATGACGCTGCTTGAGGATTTCCTGGGCTTCATCCTTGGCCTTGGGGATGGCGTCGCGGCTGCGCGCCTCGACCATGATGCGGAACAGCGTGTTGCTGTTGAACATGGCCTGGGCCAGCGAAACCGGGACGATGACCAGTTCGTCGGTATTCATGCCGAGGCCCTGGCCGGTCGGTTTGAGAATGCCGATGATGCGCAGGCGGCGGTCGCCGACGCGGATCAGGCGGCCGAGCGCAGCGTCGTTGCCGAACAGTTCATCGCGGATCTTGGCGCCGATGATGGCGACCGAGGAACCCCGGTTCCAGTCTTCGTCGGGCAAGGGGCTGCCCTGGGCCAGTTCGAAATTGCGGATCGGGATGAATTCCGCCGTCGAGCCGGCCACCATGATTTCGCGCAGACGGCCGCCGTAGCTGATCTCCGAGGTGCCGACGGCGAGCGGCGCGACGCGATAGACCGAGGGCGCGCGCTTGAGCGCCGCCGCATCGTCCACCGTCAGGTCGCGCGGCGTGCTGGTGATGGCGTTGGCCGGGTTGAAACCACCGGTGCCGGAACGGCCGGGCAGGACGATGACCAGGTTGGTGCCGAGCGAGGAAAACTGGCCGACGACGTAGCGCCGGGCGCCGTCGCCGAGGGCGGTGAGGAGCACGACGGCGGCAACGCCGATCGACATGGCGAGCACCGACAGTGTCGTCCGCATCGGGTATCCGGTGGCGGCGTCCCGGGCAAAGCGCAGCGTGTCAGCCAGGCGCATGGCGGCTGTCGAATTTCAGGCGGCCGTCTTCCATGACCAGTTGCCGTCCGGCGCGGGCGCCCAGGCTCTGGTCGTGGGTGACGATGACCAGCGTCACGCCGCGCCCGTTCAGCTCTTCGAGCAGGCGGATGACTTCGTCGCCGGTATGGCGGTCGAGGTTGCCGGTTGGTTCGTCGGCCAGGATCAGTGGCGGCTGCATGATCGTGGCGCGGGCGATGGCGACGCGCTGGCGCTGGCCGCCGGACAGCTGGTCGGGCTTGTGGTCGGCGCGCTGTTGAAGGCCGAAATCGGCGAGCGCCTGTACAACCCGGCGCTGGCGTTCGGCTGGCGCAATGCCGGCCAGCATCATCGGCAGGGCGATGTTTTCGGCAGCGGTCAGCCGCGGCACCAGATGAAAGCTCTGGAAGACGAAGCCGATACGTTGGCTGCGCACCTTGGCCTGCTCGTCGGGCGACAGCGTCGTGACGTCGCGCCCCTCGAGCCGGTAAATGCCGTCGTTGGGACGGTCGAGCAGGCCAAGCAGGTTGAGCAGCGTCGATTTGCCGGAGCCGGAGGGACCCATCACCGCGACGTACTCGCCGGGCTCGATTTGCAGGTCGAGATTGGCCAGCGCATGGACGGTGGTATCGCCAAGCAGGAAGCGGCGCTCGATGCCAGTCAGTTCGATCAGCGCCATGCGCCTACTTCGCCTTGTCGTCGGCGACGGCACTGGCCCCTGCCTTGACGCCGGGGCGTTCGAGCGAGGTGACGATGCGCTCGCCGGCGCTCAGGCCTTCGCGCACTTCGGTGTTTTCCCAGTTGGCGAGGCCGGTCTTGATCGGGCGTTCTTCCAGCTTGCCGCTCTCGGCATTGAAGACCAGCACCTTGCCGCCTTCCTGGATGGCGGCGGTCGGGATGCGCAGCACATTCTGGCGGCCGGCCAGGATGATCTCGACGTCGGCGCTGTAGCCGACCAGCAGTTTGCCGGCCGCTTCCGGCGCGTCGAAATCGACTTCGATGTCGACGGTGCGGGCCTGCTTTTCGACCGCCGAGACGTAGGGGGCGACACGCCGGACCTTGCCCGGCAACACCTTGCCCGGCAAGGCGTCCAGGGTGACCCGGACGGGTTGCCCGGCGGCGATCTTCGGGGCATCGACCTCGTCCATCGGTGCCTTGACGTAAAGGCAGCTGTCGTCGATCAGGTCGATGGCCGGCGGAGTGGGGACGCCCGGCGGGGAGGGCGTCGAATACTCGCCCAGCTCGCCGACAATCTTGGCAACGGTGCCATCGAACGGTGCGTAGAGGGCGACGCGCCCCTGTTCGACGCGGGTGGCGCGGAACTTGGCTTCGGCCTGGGCGACATCGGCCTTGGCCGTATTGCAGCTGGCACGGCGCACTTCGGCATCGGTACGCGCGGCTTCTTCCTTGCTGCTGGAAACAAAGCCTTTCTCGCGCAATTCGCTTTGCCGACGCGCTTCCTTTTCGGCATTGGTGGCGGCGATGCAGGCTTCCTCGACCCGCTTGCCGGCCAGTGTGATCTGGGCCTGGGCCAGCACGGCCTGGGCTTGCTGGTCGTCGTTCCACAATTTGAGCAACAACTGGCCCTTCTTGACGCGATCGCCTTCCTTGACGCCGAGGTATTCGATGCGGCCGCCGACTATGGTCGACAGCTTGGTGCGCAGGCAGGCTTCTACGGTGCCGGCCCGGGTATTGGCCAAGGTCGATTCGACGGTGCCGCTACTGACTTCCTTGAGAACGACAGGAATCGGTTTCGGACGATTGAGCCAGAAGAGGCCCAGGCCAAGCAGCAGGACGATGGCGAGGATGAGGGCGATACGGCGCATGGGTTTCCTAACGAAAGCCGGGGAGCCACCCGGATTGGCCCTGGTCGGCCGTCGCTTCGAGGCTGCCTTGGTAAAGGGCCTCGATGACCGGCGGTTCGTGCCAGGGTTCGTTCATGAAGGTCAGGCCGACTTCTTCCACCGTCTTGCCCGACCAGTAGTATTCAGCGACTTCGTCGAGTGCGGATAGCGAGAGGCTGTGGGGCAGGCGCAGGTAGTCCAGCCAGCTTGCATCGTGAAAGGAACAAATGTACGCGCCGGCGGTCTTTGAACAGACCAGGTTCTTGCCGAATACACGTTGCGGATGCTTGCTGCGAAACGTCATCGCATCGGTACGCGTGGCGAATTGAAGGAGGGCGTGCAGGCGACTGGGGAAATGGTTGTAGCGGCGCTGGCGAAAGTATTCCAGATGATATTCGGCAAAGTAGTTTTGTACCGATAGCAACTGGTCCCCGGCCGTGGGGGCGCCGCCTTCCGGCGAGGCCAGGGTGGCACCGAACGGGCTGCCCCTGAGGATATCCCAGCCCGGCAGGTCGTTTCCCGGTTCAAGCCAGCAAAAAAGCTCAAGTGTCGCGGTGTCCTTGATCAGGTTGTCCATGATTCCGGCGTAGGGGAGCGTGTGTTGTCATTTTCGCCCATTCCGGAGCTTTGACCAATCGATCATCGTTAATTAGGCATGTTTCCATCCGTTATATGACATATCATAAAAATCCCAGGCTGCAATTCATGTTCCGGGGCCGTATCGCTGAGCGTCCTGCCGAATCCGGGGCCGCATGGACAGGAGATTACTCTTGAAGCTGCGTCAGGCATTCCTGCTGTTGTCACTGGTGCTGATCGGCATGATGGTGCTGATTGGCGGCGTGACCTATGGCGCCCTGACCGCATTCAATGATAGTGCGCGCATGTCTCAGCATCGCCAGGCCTCGATGGCGCTGATGAACGAGGTGAGAGGCGAGGTGGACCTGCTGGGGCGTCTGGTGAATTCTTACGTCAGCACGGCCAATCCGCTCTATCTGATCTATTACTACGATATTCTCGGCATGCGCGAGGGCACCCGGCCACGTCGTCCGGATCTGCCAGCGGCCTATTGGGATCAGGTAATTGCCGGAGCTCGCGATTACGAGGCGCCGTTGTCCGGGGAAAAGATTCCGCTGACTCAGCGTACTGGATTGTTGGGTTTCGATCAGGCCGAGCAGGCGGTGGTCAGTCGTATTCTGCAGTTGACTGAGCAGATGAAGCAGCTTGAGCAAATCGCTTTTGCCGCAACGCAAGGACTGTACGATCCGGTGACCCGGGAATTTGTTTCCGACAGCCCGCCGCAGCACGAATTTGCGGCAAAGCTGTTGCATGCGCCGGAGTATCTGAAATTGCGTGCCGACTTGGCGGGGGCGGTTGATGAATTGGCACGTCAGGTGGATCAGCGTACCCAGCGTAATCTCGATGATGCCACCCGTAAGTTGCAGCAATTGATTGTCGCGGCCTTGATTCTGCTGGCAACGGCGATCTTGTTGTTGTTCATGGCTTACTACTACCTTACCCGGCGCTTGCTCGATCCGCTGCTGCAGCTCGATGCTACGGCTCAAGCTTTGGCGGAACAGGCTTATGGTCAACGTGTTGGCCGCGTTCGCGGCTTTGCCGAAGTGCAAAATCTTGCCGTGACGATTGATGGCATGGCCAGTGCCATTCAGGCCGATATCGCGCATCGTGAAATCGTTCAGCAGCAGCTGGCCGAGGCCCGTGCCAAGGCTGAGGTTGCTGCCGAGGCCAAGTCGATCTTTCTGGCGAACATGAGTCATGAAATTCGAACGCCGATGAATGCGATTATCGGGATGGCTTACCTGGCGTTGAAATCGGGTTTGCAGCCTACCCAGCGTAACTATGTTTCGAAGATCCATGAGGCCGCCAAGTCCTTGCTCGGGATTCTCAACGACATTCTCGACTATTCGAAAATCGAGGCTGGCAAGATTGTCCTTGAGTCAACCTCGTTCGATCTGGCCGCCGTTTTGCAAAATGCCTTGTTCATGGTGCATCAACGTGCCCAGGATAAGCGGCTTGAGGTCATCCTCGATTGCGACATGAAGCATGTCGGCAATTTCATGGGTGATCCCTTGCGGCTTGGCCAGGTGTTGATCAACCTGCTCTCCAATGCCGTTAAGTTCACCGAGCATGGCCATGTCCGGATGAGCGTTGTCGAGCGGGATGGGGGCGAGGGGGTGTCCACCTTGCATTTTGCGATCGAAGACACCGGGATCGGCATGAGTCGCGAGCAGATGGGGCGCCTTTTCCAGGAGTTCAGCCAGGCTGATGGTTCGACGACACGAAAGTATGGCGGTACCGGATTGGGTTTGAGCATTTCGCGACGCCTGGTGACGTCGATGGGAGGCGATATCGAGGTTAGCAGCGAGCAGGACCTGGGCAGTCGCTTTGCTTTCTCCATCCAACTTCAGCGGGTATCCGAGAGTGGCGATAGAACCCGTCTGGCGATCCGGCGGCGGCGGGCCTTGGTGGTTGATCACTATGTTCCGGCACGGGATAGCCTGGTCCATGCCCTGCGTCATCTGGGCTGCCCTGTCGTCGATGCGATTTCCGATGGCGAGGCTGCGCTGGCGATGATCGGCCAGGCCTGGAAGCAGGGGGCGCCCTATGATCTCGTGCTTTTGGATTGGTTGCTGCCCGGCCTGTCGGGAAGGGCTGTCGTCGAGCGCTTGCAGCAGTCCGGATTGCCGCTGCCTGAAAAGACAATATTCATGTCTGCCCTCGATGTCGCCTTGATCCGCGATCAGGTCGTTGATTTGGGGGGCGGTGACGTGCTGCAGAAGCCGGTACTGCCCCGTATCCTGTGTGAAGTTGCGAACAGTGGCGCGCCAGCGGAAGTCGTTGCCGGCGAACTCTCCGGCTCACGCCAGCAGAGTCTGGGCGGAATGCGCGTCCTGATCGTTGAGGATAACGAGTTGAATCGGCAGGTGGCGCAGGAAATCCTGAACGCCTGGGGCGTTCGCGTCGAGGTGGCCAATGATGGGCAGCAAGCGCTGGCCATGATCTTCGCGCAGCCTGAAACGCATTACGACTTGATTCTGATGGATCTCGAAATGCCGGTCCTGAGTGGTGGTGATGCAGTCCGCTTGTTACGTGGCAATACTCATTATGCGGAGGTTCCGGTTATCGCCATGACGGCGCATGCCGTTGGCGACGAGTTGATGGCCGCCATGGCTGCCGGAATGAACGGGCATGTACCCAAACCTTTCGATCCCGATGAGTTGTTCGAATTATTGCAGCGTTACCATCGCCGGCCGCCGGCAACATCGGCGGCCTTTGATCCGCCTGTTCCGTCAGGGGATCAGGCAGCGGTTGCCAGGTTGACGGTGGTGCCCGGACTCGATGGTGTGCAGCTTTATCGCTATTTCCCTGGGCGCCTCGATTTCATCCATCGGATGCTGCGCCGCTTCGCGAGCGAGCAAGGGCAGTTCGTTGTCGAAATGGAGGCCTTGCTGAAGACCGGTGATTCAATGAGCCTGCGTCGGCGGGCTCATTCCCTCAAGGGATTGGCCGGTAATTTGTGCATGCCTGCATTGCAGGAAGCGGCATCAGCCTTCGAAGCTGCCGTCAAGGGGGAAGAGCCTGCGACAATCGCCGAGGCGCTAAAGCAATTGGATAATGTCCTGGCTCCGTTGTTGGCCGGGTTGGCTTTGGTTTTGGGGGCGGACGAGACTCCGCTCAGCAGGCTGACTCAGGATGTGGAAATTCAGCAGGTCGTCAAGCGCCTGAAGCGTTGCCTGCTCGAAGGCGATGGCGAAGCCGAGCGTCTGTGGCTGGGAAATCGGACTCGCTTGAGCGAGATCATGTCAAAACTCGAATTCCAACGTCTTGAACGGGCGATTGCAGCCTGGGCGTTCGATGAAGCCTTGCTGGTGCTTGATGCTGCCGGCAAGGCCGCGAAAGGGGAAAGCAATGACTGAGGATGTGCGTCATTCGGTATTGGTGATCGACGATACACCGACCAACCTGAGTCTGATCAATCAGTTATTGCATGAGCATTATCGCGTCAAGCTGGCTAATAATGGGTGGCGGGGGCTGGAACTGGCATTTTCCACGCCGCCCGATCTGGTCTTGCTCGACATCATGATGCCGGAAATCGATGGCTACGAAGTCTGCCGGCGTTTGAAAGCCGATCCGCGCACAGCCCATACGCCGGTCATTTTCTTGACGGCAAAGGTCGAAGCGGCCGATGAGGAACTGGGCTTCAAACTCGGCGCTGTCGATTTCATCCACAAACCTTTCTCACCGGCCATTGTATTGGCCCGGGTGCGGGCGCAATTGCAGGTTCGTGCCTGGCAAAACTTTCTCGAGGACAAAAGCGCATGGTTGCAGGCGGAGGTGGACCGACGTGTAAACGAAGTCCTGCATCTGCAAGAAGGCGCGATCCGGGTCATGGTTTCCCTGGCCGAGTTTCGCGATGAATGTACGGGCAACCATATCAGGCGAACACAGACCTATGTTCGCCTGCTAGCCGAGTATCTGGCCAAGCAGCCGCGGGACCGCGAATTTCTCACGCCCGAAACCATCGACAGTATTGCCAAGGCATCGCCATTGCACGACATCGGAAAAATTGCCATTCCCGACAACATCCTGCTCAAACCAGGAAAGCATTCCGATGAAGAGTTCGAGGTCATGAAGACGCATAGCGTAAAAGGGGAGAGCATGTTGCTGCGGACACGCCAGGAATTGGGCGAGGAAAACCTGATGCTGCGCTATGCCGCCCAGATCGCCCGCAGTCATCATGAACGTTGGGATGGTTCGGGTTATCCCGACCAGTTGGTCGGCGAAGCGATTCCCTTGCCCGGACGCCTGATGGCGGTTGCCGATGTGTATGATGCGCTGCGTTCGCGCCGCCCCTACAAGGCCGCCTTCTCGCACGAAGAGGCATGCCGGATCATGCGGGAGGGACGTGGCCGCCATTTTGACCCTCTGCTGGCTGATGCTTTTGAAGCCTTGGAGGAGAAATTTGCCAGTATTGCCCTTAAACTGGCAGATGAATAACACCGACATGTAATGGATAGTGCCGAAATGCCTAGATTTCTGCCTTTCAGCGTCTTGCTGAGTTTCATTCTGCTGCCAGCCTTGCCGGCTCAGGCGATGGATTTCACCTGGTCCGGTTTCGGCACAATTGGCTACGCCCAGTCGGATCAATCATTTAAATACCAGCGGTTTATCAGCGAGCACGGTACCGTGAAGCGGGACAGCGTGCTGGGCGCTCAGGTCGATTTCAAGTTCGACCAGCATTGGGGGGCTGCCATCCAGGGGAAAGTCGCACCCTCCGAGAAAAGCGATGCGAGCTGGCAAGGCGTTCTGTCCTGGGCTTTCGTTTCATGGCGCCCAGCCGACGATTGGCTGATTCGTGCCGGTAAACTGCGGGTGCCGCTGATGCTCAATACCGAAAACCAGGATGTCGGCATGACCTACGACCTCGCCCGTCTGCCGCTGGAGGTCTACTCGATCGTGCCGACAACCGATTTCGTCGGCTTGAGCATCAGCAAGTCCTGGTTGCTGGACAACGTCGAATGGACCGTCGATGCCTATTCCGGCCGGGCAGAAAATTACACTCGCTACTACGGTCGCGAGATCAAGGATGGCGCGCCCACGCCAGGCAGCTGGTTCCAGAAATTGAATGTGACGAGCAGTGGTCTGGTGTTGAGCGTTCATGGAATCGACAACATGTTCCGGGCGGGGATACACGAAGCTGCAGTGAGCAAGCCCGGCGGGTTCATCAGCGATATTCCCTATCGGCGGATCGCGCCGGGCTTCGGTTATTTCGATATCGCCAGCGGGCGTAATGTCGACAGTATCGTCATTCCCGTACAGAACATCGGCATCAGCCTGTTGATGCCGTGGGACGTCCGGGTCACTGGAGAATATGCGCGGATGAAAGTGACGACCGCCAGTCGCGGTTTCACACGCTGGGGGAGCTATTTTTCGGTGTCGCGGCAATTTGGCGCCTGGACGCCTTATGTCTATTACGCCAAGGTTAAATCAACCGATGCATCGCTCGGTCTTTACCAGGCGGTCAACTCGAATCGGAGCTCCTTGTTCGGCGATGCCCTGAACGATTACCAGGCGTTGGCGGCGGATATCGTGTCGCCGTTCGACCAGTGGTCCGGTGCCTTGGGCGCTTCCTACCGGTTGACCCCGCGCAGCATGCTCAAGGCCGAGTGGTCGCATATCCAGACCGGGGTGGCATCGAGTTTTGTCGATGCACCTTCGGGAAGCGATAGTGGTGATCGCCATTTCAACGTGTTATCGCTTTCCTACAGTTTCACGTTCTGAGGTGCGGATGGCCATGCCTCGATTCATCTGCATATTGTTGCTTCTGTCCGCGGCACGGTGGTGCTGCGCTCAGGAGGCGCTGGTGGTGGTTGCCGCCAGCGGTGTGCCGAGGATCGATCAGACCATTCTGCAGCGCGTTTATACCGGTCGTGCGCAGGCAATCGGCGATCAAACGGTGACGCCGGTCCATCTGCCGGCGGGAAATGCCTTGCGCCAACAGTTTCTCGAACAGTTTCTCGGCCAGAACGAGGAGCAATACACCGGCTACTGGCTGGTCCGTCGTTATGTCGGCAAAGGCGCGCCGCCGCGTGAGTTTCCTTCGGTTGAAGAGGCTCTCAGGTTTATTGGCAGTACGCCGGGAGCGCTTGGCTACGTTCCTCTTTCCAAGGTGCCGCCGGGCGCAAATGTGATTTTCCGTCGCTGATTTTTCTTAAATGCTGGTATTTTTTTCCCGGAGTGGTAAGCTGGATTCGTGCTGTGGTTTGCAGCTAGCCCGGCAGGAAGTGGCGGTACCCAGCTGCGTAGCAGGAGAATCTATGGACGTTGTCAAAAGAAGCTTTTCTGAGATTACCGTGTAGTACTCCATAGCGGCGAAAAGCCGTATGCCCCAGCCGGATGTGCCGGGGCTGCATTAACCGAAGCCCGTGCCTGAACCGCGCGGGCTTCACTATTTCAGGCCTTGCACATGACCATCCAGCGCCACGGCACAACCCGCCGTTATTCCGATAGCGTCACCCACAACGGTACGGTGTACCTCGTCGAAGTGCCTTCCAATCTCGATGCGGACATCACCGGCCAGACCGCAAATCTGCTCGCCGGTATCGACCGCCTGCTCGACCAGGCCGGCAGCGACAAGGCGCATCTGCTGATGGTCACCATCTATCTGGCCGACATGGCCGATTACGATGCAATGAACCGGGTGTGGGATGCCTGGCTGCCCGAAGGCTGCGCACCGACCCGCGCTTGCGTCGAGGCCCGGCTGGCCAAGCCGGAGTACAAGGTCGAGATGGTGGTGACGGCCGCCCAGGCCTGAGGCGTCGGTTCGTGACTGGCCTTGAGTTCAGCCTGTAACGTTCCACTCGGCCAGGAACTGCTGCACGAAGTCTTCCATGAATCGATGCCGGGGCTCGGCCAGGCGACGCCCGGTCGCGGTATTCATTCGTTCTTTGAGCAGGAACAGCTTCTCGTAGAAGTGGTTGAGGCTGGCGCCTTTCGAGGCCTTGTAGGCCGCGGCGCTCTGGTGCAACTCCGGCGCTTGCTCGGGGTCGTGCATCAAGCGTCCGGCATGGCCGCCATAGGCGAAGCAGCGGGCGATGCCGATTGCCCCGATGGCGTCGAGCCGGTCGGCATCCTGCACGCATTGTCCTTCCAGGGTTCGCATCGGCGTCGCGACGCCGGCTCCCTTGTAGGAGATGGTGGCGACGATGTCGACCACGGCCGCAATCACCTCGGCCGGGGCGCCTTCGCTGGTCAGTAACTGTTCGGCTTGGCGCGGGCCGATGCGGTCGTCGCCATCGTGGAACTTCCAGTCGGCAATATCGTGCACCAGGGCGCCGAGTTCGGCGATATCGCGCCGGGCACCTTCCTGCTCGGCAATCTGTCGTGCCAGTTGCCAGACGCGCTGGATGTGGTACCAGTCATGGCCGGAGCTTTCGGTAAGAAATTGGGCCTTGATTCGGGCGGCAACGCGATCGACGAGGTCTGGCATGAGAACTTCCTGGCGGCTGAATGGTTGGGGCGAGAAGTGTACCGACCGGCGGGTCGAACGCGTATCCTTGTTGCCCGCCCCGGCTGATGTTTTTTTAATTGTTGTAGCCATGTCCCTGACGCTTTCTCCTCGCGACGAACGATTTTTCCTGCTCACACTGGCCGGCATTCAGTTCAGCCATATTCTCGATTTCATGATCATGATGCCGCTCGGGCCCGTTTTGATGCGTGCCTTCGGCATCGGTACGCATGAGTTTGGCCTGCTGGTCGCGTCCTACAGTTTCAGTGCTGCGGCATCCGGAATCCTGGCCGCAACCTTTGTCGACCGGTTCGAGCGCAAGCGCCTGTTGCTGATCTGCTTTGCCTTGTTTGCGTTGGCCACCCTGGCCTGCGGGTTGGCCCCGGGCTATACGATGCTGATCGTGGCGCGCGGCTTGGCCGGCATGTTCGGCGGCATCATGGGCGCCTTGGTGCAAACCATGATCGGCGACGCCATCCCTTTTTCCCGGCGGGCGCGGGCGAGCAGCATCGTCTCCAGCGCCTTCTCGATCTCGACCATTGCCGGTGTGCCGCTCTCGCTGTGGCTGGCCAATCATCTTGGCTGGCGTGCGCCGTTCGTGCTGATTGCGGCGGTCAGCGTGCTCTTCATCGCCATCGGGCTGCGTTTCTTGCCGCAGTTGCATCATCACTTGAGCGAAGAAAAGCAGGCCCATCTGTTCTCGGCAATTTTCGGCGTGCTGACCGACCCCAATCATCTGCGCGCCTTGCTCTTTTCGGCACTGATCATTTTTTCCGGCTTCACGGTGATTCCCTACATCACGGTTTACGCCGTCGGCAATGTCGGCATCGCCCAGCAGGACATTCCCTTCGTCTACCTGACTGGCGGCTTCGCCACCTTCATCTGCGCCCGGCTGATCGGCCATTGGGCCGACAAGCATGGCAAGGTCGAGGTCTATCGCCGGGTGGCGCTGCTCGCCACCGTTCCGTTGCTGGTGCTCACCCATATCGGTGCCGTACCCCTGTGGGGCTGGCTGCTCTGTTCGACCAGCTTTTTCGTGCTGACTTCGGGACGGATGATCCCAGCCATGGCGGTTATCGCCTCGGCCGCCCAGGCCCGCTTGCGCGGTACCTTCATGTCACTGAACGGTACCGTGCAGTCGCTGGCCATGGGGCTGGCAACGACGCTGGCCGGCTTCCTGATCACGCTCGACGAGGGCGGCCGGATTGTCGGCTATCCCTTGGTCGGTTATGTTGCCGTGGCGGCCAACCTGCTGGCCATCGCTTTTGCCTCCCGCATCGTCATGCACGGGCGCAATGCCTAGCTTTGGAGAAATGATGAATCAACCGGCTTACTGGATTCTGCGTTGCGAACATCGTTTGCTGGCGCTGCCGGGCAAGGCCAGTGCGGATATTTTTCCGCTGCTGCCGGCCGGCACTTTCGGTCATCCGGAGAACGCCTTGTATGTCGGCGAACTCAATGGCCAGCCTTGCCATGCGCTCGATGTCGAGGCGTTTCCCGAAATTCCCGGTAGCGAGCCGACGCCCTTGCGGGCGGTGTTTTCGCTGGCTGGCGCCGAAACTTTCGCCGTCGCCGGGCGAGCGACGCAATTGCTCGACTGGCGCCGGAATCATCGCTTTTGCGGTCATTGCGGCACGCCGACCATCTTGAAGCAGGGCGAACTGGCGATGCAGTGCCCCAACTGCGGCCTGCTGGCTTATCCGCGCATTTCGCCGGCCGTGATGGTGCTGGTGCGTGATGGCGAGAAATTGCTGCTGGGGCGGAGCCCACATTTCAAGCCCGGCGTGTTTAGCGCCCTGGCCGGTTTCGTCGAGGCCGGCGAGACGCTGGAAGCTTGCGCGGCGCGCGAGGTTCGCGAGGAAGTCGGGGTCGAGATCCGTAACCTGCGCTATTTCGACAGCCAGCCCTGGCCCTTTCCCAATTCGCTGATGGTCGCTTTTTTTGCCGACTATGCCGGCGGGACGATCACGCCCGAGCCGACGGAGATCGAGGCGGCCGACTGGTTCCCGCCCGAGGCCTTGCCCTTGCTGCCCGAGCCGATCAGTATTGCGCGCCGGCTGATCGAAGCGGCATTGCGCGACATGGCGTCTGCCAAGCCGGGACGGGTGGAGCAAGCTTGAGATGATTCGCTGGCTGATTTATCTATTGGCATTATTTGTCATGAGCGTTATCGCAATTTTCATCACCCCGCTCCTGCCGCTCTTTGCCCGGCCTCGCCTGGGGCCGATCGACAACAATCACGGACAGGCCGTCGAGCCGCGTTTGCCACACTGGCTGAGCTGGTTCGATACGCCGGATAACAGCCTGCTCGGCGATGCCAGCTGGAAAGCCTGTCATGACGGCGGTTACGGTTCGCAAGTCGGTTGGCTTTACCGCAATAGCCTCTATGGCTTCAAATGGGGGCCGATTGCGGCACCGATGAGCGAGCCGAGGATTATCACGGGCGATCCGACGATCAATCGCAACAACGGCCACTACGGCGTCCTGCGCATTCGCATGGCCGGCTATTGGCAATGGAAATGCGTCAAGCCGATCGGACGGACCGGGCGTTGCTGGATGATCAACCTGGGCTGGATGCTGGATGATGCCGACCAGAAGCGGGCGCTGTTCATGTTCTCGCCGCGCCTGGTGAAGTTGCGCTAACTCAGTCCGGAAGATCGGGCGGGGCGACTTCGCTACTGCAGTCGCAGCCCTGGCCGGCCGCGATCCAGCGGGCGAACAGACGTGCCGCAAGCGCCTCGGCGGCGCCCGGCAGCCAGCCGAGATAGTGGCCGGGGCGGAGCAGCAGGCCGCAGTGGTAGCGGCCTGCCTGTGCCGACCATTCCAGCGCCGGGCAGGGGCCGGCCGCCTGCAGGAAACGCAGGCGCGCCGCCGGGCAGGTTTCCAGCGCGCAGCAAACGCCGCAGCCGTTGCAAGGTTGGCCGAGTGCCGGCTTGGCCGGTGCGCTGCGATGCAGGTGGATGATTTTCTCGCTCACGGCGCGTAATGAACCATGTTCGCCGGAATAGATCAAACGGCCACCTCAACCTGAAGGAGTGTTCGATGAAGAAGACGATTTCCCTGCTGGTGGCGACGGTCTTTGCACTGGGCAGCCTGAGCGTCATGGCCTGCCCCGGCGACAAGGCGAAAGATGAAAAACAGATGAGTAGCCCGGCCAAACCCAAGGTCTAAACTTGCTGCGTGCCCCCCGAAAGGCAGCCCAGGCTGCCTTTTTTTGTTGCCTTCGATTTGCCTACAGCAAGGGGCTCAAGGCCGCTTGACGAACAACTCCGGATTGACCGGCGTGTTGTTGAGGATCACCGCCCAGTGCAGATGCGGGCCGGTCGCACGGCCGGTAGCGCCGACTGCGCCGATGCGATCGCCTTGCCTGATCCGTTGGCCGGTGGCGACGTCGATGCGCGAAAGGTGCATGTAGGCGGTGATCAGGCCCTGACCGTGGTCGATGAAGACAGTGTTGCCGTTGAAGAAGTAGTCACCGGTGTTGGCGATGACGCCGTCGGCCGGGGCATGCACTGGGCTGCCGCTGCCGGCGGCGACGTCGAGGCCGGCATGTGGGTTGCGCGGCTGGCCGTTGAAGATGCGGCGCAGGCCGAAGCGCGACGACAGGCGGCCGCTGGCGGGGAGGATGAAGTCGGGGTTCGGCTCGGAGCTCGAAAAGCTACGCTTGATAGCTTCGGTCAGCTTCTGCTCGCGTTCGATGCGGGCCAGGTCGGCGGCGTTGGGCTCGACCTTGCGCTGATCGCGAATGGTCAGGCGCTGTTCCGGGTAGTTCTTGATGCCGACCGAAATGCTGCGCCGACTGGTGTTGCCGTCCCGGCGAATGGCGATTTCGAGCTCGCCGGGCAGCGTGTCGAGCGGAATGCCGAGCAGGGCGAACCAGTGGCCCTGGTCGCGGACCACGGCCAGCGGCTGCTCGCCCCAGGTGGCCGTGGGGGCGGAGCCGCCGCCTTGGCCGAGATCGATGACGGCGACGCCGCCGGGGACGCTGGCGTTCTGCGGCAGGGCCTGGGCGGCGCAGGCGAAGCAGGCGGCGGCGCAGGCGCCGAGCAGGTGAAGCCGTCTCAGAGTGATTCTGCCTTGAAGGTGTTGCACTGGTTCATGTCGCCGCTTTCGAAGCCGCGCTTGAACCAGCGGACGCGCTGGGCCGAACTGCCGTGGGTGAAGCTTTCCGGCACGATGTGACCTTGCGCCTGCTGCTGCAGGCGGTCGTCGCCGATGGCCGAGGCTGCCGTCAGGGCGGCTTCCAGATCGCCCGGGTCGAGGATGTTCTTCATGCTGTCGGTGCGCTTGCCCCAGACGCCGGCCAGACAGTCGGCCTGCAGTTCCATGCGCACCGAAAGCGCGTTGCTTTCGGCCTTGCCGGCTTGTTGCCGGGCATGCTGGACCTTGTCGGCGATGCCGAGCAGATTCTGGACGTGGTGGCCGACTTCATGGGCGATGACATAAGCCTGGGCAAACTGGCCGGGGGCATGGAAACGGTCCTGCAGTTCGCGGTAAAAGGCGAGATCGATGTACACCTTGTGGTCGCCCGGGCAGTAGAACGGCCCCATTGCCGTCTGGCCGGTACCGCAGGCGGTCGGCGTCGCGCCGCTGAAGAGGACCAGCTTGGGCTTTTCATACTGGCGGCCGTTCTGGCGGAAGACGTCGGACCATACGTCTTCGGTCGAGGCCAGTACCTTGGAGACGAAGCGGGCGCTCGCATCGTCGGCCGGTGGCTTGTGCGCGGCCGGTGCGCTGTGCTGGGCAACCGGCGTCTGCTCGATGATGCCGAGCAGCGTCATCGGGTTGATGCCGGTGAAGTAGCTGATCACCAGCGCCAGCACGACCCCGCCGATGCCGATGCCGCCGCGCCCGATGCCACCCCCGCCTTCGCCGCGGCGGTCCTCGACGTTGTCGCTGTCCCGGTAGTCATCGATGCGCATGGCAGAACTCCTTAGCGGTAGAGATTGATCGCGTCGCGGGTTTCCTCGGCAACCCGGCGGGCCGCGGCGGCAAAGTGTTCGTCCTTGCCGGCGTAGAGGATGGCCCGCGAGGAATTGATCATCAGGCCAGTGCCATTTGCCGTGCGGCCGGCCTTGACGGTGGCTTCGATATCGCCGCCCTGGGCGCCGATACCCGGGACGAGCAGCGGCATGTCGCCGACGATCTCGCGGACGCGGGCGATTTCGGCCGGGAAGGTGGCGCCGAC
Organism: Rhodocyclales bacterium GT-UBC; assembly: GCA_003583745.1. GTDB lineage: Bacteria > Pseudomonadota > Gammaproteobacteria > Burkholderiales > Rhodocyclaceae > Azonexus. The sequence goes on along the minus strand of QXPY01000017.1, from coordinate 7,231 downwards.
GACCAGGCCGATCTGGCCGGTGGTGTTCCAGGTGTTGGCCGAGAGGCTGGCGACTCGTTCGTAGAGCTTTTCGTTGCCGCCGACTTCGAGGAATTGCAGGTCGGAGCCGCCGGCGTTTGAGGTGCGGCAGAGCAGGATGACGCCCTTGTCCGGGTAGGCCAGGTAGGGATCGACCGAGTCGCGGCCCATGTAGGGATTGACCGTGACGGCATCGGCCTTGAAGCGCTCGAAGGCTTCGATGGCGTACTGCTCGGCGGTGGAGCCGATGTCGCCGCGCTTGGCGTCGAGGATGACCGGGATGCCGGGATGATTCTGGTGAATGTGGGCGATCAGCGCTTCGAGCTGGTCTTCGGCGCGGCGGGCGGCGAAGTAGGCGATCTGCGGCTTGAAGGCGCAGACCAGGTCGGCCGTGGCATCGACGATGTCGGCGCAGAAGGCGAAGATCGCATCGTCGCGGCCGTGCAGGTGGGTCGGAAACTTGGCCGGATCGGGGTCGAGGCCGACGCAAAGCAGCGAGTTGTTCTTCTGCCAGGCATTGGCGAGCATTTGGGTAAAGGTCATGCGGCGTCCTTGTGTCGTTCAGACGGTAAATAGCGGGAAAACTTGTCGGGCAGCAGGCAGGTCTGCAGGCTGCGCTGGGTAAAGATAAAGCGACCGTCGCAGACGAAGCCGAGTTCTTGCCAGTCGACTTCCTTGTTGAGCATCATCGCGCATTCGATCAGGTCGCGGCGGGCGATACGCTGGTTCTTGGTGAACAGGGCGAGGACCGAACCGTCGAAGCTGTTGCAGTCGTGCAGGAAGAAAGGTTCGGCCTTGCGCGTCCGGCCATTGACGTAGATGCGCGGGTGTTCGCTGATCGGGAAGGCGCGGCCCCATTGCCACCAGTTGCTTTCGTCGAAAGTCCGCACCCGGCGGCCGAGCAGTTCGTCCTTGTGCTTGTCGAGGTGCGGGTGCTTGATGCCGTAGAGCATGCGCCGCGTCTCGCCGCTGTCGACCGTCTTGGAGTAGACGAACTCCATGTTGCCGGCCGGATGGCTGTAAATATGATCGGCCCCGGAAACCGCGCCGACCTTGACGGTGAAGACGTCGGCGAAGCGCACCTTGTAGTCGTCGCGCAGGAACATCAGCTGGCCGTCGACCTCGGTGAAGCGGCGGCCGTCTTCCATGCGCCGGTCGCGGCGTCCCTTCTCGAAACGGAAGATGGCGCAGTTCGGGGTGTGGTCGCCGAAAACGCGAACGTCGCCGGTCTCGTAGAAGTGGGTAATGCTGCCCTGGGCGTAGAGCCAGGCGTTGAGCTTCTTGGCGGCGGTCAGCTTGATGAATTCGCGCGGCACGATGAAGACCAGCTCGCCACCTGGTTTGAGGTGACGGATACACTTCTCGATGAAGAACAGGAACAGGTTGCTGCGCCCGTCGAACAGGTCCGACTTGAGCTTCTTGCGGGTGTCGGCGGCGACATCCTGAAAGCGGACATAGGGCGGGTTGCCGATGATGCTGTCGAACTGCTCGCTGAGCGGGTAGTCGAAAAAGTCCTCGACGCGGGCACCGGCCGGGGCAACGCGGCGATCGATCTCGATGCCGACGCAGTTCGCCTGGCGCTGCTGCAGGCGACTGAAGAAGGCGCCGTCGCCGGCCGAGGGTTCGAGGATGCGGCCGCTGTTACGGCACAGGTCGAGCATGAAATCGACCACGTTGGCCGGGGTAAATACCTGGCCGAGCTGTTCGACGTTACGTGCCGCCATCTTGCTCAGAAGCCGCTACCCGGCTGGGCGAGGTAGTCGAGTTCGTCCGGCGTCGAGTCGCGGCCGAGCGCGGCATTGCGATGCGGAAAACGGCCGAAACGGGCGATGACCTCGTGATGTCGCCGGGCATAGTCGAGAAAACCGTCGTTGCCCGGGTGTTCGGCGGCCAGCGCCGAGAACAGGGCGACGGCGCGTTCCTGGTCGGCCAGCCTTTCGCTGTGTTCGAAGGGGAGGTAGAGGAAGACCCGTTCAAGCGGGCCGAATTGCTTTTCCCAGCCCTGGTCGAGGGCCATTTCGGCCAGCAGTCGTGCCTGCTGGTCACCGGCAAAGGCCTTGTCCTGGTTGCGGAACAGGTTGCGCGGGAACTGGTCGAGCAGGATGAGCAGGGCGAGAACGCCTTTTGGCGAGCCCATCCAGTGGGCCAGGCGGCCGGCCAGCGCCGCTTCGACACTGGCCAGGAAGCGACTGCGGATGCGCTCGTCGAAAGTGGCATCCTTGGCGAACCATTCGCGGCGCGGCTGGCCGAAGCCCGGTTCGCCTGGCAGGCCGAACCAAAAGGCAAGGATGTCGGCCGGTGCGGTGCTGGGCATCAGCCGGCCTTGCCCCAGGAGTCCTTGAGGGTGAGGGCGCGGTTGAAGACCGGCTTGCCGGGCTGCGAATCGACGCGGTCGGCGACGAAATAGCCGTGCCGTTCGAACTGGAAGCGTTCTTCGGCCTTGGCGTCGCGCAGGCTGGGTTCGAGCTGGGCGACGATGGTCTGCTTCGAGTTCGGGTTGAGATCGTCGAGGAAATCGCGTTCGAGATCGGGCGCATCGCCTTCGCGGCGGGCACCGGGGGCGGGGACGCTGAACAGCCGCTCGTAGAGGCGGATTTCCGCTTCGTAGGATTGGGCGGCCGAGACCCAGTGCAGGTTGCCCTTGACCTTGACGCTGTCGGCGCCCGGGGTGCCGGACTTGGTGTCGGGCAGGTAGTTGCAATGGACGGCGATGACCTTGCCGTTTTCATCCTTGTCGCAGCCGGTGCACTCGACCACGTAGCCGTAGCGCAGGCGGGCCATGTTGCCCGGGAACAGGCGGCGGAAGCCCTTGCTCGGCACTTCCATGAAGTCCTCGCCTTCGATCCACAGTTCGCGGCTGAAGGGAATCGAGCGCTGGCCGAGTTCCGGGTGCAGCGGGTGGTTCGGGGCGAAGCACTCCTCGACCTGGCCCTCGGGGTAGTTGTCGATGATCAGCTTGACCGGGTCGAGCACCGCGATACGGCGTTGGTCGGACTCGTTCATCACTTCGCGCATGGCGTCTTCGAACAGCACGTAGTCGATCAGCGAATCGTTCTTCGAGACGCCGATGCGCTCGGCAAACAGGCGGAAGCCTTCGGCCGAGTAGCCACGGCGGCGGGCGCCGACCAGGGTCGGCATGCGCGGGTCGTCCCAGCCGTCGACATGCTTTTCCTCGACCAGCTGGATCAGCTTGCGCTTGGAGAGCACGACATAGGTCAGGTTGAGGCGGGAGAACTCGATCTGCTGCGGCAGCGGCCGTTGCAGCAGGCCGCCCTCGGCCAGCCGTTCGAGCAGCCAGTCGTAGAACGGGCGCTGATCCTCGAACTCCAGCGTGCAGATGGAATGCGTGATGTTCTCCAGCGCATCCTCGATCGGATGGGCGAAGGTGTACATCGGGTAAACGCACCACTTGTCGCCGGTGTTGTGGTGGGTGGCGTGGCGGATGCGATAGATCGCCGGGTCGCGCAGGTTGATGTTGGGCGAGGCCATGTCGATGCGGGCGCGCAGGATGTGGGCGCCATCCGGGAATTCGCCGGCCTGCATGCGCTTGAAGAGGTCCATGTTCTCTTCGATGCTGCGGCCACGGAAGGGCGAGTCCTTGCCCGGCTGGGTCAGCGTGCCGCGGTTGGCGCGCATTTCGTCGGCCGTCTGGCTGTCGACATAGGCGTGGCCGGCCGAGATCAGGTATTCGGCGAACTGGGCCATCCAGTCGAAATAGTTGGAAGCTTGATAGAGGTTGGTTTCGCCGTCCTGCTCCCAGGAGCAGCCGAGCCATTTCACCGAGTCGATGATGGCGTCGACGTATTCCTGTTCTTCCTTTTCCGGATTGGTGTCGTCGAAACGCAGGTGGCAGCGGCCGCCATATTGCTGGGCCAGGCCGAAGTTGAGGAGGATCGACTTGGCATGGCCGAAGTGCAGGTAGCCGTTCGGTTCAGGCGGGAAGCGGGTGCGCAGTTTGGCGGCGTCGAGCGGTGCGGCGGCGTGCTCGGCCGCAGTGCCGGGATGGCCGGCCCAGCGGCGCTGGGCGTGCTTGCCGGCGGCGAGGTCGGCTTCGACGATATTCTTGATGAAATTGGCGGCGGGGGCCGCTTCGGGCTTGTCGGCGGAATGATTGGGGCTGCTCACGGTTAAACCTCGGTTTTCTATCCCGCTATTTTAACCGGGCCAGCCCCTCAATCTGCTAGTGATCGCCGCCTTCCGGCACGTATTCGAAGCGCGGCGGCGTTTTTTCCCTTTACAAGCGGAATCTTTCCGTTGCGGCCTTCAACTCCTGCGCCGTATCGAGCAAATTGCGGGCGGCATTGGCATTGATATTCATGCTGGCGCCCGTTTCTTCGACCTGGTTGGCGATCCTCTCCACCTGCTGGGCCAGCGCCGTGCTGGCTTCGCTTTGTTCGCGGGTCGATGCGGCGACATCGCGTACCAGATCCTGGGCAGAACGCGAGCCCTCGGCGATTTGATGCAGCAATTGCGTCGTCTCGCTGACCGTGGTGCGGGCCCGTTCAGCTTCGGGCAGGGCGGCATCCATGATCTTGGCTGCATTCACGGTTTCGGTCTGGATGCGTTCGACGACGCCGGAAATTTCCAGCGTGGCTTTCTCGGTTCGTTCGGCCAGGACGCGCACTTCGTCGGCGACCACGGCGAAGCCGCGGCCCTGCTCGCCGGCGCGGGCGGCTTCAATGGCGGCATTGAGGGCGAGCAGATTGGTCTGCCCGGCAATCTCCTTGATCACCGAGGCCATGCGGGAGACTTCCTGGGCATTGGCGGAAAGCGTGCGCACCTGTTCTGCGGCATGGCTGACCGAGCCGGCCATCGTGGTGATGTTGCTGGAAACCGTTTCGACGCTGGCCTCGCCCTGACGTGCCAGTGCGGCGGCATCGCTGGCATGGCGGTCGGTCTGGTCGGCGTTGTCGGAGACATGGGTGATCGACACGGTCAATTCCTCCATGGCGGCAGCCATGGCTTGCGTGGCTTCGGTTTCGGCTGCCGCAGCGTTGGCGACATGGGCCGATGTCTCGGCAATTTCACGTGCCGATTGGGTGACCTGAACGGTGCTGCGGGCGATGTCCTGCATCATTTGACGCAAACTTTGCACGAGATGGTCGAGTTCGCCGAGAAGACTGTTGCGGCTGGCTGAAATCGACACGGTCAGGTCGCCCCCGGCAACCTGTTTCATCGATGCGACAGCGTCGGCCGGTTCGCCGCCGATCTGCGCCAGCACCGAGCGCGCGACCCACCAGGTGATGCTGCCGACGGCGCACATGACGAGGAGGATGACCAGAGCCGAATTACGCAGTTGCTGGTAGAACAACTCGTCGATGTCGTCGATATAGAGTCCGGTCCCAATGACCCAATCCCAGGCTTCGAAATGCCGGGTATGCTGCATTTTCGGAACTTGTACTTCGCTTCCCGGTTTGGCCGTCAGGGTTTGCGTGAACCCGGATTTGTCGAGTGCGACACCGACCAGCAGGCGAACGGTATAGGTGCCGCTCTTGTCCTGGCGATCCCAGTGGCTCTTGCCGACATATTCCGGTCGGATCGGGTGCATGACGCCGATGCCCTTGCTGTCGTAAATGTAGAAATATTCATTGCCGTGGTAGCGCATGCTGCGCAATACGTCTTTGGCAATGCCCTGGGCTTGTTCGCGGGTCAGTTCGCCTTTGACTTCGCGGTCGTGCAAGTCTTTCATCGCACTCACTGCGTTGTCGACGACCGCCCTCAATGTCTCCCGACGGTCTTCCAGCAGTTGGTTGCGCAGATGGACGATCTGGAACGCGCCGAGCAGGATCAGGCCGAGAAGCGCAAATATGACTGATAAGGCAAGGCGGCCCTTGAGGCTGCTCAGATTGAAAATGCCCATGTTTGCTCCCCCGTCTTTTTGGCGAAAATGCCATTTTTAAAGATTGTACAGACGCGAGAATAGCACTCAAGCCATGGTCGTTTGAATTAAGGAAATATTAATTTTGTGCCCAATTTGGACAGGTGGCAGGTGCGCTGACTATTTTGCAGCGAGGGCTGCCGCCCGTTCAGCCGCACGCAAGTGCTTGAGGCATTCAATCGAGGCGGCCAGGTCGAGGGCGCTGAAGTCGTCGAAATTTTTCAGCTTGGGATTGGCGCCTTTTTCGAGCAGCAGTTTGACCAGGTCGGGTTTGCTGTTCGACGAAACGTACATCAGGCAACTGGCGCCATTACCGTTCTGATGGTCAATGTCCACGCCGGCTGCGATCAGGCGTTCGATCAGCGCGTGGTTGCCGTTGTAGCAGGCCAGCCACAGCGCATTGCAACCGTCGGTATTGAGGATCGAGACGTCGGCGCCGAGTGCGAGCAGCTCTTCGACAATATCCAGCAGGCCGAGCTTGGCGGCGCGCATCAAAGGCGTGAAACGGCCGTCGGCTTGCGGCGCGTCGATGTGGTCGGGGTCGAAGCCGTGTTCGGCGAAAAAGGCGGCAAGGCGGGGACTCATGGGGCGGCTTTCTGGCGTTGGGGGTAGGGGGGCCCGGTTTCGATCCGGCTGTCGGTCACCGGCAGGCCGACGGTGAAGTGGTAAACGCTCTGATAGCGGCTGTCGGCGAGGCCGAACAACTGGTGCACCGGATCGTCGAAAAAGCAGCCGATGCCGGTGCCGCGCACACCGGCAGCCTCGGCCTCGAGATAGAGCACCTGCCCGATCAGCCCGGCTTCTCGCAGCAGTTCGCGGTAGCCGTGGCCGTATTCGGTTGCCGTTTCGAATTCGCCCAGCATGCCGAGGGAGAAGGCGCTGGTTGATGCGATGTCCTGATGACAGGACAGCGAGCGGGCGAGGCGCTGCAATTCCTGAAGCCCGAGGGGGGCTAGCTGGATCAGGCCAAGGTGGGCCGGGCAGTCCGGATCGAAGGCGCGGACCGCTTGTTGTTGGGCGAAGCGCTGGTCGGATGGTTGCAGGGCCTGCGGTAATTCGACGCTGGCCGAGGCGGTGCGCGGCAGCAGGTAGAGGCCGCTGGCCAAACCGTCGACTCGCAGCACGAAGAGCAGCAGATGAATGCGGCTGGGCGTCGCCTGGCTGCTCCAGGGGACTTGTGGGCGGGGGAGCAGAGCGTCGAGCAGGCGATAGAAATCGGCTTTCGGCAGGCTGTGCCTGGGGTCGAAACGCTGGCCGCTACGCCGTTGGCGGATCAGGCTGGCGGCGCTGCTGCGGGTTGGATGTGCCGGCAGCGGCGGGCGGGGTGGGTTGGCT
>QXPY01000016.1 GCA_003583745.1 Rhodocyclales bacterium GT-UBC | reverse complement strand
TCGGCTCGGGCGTCGCGGTTGGGGCTGGCGTGGTCGTCGGCTCGGGCGTCGCGGTCGGGGCTGGCGTGGTCGTCGGCTCGGGCGTCGCGGTCGGGGCCGGGGTGGTCGTCGGCTCGGGCGTCGCGGTTGGGGCTGGCGTGGTCGTCGGCTCGGGCGTCGCGGTTGGCGTCACTTCGGCGGCGGACAGGAGCGTCGTGGTCGATGAACTTGCCGTGGTCGAATACTGGAAATCAAGCGGGGTCAGGGTTTCGACAACGCGAACCAATTCGACGAAAGTATGCCCTTCGTTGCCACTCGCTGTTGCCGTACCGGCAGCAGGATCTTCCAGCAACGTATCGAGATCCTCGCCGGCAGAGAGCGCCTTGCTGATTTTCTCGAAGCCCTGGCGATTATTGGCAACAGCGCTATCGGTTGCATCCGGCTTGAAACTGCCACCGACTTCGGCATCCAGCTTGGCGCTTTCACCCTGATGAATCGTCATGTCGCGCCCGTCAGCCAGGTGCAGGAAGACTTGTGCGCCATTGGCTGCGGCAACAGTCTCGCCTTCCCGAATGACATCGCCCAGTTTGAGCCGCCGCAAGCCGCCTTGTGCATCACGGACATAAGCTTCACCGGTGATCGACCGGACAATCGCAATTACAGGGGCTTGGGACACGACGGACTCCACTACATTAACGGAATGCGGTCGAGTCTAGAAGCTCCAGCGATGAGCGTCTATTGGACTAACGTACAGTCGGCCTCAGGAAAGCGTTAAGGAATTCACACGTTCCCGGATTGCCTCGATCGACCACGCCCCCAGCCAGGCACCGGCGCCATCCCTGACCTTCATCTCGGGCTCGGGCAAGGCAAATGGATGCCGGGTCAGATCTATCGGACGCCAGAAGCCAAGCTGTGTATCGGCGTTGTCGGCGACCTCGTACCCATTGCAGATCAACCAGACTGCCCCCGAGGCGACGAAATTCCTGAGCGCGGCAACAATTTCCTCGTTTGGCTGATGGGTCAGCACGTGACGACATAAAATCGCCTCGGCCCGGGGTAACGGATCCCGGCAGATATCCGCCACACTGAAAAAATGGCCCTTGCGCCAACCGTGCAGGGTCTGGTTGTTATCGATCATGTCTGCGACCAGATCGATCCCGAAGTAGTAAGTGAGCGCCTGAGTGCTCTCCCAAGCCCAATTGACATCGCCACACCCCGCATCTAGCAGGGAGTGAATCCCCTTGTCCGCAATGAATTGGCGCAAGAACAGCCCTGCCGCCCGCGTCGCGCCCCGGGTAGCGCCTGGTCCGCTGCTGGTTTCCGAACATCCCCAGGTGTTTTGCGCGTAGATGTTCTCGAATACCCTGGCCTTGGCCCGCCGTTGCGGGTCAGGATGCGGCGGAAAATGACCGCTCGCCCCTCGGCGCCCAATCCTTTGAGCCGCAAAGGCGACATCGGCAAATTTTTCATACTCGGCGAGCGTCCTGATCGAACCCAAGCCAAAACGATCGAGTTCTTCGATCACTTTGGGATCGTTCGACACCTCCATGCCGAAAAGATGCCTCAGGCGCGACAAGGAACGCTGATCCAGCCCGCCCCAATCCGGGTTGTCCGCCCAGTGACGCGGACGTAGCTCGGCTCGTCCGTAATAGTGGTAGATCAGCACGTCATCGGGCGTATAGGGATCCCAGCCATGCGTCCATAGTCTCGCCGAAAGGGAGATTTCCTCGCCGTGAAAATAAAGATACGGGTCGTAGGGGACCTGATCGAACGCCGCTCCGGGCGCAAAGAGAAAGCCCCCGCACACAAAGGCATTGGGCATGGGCTGTTCCTGGCGAAGCTCGTAGTTCTCGGAACGGGCTTCGAAAGTCAGGATGCCACGATGATTGAACCCTTTCGGACACAAAATGGTAATTGCCTTGGCGGCAAGTTGGTGCGGCGGCGAGTACGCCACCGGATAGCTGCTCAGCACCGCCCGAGGCGAACGACAACGCGCCCACATGGCCAACAGTTTCTCGTCCCAGTCTTCGACAAACCGCATGTGACTATCGATTTGCAGGACAAACTCTTCCCCGGCGCGCAATTCGCTCAAGATCGAATGGCGCGCCCAGCAAGCACCCAGACTGTCCTGCGGATGGACAAAACCACTTCTGACCTGGGCAACAGGCACCGCATCCGGCAACTCATAGCAATCACGATCATGTTCGGCATCGACCTGCCACAAGACGCCAGTGAAGATGCGCTCCGGAAAACGGGCCTTGGCATACATGTCCGCCAGGGTCGGCGGCCCTTCCGGATCGCGGTAACTGGCCATCGAGACGAAAATTCTCGGCCGCCCCCCATCACCGACAAGCGGCGCAGGTATTTTCATGAATTGCCGGCCAACGAGATGCCATTCACGGTCACCGACAACTGCAAGCGGTCACGCAAACCGAGCTTGGCGAATATGGCCGTAAGGTGCGCCTTGACGGTTCGCTCCGAGATATCGAGTCGTCCGGCAATTTCCTTGTTGCTTTCACCTGCCGCGACTAACCGGGCAACCTGAAGTTCGCGCTCCGAAAGCTGGGACAGGAGAGCATCGGCACCACCTTGCGCAGGACGCGCCGCCAACACCCGGCCGGATCCGGCTACCAGTTTCTGGAGCAAGGATTGACCGACCCATAGACCGCCATTTCCAACCACCAGGGCAATTTGGCTCAAGACCTCCGGTGCGGCGCGACTGTTGCAACATCCCGATGCCCCCATCGACAAGGCGAGCAAGGTCAATTGCTCATCCGGCTCGTCGCTCATCAGGACGACCGGGAAGCCAGAACCGACCACCTCGGCGAGCGAGGCGTCAGCCGCTCCGGCACGACACCAGATGATCCCCGACTCGCCCGTCGCAGCGATGTCGGCGGCAGACTTGATCAAGACGGCCGTTGGAAACGCTTCCAACCAGTTGGTCAGCGGGTTCGATTGGGTATCGAGAATCCAATGTTGCATCAACGCTCCGTCATCGCCACGTTCTTGGCACGAAGAACCGGCTTCAACAAATAGGCAAGAACACTCTTCTTGCCAGTCAAAATATCGACTTCGGCCACCATGCCGGGAATGATCGGCAGATTGGCGTCGCCAAACCCGGGCTTGTTGGTACGCACCCGGACAACGTAGAAGGCATTGCCTTTTTCATCCATCACGGTATCGGCCCCGATGTGCTCCAGCGTTCCCTCCAGGCCGCCGTAGATCGAAAAATCGTAAGCGGTGAACTTGACCATGGCGGGCTGCCCGGGCCGCAAGAAAGCGATATCGCGTGGCTGCACCTTGGCTTCGAGCAGCAAGGCATCCTCCAAAGGAACGATTTCGATCATGTCCTTGCCGGGCTGCACCACACCGCCAACGGTGTTGATCAAGAGTCGCTTGACCGTTCCCTTGACCGGCGAACGGATCGACGACTGCTTGACGCGGTCGGACAAGGCGACACTGCCTTCGGCCAGACCATTTAATTTTGCTGTCGTCTCCGACAACTCCTTGCCGGCATCGTTACGGAAAGTCAGCTCGACCTCCTCGATCTTGCGATGCGCTTCACTGATCGCGGCTTGCAGACGGGTAATCTGTGCTGCAGCCATGTCGCGCTCCCCCCGGTAGCGCGAGACATCGCGCTCCAGCCGGAGCAACTCAACCTCCGATACGGCACCGGAATTGATCAGCGGGCGGGTCACGGACAACTCTTTCGAAGTCAGTTCATAGCCTTGCGCCGCTTGAGCGCGACGCGCTTGCGCTTCATTCTGCTCTTGCTGGCGCTGCGCCAATTGCTGACGGGCAATCGATACCGCTGCATTCATCTCGTCCCGCTTGGCCTCGTAAAGTTGCCGCTCCTGCTCGACGATTTCCGGACTTTCCTTCATGACCTCGGGCGGTGGCACAAAAGCCTTGCCGTCGGACATTGCCTTGAGTCGGGCGGCCCGTGCCACCAGCCCCAGATATTGCACCCGGTTTTCCTTCACCGAAGAAGCAAAGCGCGTTTCGTCGATTTTGATGAGCAACTGGTCGGGTTGCACGACGTCGCCTTCACGGACCAGTATTTCCGAAACCAAACCGCCATCGATGCTTTGCAGGACTTGAACCTGTTTCGACGGAATGACCTTCCCTTCGCCCCGCGTCACTTCATCAAGCTGGGCCACCGCAGCCCAGAGCAGGAAAATCGTGAAGACGATAGCGATCGAACGCAGCAGTACCCGCGCCCGCAACGGCTCCTGATCGATGATGGCAGCATCGGCATCGGTCGCGAAATCGACCGCTTCGATATCTTCGCGATTGGGCAAACGGCCGAGAAGCTTTTCCAGCCAAGGCGCACTGCGCTGTGCTATCGCTTCCAACCCGGCATGCAGCCGGCTCAAGATGCTCATGACGCTCTCCCGATCCGACCGCTTTGCAAGGCTTGAATCACTTGATCACGCGGCCCGTCGGCAACGATGCGGCCATCGTCCACCACGATGACGCGGGTTGCCAGATCGAGCAGGCTGTTCCGATGCGTCACGATCAATACCGTTTTGTGCGCGGCCAGGGTTTTGAGCTTTTGCTTGAATTGCTGCTCAGAGGAAAAATCCATCGAACTGGTCGGTTCGTCCAATAACAAAATGGGCGGATCCATCAGGAAGGCACGGGCGATGGCCACGCTCTGGCGCTGTCCGCCGGATAGCGAATCGCCCCGCTCGCCGATCATCATGTCGAAACCATCCGGATGTCGATTCACAAAATCGGTCAAACCGGCCGCCTCGGCTGCCGCGACCACTGCGGCATCGTCTGCGTAAGGCGCGCCAATCACGATGTTGTCGCGCAAACTGCCGTAAAACAAGGTGACATCCTGCGACACGTAACCAATGTTGCGCCGCAGATCAGCCGGGTCGAGCTGACGGACATCGACCCCGTCGATCGAGACTGAACCGCCCGTCGGTTGGTAAAGCCCGAGCAGCAGTTTTTGCAGCGTCGTTTTGCCGGAACCGATCCGGCCGATAACGACCACCTTTTCACCCTCACCGATGCGGCAGCTCATTCCCTTCAAGGTTGCGATGGCGCTCCCCGGATAACTGAATTCGACGTCGCGGAACTCGATGTTGCCTCGCAACTCGGGACGATGGACAAAGGTCGCATCTTCCGGCCGCTCGACCGGCTTGGCCATCACCTGATCGAGCGAAGCCAGCGACACCTTTGCGTTGTGGTATTGCATCAGCAAGCCCACCATCTGACCAAGCGGCGCCACAGCGCGAGAGGCCAGCATGGTGCAGGCGATCATGCCGCCCATGCTCAACTTGCCTTCGCCGATCAGATAAACACCGGCGATGATGACCACTATATTGACCAGTTGCTGGACTTCCATGGCCCCGGTCGTGGCAGCGGCTGACAAGAAGCGCATCTGGTTGTTCACCCTTGACACAAAGACCACGGATTTTTCCCACCGCGACTGCATGACGCTTTCCGCCCCCTGCGTCTTGATGGTCTCCAACGCCGACAGGCTCTCGATCAAGGTTGCATTGCGCAGTGCACCGGCACGGTAGGTTGTCTCCGACAAGGCATGCATCTTGTGCTGCAAGATATAGGCATAGATCACGACGATGACAATCGCCGCCAGGACCGGCAAAACCAGTTGCCAGGCGATGATCGCGATCACGAAAATAAAAATGAAGGCAAACGGCAGGTCGATAAAGGCTGTTACCGAAGCAGAGGTGATGAAATCGCGCACGGTTTCAAAGGAGCGCAAATTGGATGAAAAAGCACCCACCGCAGCCGGTCGTGCCTCCATCCTGACCCCCAGCACCCGCTCCATGATCCTTGCCGACAACGCCTTGTCGATTCGCGCACTGGCCAGGTCGATGAAATGACCACGCAACAGACGCAAGGTCATGTCGACGCCGATCAGCAAGATCACGCCCAAAGCCAGTACCCAAAGCGTCTCCATGGCGCGGTTGGGCACCACCCGATCATAGACATTCATCGAAAACAGGGGCATGGCCAGCGCAATCACGTTGATCAGCAATGCCGCGGCAAGGACGTCGCGATAAACCGTCCACTGATCGGCCAAGGCTCCCCAGAACCAATGGCGCAGGCGAACGTCGCCAACCTGCGGCGTACGCTTGTCGAAACGAAAATGCGGCCGGGCAAAAATGGCAATCCCGGCATATCGTTGCTGCAACTCCGCCCGCGACAACAAAACCGAGCCTTGTCCCGTTTCAGGAAAGAGCAACCGGGCCGTTTCGCTGGTTTCATCCCAGCCGAGGAGAACACATGCTTCTTCGCCATGCAAAAGCAGCACGGCAGGCAACAAGGCCGGATCGATTTTTTCCAGTGAGCGCCGGATCACCTTGGCCGACAGGCCGGCTCGACTGGCCGCCCGCGCGAACAGCGACGGTGTCAGCGAGCCATCCTCCAAAGGCAGACCGGCCACCAGCGCAGCACGCGTACTCGGTCTGGCATGGATGCGGGTGAGCTCCACCAGGCAGTCGAGCAGGGGGTCATGATGCAGAAGATCCTCCCGCACGCCGGACTTCGCCGCATCTACTGCCCCATTGATCATTTCGCTCATGGCTGTACTGCCCTCAAATCCAGTCTCTACCTATATCGGCCGTCATGGCTAATACTTTAAAAATGCAAAAAGGCGGTCGAAACCGCCTTTTGGCTGTTTCCAGCAATATATCAGGCCATCAATGGGACTATCAGCAATGCCACCAGATTGATGATCTTGATCAGCGGATTAACCGCCGGCCCCGCTGTATCCTTGTAGGGATCGCCAACGGTATCGCCGGTAACTGCCGCTTTATGCGCTTCCGAACCCTTGCCACCAAAATGCCCATCTTCGATGTATTTCTTGGCGTTATCCCACGCCCCACCACCTGTCGTCATCGAAATCGCGACGAACAAACCGGTCACGATGGTTCCCACCAGCAAGCCCCCCAGCGCCTGCGGCCCAAGCGCCAGACCGACCACGATCGGCACCGCCACCGGCAGGATCGACGGCAGCATCATTTCCTTGATCGCCGCAACGGTCAGCATATCGACGGCCCGCGAGTAATCGGGCTTGGCCGTCCCTTCCATGATGCCCGGGATTTCCTTGAACTGACGACGCACCTCGAGAACGACCGCGCCAGCCGAACGCCCCACCGCTTCCATCGCCATCGCCCCGAACAGATAGGGAATCAGGCCGCCGATGAAGAGGCCGATGATAACCATGTGATTCGACAGGTCGAAGGAAATATTACTCAGTCCGGCAGCTTCCAGACCATGCGTATAGTCGGCGAAGAGCACCAGGGCGGCGAGACCGGCCGAGCCGATGGCATAGCCCTTGGTCACCGCCTTGGTGGTGTTGCCGACCGCATCGAGCGGATCGGTGACGTTGCGCACCTCCTTGGGCAATTCGGCCATTTCGGCAATACCGCCGGCATTGTCGGTAATCGGTCCGTAGGCATCCAATGCCACGACGATACCGGCCATCGACAGCATCGACGTTGCAGCGATAGCGATCCCGAACAAGCCGCCCAGTGAATAGGCCGCAAAAATCGCCGCGCAGACCGAAAGTACGGGCCAGGCGGTCGACTTCATCGACACCCCGATCCCGGCAATCATGTTGGTCGCATGGCCGGTCTGGCAGGATGCGGCAACATGTTTGACTGGCGCGTAATCGGTACCGGTGTAGTACTCGGTGATCCAGACCAGGGCGGCGGTCAGCACCAGACCGACGACCGAACAACCGAACATCGAAGCCGTGGTGATCTTGGCCACCGCATCGCCCGCCCCGATCAGCCAGGCGGTGACTGGATAATAGGCCGCCAGCGCCAGCACGCCGGCGACAATCAGGCCGCGATAAAGCGCCGCCATGATCTTGCCCCCCTCGGTTGCCTTGACGAAATAACAGCCAATGATCGATGCAATGATCGATACGCCGCCCAGAGCCAACGGATACAACACGAGATTCTCGCCCAGACCGCTCGCCGACTTGATCGTCAACGCCGCCAGCACCATCGTCGCCACCACCGTCACGGCGTAGGTTTCGAACAGGTCGGCCGCCATGCCGGCGCAGTCGCCGACGTTGTCGCCGACATTGTCAGCAATCACTGCCGGATTGCGCGGATCGTCTTCCGGAATGCCGGCTTCGACCTTGCCGACCAGATCGGCACCGACGTCAGCCCCCTTGGTGAAAATACCGCCACCGAGACGGGCGAAGATCGAGATCAGCGACGACCCGAATGCCAGCCCGACGAGCGGCTCGATGACATGGTGCAGATCGGCATCCGGCCCGCTGGTCGATTTCAGGAAAGCGAAATAACCCGCCACACCGAGCAGCCCCAACCCGACCACCAGCATGCCGGTGATCGCGCCGCCCTTGAAGGCGACATCGAGTGCGGCAGCGATACCGCCACGGGCCGCCTCGGCCGTCCGGACATTGGCCCGGACCGATACGTTCATGCCGATGAAGCCGGCGGCGCCGGAAAGCACGGCACCGATCAGAAAGCCGAAAGCAGTTGGCCAACCGAGCTTGGGAATGAGGCCGATAGCCAGGAAGAGGATGACGCCGACCATCGCGATAGTCTTGTACTGGCGGCTCAGGTAAGCCTCGGCCCCCTGCTGGATGGCCTTGGCAATTTCTTGCATGCGCTCGTTGCCGGCCGGCAACGCGAGGATCTGTCGGCTCGAAATCCAGCCATACAGGACAGCCAATACGGCGCAAGCTAGCGCCAACAACAACGCTGTAGACATTACTCCCCCCTCTTCATGGCTAACAAAAAATCAGACTGTGAACGCCTCCAGCTTTTTACCAATGGACACGTTCTGCAAGCGGACATAGTCCGGCAATCCGTTGCGATAGGGTGGCGGTTCCTCGCCTTCGATCAACGGCTGCAAATAGTTGCGACAGGCATCGGTGATATGGAAACCATCCGGCGAAATGAATTCGGCCGGCATCTTGCGTTCGACATTGGCGACATCCTTGAGCGGCGCCTCGCCAATCTGCCAGCGATAGGGGGCATCGGCCAGACGCTCGATGGTCGCCATCACGGCATTCTTGCCCTGCAAGGCAAGCTGCACGGCGGCCACACCAAGGGCATGGGCCTGCTCGACGTCAGTCCGGGAGGCCAGATGCCGAGCTGAACGCTGCAGGTAATCGGCCAGCGCCCAGTGATACTTGTAGCCCAGCTTGTCCTTGATCAGTTGAGCGACGATCTGGCCAACCCCACCCAGCTGCGAGTGACCGAAAGCATCCTTGCTGCCGGAATCGGCAATCAGCCGTCCATCGGCATCCGACAAACCTTCCGAAACCGCCACCGTGCAGTAGCCATAGAGACGGACACACTCGTCGACGCGAGCCAGGAAGCGAACCGGATCAAAAGGCACCTCGGGGAAAAGCAGGATATGCGGCGGCTCGCCGGCCTGCTCGGAAGCCAGGCCGCATGCAGCGGTGATCCAGCCAGCGTGGCGCCCCATGACTTCAAGCACGAAAATCTTGGTCGATGTCCGCGCCATCGAGGCAACGTCATAACCGGCTTCGCGAATCGACGTCGCCACATATTTGGCAACCGACCCGAAGCCCGGACAACAGTCGGTCAGCGGCAAATCGTTATCGACGGTTTTCGGGACTCCGACGCAAACAACCGGATAGCCCATCTTCTCGGCGATCTGCGAGACCTTCCAGGCGGTATCCATCGAGTCGTTGCCGCCGTTGTAGAAGAAATAGCCGATGTCATGCGCCTTGAACACATCGATCAGGCGTTCGTACTGGGCCCGATGATCTTCCAGACTTTTCAGCTTGTAGCGACAGGAACCGAAGGCGCCGCCCGGCGTCGTCCGCAGGCGGGCAATGGCCTCGTCGGTTTCGAGGCTGGTATCGATCAGGTCTTCGGTCAGCGCGCCGATGATGCCGTCGCGACCGGCAAACACTTTCCCGATGCGTTCGGGATGCCGGCGTGCTTCCTGGATCAGGCCGCACGCCGTGGCGTTGATGACGGCAGTCACGCCCCCTGACTGTGCGTAGAAGGCGTTTTTGACCGTCATCTTTGCTCCTGCTATTTCAGCGCGTCAAACACGCTCTTGGTAATGGCATCAACGCTGCCCACACCGGCCACCTTGGCGACCTTCGGTGCCTTGGCATCGCCCGTCGCGGCCCATTTGGTGTAGAAATCAACCAGAGGCTTGGTTTGCGAGTGATAGATTTCCAGACGCTTCTTGACGGTTTCTTCCTTGTCGTCATCGCGTTGCACCAGGTCTTCACCGGTGACGTCATCCTTGCCTTCAACCTTCGGCGGGTTGAATTTCACATGATAGGTCCGACCGGACGGCAGGTGGGCACGGCGACCGGCCATGCGCTCAACGATATCGCTGTCGGGAACGTCGATTTCCAGCACGACATCCAGCGCAACGCCGGCTTCCTTCATGGCATCGGCTTGCGGAATGGTGCGCGGGAAACCGTCAAACAGATAACCGCTCTTGCAATCGTCCTGGGTCAGGCGTTCCTTGACCATGCCGATGATGACCGCATCCGGCACCAGGCCGCCTGCATCCATGTGTTTCTTGGCTTCGAGGCCGAGGGCAGTGCCGGCCTTGACCTGGGCGCGCAGCATGTCGCCGGTGGAGATCTGGGGAATGCCAAATTTTTCGGAGATGAATTTGGCTTGCGTACCCTTGCCGGCGCCGGGTGCGCCCAACAGAATCAATTTCATGTAAAAGTCCCTCGGATTGCGTATCAAAAAATATTGTTATTTGCTTCGGTCTGGGCCGTTCTCTAAGAGCGAAAAAGTACTCGCTATTTCAGGCTCGGTCAAACAGTTTGCGCATCCGCTCGGCATCTTCGGGCGTATCAACACCCGGTGCCGGCGCGGACCCGATCAGCGTTACGCTGATCCGGTAGCCATGCCAGAGGGCTCGCAATTGCTCCAGCGACTCGAACTTTTCCGTCGGGGCCACCGACAAGCCGGCATAGGCTTTCAGAAAACTGGCCCGATAGGCGTAGAGGCCGACATGGCGGTAGGCCGGGAAAGCATCCGGCAAGGTATTGCCGCCATGCTCGCTGGCGAAATGGTCGCGCGCGTAAGGAATCGGCGCCCGGGAAAAATAGGCCGCATCGCCATCCGCCCGACACACAACCTTGACCACGTTCGGATTGAAGAAATCGGCCGCATCGTGGATCGGATGGGCCACGGTGGCGATATCCGCGCCGCTTTCGGCCAGCTGCCTGGCGGTCTGCAGGATGACTTCCGGCTCGATCAACGGCTCGTCGCCCTGAACATTGACGATGATGGTGTCGTCCGACCAGCCGCATTGCTCGACTACTTCGGCCAAGCGGTCGGTACCGGTCGGATGATCGCTGCGGGTCATCAGTACCGCTACATCATGCTGTTTCGCGGCAGCCAGGACATCCGGGTGATCGGTGGCGACCCAGATTTCATCCGCCCCGGAAAGCCGGGCCTGTTCCGCCACCCGCACGACCATCGGCTTGCCACCGAGATCGAGCAGCGGCTTGGCCGGCAGCCGGGTCGACGCGAAACGGGCGGGAATGACGACCTTGAATGCCAGCGCCGACATGCTTATTCGTCCGCAGCGAGCTGACGTGCTTCGTCCTCGAGCATGATCGGGATATCGTCACGAATCGGGAAAGCCAGCTTGCAGGGTTTGCAGACCAGCTCCTTTTCGGCCTTGCGGTGTTCAAGATTGCCCTTGCAAATCGGGCAGACGAGGATATCAAGCAGCCTGGCGTCCACGGAGTTTCTCCAGAATAAGTTCAACAAGGGCCGGCGAAAGCTCGGCCTCGACAGGCAAAACCCAGGTTTCACCCGCCACAAGACCGGCGCATTTTACTGCATCCTTCTCGGTCATCAGCAGGATGCCGTCGCGGGCAAAAGCCAGATCCGCAAAAGAATAGGCATGATGATCGGCAAACGGATGGGCCTCGAAACGCAAGCCAAGGCTTTCCAGCGTCCGGAAAAAACGCCCCGGATCACCGATCCCGGCCAGGGCATGGAGCTTCTTCCCGGCCAGATCGGCTGCGGAACAAGTCTCTCCCCGCTCGTCGAGACGATAAAACAAACCTGCCTGCAGCCGCATCTCGAAGCGTGGGATACCCGCCGGCAAACGCCGATCGGGCTGGCCGTTGCAGATGATGGCATCGACCAGGCCTAGTCGCCGCAAGGATTCGCGTAGCGGCCCGATGGGCAGACGCCAGCCATTGCCTGCCCCACGCCCATCGAAGACCGCCAGTTCGACGTCACGCCCCAGCCGGTAATGCTGCAGGCCATCGTCACACAGCACGACATTGACTTCCGGATGCGCCGCCAGCAAGGCTTGCGCCGCCGCTGCTCGGTTGCGCCCAACCCAGACCGGCGCACCGCTGCGCCGGGCCAGCAGGATCGGCTCATCGCCCACCTCGTCGGGTGGCGAATCGGCATGTACCGGGCGCGGTAATGCTGCCGTTCCG
Source organism: Rhodocyclales bacterium GT-UBC (assembly GCA_003583745.1). Classification (GTDB taxonomy): domain Bacteria; phylum Pseudomonadota; class Gammaproteobacteria; order Burkholderiales; family Rhodocyclaceae; genus Azonexus. The sequence continues at coordinate 91,701 of QXPY01000016.1, read as the reverse complement.
CCATAACCCCGGCTGACAATGCCCGGCTTCCAGCCGTACGCCCTGAGCTGCTGGGCGAGGGCGATGGTCAGCGGCGTCTTGCCGGCTCCGCCGACCGTGATGTTGCCGACAACAACAACCGGAACGGGCAGGCGCTGCGCCTGGGTCTGCCGGCGTTTGAGCCAGGAGAGGATTACGAAGAGCCAATTAAGAGGGAGCAGAAGCCACAACGCCGGCGACGGCCGGCGTTGTTCGAACCACTGACGCTGTAACCAGCGGTCCAGCATCAGTGCGAGGTATTTTGCGTAGCGAAGGAGATGTGCGGATAGCCGGCCGTCTGCGCCGCCTGCATGACATCGACCACGCTCTGATGGGTCGCCTTGGCGTCGGCATTGATCACGATCATCGGATCTTCTCGCCCCCCCGCCGCACGACGCAGCGCTTCGGAAACGCTCTTGACGTCGGACGCGGCCAACGGCGACTTATTGACCAGAATCTGCCCGTTGGCGGTCACCGCGACATCGATCTCGTTCGGCTGCTCAGCCTGCTTGCTGGCATCGGCCGTCGGCAGGTTGATTTCCAGGCCCGAGAACTTGGCGTAGGTCGTGGTCAACATCAGGAAGATGATGATCACGAGCAATACGTCGATCATCGGAATCAGGTTGATTTCCGGCTCTTCGCGAGTCCGGCCGCGCTGAAAGTTCATTGCTTACTTCCGCTCGCCGTGCATGTACTCGACCAGACGAACCGCCTGCTGCTCCATCTCGACGACGAAACCGTCAACCAGAGCGCGGAAATGACGCCAGAAGATCAAGCTGGGAATGGCGATAACCAGACCGAACCCGGTGTTATACAACGCAATCGAAATACCATGCGCCAACTGCATCGGGTTCGCACCGCTCGGCGATTGCGAGCCGAAAATCTCGATCATCCCGACCACGGTTCCGAACAACCCCATCAGCGGACTGATCGAAGCGATCGTGCCCAGCGTCGTCAGGTAGCGATTGAGCTCATGCGCCACGGCCCCACCGGCCTCCTCGATCGACTCCTTCATGATGTCGCGCGACGAACCAACATTGCGCAAACCGGCCGAAAGCACACGCCCCAGCGGCGAATGACGGTCGAGGTCTTCAAGCAACTTGTCGTTATTGGCACCACGCTTGAACTCGCCGACGGCGCGCTGCAACAAACCCTGCGGCACAACCTTGGAACGGCGCAACGCAACCAGACGCTCGATAATCAGCGCAACCGAAATGATGGAGGCCAGCAGCAACGGCCAGATCGGCCAGCCAGCAGCCTGAACAATCGCAAACACGTGGAAAATCCTTGTTGGGAAGTTAGCCCAAGATTCTGCCTCGCCCCAGACACCTGAGCAAGCCCCAAAAATCACGGCCCTCGACGCTTATCCCCAAAAGCTGTGGATAACTCTGTGGATGAGTTGTCATCAACTACGCTAACTCCATTCTGGCAAAGGATTTTTCTTACTCTGCCAAAAAACAAGGCAGATTGTTTAAATACAATTAAATCAATAAGTTATATATTTTTTTAGCTGTCAAGCGACTGTTGGAACATTTTTTGGCAGGTTACAATCCCCCAATGCCAAATTCTGTTCAGCCTGTCAATAATTCGACGCTCAGCGTATCCCATTTGAATCGTCTGGTCCGCGAATGCCTGGAATCGACCTTCCCGCTCAGCTGGGTCAGTGGTGAAATTTCCAACCTGACCTATGCCGCATCGGGCCATGTTTACTTCTCGTTGAAGGATGCGGCCGCGCAAGTACGGTGCGTCATGTGGCGCAGTCGGGCGCAACTGCTCGGCTGGCGACTGGAGAATGGCCAGAAGATCGAGGCCAGGGCCCTCGTTTCATTCTACGAACCGCGTGGAGAATTCCAGCTCAACGTCGAAACCATTCGCCGGGCCGGCCAGGGCGACCTGTTCGAGCGCTTTCTGCGCCTCAAGGCACAACTGGAAAGCGAGGGGCTGTTTGCCGCCGAAAGCAAACGACCACTGCCCAACTTCCCCAGCCACCTCGCCATTGTGACCAGCCCCCAGGCAGCGGCGTTGCGTGACGTGTTGAGCACGCTGCATCGCCGCGCCCCCCACGTGCGGATCAGCCTGTTCCCGACCCCCGTTCAGGGCGAAGGGGCCGGCGAGAAAATCGCCCAGGCGCTCAAGCAGGCCGCTGGCAGCGATTGCGACGCCATCATCCTCTGCCGCGGCGGCGGCAGCATCGAGGACCTCTGGGCCTTCAACGAAGAAGCCGTGGCGCGCGCCATCCGGGCCTCGACCATTCCGGTCATTGCCGGCGTCGGTCATGAAACCGACTTCACCATCGCCGACTTTGCCGCCGACCTGCGCGCGCCAACCCCAACCGCCGCCGCCGAACTGGTCAGTCCGGATCGCGACGCCCTGCTCACCCGACTGGATGAGTTACAGCGCCAGTTGTCTCGCCGCCTCGAACGCACCCTGGCCGAACGCGGCCAGCAACTCGACTGGCTGGCCAGCCGGCTGACCCATCCGGCCGAACGGATTTGGCTGCGCCGCCAGGATCTCGGCCAACTCGGCCAACGCATGCGGCAAGCTTTGCAACGGCGCACCGAGCAGCAGCAACTCGGGCTGACCATACTCAATCAGCGTCTTGGCCATGCCCGACCGCAGCCCGAACAGCTATCGGCAAGCCTGCGACACCTCGGCTATCGACTGGACAACCAGATCCGCTGGCAAATATCTCAGGCCAGCGGGAAACTTAAAGCACTGCACAGCGGTCTCAGCCAACTCGACCCGCATGCAGTGCTATCCCGAGGGTATACACTGGCAATCGGCCCGGATGGTCGGGCTGTACGCGACGCAGCCAGTTTGGGCGTTGGCGATGTGGTCAATCTCAGCTTTGCCCGGGGATCCGCCAGCGCCAGCATCAAGCAGGTTGTGGCCAACCCCGAAGCTGACTAGAATTTTCGATTCACCCCTCACAAACAACGGAGAATATAAATGGAACACCAACTGCCCCAACTGCCGTTCGCCAAAGATGCGCTCGCTCCGCACATGTCGGCCGAGACCTTCGACTATCACTACGCCAAGCACCACCAGGCCTATGTGACCAACCTGAACAACCTGATCAAGGGCACCGAGTACGAAAACCTCGACCTCGAAGCCATTGTCAAGAAGGCACCGGCCGGTGGCATCTACAACAACTCCGCCCAAGTCTGGAACCACACCTTCTTCTGGAACTGCCTGACCCCGAATGGCGGCGGCGCACCGAAGGGCGCCCTGGCTGACGCAATCAACGCCAAGTGGGGTTCGCTCGACGCCTTCAAGACTGCTTTCCAGACCTCGGCCGTCGGCAACTTCGGTTCCGGCTGGACCTGGCTGGTCAAGAAGGCCGACGGTTCGGTCGACATCGTCAACATGGGCGCCGCCGGCACCCCGCTGACCACCGGCGACAAGGCACTGCTCTGCGTCGACGTCTGGGAACACGCCTACTACATCGACTACCGCAACGCCCGTCCGAAGTTCGTTGAGACCTTCCTCAACAACCTGGTCAACTGGTCGTTCGCTGAAGCCAACTTCGCTGGCTGATTCACCTGAAGGGCGCCGAGGCGCGCCTTTTCAAACAAGCCCCGGTTTTGGCCGGGGCTTTTTTTGTCCATTGCAGAACCTTGACTGCCCAACCTCCTGTCCTCATCGGGCAACTCACTAGCAAAGCCGATTCACTTCGGCCCGTCTAAAAAGGCAACTCAGTCTGGAGCGCCACATGCTCGTCGACCAATCGGGAGATCGGCAAAAGTCCGCCGGCCCGCACGCCGAGCAGGCGAATTTTTTGCTCAAGCGGCACCCGTTTCAGGCACTCGCCAGCCGCCTTGCGTATCGCCATCCCATCGACAATGGCCGCCGGTAGCGTTATGTCGCGGGTCACTGCCTGAAAATCTGCATAGCGCAGCTTGATGCCGATCGTTCGGGTCGCATAGCCCTTGCGTTTCAGGTCGTCGGCGACACGCAGACACAGCTTGGTAAAAATTTCCCCGAGCGCAGCTTTGTCCTGCCGTGCGTGCAGATCGCGTTCGAAAGTGGTTTCGCGGCTGATCGACTTGGGTTCGGTGTCGGTGACCAAAGGACGTTCGTCGATGCCATGTGCCACGCGGTTCAGCCATAAACCGGTGCTTTGCCCGAATAGACGAATCAGTACGTCGACCGGAGTTGCCGCCAGTTCACCAATGGTTTGTATGCCATGCTTTTTCAAATGCTCCGTCGCCTTCGGACCAATGCCATTAACCTTGCGGGCCGGCAGCGGCCAGATACGAGTCGGCACCTCGTCCATCCCGAGAATGGTCAGACCGTTCGGCTTGTCGAGATCCGAGCAGATCTTCGAAAGCAGCTTGTTCGGGGTAATGCCGATCGAGCAATTCAAGCCGGTCGCGGCATGGACCGCCTGTTTGATGCGCCACCCCAGGGCCACGCTTTCTTCCGGAATATCAGTCAGATCGATATAGATTTCGTCGATCCCTCGATCTTCGATGCGCGGCGCAATGCCGGCCACGGCCGCCTTGAACAAGCGCGAATAGTGCCGGTAAGCATCGAAATTGGCCGGCAACAGAATGGCATCCGGCGCCAGTTGCGCCGCTTTCATCAACCCCATGGCCGAGAACACGCCGAGCGCACGGGCTTCGTAAGTCGACGTGGTAATAACGCCACGCCCGACATAATCGCGCAATCTAGCAAAACGCCGACTTCCATCGGGCAGGACTTCTGGCTGATGCACGCTGCGGCCGCCGACCACAACCGCCTGCCCCCGCAACTCCGGATAACTAAGCAGTTCGACCGATGCAAAAAACGCATCCATATCGAGATGAGCAATACGACGAACACTGTTCATATAAACAGTATAAGTCACTCACCCAACTTTGACACACTCGCCACGCACAGACTGCCACCAGGCAATCCGGTTTGGTTCCTAGACAGGCTGGTGCAGGCTTTTCTGCCGAATCAGTTCGACAAACCGATTCATCGTGTTACGCCAGCACACATCTGCCCCATGTGCTGAAAGACGCATTGCAGATTCGTCTGCTGCGCGCTGCCAGAGTGCGATGGCCGAGGCATCATCAACCCCGGCCTTGCGCGCAATCCACGGCAAAATTTTCGGCGGACGCATGCTGCTTCCCTTAGAACACCGGGCCGACAAAGACATCCTTGAAATAGGCGTCAACGTCGTTTTCGAGATGGCGAAGACCGGGCAGGAAATTGCCCGAATCGCCACTGCCCGCTGCGGGTGCACTGCACTCACCCGAGAAGATCGACTCGTAACCGACCGTTTCTGCACACTTGCCGGCGTGTTGCCCGGCTACCCGGGCGATGAAGGACTTGAGAGACATTGCTGGACTCCTTTTATGACTTTTTTGAACTGCTGGCGTCAATATAGGCCCGATGCTGCACTGCAGCAAACAATGGTTTATTATCTCCGAAGTTAGTTAAACTTAACTCGTTGCCGATCTACGGGAGCATTTCGTGGCCTACCGTCTTCCCCCGCTTTCCACGTTTCGCACCTTCGAGGCGGCTGCCCGCCATCTCAGTTTCAAACTGGCCGCCGAAGAACTGCATGTCACGCCCGCCGCCGTCAGCCAGCAGATCAAGGCGCTTGAAACCTATCTTGGTACAGCACTCTTCATTCGCCGCCCCAATCTGCTTCGGCTCAGCGAGGACGGCCTGGCGATGTATCCGAAAATTCGCGACGGTCTGGATGCCTTTGCCGCTGGCGTCGAAGTCACTCAGCATCGGCGTAGCCAAGCGCTCAATGTCACCGCCCCGCCCTCCTTCGCCACCCGCTGGCTGGTTCCCCGCCTGGCGCGTTTTTCGGCAGCGCATCCGGAGGTGGCGATCCGGATCTCGAGCAATCCGGACAACATCGACGGGCCACAGAGTCTGCCCGCCCCACCTAAGGAACTGATTGATCCGCGTAACGAAATCTGCGAAGTCGAAATCCGCTATGGCACCGGACTTTATCCCGGCTATGCCGTCGAAAAAATGCTCACCCCTGAGTACGTACTGGTCTGTAGCCCGCGCTTGATCCATGGCGAAACACCACTGACTACTCCGCAGGACCTGGATCGCCACGTGCTGATCCACGACGAATCGATCCCCGCCATCGACAAACGCCCGAATTGGCAGGAATGGCTGCGGCAGGCCGGGGCCAGTGGCATCGACAGCGAACGCGGACCGCGCTTTTCCAACTCGATCATGGCTCTGGAAGCGGTATTGGATGGCCAGGGCGTTGCGTTGGCTCTGCGCCAGCAAATCGAAAGCGACGTTAGCGCCGGGCGCCTGACAATCCCCTTTGACATCAGCATGCCTTCGGCCTATTCCTATTACCTGGTCATGCCCACATCTGTCGCCAGTCAAGCCGTGGTTCAATCCTTTCGCTCATGGCTGCGCGCGGAGCTTGGGCCGAACTACGGCCAATAGAAGAAACCACTTCCTAACCGACCAAGCGGGGCGCTGAACGCGGCTTCGTATTACCATTCAGCTTTTGCTGCACTTCAGACTGCCATGCCATTGAATAACGAAGCCTTGCCTCTACCCGATTTCGAAATCGATCATCCGGAAGAGTTTGGCCAGTTCATTCTCGGCACACCTGCCGATATTGAGTTCTACTTGGGGCTGTTGGCAAGACGCCGCAGCATCATCACCGTCTACATCAACGAGGGAACGCATTTTTTTCTCAGTTCGATCGTCGCCCTTGATGAAGAAACCAGATCGGTATTTCTGGATCCGGCTCAAAGCGAGGAAAACAACACGCTGGCCGTAAATGCAAGAGAGCTCACACTGGTTGCCAATCTGGACCGGGTCAAGATCCAGATTCGTCTGCCCGCCTTGCAAAAAACGAGCTACCAAGGACATGGCGTACTGGGGGCTTCGCTTCCTTCCCAGTTACTGCGCCTGCAAAGACGAGAATTTTTCCGCCTCGAACCACCGACTGCAACCCCGATTCATTGCAAACTTGCGGCCCATCTCGACGACGGAACAATCAAAACTTTCGAATTGATCCTTTCCGACATCAGCGGCGGTGGCGTCAGCCTGACCGGGACGACCGAAATGTCTGAGGATTTCCAACGCGATACCTTATTTAATGAATGTCGACTGGAAATCCCTGGAGAGGGTGTCATTCAGGTCAATCTTCGGGTCAGGAAAGCGGTCGAGGTTTCGACCGAGAGCGGTGATCACAACCTGCGGATAGGCTGTGAGTTTGTCAATTTGCCAAGCGCCCGCCTGGCGTTCATCGAACGTTACATCACCCGGGTCGAACGCGAGCGCAAAGCCCGCGACACCGGTTTGCTAGAAAACTGAGCCCGACTCAGACCTGCATGTTCATCACGTCCTGATAGGCCGTGACCAACTTGTTGCGCACCTGAACCATCTCCTGGAAAGAAACGCTGGCCGTTTGCAACGCGATCATCACTTCATGCAGGTTTTGGCTGGTATCGCCCGCGGCAAGTTTTTCCGCCATTTTGTCCGCCTGCTGTTGGGTCTGATTCACCTTATCGATGGAACCCTTGAGAATTTCGGCAAAATCGGCCCCGCCAGTCGCCGACGTCGTGTCGGTGCTGGTCTTGCCGGTTGCCTGTGCTGCAGTGGATCGCAGCACGCTCAACATTTGTTCGATTCCTTGGGTATCCATATTCCGCTCCTAAATCCGCAGGCTATTTCAAGCAATTTTTAGGCCAGAATACAGCCTAATCTTTGAAATAGCCTTCATCACGGTACTGCTGCAACTTGTAACGCAAGGTTCGCTCGGAAATCCCCAGTCGCTCGATCGCCTGCTTGCGAGAGCCGCCCACTTCGGCAAGCGTCCGCAGAATGTGATCGCGTTCCAGATCCTTCATATTATCGGCTCTTTTTTCGACCTCAAGCAATTTGCCGGGTTCCGCCGCGATAGGATGGGCTGCAGCAAGTGGCGCCTCGGCAAACACCTTGGGCACCAGATTGAGATGCTCCGGCCCAATTGAACTGCCGGTCGACAAAATCAGCGCACGCTGGATGACGTTCTCCAGTTCACGCACGTTACCCGGCCAGTTATGGGCTGCCAGCGTCACTTCCGCCGCAGGTGACAGCGAAACGCCGGAGCGCCCGAGACGGCCACCGTGATCAACAACGAAATGACGGGCAATGGCAACGATGTCCTCTCGCCGCTGACGCAGGGCCGGAATCGCCACCGGAAAAACATTGAGCCGGTAATACAAGTCTTCGCGGAAGACCCCCTTGGCGACGGCCTCGGCCATATCGCGATTAGAGGTGGCGACGATCCGGATATTGAGCGGCACCGGTTTCTTGCCACCGACCCGTTCGACCTCACGCTCCTGGAGCACGCGCAACAGCTTGGCCTGCAAGCCCATTGGCATCTCGGTGACTTCATCAAGCAGCAAGGTGCCGCCCTCGGCCTGCTCGAACTTGCCCGCCTGGGCTTGCTGGGCACCGGTAAAGGCGCCCTTTTCGTAGCCGAACAAGGTCGCTTCAAGGAGCGTATCGGGAATGGCCGCACAGTTGATCGCGACGAACGGACCGTCACGCCGTGCCGAGTTGCGATGAATGAAACGCGCCACGACTTCCTTGCCGACACCAGACTCTCCGGTCAGCAGTACCGTCGCATCGGTCTGGGCGACGCGCTGGGCCATGGTGAACATCTCGCGACTGGCCGGATCGGTCGCCACGACGCCGGGCGACTCGCCGGTATCGGGCAGTTCGTATTTGTTGATATGAGCCAGCAAGGCCTGCGGTTCGAAAGGCTTGAGCAGGAAATCGCACGCCCCGGAACGCATGGCGTCCACGGCCTTTTCGACTTCGGCATAAGCAGTCATCAGGACTACCGGCAGATGCGGCAAGCGGCTGCGAATCTCCTTGAGCAAGGTAATGCCGTCCATCGGCATCATCCGCACATCGCTGACCACGATCGAAAAGGCCTGCTCGCCGAGCACGCGCAACGCCTCTTCACCGCCATCGACGGCGATATAGGGTCGCCCGGCCAGTTCCAGCGTATCGCCAATTGCCTCACGCAGACTCGGGTCGTCTTCGACCACCAGAATCGGCAAACTATGTTGCGCCATCAATTTCCCACTTCGGTTTCTGCCGGAGCGACCGGCAGCGTGATCACAAACTCGGCTCCCTGGCCGGGTTCCGAAAAAAGTTCAATTCCGCCCCCGTGCGCCCGCGCCACGCCCAGCGCAATGGCCAACCCGAGGCCGGTACCCTGTCCCTTGGTTGTAAAAAAGGGCTCAAAAATCCGTGCCTGGGTTTCTCGCGAGATGCCCGGACCACTATCGCGCACGCCGATTGCCAACAAATCACCGACATTTTTGCCGGACAGGCAAATTTTGCCGCCTGCCGGCGTCGCCTGCATGGCATTCTCCAGCAGGTTCACCAAGGCGCCAAACAAGGCCTTGCGACTGCCGATGACTACCGCCCCCGCGCAGCTGTCAGCTACAGCAAATTCCAGGCCGTGTTCCCGCATCAGGGGCTCAACCGTCTGCGCGGCCTCGGTCAGCAGATCGCTGGCCGGGATGACATCGCGCCCGATGCTTTCGCCGCGGGCAAACAACAGCACGTCCTGAATCAAGCGTTCCAGGCGACGCAACTGGCCACTCGCCTTGTCCGAGAATTTGGCGCGCAATTCATCGGAAACCCCCGGGCGCCCGAGATTCGAGGTATGCAGCAGGGCCGCCGCGAGTGGCGTACGCAACTGGTGCGCCAACGACGCCGCCATCTCGCCCATGGCGGCAAGGCGCTGGTTGCGTTCCAGTTCAGTCTTCATCTGGTGCGCTGCCGTCACATCGTGAATCAGCAAAATTTTGCCGCCAGCCGAAGCCAGCACGCTTTCAGCAATCGAAACGCGCCCCTGCCCAAGCAACCACTCCCCAACCGTCAGAGTCGGTTCGAGAAACGCCCGCGCCACATCCCCCCAATGACGGCCAACCATATCTGTACCGAACATCGCCATGGCCGCAGGGTTGACGGCAACGACGGATGCCGACGAATCGAGCAGCACGACGCCTGCAGGCAAGGCGTCAAGCAACGACGACAAGCGCTCAGAGAGCGCCTCCTTCTCTTGATATTGCCGTCGAAGTTCGCCATTGGCGACAGCCAGCTCTTCGGTGAGTGAGGCTACGCGCGCCTGCAAAGCCTCGTAAGCCTGAGTCAACTCGGCCGAAACTTGATTGAACATGGCAAATGCCCGTTGCAATTCGGCAGTTTTGGATTCGGGATCGGTAGAGGCTGGTACGGCCGGGGAGCTGGCTTCGAGAGCGGGCATCAAAAAAGTTCGGTTGGATTCAGCGCGGCTAATAGTAGAATATTTCTAGGGAAATTTCGCTTCTCGATTGATTCTTCTTCTGTTTCACCGAAATATAACCGGGCATTAATGGCAGCAACGACTGATACGACGGCAGGAACCGCTCCGGAAGGAAACCCCGCGGAACGACTGCGCGAGGCGTTTAATCGGCTCGGTAACCAGCAAAAGATCATATTCATGGTGGCCATTGCGGCCGTCGTGGCTGTCATTGTCGGCTCCGTACTCTGGAGCAGGCAACCCGACTGGAAAGTTCTGTTCTCCAATCTAAGCGAAAAGGATGGCGGTGCCATTGTGGCCATCCTCGAAGCACAAAACATTCCGCATAAGTTCAATGAAAGCGGTTCGCTTCTAGTCTCTGCCGATCGCGTCCACGAAGTACGTCTCAAATTGGCCACGCAAGGCCTGCCTCGCGGCGGCATGGTTGGCTTTGAATTGATGGAGAATCAGAAATTCGGCATCAGCCAGTTTGCCGAACAAGTCAATTATCAGCGCGGCCTGGAAGGCGAATTGGCCCGTACCATCATGTCGATCGGCGCAGTTCAGTCGGCACGGGTCCATCTTGCCATTCCCAAGCCATCGGTTTTTGTTCGCGAAGAACAAAAGCCGACTGCATCGGTGATGCTGAACCTTTATCCGGGACGAACCCTTGATGCCGGACAAGTTGCCGGCATCGCCCATCTGATTTCCTCTTCAGTACCTCAACTCCCGTCCAACAACGTCACGGTTATCGACCAGAGCGGCACCATGCTCTCGCAATTGAAGAGCAAACTGACCGAAGCCGGCCTCGATCCAGCTCAAATTCGCTATGTCCGCGAAGTTGAGGACAGCATCATCAAGCGTATCGAGGAGATATTGAAACCGGTCCTGGGAAGCGAAAACTACAAGGTTCAGGTCGCAGCCGATATCGACTTCTCGCAAACCGAACAGACAGCAGAAACCTTCCGACCAAACAATACGCCGGAAAGTACGAGCATCCGCAGCCAGCAAAACAACGAGACAGCCAACGTAAACCAGGCAACGGGCGGAGTTCCTGGTGCTCTGACCAATCAGCCACCAGTTCCCGCCACCGCGCCCCTTACGCAACCGCCGACCGGCAACACAGCGGGGCAACCCGGCGCCAAAGCTGGCGACTTGTCCGGCAAGGTTGAAGCTGCGGGCGTGACGGCGCCGCTGAACGCCGCTGGCCAACCGATCAGTACCAGCAAGAACGCAACGATCAACTACGAGGTCGACAAGACCGTGCGTCATACCAAGCAGGCGATGGGCAACATCCGTCGCCTGTCCGCCGCAGTCGTGGTGAATCACCGGAAGGATCTTGGCAAGGATGGCAAGCCGATCACCAAGGCAATTCCGGATGCCGAAATCAAGCAAATCAACGATCTCGTGCGTGAAGCCATGGGCTTCAGCAAAGAACGGGGCGACACTTTATCGATCGCCAGTTCGCCGTTTACCGCTAGCGAAAAATCGGAAGCGGAGTTGCCGGCCTGGAAAGACCCGGAGAACATTTCCTTCGCAAAAGAGGTTTTCAAGTACCTTCTGCTAGCAGGTGTGATTGCCTTCCTCTACCTGAAAGTGATCCAGCCTTCACTCAAGGTCATGTTCCCACCGCCTGCCGATGCTGATGACGAGGCAACTGCTGAAGGGGTGGCGGGCGCACTGGGACATATAGCCATCGCCGGCGAAGACGGCGAAGACCATGTCCAGATCGACCATTACGCGGCCAAGGTCCAAAAGGCGAGAGACATTGCACAATCCGACCCGAAGGTAGTCGCCAACATCATCAAGGAATGGATGGGCGCCAATGGCTAGTCCTGACGAAGGCCTCGAAAAGGCCGCCACCCTGCTTATCGCCTTGGGCGAGGACCATGCCGCCGAGGTGCTCAAACACCTCGGCCCGCGCGAAGTGCAAAAGCTTGGCCATGCAATGGCGCTGCTCAAGTCCGTACCACGCGCCAAAGTTGAATCCGTACTCGACGACTTCCACAAGACAGCCGAGGAAAGTGCCGCCGTCCATGTAGACACCGATGCCTACATCCGCTCGGTGCTGACCAAGGCGCTCGGCGACGACAAGGCCTCGAACCTGATTTCACGCATTCTTCAGGGCGGTGAGACATCGGGCATCGAAGGCCTGAAGTGGATGGACGCACCGACCGTTGCCGATCTGATTCGCAACGAACACCCACAGATCATTGCAACAATTCTGGTGCACCTCGAACACGACCACGCCAGCGAAATCCTCAATCACTTCACCGAGCGGCTACGTAACGACGTGGTATTGCGCGTCGCTACGCTCGAAGGCATCCAGCCCGCTGCACTGCGCGAACTCAACGAAGCGATGATGCGCATTCTCTCCGGGTCGGCCAGCGTCAAACGGACCGCCATGGGCGGCGTACGTACGGTCGCCGAAATTCTCAACTTCATCGGCACTGCAAACGAAACCTCGGTGGTCGACGCCATCCGCGAATACGATCCCGATCTGGCCCAGAAGATTCTCGATGAGATGTTCGTCTTCGAAAACCTGATGGACATCGACGACCGCTCGATCCAGCTGATCATGCGCGAAGTCCAGTCCGATTCCCTGATCCTCGCCCTCAAGGGCGCATCCCCGGATTTGCGCGAGAAAATTTTCAAGAACATGTCGCAACGTGCAGCCGAAATGCTCCGCGAAGACCTCGAGTCGAAGGGTCCGGTTCGTCTTTCCGAAGTGGAAGCCGAGCAGAAGGAAATTCTCAAAATCGTCCGCCGTCTGGCCGACGAAGGCCAGATCGTCCTCGGCGGTGCCGGTGGCGAACAAATGCTCTAATAGACCCCAAACATGTCCGGCATCATCCCCAAGGAAGAACTGGCCAGCTTCCAGCGCTGGCAAGCCAACTCTTTCGACAGCCCCACGACAACGGCAGCTACCAAACCACTGCCCGCACATGAGGTTGCGGTGGAGACCAGCCATGTCGAGCCGCTCAACATCAATCTTCCGACCGCCGAAGACATCGAACGCATTCACGAGGAAGCGCGGGCGCTGGGCTACCAAACAGGTTACGAGGAAGGGCGTCAGGCAGCCGAACAGGCAGGTCGGGAAGCAGCCAATGACGAGGCAGAAAGATTTGCCGCCTTGAGCAACAACCTTCACCGCGCGCTCGATGAACTCGATCAGACCGTAGCGGATCAACTGTTGGCACTGGCAACGGAAATTGCCGCCCAGGTCATTTCTGGCAGCATCGTAGTCAAGAATGAGTTGTTGCTGCCTATCATTCGCGAGGCCATTGCCGCCCTGCCAATCCATCACACTCATCTGACACTGCGCCTTAATCCGGCTGATGCAGCCGCAGTCAGGGCACAGCTTGGAGAGCAGCTCAGCCAGACCGGCGCCCAGATCATCGAAGACAAGGAAATAAGCCGCGGAGGCTGCTTGGTCCGCGCCGGTTCAAGCGAAGTCGATGCCACACTCGAAACGAGATGGAAACGCGTGCTGGAAAGCATCGGCGCTCAACCGCGCGAATGGCTCGAACCATGAACAATGATATGCCCGACCACACCGGTCGCTGGCAACGATTCCTCGAGAACTGCCGGCTTGCCGCAACCAATGCCCAGCCATTATGGCCAGTTGGACGCCTGACCCGGATCAACGGCCTGGTCATGGAAGCCGCCGGCCTCAAGTTGCCGCTCGGCAGTTCCTGCAAAATCTACCCATTGGGCGGCGCGCCGGTCGAAGCAGAAGTAGTCGGGTTTGCTGGCGAAAAGCTTTACCTGATGCCATCCGACGATGTCTATGGTTTGGCTCCCGGCTCCAAAGTTGTCGCCTTCGAAACACCGACACCACCTCCACAAATCGATGCACCGCCCCCTTTTCGCCGACGTGCGATTGACCGCGCCAAGCAGGTTCCCGTCGGCGAAGAGTTGCTCGGCCGCGTCGTTGACGGCGTCGGCCGCCCCCTCGACAACAAAGGCCCGCTCACCACCACTCAATCCCGTTCGCTGCAAAGCCGGCCGACAAACCCGATGTCCCGCGCAGCCATCCACCAACCGCTCGACGTCGGCATCCGGGCCATCAACTCGTTGCTCACTGTTGGACGCGGACAACGTATGGGACTTTTTGCCGGGTCCGGGGTCGGCAAATCCGTCTTGCTTGGCATGATGGCTCGCTACACCGAGGCTGAAGTCATTGTCGTAGGTCTCATCGGCGAACGAGGCCGCGAGGTCAAGGAGTTCATCGAACAGATATTGGGGGAAGAAGGTATCCGACGCGCGGTCGTTGTCGCCGCACCGGCTGATACGGGGCCGTTGATGCGCCTACAGGGAGCGGCTTACGCGACGACAATTGCCGAGTACTTCCGCGACCAGGGCAAGCAAGTATTGCTGATCATGGACTCGCTGACTCGCTACGCCATGGCGCAACGTGAGATCGCCCTAGCGATTGGTGAACCGCCGGCAACCCGCGGCTATCCGCCATCCGTCTTTGCCCGCCTGCCGCAACTGGTTGAACGCGCTGGTAACGGCCCGGAAGGAGGCGGCTCGATCACGGCTTTCTATACCGTCCTGGCTGAAGGCGATGATCAGCAGGACCCGATTGCCGACTCGGCTCGCGCCATTCTCGATGGCCATATCGTACTTTCCCGCACCCTGGCCGATGCCGGCCATTATCCGGCGATCGACATCGAGCAATCGATCAGTCGTGCAATGGTGAATTTGATCGAACAATCGCACCTCGATCAAATTCGCCGCTTCAAAGTACTTTTCGCGCGCTATCAACGTTCTCGCGACCTGATCTCGGTTGGCGCCTACGCGCCGGGCTCGGACCCTGTCCTGGACCAGGCCATCGCGCTATACCCGCGAATGGAGGCATTCTTGCAACAACAGTTGACCGAACAATCGGATTTTTCGGCTAGCACTGGAGCGTTGGCCAATCTATTCTGATAAATCATGGCACAACCTTTCTCCCTGCAACCCCTGCTCGAAATCATGCAGACTCGCACCGACGAGGCAACGCGCCAACTTGGACAACTGATCGCGGCCGAGCAAAGTCAGAAAAGCCGCTTGCAGATGCTGGAGCAATACCGTTCCGAATACGCTAGCAAGATGAGCCAGGCAACGGCGGAAGGCATCACTCAATTGGTCTTGCGTAATTACCAGGCATTTCTTGGCCGAATCGACGAGGCCATCGCCCAACAGCGCCTCGTCGTAAAAAACTCGGAAATCAGCACCAAGGCCGGCCAAGAGCACTGGAAATCCCAAAACAAGCAACTCAAGGCGATCGACACGTTGTCCACCCGCCACGAGGCCAGAGAGCGCTATCGAGAACACAAGCAAGAACAAAAGCTTCAAGACGAATTTACCACCCGGAAATATAGCGGCAAGGACACCCTGGAGCAGTAGTACTGGCATTGAAAATGCTTGAACCCCAGCAAACTTAAATATTGCAAGGGTCAAAATGGGTATTACGGTCATCTCCACATCCAGCGTTTCAAGTGCGACCGCTGCGAGTAGCGCCCAAGGCACCGGTAGTCTGGTGGGCGCCGCCACCGATTTTGCCGCCTTGCTTTCCGGGCAACTGGGCAACGTTCTCAACGGGGCAATCTCGGTCAGCAATAGCGCTTCATCATCCGCAAATTTAGCCGACAATACCGGCACCGTTAACGACAACGACGAAGAGGGGCGTTCCCCAGAAGATATCGCAAGCGACCCTACCCTTGCGATTCTGATGGCAATACCGCCAATCACGCCCCAAGTTCAGACCAACACCACCATTAGCGTGGACGTAACCGACAGTGCCTCGTCCAATGTCAGTCAGTCGGATATTTCCTCCCTGCTGGCTGCAACGCAAGGCAGCGCAGGCAACGAAAAAAGTGCCTTAGCAACCAGCCTGATGGGCGCAGGAAAAGCCACCCAGTCCGCCACAGCGAGGCCCCTTGCAACGGACCTGAGTACTGATACCGGATCTGGCAATGTCGCCCAGGACAAGGCCGGTCTGCTATTCGGCGCCACCAGTTCTCTAGCAGAGGACGCGCCCGAATCCAGCCGGCAAATTGACCAAACGGCAAATCTTGCCGGCAATTCGGCACTATTGCAGGCAACGGCAAACACTAATTCCGCCTCCAACACATCGCATCATCTTCGCGCAGAAAACAATCCGGAAATAAAGACTCCTTTACACAGTGCCAATTGGGCAAGCGACTTTAGTGAGAAAGTGCTCTGGCTAGCGAAAAATGATCAGCAGACTGCCCAAATCAACATCAACCCGCCGCAACTGGGCCCTGTACAAATCACCCTGCAATTGAACGGCGATCAAGCTTCTGCTGTATTTGCATCGCCCCACGCTGAAGTCCGCCAGGCCATTGAAAGCTCCTTGCCGCAACTGAAGGAAATGCTCGCCTCGGCAGGCATCAATCTAGGACAGTCCGACGTTGGCGCAAACCTCGCCCAACAAAACCGCAATACGCCATTCCAGTCACCGAACGGGAACCGTTCAGCAGACGAAAACGCTATACTTCCGGGCAATGTAAACTTGCCGGAAGGCACGCTCAGCCAGCCTATTCAACGAGGACGCGGCATGGTTGATCTGTTTGCCTAATTTAACCCGGACGTATCCAGAGAGGAAGACGTATGGCCAAGGATGCCAAGCCAGCGGAAGAAGGGGCAGAAGCCCCCAAAAAAAGCAAAAAACTGTTGATCATCATCCTGGCAGTCGTCCTGGTCTTGGTGCTTGGCGGCGGCGGCGCTGCCTTCATGCTGCTCAAGAAAGGTGATCACGCAGACGACGAAGAGGCTGCCGAAGAAACCGTCAAAGACAAAAAGAAGGACAAGAAAAAGGGCCATGAAGCCCCGCCGGTCTTTGTCAATCTCGAACCATTTACCGTAAATCTGATTCCTGAAACCGGCGACCAATACTTGCAGGTGGTCATCTCCGTTGAGCTTGAGGATGCGACGGCAGAACCAGTTGTCAAAGCCCAGATGCCGAAGATTCGCAACAACCTGACCCTCATGCTCTCTTCCAAGAAAGCATCGGAACTTCTCCCGAAGGAAGGCAAGGAGCACTTGGCCGAAAGCCTCAAAGACGAAATCAATTCAGCCATTGAACCGCCCAAGAAAAACAAGAAGGGCGAACTCATCATGCCGGAAGGCCCCGTCAAGGCCGTTCTGTTTACTTCCTTCATCATCCAGTAAGGAGTCATGGCAGGCGATTTTCTTTCCCAGGACGAGGTTGACGCCCTTCTCAAGGGCGTCTCCGGGGAAACCGACGAACCCGATGAGGCTCAGGGTGAAGGCGGTGGCGTCCGCTCGTACAATCTCGGCACGCAGGAGCGGATCGTTCGTGGCCGCATGCCAACCCTTGAATTGGTTAACGAACGCTTTGCTCGCTACCTACGTATCGGCCTGTTCAATTACATGCACCGTAACGCCGAGATTTCGGTTGGACCCATCCGGGTGCAAAAATACAGTGAATTCATCCGGAATCTCGTCGTCCCGACCAATCTGAACCTGGTTGTCGCCAAGCCGCTGCGCGGCACGGCATTATTCGTCTTCGATCCGAATTTGGTTTTTCTGGTCGTAGACAACATGTTCGGTGGTGACGGGCGTTTCCATACTCGCGTTGAAGGACGAGATTTCACCGCCACCGAGCAACGGATCATCCAAGGCTTGCTTGATGTCGTATTCACGGAATACAGCAAGTCGTGGCGCCCGGTTTACAACATCAACTTCGAGTACATTCGGTCGGAAATGAACTCGCAGTTCGCAAATATCGCCACGCCTTCAGAAATCGTCGTATCGACGACCTTCACCCTTGAATTCGGTGGCGCGACGGCAGACATGCATATTTGCTTTCCTTATTCGATGCTCGAGCCGATCCGCGACCTGCTCTACAGCACGATGCAAAGTGACCAGCTATCCACCGACAAGCGCTGGATCGGCACACTGCGCAAGCAACTTCAAGGGGCAGAGGTCGAAATCGTTGCCCAATTGGGTTCCGGCAAGATCAAACTGGGGCAGATTCTCAAACTGAAGGCGGGGGATGTCATTCCGCTGCACATTCCGGAAAAGATTCAGGCACTGGTCGACAACGTTCCCTTGATGGAGTGCACGTATGGGCAACTAAATGGCCAATACGCACTCAAGGTTGAACGCTTCATCGCTTCACTGTCCGATCCGGCATCAACCGAAACCGTGCCGGGAGATAAAAATGGCTGACGAAATGGAAAATATCGAAAACAACGCCGCAGAAGACGACGGCCAGATCAACGATGACGACTGGGCCGCCGCGATGGCCGAACAGGCCATTACGGAGTCCGCAGCGGCGCAACCCGCAGTTCAACCGGCTGACATATTCCCGTCATTCGGCGGCACAGGAGGTGCCGGCGGCATGATGAACGAACTCGACATGATTTTGGACATCCCCGTCCAGATTACTGTTGAACTCGGCCGCACCAAAATCACTATCAAGAATCTGCTGCAATTAGCTCACGGTTCGGTCGTCGAATTGGATGCCATGGCTGGAGAACCGATGGATGTGCTGGTAAATGGAACGCTGATCGCCCAAGGCGAAGTCGTTGTGGTGAACGACAAATTTGGTATTCGCCTGACCGACATCATCACGCCTTCAGAGCGAATGCGTAAGCTAAACCGCTAACCAGGGCACTGGTGTTCGCACCTGAGCCGGATGATATGCGATGAAATTGGCTTACAGATCGCAAGATATCGGAGAGAAACACCACGGCGCGCAATCGAAGCCTTCCACCAGGAAGGCTCACCGGCAGATTCGAAGATTTTGCCGACTCGTTTCGGTTTAAGATAACGGCCTCTCGCTCATTGTCTCAGGCCAACCTCCCTTGCTTCGCTTTCTCGCTCTGCTTCTTCCGCTTTCTGCTTGGGCCAACGAAACAACCAGTCCCAATGTCGGATCTGGCACATTCGTCCAAGCAGGCTTGGCTCTCGCATTAATCGTCAGCGTCCTGTTCGGGCTAGCCTGGCTGGCTCGTAAGCTCAACGGCGGAAAAGGTTTCGGACAGGGCGGCATGAAAATTGTCGGTGGCGTTGCCTTGGGACCGCGCGAGCGGATCATCTTGATCGAGGTCGGCGACGAATGGCTGGTCATCGGTATCGTGCCAGGCCAAATCCGCACTTTGCATCGCCTGGCCAAGGGGGCGACCGTCGGGACAAGCGCTGAAGTCAACGCTGACAGCCCCTTCTCTCAGTGGCTGAAATCAGTCACAGATCGACGTCACAATGAATAAGCACCTGCTTTTTGCCCTGGGACTACTCATCCAGGTTGGACTGGCCTTTGGCCAGACTGCCTCTGGGTTGCCGGCCGTGACAAGTACGCCGGCAGCGGGCGGTGGCACCACCTACTCGCTGACCATCCAGACGCTGTTGCTGATGACCGCGCTGACCTTCATTCCGGCCATGCTGCTCATGATGACGGGGTTCACGCGGATTGTGATTGTCCTGTCACTCCTACGCCATGCCATGGGCACGCAAACGGCGCCGCCTAACCAAATCGTTGTCGGTCTATCGCTTTTCCTGACCTTTTTCGTGATGTCTCCGGTATTGGACAGGGTCTATACGGAGGCGTATTTGCCACTGTCGGAAAACAAGATCAATGTGATGCAAGCTGCTGAGCGTGCAGCCTTGCCCATGCGCAGCTTCATGCTCAAGCAAACCCGTGAAAGCGATATTGCCCTTTTTGTCGGGATCGCCAAAACCGGTGCGATTCAAAGTCCGGAAGATGTCCCCCTTCGCATACTCGTGCCCGCCTTCGTCATTAGCGAACTGAAAACTGCGTTCCAGATCGCCTTCATCATATTTATTCCCTTTCTGGTCATCGACATGGTCGTCGCCAGCTTGCTGATGTCAATGGGGATGATGATGATGTCTCCCGTAATGGTCGCCCTTCCTTTCAAACTGATGCTTTTCGTATTGGTCGATGGTTGGCACCTCGTCATTGGTTCGCTCGTTCAAAGTTTCGGCTCATGACCCCCGATAACGTCATGGAAATTGGCCGCCAGGCCATTGAGGTCACGCTGACCATCTCGGCCCCCATGCTTTTTGCGGCACTTGCCGTCGGCCTTATCATCAGTATTTTTCAGGCGGCGACACAACTCAATGAATCGAGCCTGCAGTTTGTTCCCAAACTCGTGGTGATGTTTTTGGTTCTTCTTCTAGCAGGCCCATGGATGATCCAATATCTGATGGATTACATCGTGCACCTGTTCGAAAGCATTCCACATTTGATTGGCTGAACATGATTACGCTGACGACCGTCCAGATCGACACCTGGATCGCGGCGATCATTTATCCCTTGGCTCGTATCCTCGCGTTTATTGCCACAGCTCCACTTTGGAGTACGGCAGGCATTCCGCGAAGAACCCGATTGATTTTGGCCATTGCTATCACGCTGGCTGTCGCGCCGGCGCTTCCGTCAATGCCGACGGTACAAGCTGGCTCGCTTGCCGGCCTGTGGATATTGGCGCAACAAATACTAATCGGCATGGGCATGGGCTTCGCCGCCAAAACAGTGTTTGCCGCGGTCGAATTTTCAGGTGAATTCATCGGCGCTCAAATGGGCCTCGGCTTCGCCACTTCCTACGATCCGCTCAGTTCGTCTCAAACGCCTGTCATTGCCGAATTCATGGGCTTGCTGTCGCTGCTGACCTTTTTATCGATCGATGGTCACCTGCTCTATATCGGAACTTTGGTCCAGAGTTTTTCAGCAATTCCGGTCAGCGCCGCCGCGCTGAATCCCGATAGCTGGCTCAACCTGACCAATCTGGGTGGAAAGATATTTTCCGCCGGCTTGCTGCTGGCACTACCAATCGTAGTCGCGCTGATGATCACCAACGTGGCCTTGGCCGTCCTCACCCGTGCAGCACCGCAACTTAACATTTTCGCACTTGGCTTTCCGCTGACGACGAGCGGCGGCTTTATCGGACTGGCGATCAGTTTGAACTATCTGACCGTACCACTGCAGGCGCTCTACCAATTCGCCCTGGAAGCCCTGCTCGGCTTTGCCGTACCCGGCTAGGTCAATAGCCTTCGTTTTGCATGAACGAATCGGCTTGGGCACGTTGTACCAATTTGATCGTACCGTCGGCCACACGCCGTGCTCCCAAAGTCTGTGAATCGATTCCTTCGGAGTACTCCATAAGGAGATAGCCGGCATACCCCTGCTCGCGCTGCAACTCGCTGGCGCGTCGCTTCAGGATTTGAATAGATTCTCCAGCCCCCCCTGTATGGTAGCGCTTCATTTTGAGAGAAAAGCGATATGTATCCTCGGTCAGCCGGGCCTCTTCGATTTCCCAATTCGGCGCCAATGGATCGTAAACAATGTGGATAGCACCAACGATCAAAGCGCCGGCAGCCAAACTGGACAGCGAGACCGACGTTTTCGCGGTCAAACGAATCGCCTTGTCTGGGATCAGCGGTGACCCCGAACCGGATGTCGAACTGCAACCGCCCAAACTCAGAAACAGCGCCGCGACCCCGGCCATCAGAAAAACACGGGAAATCATATGTGATCAAACAAACTCAGCTTGGCAGTAGCGGCAAAAGTTGCCTGAGACGCCTCGAGTTGCAGTTTCTTTTGCGAAACATCCGAAAGCGCTTTTGCGTAATCCAGGTCTTCAAGGTTGGAAAGCTGCTCCTTGTATTGCAGCTTTCGATCAGCCGCGGTGTCCCCCATCGTCTCAAGCGAAGACAGACTTGCCCCGACCGTCGCCCTGACCCGGGAAACGCTGGACATTGCTGAGTCGATATCGCTTAGTGCCGTTTTATAGGTCGTCGAAGAAGCACTCGCACCAGGCGTCTTGAGAAAGTCGACCATGTTCTTAACAGCATCGAACACGCTGCGACCGGTCACATTGCCACTCGAGTCGCGAATCCGCATGAAGACTTCACTACCGGGGGTACTCGTCGCCACAGTAGTGGCTGCACCGACCTGCAGGTTCTGCACGCCATCATCGCCGCTATACGCAATATGCGTATTTCCCAAAGAGTAAGGCGATGTATTGGCACTTACCGCAAACGGCTGCGTCGTTGACTGGAAACCGGAAAATACGTAACGCCCCGTTCCATCCTGAGTATTGGCCAGCTGTACCAACGTTCCCAATCTCGCCTGCAATTCCGCCGCCACAGCAGCACGCTCGGAATCGGAATAGCTACCGTTACCTGCCGCCAGAGCCTTGTCGTAGATATTCTGCAACTCTTTCCCAACACCATCGAGCGTACTGTCAAGCGCACTCAACTTGGTTGTCGCAGTCCCCTGATTCTTGATGTACAGATCATTGACCGAAGAAGACTGAGTCACCACCAGTGCTTGTGCGGAACCCACCGGATCATCCTTCGGCGTCACGATGCGGCGCCCGGTATCGACTTGATTCTGCAGGGTATACAAGTCACTTTGCAGCCGCTGGATACCACTAATTCCGCTGCTGTACATTTGATTGGAACTAACGCGCATATTCATCATGAACTCCTTGGCTTAACCGGCAAGCGAAATCATTGTGTCAAACAGCTTGCTGGCAATCTCGAGCACTTTGGCGGAGGCTTGGTAAGCCTGCTGGTACTCGATCAGCTTTGCGGCTTCCTCATCGCGGTTGACCCCTGAAACCGATTCACGCGCAGCGGTTGCCTGATTCAGTAGCGTCGTCTGCGCAGTAGACGAGACCTCCGCAGACGACGTTTTGTTACCGATGTCGTTTACAAAACTTGCATAGTTATCTTGATAAGTGGCAGTACCGCCATTCATCGTATTTTGCGTTTGCAGCTTCCCCAAACGCAGTATGTTGCCGGAATCTTCCACCCCGCTTGTATTCGCCGAAATTGTGAAAGTATCTCCCGTTGCCGGCACGCCAGAGAAAATCATTGAAATCCCGGCCGGAGAGGTGGCCGTGGCCGTCGCATTGACCGTCACGGTTGCGCCGGATGTAAACGGGACCACATCCGTCGCGGCAGTGATCGGATATGTCGTGGACGTTCCTCCAGCACTGACCGTCACCGAACCGACAGGAAAGCCAGTCAGGCCCGTCCCGTTGTATGTCAAGCTCAGCGGCAAACCAGCTACCGAGTAGCCCGTAGCAACACTCACCGAGCCGACGGTCACACTGCCGGTATTGGAGAGAGAAACGCCGGCACGGGCTGGCGTACCCGCTGCAATCAAACGCGGATCGGCCGCAACGCTGCTATTTACAGCAAAATTTCGCGCCAAATCCCGAGTCGGTTGGATCAGGAACTTGTCACCAGCCGTAAACGAACCAGCGGTCGCACTTAGGGTAAAGCCTTGCAACTCGTTGGCCGAGGCCATTGCTGTGTTGATTGCGGCAATCGACCCCCCCGACCAACTCTTGTTATCCGAAAGACGGGTCAATGAAAAATTGGTACCGTCGTATTCCAACTGATAGTCACTTGCCGTCAGATTGGTATAAAAATTGGTGCCATTGGATGATGCCGCACTCAACGTCGCCGAAACCACGGGAACGGGTGCCGGGGTAAATGTATTTTTAGAGTTGGCAATAACTGTCGGTTGGTCGGTATTGAACAGATTCGCCACAAAGCTCGAACTGCCCGCGATATTTCCCAGCATGTCCTGCCCCAGCGCATTCTGAGCATTGAACGTCTGTGCGACAGAGGCCGCCATCAGGCCTAACTGATTAAATGACTTGTCGAGAGCCTGCGAACGGAAACTCAACATCCCCCCCAGAGTTCCCCCGGTAATCAGCGACTCAGGCAATTCCTGCACCGTACCAGACGAAGCACCGACCAGGCCAACAACGATACGCGAAGGATCGGACGCTGAGGCAACCGCCGCCATCTGTGTCACCTGGGTTCCAACAACCAGTTGCTGACCCGTTCCCACAAATACGTTATACGTACCATCAGTGTTGTTCGTGACATTCACCTGCACCAGCTTATTCAACTCGGAAACCAGTTGGTCTCGCTTGTCGAGCAGGTCATTTGACGGCTGCCCATTGAGCGAAGCCGCCGAAACGATCTGTTGGTTCAGTTGCGCAATTTCCTTCGTATATCCGTTGATAGAGTTGACCATGCTGCCGATCTGGGAGTTAACCCCATCATTCAACTCGTCGAGCCGGCTATACATGCTCTTGAAGCTATCGACCATGGTCTGTGCAGCCGTTACCATCGAACTGCGCGCCGATGTGGACGAAGGATTACTGGCAACCGCTTGAATCCCGTCAAAAAATTTCTGAATAACCGGGGTCAGGCCGGCTGTCTTATCGGCCAGCATGTTATCGATCTGGCTGATCTGTCCATAGTAGGTATCAAGAGAGCTAACGCTCGACTGCGCGCTCAGCACCTGCTTGGTCAAGGCCTCGCTGTACATGCGCGAAACCGTGACAACATGGGTCCCTTGACCGATACCCCCTGCCCCGGTCATAACGGTGGAATTCGAGGCCTGGATGATGCGCTGGCGGGTATAACCCTCGGTATTCAAATTCGAGATGTTATTGCTCGTCGTCAGCAACCCGGTTTGAGCCGCACCGATCCCGGTCATCGCAATACTGATTAAGCCGCTCGCCATTCCTACTCTCCTTCCCGATTATTAACGGCACAATCGGGATTAACTTGATCTTCAACCGACCAGCGCCATGCGCAAACTAGGGCCGCTGATTATTCGATTCAACTTCTCAGCATAGGCCGGATCCGTTGCGTATCCGGCCCTTTGCAATCCTTTAGCAAACTCCGCGCCATCCTGAGAGCCAATCACACTGCTGTAGCGCGGATTACCGCGCAACAGGCTGGCATAGTCGCGAAATGCCTCGTCATAGGAAGCATAGGCACGGAAGCGGGCCACAACCGTTTGCGGCTGGCCATCGACATATTCCGTCGTTTTGGCCTCTACGGTAGGTCCATTCCACCCCTTGCCGGCCTTGATACCGAACAGATTATTACTCGATGACCCGTCGGCCTTGCGAATCTCGCTCTTCCCCCAACCACTTTCCAATGCCGCATGGCCAACCAGAAATTGCGGAGGAATGCCGGTAGATTTGGAAGCCTCGACCGCTGCCGGCCACACGCGATCGACAAAGGCCTTGGACGAAGCCGGCGCGTCACCAGCACTATTGCCCGAACCTGAGTTATTGACGGCATTCGCCGCGGGATAGGAAGCCGAAGTAGGCAGACTGCTCGGCACCGGGGTGTATTGCATGTGGCGCACATCCGGCACGGAGAGCGGCAACGCATTGCCGGCAGCATTTGCCGGTGCAGCAAGATCCGTCTTTCCTTCGGCACTTGCCATGTTGCGCCCTAACTGCTGCTCGATCAGTTTGGCGAAACCGATACCTTTTCCGCTGGTTGCAATATTTTGTGCCATTTGCTGGTCGAGCAAGCTGGTATAGAAACGCGACTGCTCACTATTGAGCATCCCGTCGCTTGGCGTCGCGTCGCGCATGCTCTTGATCACCTGCTGCAGAAACAGCGTTTCAAACTGCTGAGCGGCAGCTTTCAATCCCTGCTGCGGATCCTTTTGAAACTGGCTGCGCAAATCTTGCGACGAGCGCGTATCGAAAGCCGCCCGATTCGGACTATCCTGAATTCTGAATGACATAAAAGGCGGTTAGATAATTTCGAGGTCTGCACGCAGCGCACCGGCCGCCTTCATCGCCTGCAGGATCGCCAGCAGGTCGAGAGGATTGGCGCCGAGGGCATTCAAGGCTTTAACCACATCTGAAAGATTGGCACCCGCCTTGACGTTCATCAGGCTACCGTTATCTTGCTTGACCTGAATATCCGCCCCTTGGCCGGTTTGCGGCTGCGCGGCATCCACGACGACGGACAGGCTTCCATGAGCCACCGCGCACGCCTCAAGGGTCACCTTTTGCGTCATGACGACCGACCCCGTGCGTGGATTGACAATTACTTTAGCCAACCCTGCCACCGGCTTCACATCCAGATTCTCGATACGCCCGAGGAAGGAGACACGCGCGTCCGCATCATCCGGTGCTCGAACCGAAATCCGCCGACCGTCAATGGCCTGGGCCGTACCGGGCCCCATGCTGCGGTTGATGGCATCGACAACATTCTGGACAGTACCGAAGTCGGCGTTGGCCAACTCGTAGTACACAAACCCACCCTGACCGACGGAAGTCGGAACGGCCCGTTCGACGGTCGCCCCACCAGGAATCCGACCAGCAGAAAGATGGTTCACCGTTACTTTGGAACCACCGGATGAGGCACCTACGCCACCCACCAGAACGTTACCCTGAGCGATCGCGTAAACCTGGCCATCAGCCCCCTTCAGTTGCGACATCAACAAGGTGCCGCCACGCAGGCTTTTGGCATTCCCCATGGAGGAGACCGTGACGTCAATGGGCTGCCCGGGCTTGGAAAAGGGAGGCAAATAAGCAGTGATCATCACCGCCGCCACGTTCTTCAACTGCAATTTCTGCGACTGCTCTTGCGTCAGATTCATGCCCATCTGGGAGAGCATGTTGCCAATGGCTTGAGTGGTGAATGGCGTCTGAGTCGTTTGGTCGCCTGTATTATCGAGACCGACTACGATACCGTAGCCAATCAACTGGTTATTGCGAACCCCCTGGATACTGGCCAGATCCTTGATACGTTCGGCATGAGCCGACTGACTCAGCAACGGCAAGAGGCAGGCGGCGACAATTGCCGCTCGCCGGAACAGTTTGCCGTTTGTTGTCATCATGATGCTTCTCCACAGAGTCTTTCCTAGAATGGCATCACATTAAGGAAGAAACGTGCCAACCATCCCATTACCTCGCCTTCGCTGATCTGCCCTGCCGACTTGTATTCGATACGCGCATCGGCAACACGCGACGAATCGACGTTGTTAAACGCATCAACATAACTCGGATTAATCACGCCCGAGATCCGGACAAACTCTTGCTCATGGCCAATCGCCAACTGCTTTTCGCCAGAGACGAGCAAGTTTCCATTTGGCATAACATCGATGACAGTAACGGTAATATTTCCGGTAAAGACATTGTTGTTCGCCGCCTCGCCCTTGCCGCTAAATGCATTGGAACTGGAGGCATCCATATTCAGGCCGAGCAGCCCCTTGCCGGGCAATCCCGACAACGCACTGACGGAGGCCTTCGAACTATTGGTCTTATCGAGCTTGTTGTTCGACTTCATCGATGCCGAGGTACTCTCGGTGATCTTGACGGTAATCGTGTCACCAACGTAGCGCGCCCGGCGATCCTCGAACAACGGCCGGCTGTAGCCGCTCTGGAAGATGGCACCGTTGGCGAGTGCCGTTTCGAGACGCGGCGATGGCCGCGCCGTCATCGGTTGATGCACATTGGTCGGCGGAGTAGTCGTACACCCTGCCGTCAAGGCCAGCGCAATCAAAGCAAGACGCTTCATGACCTCACCTCACAATTGAGTCAAACGTCCCAGCATGCTGTCGGAGGTCGAAATGACTTTCGAGTTCAGCTCGTAGGCACGTTGAGTCTGGATCATCGTGACCAACTCCTCCGCGACATTCACGTTGGAAGTCTCGACGTAACCTTGATTCACCACACCTGCACCATTGGTTCCCGGGGTATTCGGCGTTGGCGTGCCGCTGGCGGCGGTTTCCTGGAACAGATTCTGTCCGATACTCTGCAAGCCAGCCGGATTGACGAAGGTGGCCAACTGGATGCTGCCGATCTGCGTTGTTGCAGCACTACCGCTTTGCGTGATCGACACCGTACCGTCAGTTCCAACTGTCACCGTCAAAGCCGTGGCCGGAATGGTGATTGCCGGTTGCAACGGATAACCGTCGGCAGTCACGATCTGCCCCTGATTATCTTTTTGAAACGAACCATCCCGGGTATATCCGGTTGTCCCATCCGGCATCAGCACCTGGAAAAAGCCATTGCCGTTAACCGCCATATCAAGCGAACCATCGGTCTTTTGCAGATTGCCCTGAGTAAAGATCCGTGCCGTGGACACTGGACGAACCCCGGTCCCCAACTGGAGACCCGAAGGAACCTGGGTTTGCTGCGATGACTGCGCCCCCGACTGACGAAGGTTCTGGTACAGCAAATCTTCAAACACGGCACGGCCGCGTTTGAAACCATTCGTACTGGTATTGGCCAGATTGTTGGAGATCACATCCAGCTGCGTCTGCTGGGCATCCAGACCAGTACGGGCAATCCAAAGGGAACGGATCATGGTTTTATCTTTCTATCAGGAGCTTAACGTGAGCAACTGATCGGCCCGTTGCGCGTTCGTATCAGCTGTTTGCAGCATTTTGATCTGCATTTCGAATTGACGGGAAAGGCTGATCAGATTGACCATGGCGTCGGTCACATTGACGTTGCTGCCTTCGAGCGTTCCGGGACTGACCTTGACACTTTCATCGGCATTGGCGGGTTGGCCACTGCGCAAACGGAAAAGTCCATCCGCTCCACGAACCAAATCACCCTCCGGTGGATTCACCAGCTTCAAGCGACCAATCGCATTTGCGTTGTTCGGCGTACCGTATGTCGGCACAATCGACACCGTACCGTCCGGAGCAATTTCTATCGTATTGTCGGGCGGAATATTGATCGGACCACCGTCTCCGACCACCGGATTACCAGCCTTCGTTTGCAACAAACCGGTCACGTCGACATCCAGACTGCCGGCTCGGGTATAGGCCTCGCTGCCATCCGGCAACTGCACCACCAGCCAACCCTTTCCGTTCACTGCGACGTCAAGATTCCGACCAGTGAACATCAACGGACCTTCATCCATGACGTCCGCCACCGAAGCATCAACGACGAATGCCCGCGTCGGCATGCCTTCGCCAACGACTGGCACGGCGCGAAAACGATGTTCCTGCGCCTTGAACCCGACCGTGCTGGCATTGGCTAGATTATTCGCCGTACCGGCCTGTTGCATGAAGACATGCTTGGCGCCGGTCATCGCGGTATAGATCAGACGATCCATTTAGTTAATTCCGGATTACTTGAGATTGACCATCGTCTGCATGATCTGGTCCTGCGTCTTGATCGACTGGGCACTCGCCTGATAATTGCGCTGCTGCACGATCATGTTGACCAACTCTCCAGTCAAATCGACGTTCGACTCCTCAACCGCCCCCGACTGCAAGACCCCCAAGGTACCGGTATTGGGTGCGCCAACCAATGGCTGGCCGGAAGCCGCAGTTTCGATCCAGCCGTTGTTGCCTACCGACATCAAACCATTTGGGTTAGTGAAATTGGCAAGAACGATTTGCGCGAGATTGCGCGATTGGCCGTTGCTGTAATTGCCCTGAATGACGCCATCCTTACCAATCGACAAGCCAGCCAAATGACCTGCGGCATAACCGTCCTGGGTCAGCGAACTGACGCTGAACGAGCTACCGTACTGCGTCGTACCGGTAAAACTCATGTTGAAGGTCATCGTGGCGGCGGCATTGTTCGTCTTCCCCAGGTCAGTCGCCACACCATCCAAATCAACACTGAATGCGGTAACCGGCATCGTGGTAATCAGCTTCCCAGTGCTATTGAACTCGAGCAGGACCGGCGAAGATGCAACATTGGCCTCACTGGTACCATCAACCTGGTAATGCACATTCCACGCTCCCGTCGCACCTGCAGCCACAGGTGTCGTCTTCTCGAAATACATGGTCATGGTATGGGCATTACCCAAGGTGTCGTAAATCGTCGTGGCTGTGGAAAAGTTGTAGGTATCGGTCTGCGGAGTATTGGTCCCGGTCGGTGCAACCCAGGTCGATGCCGGCACCGATTTCGTCGAATCGAGATTAAGTTGGGCCTGGACGCCAGACGAGGTCGAGCCGGTAACCTGCGGCGCAATATCCGCGGTTGAGAGTTTTAATGCCGTCGGCGTTGTTGGAATGATGCTGCCGTTGGCATCGGCCAAATAGCCGGTCAAGTTGGCCCCTGAGTCATTGACCAAGTAACCTTGATCATCGGCATGGAACTGTCCGTTACGGGTATACGTTACGGCGCCATCTTTGGCCGTGCGGTAGAAGCCGGCACCGTTGATCGCGATATCGAGGGAGTTGCTGGTCGTCGTAATGTTGCCCTGGGTGTATTGCTGAACAATCGCAGCGGCCGATGAGCCAATCCCGACCTGGCTGGCCCCGCCACCGGACAGAGACGCAGCATAAACATCGGCAAAGTGGGTCGCTGACGTCTTGAAACCAACGGTACTCGCATTGGCGATATTGTTACTGGTTACGTCCAGCGCCTTCGATGCGGTATTCAGTCCGCTCAGACCTTGTTGGAATGCCATTGCTCTCTCCCGGAATTACATGAATTGCAGAACATTGTTGAAGGCGACCGTTTCGCCGGTAGTCAGTTCCAGCACAAACGAAGAACCGCTCTTAACCACAGCAGATACCGTGCCAACCTGAACCGGCGTCGCTGTGACAGACGTTCCTGCCTTGCTTGCCTCGACCGAGAACGTGTAGTTCCCATCCGCCAACTGAGTACCGCTGGCATTTTTTCCATCCCATGAAAAGGCGACCATGCCAGCTGACTGCTTGCCAAGGTCCTGCGTTTGCACAACCTTCCCTGCGCTATCCTTGATCGTCAACGTAACCTTGTCGGCAGCACTATCGAGCGAAACTCCACCTTGGGTCGTGCCCTTCGAGAGAACCAGTTTGTTACCCTGCACCAACACTTGGGAGCCAATCGCGCTCGATGCTTGCAGCGCCTGAGAAGTGTTGTAGGAAGAAAGCAGGCTGGTCAGCGTCGTATTCAAGCCCTGAATGCCTTCCAAGGTGCTAATCTGCGCCAGTTGCGAAGTCATCTGGGCGTTATCCATCGGATTCAACGGATCTTGATTCTTCAACTGAGTCGTCAGCATGGTCAGGAAACTGTTCTGCAGGTCCTTGGCTTTATCGGTCGACGTCGAGGAAGAACTGCTAGTGGTGGACGATTTGCTCGTCCCATTCATCGCGGCAATGGCGGCATCGGTAGAGGTAGTCATGGCGTTCTCCTATTAATTCTGGCCAATGCTCAGGGTACGAAGCATCATGCTCTTGGCGGTATTCATGACTTCAACGTTGGTTTGATATGAACGTGAAGCAGAAATCATGTTGGTCATTTCTTCCACCACATTGACATTCGAATAAGCCACGTAGCCCTTCTCGTCAGCCGCCGGGTTTTTCGGGTCATAAACCATCCGCGCCGGCGAAGCATCTTCGACCACCTGCCGGACACGCACCCCCGTCGATGACTCACCAGAAGCCCCCATCGGCGTAGCTTCGAATACAACCTGTTTGGCACGATAAGGCTTGCCATCCGCCGAAACGACGCTATCCGCATTTGCCAAGTTCGATGCTGTGGCATTCAGCCGCATCGACTGTGCGGTCATCGCGCTAGACGCCACCTTGAAAACGTTAAATAAGCTCATTCAATACTCCTTAGCTCGACGTATTCGCCAGGGCGCTGCGAATTCCCTTGAATGAGTCACTAATCAATTGACTGACAATCTGGTATTGCACAGCATTCTCGGAAATTTGGGTGCGCTCGACATCCATATCGACCGTGTTGCCATCAACCGCCGACTGAGTTTCCCGGCGATATTGCAAAGCCGCTCCGCCCTGCATGCCGCCAGCACGGATATGACCGGCAGCCGTGGTCGCCAAACCGATCGACCCATTACTACGCCCCGCCATTGCGTTCTGCATGGCCTGCTCAAAATTGAAGTCGCGCGCCTTGTAATTTGGCGTATCTGCATTAGCCACATTGGACGCCAAAACCTGGTGCCGCTGGGCCCGCAAATTCATTGCCTGGCTAAACACTGATAGCTTTTGCTCAAGACTTGCCATGATGCACTCCAATTATCCTGCACAAACTGAAGCACACACCATGCCACTGTCTGAAAGCAACGCTGGCAAGCCAGCCGGCAATGACCGCCCGGCGACTTCGGCAAAACTTGCCGCTTTTCAAAGGCAATTTTTGTCCCCGACAACCAAGAGCTCGGGCAAAATGCGGACATGTTTATCTGTCGCATCTTTTTACTGTTATGGTTGTTTGCCTTATCGCCGCTGAAGGCGGCCGAATCTGGCCCGCTTATTGATGCGGCGGAGCGCCACATCCGAATTCAAACTCAGGGTTATGCAGGGAAAGTGGGTATCGTCATGGGCAAGGTCGACGCTACTCGCCTTCCACCCTGCGAAGCATTGCAAGCGTACACACCAACCGGCGCTAGATTGAGTGGCAAGACTTACATTGGCGTCAGGTGCCTTGGACCAAATAGTTGGAGCATCTTGGTTCCAGCCCAGATTTCGATATCCGGCAATTACGTCATCACCGCCAGGCCACTAGCAGCTGGGCAAGTCCTGGAGAGCAGCGATCTGAATACGACCAGTGGCGATTTAAGCGCCTTACCTGCCAGTGTTGTTACCGACCCGACAAATGCGATTGGCAAAACCTTGCGTAACTCCCTTTCAGGCGGACAGCCATTGCGCACTGATCAATTGATTGCCCCACTGGTTATTCGGCAAGGACAGAACGTGCGCGTCATATCCAAAGGTACGGGTTTTGCTGTAACAAGCGAAGGCAAGGCAATCCATAACGCTGCAGCCGGGCAGGTCGTACAAGTCCGGATGCCAACCGGACAAACCTTGAGCGGCATAGCAACGAGCGACGGCAACGTAGAGATCGCTTTTTAGGCTAAAGTTTTATCTGAACCGTCCGTTAATTGGGTTGAGTTCTAAAGTATTGCGAGATCAAAATGAAAATCGACAACTCCTATAAGCCGACTACGGCCCAGCTGGCGCCGCGACAGAGCGTTTCGCCATCCAGCTCATCCAACGAGTCGCAAGAAGCAGTCAGCCTAAGTTCCCTGGCCGGCAGCCTGAAAAGTAATGATGCCCCCCCGGTAAATAGCGCACGAATTCAGGAAATCAAGCAAGCTATTTCCGAAGGCCGCTTTCAGATCAACGCCGACGCCATCGCTGATCGACTCATCGAGTCTGCTCGCGACTTGGTCTCCAGCAAGAACCAACGCGAAGCCTGATGTCTCCCCTGGCCGTTGCACTGGAACAGGAAACATCCCTGCTCATCAGATTCATTGCGGTTCTTGAAAAGGAGCAAGATGCGCTGAAGCATGGCTGGTCAGACCAACTTGGCCCCATCTGCGAGGAAAAACTGACTTTGATCGGTTATCTGAACACAGCCGAAGCCACCCGAGGTCAGATTTTGGACTCGCATGGCGATGATTTGCAGGCAGAAACCCTCCAATGGTTGCAAGCTCACCCGGATGACAGAATCGCCAATGCATTGTGGCAAAAGATGAGAGACTTGGCGCGCAATGCCAAGCACCTGCACGAACTCAATAGTCGCTTGGTTCAGATGCACCTAAAAAAGACTGACGAGCTACTTTCTATCCTTACCCGCAAAGCTGAGCAAAATACGTTCTATAGCAGCAATGGACAGGCACACTCAGTCACCGGAAGCCGATTGGTCGACTCAGCCTGATTTTGATAGCGCTTGCGGATTCAGCGCTGGGGACTTATTTTTGACCAACCGCCTCACGCAACTCTGTCGGCTCCTCCGGACGGTTTGAGTCAATCAGAATGCTTACGCGCCGATTTCGCGCCCGTCCCTCCGGGGTTGTATTTGTTTCGACCGGACGAGTTTCACCATAACCTATAGCAGTCAGACGCTCGGCGCCAACGCCACCATCATTAAACAATCGCAATACTGTTGTCGCCCGCATAGCAGACAACTCCCAATTTGAAGGAAATTGCGTCGTGGCAATCGGAACATTATCCGTATGCCCCTCGATGGTAATGGGAAAATCGGAGGCGGCAAGCACCTGCGCAATTGCCAACATGGCGCTAATAGAGGCAGGCTGCAATCTTGCCTGCCCAGCCGGGAAAAGAATACTGTCGTTGATCTCGATTGTCACACCTCGACTCGTTTCCAATAGTCGAACTTTCCCCTGCGCGACGAGAGGCTGTAACGCCTCCATGATATTCGCTGCGATACTCTTCATCTTCTGGCGCTGTTCTACCTTTTTCTGATCAGCTACCCGATCTGGCTTAACAACGGGAGGAACAACAGGCCTTACAGGCACCCCCTGTATGACGGCGATTGGCTGCCCCCCAACCTCCCCAGTCACATTACGAAATGCATTGGTCAACGAATTGGAAAGCACCTTGTACTTTCCTTCGTTGACCGAAGAAATTGCATACATGACAACGAAGAATGCAAACAACAGGGTAATGAAATCAGCATAAGAGACAAGCCAACGCTCGTGATTCTCGTGCTCTTCCTCACGACGCCTGCGCGCCATTAGAGCAAATACCCCTTAAGGCGCCCCTCGATAATTCGGGGATTATCGCCAACAGCAATTCCCACCAAACCATCGATCAGCATCTCCTTCGAGGCCACCATGCGGGAGATGTAGTATTTCAGCTTGCCCGCTATGGGCAAATACACCAGATTGGCCAAACCAACACCATAAATGGTGGCGACAAAGGCAACTGCAATCCCCGAACCCAACTTCGTTGGATCGGATAGGTTTTCCATGACATGAATTAATCCCATCACGGCACCAAGAATACCGATGGTTGGCGAGTAGCCTCCGGCTGACTCCCAAATCTTGGCAGAATGCCGCCATTCGTCCTCGAACGTATTGATTTCCACTTCAAGCAAATCACGAATCCGTTCCGGATCAGCACCATCAACAAGAAGCTGCAAACCTTTTTTTGTGAACTCATCCTTGACGGCAGGAATGGAGTTCTCCAATGCAAGCAAACCCTCCCGTCTGGAAAGCTGGCTCCAAGTTAGTATTTGATCGATTAAGCGCCTTTGTTCGATGACCGGCGGCATCCAAACCCATTTAAGCATGAGGAAACCACGCTTGAAAATATGAAACGGGCTTTGCAAAAGGACAGCACCTAGCGTCCCGCCCATGACGATCAACAAAGCCGTCGGCTGCACGAGGGAGCTAACGTGCCCTCCTTCGAGCACCTGTCCTCCAATGATTGCCACCAACCCGATGACGATGCCGGCAATGCTGATTTTATCCATCTGCACTTCCCTTGCGGCGCTTTTTCGCCTGGGGCAACTCGCCGACAATTTGGCTTCGTAAACGGGCAATCGCCTGACTATGTAATTGACACACCCGTGATTCGGTAACCCCCATCACTTCGCCAATTTCCCGAAGATTGAGTTCTTGTTCATAGTACAGAGCCATCATCAACTTCTCCCGCTCAGGCAAGCGCCCAATTGCCTTGACCAAGGTTTCCTTGATGCTCTTATCTTCTAAAATACTGGCCGGGTCTGCATCATTGTCAGTGAAATGGCGCTCGAGAAAATCCTCGTCCCCATCTCCCGAAAAATCATCGAAATACACCAACTGGTGGCCACGTGCCTCATGCAACGTCTTTTGGTAATCCGCCAGCGACATACCCAAAGTGTCAGCCAGTTCCCGCTCTGAAGGAGCCCGGCCATGTTCGTGCTCCAGCTGATTAATGGCGGCTTCAATACGGCGCAACTCCCTGCGTAAATTACGCGGTAACCAATCGTTTTCACGTAACCCGTCCAGCATCGCACCCCGGACGCGTTGTGTCGCGTAAGTTTCGAATTGCGCACCAAACCCCGTTTCATAACGATCCAGAGCATCAAGCAAACCCAGCATTCCGTTTTGGACAAGGTCCTCAAACTGGACACTAGCGGGCAACCGTGCCATAAGGTGGTAGGCGATACGCTTCACCAACGGAACGAACCGCTGGACCAATTGCTCCCTATCTGGCTGCCCTGCAGCGGTATACATCAAGCTCTGAGTATGTTTGGAGTTATACGTTGGCTCAAGTGTAGCAGTTGCTGCATAAATTGTTCGACCCCCCCTACTTCGCTATCACTTCGTTGCCAGTAGAGAAGATCCGACGCGATATCGCGAAAAGCATTTGCAGATGGCGAATCTGGAGCCTGTACCAGAACCGACCGACATAGCCGTGCAGACTGCCGCAGCGCCTCATCGAGTGGAATTGCACCTGCGTAATCTAGGCGAGCAACGCCACGTTGAGCGGCTACTTGTGCGATATTTTCATAGATTGAGCGTGCATCGGATTGGCTACGTACCTTGTTTACCAATATCCGGAAATAGCGCCGCGAAAATGCACCACTGACCTTCTTGATCAATGAATAAGCTTCGGTAATCGAAGCACTATTAGCGGAAAGCACCACAACAGCCTCTTGCGATGCCAAGCCGAATGGCGAAAAGCCGTGGGGATGAGCCATACTGGCATCCACCAAAATGACATCAACCGGTCTTTCAAGATGGCTCATCGCATCCAGAAGATGCTGTTGTTGCTGCAACGACAAGCGCCCCAGTTTCTTGACTGCTTTGGCTGCTGGCAAAACCCTCAAGCCTTGCATTGGCTGAAGCAATACCTGAGACAAATTCAGTTCCTGCTGAACGACATTCAGCAAATCGTAGCGAGCCTCAAGGCCAAACGAAGCTGCAATATCATCGCGCGAGGCATGCTCGTCGATGATCAGCACCTCCTTACCTAGGCGCGCTAGAGCAACTCCGATATTAGCGACCGCGACACTTCGCCCAACTCCCTCACATCCCGCAACAAACGTAATGACCTGCAGTTGGCCAGCCCCCAATAAACGTCGCAATCCTGCGGCCTGATCAACTCGAAAGTCAGCCACGACGGCCTCCAACGGCAACCATGCCTGCATTTGCCATCATCAAACCCGGCTCCACGCCATCGAATTTATGTGGAGATGTTTCTGGGACATCCTTGAAAGCACGATGCAGCAAATACCCACGATTGGGCAAATGCAGATCTTCTGGTACCCGCTGGCCATTTGACACGTAGTGCAACTTCAAACCATGCCGCATGATCACGTCGAGCGGCGTAGCCAGACTCGCTGCCTCATCAATTTTCGTCAGGATACAACCCGCTAGATTATCCCCTTCGTAGGCGCGAACCACGTCGTCTAGGGTATCCCCCCTTGAAGTCGACGATAGCAGCAACAAGCGCTGAACATCGCAGCCAGCAAGCATATCGGTAAGTTCCGGGACGAGCTTGTCGCGCTGACTCATTCCCATTGTATCGATCAGAACCATGTGCTTGTGCTGCAACTCCTTAAGAGTCTGACGCAACTCGACGGCGTCCTTCACGAGATAAACGGATACGCCAAGAATTCGACCATAGATACGCAGTTGCTCGTGCGCCCCGATTCGATATCCATCTGTCGTAACCAACGCAACCTTGCTCGGACCATGCCTCAATACGCAACGTGCAGCCAGTTTAGCCGTAGTAGTCGTTTTACCGACCCCGGTCGGACCAACCAAGGCATAAACACCACCCCGGTCAACGATATCACCCTCATTACCGATCGTAAAAAGCGAACGATCCGCAGCCCCCTTAACCCATGCCATGGCCTGCGAGGCATCCATCTCGTGCGGCAAATCCGCCAACAGATCACGGGAAAACTGCGGAGAAAAACCAGAATCCAACATCTGCCGCAAGACTTCGGTCTTTACAGGCTCGGAACGCGACGCTTCGCCCCAGGCAAAGCCGGCAAGGTGCTGCTCAACAATTTTTCGAAGCGAGCGAATCTCATCCATTACCGCCATCGGCACAACCTCCGCTTCAGGCTTCCGAGCCGGAGGCTGCGGCGGACGTTGTGGCTGCGCCTGGCTACTCGCAACAGTAGAAGGCGATGCGGATTGTGCAGGTGGCAACTGACGGCCTGAATCAGCATTGCGTAAAGAACCTGTCCGGGGAATCCCGGCATTAACCGCTCCTGATGCGCGCGAAGGCGACGATGTCGCTGGTTGGCGAACAACTGCCGGAGACGATTGTGCCAAAGGACGCTGTGCTGTGCCTTGGGCAGCCTGCGCACGGGCAGAACTAAGCATCACGCGATAATCGTCTTCGGGTTCGCTCAATACAGGCCGGCGCTCGACAGGGGCTGAGTCCGCAACCTGGGTCGGCAAAATCATGGCCATATCGCGCGCGGCAACCGCCATAATTTCAACACCACCTGGAATGCCTCGATTGGAGAGAATAATTGCATCGTTGCCGAGGGTTTCCTTTACTTTGCGCAGGGCATCCCTGGCACTGGCTGCGATGAATTTTCTGACGTTCATGCTTTACCTCCGATGATCGAGGTCACCTTGATAATTCGTGTTTCTGGAACTTCGTTATGGGCCAGAACCTTCAACTGAGGAACCGTTCGGCGCAAGAAGCGTGAAAGAAGTAATCGAAGACTTGCCGGCACCAATAACACTGCAGGCAAGCCCAGCGACTCCTGACGCTCTGCAGCAGCAGCGGTTTCTCGAACAAGCGTATCGGCCAACCCCGGTTCAAAACTTGTATTTTCAGAGCCGCCGGCAACAGCCTGGGACAGGAGGCGCTCCAGAGTTGGGTCAAGGGACATGACTTGCATTTCGCCATTACCTGGGAAAAGTTGCTGGACGATCGCCCGACCCAACGCGTTACGCACTTGGGTCGTCAAATCATCGGCGTTCTGCGTACGAACCGCATGGTCGGCGACAGTTTCAATGATCGTTCTCATGTCGCGGATATGAACACCTTCGTCAAGCAAGCCTTGCAATACTTTCTGCAAGGTTCCCAACTGGAGGACCTTGGGAACCAGATCCTCGACCAGCTTGGGCATTTCTTTGCCAAGGTGCTCAAGCAATTGCTGCACCTCTTGACGCCCCAACAACTCAGCCGCATGGGTCAGGATAAGATGGTTCAAATGTGTCGCCACTACCGTCGAAGCATCGACCACGGTATAACCATAAGCTTGAGCTTGATCGCGCTGCCCAGCATCAATCCAGGTTGCGGGCAAGCCAAATGCCGGGTCTTTCGTTGCGGTACCGTTTAGCGTGCCAGCAACGCGTCCTGGGTTAATCGCCAGGAACTGCCCAGCATAGGCTTCGCCAGTACCGACCTCGACCCCTTTGAGCAAAATTCGGTAAGCATTTGGTTTGAGTTCCAAATTATCCCGAATATGAACAGGAGACACCAAAAACCCGACCTCTTGCGCAAACTTTTTGCGAATACCACGAATACGCCGCAGCAACTCCCCATCCTGTGACTTATCAACCAATGGAATGAGGCGATAACCAACCTCCAGCCCAAGAACATCGAGTGGTGCCACATCATTCCAACTTGCATCGACGGCCTCTTGAACAGGGGCAGCAGCAACCGGGACAGGAGTAGAGACAACCTGCTGCTCCTTGGCCTGCATTTTCCAAGCAAACCAGCCCAGTGAGGCAGCTAGGAGCAGGAATACCAAGTTAGGCATCCCTGGAATCAGACCAAGAAATCCGACAATTGACGCCGTAATCGCGATACTCCGCCAATTGCGGAACATCTGCCCCATCACCTGTTGACCGATATCCCGATCATCGGAAACACGGGTCACCACCATACCAGCAGCAATTGAAATGATAAGACCGGGAATCTGCGCAACGAGACCATCGCCAATTGTCAGCAGTGTGTAATTTTTCGCTGCCAGCGCAATTTCCATATTGTGCTGAACAACCCCAACCACTAGACCGCCAACGACGTTCAACAGCATGATGACGATTCCGGCAACGGCATCACCTCGAACAAACTTCGACGCACCGTCCATCGAACCAAAAAACTCAGCTTCGCGTGCGATATCAGTACGACGTTTGCGCGCCTCTTCTTCGCCAATCATGCCCGCATTCAAATCAGCGTCGATCGCCATCTGCTTGCCGGGCATTGCATCCAGTGTAAAGCGAGCCGAAACCTCGGCAACACGCCCCGCACCCTTTGTAATCACAACAAAATTGATCACGACAAGGATGAGGAAAACAACAATCCCTACCGCAAAATTCCCGCCAACGAGGAAATGACCAAATGCCTCGATAACCTTGCCTGCGGCATCGGGGCCGCTATGCCCCTGCAACATGACCACACGAGTGGATGCGACATTGAGGGAAAGACGCAACAACGTAGTAACTAACAGAACGGTCGGAAAGACGGAAAAATCGAGGGTTTTCTGGGTATTAACCGCCACCAGCAAAACAAGGACCGAAATCGCGATATTGAAGGTAAACAGCAAATCCAGTGCAAAGGCCGGCAAGGGCAGCACCATCATCGCCAAAATCATGAGGATCAAAACGGGTGCGGCTAATTGCGTGACATTAAGCCGCCCAAAAATACCCTGCAGTCCGATCGAAGAGGATGCCATTTACATCGCCTCCGGAACAAGCTCAGGAGGAACAGGCAAATCACGAGGAGGCACCGGATAGCTCCCCCCTGCATCCCGCCAACTGGCGAGCTGATAAATATAAGCAAGTACCTCGGCGACCGCGCTATAAAGAGCCGATGGAATTTCAACATCCAACTCAGCGTGTTTATACAAAGCGCGCGCCAGCGGTGGCGCCTCAAGCATAGGCACCCCATTTTCCGCGCCCAATTCGCGAATCTTCAATGCAACTGCACCGATTCCCTTGGCGATCACCTTGGGTGCAGCCATTCCGGTCTTGTAGGACAAAGCTACAGCGTAGTGAGTCGGATTGGTCACGATAACGTTTGCCTGCGGCACCGCAGCCATCATTCTTCGCCGAGCCGCCTGCATCTGCAAACCACGGATACGCCCCTTGACCAGCGGGTCCCCCATCATCTCCTTGGTTTCCTGCTTGACCTCTTCCTTCGTCATTTTAAGCTTGTCGAAGTACTGCCAAATCTGGAAAGGCACATCAAATGCGACGATCAGAATCAGCGTTGAGACAAGCATCAAAAATGAATAGCTGACCATGTGGCCAGCATGGGCTAACGCAAGATCGAGTGGCTGAGCAAGCAATCCCAGAATTTCTTCCCGCTCTTTCCAGATCAGGATTGCCGCTACGCCCCCCACTACACACGCTTTCAAAATAGCCTTACCCAATTCCATCAAGCTGTTCCAGGACAGCAATCGGCTAAACCCCGAGATCGGGTCAATACGTCCCAAATCAGGCATTAATGCCTTTGGCGAAAACACCCAGGCATTCAAAAAGAAAGGAGGTAGAACAGCTGCTAACAAAATCAAACCAAGGAGAGGTGAAAAGGCAACAAGCGCATCAGAAGCCATGTCTGCCAGACGCGGAATCATCAGTGCCGGCTCATGCATGTACTTTGGCTCGATGGACAGCCCCTTGCGAGCGATCAACATTGCACGCTGGGCAAACCAACTCCCCATCATCCAAAAGGAAGCCCCTGCAGCCATCAAAATCAGAAAAGTTCCCAACTCGCGGGAATGCGGGACCTGACCCTGCTCACGGGCCTGCTCGATTCGCCTACCACTAGGCGCTTCTGTTTTATCGAGATCGCTATCTTCCGCCATAGCCGTTATCGGGAGTTGATAAGGCTATTATAGGAAAAAACTAGAAAAATTAAATAGGTACGTGCGTTTATTTATCCCGTTTCTCAGATGCCAAGCGCAAACCAATGACAAAAGAGTAAACCTCAAAAATAAAAAAGAGGGGGCAAGCCCCCTCCCAACTCGTTGACTAAAAACGGGAATCAGGCGAAATCAAGCGCCTTTACCGAAGAACCAATCGATATGTGCTGCCCCAAATCGGCAAGCAATTCCTTCATATCAAGAATCAACACAATCTGCCCATTGGAGAGCGTAGTCACACCAGCCACCCCTCTAGGACGGAAATCCTCAAGGGACTTAATCACCGCATCATCACGACCAGCAAAACTATCAACACCGAGAATAAAACTACGCTCGGCCGTCTGCATGAAAACACCGTACTCGGGAGGACGCTCCAACGGCCATCCCAGAAGACGAGCCAAGGAAATGACTGGCAACACCTCACCCCGGACAACAAGCGTTTCCTTACCACCCACTTCCTGAATCCTTTGCTGTTCAATCGGAAGAATCTCCCGAACCAGCGACAGCGGCAATGCAAAAGGCTGATCACCAAGGAGCACCAGCAATACAGGCAGAATCGCCAGAGTCAATGGCAAGGAAATGATGAAAACAGACCCCTTTCCTGGCTCCGAACGGATTTCGATCGATCCGTTTAGTTTCTGAATGTTGGTCTTGACCACGTCCATTCCAACGCCACGTCCCGAAACATCGGATATTTGTGACTTTGTAGAAAAACCAGGCAAGAAAATCAGGTTGAGGCTCTGCCTTTCGTCAAGCGTGTTAGCTTCTTCTTCAGATATCAAGCCCTTTTCCACAGCCTTGGCACGGATTCGCTCTGCACTCATCCCCTTGCCATCGTCTGCGATGATCAAAACGATATGATCACCTTCTTGACGCGCCTCCAAGCGAACCAGACTCTTTTGGGGCTTACCCGCAGCTTGACGCTCCTCCGGCATTTCAACGCCGTGATCAACCGCGTTACGAATCAAGTGAATCAAAGGATCTGCCAGATCCTCGATCATGGTCTTATCAACCTCTGTCTCTTCACCGGCCAAAACCAGCTCGACATCCTTACCCAACTGTCGGGCCAAGTCCCGGGCAATACGCGGATATTTCTGGAAGAGCCTACCAATCGGCTGCATCCGGGTTTTCATGACCGAATTTTGCAGATCGGAAACCAGCAAATCGAGTTGGCTGACAGCCTGATCTAGTGCATGCAAAGTCTCCGAATCATTTTTCCCGGCGAGAATATCCGCACGTAGACTGGTTAAACGATTCTTGGTCAATCCGATTTCACCAGACAAATTCAGAACCTGATCGAGCCGCGACGTATCTACACGAATAGTGTTCTCACGCCCCCGCTCCTCGGAGCGCCGTGCCGCACTCGGTTGCCCCCCCGGACGATCCGTGGCTCTACGCCCAAAGGGCGACGGGGCGGACTGCCCTGCACCAGTTGTGACTGCCGTAGCAGCAATCGTAGCCTGAATTGGCGCAACAGCCGCTTCGGTTTCCGCCTTAGTAATAAGCTCGCCTTGCGCCACGGACTGCTGCCCGGTAACTGCAGCATGAAGCGCCGCCCAATCAGGCTCGTCGGATACCATACCGCTGACCGGCGATGCTTCGA
Source organism: Rhodocyclales bacterium GT-UBC (assembly GCA_003583745.1). Lineage (GTDB taxonomy): Bacteria > Pseudomonadota > Gammaproteobacteria > Burkholderiales > Rhodocyclaceae > Azonexus. The sequence goes on along the minus strand of QXPY01000016.1, from coordinate 48,482 downwards.
CAGCAGGCTGCTGCTCAACCACTGCGGGACTAGCAACGCCAGGCAACTCTCCGTTCAACGCCCCCTGCAGAGCTGCAATCACCCCAGGGTCTGCCGGCTGCGGCTGAACCATTTGCCCCAACTCGCCAAACATGTCTCGAACACCCTTGGTCGCAGCCATGATGACGTCCATGAGCTCAGGCGTCAGCTCCAATTCACCGTTACGGAGCCGATCAAAGAGATTTTCCGTCAAATGGCACAATGTAACCAACTCAGTCGCATTGAGAAAACCCGCACCGCCCTTGACGGTATGAAAACCACGGAAGATATCGTTCAACAACCCACGATCATCCGGCATTTTCTCAAGATCAACCAGCTTGTTATCCACGTCAGATAATAAATCGTGGGCTTCCTGCAAAAAATCTTGCAGCAAATCTTCCATTCCGCCAAAGTCACTCATTTTCGACCCTCCTCAGAAACCGAGGCTATCCAGTAAATCGTCAACCTGCTCTTGGTTGACGACTACATCCGTCCTACCCTCGGCATTCACAACCGGCCCATTCATTAAATTGGTGACCTCTTCCGTACGCCGGGTATCGGGCAGCACCTCAAGCAATACGTTCATCAAGCCAGACTCAAGATCCTGAGCCAGAGCAACAATCTTCTTGATGACTTGGCCGGTTAAATCCTGAAAATCTTGAGCCATCATGATCTCAGTCAGCTGGGCATGGGTAGCCTTCGTTTTCTCCGGCAGCTGATCCTTGAGAAAGCCACGCGTCTCAATCGCGAGCTGCTTAAACTCGGGCCCAGTAAGTTGATTTGCGAAGACCCTATCCCAACGCTCCCCTAGATCGTGGGCCCCCCGGTCAATATCATCAACCAGAGGACACGCAATATCTGTCGCATTCAAAACACGGCATGCGGCTTGCTCGGTCAAATTCGCAACATAAGCGAGGCGATCCTTTGCATCAGGCAACGCGGAAACCGTTTTCTCAATCAACTTGTCATAACCCAATTGCCCCAATGTATCGTGGAGCAAACGAGCCATGTGCCCGATGCGATTAAACACCGCCTCCTGCCGCGGCCACGTCTCACCAGACTCAACCATGGGCGAGGCTGGCACAACCTCAGGATTGGCTTTCGCGAAAGAATCAGCAGACACACTGTCAAAAAGCGCCTGCAAGTCATCGCTGTCACCATCCGAAGACGCGGCAACAGGAGCCGAGGGCGTTATCGCCGGCGTAGGCTGAAAGTCGGCTGCGATAGAATCAAAAAGGGCTTCCAGGTCATTGGAGTCGTTGCTCGCAGTCATGTTTTTTTCCTCAGGCCTGGCCCATTTTTTCGAAAATCTTGTTGAGCTTTTCAGACAAGGTGCCCGCAGTGAATGGCTTGACGATATAACCGCTCGCACCAGCCTGGGCTGCTGCAATAATATTTTCCTTCTTCGCTTCCGCTGTAATCATCAACACAGGCAAATGTTTGAGATTCGGCGTAGCACGAATCGTCTGGAGCAGTGTTAGCCCATCCATATTAGGCATGTTCCAGTCTGTAACAACAAACTCAAAGCCCCCACCTTGAAGTTTCTGAAGTGCGATTGCTCCATCCTCGGCCTCGTCAACGTTGGTGAAACCTAGTTCCTTGAGCAAATTTCGGACTATGCGACGCATGGTAGAAAAGTCGTCGACTACCAGAAATTTCATTTTCGGATCAGCTGCCATGCAGAACTCCAGAATTACTTGTTATCGTTCGATCAGCGGGCGCAAAGTATCTGCAAGCGCCTCAGCATCAAATTTGGCAACATAGGCATCGACACCGACCGATTTACCCATTGCCCGGTTCGCCTCGGATGACAACGAGGAGTGCATCACGACAGGCACCCCCTCGAAACGGATATCCGATTTGATGTTCTTGGTTAAGACATAGCCATCCATTTCAGGCATTTCTGCATCGACCAGAATCAACCGTATTTCATCACGGATATTTCTTCCGCTTTGCAACGCATGAGCTGCAATCCCCTGAAGCCTTGTCCAAGCCTCCAGGCCATTGGTCGCATGCTTATGACGCACACCAAGCTTATCGAGAACCTCGGAAATTTTCCGCCGCGCCACAATCGAGTCATCAACAAAAAAGACACTGGTGTCCGGATCGACTCGCGCAGGCGTAATATCGACGATCATCGCCTCGCCAAAGGCATTAGCGAGTATTTGTTCGACATCGAGAATGGAGACCAAGCCACCACCTTCGAGTTCAATAACCGCGGTAATCAACCCCTGATTAGCCGAAAGGACACTTTCCGGCGCTTTCACCCGCTCCCAGTCAACTCGAATAATCCGGTCGACTTCGTGCACCAAGAAACCCAAAGTACGCTTTGAATACTCAGCAACCATCATTGTCTTGCCCAGTCCAGGCGCAACACCATCGAGGTGCATGAACGGCGCCAACGAGAGAACGGGAATCACGTTACCGCGCAAAGAAATCAAGCCTTCGACACCTCTCGGCATATTCGGCGTCTTGGTAATCCGTGGCGTACGCCCTACCTCCCTGACCTTGAACACATTGATGCCGAAAATCTCACGCGTTCCCAATGTGAACAGCAGGATTTCCATCTTGTTCGATCCCGCCAAGCGGGTACGAGCATCGACGCTATCGAGAAGATTTTTGTTTTCGATAAGTTCCATCGTTCTCTCCGGCTATCGTTCAGTCAATTTTTACCGGAGCCACATTAGCTTCCACCCCGAGTCGTCGCAACAGGGTTTCCGACAAACGCTGCGGCTCAAACTTCGGCACATACTCATCCACGCCTACGGACTGTCCCAATTTCTGATTCGACATCCCAGACAAGGACGAATGCATGACTACCGGAATACCGTTGAAACGGGGGTCAGACTTGATTTTCTTGGTCAGGATATAACCATCCATTTCAGGCATCTCGATATCCGTCAATACCAGATTAATCAAGGAAGAAGCTGTTTTGCCAATCGACTGGGCATAGCTTGCCACTTTTTCCATTTCCTCCCACATCTGGCGCCCATTAACGGCCGAAACCCCCTTGACTCCCATCACCTCAAGCGTCCGCTGAATTTGCTTGCGCGCCACGCTTGAGTCATCGCAATAAAAAACAGTGACATCAGGACGATCAACCGGGACGACACCACGGAACATGATCTCGTTATCAATACTGGTTGTTTCGGACAACACCTTTTCGACATCCATCATCATGACGAGACGTCCATCACCGAGCTCCGTTACCGCCGTGACCAACCCGCCGGTCTGGGCGGTAAGCATCTCAGGAGGAACCCGCATCTTGCTCCAGTCTAGACGTAAGATCGTATCAACGCCCTCGACGAGAAAGCCTTGAGTGTGGCCGTTATATTCAGTCACAATCATGATTTCACGGGGCGTCTCCGGAGAAATTCCCGAATATTTCGCCAAGTCAATGACGGGCACAAGCGCTCCGCGCAAACTGACCATACCCTCCACAGATGCCGGCATGTCGGGAGCCGCTGTAATCAATGGAGTACGCATGACTTCGCGCACTTTAAAGACGTTGATCCCGTAAGTTTCACGGCGCCCTGTCCGCTGGTCAAATCCCAAGAAAAAAAGCAGGATTTCTAACTTGTTAGTGCCTGCCAACTTGGTGCGGGCATCGATATTCTTTAGCAACTCCGACATTCGTCATCCCCTTGCATTTCGTGCAATCGGCTTGTTTGTATGGCTCTAGCGCCGAGGCAAACCAAGGATACACGCTTTTCCATGAGCTTCAAACCGCGCGCCAGTAGGCCATTTGAGTCGTTTTGAGCCAACCCGAGACCAACAAAAAAATCTGCGCCCAAATCAATTTTAACAAATTTGGAACAACTTGCCAAAATTAGCAATATCCAAAACTTGCTTAACATTACCACGAACGCCAGACAAACTAACTTCCTTGTTGCCCCCACCCATTTTGTCCCGCAACATGAGTAGCATTCCGAGAGCCGAACTGTCGAGATAGTCAACCGAGGAAAAATCAACGATTACAGCACGGATACTGGCATCAGCAACCAATGGCTCGTACGCCGAACGAAACTCCCGATGAGTGTTGAAATCGAATCGACCATTCAACTTGATAACGGCCTTGCCGCCTTCTTTGATCACATTTGCCTGCATATTGAGTTCCTTGTTTTATCCGCGCTATCGTCGAGTAGTTTAATACTTTAGCCATAGGCAGCAAGCGAGATCAGCGATTTATCGAGCTACAGCAGCCAAGGTTCGACGCGCAATTTCATCAAGCGGATGCTGTTCCTCGACCGCCCCAATTAAAAATGCTTCGCGAGGCATCCCGTATACGACACAGCTAGCTTCATCCTGACCAAGCGTTCTCGCCCCAGCCTGACGCATTCGTAATAACCCCTGTGCGCCGTCCTTCCCCATCCCAGTCAAAATGACCCCGACAGCCTGCCGCCCCACCACTGCGGCAGCTGAGTCGAATAACACGTCTACTGAAGGTCTATGCCGATTTACTGGAGAAGTCGCCTGGAGCTCCGTCACTAGCCCTGCAGCCGAACGCTTGATCAGCAAATGAGAATGCCCGGGGGCGATATAGACCTTTCCCGATTCAACTTTTTCGCCGCCCTGAGCCTCAAGCACGGTTGGCGCACATAGGCCATCAAGGCGGCGTGCAAAGGAAGCCGTGAACGACTCGGGCATGTGCTGCACAATCAAAATTGGCGAGGCATCGGCAGGAATGCCAAGTAAAAACTCCTTGATTGCCTCCGTTCCACCTGTCGAGGCGCCGACGAAGATAATTTTGCCATTCGCTCCGCCTCGCGAAACAGCAGTGACGCCCCCTTGACTGGGAGATGCTACCTGCGCCGAAGGAAATCCACTGTTCATTTGCTTACGCAAACGCGCGCCTTTAGCCGCACGAAGTTTTTCAACCAAATCCTCTGCATATTCATCCATTGTCTTGCCGCCATCTGCTCGCGGCTTACCGATAAAATCAATCGCACCAAGTTCCAACGCCCTCAAAGTTGTATCCGATCCAGCTCGCGTAAATGACGAAACCATGACAACGGGCATTGGACGCAAGCGCATCAAGCGCTCCAGAAATTCAAGCCCATCCATCTTGGGCATCTGAACATCCAGCGTCAGAACATCTGGATTCAAGGCCTTAATCATTTCACGGGCTGTCTGAGCATCAGGTGCGGCCCCAACAACCTCCATATCACTTGCTGAATTAATCATTTCGGTGAGCACTCCGCGCATCAGCGCCGAGTCGTCAACGATAAGAACTCGAGTTTTCATGGCTACTCACCCTGATCCACGCAATCGCCCTATCAAACAAACAACTCAATATCGCCCTCAAGCTTCGAGCCAGATAGACGATCTTTATAGTCGCGCTCACGACTGAATAGCGTTTCGTTATGAACTCTGTGCAGTTTCTTGACTAAAACCCTACCAGTGGCTGGAAAATAGTAGACTTTCCGTGGATAGGAATCGAGCAAGTCCTTTGCCACGATGGGAATCTTCTCCGTCTTCAGATAATCGAGTACAAACTCCGCATTTCTCGCACCGACGTTACTACTCGCCAAACTGGACAAAACCGCCCCACCGCCAAAGACCTTGGCCTCGAGGCGATTTCTTCTAGCCCCCATCTTCAGCAACTGATTAATCAAGACTTCCATGGCGTAGGTACCATATCGAGCCGAACTACCTGTTAGATCACGTCCGCCATCATCGGGCAACATGAAATGGTTCATCCCGCCCATTCCCGAATCTGTGTCGCGAATGCATGCGGCAACACACGAACCAAGAACGGTCACCAGCAACATTCCTTCGTCAGAAACGTAATATTCGCCAGGTAGAATCTTGGCTGCCGCCAACTGGAAGTTCCGGTCGTAATACCGGTTGGTTGCCAGTTGCTCATCATATGCGTGCTGCACATGCCTCCCGGAACAGTTGGTTAGCGTGTCTTGGCAAGTGCATAGACGGTTTTACCTAAAGACCGGAAGAGGTCCGCAGCATGCAGAAAGCTCTCGGAGTGCCCTGCAAACATCAGCCCATCGGATTGCATCAAAGGAGCAAAGCGAGAAAGGATTTTGTACTGAGTCGGCTTGTCAAAATAAATCATGACGTTACGGCAAAAGATAATGTCGAGAGGCCCCTTTACCGGCCAGTTGGGCTCCAACAGATTGATCCGCTTAAACTCAATCAGTTGCTTCAACTCCTGACGAACAGCAACAAAACCCTCCTGAGCGCCAGTTCCCCGAAGGAAAAATTTACGCAGCCGCTCCGGCGATAATTTTTCTACACGATCAATCGAATAGACCCCTTTTTGGGCCGTCGCAAGTACATTTGTATCCAAATCAGACGCTATGATCGACACGTGCGAAGTATTGCTTCCGAAGGTTTCTGCGACGGTGATAGCGATTGAATAGGGCTCTTCGCCAGTGGAGGATGCCGAACACCAGATACGAATTGGCCGCGAACTTCCCAGCTTACGCAAATGTTCCGCGAAAATTGGAAAATGATGAGGTTCTCGAAAAAATGAAGTCAGGTTAGTCGTCAGGGAATTTACAAATCGCTCCCACTCGTCACCGCCATTTTTTTCAAGTGCGTCAAGATAGTCCGCAAAGCTATGCTTACCTGTTGCCCGCAAACGACGCGCCAGGCGGGAATAAACCATATCCTGTTTGACTGGTGCCAAGGAAATCCCGGCATGCTGATAAATCAACTTGCGAACACGCTCGAAGTCAGCCGACGAGAAAGCAAATTCACGCAACCCGCCCTCTCCGCCCGGCGTCACTCGAGCTGCCCCTGACAATGCACTGCCACCAACCGGGAATTTCGTATTTTTCGGGTCAATCATCTTAGAACTCTTCCCATTCATCATCCAAACTAGCCGGCAAAACTGATACTTTCCTGCCCCCGGAACTTCGCCGTTCTTTTTCCATAGGCGGTTCAACAATGAGACTTGGCCCCTGGCTTGGTCCGGAACCAGCTGCATCGGCCACATGAAAAATGGCAACCGCCTCCGCCAAGCCAGCCGCTTGCTCCTCCAGGCTTTCCGCCGCCGCAGCAGCCTCCTCCACCAACGCCGCGTTCTGCTGCGTCACCTCATCCATCTGACTTACCGCCAGGCAAACTTGCTCTATCCCGGAGCTCTGTTCCCGACTCGCGTCGGATATATCCGCCATAATCTTCGCAACCCGCTTGATGCTAGCAACCACCTCCTCCATGGTCCGGCCTGCCTGATCAACCAGCCTGTTCCCAACTTCAACCTTCTCCACCGAGTCCGATATCAGTCCCTTGATTTCTTTCGCCGCCGCCGCACTTCGTTGCGCCAAGTTGCGAACCTCCGTCGCAACCACCGCAAAACCCCGACCTTGCTCTCCTGCCCTGGCGGCTTCCACCGCCGCATTCAGCGCCAGTATGTTCGTCTGGAATGCTATCCCGTCGATCACCCCAATGATGTCCGCTATCTTGCTGCTCGACTGATGAATCGCGCTCATCGTCTGCACAACCTGACCAACCACTTCCCCGCCCTTCACCGCAACTTGTTGCGCACTACCCGCCAATTCGTTCGCCTGACGCGAATTGTCCGCGTTCTGTTTCACCGTACTCGTCAGTTGCTCCATGCTCGAGGCTGTTTCCTCAAGACTGCTCGCCTGCTCCTCCGTTCGGCTCGACAAATCCTGGTTACCCGACGCAATCTCCCTCGCCGCCGTGTTTATCGCATCAGTGGCTCCACGAATCTGGCCGATGATTTCACGAAGACGCGACACCGTCTGATTCGCATCATCCTTTAGCCGACCAAATGTACCTTCGTAATCCGTTGCAATCGTTTTGGTCAAATCACCTTCAGCCATTGCAGACAAAACCTGTGCGACATCCTCAAGGCCACGCTGGCTGGTATCCATCAATCGGTTCAAATCACTAGCCAAACGGAGAAAGAAGCCGTTTTTCCCGTCGGCCGAAACTCGGCGGGAAAAATCACCCCGTGCAGCAGCGCTGACGATTTCGGCCACCTCATCTTCAACGGCGACCTCCGCTGTCCGATCAACCCATTCAACGGCAAAGCCAAGGCGCAGCCCCTGCTCGTTGACCACCGGCGTGACGGCGAGGCTGAATGTCCGCCCCCCAAGTTTGATCGTCGCCCGATGAGTCGAACCAAGAGCATCGAGCATTGCTCGCTGATGAGCCGGGTTTTTGTGGAAAATATCGATATTGGCCCCCAAAAGGCCGGCCTGAGTAAAACTCGGCAAATCCTTACGGATATCACTTTCCGCAAGGCTGAACATTTCGTGAATGGCCCGATTCATGTAGATGATGTTTAAACTATCATCAGCAATCATCACATTAGTTGCCACATTATCCAGGCCTATCCTGATTCGCAGATTCTCTTCGCTAATTCGCCTGGCTTCTGCCACGTCGCAGCCAAGCTTTATTTGCATCGCCTGCATCGCTTGCAGCACTTTACCTACTTCATCGTTACGGACGAAATCGAATCGATTGTTGTAGTTGCCTGCAGCAATCTGACGAAACACGCTCGTCACCAACTCAAGCGGTTTCTGAATACTGGCTGCAACACTACGTAACAGTGCAAAGCCGACAACTGCAGCACATACGGACAATATGGGCGCCGCAACACCAATTTGATTGCCGCCGAAGCCAAGCACCAGCAAAGCAGCAACAATCAATAACCCTGCCAGATTGAGCTTTGTGGAAATAGGCATATCGCGCACTGCACCAAACATACTTCCACCTTGAGCAACTACAGCCCCACGATGAACCCGCAGATTCCCCTGTCGCTTTTCACGAAACTGTCGGTAAGCCACGTCTACCTGCTTAATGATGGCCGGATCGGCTTTGCGTCTGACCGACATATATCCTGTGACCTGATCATTCTCCCAAATCGGCGTGACGTTTGCCTCAACCCAATAATAATCGCCGTTTTTACACCGATTCTTAACGTACCCCGTCCATGGACGATTCAATTTCAGGGTTTCCCAAAAATCCTGGAAAGCCTCTGTTGGCATATCTGGATGCCTAACCAGATTATGGGGTTCTCCGATCAACTCTGCCTCGCTGAAACCACTCACCTCGACAAAGTCACGATTGATATAAGTGATGCGCCCCTTCAGGTCCGTCTTCGAGACAATCAAGGTATCAGAGCGCAACTGCACTTCCTTGTCTGTCACAGGCAAATTGGTTCTCATTGATTGACCCTCTTCTTTCTTTTCAGCAGGGAGAGCAATTACTTGATCAATCCCTGTTCAATCTGCCGCATTGACGTCGCGGAAACCTCAAACGCAACTCTGATTTGCATTCAAAACTCAGCCCATTCACCATCATCGCGCTGGAGAGCCCGTGGCACATTGACGCTCCCCACCCCGCTCAAACGCACAGGCTCCTTATGCGGCAGCATGGGGGTGGCCTTCGCCCGCCTTGGTGAACTGGATTGACTGTGACGAGGCGCCACTGTCGGCGTACTTTCAATTTTGTTCAAAGTAAATACTGCAACGGCCTCCGCCAAGCCAGCCGCTTGCTCCTCCAGGCTTTCCGCCGCCGCAGCAGCCTCCTCCACCAACGCCGCGTTCTGCTGCGTCACCTCATCCATCTGACTTACCGCCAGGCAAACTTGCTCTATCCCGGAGCTCTGTTCCCGACTCGCGTCGGATATATCCGCCATAATCTTCGCAACCCGCTTGATGCTAGCAACCACCTCCTCCATGGTCCGGCCTGCCTGATCAACCAGCCTGTTCCCAACTTCAACCTTCTCCACCGAGTCCGATATCAGTCCCTTGATTTCTTTCGCCGCCGCCGCACTTCGTTGCGCCAAGTTGCGAACCTCCGTCGCAACCACCGCAAAACCCCGACCTTGCTCTCCTGCCCTGGCGGCTTCCACCGCCGCATTCAGCGCCAGTATGTTCGTCTGGAATGCTATCCCGTCGATCACCCCAATGATGTCCGCTATCTTGCTGCTCGACTGATGAATCGCGCTCATCGTCTGCACAACCTGACCAACCACTTCCCCGCCCTTCACCGCAACTTGTTGCGCACTACCCGCCAATTCGTTCGCCTGACGCGAATTGTCCGCGTTCTGTTTCACCGTACTCGTCAGTTGCTCCATGCTCGAGGCTGTTTCCTCAAGACTGCTCGCCTGCTCCTCCGTTCGGCTCGACAAATCCTGGTTACCCGACGCAATCTCCTTCGCCGCCGTGTTTATCGCATCAGTGGCCTCCTTGATCGAGACAACGATCGACTGCAGGTTATCCACAGTCATGTTGGCATCGTCCTTTAATTTCCCTAACACGCCTTGGTAGTCAGCATCAATTTTTTCTGTCAGATTCCCCTTGGACAGACGAGCCAGCATCCTCCCGACATCATCGAGCGCTCTCGAATTTGCCGCCAGCAAGGCATTGATGCCTTCCGAAATCTGCTTGAAGAAGCCGGTCATCCGGACACTATCGAGACGCTTGGAGAAATCACCAGCGACAGCCGCTTCGATAATGCTAGCAACCTCTTTCTCGATAGACACCTCGCTTGTACGGTCGCGCCATTCGACAACAGTGCCCAGGCGCTCACCACGCTCATTGACGATTGGACATGCAACCAGACTGAAATACCGGCCTCCAATTGTCATTTCGGTCCGGTGCATCCCTTTCAGCACAGCCAGCAAATTGCGTTGATGCGAAGGCTGGCGGTGATACATGTCGAAATTGGATCCAACAATCTGGTCCGCACGAAAATTGGGGATCTGCCGCCGAATGTCGCCCTCCGCCGAACGCATCATTTCGAGAACCGAGGCATTACCGTAAATGATCTGTCCTTCAGTATCAGCGACCATCACACTGTTTGACGAGACATCCAGCGCAACCTTGATTCGCAAGGTTTCGTCGGCCACTTTCCTATCTGCTTCTATCCGCGCCTTCAGCTCGTCCTGCATTTTGTCCAGGGATCGCATTAAGTCTGAAACCTGATCATTGCCAGAGACATCGATACGATTCTCCAAATGCCCCGATGCAACGGCATCCGCCACCCCGACAGCCTCAGCAAGAGGCTGGGTAATACTGCGCGCAAAGACATAGGAAAATGCAGCAATCAAGCCCACAACGAACGCCGCCATCGCAAACAGCAACTTGATTGTCCGCTCATAAGTCTCTTGCGCTCCAACATACAGCGCCCTACCACTCTCCGCGTAATAGAGCCGCAACGCATCGGCAGCTTGGCTTGCCTTGAGATAATTAGGACGAACAATCACGCTGTAGATTTCGGCAGCCTTATCAAAATCCTCAGCGAGCAGGGCTTCGGATGCAGCGAGCAAGCCGTCTTGAACAAAGGCAGCGCGAGCTTTTTCATAAGCCGTCGCCAGGACTTGCTCCTCTTCATTAAGCGGCCGTGCCTTAAACGTTTGCCAAAGAGCTGTGATTGCATCTCGATTACGGATGATTAGATCAGTATGTTGTGCTGCAGGATGATCATGCAACGCAGACTGTTTACCCGCAGGGTCGTGCAAGAGCCCCGCAACAACCTGCAGATTGTTTTCAGCCATCAAGGTCTGAATCCGCAAGACGATCGCCCCCGGCTCAAGCTTCTCGTTATAGACAGACTCAGTCGCCTGATTCAAACCTCGCATGTAGTAGAGCGCTACTACAACCAGAACGCCAAACCAGAATGCCATTCCCAACGCTTGCCACAGCAAACGCGTACCAATCCGCATATTCTTGAGCAATTGCATCGCGATATCCCTTAAACCGTTGCGCTGTCGATCAATTCCATATCGGCACTGGTCATCAAGCGTTCGATATCCGTGACGATCATCATCCTGCCGTCAACCGTTGCTAGACCGAGAATATATTTGGTGTCAAAGCTGCCGGAAAAATCTGGAGCCTGCCTGACTTGAGCTCCGGTCAATGAAATGACGTCAGAAACACTATCCACGACCACACCAATAACCCGCCCTGCAATATTTAGAATGACCACAACTGTGAACGGGGTGTATTCGATCTTGCCAAGATTGAACTTGATTCGCAGATCAACGATAGGGACGATGATTCCTCGCAGATTAATAACCCCCTTGATGAACGCCGGAGCGTTGGCAATTAAGGTTGGAACCTCGTAACCGCGAATTTCCTGAACCTTTAGAATATCAATGGCGTATTCCTCACTACCCAGCGTAAAGGTAAGGTACTCGCTGGCTATCTGCTCTTCCTCACCACCAACCACTCCGGTATGCGTCATCAATTCCATGGCGTGCTCCTCATTTCAGCCCTCTGCCTGCTTTTGCATAATCGTCCTGGCCATTCCTGCAATTGCAGAAACATCGAGAATCAAAGCAACGTGACCATCGCCCATGATGGTGGCACCGGAGATTCCGTGAACCCGACGATAGTTCGCTTCCAAACTTTTAATTACAACCTGATGCTGGCCAAGCAACGCATCGACAAACAACGCTGCCTTCGCACCATCTGCATCGAGTACCACCATGATGCCCTGAGTAAAATCGACTGGCCCTGACCTGAGATTGAACACCTCATGCAACACGACGACAGGTAAGTACTCTCCCCTCACCCGCATGACGCGCGCCTGATTCGACAAAGTTTTGATGTCTCCCGCCTCTGGCTGCAGAGACTCGATGACATACGAGAGCGGCAAGATATAGGTCTGATCTGCGACCGCGATCGACATTCCATCCAGGATCGCCAACGTTAGTGGCAACCGCACAGTCATTCGCGTCCCAACCCCGAGCATCGACTCGATTTCGACGCGCCCTCCCATGGCCTGGATATTTCGACGTACCACATCCATACCGACTCCGCGACCGGATACATCAGTGACCTCTTCCGCAGTTGAAAAGCCGGCCTCGAATATCAGATTGAATACCTCGCTGTCGGACATTTGTTCCGACACCTGCAAACCGCGCTCCTTGGCTTTGGCGAGAATTTTTTGTCGCGGTAGCCCTGCGCCATCGTCACCCACCTCAATCACGATGTTGCCGCCCTGATGGTAGGCCTTCAAGGTGATGGTACCCACCGGACTCTTGCCGGAAGCAATACGCTTTTCTGGGAGTTCTATCCCATGATCCAAGCTGTTTCGAATCAAATGAGTCAACGGATCCGCAATACGCTCGATCAAACCTTTATCAAGCTCCGTTGTTTCACCCAGTGTTTTGAGTTCTACCTGCTTGCCAAGCTTGGCGGACAAATCCCGAACAACTCGCGGAAATCGCGAAAAAACAAACGAGATCGGCAGCATACGAATCGACATCACCGATTCCTGCAGATCACGCGTATTTCGTTCAAGTTGAGCCAGACCATTTACCAAGCGCTCCGGCACACTATCCTGCATTTGCGACGTAGTCTGGATCAGCATCGCTTGAGTAATCACCAACTCGCCCACCAAATTGATCAACTGATCAACCTTTTCAACGCTGACTCGAATTGACGAATCACTCACCGCCGAGGGTCCGTTACGAATTCCGACCGATTGCCGTTCACTCGCGTGAACAGGCTTGCTTGTAACTTTGTTAGCCTCCTCGCTTTTGACAATCGGCTTGGCCTCAACAGAAGGCAGCGGCGTAAAAAACCCGTAGCCTTCGCCTTCTTCAGAAACGGTTGGCTCCCTCGCTGCATTAATAGTGGTAACAGGGACAAAAAAACCGAACCCATCCCCCTCTTCCAAATAAACAGAAGACGAGTCTGGCAACACATTTACCGGCGCAAAAATGCCGGAACCAGACTCTTCGGAAGGAGCAACTGCTGGAGTTGCAGGTGCAGGCAACGGATCAAAGAATCCATAGGCCTCCCCGTCTTCCTGAGCAGGAGAATCAACAACATTGACTGGTGCAAAAAAGCCATAGCTAGGATCCTCTTCTGGTGCTCCTGGATTATCGTGAAAGAATCCAAAGGCTGTCTCACCATCACCCGCCGAGGCCTGTTCTTCAGAAATTCGCCATGCTCCGTTGTCGGCGACGAAATCAATCTGCTCGTTAAATCGCTCCGCGCCATGCGGACTTGTTAGGCGTAATTCCCAAAAGCCGACACCAGCAGGTTCTCCATCAGGCCGGTTGAGAATCTCGAGTTGTCCCAACGTGCGCAACTCTTCGATCAGGTTCTCTACCCCCCCCGCCTCGACAGAAACTTCAGTCGGTACAAATTGAATGTCAAATACTCGACACGACGGGGTTTCGACTTGCAGCCCAGGCATAACGGCCGACTCCTGCACACTATCGCCTGACTCCGATGACAGAAGACGAAGACGATTGGATATCGCTTCTACCGCAATCGGATCAACCACTCCCCGACCTTGATGCGCCTCCAGCATGCTGCGCAATAGATCACCTGCCCCCAAAAAAGCATCGACCATTTCGGGACGCAAGCCGAGTTCGAATTTCCGGATTCGATCCAGAAGATTTTCGAGAATATGTGTCGTCTCTGCCAGATCAGTGAAGCCGAATGTGCCAGCGCTACCTTTGATTGAATGCGCAGCACGAAATATGGCGTTGAGCTGCTCCATATCCGGACTCTCGACATTGAGATCCAGGAGTAGCGCCTCCATTGCTGCCAAGTGCTCCTCCGACTCTTCGAAGAAGACTTGGTAAAACTGACTCATGTCGATAGCCATGCCCCCCCCTTACCGCGACCACCTTCATTTAGGCAACCTGAAGTCGCGCGAAAATCAATCCGCAGCCGACTTCTGGTGCAAGATCAAATTCAGCCGATGACCTTGCGAACAACCTCAATCAATTTTTGCGGATCAAAAGGCTTGACCAGCCACCCCGTTGCCCCAGCTGCGCGCCCCTGCATTTTCATCGCATCAGAAGACTCAGTCGTAAGCATCAATATCGGAGTGGAGGCGTACTGAGGAATACCGCGCAGACTTTTAATCAGGGTCAAGCCATCCATCCTGGGCATATTTTGATCGGTCAGTATCAAATTGATGCTTTTTGCCTTCGCCTTATCCAAGCCGTCCATTCCATCGACTGCCTCAACAACGTCATACCCCGCACTTTTCAAGGTAAACGACACCATTTGACGAATGGAGGCAGAATCGTCAACTGCTAGAATGGTCTTTGCCATATTTTCCTCTTAGATGAATCAGAACAACTCAACATCACCACTAGCATAGCCGGTTTGACTGACTGGATTGTTGGTGACGCCTATTTTTAGTGCGCTCAATTTTTCCGATAACTGATCGACATGTGCCCGCAGTGTCGGAAGAGCGCGCAAGGTTTCAGCCGGATCACGACTTTGCCGTATGGCCTTAGCGATCTCCTGCTCCCCCGCGAGGACTTCATCAAGCAAGTCAAGACGCCGCAACGCATGCCCCAGCAGCTGAGTCACCATATCCTGAAACTGCAGCGAAAGTACCGCTTGCCCAACGGAAACCTCAACCTGTGCCGCAATCTCGTTCAGCTCACCTACGCTTGCACCTGTGCGGTGATTCAAGCCATCGATCTCGTTCATGGCCTGCTCAACATCGCTCTTCGAGGTTAATGCAAATGTCATATCCTGTGCTGCCATGCGATTAATCGCATCTTCCGTTGCCTGAATCGTCGTCTGCATGCTACCGAGGGCATCTCGAATCTGTTGGCTGAAATGGTTCGTACGACCTGATAGATCACGCACTTCATCAGCCACCACAGCAAACCCACGCCCCGCCTCACCGGCTCGCGCCGCTTCGATTGCGGCATTCAGGGCCAGAAGGTTGGTCTGCTTGGCGATCCCTTCAATCTCACCAATACGACCGCTTACTTCACGCATTTGAGTACTGATTCGATCAGTCATCTCAACCAGGCTCATTGCAAGGCGAGAGTTTTCTACGATACTTTCGACAAACTGCCCCAAGGTAGTCGATGTCTTGGTCGCGAACTGTTCGAAACGACTGGTTGAGCCATGCTCCTCGCCACCTGAAACAATCTCCATTCCAAGTTGGCGCTGACGCTGTACATGCTGGTTCATCGACTGAAAGCTTCCGATCAATCCATTCACTGCATCAGATAAAAGCGCTTGCGTACGCCTAATTTCATCACGGATTTCACCGATTTGAGATGAAAACTCGATGGAAACACGCATAACCGAATCGCAGCTCTGTTCAATCAGAAGCCGATCCCCCTCCAAGGGCAACATAGGCTCGTACGCCTCCCCCGGAATGCGGCAAAAATAGCGTATCGCCCCGACCCAGCCGACAGCAAGTCCCAGGACGACGAATACCCCCCCTAAACCCAAGGCTTGTTCGGTCGAAAACCATACACCAGCGGACACGACAAGAGTCCATAGGAGGCCAAAAAACACGGCCTTATTATTGTTGTTCAAACCCTCTCCTCGACCTGACGCAGCCGTTGATTATCCTGATGTACCCTTACCGGGGTTAGGCAGCTTCAACCCTTCAGGAACACCTTCTTCTCCACCCACTTCTGACTCGGGCCCCTCTTCCTGCAGGATGGCCCTCTCGGTCCGCTGATTCAGCACAACGATACTAATTCGACGATTCACAGAATTCAGCGGATCATTTTTATCAAACAAAACAGTTGAAGCGAGCCCAACCACCCGTAAAACCTTACTATCATCCATGCCCCCGGAAACCAGTTCGCGCCGTGAGGCATTCGCGCGATTCGCCGAAAGTTCCCAGTTAGAAAAGCCCCGCTCTCCACCAGAAAATTGAGCGGCGTCGGTATGCCCGGCAAGGCTGATACGATTTGATACACCATTCAACGCCTTACCAATCTGGCGAAGAATATCGCGGGTATAAGGTTTCAGATCGGCGCTACTTGAATCGAACATTGGCCGGTTTTGCTCGTCGACAATCTGGATTCTCAACCCTTCGGATGTGATATCCAGCAGTAGCTGCTTTTTAAACTGAGCCAGTTGTGGACTTTGCTCAATCATCTTTTCGATATCGGCCTTCAGAGCCTCAAGACGCTCCTGCTCTTTCCTCCGAAACTCCGCCTGAGCCTCCTTCGAAAATGAAGTAGCTCGCTTCGCTTCTACATCCCCTTGCTTCACCTGGCCTGACTGGCGGGTCAAATCCTTACCGCCCCCCTGTAGCACACTGGTTGCATCACCTGAGCCGTTCCCACCTTGCTGAGCTAGCTTCAATGGATTCTGGAAAAAATCGGCAATACCCTGCAAATCTCCCTTGGCAGTCGAGCCAAGCAACCACATTAAAAGGAAGAACGCCATCATGGCCGTCACGAAATCAGCGTAGGCAATTTTCCACGCACCGCCATGCGCGCCGCCAGCAACAACCTTCTTTCGCTTAATGACTATGGGACGCGTTGAGTCGTCACTCATGCCTCACCCTCACTCTTGAACGGCAAAATCATCATTTGCCCTTACGTGCCTTGAGCTCCTCCTCGAGCTCTCTAAAGCTTGGCCGAGAGTGAGAATCAAGGGTCTTTCGTCCAAACTCAATTGCCACCTGAGGTGCATATCCCGACATTGAAGCAAGCAAGACCATCTTGATGCACTTGTAAATTGTCGAACCTTCATGCGCCTTTTGTTCAAGCAACTTAGACATTGGCTCAACAAAACCGTAAGCAATCAGGATCCCAAGAAAGGTACCAACCAGTGCACCACCAATCATCTTCCCCAGCACGGCGGGAGGCTGACCGACGGACCCCATAACGTTTACCACCCCCATCACCGCAACCACGATACCAAATGCCGGTGTAGCACCTGCAATATTGGAAACGACGTGCCCCGGTTCAGCGCCTTCGTGATGATGGATCTCCAATTCAACATCCATCAAGCTTTCGATTTCGACTGTATTCAAATTGCCACCGACCATCATCCGCAGATAATCTGTCGCAAACTCCATCACATGATGATCATGTAACAAGGCGGGGTATTTCGAAAATATTGGACTGGCCTCAGGATTCTCGATATCTCCCTCAATCGACATGAGCCCCTCTTTACGGACCTTGGCCAATATCTCGAAAAGCATAGCCAAGGCATCAATATAGTAGGCCTTGGTATATTTAGATCCCTTGAATACTCCAGGGACAGCAGCCAGCGTTGCCTTGATAAGCGTAATGTTGTTAGAAGCAACAAAATAACCCAACGCTAGACCGACGATGGCGACATATTCAGTCGGAACCCAGAGCGCAACCAAGCTGCCATGAATCGCGTAAGTCCCCAGTGCAGCGGACAAAATAACGACATAACCGATTATTAAAAACATGCATTGCCCCCGAGCGTGCCCGACAAAACGCGACACGAATCCACTGACCTATTCTGTTCGCTATTGTAGCCACAGCAATCATTCAAGTGCAAAAGAAGAACTCCCGCCGCGGCTCACGCCGTGCGCCTTTTCAGCATTTTTGAAAGTGCTAAACTCAAGCTTGCATTTACCGACAGGAGGACTAGTGATCAATTTCTGCACGCAATGTGGGCAGGAGGTCAATTTACTCATTCCACAAGGTGACACACACCAGAGACATGTCTGCACGAACTGCGGTCACATCCATTACGAAAATCCACGCCTGATCGTCGGCTGCGTCTCGACTTGGGACAACAAAATCCTTCTCTGTCGCAGAGCGATTGAACCTCGCTTAGGATACTGGACACTTCCTGCTGGATTTATGGAAAACGGCGAAACAACAGCTGAAGCAGCCGTACGCGAAACGTGGGAAGAAGCAGGAGCACGGATTGCAATTGACGCCCCCTTCAGCATGATCAGCATAGCCCACATCAACCAAGTTCATCTATTCTATCGAGGCCGGCTTATGTCTCCTGAATACTCAGCAGGAGAAGAAAGCCTTGAAGTGATACTAACCAAGCCCGAAGCAATCCCTTGGAGCGATTTTGCATTCCAAAGCGTAGAAATAACGTTACGACGTTTTCTAGCCGAAGCAGAACAGAAACGCTTTTCCTTTCACGAAAGTGTACTCGCCCCAAATACCTGAATACCTGCTAAGCGCCCGAAAACAAAAATCCCCCGTCGACAATCCGAGCGGGGGATAGCTCTGCAACATCCAATGATGGTGCAGTACGCTTATTTACTGAGCTTACCAGACTCTTCTTCCATCTTGCTGGAATAAAGACGGCCCATCAGCGCACCGATTACAACCACACCAACGATTACACCCAAACTAGCCAAACCAATATCACTGCCAAACAAAAGTTCCCAAGCCATATGTGTCACCTCCCAGTAACAGGTTAAACAACTACTTCTCCGCCCTGGCCGTCAGGCGTAGCGGTTCTTCAGAATCGACCAACCAGTCTCCTTGCAATCGCCACTTGCCGGCCGGATCTTCAATTAATGCAAGCCATCTGCCGGTCAATTCAGTGCTGAGCTTACCACTATAAAACCCTTGCCCCTCGGCCCGAAGCTCGACTAGCTGATCATGCCCAGCCCGCGTGGGATGAGCCAACTTAAGGACAATAGCTTCAGGCAAAGGTTCGTTAGTCTCGGCATTGATAAGCAAACGCACATTTGCTCCAGCGCGCATCACACTCGCCTGCAAACCCAAGTCTAGCGCGCGCTTATCGCGCCCCAATTGCTGATTGACCGCCAAGCCTTGCTTGTAATAATCATCGGTAACCAATCCGTCATTACTTGCTACAGCCAGCCATGCAGTCACCACGCCAGCCACGATCACTATTGCGGGACCAGCCATCAAGAGCCAAGGCCAACGCTCCTTATACCAAGGCTGACCATCATTTCTGAATGCCATCGTATTGCTCATATGTAAGAAAACTGTTCACTCACAAGATATGCTCCTCTAAGCAAATACTTGACGAGGGCCACCACGATACACTGTCGGAATTATGCTGCAGAAAGCGAAACTCACAGCAACAGAATTCAGACAACGTCCTAGGGAAACTCAAAAAAACACGGGGCGGCAAGCCGCCCCGTGTTATGTACTGCTAGTTACTTGGCGCCTTGGCTCAAGCTATAGACGTAGGCGGACAGCAGATGGACCTTGGCTTCACCAAGGAAATCCTTCCAAGCCGGCATCTTGTTTTGACGACCATTTGTAATGGTTTCAGTAATGGTTGCCTCGGACGAACCGTACAACCACACCTTGTCCGTCAGGTTCGGGGCACCAACTGCCTGAGTCCCCTTGGCTTCCGGACCGTGGCAGCCAATACAACCCGATGCAGCAAAGGCCTCCTTACCCTTGGCTGCGCGAACAGAGTCGTTCGGCAAACCGGACAAGGAACGAACGAAGTTCGCCAAGTCCTTGATGGTGTCAGCACCAAGTTGTGCATGCGGAGGCATTACCCCCATGCGGCCATTGGTAATGGTTTCCTTGATCTGCTCCGGCTCACCACCATAAAGCCAGTCGTTGTCGGTCAGATTCGGGAAGCCCTTCGCACCGCGAGCATCTGCACCATGGCACTGCATACAGTAGGTCAAATACAGGCGCTTGCCCATCTCCATGGCTTGCTTGTCACCCGCAACAGCCTTGACATCCATTGCCAGATACTTGTCGAACAAGGGTTTGACCGTTGCATCAACCTTGTCGACTTCGGTTTTATGCTGACCAGCCGAAGTCCAGCCTAGCGCACCTTTGTAGTTACCAAGCCCGGGATAGAGAGCCAGATACACGAAGGCAAAAACCACCGTAATTACAAACAACCAACTCCACCACTTGGGCATCGGGTTGTTGTACTCCTCAAGGGTTTCATCCCAGACATGCCCCATAGTCTTACCTGGAGTAAATGTCGCCTTACCTTGAACGATCAGCAGAACGGCGCAGGCAAGAATACTGCCCACGACGATTACCGTAACGTACAGGTTCCAAAAATCGCTAACGAAATCGCTCATTTGCTTTCCTTTATTTCAGCGCTGGTGCAACGTCTTTGCCGTCGCACCTTCGTCATCATGCTCTGCGAATGGCAGGTTGGCAGCTTCCTCGAACCCCTTTTTGCTGCCCCCGGCGTAGGCCCACCAGACAATTCCCAGGAAGCAGAGCAACCCGAGAACGGTAATGAGGGAACGCAGATCGTTGATGTCCATGGCTATTACTTGGTGTTCTTAAGTGCCGTACCCATACCCTGCAGGTAGGCAATCAGGACATCCAGTTCGGTCTTGTCACCGATCGCAGCCTTGGCACCCTTGATTTCCTCGTCAGAGTAGGTCGGGAGACCGCGAACATTCGCATAGCCACGCATCACCTGCATCTTGGCCTCGATATCGGCGGCGACGGAATCCTTGGCCTTGGTGCCAGCAAGGAAGGCAAAGGCCGGCATATTGGACTCAGGAACCACGTCACGCGGATTGATCAGGTGAGCACGTTGCCATTCGTCGGAATATCGACCGCCGACACGATGCAGGTCGGGACCGGTACGCTTCGAGCCCCATTGGAAGGGGTGATCGTACACAAACTCGCCAGCCACCGAATAATGGCCGTAACGCTCGGTCTCCGCACGGAATGGGCGAATCATTTGCGAATGGCAGTTGTAGCAGCCTTCACGCAGATAGACTTCGCGACCGGCAAGACGTACCGCATCGTAAGGCTTCAGGCCTTCAACCGGAGTGGTCGTCGACTTTTGGAAGAAAAGCGGGACGATTTCCAGCAAGCCGCCCCACAGAACCACAAACAGCGTGAGAACGAAGAGTAGCCCGACGTTCTTTTCAATTTGATCGTGCTTGATCATTATTATTCCCCCTAATCAGGCGTGGTGAGCAACCGGAGCAACAACCGGCGCATCCTTGGTGTTACCACCAGCCATGGTCTTGAACATGTTGTAAGCCATGATCAGCATGCCCGTCAGGAACAGAACGCCACCCAGCCAACGAATTGCCCAGAACGGGTAAGACCCCTTAACCGATTCGACAAAGCTGTATGCCAGCGTGCCGTCAGCATTGACAGCGCGCCACATCAGACCCTGCATCACCCCGGCAATCCACATGGAGGCGATATAAAGCACCGTACCAATGGTGGCAATCCAGAAGTGAACCGTAACCAGCTTGGTGCTGAACATTTCGGTCTTGCCGAAAACGCGCGGCAGCAGGTAGTACATCGAACCGATAGAAACCATTGCGACCCAGCCCAAGGCACCGGAGTGCACGTGACCAACAGTCCAGTCCGTGTAGTGCGACAGGGCATTAACGGTCTTGATGGACATCATCGGACCTTCAAAGGTGGACATACCGTAGAAGGACAGGGAGGTAATCAGGAACTTCAGGATAGGATCGTCGCGCAGCTTATGCCAAGCACCAGACAGGGTCATGATGCCGTTGATCATGCCACCCCACGACGGTGCCAGCAGAATCAGCGAGAACAACATACCTACAGACTGCGTCCAGTCCGGAAGAGCGGTGTAATGCAGGTGGTGAGGACCGGCCCACATGTAGGTAAAGATCAGCGCCCAGAAATGGACAACCGACAGGCGATACGAGTAAACCGGACGGCCAGCCTGCTTCGGAACGAAGTAATACATCATCCCCAAGAAACCTGCTGTCAGGAAGAAGCCCACCGCGTTGTGACCATACCACCATTGGATCATTGCATCCTGAACACCGGCGTAGCAGGAGTAGGAACGCAGGAAACCAACCGGAATTTCGCAGCTATTCACCAAATGCAGCAGCGCCACCGCAACGATCATTGCACCGAAGAACCAATTGGCGACATAGATGTGCGAAACAGTACGCTTGGCAATCGTCCCAAAAAACACCAAGCCATAAGAAACCCAGACCAAGGTAATCAGGATATCGATCGGCCACTCAAGCTCCGCATACTCCTTGCCAGTTGTAATGCCAAGCGGCAGAGTGACTGCGGCGAGCAGAATGATGATTTGCCAACCCCAGAACGTAAAGGGGATCAGCAGACCGCCCCAGAGACGGGTATGACAGGTACGCTGAACGCACCAGTACGAAGTTGCAAACAAAGCCGAACCACCAAATGCAAAAATAACCGCATTCGTGTGCAACGGACGAAGGCGCCCAAAATGCAGCCAAGGACCAATATTCAGTTCCGGCCACACAAGTTGCGCAGCAATGATGACACCGACAAGCATGCCGACGATGCCCCAGATGACGGTCATGACGGCAAATTGCCGTACGACCTTGTCGTTATATGTGGTTTGCGTTCCAGACATGAACCCACCTCTCGTTAATAAAAAACAGAATGTCCACCTCCCTGAACCCAAGGTGGCGCATGAAAACCGATGGTATTCTAGATTAGCGGGGGCGTTTTGACCTAGATCAATCTACCGATTATCTAGGGTGAATTAGTCCAAAATGCTTACCGGAGCGGCGTTCCGACAAGTGGACAAAAAAAGGGTGCGTCGTAACGCACCCCAACCCCAACAGAGAATTTTCGCAAAGCATTTGCCTTGCACGGAACACATCATGCCAAGGAAAAATGCCCGTTGCGTTGACACAGGTCAAAGCTTGTCGAGATTGATTTCAGAACTTGCCTTGGTAGCCTTTTCCGGCGGCTCATCGTCGAATAAAACGCGAAAACCCGGCCCCTCCAAATCGTCAAATTGGCCGCTGCGCACCGACCACCAAAACGCAAAGGCTATGCCAAAAACCAGAATCACGGATATCGGAATCAGCAGGTAAATACTTTCCATCAGTCCTTCTCCAGACGCTGTATGCGCAAGGAATTCAAAACCACCAGCAAGGAACTGGCTGACATGCCAATACCAGCCAACCAAGGTGTAACCAAGCCGGCCATAGCCAATGGCAGCGCAATAAAATTGTACGCGAACGACCACCAAAGGTTTTGCCTGATTATTACCAACGTACGGCGCGCACGCCGCAAACCCAAACGCAAATGATCAAGATTCTCGGAAAGAAGAACAAAGTCTGACTGCGTTCGCGCCAGTTGAGCCCCGCCCCCCATCGCAATCGAGACCTGCGCCTGCGCCAACACAGGGGCGTCATTCACACCATCCCCAACCATCGCGACAACCGCCCCCCCTGCCTGCAGGCCAGTCACACAATCGTACTTTCCCTGCGGGGTAACACCAGCCCTAACATCATCAATTCCGAGTTCATTTGCAACATGCTCGGCAACACTTGGTGCATCGCCAGTCAAGAGCACAACACGGCGACCTGCAGCGCGCAGTTCCCTTACCAAAGAACGGGACTCCGATCGCAATTCGTCACCTATACGGAACATCGCCAGGCAACGAGATGAGTCAGCCAGAACTACAACGGTCTCACCACTGTCAAGCCATTCACTTGCTTCAGCAGGTAGCGAATTACCTGACAAGGCAAGCGCGTACGAAGGCCGACCAATTCGGTACCGCTCACCGGAAACAAAGGCCTCTACCCCTTGCCCAGGCTCGCTGACCACCCTTTCCGCTTCAGGTAGCGACATACCAGCCGATTGCAAAATCGCCTTGGCAACAGGATGCTCCGAGCTTCTCTCCAACGCCGCCGCGAGCGCAAGCGCTCGCGCCGAGTCAAGCCCCGGAGCAGACCACTGCCCATTCAATCGCATACACCCGGTGGTCAATGTTCCGGTTTTATCAAAAACAAAGTGCGTTGCCCGCGCCAGGGTTTCGATGGCATGTCCACGAGTCACTAGCAAACCATCCTTCGCCAAGGCACCTGCAGACACGGTCAATGCGATCGGAGTAGCCAAAGACAATGCGCAAGGGCAGGTAACAACAAGCACGGACACGGTGATCCATAAGGCCTTATCTGGATCAAAGCTATACCACCCCACTGCAACACAAAGTGCAACTAACAACAGAACCGCAACAAAAATCCCCGCAATCCGATCTGCCAGTTCAACGATCCGGGGCTTTTCACTCGCTGCGCGCTCCATCAATTGAATAATTGCCGATAACCGAGTCCCCTCTCCGACCTGCTCAACACGGACAACCAATGGACTTTCAGCATTGACCGATCCGCCCGTGACCTGATCGCCAGGCGCTTTGGGAACCGGCTTGCTCTCTCCCGTCAGCAGCGCCTCACTGGCACAACTGAACCCATCAACCACCACCCCATCAGCTGGAACGATATCTCCGGCACGAACCAATACAAAATCGCCGCAACGCAAATCCGCAACGACGCATTGCTCGGTCTCTTGCCCAACCGGGTATTGCGACAAGCGCTCCGCAAACGCAGGAAGCAACTTGGCTAAAGCCTCCGTCACACTCAAGGCTTTCTGGCGGGCGGTCATCTCCAGAAAACGCCCCCCAAGCAAAAAAAAGACAAACATCGTCACTGAGTCAAAATAAACCTCCCCTGACTGATTGACCGTTGCCCAACAACTCGCCACGAAAGCGGCCCCCACCCCCAAAGCGACCGGCACATCCATCCCGACACGCCGCAGTTTCACGTCACGCCAAGCGTTTCTGAAGAATGGGGCCGACGAATAGAAAATGACCGGCAACGTCAAGACCAGACTAGCCCAACGCATCAGGCTCTCAACATCAGCCGTCATTTCACCGTTGGCGATATAGACCGGGTAGGCATACATCATGACCTGCATCATGCCGAAGCCAGCAACCCACAAGCGCCAGAGCGCATCACGCCGCTCCTTGCGCGAGATCTCCTCATTTTTGGCTGCATCATAGGGATAGGCACGATAGCCAATCGCAGCAATCGCGCCGAGAATATCGGAGAGCTTGATGCGCGACTCATCCCAACGCACCCTAGCTCTGCGCGTCGCGTAATTGATATCTACGGCTGTAACACCTTCGAGTTTCGCAATCTGTCGTTCGTTCAGCCAAATACATGCCGAGCAAGTGATACCTTCAAGGAGCAAGGATGCCTCACGCTCGTTCTCATTCAACGACTTGACGAAACTCCTTTGAAAGTCCGCATGGTCAAACAAAGCCAATTGATCAAGGATAGCTGGCATTGCCTCACGCGGAGATTCCGGCAAGGCATCGCGACTGCGGTAATAATCTGCTAGACCATTATCGACAATAGATTTAGCCACCGCCTGGCAGCCATAGCAGCACATCCCTCTCTCCTCACCTTCGATGGTCACCGGCAAATCGATGTCATCGGGAATTGGCTGGCCGCAGTGATAGCAGTTGTCTTCAGACATGCAAACAAAAAAGGCACCGAAGTGCCTTTTGGGAGGTTATTGGCGGGAGCCAAGTATAGTTTATTTGGCCCCCATACGGATGGCACCATCCAGGCGGATCACCTCTCCATTCAGATAGGTATTCTCGACAATATGCTTCACCAAAGCGGCATATTCTGCCGGCTTCCCCATCCGCGAAGGAAAAGGAACCATCTTACCGAGGGAGTCTTGAACTTCTGGCGGCATACCAAGCAGCATCGGGGTTTCCATAATCCCTGGAGCAATCGTCATGCATCGAATACCGCTACGCGCCAATTCGCGCGCGACAGGCAGGGTCAACGCCACAATTCCGCCTTTCGAAGCAGCATAAGCCGCCTGACCCAGCTGCCCTTCATATGCTGCGACGGAAGCTGTATTGACGATGACACCACGCTCTCCACCCAGATCAGGCGAACCTTTAGTCATGGCATCTGCGGCAAGACGAATCATGTTGAAAGTGCCGACCAGATTGATATTAATCACCCGCGCAAAACTCTCCAGCCGATGCGGACCTTCCTTACCCACAACCTTCTCTGCCGGCGCAACGCCAGCGCAATTTACCAACCCCTGCACCCCCCCAAAGGTCGAAATTGCGATTTGAACCGCATTGCTGGCCGAGGCTTCATCAACCACATCGGTTTCAACAAATCGAACTGCCTCCCCCAACTCCGCGGCCAACTGCTCTCCGGCCTCGCGGTTCAAATCCACCAATACAACCTTGCCTCCCGCCTCAACCAACATCTTCGCAGTCGCAGCCCCCAAACCTGAACCCGCGCCCGTCACGAGAAAAACCTTGTCCTTGATCTGCATTAGCGCTCTCTCCTATTCTCGTTTAGATAACCGGCAACAACATACCCACTTCCAGACGGTACCGTATGGAAATGCACGACATATTAACTCGAGCAGATCTTGATTTCCAGAAAAGACAAGAACAGTGGCTGGCGCACCAACGAATTCGCGGCAATACCATAATCAGCAACAGGGAATGCTATGATGAAAAAATAAATTGCTAGCACTGACTCATTCGCAGGCTCGCCGGATATGCTCGATCCAAATCGCCCGTCCATACTTGTCGTAGATCGTTCGGCAAGCAATCGCGCCTTAATTTGTGACTGCCTCAGGCAACTTCCTGAAATCACACCGCAGGCTGCCGCAAGCGGGCTAGAAGCCCTTCGACTTTTTGATACCCGCCCCCCTCACCTGATCCTGTTGGATGTCGCCTTACAGGATACCGATGGCATTTCCCTAACGCGGGAAATACGCACGCGCGAATTGACCATGGAGACGGACTCAATTGCGTCCTGGACCCCAATCATCTTGCTATCGGCAATTCAGGATGAAGATATGCTGGCCCGCTGCATTCTGGCTGGCGGCGACGATTTTCTCTACAAGCCGATCTCCGAGATAGTCCTGCTCGCCAAGGTTCGAGCCTTGCTTAGAATCGCCGGCATGCAAAAAGAACTTCATTTTGCGCACCAAAGACTTAAAGAAATATCGCTGCTGGACGGGCTAACCCGTATTCCGAATCGTCGTCATTTTGACGAAACCCTGACGCAGGAATGGAAACGTTGCTTGCGCCAAGCCATACCACTCAGCATCGTGATGGGCGATATCGACTATTTCAAGCAATTCAACGACCTATATGGACACCAGGCAGGCGATGCTTGCTTACAAGCAGTGGCCGGCGCGCTCAACGAAGCGCTTTACCGTGTAGAAGACACCGTCGCCCGCTACGGCGGAGAAGAATTCGCCGCGATACTGCCCAACACAGATATCACTGGCGCCATGGCTGTTGCCGAACGCATGCGGCGGGCCGCCCGTGATTTGGGCATCCCCCACCAAAACGGCGTTAGCGGGCGGGTTTCCTGTAGTTTCGGTATTGCCAGCTCCTTTCCCGAGCACGGACTTCCGCCAATTGATCTTCTCAAAGCAGCCGATGCCGGTCTTTATTTGGCCAAGCGTGCAGGACGAAATCAGGTCGCGCAGGCCCCCATCTAGTTAAACCTTGAGTTTGCAGAGAGCTTTTCAGGATTGCGGCTCAACGCAGCCTAAATCCCGCAATCTGTACGCAGTCATTCACCGGCAGAACATTAAAAGAACACGATCCTCAGAGATATCGAACCGCTCGCACCAATCTAGCTCGCATCAATATAACAAATAAACCAAAAAGCATTTAAACAACAATTTTCGCTGTCAATTCAAAAAAATGCATGACGACAATCACCAAACAATGCTAAGGTAAATATGGTGGATTTATTGGCAAACCAACAACAAATACGTCAAAAATGCAAAATTTCGGGGCCAATGCATTTTGGAACACTTTGCCAATCCTCACCGGACGATTTCCGCTGCCCCATCGACGGAACAGCAAAAGCTCCAGCCATGCCTGATTCAAGCTTATTACCCAAGCATGCCAATTTGCGGCAAAAAACTGTGTTTCCATATATGCTAAAGGTATTGAATCAGATGGTGACAATCCGAGTATTCGGCTAATTAAACAAACAACGACCTTTAATTGAGTACAGCACCGATGAAAACAATTTTCCTTGTAGACGACTCGGCAACCATCCTGCTCAGTATTTCCAACATCCTGGCCAAAGCTGGCTATGCCACGGAAAAAGCGGCTAACGGAGAAGAAGCGCTACGCAAGTTTCAGTCAGGCATAAAAGTTGACCTTCTGATCACCGATTTGAATATGCCCGGCATGAACGGTATCGAGTTGATCAAAGAAGTACGCAAACTCCCCGCTTACCGATTCATGCCGATCCTTTTTCTCACGACCGAGTCTCAGCAATCCCGCAAACTTGAAGCCAAAGCTGCCGGCGCCTCCGGTTGGATCGTAAAGCCAGCCACTGCGGACGAGCTGCTCAATACGATTAAATTGGTCTTGCGCTAGGAGTACTGAATGCCAGTCAGCAATCTACTGAAACGAACCCTGTTGGTAGCAATTGTTGTTGCCATCGGTGCATTTGTCGCAGTTTATTTCCTCAACGACTGGTTTCATAGCAGCTTCCTGCCCTCACTCGGTCTAACCTCACCACTCGGCGATGCCATCGGCTCCGTGTTGTTGGTATGCCTTGCCCATCTCGCGAACCGTGCCGTTTCAATGGCTTTTTATCGCGACATGATGTTTGGCCTAAGCAGCCAAAGTGAAACGATCATGGACAAGGTCACCAACGTAGAAACCGTCGGATCAGAAGTTGCCAAAGAACTTGAAAGCGTCAGCGCATTCAATGATGTTCTGCGTAAGCAACTTGACGCTATCGTTAAGGAAACAGAGAAAGCAGCCTACGATATCGCCGAGCGCCTGCAATCAACCGATACAGTAATCAATAAACTCGACAGCTTCGTCGTGCAGATATCCAACGAATCGTCTGAAATTGCAGCCGACTCACAATCTCACATCTCGGAAAATCAGACCCTAATCAAAAAGATGGAGAACTACATCCGCAAGCGGATAGAAGAAGCCAATGCCGATCAAATCAGGATTGAGCAAGTTGTCCAACAAGCACAGGATCTTGGCAAACTGGTTCAATTAGTCAAAGACATTTCGGGCCAAACCAACCTGCTGGCGCTCAATGCTGCCATCGAGGCGGCACGGGCCGGCGAAGCGGGTCGCGGCTTTGCCGTTGTAGCTGACGAAGTCCGCAAACTATCGACAGAAACCGACTCTGCAGTCAACAAGATCAACACGGGAATCAATGCGGTTGCCGAGTCCATTCGCCAGCAATTCCAGGACAAACTGGCCAACAGTAACGTCGAAGCCGAACGAGCAGCGCTGACCGAGTTTTCGACCCAGTTGGGCAATCTAGGCAACAGCTATCAACAACTGCTCAACCATGATCTTAATGTCCTCTCCACAGTCAAGGATTCGAGTTCCGAATTGGGTCGTATGTTTATGGACGTTTTGGCCAGTGTGCAGTTCCAGGACATTACCCGACAACAGATTGAGCAAGTCCAAAATGCCCTGATCAAGCTCGATCAGCATGCCGCCACCTTGGCGCGGCGCCTGCAAGCCTCCGACGACGACAACTTTACCTACACGCCGCTGGCTGAACACCTTGACCAGATTTATGCGTCCTATGTCATGAACACGCAGCGAGTCACCCATCAACAGGCACTGAAGTCTTCTCCCAGCAGTACCCAAGTCACCGCATCACAAAAAATTGAGTTGTTTTAGGGGGCACCATGGCAACTTGCAAGCGTCTTGCAATACACGAAGACCTGACCATTTATCATGCAATGGAGCACAAGCAGCAATTGATTGGCGCACTTGAGGGTGCGGAAGTTCTGGAACTGGACTTGTCCCAGACGGCAGAAATCGATACGGCAGGACTACAACTCTTGCTGCTGGCCAAAAGAGAAGCAGCACGGCGCAATATTGCCTTGTCGATCATCGCCCATAGCCCAGCGATTCGCCAAACGCTCGACTTTTGCAATCTCGCCGCGTTTTTTGGCGACCCGGTCGTCATCGCTGCTCACGAACAGGTCTAATCAACATGGACGAACTGACCAGTGTATTCATCCAGGAAGGCCGCGAGCAACTACAGACGATGGAAACGGGCTTGCTCGAGCTCGAACAAAATCCCGATGACCGCGACAACATAAACGGCATTTTCCGTGCTGCTCATACCATCAAGGGAGCATCTGGCGTCATCGAGTGTGGCTTTATCGAAAGCTTCATGCACAAGGTAGAAAACGTCCTGGATCGTCTGCGCAACAATGAAATTTCCGTTTCCGCCGATCTAACCGGACTCCTACTGCGTTGCTGCGACCATCTTGGGCTGTTGATGGACGTCCTCGAAAACGGCAGCAAAGAACCGGAAGACGAAGCCAAGACCAATGGCAATGCTTTGCAAAGTGAATTGGCAGCTTATACCAGCAACGCCGGAAGCCCTACGCCGCCTGGACAAGTCATCGAAGCAGAATCCGAAGTTCACGCCAGCGGCGGCGGTGTTGTCGACACTGACAGCTGGCACATTTCTGTACGCTTCGGACCGGATGTATTGCGTGGCGGCATGGATCCCTTGTCGTTTTTGCATTTTCTTGCATCGTTAGGCGAAATCGTCGCACTGGAAACCATTCCCGATGCGATACCCTCGGCAGCGGAAATGGACCCTGAGTCGTGCTACCTCGGCTTTGAAATTCGCCTGCAGACCCGGTCGTCCAAAGCCGATATTGAGCGGGTATTCGACTTCTGTCGTGACGATTGCGAACTCCATATTCTGCCACCGAACAGCAAGGTATCGGAGTACCAGAAGCTGATCAAAGAGTTACCGGAGGACGACATGCGCCTCGGTGAAATTCTGGTGCGCTGCGGAGCCCTGACGCAAACTGAACTTGAAGAAGGCTTACTCTCGCAAAAACAGGCTGATCAACCAGTCTCCCCGCAGAATCAGGATGCATCGCCCCTGCAGCAACCATTGGGTGAAATTCTCGTAGACCACAAAGTAGTTCGCAAGGAAGTCGTCGACGCCGCGGTCAGCAAGCAAACTCAAATCAGCGAAAAAAAAGCTGTTGAAGCACGACTGATTCGAGTACAAGCCGACAAACTCGATCAACTGATCGACCTAGTCGGGGAACTTGTTATTGCCGGGGCCTCTACCAACCTGCTAGCCACCCGTAGCCGTCAAAGCGATCTAATCGAATCGACATCCATTTTGACCCGCCTGGTGGAGAATATTCGCGACTCCGCCCTGCAGTTGCGCATGGTTCAAATCGGCGAAACCTTCAACCGCTTCAACCGCGTCGTACGCGATGTTTCCCGTGAAATAGGCAAGGAAATCGACCTCGTCATCACCGGGGCGGAAACCGAACTCGATAAGACTGTTGTCGAGAAAATCGGCGACCCCTTGATGCACCTTGTCCGCAACTCGATGGACCATGGCATTGAAGCGGCCGACATTCGCGAAGAGAAGGGAAAGCCTCGACGCGGTCGAGTCGAGCTAAAGGCCTATCACGACTCAGGAAGCATCGTGATCGAGGTCATTGATGACGGCGGCGGACTTCCACGCAACAAGATCCTCGCCAAAGCCATTGACCGGGGACTCGTTCAACCAGGGCAGTCACTGAGCGATCAGGAAATCATCAACCTCATCTGGGAACCTGGATTTTCAACGGCGGAGCAGGTCACCAATCTTTCCGGCCGTGGCGTCGGCATGGATGTAGTTCGCCGCAACATCCAAAGCTTGCGCGGCAACTGCGAGGTTTCCAGCACAGAGGGAGAGGGCACCACCTTTACCATTCGCCTGCCACTCACCCTCGCGATCATTGACGGTTTCCTGGTTGGCGTTGGCAAGTCTGCCTACGTCATCCCGCTTGACATGGTCATCGAGTGCATTGAGCTAAAGGAAAATACCGCCGACCGTGACTTTCTCAACCTCCGCGGTGAGGTTCTTCCATTTGTTCGCTTACGCGAGATGTTCGAGATGAGCGGTACACGCCCCCCCCGGGAAAACATTGTCGTCGTTCAATACGCCGGACAAAAGGCCGGTATTGTCGTCGATCATCTGATGGGTGAATTTCAGACAGTTATTAAGCCGCTTTCCAGCATCTTCCGGCACCTGCGCGGAATTGGCGGCTCAACGATCCTGGGTTCAGGTGAAGTTGCCCTTATTTTGGATGTTCACGCGCTGATTCAACGCAATGCAGATCTTGGGGCAAGAGAACATAACTTCAGCCGCCCTGACACAACAGATTTCAACGCTTAACAAGGAGTAGCCCCTCATGTTGAATAACTTGAAGGTCGGAACCAAATTAGTCATTGGATTTGCTACCACACTCATCCTACTGATCGGTGTTTCACTGGTTTCGCTATCGCGAATCGCCGAAATGACCGCAGCGACGGCCAATATTGTCGATGACAGGATGCCCAAAATCGAAATGTCGAGTGAAACGACAGAAAATTTGTTGATTGTCGCCAGTTCGGTCCGCAGCATCATCATGTCGAACGACAAAGCCTTCGAGAAGGCACAACAAGACAAGATTGCGCAGCTACGCAAACGCAATAGCGAACTCTTCGAAAAAACCAAGACCATGCTCAACACCCCGAAGGGACGAGAGCTTTTCGAAAAACTGACAGAGGCAAGGGCAAAATACGCCGCAGCGCTGGATACCGTTTTGCCCCTGGCCGACTCTTCCTCGCCAACCCATAACGCCGATAAGGCAACCCAGTTCCTATTTGGTGAATACACTGTTGTTGGCAACGCCTATCTTGAACAGCTCAAGAACTACGCCAGCTATCAGAGGGAAATGGCAGCTCAAGCAGGCAAGGATGCCGCGGAAACCGCCAACATGGCACGTACATTGGTCATCACCCTGGCTATCATCGCCACGATTCTGACCGCCCTGCTGGCCCTCATCATTACGCGCAACATCACCCGTCCGCTGGGCGAAGTTTCTGATGCCGCCAGAAAAATGGCGATCGGCGACTTCAACTTCAAACTAGAAAGTGCCGCCAAAGATGAAATCGGCGACATGGTCCGTGCGGTTGCCTCTGTTCAGAAGGCCGTACAAACCATGACCAGTGACGCTATCCTGCTCAGCGAGGCTGCCGTAGATGGAAAACTGGCAACCCGCGCCGATGCCAGCAAGCACCAAGGCGACTTCCAAAAAATTGTTGCTGGCGTCAATAACACACTCGACGCTGTCATCGGGCCTCTGAACGTCGCAGCCGGTTATGTTGACCGAATTTCGAAAGGCGACATTCCGGCCAAGATCACCGATTCCTATAACGGTGACTTCAATGCGATCAAAAACAATCTGAATACCTGTATCGATGCAGTTGGCAAACTGGTCACCGATGCCAACATGCTTTCCGCTGCGGCAGTCGCAGGCAAGCTCGACACCCGTGCCGATGCAAGCCAGCATCAAGGAGACTTCCGAAAGATTGTACAAGGCGTGAACGACACGCTTGACGCAGTCGTCTCACCGATCCTGGACGTTCAGCGCGTCATGGGCGCCATGGAGCAAGGCGACATGACGCAAACCATTACCAAGTCTTACCAAGGTGACTTCTCGACACTCAAGGACGCCATCAACAACACCATAGCCAAGCTGTCCGAGACCATTGCCCAGATCATTACTGCAGCCGATGCACTGTCCAATGCTTCTGGCCAGGTTTCTGCCACCGCCCAATCACTCAGTCAATCCTCCTCGGAACAAGCTGCTTCAGTAGAAGAAACCACGGCCAGCCTGGAACAGATGACCGCTTCCGTTTCACAGAACACTGAAAACGCGAAAGTTACCGATAACATGGCCTCGAAAGCAGCCAAGGAAGCAGGCGAAGGCGGCGAAGCAGTAGGCAAGACTGTGGAAGCGATGACCTCGATTGCCGCCAAGATCGGCATTATTGACGATATCGCCTACCAAACCAATCTGTTGGCTCTGAATGCGGCCATCGAAGCAGCGCGCGCGGGTGAACACGGCAAAGGCTTTGCCGTAGTCGCAGCAGAGGTTCGCAAATTGGCCGAGCGCAGCCAAATCGCCGCACAGGAAATCGGCGAGCTGGCTGGTTCCAGCGTCAAGGCGGCCGAAAGAGCGGGCCATCTGCTGCAGGAAATGGTTCCCTCCATTCAGAAGACCTCTGACCTCGTACAAGAAATTGCATCGGCCAGCCAAGAACAATCAACCGGCGTTGCCCAGATCAACAATGCAATGGGGCAACTTAACAAAGCAACCCAGCAAAACGCTTCCGCCTCTGAGGAACTTGCGGCAACAGCGGAGGAACTCGGTGGTCAGGCAGGGCAGTTGCAGCAGTTGATGGGCTTCTTCTCCGTCAAGGAAGGACGGCTACCACGCAGTACCTACTCACCGCCTTCCGCACGCAACTTGCCACGCAACAGCCCTCCCGTAATCAGCAGTCGATCAGGGACATCGGTCCTTGACGAAGCAGACTTCGAGAAGTTTTAAGGCAGGAGAATCGTAACCATGGGAGAAGTCGTCCGTAGCTCTGCCAAGCCCCCAGCCGCCATCGAGGCGGCAGGAAGTGCACCGCAGCAGTACCTGACGTTTACATTGGGCGGCGAAATGTTTGCGGTCGCCATCCTCAACGTCAAGGAAATCCTCGAGTATGGTGCGGTGACCGAGATTCCGATGATGCCGAACTTCATTCGGGGCGTTATCAACCTACGCGGTGCCGTCGTCCCAGTCATCGACTTGTCCTGCCGCTTTGGCGGCAAGCCGACGGTCGAAGGACGGCGAACCTGTATCGTTATTATTGAGATTAACGATGGTGAAATTACCCAGGATATCGGTGTCATCGTTGACGCTGTATCCGAGGTCTTGGAAATTGCCACCGGCGAGATCGAACCGCCCCCGAGTTTCGGAACGCGCATTCGTACGGATTTCATATCCGGCATGGGCAAGGTCAATGGAAAGTTTGTCATCATGCTCGATGTCACCAAAGTCTTGTCCGTTGAAGAAATTGCGACGCTGTCCCAAGTTGGGGATAGCAGCGCTTCCGAAGCCCCGTGACGGGCTTGTGGCCAAATGATTGATTACGCCCGACTGAGCAGTCGAGAAATTGAGCGTTTGGCCTGCAATATCAAACCGGGTGAATGGGCAATTGAAAATCAACGCCCGATTTCTACCCTGTTAGGATCTTGCGTCGCCGTCTGTCTGTTCGATTCTGCCCTGTCACTGGGCGGCATGAACCACTTCATGCTGCCGCGAATGAGCCGGAGTACTCACGCCAGCGAAGATATCCTGCTGGCAGGTGACGCCTGCATGGAAGCCTTGCTCAATGCGCTCCTGCAGCACGGCGCAGCAAAGCACCGGATCAAGGCCAAGGCATTCGGTGGTGGAGCGGTCATTGATGCGAATCTTCCCAAGACACTATCGGTCGGGCAACGCAATGCCGACTTTGCGCGAGACTGGTTAGACCGCGAAAACATCCCTCTGATCGCCTGTGACTTTCTCGGCCCTTGGTCGCGCAAGGTGCTGTTCGTCCCAAATAACGGCGACGCATACTGCAAACGCATGACCTCCAACCTGATCAATGCCGACTCGCTCAGGCGCGAAGAGGAAATCTATGCAGCCAGCTTGCAGCCTAAATCCTCGGGCACCAACACCAATAAAATCGAGCTGTTCTGATGAACAATCCACAAATCAGCGATCAGGAATTCGCACTCTTTCAGCGCCTCATATACAAAATTGGTGGTATCAGCCTGTCCGACGCAAAAAAGGTTTTGCTGGTCGGACGTCTGCAAAAACGTCTACGCCACCACCAACTCGAGACGTTCACCCAGTATTACCGCATGCTCGCCGACGGCGCTCATCAAGAAGAACTGCAGATCATGGTCGACCTGCTGACGACTAATGAAACCTATTTTTTCCGGGAGCCGAAACACTTCGACTTCCTGCGCGATGAGATCCTGCTTAAATGGCGCAGCACCAAATGCTTCCGCATCTGGAGTGCCGCAAGTTCAACCGGCGAGGAACCGTATACGCTCGCCATGATGTTGGCCCATCACTTGCAAGATGCCGCCTGGGAAGTTGTTGGTTCAGACCTGAGCACCCGGGTTTTGGAAAAAGCTCAGCAAGGCCACTATCCGATCGAACGTAACGAGGGCATTCCTCCCGACTTTCTCCGCAAATATTGCCTGAAGGGTGTCAGGGCACAGGCCGGAACCTTTCTTATTGCCGAATCGCTGCGTAAGCGCGTCAGTTTTCACCATGTCAACCTGACCCTTCCGATCAACAAGGAACTGGGGAAATTCGAAGTCATCTTCCTACGGAACGTCATGATCTACTTTGATGCCGAAACAAAACGCAAGGTCATCAACAATCTTCTCCCCCACTTGGTATCAGGAGGCCATCTCATCATCGGCCACTCCGAAACCTTGAATGGACTCGAGACCGGCCTGAAAGCCCTGCGCCCGACAATTTACAGGAAAGATTAGCCATGGCGGCCAAGATCAAGGTCATGATCATCGACGACTCCGCACTTGTTCGCCAAGTCGTCTCGCAAGCCCTGGGGCGAGACCCAGGCATCGATGTTGTAGCGACTGCGTCGGACCCGGTCTTTGCTGTCGAAAAGCTGCGGGCGCAGTGGCCTGACGTGATTGTGCTGGATATTGAAATGCCGCGTATGGATGGCATTTCCTTCCTCCGGAAAATCATGACCGAACGCCCTACTCCGGTCGTCATCTGCTCATCATTGGCCGAACGTGGTGCCCAGGCAACTTTCGAAGCCCTTGGTGCTGGCGCAGTCAGCATTATCACAAAACCGAAAGCCGGCCTGAAAGCCTTTCTCGAAAACGCTGCCAATGACATTGTTTTGGCGGTAAGAACAGCAGCACGGGCCAATCTTCGAGCGCTACCACGAGCGAAGTCCCACGCCGCCAGCTTGGTACGACCCAAAATATCTGCCGATGCACTCATCCCACCCGGCCCGCCGACTGCCATGGCACACACCACGGATCAGCTCATCGCGATCGGTACCTCAACCGGAGGCACCCAGGCACTCGAAGCGGTACTCACCCGACTACCCGCTACAACCCTCGGCATCGTCATCGTTCAACACATGCCGGAAAAATTTACAGCGATGTTTTCCGAACGTCTGAACAACCTGTGCGAGATCGAAGTACGCGAGGCCCAGAACGGAGACCGTGTCATGCCCGGGCGCGCCCTCATCGCGCCGGGAGGGCGCCATATGATGCTCAAACGAAGCGGTGCACAATATTTGGTGGAAGTTGTTGATGGCCCCCTCATCAATCGACACAAACCGTCGGTCGACGTCCTGTTCCGTTCCGTCGCCAAATTTGCAGGCGCCAATGCGCTCGGCATTATCATGACCGGGATGGGGGACGATGGCGCCCGTGGACTCAAGGAAATGCATGATGCCGGGGCAACGACCATCGCCCAGGATGAAGCCTCGTGCGTCGTATTCGGAATGCCGCGCGAAGCAATCAAGCTGGATGCAGCAGATCAAATACTGCCCTTGGGTAAAATTCCTGACGCGATCAATGAATTCACCCGCAAGGCCAGCTAAGGGACAATACGCGGAAAGAAAAATCTTGGTGCGTCCTGACGGATTCGAACCATCGACCTCCACGATGTCAACGTGGCGCTCTAACCAACTGAGCTAAGGACGCAATCACTGGAGCGGCAGAAGAGTCTCGAACTCTCGACCTATACCTTGGCAAGGTATCGCTCTACCAACTGAGCTACTGCCGCTCACAAAAAACACTTGGTACACACTGGCGTCCCCATGGGGATTCGAACCCCAGTTACCGCCGTGAAAGGGCGGTGTCCTAGGCCTCTAGACGATGGGGACCCGGACCAAAGCCATCCAAACTAGGGACTCACACTTCACGCCCAAAGCCAAGGATAGCGGGCGCGCATTATAAAGTGATCGCAGGGAATATCAAGAGCTAGTTAAAGAAAGTACGTACACCAGCCAACTCGTTCGCACCATTGCCGCGGCAACAAGGCCCGGCACGCACCGGCAGTCAAATACGCGAGAGTCCATTTACTCAGTAACTGCATAGACGAACGAGCCGCCGAAAACAAAAAAGCCTCGGCAAAACCGAGGCTTAATTGATTTTTTGGTGCCGCTGACCGGAATCGAACTGGTGACCTTCGCATTACGAATGCGCTGCTCTACCGACTGAGCTACAGCGGCACACAAGGTCGCGCATCTTACAGCACGGAGTACATCAAGGCAAGCCCACACAAGTAGAACAATGTGCAATCGGCAATATCCCACACTTCATAAACTGTATCGGCAAGCAGCGTAGAATGAACGCCTTTCATCTGGCTCCCCCCTTCATGAATTTGCTCCGCGCGCTGGCCACGGTCAGCGGAATGACCCTGCTGTCCCGTATTCTTGGCTTTGCCCGCGATTTTGTCATCGCCCGCGCATTCGGAGCAGGTGTCGCTACGGACGCTTTTTTTATTGCCTTCAAGCTGCCCAACCTGCTGCGCCGCATGTTTGCAGAAGGCGCGTTCTCACAAGCCTTCGTACCCATACTAGGGGAATACAAAAACAAGCGAGGCGATACCGAAACCCGAACACTGGTTAACCATGTTGCCAGCCTGCTATCTCTGGTCCTGTTCGCCGTCACCGTACTGGGCATCCTCGGCGCTCCGGCCCTGGTCTGGCTATCAGCCCCGGGCTTTGCGGCGGACACAAGCAAGTTCGACCTGACGGTCACGCTGACCCGGATCACCTTCCCTTACATCCTGTTCATGTCCCTAGTGGCCCTTTCGGGTGGCATTCTCAACACATGGAGCCGCTTCGCGCTACCTGCCTTCACACCAGTGCTGCTCAACATCACATTTATTGTGCTGGCTCTGTTCGTCGCTCCCTACTTCCAGCCTCCGGTACTGGTCCTGGGATGGGCCGTTTTCATTGGTGGCTTACTGCAATTGGCTATCCAGATCCCAGCCCTGAAAAGGATTGCCATGTTACCCCGGCCAACCTTCAAGTGGCGTGCAGCCTGGGCCGACCCTGGAGTGCGTCGTATCCTGAAGTTGATGGGTCCAGCATTGATTGGCGTATCCGTGTCCCAGATCAGCCTGTTGATCAACACCGTTTTTGCTTCTTTCCTCAAAGACGGCAGCGTCTCCTGGCTTTATTACGCCGATCGCCTGATGGAGTTTCCTTCAGGAATGTTGGGTGCTGCCTTGGGCACGATCCTGCTGCCTTCCCTATCACGCTATCACGCCAGCGAAAACCACGGCGAGTACTCAAAACTTCTCGATTGGGGCTTACGCCTGACACTGCTCCTCGCAGCTCCGGCCGCCCTGGCGTTGGCCATCCTCGCCGTTCCACTGATCGCCACGCTATTTTTCCACGGCGCCTTTGGGGCGGACGATGTCTTCCGCACCCGCGAAGCGCTGGTCGCCTACACCGTCGGGCTGACCGGCCTGATCCTTGTCAAGGTACTGGCACCGGGCTTTTACGCCCGTCAAAATGTCCGGACGCCGGTACGCGTCGCCATCATTTCGCTGCTTTCGACCCAAATTCTCAACCTGCTCTTCATTTTCGCAATTCCTCTTGGCCATGCCGGGCTCGCCCTGTCAATCGGTCTCGCTGCCTGCCTCAACGCAGGCATGCTTTATCGTGGCCTGCGCCAGCAAGGCATTTTCGTACCGCAACCGGGCTGGCCGATCTTCATATTCAAGCTATTCCTGGCCATGGCCGCAATGGGCATTGCGCTATGGTTCGGCATGGGCAACGAGATGGAGTGGTTGCAAGGAGGACTGCTCCGCCGGACAATCCACCTCTCGCTTCTGGTCCCGCTCGGGGCCGGCACCTATTTCGTGACACTTTGGTTTCTTGGTTTCCGGCTTAGCGATTTTCGCCGCCGAGCCGCAGAATAAACAGGAGATGTAACGATGCAACTGACCAGTAACAGCTTTATCGACGGCGGAGCTATTCCGAGTGATTTCGCATTTTGCTCCCCCGACCCGGCGCATCATGTTTGCTTGGGCAGGAACCTGAATCCTCATCTCGCCTGGCAAGACGCCCCTGCCGGCACAAAATCGTTCGTATTGATCTGCCACGACCCTGACGTACCCAGCCAAGGCGACGACGTTAATCAGGAAGGCCGAACCATCCCCGCCTCCTTACCTCGTATCGACTTCTTCCATTGGGTACTCGTTGACCTCCCCGGCTCGCAAAAGGAAATCAATGCAGGGGTGTTCAGCAAGGCTGTGACACCGCGTGGCAAACCCGGCCCCCAAGCCCTCCACGGAACCCGTCAAGGCATCAACAACTACACCGATTGGTTTGCCGGAGACAATGACATGCGCGGCGACTACTACGGCTACGATGGCCCGTGCCCCCCCTGGAATGACACCATCGTTCACCGCTATGTTTTCACCCTGTATGCGCTGGATATTGAATCTTTGCCGCTGAGCGGGCGATTTGGCGGCCAAGAGGTGCGGATGGCAATCTCCGACCATATTCTGGCCCAAGCCAGCCTGACCGGAATTTATACCCTCAATCCGGCGCTTCACGCCTGAGAATAGGGAAGGCACGAAAAGCCGTGCTCGAGGCACGGCTTTTTTGTCCTCAG
Source organism: Rhodocyclales bacterium GT-UBC (assembly GCA_003583745.1). Taxonomy (GTDB): domain Bacteria; phylum Pseudomonadota; class Gammaproteobacteria; order Burkholderiales; family Rhodocyclaceae; genus Azonexus. The sequence goes on along the minus strand of QXPY01000016.1, from coordinate 7,511 downwards.
CGTCAACATCATTCAGTTGACTGGCTTGTCGTTAGGCGCCTGGACCGCGGCCTTCAACAAGGGGGACATCGGCAAACCCAAAGCCGCATGTTCCGATGAGCTGGGCAAAACAAACCATTTGTCGTACACACGAGCAAACAGGCCGCTTTGCATCATGGCTACCAATGTTTCGTCGACAAGTTTTTTAAACGATGCATCGTCCTTGGCAAACATCAAAGCATAGGGCTCCGCCGCCAGCCCCCCTTCCAGCAATACCAAATCTGCCTGCTGCGCTGCACGCTGAATTGCCAGCATGACGTCCTCACCCACAAAAGCGTCTACATCGCCACGCAGAAGCAGGGTCATTGCTTCTACGGGTGAATTCACGCTCAGCAATTGCAATGAAATATTGCGCCCCAATGCAGCTTGCCGAACGAAACGCTCAGCCTGCCCAGCATTCAACACAGCAACACGCTTGTCCGCGAGTTGCTCAAAACGTTCAATGCCCGAACCCCGACGAACCATCACCCGATGCTCACCGACAAAAATGGTATTCGACATGGCCACCTGTTTCTGCCGAGCCACCGAATTGACTCCACCACTGCAATCCAGATCGATCATGCCGGATTTAACCATCATGACCCGAGCGCTCTCGGTAACCGGAACAGGGACCACGTGAATATTTTTACCCAGCCGTTGCTGAACGACCTGAATCACCTCTTCGCACAGGTCCCACGCAAACCCCTGCGGCTTGTCCTGGCCGGCAAGCAGAAAAGAAAACGGCTGGGCAGTCTCACGATAACCGAGATATACCGCCTCCCTGGTAGAAATTCTGGTCAAGGTAGCGCCGAGCGAATCGCCCCCCGGTTGCGCGAGGGCACATGAAAAAAAACAAGCCGTAGCGGCCCAAACAAGACCAGCAAGACGATTCAGTTTCATTGGTTTCCTACTTTTTGCATTCGCTTGCAGAAGTAGCGCAAGGAAGCGAGCTTTCACGATTAATCAACCACTTGCCTCCACTTCTGATCAACTCAAGGGTCTTCTGCGTTACATCCTTGTATACGTTGGAAGTGTAGGTTTGGCGGAATTCGACCAAGGCGTGATCCTTGTCATCCAGCTTGACCTTGATGTTCTGCAATTCAACCGCAATTCTGTCACGGGTTGATATCCGACTGCGTCGCAATTGCGCCCAATCCTCCCGGCTCAAACCCCCATCTGGGGTAAATGTTGGCGCATAGTACGCGGCGTAATCCGCGTAGTTTTTGGCACTCCACGCCGCCGCCCAGCCTTGAACCACCATCATCAACTCAGCCTCCTGATTGACAACTGAAGCCGGAGCCACTGGTGCGACGGGCGTTGCTTTAACTTCGAGCAAGGCCATCGCCCGAGCATTCAAAGCTTCACGATTCGGCGGCGACAAGGCGATTGGATCATTCGGGCAATATTGGCTGGCATCGCTTTGTGCCAACTCACCCGCTGCCGGGGTACGGCTTTCCAAACGCTGCAGACCAAGCGTTTCCAGCAGTGTTCCCATCCCGGCATACGTACGGAGATAGGCAAGACTTAGATCGCTGTCCGCGTTGACCGCGTTCCGACGAGCGCTTAGCAACTCATTCTCCGTATCAAGCAAGTCAAGCAGCGTGCGCTGTCCAACATTGAACTGATCCCGATAGGCATCCCGCGTCTTTTCAAGCAAGCTGACTTGGGTGGCCAGATAGTTCGCTTGCTCCCGTAACCGCAAGACATCGTTATAGGCAATCAGCAAAGTTTGCCGAGTGTCACGGCAAGCCTTTTCGCGCAGGTCCAAGGCCAGATTTTTTCGCTCGGCATACTGCTTTTCCCTGGCTCGATCGCTACCGCCATTAAAAATATTCCAGCTCACCACAAGCTCGGCGACATTGTATTGCCGGTCACCGTCGACACCGAGATAGTTACTCGTGTTATCGGCACGTGCTCGAAAATCGAGCTTGGGGCTATACGACGCGCGCCGCGCGGCGAGATCGTGTTCAGCAGACTCGATGTTTTCAACCGCAGCAAGCAGGCTCGGGTTTTTCTGATACAGCGTATCCAGTGCAGCTTTTTGACTGGCAGGCAAAGCGTTTCCAATCTGACTGGGGGGGAAAACACTGCCTGGAGGCTGAGTCCCAACCAAACGCTGATAGCGTGCCGTCACGTCATGGAGGTTTGCATTCTCGGTAGTCAGGTTGATTTCAGCCAATGCAAGACGGCTGCCTGCCTGCTCAAGATCAACCCGCCGCCCAACACCCGACTGCGTACGCCGGATAAGCTGCTCGTAAGTCGCTTTGTGCTGAACATAATTGTCTTCAGCCAGATTGACTAGGAAACGGTAGCGCAAAACATCAAGATACGCGCGTGCAGCTTCAAGCGCCACCGACTCGGATGCATCCAGCAATTCGTAATACCGAACCAAGCGCGCCTTATCGAGACGGCGCACTTCGTTATACGTCGCGAAACCATCAAATAGCATCTGGTTCAAGCTAAGGACGTAACCTGTGCGGGTGTAATCATCCTTTTGATTCAGAGGTGGCGTCTTCAAGCTCTCCCTTCCGCCCCCCGCTGTTAAATCGACGCGAGGCAAAAAACCACCGCGCGCAACACCGATCTCTTCTTCAGCAGCCTTGAGGTTATGCCACTTTGTCGTTACCTCGGGACTATTGAGTACGGCTTGCTGAGCAATCTCCTTTAGGGTAACCGGTCCCGCTGAAGGCTGTGCAAAAACGGAGCCGATCGAAGCCAACCAAACCACAATCAGGCGTGGCAAGAGAACTTTTTTTGATTTCATATGTGTAAAAGGTAAGATTTGTTTCAATTATAGAGAACCAGCCAAGTGCTTCCCGTGGAATATTCCTCATTCAAGGCCATTCAATTCAGCCACTTAATGACAAAGTCTTGAAAACGAATTCATTCCGTTGCCGCCTGCCACTTTGGATTGCGCTTTGCGTGATCGCTCAGTTGTGTAATTCCATCGCCACCGCCAGCCTTGATTTTGATCGCCTGCAACAAGTGTTTCTGGCCCGCTTCGGAGCCGGCCCCTCCCCGCTTTTCAACGACTGGCGTCAAATGCTGTCAGAAACGCGAAGCAAAGCAGAAGGTGAAAAACTTCGTCGGATCAACGACTTTTTTAATCGCCGCATTTCATTTGAAGACGACAACATTATTTGGGGGCAATCGGATTACTGGGCAACGCCGCTGGAAACCCTAGGGATGGCACGCGCCGACTGCGAAGACTTCTCGATTGCGAAGTATTTTTCCCTGATCGAAGCCGGCGTCTCCGTAACAAAGCTACGCCTGGTTTACGTCAAGGCTCTCCAAAACGGCCCAAGTGGCCCTTTACTCCAAGCCCATATGGTTCTCGCCTATTACGCTTCGCCCAACGCCGACCCCCTGGTACTAGACAATCTGGTTACGGACATTCGCCCAGCCTCCCGGCGCTCCGATCTTTCACCTATTTTCAGTTTCAACAGCGCGGGGCTTTGGCAAGGCACCGGCAACCAGGCCAGCAAGAGCAATCTCTCGCGCTGGCAGGATTTGCTGGTGCGAGCACGCGCCGAAGGCTTTCAGTGAGGTAACTCGACATGTCCTTATTCCGCCAACTTTGGCTTGCCGTTATCGCTAGCACACTGATCGCATTCACCGGCAGTTTCTTGGTCAGCATGCTGACCGCACGCCATTATCTAGAGCATCAATTGGCCATTAAAAATAACGACAATGCAACCTCATTGGCATTGTCGATGTCACAAATGGAGAAGGACCCCGTAACTGTTGAACTGCAAATTTCCGCACTTTTCGACAGCGGTCAGTATGCCGTTATCCGCTTGATCGCACCGGATGGCAAAACGATGATCGAGAAAGCCAGCCCGGCTGAAATCGGCAAAATCCCCGAGTGGTTCATTCATCTGTTCCCGATCGAGTCGCAACCCGGCCAAGCTCAGGTTTCCTCAGGCTGGAACCAGTTTGGGACGATCCATTTGGTTAGCCAAAGCCGCTTCGCCTACGAGGAACTGTGGGATGGCGCCATCAAACTGCTCGCCTGGTTCTCGATAGGTGGCATATTGATGGGCTTACTTGGCATGTATCTATTACGCCTGATCAAGCAGCCACTCGATGCTGTCGTAGGACAGGCCCAAGCAATCAGCGAACGTCGCTTCATCAGCATTCCAGAACCTGCCGTGCCGGAACTAAAAAGCGTCGCCAAAGCCATGAATGCAATGGTCGAGCGTTTGAAGGCCATCTTTGCCGAAGAGGCATCGCGCCTCGAACAAGTGCGTCGAGAAGCCACACTCGACAACCTGACAGGACTGGCCAATCGTGCCTTTTTCCTCAATCAACTCGACGCCGCACTGAACGACGAGGACGCCCCTATCCGCGGCATTTTGCTGATGTTGCGCGTCGCCGACCTAACAGGCATAAACAAGCGGGCGGGGCGCGAAACTGCCGATGAACTCCTACGCCGCATTGGCCGGGCATTATCTGCTATAGCCGAACAGCATCCCGGTACAGCAGCAGCCCGGCTGAACGGCGCCGACTTTGCCCTGCTTCTTCCTGGCCATGAAGACGCTAGTGAGCTTGCTCTCGAATTGCTCGACCTGCTACGCGACCAGAGCTCCGCCGGCCTCATCAACGGCGAACAGATCGGTCACATTGCTACCGGCCGTTATCAGCACAACCAAGGCATCGGTAACCTGCTGTCCCAAATTGATGCGGCCTTGGCATATGCCGAGAACCAGAGCGGCCTGGCCTGGTGCAAGGCGGAAACCTCTCATGAACCTCATGCAGCAACGAATGCTGATTGGCGGAAACTGCTCGAAGGCGCCATCGAGACCCAGCGTTTGCGCCTGATCGACTTCCCGGTCGCCGGCAACCGCGGCCAACTGCTTCACCTGGAATGCCCGCTACGCCTGCAGGCCAGCGAAAATGGCGAATGGCTCGCTGCTGGAAGTTTCATGCCCATGGCCTCGCGCCTGTCGATGACCACCGAACTCGACCTAGCCGCCACCCGCCTGGCCCTGGACAGAATTGCTGCCGGCGCACCGGCTGTCGCGGTCAATCTATCCGGAGAGTCGATCCTCAGCCCAGCCTTCCGCGACAAACTGCAAATTCTGGTTGCAGCACGTCGCGAACTGGCCCCTCAACTATGGCTGGAAGTCTCCGAACTCGGTGCATTTCAGCACTTCGAGGCTTTCCATGCCTTCTGCGACAGCCTGCGCCCGCTCGGTTGCCGCCTCGGCATCGAACATTTCGGCCGCCAATTCAGTGAAATCGGCCGTCTCCACCACATCGGCCTGGACTACCTGAAAGTCGACGGCAGCTTCATTCGCGCCATTGACACCCATCCGGGCAATCAGGAGTTCATCAAGGGGCTATGCAGCATAGCTCACAACATCGGCCTCACCGTCATTGCCGAAGCCGTACAAACGGCGGAAGAGCTAGCGATACTACCCAGTCTCGGCTTTGATGGGGCGACAGGGCCGGCAGTACGGAAAAGCGCTGAATAACTAGAAATAGTGACAAGCAACTACTTTTGTCTGATTCAGACAAAAGTAGTTGCTAAAGGACGAAATCTGCACCCACGCCGCCATATTTAAAACCAATGCCACAATTAATGAAAAACCCGATAGCAAAAGCGACTACCAGACAACGTAGCCCTACCAAATACTTTGACACAAAGTGTTCTGAGTACCGTTAGATGCTGCCCCAAAACCACTCTCCGGTACTCAAAAATATCCTTTGGACATTAATTGACCGCGCCGGCAAAATGCTTATTGCATTTTCAACAGGAATTATTGTTGCACGTATATTAGCCCCGGAAACCTATGGAACTCTCAATTTAGCTAACGCAGTCGTTGGCGTAGTGAGTTTTTTGAATCTTGGTGCAATTGAAGCAATTGTCATCTTAAACTTAGCAAGAGAACCGGAATCCAAAGAGGAAATACTTGGCAGCGCGGTGTTCTTGAGACTTATCGGAGGTGGGCTAACCATCTTGACAGTATTAGGAATCACCAAGTTGGTCGATCAATATAGCTCCACTATTGCCATCATTGCTCCTATTCTGGCAATCACTACGCTATTCAACGCCATGGAAATTGGAGAATACTGGCTACGTAAAGTTCTTGCCTCAAAGTACGGGGTGATCTCGCGTCAAATCGCCTTGCTATTTGGTGCAGGAGGACGCATCTGGGCAGCATTGAGCGACTCACCACTAATCATGCTCGCAACAGTCAGCGCAGGTGAAGCCATGTTAATTTGCATTGGACTTGCGCTCTCCCTTGATAAATTGCACACACCACCTTGGCATTGGAAAATTAGCAAACAACGCTGCGAGCAAATTTTCACAAATGCGCTCCCACTCCTTTTAGCCAGCGCAGCCGTTGGCCTTTACGCTCGCATAGGGATAGTTATATTGGGCAACGGACAAAGCACAGAGGCTGTTGGCTATCTTGGTGTAGCCACAATCATGGCTGAAGCAACCCACGCCCTACCTGCTGCCATCATGTCCTCCCTTGCTCCAATCCTGCTTGCAAAGAGGAGTGAAAGAGAATTTGAATACCACTTTAAGCACTGGATCAACCGAATTACTTGGCTAGGCATCGCAACTTGCCTTGGACTATTCGTGCTTGCCCCCGGACTGCTGCACCTGTTTTTTGGCACGCAGTACAACGGCGCCATATCTGTGTTTAAAATCTTGATTTGGTCCGCCCTTTTTGTTTTTATCAGCATCGTCAGTGAGGCTTGGATTGTCAGGCACAACTTACAGCGCTACCAGTTACCCAAAACCTTGCTCGCGGCAGCATTCAGCATCGCATTAAATCTGAAATTGAGTTCATCGATGGGAGCAGAAGGGACGGCGATCGCCACCGTCATTTCTTACTCGGTATCCGCTTTTTGGTCAAACCTGATTTTTCGCAATACCAGACCGTTATTTTTACTTCAGCTATCTTCTCTATTTCCATTATTTCCCTGTAAGCGAAAGACAATTCAAGATGTATGACGGCTATAAAAAATATGGCAAGGAAGAGGCTTCCAGCTACGAAGAAGAAAGAGAGAAAGAAGATCATTGGTGGCAAGAAGATCAATACGTCGCCGATTATTTCCGCAGCAACCAGCCAAGTGAAATTCTTGATGCACCAGTCGGAACAGGACGATTTTTTCATCATTACATCAATGCTGAAAAAATCATTGGCATTGACATCTCCGAGCAGATGCTTGCGGAGTCAACTAAAAAACTGTTGAATCAGCATCTTAAAAACATTTCCTTGCAGCATGCGGACATTCTAAAACTCGACTTTCTCGACAACCAGTTCGACCTTACTATTTGCTGGCGATTTGCCCATCTGGTACCAGAAGAACTTTTGGGCAGCGCACTGCTAGAATTGGGCCGTGTAACAAAGGGGACAATTTTGCTTCAAGCTTACGTCGCCCCCCCATACTGGGTTCGACTGCTGCTTGCTCTCGCACGACTGCCCAACAAGCTTATTCGCCCCCTTACAGGAAGCTCCCCTCCCCCCCCCCCT
>QXPY01000015.1 GCA_003583745.1 Rhodocyclales bacterium GT-UBC | reverse complement strand
GGGTTGGGTGGGGGCGAGGGCGGCGTTCTGGCACATGGTCTGGCTCCGGAGCGGGTCAATGATGAAGTGGGGCGGCACAATGGCTGCCCAGATGCGGGTAGATCTGTTCGGCAAACAGGCTTAGCGAGCGGCGGCTGCTCTTCGGGTCGTAGCTGGCCGGCTTGAGGAGCAGCACGTGCGGCCCGATTGCCGCCTGCAGGGCGCGGCACTGGGCGATGCAGGCGGCCGGGCTGCCGACGATGGCGTTGGCGAGCAGGCTGTCCTCGCCGAAGGCGGCGGCCTCCTGCCCGAATGGCGCGATCGGCCCATTGGCCGAGGGAATCTGCTGGCGGGCGGCGCGCATGTTGCCGGCAAAGTCGCGGATGAAGGGCAGGGCTTCGCGGCGGGCGCGTTCGTCATCCGGGTGGAAGAGAAAGTAGCGGGCTAGCACGAAGGGCGGCGCCGCGTCGCCCGGGTGCGGCCGGTAGCCGGCCAGCAGGCTGTGGATTTTCTCCACTGGTGCAGCCGACGGTCCCATCAGGCCGTAGCCGCGTGCTGCCGCCAGGCTGACGCTGGTCTCGTTCAGGCTGGCCAGCCAGATCGGCAGTTGCGGGCGGATCGGACGCGGATAGACCGAGAGGTTACGATAGTGATGGTGCGGGCTGTCGTGATCGATGCCGGTGCCGCCGAGCAGCTTTTCGAGCAGGGCCAGTGCTTCGAACAGGCGTGCCCGGCTGGCGTCGTGGGCGACACCGAAATGCCGGAACTGGTCGGGAAAGGGGCCGCCCTTGCCGACGCCGAGTAGCAGCCGGCCACCGGACAGCGCGTCGACGGTGGCGATGTCTTCGGCGACGCGCACCGGGTCGTGGAAAGGCAGCAGCAGCGCGCCGGCCCCCAGGCCGATGCGGCTGGTCTGGGCGGCGAGGTTGGCGAGCAAGGGAAACAGTGCGGCACTGACGCTGAAGGCGTTGAAATGATGTTCGGTCAGCCACACCTGCTCGAAGCCCAATTGCTCGGCCAGAATGACGGTTTCGATTGACTCGTGCAGGGCGCGCCGGGTATTGCCGAAGGGATTTTCGAAATTGGCGAACAGCGCATAGCCTTTCATCACGGTCATGCGGCGCTCCATCCAGCAGGCCGGAAAGCGATGGTGGCGCCATCGGCGGCCTGTACGGCAGCCACCGCCACGCCGTACAGGCGGTGAATGTTGTCGCTGGTCACGACGCGGTGCGGCGGGCCGTCGGCTTCGATCCGGCCTTGGCGCAGCAGCAGGACGCGGTGGGCCGCGTGCAGCGCGTGGTCGGGGTGATGGGTGGTCATCAGCACGCCGTAGCCCTCGGCCGCCAGGGCGCCCAGGCGTTCGAGCAGGCGCAGTTGATGGCCGTAATCGAGGCCGGTGGCCGGTTCGTCCATGACCAGCAGGCGGGCGCCCTGGGCCAGGGCGCGGGCGATCAGCGCTAGTTGCCGCTCGCCGCCGGAGATTTCGCTGTACGGGCGGGCGGCCAGGTGGGCAATGCCCAGGTGCGCCAGGGCCTGCTCGGTGCAGGCATGGTCGTCGCGGCTCGGGCTGCGGAACAGGCCGCTGGCCGGCAGGCGGCCGAGCAGCACGACTTCCCGCACGCTGTAGGGAAAGGGCGTGACATGAACCTGCGGCACGTAGGCCAGCTGGCGGGCGATGTCACGCTGGCACCAGCTGCCGAGCGGCCGCCCGGCCAGGCTCACCGTCCCGGCATCGGGCTGGAGCAGGCCGAGCAGCAGACGCAGCAGCGTGCTCTTGCCGGCGCCGTTGGCCCCGAGCAGGGCGACCACTTCGCCGGGCTGCAGGCAGAGGCTGATGCCATCGAGCACCGGGCGGCGGCGCCAGCTGAAGGCGAGTTGATCGGCGCAGAGGCTCATCCGACCCACCCCCGGCGCGCCCGGTGCAGAACCAGCAGGAAGGCCGGAATGCCAAGCAGTTCGGTGACGATGCCGATCGGGATCTCGGTGGTACCGAGATTGCGGGCGATGCCATCGGCGAGCAGCAGGAAAATGCCGCCCAGGCAGGCGCTGGCCGGCAGCAGGCGGGCGTTGCCCGGGCCGGTGAGCAGCCGGGCGACGTGGGGGACGAGCAGGCCAACCCAGCCGATCATGCCGGCCAGCGAGACGGTCAGCGCCGAGATCAGCGTCGCGGCGCCGATCACGCCGTAGCGCACGAAGGCGACCGGGACGCCGAGCGTGCGGGCTTCGTCGTCGCCCATCGACAGCGCATCGAGAGCGCGCCCCAAGCTGGCCAGCACGAGGGTGCCGCACAGCATCGGGATGGCCAGCCGGCCGATGTCCTTGAGGTCGGCGCTGGCCAGGCTGCCCATCAGCCAATAGACGATGGCCGGCAACTGGTTGTAGGGGTCGGCGACGTATTTGACCAGCGACAGGATGGCGGTGAACAGCGCGCCGCTGATGATGCCGCCGAGCACCAGCATCACCACCGAGCCGCCGAACAGCGCGGCGATGCCGACGCCGATCAGCACCGCCAGGCCGCCCATCAGGAAGGCGGCGAGCTGCATGATCCACCAGTTGCCGGAAAAGACCAGGCCGAGCGCCGCGCCGCTGGCTGCCCCGGCCAGCACGCCGAGCAGGCCGGGGGAGACCAGCGGGTTGCGGAACACCGCCTGGTAGGCGGCACCGGAAATCGATAGCGCGGCACCGACCAGCACCGCTGCCAGCACGCGCGGCAGGCGAATGTCGACGATCAGGTTATGGAGCAGGGCCTGGCGTTCCGGCGCCAGGTCATGCCAGCCCAACTGGGCGAAGAAAAAGCCCGCCACCTCCTGCGGAGGCAGCGGGTAACGCCCTAAAGCGAGGGAGAGAAACATGGCGCCGGCCAGCAACAGGCCCAGGCCGGGCAGTAGTGCTCGGCCGGGTCCGCTGGCGTCGGCGGCGGAGCCGTGCGGATTCACGGCGTCTCCTGGGGGCGGGTGACGGCCAGGAAGCCGTGCTCGGCGAGGATGCGCTGGCCGCTCGGCGAGAGCACGAACAGGGCGAATTCGGCCGCGCCCGGCCCGGCTTTACGCGCTACGGCCAGGCCGTATTCGGCCAGCGGGGCCGGTGCCGGCAAGGCAATGCCCTTGACCGGCGCATCGCCGCCTCGGGGCATGCCGGAGCAGTAGCCGAGGGCGATGTCGATGCGCCCTTCGGCAATCAGCAGGCTGGCCGAAGGGGCTGGCTTGTCGGGGTTGGGCGGGGCGCCGTAGAGCTGCTGGGCGCGTTGGCTCAGCTCGGCATAGGCGCCGGGGTGGCTGGCTTCGAGCCGGCGGAAAAAGGCCCAGGCGTAGTCGCCGCCGGGGTCGGACAGTGGCGTCGAGGTGGCGATCCGGGTGCTCGGGCGCAACAGGTAGGCGACGACGCTGTCGCTGCTCACCGGGTTGTCGGCCTTGACCAGGGCGCACAGGCGATTGCGCGCAAAGAGTACGGCCGGCCCGGCCCAGCCCGCCTGGCTGACCGCTTCGGCATGGGACAGCGCGGCCGAGGCATAGAGATCGAAGGCCTCGCCGTGCTCGATGCGTTGGCGCAGCCAGCCGGCCGGGCCGTTTTCCATGCTGACCGGCGTTTCCGGGTGGGTCTTCTGCCAGTCGGCGATGATTGCCGTGAAAGCCTTCTTCAGGCTGCCGGCGGCCAGGATGTTGACCGTTTCGGCACTGGCCGGTGCGGCGGCGAGCAGGCCGCAGAGCAAGGCCGGCAGCAGCCGGAGGATGCCGCAGCGGCGGGTGTGGAATGGCGTACGGAGCATGCTTGGCGGCCTCACAGGTCGAATTGCAGCGAAGCCATCAGCGTGCGCGGCGCGCCCAGCGTGCCGGTGCCGTTGCCGGCGCCGCTGTAGCCGTTCTGGCCGCTGGGCGTGATGTTGGCCCAGTAGCGTTCGTCGCCGACGTTGTTGAGGTTGAGCCGCCAGGTGGCCGTCTTGCCGAGCAGCTTGTGGACGTAGCGGGCGCCGACGTCGGCGACGGTATAGCCGCTGACCCAGGTGCTGTTGGTGTTGTTGCCCGGCCGGCGGCTGACGTGGTTGAGGTTGAGATTGAGGAACAGGCCGGGCACGCCGCTCAGGTGGTATTCCCAGAAGGTATTGGCGACGAAGCGGGCCAGGCCGAGGATCTGCTTGTCGCTGGTGGCGGCGGAACCGGAATCAACCAGCTTGGGATCGAGGTAGGTCAAGCCGCCGAAAAAGCTCAGGTTGCGCGTGGCATCGCCGGCGGCGGTCAGTTCCAGGCCACGATTGACCTGTTCGCCTTGCTCCTTGTAGCGGTTGTCGCTGCTGTCGGTCATTGCGAAGGGGCGTTCGATGCGGAACAGGGCTGCGCCGAGATTCAGCCGGCTGCCGGCGAAGGTTTGCAGTTGCTGCTTGTAGCCGATTTCCCATTGCTTGCTGCGGTAGGGGGCCAGGCTTTCGCCGGCGTTGGCCGTGCCGCTCGGCGCGAAGTCGCCTTGTTGCAGGCTGTCGGCGTAGGTCAGGTAGGTGGTGATCTCGGGGCGGGGCTTGAACAGCAGGCTGGCGGCAGGGCTGAGGCCGTCGTCGTCATAGCGGCTGGTGACGGCGCCCTGCTTGTTGTAGTTGCGCACCCTGATCCAGCTCTGGCTGGCCATCACCTTCACCGACCACTGGTCGGTGAAGGTGAGGGTGTCGCCGAAGGTGATCGATTGCTGCCGGGTATTGACCGAACGGTAGCGGTAGCTGAAATCCGGCCACTTTGGCTCGTTGAATTCTCTCGGGTTATCGAGCGTCGCCGTGCCGAGCGTGATGCTGCCGGTGCTGTAGGGCGTGTAACGGTCCCAGTCGAAACCATTGTTGGCCAGTACCAGTTCATGGCCGATGCCGAAGGTCTGCAGCTTGCCGGTCAGGGCCAGGCTGTTGCTGACGATGACGTCGCGGCTGTAGGTGGTGGTGGCGGCGGTGGTGGTGTATTTGCCGCTGTTGCTGGTCAGCGTGTTGGTCGGTACGGTCGAGGCGCGGTCGCCGTTCTGGCGCTGCACGCCGCCGGTGAATTGCCAGTCGGCGTTGAAGCTGTGCTTGAGGCGGGCGCTGATCGTGTCCGAGACATTGTCGTCGCCGGCGTAGCGCTGGCCGTAGCCGACCTTGGTCGGGTCCGGCGCCGTCGGGAAATTGACGTTGCTGGCCAGCGCGAAGGTGCCGGCAAAGCCGCGGCGCAGGTAGTGATAGGTGCTGAAATTGGTTTCCAGCACGGTGCTCGGGGCCAGGTGCAGGTCGACCGCCAGGCTGGCCAGCCGCCGGTGCAGCAGGCTGCCATCGACATAGCCTTCGCCGCGGTCGTCGAGCAGGTTGAGGCGATAGCCGAGCTGGCGCTGATCGCCGAGGCTGCCGCTGAGATCGGCATGGGCGAGCAGCGAGCCTTGCGTCGCATAGCCGACGGTGACTTGTTGCCGGGTGTCGGCGGTCGGGCGCTTGAGCACGTAATTGAAGGTGCCGGCCGGGTTGGCCGGGCCGTAGAGCGCACCGGCCAGGCCGTTGAGGACTTCGATGCGTTCGAACTGCTCGACCGGGTAATCGGTGGTGGCGGCGATGTTCAGGCCGTCGATGCGGGTGTTCTGGACGACGCCGGCCTGCAGGCCGCGCGTTTGCGGCCGGATGTTCTCGCCCTGGACCGAAGGCAGGTAGCGGAAAGCGTCGCGGACGCTCTTCATCTGCTGGTTTTCCATCAGTGAAGCAGGCACGACGCTGATCGCGTAAGGCGTGTCGAGCAGGGCGCGTTCGCCGAGCGGACCGAGATAGGCGGTGTCGGCGCGGTAGCCGTCGGCGGCACCGGCGTAGCCGCCATCGACGACGACTTCGCCGAGGGTGGGGATGTTGCTCTGGGCGGCTGCCGGCAGCGCTTTGCCGAGGCCGATGGCGGCCAGGGTGATGGCCAGGGATTTCAGGTGGAGCGGTTGGTTTTTCGACATGGTTCTTTTCTAGTGGTGTTCGTGTGGCGTAGCGCTGCCGGTGGCCTGCAGCAACTGGTCGAGCGCGGCGTCGTCGAGGCTGACGCCGAGGAAAAGCTGGTAGAAGGCGCGGGTTTCGCGGCGCAGGTCGAGTGGGTAGGCCTTGGGGTGGAACAGGTTGGCCAGCCACTGCACGCCGAGCACGCGCATGACCGAGGGCGGACGGTCCACCCAGTTGTGCGGCCAGCGCGGCACGACATGGATGCGGCCTTCCCGGACCGCCTTGACGCCTTGCCAGCGCGGGTCCTTGCGAACATTGGCGGCCCAGGCCTTTTCCTGGGTGACGATGAGGTCGGGGGCGAAGGCGAGGATCTGTTCCAGGCTGATCCGTTCCATGCCCATGTGATCCTTCGGCTCGCAGCGATAGACGTTGTAGCCGCCGGCCAGCTCGATGGCTTCGGTGTGGAAGGAGCGGTGGCAGTCGGTGGCCAGGCCGTCCGGCCCTTCGGCGTAATAGACGCGCGGACGGCGGGCTTCGGGAATGGCGGCGACCACCTTGGCGACCTTGGCCAGCGTCTGCTCGACGTAACGGGCCTGGGCTTCGGCAGTCTTCTCGTGGCCGAGCAGCTGGCCGGTGAAACGCAGCGCGGCCGGCCAGTCGGACAAGGTATCGAGCTGGATGAAGACGAGCGGTACGCCGATCCTGGCGAAGGCGCTTTCGATCTTGCCCTGGTCGATGAACGGGCTCTTCCAGGCCAGCGCGATATCCGGCTTCATACTGAGCACGGTTTCGGCATTCATCTGCTGGCCCATGCCGAAAATGCCGCCCACCACCGGCAGGCCCTGCAAGCGCGGCGGAAAGAAGGGTTTCGCTTCGTCGACCACCGGGAAGCTGAGGCCGATCATGGTTTCCGGCGCCACGGCATGGAGCAGCACGTTGAGCGGCGGGGCCGATCCGAAGACGCGCTCGACCTTGTCCGGGATCTTGACGCTGCGCCCGGCCATGTCGGTGATGTCGCGGGCCTGGGCGGTCAGTGCCAGCAACAGGCCGGCGAGGAGCAGGGAGAGGATTCTTTGCATGGCGATTCCCTAGAAGCTGAGGCCGAGCGTCGCCACCACGGTGCGCGGTGCGCCGGGGTAGTAGATGGCGCCGTTGGCGGTGGTATTGACTTCGCTGGTGCTGATCTGGCCGATGTAGTGGCGGTCGAACAGGTTCATCACGGCCAGCGAGAGCTGCCACTTGCCCCAGCTGCCCTTGTCGCCGTAGCCGACATGCAGGTCGGTGGTGGTGTAGCCAGCCATGCGTTCGCTGTAGGTGCTGGTCGCCCAGCGTGGTCCGACGTATTGCACGATCGGCGCCACGGTGAGACCGCCGTAGCGCCAGATGCCGCCCAGGTTGGCCATCAGCTTGGGCACGTCGGGCAGTTGCTTGCCATCGACCCCCAGCGTGGCGCCGCCGGTGGTGCGGACGTTTTCGCTGAATTGCGACAGGCTGTATGACAGCGCCGTGAATAGCTGCAGGTTGTTCAGCGCCGTCCAGCCGGCGGCCAGTTGCAGGCCGCGGCCCTGCGTCTTGCCGATGTTCTGCGAATAGACCGTGTTGGTGGTCGAGCTGAAGACGCTGACCGCCTTGTTCTGCGAGCGCGAGACATAGACGGTCGGATCGATGTACCAGTTGCTGCCTTTGAGGCGGGCGCCGAGGTCGAAGCTGGTCGACAGTTCCGGTTCGATCTGGTCCCAGTACTGCTGGCTGCTGGTGATCTTGCCGGCCGGCGCCTGGTTGAAGGCATCGAAGGAAGGGGCGCCGATATTGCGTCCCAGGCTGGCATGGACCTCGACCGCCGGGTTGATCTCCCAGGCGGCGGCGGCCTGCGGCAACCAGTTGCCGAAGCTGCGGCTGCCGACGCTGCGCGTCGGATCCTTCTGGGCGCGGGCAATTGCCGCATCCGGCGAAACGTCCCAACTGCTGCCGGTAGTGCCGGTGACCTTGTAGGCATCGATGCCGGGCAGGGTCTCGTACGCATAGCGCAGGCCGCCTTGCAGCGTGACATCGCCGAAGCGATGCTGGGCGCTCAGGTAGGCATTGCTGAAGTCATGGCGGTCGACCACCTTGGAGAGCAGTGCCCATTGCTGGAAAACCAGTTGGCCATTGACGATGCTGTATTGCTTGCGAGTGGTCGGCGGGCCGGGCGGGTCGGTCGAGGTGAAGCTGTAACCGAGCTTGAGATCGGTCCCGGCCAGGCGGGTACGGGCTTCGGCGGTGGCGCCGTAGGTTTCGTGGTCGATCAGCCATTTCTGGACCTGGCTGGCGCTCGAACCGGCGTACAGGTAATAGCCTTCTTCCTTGGTGTAGAAGGGTTTGACACTGAGCGTGGTGTCCGGCGTGAAGGCGTAGGCGATTTCGGAGAGGAAGGCCTGGCTGGTGAAATCCTGGCGGTTGTAGCCGTAGTAGTCGGAGGAACTGCGGCTGGTGCCGTAGTCGTAGCGGTTGTAGCGGCCGAGGTCGCTGGCCTGGGCGTAGGTCAGGGCCTTGTAGTTGTTCTGGGCCTGGACGTTCTGGGCCAGCGCCAGGCTGATCTTCAGCTTGCCCAGTTGCTGCTGCAGGGCGAACTCGACGTTCTCCCGGCCAGATGGCGCTTCGCCTTCGCCGCGCCACTTGTCGGCATGGCTGTCGGAAGCCGACAGGAAGAAGGCGGTGCCGCTCGGCAGCAGGCCGCTATCGACCCGTCCGAACAGCCGGCGGAAGTTGTCCGAGCCGACGCTGTACGAGAGGTCGGCCCCGGCTCGTGCGGTCGGCCAGCGCAGGCGGCTGTCGATGGCGCCGTAGGTGTTGAACAGGCCGGGGCGGTCGGCGGCGACCGAGCCCTGGGCGAAGCTGATGCTGTCGATGTTCTCCTTGTCGAACAGGAAAAGGTAGCCCGGCCCAGGCCCGGGGCCGCCCAGCGCCAGGCCCTCGAAGGTGCCGGCGACGCCGTGGGTGCTGACCTCGCCACGGACGCGCATGCCTTTCTGGCCGCCCTGCATGTTGTTCAGGCCGTAGGCATCGACCGTGGTGACCTTGACGCCCGGCACTTCGGCCAGGGCGGTATAGGGATTGGCGCCGCCCGGCGTGTCGAACAGGCGCATGGCTTCGCGGTCGACGCGATAGACGGTGGATGGCGTCGCGGCATCCGGCTGCATCCAGCCGCCGGTTTCGGCCGGGGCGGTGACGGTCACGGTGTCGAGTACCTGACTGGCTTCTTCGCCTTCGGCCTGGGCCAGGCTGGAGCCCAGGCCGGCCAGCAAGGCCAGGCTCAGTTTTTTCAGCCGCGGTGCGGCTGGTGTTGCTTTCCCCATGGTGTGTTCCCCTGATTGATCATCTGTTGTTGGTTATCGAGTGGTCCGGCGTTTACAGCGATTGCAGAAAGGCGAGCAGCGCGGCGCGTTGTGTCCGGTCGGCCTTGATGTAGCGGCGGCGGGCGGTTTCGGCTTCACCGCCGTGCCAGAGAATGGCTTCCTCGGCAGTCCGCGCCCGGCCGTCGTGGAGCAGGCCGCGCTGTTCGTTGATCGCGGTCAGCACGCCCAGCCCCCAGAGCGGCGCGGTGCGCCACTGGCGGCCGTTGGCCCGGTGATCGGGCCGGCCATCGGCCAGTTGCGGCCCCATGTCGTGCAGCAGCAGGTCGGTATAGGGCGCGAAAGACTGGCGGGAGAGGCGCGGATTGCCGGCCACCTCGCCGCTGATCAGCTGCGGGCGGTGGCAGGTGGCGCAGCCCAGTTCGGCAAAATGCGCTTCGCCCTGGCGGACCTGGGGCGAATCGCTGGCGCGGCGCGGCGGCGGGGCAAGGTTGGCGAGATAGAAGCTGATCTCGTCGAGTTGCGTGGCGCTGAGTTCCGGCTGGCCGCCGTGCGGGGCGGCGGCGCAGGCGGTTTGCGCGGCGGTGCAGTTTTCCTGGGCGAACAGCGGCGAGGTGATGCCCATGTCGCCAACGAAGGCGCCGGCGATCTGCTGGCGCAGGTTGGGCATGTTCGACTTCAGGCCGAAACGGCCGACGGCGGGCTGGCCGGTCGCCTTGTCGTAGACCAGATTGACCGTGCCGCGTACGCCGTCCGGCTTTTTCTCGGCGGCCAGGGCCAGCAGGGTCTTTTCTTCGACGGCATCGAGCAGACCGAGGCCGGCAACATGCGGCGAAACGCGCAGCGAGGTCAGCGTCTTGCCGAGCTTGCCGTAGGCCAGTTCGGAAAAACTGAGGCTAGGCCAGCGCAGCGTCACAGTCGTGCCGTCGGCCAGACGGGCCTGCTTGTGATGCCAGTGCAGGTGGGCGCGGCCTTCGCCGGGGACGCCGGGAATACCTTCCTCGTTCAGTTGGTCGCCATAGGCCGGATGCGGCAGCGGGCCGCCCTGGGCATTGCGGCCGGGCAACGAGAGGCGGACCAGCATCGACTGCATGCGCTCCTCCGGCTTGTCCGGCGCGCCGCCGCGGCCATTCTTGGCGTGGCAGGAGATGCAGGCCAGGCGGTTGTAGAGCGGGCCGAGGCCGTCGACCGCGACATCGTTGGCCGGGGCGATGACCCAGCTTTGCCGGAACAGGCTGCGGCCGCGCCGGAAGCGTTCCTCTTCCTCGGCGCTCAGGCCGGGTAGCGGACGGCTCAGCACTTCGCGGTCGATGACGGCGGGTGTCTCGGCGGCATGGCCGGCCGGGGCGTGTACAAAGTGGGCAAAGAGGGCGCCGAAGGCGGCAAGCCGGCTCAGGCGGGAGAGGGTGGGTTTGAGCTTCATGCGCCGGCCTCGTCGAGCAATTTCCGGGCAGCGTGCCGGTTGCGGGCGGCGGTTTCGCCCCAGGCCAGTTCCTGCGGCGTCGGGATGGCTGGGTTTTCGCCTTCCAGGCGCAGGCCGATTGCCCGGTGCAGTGCCGGATCGTTGGCGGCGGCCTCGTCGATGGGCGGTGCGCCGAGCAGCCGGCGCACTTCGGGCAAGGGCTTGCCGGCCTGTTCGGCGGCTTGCAGGCGGCGCCAGAGCGGGGTCAGTTCGGCCAGCGGTTCGATCAGCATCTGCTGGAACAGGCTGGCCGAGGTGGCCAGGCGCGGGCGGGCGGCGTCGCTGTCGAATTGCAGGCCGCCTTCGGCCGCCGCCGCGAACGGGTTGAACTGGCGGGTTGGCAGGCCGGCGTAGGCATCGGGGCGGATCGGCAGGCGGCGGATGTCGGGGTGGGCGAGCAGCTTCTGGCCATTGAGCGAGAGCAGGAAATTGACGAAGGCGGCGGCGCCTTCCGGGTTGGGGCTATTGCGGGTGACCGCGATATGGGCCGGGTTGAGGCCGGTGTGGCGTGGGTAGATGAAACTGAGCGCAGCGCCGTTGGCGATGGCCGAATTGACGAAGAAATCGATCGACAGCCCGATGGCGCAGCGGCCGGCGGCGATCTCGTCGGTGACGAAGGTGGAGCCGCGCTCGATCGGCTTGGCGTTGGCGGCGATCTCGCTCCACAACGCCCAGCCGCGTTGCCAGCCGTAGGCCTGGAGGACGATTTCGACCATCGGCGGCGCGAAGCCGACGCGGGCCGGCACCGGCAGCGCGATCAGCCCGGCCAGGCGCGGGTCGCTCAGGTCGGTCCAGTCGGCGGGCAGCGGCAGGCCGCGTTGGGTCAGCGCCGGCGGCGAGACGGCAAAGCCGAAGCCGGCGATTTCGCTTGCCGTATAGAAACCGGCGGCATCGCCGAGTTCGGTCTTGCCGACCTGACGGGGCAGGGCGCCGCTGTCGATCGGCAGCTTGCGCCAGGTGTTGTCGCGCGCCAGCCGGGCGAAGGTGCGCGGCGAGGCCGACCAGTAGACATCGGCGCCGCCGTGGTCGGGCTGCTGCAGGTAGGGGGCGGCGTCGTTGGGCATGCGCCAGACGACGCGCAGCCGGTATTGTGGATAGGCCTTCTCGAAGGCGGCCTCGATGCGCGAGACGAATTCGTCGGCGTAGCTGGTGACGACGGTGACGGTTTGCGGCGCGCTTTTGGCCAGGGCGCCGGGCATGCCGGAGGCGGCCAGGTTGAGGCCGAGCAGGCCGGCGCCCTGGATGAAGCGCCGGCGGCCGGGTTTGAACGGGATATTCATGATTGTTGGCTCGTCAATTGGCTGCGATCAGCCGTTGCCGGGCGGGCCGGATGCCCGAAAAACCAGTCTTCCAGGGCCGGCAGGCTGGCTTCCAGCTCGACGCCGAGGCCGCCGGTGAAGAAGCGCCAGGCGGTGAGATGGCGCTCGGGCACGATGGTCAGGCTGGGGATGTCCTGGCTCATGATTTCCAGCATCTCGTTGCAGAAGCCACGGCCGCCGGCCTCCAGGCCGGCGAAGCGGTTGAAGACGGCGAGATCGGCGCCTTCTTCGGCAATCCGGCGCAGCACGCTGCTGGCTTCGGCGATGCCGGCCGGGTCGAGCCGGCAGGCGTCGGAAAACTGGCCGAGGTTCTGAGTGATCGGATAGAGCGTGCCGTGGTCGAGATCGACCAGCGAAATGACGCAACCGCCGGTGGCGTCATGCATCTCCTGGACCAGGCCGCGCACCCACCAGCCACGGTTGATCAGCGAGATGGCGAAGCCGGCGACGAGGTCGTCGAGACCGCCGTCGTCGCGACGGACGACGGCAGCGATGGCAGGCTTGGTCAGGCGATTCATGTTGCCTCCTAGAACTGGTAGTTGAGGTTGCCGAACCACATCCGGCCGGGGTTGGGGAAACCGTCGGCGAGGGCGTAGTTCTGGTCGGTCAGGTTGGTGACGCCGGCTTCCAGCGTCAGGCCCTTCATCGGCTTGTAGGCGGCCTTCAGGTTGAGCGTGGTGTGGGCGCCGACGCGGACGGTGTTGGAGGCCCAGCGGGCGCTTTCCGACTCGATGAAGGGGACGATCTCCAGTTGGCCGAAGGGGCGGATCAGGGCGTAGAAGGTGGCCTTCTGGCGCGGCACGTCGGTCAGCTTGGTGTTCGGGCTGCTGACGTTTTCCATATTGAGGTAGGTGAAGTTGCCGCCCAGGTCGAGCCAGCCGGTGACCGGCGAGCGCAGACCGAGTTCGAAGCCGCTGCTATGGACCTGGCCGACGTTCTGCATCTGGCAGCGGGCTGTCGCGGAGCAGCTTGAAGTGCCGGGCTTGTAGACGGTCTGGATCTTGTCGTCGATGTCGCTGTAGAAAATCGCCGCTTCGGCCTTGGCGCCTTGCCAGGGGCTGCCCTGATAGCCGATTTCGTAATTGACCGACTGCTCGGCTTGCAGGCCGGGATTCTCGATATAGGTGTTGAGGCGGGCCGAGTAGCGATCCTTCAGGGTCGGCAGCCGGGTTTTCTGGGCGACGGTGGCGTAGAAGCGGGTGTTCGTCGTCAGGTCGTAGAACAGCCCGGCCTGGGCGTTGTTGGCGGTCTGCTTGGCGGGCAGCGAGTAGGCGTTGCCGCGACTGAAGACGCTGTCCGGGCGCAGTTCGTGATGGGCGAAGCCGAGCGAGAGCAACCATTGCTCGCCGAGCTGGATGTTGTCTTCGGCCGACAGCGAGGCCAGCGTGTCCTTGTAGGCCGTGTTGAGCTGGTTGGTGGCGTCGGTTTCCTCGTGCTTGTCCTGCTTGTAGTGGCCGATCAAACGCAGGGTGTTGTAAGGCAGGCGGGTGGTTTCGAAGGTCAGTGAGCCGCCTTGCGTCTTGTCGTTGTAGATGCTGCTCCCGGTGCTGACGCTGCCCGAGCCGCTGGTCTTGAGGGTGGCGTAGCTGCTGTTGGTGTAGGTGTCGACCTCGTTTTCGAACTTGTCGACGTAGAGGCGGACCTTCATTGACTCATGCTGGGTGAGCGCCGTTTTCGAGACGAAATAGAGGCTCTCCTTGTTCCAGTACGGCCATTTCCAGTAGCGGGCGGCCGTCGGGTCGGTCGAGGGCGGCTGGCCTTTTTCGCCATCCTGCTTGATGTAGCTGATGGCGTATTCGTCGGTGGCATTCGGTGTCAGGCCGAACTTGAAGGAGGCCTTGCTGTCCCGGTAGTAGGCGTTTTCGCGGCGGCCGCCGTTCTCGGTGCTGGTCGGCTTGTAGTCGGAGGACATCCGGAAAGTGTCGGCATCCGAGTAGGAGACGCCGGCCTGCAGGTACCACATGCCCTGGTTGGTGCCGAGGTTGGCCGAGGTGTGACGTTCGTTGCCGGTGCCGAAGCCGATGTTGAAGTCGCCTTCGAGCGCGGCGCGCGGCTTGCGCGAGATCAGGTTGATCGCACCGCCGAGGGCGTTCGGTCCGTAGGCGACCGAACTGAAGCCCTTGACCACCTGGATGGCCGACAGATCGGCCGTGGTGAAGCGGTTGAAATCGACGTAGCCGTCGTACGGCACATAGACCGGGATGCCGTCGATAAAGAGCGGCGCCTGGCGGACGTCGTAACCGCGCAGGTAGATGATTTTCTCGTTACGCGAGTTGTTGGAGACGGTGACGCCGGAGAGCAGATTCACCGCGTCGGCGACGTTTTGCCGGTTGAAGGTCTTCATCTCCTCGCGGCTGACGACCGATGCGACCTGCTCCTCGCCGACTTCGCCGACCTGCGGCTTTTTCGCCGTGACCTGGATGGTGCCGAGTTCGAAGACCGGGTCGGCCGCCTGGCTCAGGCCGCCGGCCAGCAGGTTGGCGACGAGGACAGCCAGGATCTTCTGGCGGCTGCGGGTGGGGTGCGGGTTCAGCATGATGTCCTCCCTGACGTGTGCTGATTGAGCTTTGGGTTTTTGGTGAATACTTGTTCGGGCCTAGCGCGGCATGGTTGGACTGAAGGTGTAGAAGCCGCGCGGGGCGTTGCCGTCGGCGGTGCAGATGCGGCGATAGACCAGCCAGCGCTCGTCGCGCAGCCGCCAGGCGGCCAGTTCCTCGCTGTAGGCGACGACTTCGTAGAATTCTTCGTCGTCGTCGGAAACCAGCCGGGTCAGCTCGTAGCGATGGGCGGTGAAGCAGGGTCGGTCGTCGGCGTCGTAGCCGACGCTGCGCTCGGCGCTGATTTCATATTCGCTGTATTGCTCGAAATAGAGCGGGGTGTCGATCGCATCCCGCCATTCGTCGGGTAGATGCCGTTGCCAGCCGGGCAGGCGCTCAAGTTGCCGATTTTTCGGGGTTTTTTCCGGTGTGGTGGCGAGCCGGCGGTGGGCGATGGAGGTTGGCGGTTTCATTTGCAAGATATACAAACGTATATAACGATGCCTAAGTCTTCGCAAAACCTGTACCAGCCGGTACGCGGCGCTTTTGAGTAGGATTTGGGGTGGTTTTGCGGTGTTTGTTACATCGCTATGTAGTTAACTATACAGCGATGTAAGGAAGCCGACGATACGCCGATTGATCTAGTCACTCGTCCTGGTGGTAAAGAGGGCGACCTCAGGCGTCGAAATGCAGGGCGAGGCTTTCCAGTACCTTGGGCAGCGGCACGTTTTCCTCGCTCTCCAGGATGCCTGGCACCGGATGCGGGTACTCGTAGAAGATGCCGTAGGTGCCGGCGCGCTGGCCATGCAGGAAGACGTGGGCGCGCAGCTTGTGCAGTTCGGTGTGATGCAGCGTCACCATGTCGGGATCGCCGCTGTCTTCGGCAATGTCGCAGGTCCGGGCGATGCGCTCGTCGAGCGAAACCAGGACGCGACGGATTTCGCGGGCCTTGGGGGCGGCCCAGGGATTGACGTTCATGGCAGCAGCTCCGGTCGGATTTGCGCCAGCCAGGTATCGATCCGTTGTTCGGTGAGCACCGGCTGGTTGATCTGGTCGAGGGCCAGACCGAGAAAATCGTCGCCATCGACCGCCTGCGAGGCGGCGAATTCGTAGCCGGCAATCGGCCAGCGGCCGACGACGCGTGCACCGGCCGCAATCAGGGCGTCGTGGATGATGCCGATGGCGTCGACGAATTCGTCGGGGTACTTCTTCTGGTCGCCCAGCCCGAAAATCGCCACCACCTTGCCGCTGAGATCGGCGCCGGCCAGTTCCGGCAAAAACTCTTCCCAGCTCGGCTGGCTGAGGCCGACCGACTGGCCGGGCAGTTCGCCGTCGCCGAGGGTCGGGCTGCCGAGGATCAGCGCGTCGTAGGCCAGGAATTCGGCCAGCGTCGTGCGGCCGATATTGACCGGAGCATCCGCCGCATCGCCCAGCTTCTTGGCGATCTGCTTGGCGATCAGGCGGGTGCGTCCGGTATCGGTGCCGAAGAAAATGCCGATTTTGGCCATGCGGGCGGCTCCTGGTCAGGCGGCGAGCGGGATGTCCTGGGTCAGTTCTTCCGGCAGGCAACCGACCGGGTGACCGAGGCTGCCGTCCGGGCCATTCTCGAATTGCACCAGATAGATATCCTTGCTCTCGTCCATTTCGGCCACACCGTAATGCACGACGACGCCGCGCGTGCCGGCCGGTGCGATCAGACCTTCTTCCTCTTCGACGCCAGGCATGCCGCCATCGTTGAGTATGTCTTCGGCGGCATAGACCATGTCGCCGATCTCGTATTGGACTTTTTCCATGATCTCAGGCCCAGACGTCGGCCGGCGCCTTGAGGCGCTCGACCGGTTGATCGAACATCAGGTGCTCGTCGATGATCACCCCGACATCTTCCGGCTTGACGCCGGTGTACATGACGCCTTCCGGATAGACCAGCACGCTCGGGCCGAGATGGCAGGGGCCGAGGCAACCGGTGTTGGTCAGCTGGAAGCCGGAAGCCCACAGGTTGCGCGTGGTGAATTCGTCGGAAAAGGCCTGCCAGACCTGGCCGCAGCCTTTTTCCTGGCAGGAGCTGCGGGGATGGCCCTGGGGGCGGCCCTGGACGCAAACGAAAACGTGTTTCTTGGGTTTCGGCATGATGCCCTCCTTAGCGATGCCGTTACCTTTGCAAGGGTGATGCCAGCCTTAATGTCAATTTATTCAATGGCTTGCGTGGTCTTGTTGCTGTCGGGTTTGCGACAAAGGCGGAATTTGTCGGTCCTGTGTGGTTGTCAGGCTAATGCGGAGACGCTGCAGGTCCGGAGCCATTGTGGCTTTCCGCAGGCTGCATTGCTGGCGGAAAAGAGTTATGGTGCAGCCCTCTTTGTTAGGGAGAACAGCAAAAAATGGAAAAAATCCGTATTGCCTTGATCGGTGCCGGCGAAACCGGTACGCCGCTGCTGCAGCAATTGCTGGCGGCGAGTTTTGTCGAGATGGTCGGTGTTGCCGACCTGAACGACACCATGCCCGGCATGCAACTGGCGCGCCAGCACGGCGTCACTACCACCAATGACTTCATGACCTTGGTCAGCCAGGGCGAAGCGGTCGATATCGTCATCGACGTCACCGGCGTCGCCAAGGTACGCGAGCAATTACGCCGCTACCTGCAGGAGTCGGGCAATCACCACACCATCATCATGCATGAAATGATCGCGGTGCTGCTGATGTCGCTGTCGCAGGGCAAGCTGGTTTCGATGAAGCACAATCCGGTCGATTACGACTGAGCGGCGTTGTCGAAACTGATCGGCGGGGCTTTGCGAAGCCCCGCTTTTTTTTCGTCAGTCGATTTCAGTGCGGGGCGGTGAAGCGGGCGACCAGCCAGCGACCGATATCGGCGATTTCCAGCTCGATCACCGAATGGTCCATCGGGTATTCATGCCATTCGATGCGATGGCCTTGCGCAAGCAATGCGTCGTAGGCCTGGCGGCCCAGTTCGCGCGGCACCACATCGTCCTCGGCGCCGTGGCCGGCGAAGATCGGCGTTTCGGCATTGGCCACACCTTCTGCGGCCGACAGCAGGCCAGGAGCCGGAATGTAGGCGGACAGCGCGATGATGCCGGCCAGCTGCAGCGGATGCGTCAAGCCGACGCTGTAGGCCATCGCGCCGCCCTGCGAGAAGCCGGCGATGACGATGTTGCGGCAGGGAATGCCGCGCTGGTTTTCGCGCTCGATCAGTTGCCGGATGGCCCGACGGCTGTTGAGGATGCCGGTTTCGTCGACGCCGCGCTTGATGCCGTCGATATGGGTGATGTCGTACCAGGCCGGCATGACGTAGCCGCCATTGCAGGTAACCGGTATCGACGGCGCATGCGGAAAGATGAAGCGGACGCCGAGCGAGGCCGGCAGGCCGAGATGCGGCACGACCGGGGCGAAGTCGCTGCCATCGGCACCCAGGCCGTGCAACCAGATCACGGCATGGTCGGGGTTCGCTGTGGTTTCGATTTCGATGGCGGGGAGCAGGGCGGACATGGCGATTCCTTCGTTGCGGGCCGAATAGCTTAACGGGGTTTGCCGGAGCGTCCAAGGCGGCCCGATCCGCCGGCGATGACGGCAGATCGGGCTTTGTCGAAATGATGGCCCGACGGGGCGTGCGCCACGCCGGTTGCTGCCCGCTTCCTAGAACTGCTTGACCTCGATGTTCAGCGTCTGGATCCGGTAGGCGATCTGGCGCGGCGTCATGCCGAGAATCCGCGCCGCCTTGGCCTGGACCCAGCCGGCTTGTTCCAGTGCGGCAATGACGCGTTCCTTTTCCGACAGGTTCGGATCGTCGATATCGACCTCGCCTGGGCCGAAACTCGGGCTGGGGGGCGGGCTGCTCGGTGGCGCCCCGACCATGCTGCGTTGCGGCTTGGGGGTCACCCGTTCGCGGGCGCTGGGGAAGCGGATCAGGTCGACGTCGATCTTGCCGTCTTCGGAGAGCACCGCGGCGCGTTCCAGGCAGTTTTCCAGTTCGCGCACATTGCCCGGCCAGTCGTGGCTGGCCAGCCGGCGTTGCGCCATATCGGTCAGGCTGAGCTTGCGCTTCTGGTCGTTGCCGATCTTGCTCAGCAGGTGGCGGGCGATTTCCGGGATGTCCTCGATCCGCTCGCGCAGTGGCGGCAGGAAGAGCGGCATGACGTTCAGGCGGTAGAACAGGTCTTCGCGGAAGTCGCCCATATCGACGGCGGTTTCCAGGTCGCGGTGGGTGGCGGCGATGATTCGCACATCGACCTTGATCGTCCGGCTGCCGCCGACCCGCTCGAATTCGCCTTCCTGCAGGATGCGCAGCAGCTTGGCCTGGAAGGGGGCGGAGACTTCGCCGATTTCGTCGAGGAACAGCGTGCCGCCGTGGGCCTGCTCGAATCGCCCCTTGCGCGACTCGACGGCACCGGTGAAGGCGCCGCGTTCATGGCCGAAAAGTTCCGATTCGAGAAGGTTCTCGGGGAGCGCCGCGCAGTTGAGCTTGACCAGCGCATTGCGGGCACGCGGCGAGTTGTAGTGGATGGCGTTGGCGATCAGTTCCTTGCCGGTACCGGTTTCGCCGCGGATCAGCACCGTGGTGTTCCACTTGGCGACCAGGCGGGCCTGATCGAAGACGCGGCGCATCACCGCCGAGCGGCCGACCATGCTGTCGAAGCCGAACTGGTGGCGGACGGTGCGGCGCAACAGGTCGCGTTCCTCGACCAGCGAGCTTTTTTC
The DNA here is from genome assembly GCA_003583745.1 of Rhodocyclales bacterium GT-UBC. GTDB lineage: Bacteria > Pseudomonadota > Gammaproteobacteria > Burkholderiales > Rhodocyclaceae > Azonexus. The sequence continues at coordinate 87,631 of QXPY01000015.1, read as the reverse complement.
CTGCTCGACTTCGAGCGACAGGCGCAGGCTCTGGCCGATCAGGTTGGCCACCATCTCGACAAACTGGGCGCGCTCTTCGAGCAGGCCGTCATCCGGCGCTTCCGGCTGCACCGTCAGGACACCCTGCAGGTTGCCGCCGACCTTGATCGGCACGGCGATGAAGGGCAGTTCCTGCTGATAGATGCCGAGCCGGTTGAGGAAGCGCGGTTCGTCGGCAACGCGGTTGAGCATCACGGTACGCGGCTTTTCCAGCATCAGGCCGAGGATGCCTTCGCCCGGCTGATAGGTGACGTCGGTGAAGCCGGACGGATGGTGCAGGGCGTGCGCCGTCAGGTTGCCCGTCTGCGGATCGACGACACAGATCATGCCGTGATTGAGACCGGCTTCGTCGTGCAGGACGCGCAATACGTCGCGCAGGGTTTCGTTGAAGGCCAGCGAGCGGCTGAGGACGCGGCTGACGGCGTAAAGTGCGGCAAGTAGAAGGATGTTCAGCTCGTGCGTTCGGCAGTAGCCGTTGGCCGGCGGGCAATCTTCGGCGGGGCGGACGATGTGTTCGTGCATGCTGTTCTCGAATCTTCTTCTTGTTAGATGGGATCGCCGTCGAGGCGGAACTCGACGATGGCGGCGCAACCGCCGCTCGGGCTTTCGTCGAGATCGATGATGCCGCCGTGGTCGGCCACCACCTGCTGGGCGCGCGACAGGCCGGTACCGATGTGCTTGCCGCTGCCGTTCTTGGCCGTGAAGAAGGGCTCGAAGGCCTTGTGTCGCCACTCTTCCGGAATGCCCGGGCCGCTGTCGAATACCGAGATGACGATGCAGTCATGGCGGACCGCGCTGGTCAGGCTCAATTCGCGGCGCTTCCAGCCCTTGATGTTCATGGCTTCGATGGCATTGTCGACCAGGGCCTTGAACAGCATGCGCAGTTGCAGCGGTCGGCCGAGCAGCGGCGGCAGGGTGGCCGCCGGTTGCCAGTCCACCGTGACCCCGGCTCCGAGCAGGCGCGGCGTGCAGATTTCCAGCACGTCGCGCAGGATTTCGTTGAGATTGACCCGGACGACGATTTCCTGCGGGCTTTGCGGGATCACCTGGCGCAGCGACTCCATGTGTTCGCGGCTGGCCGCCAGCGCCTGCTGCAGCACGCCGGCACTGGCCGGGTCGCGCCGTTGCAGGACCGAGACGGCGGAAGCCATGACGTTCATCGGTTCTTCCAGCCGGAAGATGGCGGCCGACAGCCCCTCACGGATGGCGGCGGTGCGCTCCTCGTCGGCCAGCACCGCCTGCAGCGCGGCAGCGCGGGCTTTCTCCTGTTCCTCGCGCAGCGACGTGACGTCGGAGATGGCGAGCAGCAGGCCGGGCTGGCCGACGGCGCAGAAATAGCTGTCGGCGCAGTCGCTGTGGATGTCGATCAGCGACGCGCTGACCGACAGCCAGCGCGGTCTTCCGGTGGCCCGGTCGATGCGCGCTTCCCGGTTGGCGAAGGCGCATTGTTCGGGCGACTGGGCCAGCGCTTCGGCCCAGTTCGGTAACAGGCTGTCGAGCAGGGTGTGGGCGGGTTCCTTGACGTGCAGGTCGCTGACCAGCTTCTTGTATTCCTGGTTGTCGAGGATCACCCGGCCGTTCTGGTCGAGCAGGGCAAAGGCCATCGGCGCCGAGTCGATGACCGACTCGATCAGCTTCTTCTGGTTGCGCACGACGCGTTCGAGGCGATGCAACTCGGTAATGTCGCGGTGCATGCCAAGGAAGTGGGTGGTCTTGCCCGCGGCATCGACCACCGGCGAAATGGTCAATTCGGCCAGGTAGAGATCGCCGCTCTTCTTGCGGTTGAGCAGTTTGCCGGACCACGGACGTTGCGCCGATAGTTCCGCCCACATTGCCTTGTACAGGCTGTCCGGCGTTGTGTGGTTGGAGAGCACCGATTCGTTCTGGCCGATGATCTCTTCCGGGGTGTAGCCGGTGACGCGGGCGAAGGCTTCGTTGGCGAAAAGGATGTTGGCCTTGGCGTCGGTGATCGAAATGGCCAGGTCGGCCTGATCGACGGCCTGGCGATATGCCTCCGGGGGCAGCAGCAGCCTGCTTGGGGAAGAAGGGGGTTGCTTGGCACGCTCGGCGACTGGCATTGGATGGCTCCCGGGAAAAAACGTTTTTCTGGATTAAGCAGATTTCATGCCTTTATCTGCGTCAGGGCTGCAAATGCCCATCTGGCGGGGCGTCGGAGGAAAAGCGACGAAATCCGTGTCGGCTTTGTGACAATGTGGCGCGGAAAATCCGCACCGATCTGGTGCAGCAAGGGGTGGATTCCCCGAAAAAACGTTTTTGGGCAGTGCGCGACTGGGGTTTTTGTCGATTTCGATCGTTTTTGTGCACTGCAGCGTTCGCGGTTTTTATTGGCATGGATGCTGCTACATCGCTGTCAATCCATTCCGCATTCCGATCATGACGACTACTCAAACCGTGTCCGAAGCACCCGCCGTCAGCCAGGCCAAGATGTTCAAGCATGGTGTGATCCTGGGGCTGTTTTGTCTGGGCTTTGGCCTGCTGCTGGCGATTACCGATGCCGTGACGATTGACGATATCGGGGCGCGGGCGATCGAGGATAAACAGAATTCCTTGAGTCAGGTCCTGCCGGACGAACTGCATGACAACAATCCGGTGACCGATACCCTGAGTTTGACCAACGCCGAGGGCAAGAGCCTCACCATCTTTCGTGCCAAGAAGGACGGCAAGGTGACCGGGGTGGCCTACGAAATATTCGGTACCGGCTATGCCGGCGAGATCAAGCTGATGATGGGCATCGACGCCACCGGCAAGTTGCTCGGCGTGCGCGTCCTGGCCCACAAGGAAACACCGGGCCTGGGCGACAAGATCGAAGCCAAGAAGGGCCCCTGGATCGAACGTTTCACCGGGCTCTCGCTGGGCAATCCGCCGCTCGAGCGCTGGAAGGTTAAAAAGGACGGCGGCGATTTCGACCAGTTCGCCGGCGCCACCATCACGCCGCGCGGGGTCATGGCGGCAATTCGCGGCGGGCTGGAGTTTTTCGCCGAAAACCAATCCACTTTGACGAAGGCAGACTGAAATGGCAAACAGCGACTACAAAACGATCGTCAAGGACGGTCTGTGGGACAACAATGGCGTTTTCAGCATGTTGCTCGGCATGTGTCCGACGATGGCGATGACGACCAGTGCCACCAACGGTTTCGGCATGGGCTTGGCAACTGCCGTGGTGATGGCCGCCTCCGGCTTGCTGGTGGCGGTCTTCCGTAACCGGATCACCACCGAAGTGCGGATTCCGGTCTATATCCTGATCGTCGCCGCCATGGTGACGGTGGTGGATCTCGGCATGAATGCATGGATGCACGAGTTGTACAAGGTCCTCGGCCTGTTCATCCCGCTGATCGTCTCCAACTGCCTGCCGCTGGCGCGTCTCGAAGCCTTCGCCGCCAAGCAGCCGCCCCTGCCGGCCTTCCTTGATGGGCTGTTCATGGGCCTCGGTTTCACCATTGCCCTGACCGTGATCGGTGCGGTGCGCGAAATCATCGGTTCCGGCACCTTGTTCGCCGATGCCTCGCTGCTGCTCGGGCCGAGTTTCAAGGCCATCGAACTGCAGGTCCTGCCTTCCAGCATGAACGTGCTGATGATGATCCTGCCGCCCGGCGGCTTCATCGTCACCGGTCTGCTCGTCGTCGGCAAGCGCCTGCTCGACCTGGCCGCCGGCAAGGAAATCCAGATGGCCGGCGCGCACGCCCTGTGATCATGAGCGGCGATTCTCTCTCCACTCCGCTTGCCGCTGGCGCGACGCTCCCTCGCTCGGTCGAGGGCATCGCCCGGGTAGTGCGCATCAGCGGCCAGCAAGTCTGGCTCGAACCCGAGCAGACCACCAGTTGCGGCCACTGCGCGTCGAGCGCCAGTTGCGGCGTCAAGGCCAACGAGGATGCGGCCGGCATCGGTTCGCTGGCCAGTCGCCTGCAAGCGCGGCGCTTCGTGCTGGATGGCCCGAGCTCGCTCGGCTTGGTCGAAGGCGAGCGCCTGGTGGTCGGGGTCAGCGAAAAGGCCTTGCTCAAGGCTTCGATCACCGCCTACGGCCTGCCGCTGTTCTTCGCGCTGGTTACGGCGTCGGTCGTGCAGTCGCTCTATGGCGAAGATGCGAAAACGATATTGGGCATGCTCGCTGGCCTGGCCATCGGCTTGCTGGCGGCGCGCCTCGGCGCCCGTCGTCTGGCGGCGCGGGGCGAACTGGCACCCCGTTTCCTGCGTCGGGCCATGCCCGGCGAAACCTGCGGCACAACCTAGGAATAAGCATGAAAGAATTTGCTCTGATGATGATTGGCGCGGCGCTGGTCAATAACGTGATCCTGGCCCGCTTCCTCGGGCTCTGCTCCTTCATGGGGGTGACGACCCGGGTCGATACGGCGGCTGGCATGGGCTTCGCCACCACCTTCGTGATCACCGTTTCGTCGATGGCCGACTGGGCGGTGCAGACCTATCTGCTCGAAGCCTACGGCCTGGGTTTCCTGCGCACGGTGACCTTCATCCTGGTCATCGCCAGCGCGGTGCAATTTACCGAAATGACCATCAAGAAGGTTTCGCCCAGCCTGTTCCAGATGCTCGGCATCTACCTGCCGCTGATCACGACGAACTGCGCCGTGCTCGGTGTCGCACTGCTGCTGGTCGAAGGCAAGATGGGTTTCCTTGAGGCAACCATGTTCGCCTTCGCCTCGTCGGTCGGTTACAGCCTGGTCATGGTGATCTTCGCCGGCCTGCGCGAGCGTCTGGCGCTGGCGCACGTGCCGCGCCTGTTCGCCGGGCCGCCGATCGCCTTCGTCGTTGCCGGCATGCTGGCCATGGCCTTCATGGGCTTCTCGGGCATCGCCACGAGCTAATCGTTAAACAAATCAGGCAGGAAGGAGAATCTTATGACCCCCACGCTCAATTCAGTCGCAGCCCTCCAGGCTGCCCGTCGGGAGGCTTGATCATGTTGATGTCGGTTGGCAGTCTTGCCGCGATGGGCCTGGCCCTGGGTAGCGTACTCGGGGTGGCATCGCGCTACCTCGCCGTCGAGGAAAATCCGATCGAGGCCGAATTGCAGGCCATGTTGCCCGGCTCGCAATGCGGCCAATGCGGCTATGTCGGCTGCGCCCAGGCGGCCGCAGCGCTGGCCAAGGGCGAAGCCCCGGTCACGTTGTGCCCGCCGGGCGGCAAGGCGACGGCCGAGGCGCTGGCCGCCAAGCTGGGCGTCAAGGTCGATCTCTCCAAGGTCTCGGACAGCGGTCCGCAGATCGCCGAGGTGACGGAGGAAATCTGTATCGGCTGCTGCCGCTGCATGAAGGTCTGCCCGACCGACGCCATCATCGGTGCCGCCAAGCAGATCCACAACGTCATTCGCGAGGCCTGCACCGGTTGCTCGTCCTGCGTCGATGTCTGCCCGACCGAAGCGCTGGGCATGGCGCCGATTCCCGTCACCTTGCAACACTGGACCTGGCCGAAGCCGGCGTCCGCCCATAGCTGAGGAGACGAAGATGGGATTTCTCGACCGCTTTCTGAAGGCCCCGAGCTGGGGCGTTCATCCGGAAGATCACAAGCGTCCTGCGGCCGATGCACCGCTGCGCCTCTTTCCCTCGCCCGAGCGTGTCTTCATGCCGCTCAGCCAGCACGTCGGCGGCGCTGCCCGGCCGATCGTGCTGGTCGGCCAGAAGGTGCTCAAGGGGCAACTGATCGCCGAAGCCCAGGGCAACATCTCGGCCCCGATCCATGCCCCGGTTTCCGGCACGATCAGTGCCGTCGGCGAGGTCACGGCGCCACATCCCTCCGGCTTGCCGTTCAAGGCCATCACCATCGAATCCGACGGCCAGGATCGCTGGATCGAAACCGATCCGCTGGCCGATCCGTTCGCGGCCACCCCGGAAGAGGTCGCCCGGCGCTCGGCGCTGGCCGGCGTGGTCGGCCTGGGCGGTGCCACCTTCCCGTCGGCGGTCAAGTTTGCGCTGGGCAAGCGCCTCAAGGTCGGCACGCTGATCGTCAATGGTGGCGAGTGCGAGCCCTACCTATCGAGCGACGACCGCATCATGCGCGACTTCCCCGAGCAGGTGGTGGATGGCGCCCGTATCGTGATGCATGCCATCGGCGCCAGCGAGGCGCTGGTCGGCATCGAGGACAACAAGCCGGAAGCCATCGCGGCGATGCGCAAGGCGGCCGAGCCGTATCCGGAGGTCAAGATCCGCCCGGTACCGGCGCGCTATCCGATGGGCTCCGACAAGCAACTGATCCAGACGCTGACCGGCAAGGAAGTGCCTTCCGACGCCCGTGCCGCCGAAGTCGGCGTGCTGGTGCACAACGTCTCGACCTGCGCCGCCGTGCATAAGGCGATCCGCCTCGGCCACCCGCTGGTCGAGCGCATCGTCACCCTCAACGGCGGGGCGATTGCCACGCCGGGCAACGTCTATGCGCCGCTGGGCACGATGATCAGCGATCTGCTGGCCTTCGTCGGGCTCAAGGAGGCGCCGTCGCGGCTGATCCTCGGCGGGCCGATGATGGGGACGCCGCTGCTGCACGACCGCATTCCCATCGTCAAGGGCGCCTCCGGCATCCTGGCCTTCGATGCTGCCGAGGCCTTCGTGCCCGAAGCCGGCCCCTGCATTCGTTGTGGCAACTGCACCAAGGCTTGTCCGATGGGCCTGCTGCCGCTCGAAATGGCGGCCCGCATCCGCGTCGGCGATCTCGAAGGGGCCGAAGCCTACGCCTTGCAGGACTGCATTTCCTGCGGCTGCTGCGCCTACGTCTGCCCGTCGCACATCCCTCTGGTCCAGTATTTCAGCCATGCCAAGGGCGAACTGACCAACGCCGAGCGGACCAAGCTGCGGACCGATGCTACCAAGCGCCTGGCCGAAGCCAAGACCGCCCGAATTGAACGTGAAAACCGGGAGAAGGCCGAAGCGGCCGCCCGTCGCAAGGCCGAGCGGGAGGCTGCGAAGGCTGCCGCCGCGCCGGCTGCCACGCCCGTTGCCGAACAGACCCAGGGAGCCTCAGCATGAGTCAAGCTTACGGAATTGCGGTTGCCGCGCCGCATACCACGACCACCAATAGTCCGACCCGCATCATGACCCTGGTCATGCTGGCGCTGGCGCCGGCCACGCTCTACGGCTTCTGGCTGTACGGCTGGCCGGCCTTCTTCCTGTGGGCGATCACCATCGGTGCCGCCATGCTGGGTGAAGCCTTCTGCCTGCGCCTGCTCAACCGTCGGGCCGTGCCGGTGCTGATGGACGGTTCCGCCATCCTGACCGGCTGGCTGCTGGCGGTCTCGCTGCCGCCCTGGGCTCCCTGGTGGATTGGCGTCTTCGGCGGCATGTTCGCGACGACGTTGGGCAAGCAGGCTTTCGGCGGCCTGGGGCAGAACCTGTTCAATCCGGCGATGGTGGCGCGGGTAGCCTTGCTGATTTCCTTCCCGGTACAAATGACGGCCTGGGTTGCCCCGGTGCCGATGTTCAGCGCTGGCGCGCCGGGCCTGGTCGATGGCCTGCTTGTCGTCCTCAAGGGCGTGCCGCATGCCTACGACGCGGTGACCAGTGCCACCATGCTCGGATTTGCCAAAACCGAATTGTCGCGTGGCGTCAATTTGCTCGATTCCTTGCAGCATGCGCCGGCCCTGTCCTTCATCGGCAGCCGTCCGGGCAGCCTGGGTGAAACGGCGGCCTGGCTGATCCTGGCCGGCGGGGTGGCGATGATGTTCATGCGCATCATCAGCTGGCATATCCCGCTCGCCATGCTGGCCGGTATCGCTCTGCCCGCCGCCATCCTGCATGCCGTCGATCCGGCGCGCTACCTCGAAATGGGCGCCCACGTGCTGTCCGGTGGCGCAATGCTGGGCGCCTTCTTCATCGCCACCGATTACGTGACTTCGCCGAATTCGCCGCGTGGCCAGCTGATCTTCGGTTTCGGCTGCGGCGTGCTGACCTACGTCATCCGTACCTGGGCGGGCTATCCCGAGGGCGTGGCCTTTGCCGTGCTGCTGATGAACTCGATGACGCCCATCATCGACACCTATTTCAAACCGCGTATTTACGGTCGTGACCGCAAGGGCAATCCTTTGCAAACGACAAACTGATGGAGGGAAGGGGGTATGCAAATCGGTGTCGCCTATTCCGAGCCGGGGCAGCAGATCTGGCTCAATATCGAGGTTCCGGACGATTCCACCGTGGCAGAGGGAATCGAGCGTTCGGGGCTGCTCAAGCAGTTCCCGCACATCGATTTAACTACGCAGAAAGTCGGGGTGTTCGGACGTCTGGTAAAGTTGGAAGCCGCTCTTAAACCGGGCGACCGTATCGAAATCTATCGGCCGATTATCGCCGATCCAGCAACCGTCCCGCGTCGGGACACAGATGACGAAGAATAAATATTATGTCTTTAACGATAGGTGTGGTGCGCGAAAGCGTACCGGGAGAACATCGCGTTGCACTTGTGCCGGAAACGGCCAAGAAGTTTCAGGCCCTTGGGGCCAAGATCGTCCTGGAGAACACGCTCGGCATAGCCAGTCACTTTGTTGATGGCAGTTATGAAGGCGCTGCGTTCAGCCAGGATGCCAAGGGGATCTACGGCAGTTCGGAATTGATCCTTCGCGTCACGCCGCCCTCGCTCGACGAGATCGCGGCGCTGCCGGAAGGTTCGGTCCTGATCGGCCTGTTGAAACCTTTCGAGGACAAGGCGCGTCTGGCGGCACTCAATGCCCGCAAGATCACCGCTTTCGCCCTTGAGTTGCTGCCGCGCATTTCGCGCGCCCAAAGCATGGATGCCCTGTCCAGCCAGGGTGCCTGTTCCGGCTACCAGTGCGGCCTGATCGCCGCCGCCCGCTGTACCAAGTTTTTCCCGATGCTGACCACTGCGGCCGGCACCATTCGTCCGGCCCGCGTGCTGGTGATCGGGGCCGGCGTCGCCGGCCTGCAGGCGATCGCCACCTGCAAGCGCCTGGGGGCGATGGTCGAGGCCTATGATGTGCGCGCGGCCGCTCGTGAACAGATCGAGTCGCTCGGCGCCAAGTTCGTCGATACCGGCGTCTCGGCAGACGGTACGGGCGGCTATGCCCGCGAACTGACCGCCGAGGAAAAAGCCCAGCAGGCCGAAAAACTGGCCAAGGCGGTGGCTGCTGCCGATGTCGTGATCACCACGGCGGCGATTCCCGGCAAGAAGGCGCCGGTGATCGTAACCGCCGACATGGTGGCGCGCATGAAATTTGGCGCCGTCATCGTCGACATGGCGGCCGAATCGGGGGGCAATTGTGCCCTGACCCAGCCGGGCGAGCATGTCGTCGTCAATGACGTCAATATCCACGGTCCGCTCAATCTTCCCTCGCGCATGCCGACGCATGCTTCCGAGCTTTACGCCAAAAACCTCTACAACTTCCTTTCGCCGTGGATCAAGGACGGCAAGCTCGAGTTCGACTGGAGCGACGAAGTGGTGGCCGGTACCTTGCTCTGCAAGGATGGCGCGACGGTGCATGCCACCGTGAAACAGGTTCTGGGAGACGCATGATGGACGGTTTGCTCGCTTTATATATCTTCACGCTCGCGGCCTTCACCGGCTACGAGATCATCGCCAAGGTGCCGGTCATCCTGCATACGCCGCTGATGTCCGGTTCCAACTTCGTGCACGGCGTCGTCGTCGTCGGTGCCATGCTCATGCTTGGCACGGCCGACACGCCGGTGCAGCAGGCCATCGGCTTCTTCGCCGTGGCGCTCGGTGCGGCTAACGCCGCCGGCGGCTACGTGGTGACGGAGCGCATGCTCGCCATGTTCAAGAAGAAGGAGGCGTGAACATGAGCTTGCCTATCTACGTTCAAGGCGCCTGGTACATCGGTGCGCTGCTCTTCATCTTCGGTTTGAAGGGCATGGGTTCGCCGGCTTCCGCCCGCAAGGGGATCGTGATTGCCGGTTACGGCATGCTGCTGGCGATTGCCGCCACCTTCCTGATTCCGGGCCTGCAGAACCTGGCGCTGATGGTCCTGGCGCTGGTGCTCGGCGGTGCGGTGGCCTGGATCTCCGGCAAGAAGGTCAAGATGACCGACATGCCGCAGATGGTCGCCATCTACAATGGCATGGGCGGCGGTGCGGCGGCGGCAATCGCCGCCATCGAGTTCGCCAAGGGCAATGCCCACAGTGTCGTGACGACGGTGCTCGCCGTGGTCGGGGCGCTGATCGGTGCGGTCTCCTTCACCGGCTCCTGCGTTGCCTGGGCCAAGCTGCAAGGCGTGCTCAAGAAGGCTTTCCGCCTGCCGGCGCAAAATGCCGTCAATGTGCTGCTGGCCCTGGTTGCCATCGGCCTGGGCACGACCATGGTGGTGCTCGCTCCGGCGCAACCGCAACTGATCTTCGCCTTCTTCGCCATTGCCCTGGTGCTCGGCCTGGTCGTCACGCTGCCCATCGGCGGCGCCGACATGCCGGTCGTGATCTCGCTGTTCAACGCCTTTACCGGCCTGGCGGTCGGCTTCGAAGGCTACGTGCTGGGCAATCCGGCGCTGATCATCGCCGGCATCGTCGTCGGCGCGGCCGGTACGCTGCTCACGCAGTTGATGGCCAAGGCGATGAACCGCCCGTTGTCCAACATCCTCTTCACGCCGATGGTGGCGAGCGGTCCGGGCGAAGCGATCACCGGCACCATGAAGGAAGTCGGTGCGGTCGATGCGGCGGCGATGATGCGTTACGCCAGCAAGGTCATCATCGTGCCGGGCTACGGCATGGCGGTGGCGCACGCCCAGCACAAGGTGTGGGAAATGACCGAGATCCTGGAGGAAGCCGGGGTCGAGGTGAAGTTCGCCATCCACCCGGTGGCCGGGCGCATGCCGGGTCACATGAACGTGCTGCTGGCCGAAGCCGGCGTGCCCTACGACAAGATCCTCGACCTCGAGGAAATCAACGGCGAGTTCGGCCAGACCGACGTGGCACTGATCATCGGCGCCAACGACGTGGTCAATCCGAGTGCCCGCACCGACAAGTCGAGCCCGATCTACGGCATGCCGATTCTCGATGCCGACAAGGCGCAGAACGTCATCGTCATCAAGCGCGGCAAGGGTACGGGTTATTCCGGGGTTGAGAACGCATTGTTCTACACCGATAATTGCCGCATGTTGTACGGCGACGCCCAGCCGATGGCCGGTGAAATCATCCAGCAGTTGAAGGCCATGGGCTAAACCGACCGGTTTTCCCGCGCGTAGTGCATTTCCAGATTTGCCCGGCTTTGCCGGGCAAATCGTTTTTATTTTGGAAGAATCCTTCATGCATCGTTTCTTGCCCTTGCTCGCTTTGTTTCCGGCTCTGGCCCAGGCAGCGGATGCCTTGCCCACGGTGGGCGGCATTCCGGTCGACTTCATCCTTTTCGCCCTGACATTGCTCGGTGTGGCGCTTTTCCACAATGCCACGTTGTACGTGGCCCTGACCGGCCTGGTCACGATCAGTCTGTACAAGATCCTGTTCACCGGCTTCAAGACCGGCGTCGGCCTGGCCGGGTTCGTCGGGCACCTCGGCCATGAATGGGTGACGCTGGCCAACCTGTTCTGCCTGCTGACCGGTTTCGCGCTGCTCGCCCGGCATTTCGAGAAAAGCCATGTGCCGGTCGTCCTGCCGAAGTTCCTGCCGAACGACTGGAAGGGCGGATTCGTTCTGTTGGTCATGGTCTTCGTCATTTCCAGCTTCCTCGACAACATTGCCGCAGCACTGATCGGCGGCGCCATGGCGCACCAGTTGTTCAAGGGCAAGGTACACATCGGTTTCCTCGCTGCCATTGTCGCTGCCTCGAATGCCGGTGGCTCGGGTTCGGTGGTCGGCGATACGACGACGACCATGATGTGGATCGACGGCATCAGTCCGCTGGTGGTGCTCGACGCCTACGTCGCGGCCGGGGTCGCCCTGCTGATCATCGGCTATTTCGGTGCCAAGCAGCAGCATGCCTATTCGCCGATCATCAAGAACACGCATGGGCATACCCATGTCGATTGGGGGCGGATTTTCATCGTCGGCCTGATGCTGGTCTTCGCCGTCGTCACCAACATCACCATCAACGTCAAGTTCCCGGCCCTGGCAGATGTCTTCCCATTCATCGGCGTTGCCGTCTGGGTGGCGATCATCCTGACCATCCCGGTGCGTCGCCACGACTGGGAATTGCTGCCCGATACCATCAAGGGCTCGGTCTTCCTGCTTTCGCTGGTGACCTGCGCTTCGATGATGCCGGTCGAGGCTTTGCCGCCCGCCTCATGGCAGTCGGCCCTGACCCTGGGCTTCGTTTCCGCCGTCTTCGACAATATTCCGCTGACTGCGCTGGCCTTGCGCCAGGGCGGCTTCGACTGGGGCTTCCTGGCCTATGCCGTCGGTTTCGGCGGCTCGATGTTGTGGTTCGGTTCTTCCGCCGGGGTGGCCCTGTCGAACATGTTCCCGGAAGCCAAGTCGGCGGCGCAATGGTTGCGTCACGGCTGGCACGTCGTGGTGGCCTATGTCGTCGGCTTCGCCGTGCTGCTGTTTACGCTGGGTTGGCATCCCGACGAAGGCCACAGGAAATCTGCACTCGTCGAGGCTCCGGCGGTCGTCGCGCCGGTCGCTCAGTAAGGCCTATTCCGGCCGGTACGCGGCGCCGCCCGCCGCGCCGGCCCTTCAGGCGGCCGGCTGGCCGAAGTGGGCCTCGGCCATTTCTTCCGCGGCGGCCCACAGGCGCGGCGCACCGCCTGCGATAGGCGGTTGGCAGCGGCTTTTGACCTGTTCCAGCGTTACCGCACACTCCACCCAAGTACCACCATCGGTGGCGGCGTTATGCAGCATCGGCTGGAAGCGGTCGAGCGCCTTGGCGAAGCGCGCATCGTCGCTGGTGGCGGCTTCGAATTCCTGCCACAGGGCGAGCATTTCCCCGGCTTGTGCGGCGGGGAGCAGGCCGAAAATGCGTTCGGCGGCGCGTTGTTCGCGTTCCGCCTGGCCGACATGACTGGCCGGAACATGGAAGGGTACGTCGCCGGCATCGATCTCGACGATGTCGTGGATGAGCAGCATTTTGATGACGCGCGCCACATTGACCTGGCCGGCGGCGTGTTCGGCCAGGACGAGGGCATACATGGCGAGATGCCATGAGTGCTCAGCGCTGTTTTCGCGACGGGAGCGGTCGATCAGCGGCGATAGCCGAACGATGCTTTTCAGGCGATCGATTTCCTTGAGGAAGGCCAGTTGCCGGGAGAGATCGTCATCATTCATGTTGGGTGTGGGCTGGGTTAGGGCAGGGGGCGAGTCTACCAGAGGCGGTCTGCCGGCCGGGGCTGGCTTGCCGGGAGGCGCCATTTTGTCGGGAATGGCGGCGATGTCGTGTTTGTGACATCACATTCTGTTCGTAAATTCGCTAAAAAACATGGGCTTATCGTTGGCATTGCTCTTGCTCAAGTCCAGACAGACAACTGGAGAACAGCATGAAAGCCAGCGAAATCCAAGCCTTGCTCGACGAGCCCGCCTGTAGCCACAACAAGAAGGAAAAATCCGGATGCGCCAAGCCCAAACCCGGGGCAACGGCCGGCGGCTGTTCCTTCGACGGCGCGCAGATCGCGTTGCTGCCGATTGCCGATGTAGCACATATCGTGCACGGTCCGATCGCCTGCGCCGGTTCGTCTTGGGACAACCGCGGTACGCGGTCGAGCGGCGTGACGCTCTACCGGATCGGGATGACTACCGATCTGTCGGAAACCGACGTGGTCATGGGACGGGGCGAAAAGCGCCTGTTCCATGCCATCAAGCAGGCGGTCGAGAGCTACGCGCCGAAGGCGGTCTTCGTCTACAACACCTGCGTCACCGCGCTCATTGGCGATGATGTCGAAGCTGTCTGCAAGGCTGCGACCGAGCGCTGGGGCACGCCGGTGGTACCGGTCGATGCGGCTGGTTTCTATGGCACCAAGAATCTCGGCAACCGACTGGCCGGCGAGTCGATGTTCAAGCATGTCATCGGCACCGCCGAGCCGGCCCCGGCCAAGCCGCGCGCCGACGGCCTGCCGACCTACGACATCAACCTGATCGGCGAATACAACATTGCCGGCGAGTTCTGGCACGTCGCGCCGCTGTTCGACGAACTCGGCCTGCGCATCCTGTGTACCTTGTCCGGCGATTCGCGCTTCCATGAGGTGCAGACCATGCACCGCGCCAAAGTGAACATGGTGGTCTGCGCCAAGGCGCTGCTCAATGTCGCCCGCAAGATGGAAGATCGCTACGGCATTCCCTTCTTCGAAGGCAGTTTCTATGGCGTGCAGGACGTTTCCAACGCGCTGCGCGATTTTGCCCGGTTGATTGGCGACCCGGATCTGACGGCGCGCACCGAGGCGGTGATCGCCCGCGAGGAAGCCAAGGCGCATGCCGCGCTCGAACCCTGGCGTGCCCGCCTGAAGGACAAGCGCGTGCTGCTCTATACCGGCGGCGTCAAGTCCTGGTCCATCGTCTCGGCGCTGCAGGATCTGGGTTTGAAAGTGGTGGCCACCGGCACCAACAAGTCCACCGAAGAGGACAAGGCGCGTATCCGCGAGCTGATGGGTGAAGAGACCAAGATGATTACCGATGGCAGCCCCAAGGCCTTGCTCGCCACCTATCACGAATACAAGGCCGACATCCTGATCGCCGGCGGACGCAATCTCTATACCGCGTTGAAGGCGCGCATTCCCTTCCTCGATATCAATCAGGAACGCGAATTCGGCTACGCCGGTTATGCCGGTATGGCCGAACTGGCGCGCCAGTTGGCCCTGTCGATGGAGAGCCCGGTGTGGGCGGCCGTCCGTAAGCCTGCACCCTGGGCAACGAGTAGCATGTCCGGGGCGGTGCTCGCCGCCTGATTCGGGTCAGATTTTGAAACGGTTGGCCAGCTGGTTCATCCGTTCGGCCAGGGCGTGCATCTGAGCGGCTGATTCCGAGGACTCGTTGGCGGTGGCGCTGTTTTCCTCGGCCGCCTGGGCGACGCGTTCGACCTGGGTGGCGATGGATTGGCTGGCACCGCCTTGTTCGACGATGACGTTGGTGATGTCGCCGACGACGTGCACGACATCGGCCGTGCTCGCCCGGATGTCGTTGATCGATTGCCCGGCCTGGCCGGCCAGCGCGACACCGGCTTCGACCTGAGCCACGGTCTGACTCATTTCGTTGACGGCGCTGCGGGCACTGTTCTGGATTTCTGCGACCATCTGACTGATTTCACCCGTTGCGGCGGTGGTCCGTTCCGCCAGTTTGCGCACTTCGTCGGCCACTACCGCAAAGCCGCGTCCCTGCTCGCCGGCCCGGGCCGCTTCGATGGCGGCATTGAGCGCCAGCAGATTGGTTTGCTCGGCGACTTCCTTGATCACCTGAACCACGCCGGAAATGCGCTCCGAACGGGTGCCCAGTTCGGTGATGGTGGTCGATACCTGGCCGACCGATCCGGCAATCAGTCGAATTTCTTCGACGGCCTTCTGGATCACTTCGCCGCCGTGCAGTGAAAACTCGCCCGCCTGGCGGGCACGTTCGAGGGCTTGCTGCGCGCCGCTGGCCACTTCGCTGACGCTGACGCTCATTTCCTCGACCGAGGCGGCCATGGCCGAAGCCGATTCGCTGGTTGCGTTGGAGGCCAGGGCAGATTGCTGTGCGTTGTCCGACATCGCCGCCGACGAGGCGCTGACTTGCTGGATGGCCTGCAAGAGTTGGCCCAGCGTTTCGCGCAAGGATACGAGCAAGGCGTTGAAGGCATGTGCCGTCTTGCCAACTTCGTCGTCGCGGGAAATGACCAGGGTTCTGGTGAAGTCGCCCGAGTTTTGCACGTAGGAGACGGTGTCGCGGATCTGGTCCAGCGGGCCGGTAACCGAGGCGATCAGCCACCACGAGAACAGTGATCCCAGACCGACGCCGAGGACGATGGCGAGAATCGACAGGGTGCGGGCGCTTTCATAGCTGGTCAGGGCGGCGTCGTATTCGCTTTTGGCGACGTCGGTTTGCAGTTTGATCAAGGATTCGGCGAGCTTGTCGACCTGGCTGCCAAATTCGCGGTTGCCCTTCAGGAAACGGGAAACCGTGTCGAGGGAATAGTCGCCCTTGCGCAGAGCCACCACTGTGGGCAAGGTCAGCATCGTCGTGTAGTTCTTGTATTTTTCGGTGAAAGCCGAGGACAGGGTCTTTTCTTCCGGCGTCAGGTAGGTGGCGAGGTAGGCTTGCCAGGTCTGCTCGATCTTTTCCAGGTTGCCCTCGATGCGTTTCAGGTGCTCCTCGACCGGATGATCGTGCAGCTTGGACAACTCCTGTTGCGGATTGTGCTGAAAGGCACGCAGTATCTCCATGACATTGGCGTCGAGCAGCCTCTTTACTTCGGTGATCTGGACGAGGGGAACGGCGCGATCTTCATAGACCGTCTTCAGCCCGGCCAGGGTGTTGGCCGTGCTTCGTAGCCCAAGGGCGCCAATGACGATCAGCAGTATGGAAAAGAGAGCGACCAGGCTGTACAGCCGTGTTTTGACGCTGGAATGTTTCATCGAACCCCTCCCGGGCGTTATAGGTATCTGTTTTGATTGTTGAATCCCGTTTCTTCCGGCATTCGTTGGGGGGGGCGATTATATCGAAAGTACTAGTTCGTTTAGTGGCTTGTGCTGGCGTGAGACAGGCAGGCCATTGAGCGAAACAGGTAACCCAATAGTCGATTGAAGTCGGGTGATCGGATCATGCTAGCAATGAAAGTTGTCGCGAACCTGACCTGTCAGGATGGACCGGTGGCGTTGGCGCCGATGGCCTGGTCGGCGGCTCGGGCTACGGGTGGGTTCGTGCAAATTGTTGCTTTCCTTACATGAGCGAAAATCGTAATGCACTGATTTTTTGTAACTAAATTGTTGGCTCGCTCCTTGCTATGAGAGTAGCAAATCTCAACTGGGCGAAGTCCACATGGCTGAAATCATCCAATCCAAGAAGGCTCTGGCGGTCAATCCGCTCAAGGTCAGCCAGCCGATTGGCGCTTCGCTGGCTTTTCTCGGACTCAATCGCAGTCTGCCCCTGATGCACGGTTCGCAAGGTTGCACGGCTTTCGGCAAAGTGTTCTTCGTGCGCCATTTCCGCGAACCGATTCCCTTGCAGACCACGGCGATGGATCAGGTATCGACCATCATGGGCGCCGACGAGAACATCATCGAAGCCTTGCGTACCTTGTCCGACAAGAGCAAGCCGGACATCATCGGCCTCGTCACCACCGGGCTTTCGGAAACCCAGGGCACCGACATTCTGCGGGCGGTCAAGGATTTTCGCGCGGCGCATCCCGAGTTCGCCCATGTTGCCGTGGTGCCGGTCAATACGCCGGATTACGTCGGCTGCCTGGAAAGCGGCTACGCGCTGGCGATCGAATCGCTGATCCAGACGCTGGTGCCGGAAAGCCAGAGCGCCGGCAAGCGGCCGAAGCAGGTCAATGTGCTGGCCTCGGCCATGTTGACGCCGGGCGATATCGAGGCGATCAAGGACTGGATCGAGGCCTTTGGCCTGCGTGCCATCGTCGTGCCGGATATCGGCGATTCGCTGGACGGACATCTGGTCGAAGCCGAAACCTCGCCGCTGACCATCGGCGGGACGCCGCGCGCGGAAATCGAGATCATGGGCGAGTCGGTGGCGACATTGGTCGTCGGTCCGTCCCTTTACAAGGCGGCCGATATCCTGAAGAAGCGGACCGGCGTGCCGGATTACCGCTTCGAAGGCTTGATGGGCCTGGAGGATTGCGACGATTTCACGCAAGCCCTTGCCGCGATTGCCGGCAAACCGGTTCCCGAAAAAGTCGAGCGGCATCGCGCCCAGTTGCAGGATGCGATGGTCGATTGTCACTTCATGATCGGCTTTGCCCGCATCGCCCTGGCTGCCGACCCCGATCTGCTCGGCATGCAGGCCCGCTTCCTGACCGGCATGGGCGCCGAAATCGTCAGCGCCGTGGCGCCGGCCAAGCACGAGAGCCTGGCCGGCCTGCCGGTGGCCAAGGTGATCATCGGCGATCTGGAAGACATGGAAAAGGAGGCGCGCCTGGGCCATGCCCAGTTGGTCGTCGCCAATTCGCACGCTGCCGAAACCGCTAACCGACTTGGCCTGCCGCTGATGCGCGCCGGCTTCCCGCAGTACGACCACGTGGGCGGTTATGCCCGCACCTGGGTGGGCTACCGTGGTACACGGCAGGCCCTGTTCGATCTCGCCAACCTCATGCTGGGACAACACCATGAACTCGAACCCTATCGATCAATCTACTGGGCCGACGACCGTGACGGCCCCGGCCACCAACATGTCATCTCGTCGTCTGCAACTGGTCTGGTCCATTAAGCAGGAGCCCGAAGCCGTGATCAAGGTCGCCTTCGCCTCGACGGATCGTGCACGTGTCAATCAGCACTTCGGCGCCGCCGAGGGCTTCGTCATCTATGAAGTGACGCCGGACAAGGCGACGCTGGTCGGCGTGGCCGAGTTCCCCGAGGAGGCGATGGACGGCAACGAGGACAAGCTCGGTGCAAAGGTCGATTTCCTTGAAGGCTGCGCAGCGGTCTACGTCATGGCGATCGGCGCCTCGGCGATCAAGAAGCTGATGGCCAAAGGCATCCAGCCCATCCGCATCAACGAAGTCGATGCTGTCGACGACCTGCTGGCCGAGATCTCCAAGGCGATGACCGAAGGCGGCGTGGCCTGGATCGACCGCGCGCTGGCGGCCCAGGCCAAGGAAAAGTCGGAAGACCGCTTCGCCAGCATGGAAGACGAAGGATGGGAAGGATGAGTACCGGCATGATCGAACACTGGGGCATGGTCAAACGCATCGATGGTGGCCGTGCCACGGTCGTCGTCGAGACCACGGCCTGCGGCGTTTGCGGTCATGGCGGTCATTGCGGTATCGGCAAGGCCGCCAAGGGCGGTCTGGCGGCACTGCTCAATCTACCGGCTCAAAACCTGAAGGAGGGCGATTTCGTGAATATCGGACTACCTGAATCCGGCCTTTCGCTGGCCGCACTGCTCGGCTATCTGTTTCCGGCGCTGGCCACGCTGATCGGCATTCTGGCCGGCGTCTCGATCGGCGGCAGCGATGCCGCGATGGCCCTCGGCGGGGCAGCGGGATTTGCCGCTTCGCTGGTCATCGCCCGCATCGCCATCGACTACACCCCGGGGCTGTCGCCAGCTCCGCAACTGATTCCCATATCTAACCAGACCCACGTTTCTCAACAGGAGTTTCACCATGAGCGCTGATCCCATCTTCGAAACCGATTTCGTCAAGGAAATGGCCCGCCAGATGCGCGCCCTGGACACCTACGGTACTTATACCGGCTGGTCGGTCGAGAAAATCCTCGATCCCTATATCCTGACCAAGGAGCGCAAGGCGGAAATTCCGCTGATCGGTGATCCGGACGACGAGACGATTTCCCGCGTCAAGGCTTTCTACAATGCCATCGCGGTATTGATCGAGAAGGAGTGCAAGTTGCTGGCCGTGCCGCTGGTGCATCTGACCCACGAAGGTTTCGGTCGGGCCCTGATCACCGTCGGCAAGCTGGTGGCGGTCGACCGTACCCTGCGCGACGTGCATCGTTTCGGCTTCGCCAGCATGTCCAAAATGAAGGATGAGGCCGACAAGATCCTCGGCGTTGCCATCGAACGCATCGGTCAGCACGCTGCGGTTGCCGGCCTGTAATCCTCCTGAGGTGTGCCATGACCGACGATGAAATCGCCGCCCTCGACAAGGAAGTGAAGAAGTTGAAGCGTATCGCTTCCGAATGGGCCTCCCAGATGCACGATCTCGTGGAAGACCGTCTGCCGGCGGCCTACCAGGAGATTCCTACACTTTCCCAATCCACTTTTGATGCCTGCAAGGCGTGGGCCGATGCCAACGCCCGCCTTGCGGCAGCCCAGAAAGGACAACCTGCATGATCACCGGACTCACCCGTGGCGGCGCCGAATGGACGCCGCAATTCGCGACAAATCTCGACCAGTCGAAATGCATCGGCTGCGGCCGCTGCTACAAGGTCTGTCCGCGCAACGTGCTCGACCTGGTCGAGCGCGAAATCGATGACGACGATGATGAAGACGACAACATGATGGTGATGTCGCTGGCCAATCCGATGGATTGCATCGGTTGCGGCTCCTGTGGCCGGGTGTGTCCGAAGGATTGCTACACCTATTCGCCAGCCTGATTCCGGCCTTGTTTTCCGGCGTGTGGCCGCTTCCCGCGCAAAGGGAGGCGGCGGACGCGCGTCCCCAAGTCGGGCCGGTCCGACGGAGCAAGAAATGACTGCACGTATTCCCGAACCGCTGGTCGGTGATGCTGTCTGCGCTGCACTGCGCAGCCAGGTGGAGAAGCTCGGCCTGTCGATCGGCGACGAACCGGTTTGGTCCGAGGCCAGTTTCGAAGAGGTGACCGATCCCTTTTCTCAGGAGATCAGTGTCGTCGCCTACTGGCGTGGCAAGGCGCGTTTCGGCAAGGCAACCTTTTTCCCCGATGGTCGGGTTTTCGCCGAATACCAGGTCTTGCTGCCGCATCCCGAAAAGCCGGATAGCTACGTCGATTCGGTGCAAATCTGGGGGCGTCCGCCCAAGCTGGGGGGCGAAGCCGTGCTCGCCGAGTTCCTGAAATAGCGATGAGCCTGACGCCTCGCCTGATCCTGCTGCACAAGCACGGCACCAGCGGCCGGGTGCGTTTCCTTTGCCTGAGCGCCGGGGTGGTCGCCTTCACCCCCTTGCCGACCTTGTCGGCGATCCGTGACGAAGATTATTCGCCGACGATCCAGTTTCATCCCATCCCCATCGTGCGCGAGGCAGAGATCCATCTCGGCCTGCCCGAGGGCGCCATTGAGCCGGTTGCTGACTTCGGGGCCTGGGTCGATACCCCGGAGGGCGACGTGCCGGTGCTGCTCGCCGCATTTACCGGCATCGAGCCACCGTTTTCCGCGGCGGAGCGGACCCATAGCCGATTCATCGCCATTACCGAATCCCGTCATCTGACCGATGTCGAGCGCCATCTGCTACGGCGCGCTTACGAACATGTGTTGGGGTGATTGTCGCAAAGGCGACAAGCAGTTGCGCTGCAACAATTCAATGTATTCAGTCGCTTAGTGGCGTCTCTCCGCATGGCACAGGGCTTGCAATGATTAGCCCATCTACTCTGGGAGAATCACCATGATCAATCTGACACCTGCTGCCATCAAAGCTGTTCAACGCTTCATTCGTGGTTCCGAAACGCCGGTCATCGGCTTGCGCCTCACCATCTCTGGTGGCGGTTGTTCCGGCCTGCAGTACGGCATGAAGCTGGAAAACGAGAAGGCCGAGGATGACTGGGAGATGGAAGTCGAGGGCATCAAGCTGCTGGTCGATTCCATGACCTTCCCGATGATCGACAACGTGACGGTCGATTTCGTCGATACGCTGACCCACACCGGCTTCAAGTTCGACAATCCCAACGCCAGCTCGCAGTGTTCCTGCGGTTCTTCGTTCTCGGTTTAAGGAGCAGAAAACATGTGGGAATACTCTGACAAGGTTCGCGAACACTTTTTCCAACCGCGTAACTCCGGCCCGCTGGAAGATGCCAACGGTATCGGCGACGTCGGCTCGATCCAGTGCGGCGACGCGCTGCGCCTGATGCTCAAGGTCGAACCGGAAACCGACATCATTCTCGATGCGCATTTCCAGACCTTCGGCTGCGGTTCCGCCATTGCCTCGTCCTCGGCCTTGACCGAAATGGTCAAGGGCAAGACGCTCGACGAAGCCCTGAAAATCTCCAACCAGGACATCGCCGACTTTCTCGACGGCCTGCCGCCGGAAAAGATGCACTGCTCGGTCATGGGCCGCGAAGCCCTGCAGGCCGCCATCGCCAACTACCGCGGCGAAGTCTGGTCCGACGACCACGAAGAAGGCGCTCTGATTTGCAAGTGCTTCGCCATCGATGCCGTGATGATCGAGGACGTGGTCACCGCCAACAACCTGAACACGGTCGAGGAAGTGACCTTCTACACCAAGGCCGGTGGCGGTTGCGCCTCCTGCCACGAAGGGATCGAAGAGATTCTCGCCAAGGTCAAGGCTTCCCGCCCTGGCATGGGTGAAACCTCGCCGCCGGCTGCTTGCCCGGCGACGCCGGAAGCGCCGAAGCCGCCAGCCAAGAAGCTGTCGATCGTCGAGAAGATCAAGAAGATCGAAGAAGTGCTGGAGTCGGTGCGTCCGATGCTGCAGCGCGACCATGGCGACGTCGAACTGGCCGACGTTCAGGGCAAGAAGATCTATGTGCATCTGAAGGGCGCCTGCTCCGGTTGCATGATGGAAGCGGCCACCCTCGGCGGGATCCAGCAGAAGATGATCGAAGCACTCGGCGAACTGGTGCAGGTGCTGCCGTCGTCGCACATGCCGGTCGAAGCCTAAGTCCCCCCAACCCCGACAGAGAAAATAAAGGACAGCGCCATGGAACCGATCTATCTGGACAACAATGCCACTACGCGCTGCGACCCGGCGGTGGTGGAAGCCATGCTTCCGTTCTTCACCGAACATTTCGGCAACGCCTCGTCGATTCATGCCTTCGGCAGCGAAGTCGGCAAGGCGCTGAAGAAGGCCCGGGGCCAGGTGCAGGCGCTGCTCGGCGCCGAGCACGACTCGGAAATCATCTTCACCTCCTGCGGCACCGAGTCCGACTCGACGGCCATTCTCTCGGCGCTCAAGGCGCAACCGGAACGCAACACGGTGATCACCACCGTGGTCGAGCATCCGGCCATCCTGACGCTGTGCGACTGGCTGGAAAAGGAGGGCTACATCGTTCACAAACTGAAGGTGGACAAGAAGGGCCGGATCGACATCGACGAGTACAAGTCGCTGCTCAACGACCGGGTGGCCATCGTTTCGGTGATGTGGGCCAACAATGAGACAGGGACGATTTTCCCGGTCGAGCAGATGGCCGAACTTGCCTCGGCCAAGGGCATCATGTTCCATACCGATGCGGTGCAGGCCGTCGGCAAAATTCCCATCGACCTGAAAAACACCAAGATCGACATGCTGTCGTTGTCCGGCCACAAGCTGCACGCCCCGAAGGGGATCGGCGTGCTCTACCTGCGCCGCGGTTGCCGTTTCCGTCCGCTGTTGCGCGGCGGTCACCAGGAACGCGGCCGTCGTGCCGGCACCGAAAACTCTGCTTCCATCGTCGGTCTCGGCGTCGCCTGCGAGTTGGCCATGCAGCACATGGCCGAGGAAAACACCACGGTCAAGGCGCTGCGCGACCGGCTGGAAAAGGGCTTGCTCTCGCAGATCACGCATTGCTTCCCGACCGGTGACGTGTCGAATCGCCTGCCCAACACCTGCAACATCGCTTTCGAATACATCGAAGGCGAAGCCATCCTGCTCCTGCTCAACAAGATGGGGATTGCCGGCAGTTCGGGTTCGGCCTGTACCTCCGGCTCGCTCGAACCGTCGCATGTGATGCGCGCCATGGGGATTCCTTACACCGCCGCGCACGGCACGATCCGCTTCTCGCTCTCCCGGTACAACACGGAGGCTGAGGTGGATCGGGTGATCGAGGCCGTGCCACCGATCATCGCCCAGTTGCGCAAGCTTTCGCCCTACTGGACGGACAAGGGGCCGGCCGCCAGCCCGGAAGCCGCCTTCGCCCCGACCTACGCCTGAAGGCAAACCCATCTCTCTCTGCAGTAACCTCGGTTAGCCCCGGAAGCGATTCCGGGGCTCTTTTTTGTCCAGTGCGAGTCGATTAGTGCGTTGGGCAAGAGGCGCTGACAGCATGCTCTTGAGATTTGCCGCTTGGCGAAAACTACTGTCAGGACACCTTGGCAAAGAAAAACGCCTCGATCCGAGGCGTTTGTCGTTGCGGCGTTCCTTTCGGGCTTACTTGCCCGGTGGGTTGAGGCGATCCTTGATCCAGTCGCGCTGCTTTTCGCGGCGGCGCTTTTCGGTCAGGCGCTCGATGATTTTCGCTTCGACCTCCGCAAAGGGCATCATGCCGCTCGGGAAAATCTCGTCGCAGCGCAGGATGTGCAGGCCGATCGGCGATTCGAGGACCGGCGTGATCTCGTCTTCAGCCAGGGCGAAGGCGGCCGGTTCGAGTTCTGCATAGAGCTGGGCCCGCTTGACCACGCCCAGCTGCCCGCCTTCCATGGCAGTCGGGCACTGCGAGTGACGCAGGGCGGCATCGGCGAAATGCTTCGGCGTTTTCAGTGAAAAGCGCAGGGCTTCGAGCTGTTGCCGGGCCTTGACCTTTTCCTTCTCGTTGTTGAAGGTGATCAGGATGTGCCGCAGGCGGCGGGCCTCCGGCCGGTCGAAGGCTTCCTGGTGCAGGCGATAGTAGATCTCGGCATCGACGGCGCTGACCGGGACGGCGCTGGCAGCGACCTTTTCGAGTACGGCTTCGACGCGCAGGTCGCGCTCGACGGCCTCGGCCAGTTCTGCTTCGTTCAGGCCGTTCTTCTCCAGATCCAGAAAATATTCTTCCTCGCTCGGGTAGCGTTTGCGGATCTCGGCACTGCGCGCCGCCAGCGTGGTGTCCGGGACGACGACGTTGGCGGCATCGGCGCTGGCCAGGATGCATTGCTCGATCCGGCTCTGCTTGTTGGCCACTTCCTGCAGGCGATTGCGTTCAGGATCGGACAGGGTTTCCGGTGCTTTCTGGAAGAGTTCCCAGGAAAGCTTCAGTTCGAGATAGCCGAGCTGCATGCTTACTCCTTTACGTCTGCCTCGTCGTTGCCTTCCGCCGCGGCCAGCGCATCCTCGGGAATCTGCAGGACGCGTCCGCGCAGACTGTCGAAGTGGATGTGATAGGCGACCCCGCCTGGGGCATCGCGGATGACCTTGATGACTTCGCCGCTGGCACCGAGTTCGACCAGTACCTCGCCGCCAACCGAAAGCGCTTTGGTTGAGCGAACCTTGTCGCGGAACTCGAAGCGTGATGGTGTCCAGGCTTCGTCGGCGCCAATCAGCTCTTCCTCGCGGCAGCCGACAATCTTGCCTTCCTCGATGAAGTTGACCGAGTAGATGATCTGGTCCTGCAGGAAGGTGCCGACGTCGACCACATAGCCGATGCTGCCTCGGCGCACCAGCGGAGCCCCGGGATCGAGGCCAGGGTAGGTGCCATCGTTGCGGACATTGCGGGTGAGGCGGACTGCCTCACCGTAATCCCATTGGGCGTTCATCATTGGCGGAATACCTTGTCGATGGAAACGAAGGAACTCATCCCGCCATCCGGCTTGGCAACGTTCTGGAAGACGGCGAAGACCTTCTCGGTGAGTGAGTCGGAGGTGACGAAGTCCTTATAGGCGCGTTCCAGCCAGAGGCGGTAGATGCCGCGTTGCTGGCTTTCTTCCGGGGGCAGGTTGGGAGCCTGTTTGGCCAGGTAGTCATGAAAACGCTGCAGGATGTGCAGGCGGTTGACATGCACCACGCTGGCTTCGTAAGGGACTTCGAAGTAGTCCAGGAAATCTTCGGCAGAAACCAGGTCTTCCATGGCTTCGGCAAGGGTCAGGGTATCGTCCATGGTGGGCTCCTCAGGCTGCAACAAGGGTAAGTTCGGAAAGGGATTCGGATTCTTCGGTCGACGGGCTCTGGAACTCGTCGACCACTTCCAGCAATTTGCCCGCACCCAGTTGGTCGCGGCTGTCCAGGCTGGCCAGTTTGCTCAGGCGGGCGCGCGAGGCGGGAATCTGGCCAAGGCGAAGCAGCACGACGCTGGCCGCCTTGAGGGCGAGCAGGTAGAAGCGCAGCAAGCCGAACGAATTGGCGGCAGCCTGGCCCAGCTGCGCCTCGTCGATTCGGCTCCAGTCGCTGGGCAGACCGAGGTGACGGCCGGAGAGCTGCATGGCGCGCTCGGCGACAACCAGCGCATCGTCCAGGCGATGCTGGTAGAAATAGTAGCGGTAGAGGCCTACCAGCACGGTGAGGTTCTCCGGAGCGAGCAGGTGGGCGCGCAACAAGGAATACTCGGCCGAGGTTTCGCCGTATTCGCTCGAAGCCTGGGCAATGAGGCGTTCTGCCTCGGCGGGCAGGGGCTCTTCGAAATAGAGCTTGCAATCGGAGAAGTCGAGCAGATCCATGGTCGCTTTCAGTGCATGGACTCGTGCTCGCAGCACAAGTCTCCGGCCGAGCAGGTTTGACATTGACCGCTATGGTCGGCCGGCGGCGGCTCCTGGCGCAGGATGGCCAGTTCCTTTTCCAGGCTTTCGATTCGCTCGATCAGGCAGGCAATCGATTTGGCGACCGGGTCGGGGAGCAAGTTGTGATCGAGGCTGATGCCATTCTCCGGGCGCAGGCTGCCGGCCCGGGTATCGACGATGCGCCCCGGTACGCCGACCACCGTCCGGTCGGCCGGAACGTCCTTGACGACCACCGAATTGGCCCCCACCCGGACGCGCTCGCCGACGATGATGGGGCCGAGGATCTTGGCGCCGGCCCCGACGACGACGCCGTCGGACAAGGTCGGATGACGCTTGCCCTTGTTCCATGACGTGCCGCCCAGGGTGACGCCATGATAAAGCGTCACGTCGTTGCCGATTTCTGCCGTTTCGCCGATCACGACGCAGGCGCCATGGTCGATGAAGAAGCGACGGCCGATAGTGGCGCCGGGATGGATGTCTACATTGGTCAGCGTCCGTCCGAGAAAGGACAGGAAGCGGGCCGGGAAGCGCCAGCCGGACTGCCACAGGCGATGCGACAGACGATGGGTGAGTACGGCATGGACGCCGGGGTAGGTGGTGAGCACCTCGAAGGTCGAGCGGGCTGCCGGGTCGCGCTGGAAGACACAGGCGAGGTCCTCCTTGAGGGTCGCCCACAGGCCGGGTTCGGCAATGGCAGTTGCTGTCATGGTGATCGCTTCAGACATGGAGGTTGCTCCGGACGGAGGCCAAAAGCTTGCCCAGATCGGGGGCTTCGGGCGGGTGCTTGTGTTCGGCGACGAAATTGCGTACCCGCGGCAGCAAGGCCTGGGCTTCGCTGTCGGTCACGGTCTGGCCGAGTTGGGCATAGACCACCTGGACGGCGCGCGAGCCGGAGTGTTTGCCGAGGACGATACGGTGCGACTGACCGACCTCTTGCGGATCGAAACCCTGATAGTTGTCGGGGTGCTTGAGCAGGCCATCGACATGGATGCCGGCTTCGTGGGTGAAGGCACCGGCGCCGACGACGCTTTTCTGCCACGGTACGGCCCGGCCGGATGCCGTCGCTACCTGGCTGGAGAGGGCCGGGAAGCCCTTCAGGTCGATGCCGGTGGCGATACCGTGCAGCTTTTTCAGCCCGAGCACGACTTCTTCCAGCGGCGCATTGCCGGCCCGTTCGCCGAGGCCGTTGACCGTCGTGTTTACGTGGGTGGCGCCGGCCTTGCAAGCGGCCAGGGTGTTGGCAGTGGCCAGGCCGAGATCGTCGTGAGCGTGCATCTCGATTTCCAGGCCGGTGTTACGGCGCAAGGTGCTGATCCGCTCGAAGGTGCCGAACGGTTCGAGGATGCCCAGTGTGTCGGCAAAGCGCAGGCGGCGGGCACCGGCACGCTCGGCGGTTTCGGCCAGGGCGCAGAGAAAGCTCATGTCGGCGCGGGAGGCGTCTTCGCAACCGAGGCCGACCTCCAGCCCCAGGCTGAGTGCCGCGCCGATGAATTTGGGGAGTTCGCGCAGCAGCCAGGCGCGATCCTGTTTCAGCTTGTAGGCCAGATGCTGGTCGGAAGCGGGAACCGAGATGTCGATCAGATGGGCGCCAAGGTCGGCACAGGCCGCGATGTCGGCCGGGTGCATGCGGCTCCAGACCATCAGGCGCGGTGCCAGCTTCAGTTCGGCGACGGCGCGTACCGAGTCGCGCTCCTCTTCGCCCATGGCGGGAATGCCGACTTCCAACTCGGGGACGCCGATCTGGGCGAGCAGGCGAGCGATGTTCAGTTTTTCGTCCAGCGAGAACGCCACGCCAGCCGACTGTTCGCCGTCGCGCAGGGTGGTGTCGTTGATGGTGACGAAAGGCTGATGGGTCATGGCATTCTCCTCGGCTGGATATCAGCAAGGATGGTGCCAAGCAATAAACTATTGATTTATATCCGATTTGCCTGGTTGGGCTATTGGCGTGTCGGCTGTTTGTCGAGAATGCGACAAATCATGCCGATAACTTGCCTGGGGGCATTCAGTGTTAGGCTGAGCGCATTCGGGGCGAACTTCCGCTTCGATGTTGAGCCTCTTTTCGGCTGACATGCCTCTTCTCGCGAAGCGTTGTGTTTTTCGATCGGAATATTTCCTGACGTCAATTTACAACGAAGGCGAGGGTAGCATGAGCGGCCGAGATAACGAGTTATGGCAACAGTCGTGGCGCGACCGGAAGCTGGATTTTCATCAGAAGGTGGTTAATCCGCACTTGGTCCGCTTTTGGGAAAGACTGGCTTTGCCGGCAGAGTCGGCCATCTTTGTTCCGCTTTGCGGCAAGAGTCTCGACATAGTTTGGTTGGCCGCCCAAGGATACCGTGTTATCGGTGTCGAACTGAGTCCGTTGGCCGTGCGTGCTTTTTTCAAGGAAAACAGGATGCAGGCATCGCGGCGCCCGATGGGACGCTTCACCTGCTGGGAAAACGGGCGTATCTCTATTTTGTGCGGCGATTTTTTCGAGTTGTCGGCTGCGAATCTTGGCGACATTGCAGCGGTGTTTGACCGTGCTTCGCTGACCGCGCTGGCAACAGACATTCGAGCCGCCTACCTGGGACATTTGCGCCGTATCGTGCCGGCTGCCTGCAAGATCATGTTGCTGACCACCGAGGAGCCGGAGGAGGGGGAGTCGCTGGATCAGGAATTCGCCGCAGCCGAGGAAGTCAGCACGCTTTACCGCGAGCACTTCGATATGGATCTGGCGCATGTCGAAAGCTTCTTCGAGGCTGACCCCGACTCCGCTACCGGGGGGCAGGTCCGTGTCGAGCATAAAGTATATTTGCTGACGCCGAAACAAAGCCAGCAAGGTGGAACGGCAGAATAAAAAAGCGCCCGCAGGCGCTTTTCTCGAGTGATCGTTGCGGATCAGCCGCGGAAGTTGTCCGGTAGCTTTTCCTGGACCAGGTTGAGCAGCGGTGCGAAGACCTTCGGGGTGCCCGCGATCAGGTTGCCGGTCTCCAGATAGTTGGCTTCGCCACGCATGTCGCTGACCAGTCCGCCTGCTTCGGATACGAGCAAAGCACCGGCGGCCATATCCCACGGGGCGAGGCCGAACTCCCAGAAGCCGTCGTAACGGCCGCAGGCGACGTAAGCGAGATCGAGCGAGGCGGCACCCGGGCGACGCATGCCGGCGGTTTTTTGCGCCAATTCCTTGAAAATCGCCAGGTAGGTGTCGATCTGATCGAACATGCGGTACGGGAAGCCCGTGCCCAGGAGCGCACCCTGCAGCTTCAGGCGCTTCGAAACACGAATGCGGCGTTCGTTGAGGAAGGCGCCGCCACCCTTGCTGGCCGTGAACAGTTCATTGCGATTGGGGTCGAAAATGACCGCCTGATCGACCACGCCACCCTTGGCCAGAGCGATCGACACGGCGTACTGCGGCAGTCCGTGAATGAAATTGGTGGTGCCGTCGAGCGGATCGATGATCCACTGGAACTCACTATCGCCCTGGCCGGCAGTCTGCCCGGACTCCTCTGCTAGAATGCCGTAGCTCGGATAGGCTTCCTGCAGCGTTTCGATGATGGCGGCTTCGGCAGCCTTGTCGACCTCGGTGACGAAATCGTTCGGTTGCTTGCTGGCGACCTTGATTTGATCGAGGTCGTTCGAAGCGCGGTTGATGATCTGGCCGGCGCGGCGCGCCGCCTTGATGGCGATATTCAGGGCTGGATGCATGGGCTTAAAGAGCTAACGGGTGGCCAAGGCCACCCGATTTATATTTAAAGACCGGATTTTACACTATGAACCCCGAACTCCTGCTTTCTCGTATCCGAGTTGTGCTTTGTCGTCCCAGCCATCCGGGCAATATCGGCGCGGCGGCTCGTGCGATGAAGACAATGGGGTTGTCACGGCTCTACCTGGTGGCGCCCAAGCAGTTTCCCGATCCTGAGGCCGATACCCGTGCAACCGGTGCGGTCGATCTACTGCAACAGGCAACGGTGACCGGGACCTTGTCCGAAGCCTTGGCAGGAAGCCGATTCGCGATGGCCTTGTCGGCCCGACAACGTGACCTCGGTCCGGAGATCGGGCAACCCCGCGAAAGCGTTGGCCGTCTGCTGGCAGAAGCAGAACAGGGCGAGGTGGCACTGGTTTTTGGCAACGAGACGATGGGGCTGAGCAATGAAGAAATCTTCCATTGTCAGGCGGCGGTGACGATTCCGACCAATCCTGACTTCAGTTCATTGAATCTGGGCGCGGCCGTGCAGGTCTTGTGCTACGAGTGCCGGATGACGGCGTTCTCGGGTAAGCCGCCGGTCGCCAGTCAGGGAGTGACGGCATTCGTCGCTCCCGCCGCCAGCCATGAGGAAGTCGAAGGTCTGTACGCGCATCTGGAAGCGGTGATGACGGAAACCGGGTTCTTCAATCCCGAACAGCCTGGACGTTTGTTACCCAAATTGCGTCGACTGTTTGGTCGTAGTCGTCTGGAGCGGGATGAGGTCAACATTCTGCGCGGCATTCTGGCTTCGACCCAGATCAAGACCGGGCACGGGCGCAAAGGCTGAGTTCAGGCGAAGCAGGCCTGCATTTCTGCAACCTGGGCTTCGATCTCCGGTTTCAGGTCGCCGTAGAGAGCGAACAACTGTTCCAATTCTTCGTTCGGCGTTGGCATGTCCTGCATTGTCCATTCGAAATGTCCGCCAGACAGCATGTTGGCGACGTAGATGACCTCGGCGAGATTGCGTATCGGGCTGGGAGTCTGGCGCATCCGGTCATGGTCTTCCATGGCGCCAATGATTTCCTCGGGCAGGCCCAGTGCATTGAGCAGCGATACGCCTATGCTTTCGTGCCATTGGATGATCAGGTATTTCACCGTATCGGGGCGCTGGCGTAATTCCTCGTACTGGGTCGCCCGATAGAGCATGTAAAAGGCCCCCAGGTCATGGATTAGTCCGGCAAGCATGGCTTCTTCAGGGTTGATGCGGGGAATCTGGCGGGCAATGACGCGTGCTGCGGCAGCCGTCATCAAGGAATGGTCCCACAGTCGATGAGTGAGGTCGGCAAAAGCCGCCATTCCCTTGGCGCGAAGGAGTTGGGCCATGACGATGGAAAGCGCGGTGCTGCGTACGACATTGATGCCGAGGCGAGCAATCGCCGATTGCAGATCGACGACCTGATTGCCGGCGGGATTGTAGGCAACGGAATTGGCCAGATGCAACAGTTTGGCGCTGATCAGCGGTTCGACGGATATGGCAGCGCTGATTGCGGCCAGCGAATGGTTGGGATCTTGCAATGCCTTGCGCAGGCGCAACACAGCATCGAAGTAGGTGGGAAATACGACGTCACCTGCCAGCTCCTTGGCGATATCTTCGAGCATCTGGAAACGCTGATTGCGAAGGGCAGCGCCAATCTTGTCGTCGTTTGCCGAAGCGGTGTCGTGGGTCATGTCTGATTTCCAAAAAAAACCCCGCTACAGGAGCGGGGTTGCTTTTCCTTGAGCAGGAATCTGGTGGGTGCTGACGGGGTCGAACCGCCGACATTCGCCTTGTAAGGGCGACGCTCTACCAACTGAGCTAAGCACCCGATAACACATTAGTTGATGGCGTCTTTCAAGCCCTTGCCAGCGCGGAACTTCGGCGACTTGGCGGCCTTGATTTCCAGGGTCTTGCCGGTGCGCGGATTGCGACCGGTACGAGCAGCGCGCTCACCAACGTAGAAGGTACCGAAACCGATCAGGCTGACGGTGTCACCGGCCTTGAGGGCATCCTTGACAGCGGCGACGGTGGCGTCGAGGGCGCGGGCAGCCGCTGCCTTGGAAATTTCAGCGGATGCAGCGATCTGATCGATCAGTTCAGTTTTGTTCATTTACGGGTCCCCGATATGGATGAAATAAAACAGCAAATTTTTGTGAGGACGGATTTATATCTCTGCCGAAATCCTTGTGTCAAGCGGATTTTGGCCGGCAGGACAGGGGCAGGAGCAAGGGGAGACAAGACGGCGTGGGCTACCGTCTTGCCTTTCCTTTCAAATCAATGGGTAAGCAAAGTCGTTGTCGAGGCAGGTTCGGTTGTCGTAGCGACACTGGCGTCGGCTTCCGAAATCTCCGGGAGACCTTCAGGTGCGCGCTCCAGGGCGCGTTCAAGCACTTGATCGATCCATTTCACTGGAACGATTTCGATCTTGTTCTTGATGTTGTCAGGGATATCGGTCAGGTCCTTGACGTTTTCCTGAGGGATCAGAGCGGTCTTCAAGCCGCCGCGAACTGCAGCCAGCAGTTTCTCCTTCAGGCCACCGATCGCCAGTACTTCACCGCGTAGCGTGATCTCGCCGGTCATGCAGACGTCGCAGCGAACCGGAATGCCCGTGTAGGAAGAGACCAGGGCGGTGGTCATGGCGATGCCTGCTGACGGTCCGTCCTTGGGGGTTGCGCCTTCCGGGACGTGGATATGGATATCGGTCTTCTCGAAGGCTTCATCCTTGATGCCCAGACGGCGGGAGCGGGCGCGCACAACGGAACGTGCCGCTTCGACGGATTCCTTCATGACGTCGCCGAGCGAGCCCGTACGCAGGATATTGCCCTTGCCCGGCATATTGGCGCACTCGATGGTAAGCAGTTCGCCGCCGACCTCGGTCCACGCCAGGCCGGTGACTTGGCCGATCTGGTTTTCCTTTTCTGCCATGCCGAAGCTGTAGCGTTGGACGCCGAGGAACTTGTCGAGATTCTTGGCGTTGACCAGGATTTTCGAGTCGCGCTTCTTCAGCACCAGGGTCTTGACGACCTTGCGGCAGATTTTCGAGATTTCGCGCTCAAGGGCACGAACACCGGCTTCACGCGTGTAATAGCGGACGATGTCGCGAATGGCGCTGTCGGCAACCGTCAGTTCGGTCTTCTTGACGCCGTTGTTCTTCATCTGCTTGGGCAGCAGATAACGCATCGCAATATTCACCTTCTCGTCTTCGGTGTAGCCGGAGAGACGAATGACTTCCATGCGGTCGAGCAGCGGTGCCGGGATGTTCAGCGTATTGGCGGTGGCGACGAACATGACGTCGGATAGGTCAAAATCGACTTCGACGTAATGATCCTGGAAGGTGTTGTTCTGTTCCGGGTCGAGCACTTCAAGCAGGGCGGACGACGGGTCGCCGCGGAAATCCTGGCCGAGTTTGTCGACTTCGTCGAGCAGGAAGAGGGGATTGCGCACGCCGACTTTGCTCAGGCTGGTCAGGATCTTGCCTGGCATCGAGCCGATGTAGGTCCGGCGATGACCACGGATTTCGGCTTCGTCACGGACGCCGCCGAGCGCCATGCGCACGAACTTGCGATTGGTCGCCTTGGCGATCGACTGGCCAAGCGAGGTCTTGCCGACCCCGGGAGGGCCGACCAGGCAGAGGATCGGCGCCTTGACCTTGTCTACGCGTTGTTGCACGGCGAGGTATTCGACGATCCGTTCCTTGACCTTGTCGAGGCCGAAGTGGTCGGCATCTAGCACTTTTTCGGCTTCGCGCAGATCCTTGCTGATGCGGGTTTTCTTGCGCCAGGGCAGGCCGATCAAGGTTTCGATGAAATTGCGCACAACGGTGGCTTCGGCCGACATCGGCGACATCAGGCGCAGCTTCTTCAGCTCGCCCTGCGCCTTGGCTAGGCCTTCCTTGCTCATGCCGGCGGCCTTGATCTTCTTGTCCAGTTCCTCGAGGTCGGCACCTTCTTCGCCTTCACCAAGTTCCTTCTGGATCGCCTTGACCTGCTCGTTCAGGTAGTACTCGCGCTGGCTCTTTTCCATCTGGCGTTTGACGCGGCCACGGATGCGCTTTTCGACCTGCAGGATGTCGATTTCCGATTCAAGTTGGGAGAGCAGGCGATCGATGCGGTCGCGGATGCTTTCCATCTCCAGCACTTCCTGCTTCTGCTCGAGCTTGAGCGGCAGATGGGCAGCGATGGTGTCGGCCAGGCGGCCCGCATCCTCGATGCCGGCAATCGAGGAGAGGACCTCGGGCGGAATCTTCTTGTTCAGTTTGACGAACTGATCGAATTGGGCGACAACGGCGCGCCGCATGGCTTCGATTTCGTGATCTTCGATAGCGGCCTGCGGCAGGGCCACGGCAGTGGCCATGAAGACCGAAGACTGGACTTCGATCGATTCGACGCGGGCGCGCTGCGTGCCTTCAACCAACACCTTGACGGTGCCGTCGGGCAACTTGAGCATTTGCAGGATATTGGCCAGGCAGCCGATCCGATAGAGGTCTTCAGGTTCCGGTTCGTCCTTGGCGGCCGACTTTTGTGCCACCAGCAGGATATTTTTTCCCGCTTCCATGGCCATTTCCAGGGCCTTGATGGATTTCGGGCGGCCAACAAACAGCGGAATGACCATATGCGGGAAAACGACGACATCGCGCAATGGCAGCAGCGGCAGTTCGACGGTTTCCGGGAGCGTGTTGGGGTTCGACATTACGAAGCCTTTGAAATAGGTATGTGCCCCCTAAGTGGGGGCGGGAAACCGCAATTCAAGTCCCGGCTCAGTTCGAGCCGGAAACCTTTGGCTGATCGGCGTAAATGAGCAGCGGCGGGGTGTCGCCGGTGATCATGTTCTCATCGATGACGACTTTTTCGACATTTTCCATGCCGGGGAGTTCATACATCGTATCGAGCAGGACGTGTTCGAGGATAGAGCGCAGGCCGCGTGCCCCGGTCTTGCGTTCCAGGGCTTTCTTGGCGATGGCCGAAAGGGCGCCGGCGCGGACTTCGAGTTCAACGTCTTCCATGCTGAACAGCTTCTGGTACTGCTTGATCAGCGCGTTCTTCGGTTCGGTCAGAATCTGGACCAGGGCCGGTTCCTCGAGTTCCTTGAGGGTGGCGACGACCGGCAGGCGGCCGATCAGTTCGGGAATCAGGCCGAACTTGATCAGATCTTCCGGCTCGACATCCTGCAGAATCTTGCCGACTTCCTTGCCGTCGTCCTTGCTCTTGACCTCGGCGCCGAAGCCGATGCCGCCCTTTTCGGAGCGGTTGCGGATGACCTTTTCCAGTCCGGCAAAGGCACCACCGCAAATGAACAGGATGTTGGTGGTGTCGACCTGGACGAAGTCCTGGTTCGGATGCTTGCGGCCACCTTGCGGCGGGATCGACGCAACGGTACCTTCGATCAGCTTGAGCAGGGCTTGTTGCACGCCTTCGCCGGAGACATCACGGGTGATCGAAGGATTGTCCGATTTGCGCGAAATCTTGTCGATTTCATCGATATAGACGATGCCGTGCTGAGCCTTCTCGATATCGTAGTCGCATTTCTGCAGCAGCTTCTGGATGATGTTTTCGACGTCCTCGCCGACATAGCCTGCTTCGGTCAGGGTCGTGGCATCGGCCATCACGAACGGCACATTGAGCAGGCGGGCCAGGGTCTGGGCGAGCAGCGTCTTGCCCGAGCCGGTCGGGCCGACGAGCAGGATGTTGCTCTTGGCCAGTTCCACGTCGCCGGTATTCTTGGCGGTGTGGCGCAGGCGCTTGTAATGGTTGTATACCGCCACGGCAAGGATGCGCTTCGCAACTTCCTGGCCGATAACGTACTGGTCGAGAATCGAGCAGATTTCACGCGGCGTCGGCAGGTCCGAGCGACCGGCCTTCGCAGCTTCTTCGGGCAACTCGTCGCGGATGATGTCGTTGCAGAGTGCAATGCACTCGTCACAGATGAACACCGACGGACCGGCGATGAGCTTTTTCACTTCATGCTGGCTTTTTCCGCAGAAGGAGCAGTAGAGCAGTTTTTCCTGGCCGCCTTTAGACATCTGAATCTCCTTGGTTAAGCCGCTTCGCGGCGGGTCAGCACCTTGTCGATCAAACCGTACTCGGCTGCTTCGGCAGCTGAGAGGAAATTGTCGCGATCGGTATCCTTTTCGATACGCTCGAGCGGTTGGCCGCTATGTTCCGCCATGATGCGGTTCAGGCGGTCGCGAATCGACAGGATTTCCTTGGCATGGATGGCGATATCCGAGGCTTGGCCCTGGAAGCCGCCCAGCGGTTGGTGAATCATCACGCGCGAGTTGGGCAGCGCAAAGCGCTTGCCCTTGGCGCCGGCGTTCAACAGGAAGGCGCCCATCGAGGCTGCCTGGCCGATGCACAGCGTCGAGACGTCCGGTTTGATGAACTGCATGGTGTCGTAGATCGACATGCCAGCCGTCACCGAGCCACCCGGCGAATTGATATAGAAATAGATGTCCTTGTCCGGATTTTCCGCTTCAAGGAAGAGCAATTGGGCGACGACCAGGTTGGCGCTGGCGTCGTTGACCGGGCCGACAAGAAAGATGACCCGCTCTTTCAGCAGGCGCGAATAGATGTCGTACGCGCGCTCACCGCGTCCGCTCTGTTCTACCACCATCGGGACGAGGCCCAAAGCCTGCGGATCCCAGTTGTTTGCGTTGTCGATATTCATGTCAGCCCTTGTATGTTGCGTTTCAGACGTTTGTCAGTTTTGTGACGATGCTTCAGCTTAGTTCTTCTGACCCATCAACTCATCAAAAACTGCAGCCTTGTCGGTGACCTTGGCTTTGCCCAGGACCCATTCGACCACATTGTTCTCAACCGCTACACCTTCAACTTCGCCCAGACGTTGCGGTTGGGCGTAGTACCAGCGGATCACTTCTTCCGGATGCTCGTAGCTCTGAGCGGTGTCTTCGACCATGCTGCGAACTTGTTCCGGCGTTGCCTGAAGCTTTTCCGTCTTGACTACTTCAGCAAGAATCAGACCAAGGGTCACGCGGCGTTTGGCCTGGTCGGCAAACCACTCCGGCTGGATCGGGAAATCCTTGATCTTCATGCCGCGCTGTTCCATGTCCTGGCGGGCTGCCTGCATCAGGCGCTGGATTTCCATGTCGACCAGGGAGCCGGGGACGGAGATCGGATTGGCCTTGATCAGGGCTTCCATGACCTGGTCCTTGAGCTTGGCTTCGATGCGGCGCTTCACTTCGCGCTTCAGGTTGGCCTCAATCTCGGCTTTCATTTTGGTGACGTCGCCATCGGCGATGCCCATGCTGGTGGCGAATGCCGAATCCAGTTCCGGCAGAACCGGCGCCTGAACCTGCTTGACGGTGATTTCGAACTGGACCGTCTGGCCGGCCAGATCCTTGGCGTGGTAGTCGGCGGGGAAGGTCAGGTCGAAAGTCTTGGTTTCGCCAACCTTGGAGCCTTCAACGGCGTTTTCGAAGTCAGGCAGCATCTGGCCCTGGCCGAGAACGAACGGGTAGTCCGTGGCCTGGCCACCGGCGAAGGCGACGCCATCCTTCTTGCCCAGGAAGTCGATCACGACACGATCTTCCTTGGCGGCGGCGCGGTCGGCGTCGGCATAGGAAACGCGTTGCTTGCGCAGGATGTCGAGGGTCTTTTCGATTTCAGCGGCGGTCACTTCCAATACCGGGCGCTCGATTTCGGCGGCAGACATGTCGCCCGGCGTGAATTCCGGATACACCTCGAAGATGGCGGAGAACTCGAGGTGGGTGGTGCTTTCCGTGGTCTTCGGTTCGATGCGCGGATAGCCGGCAACGCGCATTTTCTGGGCGGTCACGGTTTCGCCGAAGACGCGGTCGAGCTCTTCGGACAGTACTTCGTGGCGAGCCTGGTCGCCATACTGCTGCTTGACGATGCTGAAGGGGACCTTGCCCGGACGGAAGCCGGACATCTTTACATTCTTGCCCATGCGCTTCAGGCGCTGATCCATTTCCTTCTCGACATCGGCGATGGCGATGGAAAGGTCGACGCGGCGTTCGAGTTCGTTAGCTTGTGCAGTAGTTGCTTCCATGAGAATTCCTTGTGACAACAGGGCCGAAAAATAAAGCGGACGATTCTATCACGGTAGAGGAAAGTCGCATTGGCCGCATTTTTATTCTAGTTAATGTAAAAAGTCTGTAGACAGCCGTGGCAGAAGCGTCTAGAATGCAGCCCTTCTTCAGCGGCGGCTGTAGCTCAGTTGGTAGAGTCCCGGATTGTGATTCCGGTTGTCGTGGGTTCGAGCCCCATCAGTCGCCCCAGAACATAGCCTCACCGAGCACCACGAGGCACCAGAAACCCCGATAGCCCAAGGCTTTCGGGGTTTTTGCTTTGTAGCATCTCACACCATCAAACCCCATCCCAATGCCGCAACTCTGGCGGTACACTTGACGGTAGTCGTAAAAGGGGTGACGGTACACGTGAAAATGACGGTATCAAGGAGGCGTAATGGCTACCGACAAGCTCACAGCGGTATCAATCAAGCAGGCCAAGCCGGCTGAAAAACCCTATAAATTGACTGATGGCGGTGGCATGTATTTGCTCGTCGATATCAAGGGTGGAAAATACTGGCGGCTCGATTACCGCTTTGCTGAAAAGCGCAAGACCTTGGCTTTGGGGGCTTATCCTGAAGTCTCGCTAGAAGAGGCCCGCAAGGCCCGCGATAAAGCACGTCAGCATATCAGGCAAGACATTGACCCCTGCGAGCAGCGCAAGGTCAGCAAACTGACGGCAGCGCATAGGGCAGCGAACAGTTTTGAAGCTGTGGCCCGCGAATGGCATGCGGAGTTTTCACCGACCTGGACCAAGCACACGCAGGAAAAAAATCTGCGTATCTTCGTGGTCTATGCCTTTCCCTGGATCGGCAACCGACCGATTGCCGAGGTCACCGCCCCCGAGCTGCTGGCGATCATCCGGCGCGTCAAGGATCAGGGGTATCTCGATACAGCCCACCGCCTGCGCATGACTGCCGGGCAGGTGTTCCGCTATGGCATCAGCACCGGCCGCTGCGAGCGCGACATATCGGCCGACCTGCGCGGCGCCATCCCGCCGCAGCGCAAGAAGCACTATGCGGCGATCACCGATCCGGACGAGTTCGGCAAGCTGCTGCGGGATATCTGGGCCTATCAGGGCAGCCTGATCACCTGCTCAGCGTTCCGGCTGTCGGCGCTGTTCGGCCTGCGCCCTGGCGAGGTCCGCAATCTGGAGTGGTCCGAGGTTGATTTCGATTCCCGCCTGATCCGCATTCCCCTGGGCAAGATGAAGGCGCGCCGCCTGCATGTTGTGCCCCTGGCCGACCAGGCGGCGGCGATCCTGGAGGACTTGAAGCCCTTGACCGGCGCCGGCCGCTTCTGCTTCCCCGGTCTGCAGAGCCGTGATCGGCCAATGAGCGAGAACACCATCAATGCCGCGCTACGCCGCCTGGGCTACGACACGCAGAGCGAGCAGTCGGCGCATGGCTTCCGCAGCTCGTTCTCAACCATGGCCCATGGCTCGGGCCTGTTCCGGCCGGAGGTGGTCGAGGTGCAGCTGGCACACAAGCACGGCGACGCGGTGCGCCTGGCTTATGACCGGGGTGACTTCCTCGAGGAGCGGCGCAAGCTAATGACCTGGTGGGCGGGGCAGTGTGACGAGATGCGGGAAGGCGCCGCAGTTATCCCAATTTCAAGCGCTGCATGAGGGTGGAACATGGCTGACGTCCCTTCCGGTGAGGACATTCAAGAGCTGCTTCAGGCTCAATTGAGGTGGGTTGAAGAGGGCGGTCACCCCGCGGAAGGTCCGCTCATGCAATTTGTTGCCATGAGAGACAACGAACGGCGTGAAGAGCGTTACAACGATGGCGACGACTTTGCGTTGATGGAGGCCATATACAGCTGCAGTTGCCATGGTCTCAAGATGCCTGATTGGGTTGCAGCCGGATTTCGGCATGGCTACCAGCAAATATTGGCCTGTAATGCCAAATCATTGGACGATGTTTTTGGTCGTCCATTTCCTAAGGGCAAACATCTGAACGCCCTGCGCAAGCGGCGAAATATTCGATTTGCAATCTGGAACAAGGTGGTGGAGATCCTTCGGGCTGAACCTGGAACTCCGGTTAATCGAGCTCTGTTCAAGCGTGTTGGGCGAGAAGTGTCTCCTCCGGTTGGCGGTTCCGAGGCCGAAGAAATCTACTACGAGGCAAAGAAAATGATGCCTTTCTCGCATAGCGAAGTCGGTGAGTAGTTCTAGGGTTCGGGTGAATTTTCAAAAATTTGCAGGATTTGCAACTGGGTTGAACGGCCAAAATATGCTGTAAATAGTCGGGCCATGCACCCAGCGGCACCATCCCGGCGCCGTGGGTTCCTTCAAAGGAAAAGCCATGGCACAGAAGACCATCCCGCCCACGTTGGCGGCATTTGATTCCCTCCCCGATTCAGCCCTGATCGACGTAAAGGTGGTTTCCGGCGTCTTCGGATGCTCGGAAAACACCGTCTGGCGCCGGTATGGCGCCCTGGCGATCAAGGTGTCCCCGCAGCAGACCCGCTGGCGTGTCGGCGATGTGCGCCAGGCGCTGGCCGCCCTGAACAAGTCCGAGCAGGCCGCCGCATGAAAACGGCGCTTGACCGGTCCAGCCGACCGTGGCAATCTCCCTCCGTCCCCGAAACAGAGGGGAACGGGTTTGGAAGCCCGAAAAACACAGGCGGACGCTCCGCCTCAATGGCGGATTTTTTATGTCCATCGCATGTACTGCCGAGTCAATGGCGGGCCGTGCGGGGAAGCCTTCGGGCTTGCCGGTCCCTGTGTTCCGGTCTTCCAACCCCGTACGCGCCTGCCACCCATTTGGAAGTGGGTAGCGGGATTGAAACCGCAAACACAGGAGTACATGCCATGCGCCTTATCGCATCGGGCAAGCCTGCCCACACCCTCAAGCCCCGGACCCCGGGAAATTCCCGTTTTTCCCTTCGCCTCGACGTCTACCACACCTGCGCCTGGTGGCCGGCCCGGTCTTCGCCCATCGCGTTGCCTTCGGATTCAAGGAGGGGCGTCATGGCTACTAAGCAACAAGCGCTAGACGCTGGCGAGCGCCAATCCCTTGCTGATCTATCCCAATCCCTGCAAATCGGCCTTTCCCAGCTGAGCGCCATGCTGGTGGTTACCTACGGCAGCGAAAGCTTTCGGGAGCTAGCCGATGACGTACAGGATCGGTTCCTTTGGGGGCTGCACGATAAATCGGAAGCATTGGAGCAAATGGCAGAAGCGCTTACCTCTGCACTGGTTCGGTTTCGTGGAGAGGTCAGCCATGGCTGAAACGACAATCAACCAGCTGCGCGAAGATCTACGCCAAGCCGAACTGTGGGCATCCGTCACCGATGCATTGCTGATTGCCGCCGAGAACGACAAGCATCGCGCCAGTGACCACCTGGCCGCTGCCCGGATCGAGCTGCTGCTGGCCGAGGAAACGAAGCGGGGTGAAGCATGAAAACCGCCGCTATTCCGTTTTTTCAGTGCAACGCAAAAGGAGATCAGTTGTTCGTCGTTCAGGCAGGTGTGGATTTGGCCGACGCATTGATCTGGGCTTCTTCCCTTCTTGACACCGCAATCGGTTTACTGGAGGACGAGGAGTCAAGGTCTGCCCAAGGTGCGATGGTTCTTGCACAGATGGCCAAGGCTGCAATTGACGCATTAGAGGTGCCTCATGTCTGAGCGTCAATCCTCGAAGAGCGCTGATCGCTTGCGCATGCAGGTAGCGCGAACTGATGCTCGCCAGCGGATGCTGGGCCAGCGTCTGGAGCGCGCTTTCGATGAGTACCGGCTGGCCAGATCTGAATATGAAGACGCGGTAACCGATTACATCGCTGCCCTTGAGGAAAGGGTGGATGCTGTATGAGTGCTCATATCGACGGGTTCCTGCATGCGCTTGAGCGTTCCGGCCTAGCGATGCACAAGCCAGGGGTAACTGCAGATGGCTGCCTACATCGCTATCGGGTCGAAGGCGATAAGGCGGGCTCCACCAATGGCTGGTACGTGCTGCACCTGGACGAAAAGCCCTTCGGGGCTTTCGGCAGCTGGAAAACCGGCCAGTCCGAAACCTGGGCGCCAGGGACTGCGGAGACCATGAGTGCAGCCGAGCGCCAGGCAATGGCGGAGCGGATGGCGGCGGCGAAGCGGGCGCGGGATGCCGAGCAGGCAGCCGTGCAGACATCTGCACGAAAGCGCGCCCTCGATCTCTGGGAGAAGGCGAAGCCGGCCGATAGCGGTCATGCCTACCTGGCGCGCAAGGCAGTGCCGGCCTACGGCATCAAGCTATTGCGCGAGCAGCTCGTGGTCCCCTTACGCGACGTCGACGGCGTTTTGCACAGCCTGCAGTTCATCGGCTCGGATGGCCGCAAAACCTTTCTGACCGGTGGCCGCAAGCGCGGGTGCTATCACGCTATCGGCAAGCCGGCCGGGGCGCTCTGCATCTGCGAGGGCTACGCCACCGGGGCAACCATCTACCAGGCAACGGGCAAGGCGACGGCGGTCGCCTTTGATGCCAACAACCTGCAGCCAGTCGCCAGGGCGCTACGCCGGAAGTTTCCCCGCCTGATCCTGGTGATTGCTGCCGACAACGACACCGAGACGCCGGGCAATCCTGGCCTGACGGCGGCGAAGGAGGCGGC
Source organism: Rhodocyclales bacterium GT-UBC (assembly GCA_003583745.1). GTDB lineage: Bacteria > Pseudomonadota > Gammaproteobacteria > Burkholderiales > Rhodocyclaceae > Azonexus. Next base: position 45,228 of record QXPY01000015.1, on the reverse strand, counting down.
GAGGGCGGTCGGGGCGGTGGTTGTGCATCCCCAGTTCGAAGGGAGCGCACATGTCTGACCGTTCGGACTTCAACGACCTGGCCAGGGTGGCGGGTGGCGGTGCGGTGGCTGCGACGATCAACGCCGCGATCGCTGCGCATCGGCCTATCGACGAAAGCACCTCTACGCCAAATTCAGAGGTTCGCCATATTGGCGAGAACTGGCCTGATCCAATCCTTCCTGGCAAGGTGCTGGTGCCGGATATCCCGGTCGACGTGCTGCCGACCTGGGTGGGAGCCATGGCCAGCGCGGTAGCTGAATCGACACAGACCCCGCCTGCCCTGGCGGTCATGGTGTCGCTATCTGTCCTGGCCACCTGCCTGCATCGCCGGTTTGAGGTTGCGCCCTGGGGCGAGGATGATGACTACACCGAGCCCTTGAGCCTCTGGACGCTGACAGCGCTTCCCAGCGGTAGCCGAAAGACGGCGGTGATTGGTGCCCTGGCTTCGCCCCTGGTCCATTGGGAGAAGCTGGAGCGGGATCGCCTGCGCCCACAGATTGCCGCCAACACGTCAGCCAGGGCGATTGCGAAGAAGCGAATCGAGAAGCTGACGAAGGATGCGGTCAACGCCGAAAATGAGCAGGACCGCGAACGTATCCGCAAGATGATCGCTGACGAGGAAACCAACATGCCGGTCGATATCCGCGCACCTCGCCTCTTCACTGGTGATGTGACGGCCGAACGCCTGCAGGCCCTACTCGTTGAGCACGCCGAACGCATGTCCGTGCTGAGCGATGAAGCCGGAATCTTTCTCATCATGGCCGGGATGTACTCGGGCGGGATGGCGAGCCTGGACGTGTTCCTGCAGGGGCACGCCGGCACGCCGATGCGGGTGGATCGCGCCGACCGCTGCGCCCACGTCGACCGGCCAGCCTTAACGTTCGGCTTGGCCCTGCAGCCTGGTGTTCTGGCCGATGTTGCCAGTAGCCGGCGCTTTCGGGATAGCGGTCTGCTGGCGCGCTTTCTGTTCGCCATGCCTGACAGCAATGTGGGCACACGCGATGTTCGGCGGCGCTATTCGATTCCGAGCTATGTGCAGAAGGACTATGAGGCGGGTCTGCACGGCCTGCTTGATGGACGCCAGCTCGTGGCCAGCAAGCCGCGGGTGCTTGGTCTGACTGATCCGGCGCGGGAGGTCTGGCTTGATTTCGCGGCCGAGATCGAAACGCAGCAAGGCGAGCGCGGCGCGCTGGAATCCATTGCCGACTGGTCAAGCAAGCTGCCAGGGGCGGCGGCACGGGTTGCGGCGCTCTTCGAACTGGCTGAGTCTGGCCCGTCTGCCGATAGCGTCAGCCTGGAGGCGGCCGAGCGGGCGGTGCGGCTTTGTCGCCTGCTGGTCGAGCATGCACATGCAGCGTTCGGCCTGCTCGGTGCGGATGCGACCGATACGGACGCCACGGCAATTGTGAAATGGGCGCGGGATGGCGGGCATTTGTCGTTCAGTCGGCGGCAATGCCAAAAAGCCATGGAGGGCAGGTTCCGCAGTGTTGAGCGCCTGGAGAAAGCGCTTGATCGTCTGGCACAGAGTGATGTGGCACGTATCGACAAGGTGCCAAACAAGGGCGCACCGCCAACCACAATGATCCGCATGAATCCGAAGCTGTTTGTCGAGAAAGGCTAGTCTGTCGCCATGAAACCTATTTTATATATCTTTATCTTTATATTCAGTTGGTTGCAATCTATTGGCTATCGACACACGACAAAGTCGACAAAGTCGACACACCGCTTAATCAGTGGGCATCTGTCGACTTTGTCGACATTGTCGATTGTCTATGTGCCGAATGTCGCGTATCGAGCCGATGCAGGGGAGGGGGGGTCGAAAGTCCAGCCCCTTTTAGCCCCAGACCGTACGGTTAAGTCCGTTTTTATGGGGGAGTTTGGCAGAGGGGGGGGAGGGGTAACTAGGAATGGCCTAGGTGGAATGATCTCCTCAGAAAACCTCACTTTTGCTGGGCTTAGCTTCGGTCTAGCACTGAACGTCCTTGCAGACGCGTTGGGGCGGACATTTCTCTATCCAAGTCTAAATGGGGGAGTAACGCGCCTGCCGAATTCGGAGGAATTAGTCCATGAGCGCTGAAGGTTTCATCGCTGATCTACTTGCGTCAATGCCAACTCCTGAAGCGCGGTTACGTGCCTGTGCATGCTTGGCTAAGTACTCTGGCCTTACGATTTATTTGCCCGTCGAGCCGAAAAAAGACCGCCGAGTTCGGGCTGCCGCCAACATGCTGCGCAATCAGATGGCCGAATCAGACTCAGCAGCAGCCATCGTGGAACGCTACAACGTGTCGGTGCGTACTGCGCAGAGGGATGTCGCGGAAGCTAGAAAAATGTCGTCAAAAAATGTCGTTTCCCGCTGAAAGAATGATGCCATGAACCAAAGCAAGAGCGCATCTCGCACTCAGCCGAAACAGATGGAAAGCAAGCAGGGCGACTACCTACTGGCTCGTGCCAAACGGACGTTAGAGCGCTATTTGCGGTCCGACGGCTATTCCAAATCGGAAGCGTTGCGTTTGATTCATGACCATTTCAACCACTGCGATTCGAAAGGAAATGCAAAATGAGTTTGCACCAGGAAGTAATTAAAAGCCTCGGCGATATTGAAGGCCGGATTAACCAATCATTTGAGGGTGTATTGGCGAAACAGCGCGAACAAGATGACCGAATTTTTGGTTTGGAACAGAAAGGTAGCGCCGGACACTTTGAAACTTCCGAAACCAAAGGCCCCAGCTTTGGCAAGCAGGTGGTTGAAGGCGTCAAACGCAATCATGATTTGTTGAGCAAAACTGACCGTCTTCGCTTAGAAATTAAGGCTGCCAGTGATGTCACCACGACTAGCTCGGCGCGTTCGGTAATCTCAGGCGGTGTTGGCGCACCTGCCGGGATGCTACTTGGCGGCCAGTTCGCTTTTCCGTCACGTGTAATTGGCGCCGTCTCGTCTTACGAGTACAGCCGTTATACCGGTATTGAAGGAGGGGCGGCAAAGCAGTCTGCAGAAGGTGCTGCAAAATCTGCTGTTCGCCCGACGTTCTCGCTGGTCAATCAGCCGGCCATCACCGTTGCAGGTTACTCCAAGGTATCTAAGCAGGCGCTAACCGATTCAGAGGAACTTATGCGCGCTATCGACGTAACGTTGCGGCGCTCGATCAATACTACCCTCGACTCCGAGCTGAATGGCGGGTCTTGGGGCGGCTTACTGACCCTTGCGACTGCCTACACCAGCCTTCTCTACACCTCTCTGGCTGATGCAGCGAGCGAAGCTGTTGCCGTGATGCAAGAAGCTGGATTCAACCCCGATACGGTCATCATGCGGCCCGCCGACTGGCTCTCTATTACGGTAGCCAAATCTACTACCGGCGAATATCTGAGCGGTTCGTACCTTTCCCCGCTTCCGGAAGGCTTGCGTGGTTTGAAGGTTGTTCTTAGCCCGACCATTACGGCCGGCAAGGTTCTGGTGGTCGATTCATCGCAGATTGAGTTGCTGATCGTTGATGACCTGATTGTCGAGATTGGCACTGATGCTGATGACTTCACCAAGAACGTCCGCACAATCCTGGGCGAAATGCGGGTTATTCCAACCTTCCGTGCGGTTGGTGCCGCTCGCCTCATTACTCCGAAGGCGCCCTGATCATGCTCGCTCCGAATGAGCTTAACGAGCTCAAGCACAGTCTTGCAGCCCTTCGAATTAGCATGTTGATTCTAGAGATCTCTGAAGTACGTGAGCTGATCGTAAATCTCTAGAATGAGGCCCGCTTCTGCGGGCCTTTTTCCCTTAAGACGGTATACTTGACGGTATCTTGTACTCTCCTGATCTTTCAATGGCTCGTGGGAAGGGCGTTTGAGTGGCTTAATTCGAGCCCCATCAGTCCCCAGAATTCAAACCCTCGAAAGTCGAAAGGCTCTCGGGGGTTTTCTCATTGGAGCTTTGCGATGTCAATCCCAAACGTCCGTTCGCTGGTCTCCGGTTTGCAGCCGGCTGCTGTCTGGTCGCACTTCGCAACCTTGTGTGAAATTCCCCGTGCCTCCAAGGCTGAAGCCCCGTTGCGCGAGGCTTTGCTGGCCTGGGCCCAGGCTCGTGGCCTGGTTTGTGTGGTGGATGACGCGGGCAACCTGATCGTGCGCAAACCGGCCACGGTTGGTCGGGAGCACTCCCCTGGCGTGGTGTTGCAGGCGCATCTCGACATGGTTTGTCAAAAGAATGCCGTCAGCAGTCATGATTTCTCCCGCGACCCGATCCGTCCCTGTCTGCGCGATGGCTGGCTGGTTGCTGAGGAAACGACGCTGGGGGCCGATAATGGTATCGGTGTCGCGCTGATCCTGGCTGCACTGGAAGACGACAGTTTTGCGCATGGGCCGCTGGAAGCCTTGTTTACGGTCGATGAAGAGGCCGGGATGGGCGGTGCGCGCGGACTGCAGTCCGGGCTGTTGCAGGGCAGCCTGATGCTCAACCTCGATACCGAAGCCTGGGGAGAGTTCTATCTCGGCTGTGCCGGCGGTCTCGATGTCAATGTGCAACGTCAGGGCCAGAGTGAGCCGCTGCCGGCGACTTGGCAGGGGTGGCAGATCAGTCTGACGGGCTTGCGCGGCGGTCATTCCGGTGTCGATATCCATCAGGAGCGGGGCAACGCTATCAAGTTGCTGGTGCGGGTGTTGTGCGATTTGCAGCGGCAATATCCGATGCGCCTGGTGTCGCTGCTCGGCGGTTCTGCCCGCAATGCGCTGCCGCGTGAGGCGGTGGCTGTTGTTGCCTTGCCTGCAGCAGTCATTGAACAACTCCCGAATATTTTGTTGGCCCAGCAGCAGGCCCTGCGCCAGGAGCTGCTCGGTGTCGACGAGGGTTTGAGCCTTGCTGGCGAAGCTTGCCCGGTTGAGCGCGTGATGGCGCAGGCCGAGCAGGCTGTCTGGCTGGCTTCGCTGCATGCCGCGCCGCATGGCGTGCGCCGGATGAGTCGGCGTTTGCCCGGCGTGGTCGAGACGTCGAACAATCTGGGCATGGTGGATTTGCACCCGAATGGTGGGGCGTGCAACTTCATGGTGCGCTCCCTGCTCGATCAAGGCGGGCAGGCATTGGCCGACGAGATCGTCAGTTTGTTCGCCTTGAGCGGCACACTGGCTGAAAAGTCAGGTGCTTATCCCGGTTGGGCGCCGAATCCGGATTCGCGTCTGCTCACCGTGTGTCAGTCCGTTTTCCAGCGCGAGTTCGGCGTCGCTTCGACGGTACAGGTGATCCATGCCGGGCTGGAGTGCGGCATCATTGGCGCCAAGTACCCGGGGCTCGATATTGTTTCCTTTGGTCCGACCATACAGGGAGCACACGCCCCCGGCGAATCGGTGGAAATCGTCTCGGTCGAGCGTTGCTGGCATCTGCTCAAGGCCATCCTGGCCGAGCTGTAAGCTGATCCAAGGAGAGCGTGATGAAGCAACTTAGTGTTTTGTTGGCGACGGCATGGCTTGCCGCCTGTGGCGTCGATACGGCCAGCACGGCGGCGACGGCCGCTGCCCTGAAAAAGCAGGAGCTTGAACAGGGGCAGCGACAGATCGATCAAGTCCGGCAGCAGTTGGATCTGGCGAACCAGCAGGCCGCCCAGCGTGCGGCGCAGGCTGCCGATGCCGGGAAGTAAATCGGATCGTTTGGTGCCTGGCTAGTCCGGCAGGTCGGCAGCCTGCAGCATGAAAACGTACTCGTCGCCGGCAGCGGTATCCAGCCAGGTGAACGGCAGGGTGGGGTAGGCGGCTTCGAGTGCATCCCGGTTGTGGCCGATCTCGACGACCAGCAAGCCGTTTTCGCTCAGGTGTTTTTTGGCTTCGCGCAGGATGATGCGGGTGAAGTCCAGTCCGTCATCGCCGGAGCCGAGTGCCATTTCCGGTTCGTGCAAGTATTCAGGCGGCAGCGCGGCGACCGATTCGGCATTGACGTACGGCGGGTTCGAAATGATCAGGTCGTAGCGTTTGCCGGCCAGCTGGGTAAACGCGTCGGAGCGGATGAGCTCGATGCGCTCCTGCAGGTCGTAATCGGCCACATTGCGTTCGGCGACGGCGATGGCATCCGGCGACAGGTCGACGGCATCGACCTGGGCTTCCGGGAAGGCCAGTGCGGTGAGAATGGCCAGGCAGCCGGAGCCGGTGCACAGGTCGAGCGCGCTTTCGATCGACCACGGGTCTTCGACCCACGGCGTCAGTTGTTCCTGCAGCAGTTCGGCAATGAAGGAGCGCGGCACGATGACGCGTTCGTCAATATAGAAACGATGTTCGCCGAGCCAGGCCTCGTTGGTCAGATAAGCCGCCGGCAGGCGTTCTTCGCAGCGCCGGCGGTAAATGTCGAGCAGCGCGTCGCGTTCGCTGGGCAGCAGACGGGCGTCGAGAAAGGGTTCAAGGCGGTCGAGTGGCAGGCTGAGCGTGTGCAGCGTCAGGTAGACCGCTTCATCCCAGGCGTTGTCGTTGCCGTGGCCGAAAAACAGGCCGGCCGCATTGAAGCGGCTGACGGCATAGCGGATGAAATCGCGAACGGTAACAAGTTCGCTGCGGGCGGCGGGATCGGACATAAGTTTCTTATTGATGGGCAGGCTGAGCCAGCATCAGCTGCTCAAGAATGCGGGTGTAGATGGCGGAAAGCTTGGGGAGCGCGGCGACTTCGACCGATTCGTCGATTTTGTGGCTGGTTGCATTGACCGGCCCGATTTCCAGCAACTGGGCACAGATTTCGGCAATGAAACGGCCGTCCGAGGTGCCGCCGGTGGTCGAGAGCTCGGTGTCGATGGCGCAAATTTCCCGGATGGCCTGGCTGGCGGCATTCGCCAGGGGGCCGCGACCGGTCAGGAAGGGGCGGGCGCCGAGCGTCCATTGGATATCGTAATCGACGCCGTGTTTGTCGAGGATGTCGCGCAGGCGCTGCTGCAGGCCTTCCGGCGTGCTGGCGGTCGAGAAGCGGAAGTTGAACTTGATCTCGACGCTGCCGGGTACGACGTTGGTGGCACCGGTGCCGCCGTGAATATTGGAAACTTGCCAGGTGGTCGGCGGGAAATATTCGTTACCCTTGTCCCATTCGGTGGCGGCCAGTTCGGCCAGGGCCGGGGCGACGTCATGAATCGGGTTGCGCCCTTTTTCCGGATAGGCGATGTGGCATTGGATGCCCTTGGCGGTGAGCACGCCAGAGAGCGAGCCACGCCGGCCATTCTTGATCATGTCGCCCAGCGTGTTGACCGAGGTCGGCTCGCCGATGATGCAGAAATCGAGCGATTCGCCGCGCGCCTTGAGGGCTTCGACGACGGCGATCGTGCCGTCGTTGGCATCGCCCTCCTCGTCGGATGTGAGCAGGAAGGCGATCGAGCCGGGATGGTCCGGGTTGGCCGCCACAAAGCGTTCGACGGCAATCACCATGGCGGCCAGCGAAGACTTCATGTCGGCTGCGCCGCGGCCGTAGAGCATGCCGTCGCGAATTTCCGGAGCGAACGGCGGGGACGTCCACTTTTCCAATGGTCCGGTCGGGACGACGTCGGTGTGGCCGGCGAAGACGAAGAGCGGTTTGGCCTGGCCGCGCCGGGCCCAAAGGTTGGTGACGCCGTTGCGGTTGATGTATTCGATACTGAAGCCGAGCACTTGCAGGCGGGCGGCAATGATTTCCATGCAGCCGGCGTCTTCCGGCGTGACGGACGGGCAGGCGATGATCTGGCGAACCAGGGCGAGGGTGGGTTCTGACATCAGGGGTTTTCTTCGTCGGGGTCGGACAGGCTGAGCGTGAACTCCTTGAAGGAGGTTCCGTTCGCATTGACGTTGTCGAACTCGAGGGCGAGTTCGATTTCCTTTTCTTCCTGGGGATTCGTACTGCTCATTTCCGAGTTGTTGATCAGCCAGGAGAGGTTGGTCGGCGAGTCGGCATTGGCCAGTGCCTCGTCGAGGGTGATGACTTCTTCGCGGTAGAGGCGGAACAGATCCTGTTCAAAGGTCTGCGAGCCCGGGGCCAGCGTCTGCTCCATTGCATCCTTGATCGCCTGCACTTCGCCGCGCTCGATCAGCTCGCTGATGTGGCGCGTGTTGAGCATGATTTCGCAGGTCGGAATGCGCTTGCCGTCGGGCTTCTTGACCAGGCGTTGCGAGACGACGGCACGCATGGCGACCGACAGGTCGAGGAAGAGCGCCGGGCGGTTCTCGATCGGGAAGAAGCTGATGATGCGGTTCAGGGCGTGATAACTGTTGTTGGCGTGCAGGGTTGCCAAGCAAAGGTGGCCGGTTTGTGCATAGGCGATGGCTGCCTGCATGGTTTCCTTGTCGCGGATTTCGCCGATCAGGATGCAGTCCGGCGCCTGGCGCATGGCATTTTTCAGCGCCGATTGCCAGTCGGCGGTATCCATGCCGATTTCGCGCTGATTGACGATCGACTTCTTGTGCTTGAAGAGGAATTCGATCGGGTCTTCCACCGTCAGGATGTGGCCCGCGCGGTTCGCGTTGCGGTGGTCCAGCATCGAGGCGATGGTGGTGGACTTGCCCGAGCCGGTGGCGCCGACAATCAGGATCAGTCCGCGCTTTTCCATGATCAGGTCGGAAAGGACATTGGGCAGGCCAAGGCTCTCCAGTCCTGGGATGTTGCCTAGGATGAAGCGGATGACCATGCTGGTCGAGCCGCGCTGGCGGAAGATATTGACCCGGAAGTTGCCGACCTGTGGCACACCGAAGGAGAGGTTCATCTCCCAGGTGGCCTCGAAGACCTTGATCTGCTCCGGCGACATCAATTCGTAGGCGATCTTGTCGATCATGTCCGGCAGCATGACCTGCTGGTTGACCGGCATGGTGTTGCCTTGGATCTTGATATGGATCGGCGTGCCGGCGGAAATGAAGATGTCCGAGGCCTGCTTTTCCGACATCAGCTGGAACAGTTTGTCGAGGATCATGTCGGGACTTCCGGGTCCGTGATGCGTTGATTAGGCGCGCAGCAGTTCGTTGATGCTGGTCTTCGAGCGGGTCTGGGCATCGACGCGCTTGACGATGATTGCAGCATACATGCTGTAGGCGCCGTCGCCCTTGGGCAGGTTGCCGCTGACCACCACGGAACCGCTCGGCACGCGGCCATAGCTGATTTCGCCGGTGGCGCGGTCGTAGATCGGGGTGCTCTGGCCGAGATAGACGCCCATGCCGAGCACGGAGTTTTCTTCGACGACGACGCCTTCGACGACTTCCGAACGGGCGCCGATGAAGCAATTGTCTTCGATGATGACTGGACCGGCTTGGATCGGCTCCAGAACGCCGCCGATGCCGACGCCGCCCGAAAGGTGCACGTTCTTGCCGATCTGGGCGCAACTGCCCACCGTGGCCCAGGTGTCGACCATGGTGCCTTCATCGACGAAGGCGCCGATATTGACGAAGGAGGGCATCAGTACGACATTCTTCGCGATGTGCGAACCCTTGCGCGCGAAGGCACCTGGCACGACGCGGAAGCCGCCGGCCTTGAACTGCTCTTCGCTCCAGCCCTGGAACTTGGTATCGACCTTGTCGTAGAAGCGGACGTCGCCGGCTTCCTGGACGCGGTTGTCGCGAGTGCGGAAGGACAGCAGCACGGCCTTCTTGGCCCACTGATTGACGACCCATTCACCGTTGATCTTCTCGGCAACGCGCAGCTTGCCGCTGTCCAGATCGCCGATCACGGATTCGATGATCTTGATGGCGTCGGCGGATTGGGTGGAAAGCTCGGTACGGCGTTCCCAGAGGTCGTCGATGGTGGCTTGAAGCGGATGGCTCATGGATTGGTTCTCTCTGTTTACAGTTGTTGGGCGAATTGACGAATGCGCCGGGCAGCTTCGAGGCATTCCTCGAGCGAGGCGACCAGCGCGATACGGATGAAATTGGCACCGGGATTGACGCCTTGCGTTTCACGGGCGAGAAAGCTGCCGGGCAGGACCACGACATTATAGTGTTCGAGCAGGCCGCGGGCGAATTCGGTGTCCGGGATCGGGGTCTTGGCCCACAGGTAGAAGCTGGCATCGGGCATGCCGGTGCCAAGGACTTCCGCGATCAGCGGGGTCACGGCAGCAAACTTTTCGCGGTACTGCTTGCGGTTGTCGAGCACGTGGGCCTCGTCGTTCCAGGCGACCACCGAGGCGGTCTGCACCGGGGGCGCCATGGCGCAGCCATGGTAGGTGCGATAGAGCAGGAATTTCTTGAGGATCTTCTCGTCGCCGGCAACAAAGCCAGAGCGCATGCCGGGCACGTTGGATCGCTTCGACAGGCTGGAGAACATGACCAGTCTCTCGTTCGAACGGCCGAGGAGCTTGGCGGCCTGCAGTCCGCCGATCGGCGGATGGGCTTCGTCGAAATAGATTTCCGAATAGCATTCGTCGGAAGCGATGATGAAGCCGTACTTGTCGGACAGGGCAAACAGCGTCTTCCAGTCGTCGAGCGACAGCACCTTGCCGGTCGGATTGCCCGGTGAGCAGACGTAGAACAGCTGGACGCGCGACCATTCCTCGTCGGACAGCTGATCGTAGTCGAAGGCGAAATCGTTGTCCGGCAGGTTGTTGAGAAAGCGCGGCTCGGCACCGGACAGATAGGCGGCGCCCTCGTAGATCTGATAGAAGGGATTCGGGCTGACGATCAGCGGAACATGTCCGCGACTCGGGTCGATCACCGTCTGGGCGAAGGAGAACAGCGCTTCGCGCGAACCATTGACCGGCAGGATTTCGGTTTCGGCATTCAATGCCAGGCCATAGCGGCGTTCGCACCAGGCGGCGATGGCCTGGCGCAGGGCCGGAATGCCGGCCGTCGTGGGATAATTGGCCAGGCCCTTCAAGCCGTTGGCCAGCGCCTCCATGATGAAGGGCGGCGTCGGGTGTTGCGGTTCGCCGATCGACAGCTTGATTTCCTTGTATTGCGGATTCGGGGTGACGCCGGCGAACAGGGCGCGCAGCTTTTCGAAGGGGTAGGGCTGGAGTTGGGCGAGATGCGGATTCACGGCTGGCGTCGAATGGGTGTAAAAATGTCGATTATCCCCGAAAACGCTTTCGCTGCCTTGTGAACAAAACCCGATTCCTTATGGTGTTTTTTCTTGCTGCTGTGCTGGCTGCATGCGCCGTTGGGTATCAGGCCAGTGGCAGCTTGAGCGACGTTGCCGGCGAGTTGCGCGGCAAGGGCTATCCGGGCAATGCCGGGGGCGGCCGTTTTGCCCTTCAGGATCGCGATGGCCGTTTGCGTTGCGATGGTCGGGCGCAGCTGGCGGAAGCCTCCGTTGGCCCGGATACTTGCGAGGGCGAAGGCGGGACGGGCATTTTGCGCTGTACCGATGGTCGAGCGATTCCCTTTCGCTGGCGGGCGATCACTTGTCGTTCGTGGCGTGGTTCAGGCGTCGATGCAGCAGGCAATCGCCTCGAATTCAGCGTAGAACGGCGCTGATCCGGTAATCGGCCAGACCGATTTCGCCGTCCTCTTCATAAATCTCGACCGGCCTTAGCTGTTGTCCTTCGCACATGGCGCTGACTGATGTGCCGGACTGCGGCGTATAGACGATGCCATGCATCGAGCAACGCAGGAAGCGGCCGGTTTCGTCGAAAACGCTGTCCTGCTCGCAATCGAGCGCACGCGGCATGTGCACGCAGCGGTTGATGTAGGCGTAGGGACGGCCTTCGAAGCGGACAATCAGGCATTCTTCCGGGCGGCCTTCGAAGGTCATGCTGACCTTGATGTGTCGGCCATCGGTCAGCGCTGCGCTTTGGCAGACGGGGAAACGCGGTGCGGCTTGCGGCATGGTCGGTTCTCCGGTTCGGGTCGAGGCAGTATGTTGCCCTCCGGATGGGGCGTCAAATGCTCAATGTGGCCGTTGGCGATGCACTTTACGGCGGCGGCATCAAGGTCATGGCCTCAGTGCTATCATACGGCCCCCGTCCAGGCGCGGGATAACGCCTTGAAAGGGCGCGCGCCAGCCGGAAATTACGCATGCGTCTAACTAAACTCAAACTCGCCGGTTTCAAATCCTTCGTCGATCCGACCGCTGTTTCCCTGCCCGGGCAACTGGTCGGCGTCGTCGGGCCCAATGGCTGCGGCAAATCCAACATCATGGATGCCGTACGCTGGGTGCTGGGCGAGTCGAAAGCGTCCGAGTTGCGCGGCGAGTCGATGATGGACGTCATCTTCAACGGCTCGTCGAACCGCAAACCGGTGTCGCGGGCTTCGGTCGAGCTGATCTTCGACAACTCGCTGGGCCGGGCGCTGGGGCAGTGGTCGCAGTATGCCGAACTGTCGGTCAAGCGGGTGCTGACCCGGCAGGCGCAGTCGGACTACTTCATCAATAACCAGAAAGTCCGCCGCAAGGACATTACCGATCTGTTCCTAGGTACCGGTCTGGGGCCGCGTGCCTACGCCATCATCGGACAGGGGATGATTTCGCGGATCATCGAGGCCAAGCCGGACGATTTGCGTATCTTTCTTGAGGAGGCTGCCGGCGTATCGCGTTACAAGGAGCGTCGCAAGGAAACCCAGGGACGGCTTGAGGATACGCGCGAAAATTTGTTGCGTGTCGAGGATATTCGCCTCGAACTCAGTCATCAGATGGAGCGCCTTGAGGCGCAGGCTGAAGTAGCCCGTCGCTATCATGCCTTGAATGAGCAACTGGTGCTGCGCCAGCAGGTGCTCTGGCTGCTCCGGAAGCGCGAGGCCGAGAGCGAACGGCAACGATTGTCGCTGGAAGTCGAGCGGGCGGTGACCGAGCTTGAGGCACAGAGTGCAGCCCTGCGCGAAACCGAGGCCGGCGCCGAGGAAATGCGCGAAACCCATTTTGCCGCAGGCGATGCGCTGCATCTGGCACAGAGCGACATGTATGCCGCCAATGCCGAGGTGGCCAGGCTGGAGGCGGAAATCCGCCATCGCCGCGAATCGCAGCGCCAGTTGGAAGGGCGATTGGCGCAGCTGGAAGGCGAGTTGGCACAGTGGTCGGCGAGCGCCGAAAAGCTGGCCGAGGACCGGCTGCGCTGGGAAGAAACCCAGGAAATCACCCGGCTGCGAGTCGAAGAGGCTGAGGAGCGGCTGCATCAGCAGATGAATATCGCGCCGCAGGTCGAAGAAAGCCACGCCCAGGCACAGGAAGAACTGCAGCGTTTGCGGGCGCGGACGACCAATGCCGAGCAGAAGCTGGAAGTCGAGCTGACCAACAAGGCGCATGCCCAACGGGCATTGCAGGCCATTGGTTTGCGTCGCGAGCGTTTGCGCGATGAAGCGGGGGGGCAGGATGCGCCGGATGCGCTCGATCTTGCCGAAAAGGAAGAAGAACTTTCCCTGCTGCGCGAGGAATTGGCGGGTGACCAGGACCATCTGCAGCAGTTGCAGCAGGAATTGCCGCAAATGGAAGCGCGCCGTCGTCAGGTTCAGGATGAATTGCAACGGCTGGAACGCGAGCTGGCCGCCGGTCAGGCGCGTCGCGCAGCCTTGGTGCAGATGCAGGCCCGGACGCAACAAAGTGGCAAGTTACCGGAGTGGTTGCAGCGACACGGCCTGGATGGGGCGCTGCCGCTCTGGCAGCAGATTCATGTCGAAGCGGGTTGGGAGGCGGCGGTCGAGGCGGTGTTGCGCGAACGCCTGAGCGCGATCGCCTGCGATGACCCGGGTAAACTCGATGCCTGGCTGCACGACCGGCCCGACGCGCGCTTGAGCGTCATGCTGCCGGCGCTGGGTGAATGCCAGATAGCGCCGATGTCGGGCGATCATCTCGGCTGTCGGGTGCGTAGCGAAAATCCGCAACTGGCCGCAGTTTTGGCCGACTGGCTGGGCGGCGTACGCACAGCGGAAACGCTGGCCGAAGCGCTGGCCTTGCGCTCGGAAATGGCGCCCGGGGCAGCGTTGGTGACGCAGGCCGGCGATATCCTGACTAGTACCAGTCTGACCTTCTTTGCGCCGGATAAAAGCGAACACGGCTTGCTCGAGCGCCAGCGCGAGATTGAAAGCCTGGCCGAGGGCATTGCCGATTTCGAGGCCAAGGCCGAAACCGTGCGCGAGCAACTGGCGATGTTCGACGAGCAACTCGACGACAAGCGCGAAGAGATTACCGAGACACGGCATTACATTACCGACCGTCAGCAGCGCGTCCATGCTGTGCAGCTTGAAGTCCTGAAACTGAGCCAGGCCATCGAGCGTTACCGCGAGCAGAAGGAACGGCTGCAGGAGCAGATGGCCGAACTGGCGGAAGAAGAGGAAAGCGAACGCGAACGCGAAATGTCGGCCGATGAGCGGATTGGCGAGATTCGCGACGGCCTGGCCCGGATCCGGGTGTTGGTCGCCGGCGCCCAGTCGCGACTCGACGAGGCGGAGCGGGCGGTACGGGCCGAACGCGAACGCAATGCCGATTTCGACCGGGCGCTGCGTGAAGCCCAGTTTTCCTTGCGCGAATCGGAAAGCAAGCTGCAGGATCTCTTCGCCCAGCAGGCGACTGCCCAGCGCGAGCTGAACCGCATCGAAAAAGATCGGGCGCTGTGCGCCGAGCAGGTTGTTGCGGCGCCGCCCGATGTCATGGAAGACCATCTGCAGGCAGCATTGGAACTACGCCAGGAGAAGGAGAAGCTGCTGGCCGACAAACGCGATGCCTTGGAATCTGCAACCAATGCCTTGCGCAGCTTCGAGGAGCAGCGCCTGCGTATCGAGCAGGGCCTGGAGCCGTTGCGCGTGCGCATTGGCGAGCTGAAGCTCAAGGAGCAGGCGGCGGCGCTCAATACGGAGCAGTTTGCCCAGCAATTGCTCGAAGCCGGCGCCGACGAAGATGCCTTGCTCCCCGAGTTGGGTAATGCTCGCCCGCCCGCCCTGCAAGGCGAAATCACCCGTCTCGGCAACGCCATCGCCGAATTGGGCGCGGTTAATCTGGCTGCCTTGCAGGAGTTGGAGACTGCAACCGAGCGCAAGGGCTATCTCGACATGCAGGCGGCCGACCTGAACGAGGCGATGGAAACCCTGGAAAACGCCATTCGCCGGATCGACCGTGAAACGCGCGATCTGCTGCAGAATACCTTCGATACGGTAAACGGCCATTTCGGCCAGTTGTTCCCGGAGTTGTTCGGTGGCGGGCGGGCCGAACTGGTGATGACCGGCGAGGAAATCCTCGATGCCGGCGTCCAGGTTATCGCGCAGCCGCCGGGCAAGAAGAATTCGACCATTCACCTGCTGTCCGGCGGCGAAAAAGCATTGACTGCGATTGCGCTGGTCTTTTCGATGTTCCAGTTGAACCCGGCGCCGTTCTGCCTGCTCGACGAGGTTGATGCGCCGCTCGATGACAGCAATACCGAGCGTTTCTGCGGCATGGTGCAGAAAATGTCGGCAAATACACAGTTCCTATTCATTTCCCATAATAAAATCGCCATGGAAATGGCCGAGCAGCTGGTTGGCGTGACGATGCAGGAGTCGGGCGTCTCGCGCGTGGTGGAAGTGGATATTGAAGAAGCTTTGAAGATGAGGGATGCATGACTGAGCTCCAGTTGGGTTTGATCGGCTTGGGTACGACCGCCGTGGTCGGCGTATTGGCCTATAACAAATGGCAGGAATACCGCCATCGCAAGCTGGCGGAGGCGGTGATGAAGCCGCAGCATGAAGATGTCCTGCTCGGTGGCGGTGAAGCGGCAGGTGGCCGAACCGTGCCGGCCGGGCGTGCCGAGCCCGAACTCCGGGTTGATGAGGCGCCGCCGCCGATGGAGCGGCTGGAGCCGGTGATCGGCGTTGCCGAAGAAGCTTCTGTGGAAGCCCATTCCGATCGGGGCGCGGAGGAGGAGCACTGGGCAGTGGAGCCGGTCGAGTCCTCGCCGCAAGGGCAGGAAGCGGCCGAGCCCCCTTTCTACGAATCGGCCCCGGCTCCCGCCGCCGAGCCGGAGCCCGTGTCGTCGGTTCACCGGGCTGCAGCATCTGAAATCAGGCGTCCGTCAGGCGGCGAATACAACCTGGCTAAGGACGATGAAGTTCACGACGCCCAACCGGTTGCGGTGCCGGATGAACTGCTCGATCCGCGTATCGAATATGTCGTGGCGATGGAATTGGTCGAGCCGGTTCCGGCGCAGCAGATTTTGCATTCGCAACGGGAGATTCTGCATCGCGTCAACAAGCCCGTGCATTGGCTCGGTTTCAACGAGCGCACCCGCGAGTGGGAGCGCTTGGCTGGCGACAGCGACCTGCATTTGCGTCGCTTGCGGGTCGGTCTGCAACTGGTCAATCGCATGGGGCCCGTTTCCGAAGGCGATCTGACCATCTTCACCAATGCGATGCGTACCTTGGCCGATGAATTGATGGCGGTGGCCGACATGCCGTCGTCGCGCGTACTCGATCAGGCGGCGGAAATTGACCGCTTCTGTGCGGCGGTCGATCTCGAGATCGGGATCAATCTGGTTAGCCGCGGTGCCGCGTTTTCGGGTACCAAAATCCGTGCGCTGGCTGAAGCAGCCGGCATGGTGCTCGGCATCGATGGCTTGTTCACTCGTTACGATGAGGAGGGCCGCGCCCAGTTCAGTTTGCAGAACTACGAGAGCACCGCCTTTTCCGCCGAAACCGTGCGGACCTTGACGACCCATGGGCTGACATTCCTTCTCGACGTGCCGCGTGTCGACCATGGTGAACGTGTGTTCATGCAGATGAGCGAGTTGGCCAAGCGCTTTGCCGATACCCTGCAGGGCTTGCTGGTCGATGATAACCGTCAGCCCTTGTCCGACGCCCAACTGGATCACATTCGCCGCGAGTTTATCGGAAAGCCGCAGGCAACCATGGCCAGCTTCGGCTTGCCGGCGGGGTCGCCGCAGGCGCGTCGGCTGTTTTCCTGATGTCGGGGGAAGCAAGCCAGCGGGCAGCTTGGCTGCGTGCAGAGATCGAGCGTTTTGATCACGCCTACTACGTGCTCGATGCGCCGGTCGTTCCCGATGCCGAATACGACAAGCTGTTCCGCGAACTCCAGGAACTGGAAGCGGCGCATCCCGAACTGTCGGTGGCGGAGTCGCCAACGAGACGGGTCGGCGGACGGCCGCTGCCGCAATTCGACTCGGTGCGGCATGGCTTGCCAATGCTGTCGATCCAGACCGAGACCAATACAGATGCAGAGGGCGCGCTCAGTTTCGACGCGCGCATCCGTCGCGAACTGAATTGGGCGGAGTCTGACATAGCTGTCGAATATGCGGCCGAGCTCAAGTTCGACGGATTGGCGATCAGTTTGCGTTACGAAGATGGTGTGCTGGTGCGTGGCGCCACGCGCGGCGATGGAACGACGGGCGAAGATGTCACGCAGAATTTGCGTACCGTGCGGCAGATTCCCTTGCGTCTTCGGGGTAACGCGCCGCCCCTGCTTGAGGTGCGGGGCGAAGTGTACATGCGGCGCGACGACCTTGAACGTTATAACGCGGCTGCCCTGGCGCGGGGCGAAAAGACCCTGGTCAATCCGCGTAATGCAGCCGCTGGCAGCATCCGCCAACTCGACCCGGCGGTGGCGGCCAGCCGCCCCTTGTGCTTCTATGCCTATGGCCTGGGTTTGACCGAAGGATGGGACTTGCCGACCACGCATGCGGGCGTGCTCGATGCGCTGGCCGGATTCGGCCTGCCGGTTTGCGAACATCGCGCCGTTCTTGCTGGCGGTGAGGCCCTGGCCGCTTTTCATGACCGTGTTGCGAGCTTGCGTGACAGCTTGCCCTTCG
Organism: Rhodocyclales bacterium GT-UBC; assembly: GCA_003583745.1. GTDB lineage: Bacteria > Pseudomonadota > Gammaproteobacteria > Burkholderiales > Rhodocyclaceae > Azonexus. The sequence goes on along the minus strand of QXPY01000015.1, from coordinate 27,570 downwards.
ATATCGACGGCGTGGTGTACAAGGTAAACGATCTGGCGTTGCAACAGCGTCTCGGTTTTCGTTCGCGCGAGCCGCGTTGGGCTGTCGCCCACAAATATCCGCCCCAGGAGGCCTTGACCGTGGTCGAGGCAATCGATATCCAGGTTGGCCGGACCGGTGCCTTGACCCCGGTTGCTCGTCTGCAGCCGGTTTTTGTCGGTGGCGTCACGGTGACCAATGCGACCTTGCATAATGCCGATGAGATGGCGCGCAAAGGCGGTCTATGCATTGGCGACACGGTGATTGTCCGCCGGGCCGGCGATGTCATTCCGGAAGTGCTCGGCGTGGTCGCGGAACGGCGACCGCCAGGCGCGCGACCCTTTGCCATGCCTGATGCTTGCCCGGTGTGCGGTGCGCATGTCGTGCGCGAGGCGGGCGAGGCGGTGACCCGCTGCTCCGGCGGCTTTTCCTGCAGGGCTCAACGGATTCAGGCCATTTTGCATTTCGCCGGCCGGCGCATGATGGATATCGAAGGCTTGGGCGATCGTTATGTCGAACGCCTGGTGGAGTTCGAATACGTGCGCGGTGTTGCCGATCTGTATCGACTCAGGCTCGACGATCTGCTCGAAATGAAGCGGCGTGCCGACGAACGCGACGGAACCATGCCGGAAACGGCCAAGGCGGGCCTTGTACCGACCCGTTGGGCCGAGAACCTGCTCGATGGTATCGCCGCCAGTCGGCGTCCGTCCTTGGCTCGACTGTTGTTTGCCTTGGGCATTCGTCACGTTGGCGAAACCACCGCCAAGACGCTGGCTGACTGGTTGGGCAGTTTTGAGCGCGTACGCAGGGCGCCGGCCCCCTTGCTTGCCGTATTGCCGGATATCGGGGCGATCGTGGCGGCGGCAATCGCCGATTTCTTCGCCGAGGAGCGCAATGTCGCCGCAGTCGATGCCTTGTTGGCCGAAGGTGTTCTTGCCGCCGATGAGCATCCGCCGCACCCCGGTTTGGCTGAGCGCCTGGCGTGGTCCGAATTGTATGGGGCGCTTGGCGTGCCGCGACTGACGCCGGTGCGTGCCCGGCAATTGGCCGCTCTGGTAGATGGGCAGTCCCTGGCTGCCGAGGGTATCAAGCCTGCCCTGTTGTCGGCTGCCGGAATGCCGGGGGAGGTGATCGACGCGCTGGCGGCGTGGCTGCAGCAGGTCGGTCATCGTGGTTTGCTGGCTGGTGTGGCGATGCGTCGCGACGAATTGCTGGCTAGCCTGCCGGTTCAGGATGTGGGGGAAGCCGCGCCGGTCTTGCCCTTGGCTGGTAAGACCTGCGTGCTGACCGGAACTTTGCCCAGTCTCAAGCGTGATGAGGCGAAAGCCATGATCGAGGCGGCGGGCGGCAAGGTGGCGGGCTCGGTGTCGAAAAGGACGGACTACGTGGTGGCCGGTGAGGAAGCCGGTTCCAAGCTCGATAAGGCGCTAGAACTTGGCGTTACGGTTATCGATGAAGCACAACTATTGAAACTGCTGAAAGAGGGAGTCGAAGCATGAAGAAAGTTCGCAAGGCAGTATTCCCGGTGGCCGGCATGGGCACCCGCTTTCTGCCGGCAACCAAGGCCAGTCCGAAAGAAATGCTGCCCATCGTCGATAAGCCGCTGATCCAGTATGCGGTCGAAGAGGCGGTTGCAGCCGGGATCACCGACATGGTGTTCGTCACCGGGCGTTCCAAGCGCGCCATCGAAGATCACTTCGACAAGGCTTACGAACTCGAAAGTGAATTGGCTGCCCGCGGCAAGGATGAGATGTTGGAATTCGTGCGCAACATGATTCCCAAGAACATCAATTGCATCTATATCCGGCAGGCCGAGGCCCTGGGTCTGGGGCACGCCGTACTGTGCGCCAAACCGGTGATCGGCGACGAACCGTTTGCCGTATTGCTGGCCGACGATCTGCTCGATGGCAAGCCGCCGGTCATGAAGCAGATGACCGATACCTTCGATTACTATCGTTGTTCGGTTCTCGGGGTGCAGGATGTGCCGCGTGCCGATACCAAGAGCTACGGTATCGTCGATGCGCGGCCGGTGGCTGATCGCCTGGAGCAGGTCAATGCCATCGTCGAGAAGCCGAAGCCGGAAGAGGCGCCGTCCACGCTGGCTGTGGTTGGGCGCTACATCCTGACGCCGCGCATCTTCCATCACCTGGAAAACATCAAGCCGGGCTCCGGTGGCGAAATCCAGCTGACCGACGGTATTGCCTCGCTGCTCAGCGAAGAGCAGGTCCTCGCCTATCGTTACGACGGCACGCGTTACGATTGCGGGTCGAAGCTCGGCTACCTGCAGGCGACGGTCGTTTTCGGCCAGCGTCACCACGAAGTGGGACCCGCTTTCAGCGACTACCTGAAGACGCTGGGAGGCTGAATGGACGGCAAGAAAGCCCGCAAGCTGCTGGCCGAAGCCGAGCTGATTCATCCGGAAGCGGTAGTCCAGGCGGCACTGGACCGCCTGGCCGGTGAGGTACGGCAGGATTTGGCCGAAAAGAAGCCGCTGGTGCTTTGCGTCATGACCGGTGGTGTCATTTTCTGCGGCCAATTGCTGCCCAAGCTCGAATTTCCGCTCGACTTCGATTACCTGCATGCCACCCGCTACGGACCGGAAACCCAGGGTGGCAAGATTTCCTGGCGGATGGCGCCGTGGACATCGGTCAAGGGGCGCAGCGTGCTGGTGGTCGATGACATCCTGGACGAAGGCATTACGCTGGCGGCGGTCAAGGAAAGCTTGATCCGCCTCGGTGCCGAAGAGGTCAGGCTGGCGGTTTTTGCCGACAAGCTCAATGGCAAGCAAAAGCCGATCGCGGCCGATTATGTCGGCCTGACCGTGCCGGATCGTTTCGTCTTCGGATTCGGCATGGATGTCGATGGCGCCTGGCGCAATTTGCCGGCCATCTATGCGATGAAAGAGGATTGATGAGCGGGGCGACCGTTACCGAGTTCATCGCCTACTGGGCGGTGGAAGGTGAGGCTTATGTGCGCCGTGGGGATTACGAGTGGATGGCCTCGCTCGTTCCCGGACAGCGTGTGCTCGAAATCGGCTGTGGTGTCGGCTTTGCCACCCAAGCCCTGCTGGCCCGCGGGCTGGATGTGCTGGCCATCGATTCGCTGGCCGAATGCATCGAGGCTACACGGCAACGGGCGGATAGTGCCAGGCTCCAGTTGCTGCAAGCTGAATTGACCGCTCTGAGCGATGCGCAACGGCAACAGATCGAAACGTTTGCCCCCGATACCGTGGTTTGCTGGTTGATGGGGGCGCCGGCCGATGTCACCGGGGCGACGGCTAGCGACGGCGGGCGGGCGGTGATTGCCTACCGCGAGCGCATTCACCGTCTGGTTGCTGAACTGGCCGCCAGCCTGCCCAGCGTGCAGGCGCTGCATCTCCTCGATCGTACGGCGATTCCCTGGCAGGCCAAGGACATCGGGCGTGATACGCTGGTGCGTTACCATGCCGGCAAGACGCTGCTTGACCTGCCATTTATCGCCGAGCGCAAGCATGCCTTGTACCGCAAACTGGGCGAGAGCGCGGCCGATCTGGCGCAGATGAGAAAAACCCACCCCTCGATGAAGGGGGTTGTACCCACACTGGCATCGTTGCTGGTTGAAAGGAAAAAATAAGATGTTGGCAATTATTGGCGGCAGCGGTTTGACGACGCTGTCCAATCTCGACGTTTCACATCGCGAAGTGGTTCGCACACCTTACGGTGAGCCTTCCGGCGCGGTGGTCTTTGGCGAAATCTGTGGCAAGCCGGCGATGTTCTTGCCGCGCCATGGCTACGGGCACAGCATTCCGCCGCACATGGTGAATTACCGGGCCAATCTGTGGGCGCTGCATCATCACAAGGCAAGCGGCATCATTTCGGTGGCTTCGGTCGGCAGCATCCGTGAAGACCTGGGGCCGGGCGACATCGTCTTGCCGCATCAGATCATCGACTACACCTGGGGGCGCAAGTCCACCTACTTCGATGGCGTTGGTTCGCCGGTCACCCACGTCGACTTCACCGAGCCCTACGATGCCGAGTTGCGTCGACGCATTCTCGAAGCCGGCGAGGCCTTGAGTATCGACATGAAGGTCGGTGCCGTCTATGCCGCAACGCAGGGGCCGCGCCTGGAAACGGCAGCCGAGATCAATCGTTTCGAGCGCGATGGTGCCGACGTGGTGGGCATGACCGGCATGCCCGAGGCGGTGCTGGCCCGCGAACTGGGCTTGCCCTATGCGGCGATCAATGTCGTGGCCAACCATGCCGCCGGCCGTGGCAGCAGCGCTAACGGCATTCATTTTGAAAGTCTCGAACACGTTCTGCAGGAGGCCATGGGCCGTGTGCGCAGCGTGATCGAACGCCTGGTCGGTTGCCAGGACAACTGCCAGCCGATGGGTATCTCGGTCTGACAGCATTCGGCCCGGTGAAGACCGGGCCGAATCGTTTTGTGTCTGTGCAATGCCCGCTGCCGGGCATCAAACGGGTCTGATTAGACCTTCAGCTTTTCCATCAGCTCGGTTTCCAGGCGGATGCGACTGGCGCTTTCGTTGAGGTCGCCGCCGCTGATCAGGAAAACGTCCTCGACGCGTTCGCCCAGGGTGGTGATCTTCGCAGTATGCAGATTGGCGCCGTGGTGGGCCAGCGCATTGGCAACGGTATAGAGCAGGCCGGGCCGGTCGGCGGCGATCAGCGACAGGATGAAATGCGTGCCGCGCTCGTCGCTGCGAATGCTGGCTTCCGGCTTGATCGGGAAGTGCTTGACCTGGCGCGACAGTCGGCCCGAGGAGGGGGCTTCCGGTGGCGTTTGGTGAATCAGCCGTTGCTCCAGCTCGTGCTCGATATAGCTCAGCATTTCCCGGTTGTTGTCGCGGTTTTCGACGTCGAGGACGACGAAGCTGTCCAATGCGTAGCCGTGGGCCGTGGTGTGAATCTTGGCGTCGACAATGCTGTAGCCGGCGCGGGCGAAGAAGCCGACGATGCGGGCAAACAGGTCGGGTTGGTCCTGGGTGTAGACCATGACCTGCAGGCCTTCGCCATCCTGCGGCAGGCGAGCCCGGACCACCGGCTGGTTGTTGAAGATCCGGTAATGCAGGGAACGGGTGTGCCAGGCGATTTCCTCGGCGGAATGGCGCAGGAAATAGACCATGTCGAGCTGTTTCCACAGGCGTTCATGGACGGTTTCCGAGAGTGCGAAGAAACGCAGCAGACGCATGGCTTCGGCTTGCCGTTCGGCGATGATGCCGTGCGGCGCTGGCGCTTCGTCCTGGCCGAGATAATGCAGTGTCTGGTAATAGAGGTCGGCCAGCAGCTTGCCTTTCCACTGGTTCCAGACCTTCGGGCTGGTGCCACGGATGTCGGCATGGGTCAGCAGGTAGATGGCTTGCAAATGCCGCACGTCGCCAACCAGTCGGCTGAAATTGCCGATCACCTCAGGGTCGGTCAGGTCTTCCTTCTGTGCCACCTGCGACATGGTGAGGTGGTTGCGCACCAGCCAGACGACCAGTTCGCTGTCTTCCGGACTGAGTTCGTGGCGGCGGCAGAATTCCTCCGCATCGACCGTGCCGAGGACCGAGTGATCGCCGCCTCGACCCTTGGCGATATCGTGGAAGAGAGCGGCGACGTAGAGCAGCCAGGGCTGGTCGAATTCGCTCATCACCCGGGCGCAGAGCGGATATTCGTGAGCGAATTCGCTCATCGTGAAGCGCCGGATGTTGCGCATCACCTGCAGAATGTGTTGGTCGACGGTATAGACGTGGAACAGGTCATGCTGCATCTGACCGACAATCCGGCCGAAATTGGGCAGATAGGCACCCAGGACGTCCAGCTGGTTCATTCGGCGAAATTCGTGGACAACACCGCGCGGGCTCTTGAACAGCTTGATGAAGGCGGCACGGTTGGCAGGATCGTCGCGGAACTCCGGGCCGATCCGTTCGCTGGCCCGCCACAGGGCGCGCAAGGTACGGGCGGTCATGCCGTGCAGCTCGTGGCTTTCCTGCATCGCCAGGAAGCTGTCGAAAATGGCGCTGGGTTTGCGTTTGAACAGCTCTTCGTCGCGGATGTCGAGCAGGTTGCCGACCGACTGGAAGTCATCGTCGAGAATCTGCGGAACCTGCTCGCTTTCAGGCGACAGCGCGGCGCCCATGTTCTGCAGCAGAATGGTGTTCAACAGCGTTACCGCTTTGGCGTTGCGGTAGTACAGCTGCATCAGTTGTTCCGAGGCCCGTTTTGCCTCGTTCGAGGAAAAGCCGAAGCGGGCGGCGAGTTGATTCTGGTAATCGAAGAGCAGGCGGTCTTCGCGACGACCGGCGGTGAAGTGCAGACGAATCCGCAGGTGGCGCAGGAACTCTTCGCAGCTTTCGGCCAGGGTGATGCCTTCGCGGGTGATGATGCCGCTCTTTTCCAGTTCTTCCCAGGTCGAGCCGTAGCCGGCTGCCTTGGCAATCCAGAAAATGACCTGCAGGTCGCGCTGTCCGCCGGGAGAGTCCTTGCAGTTTGGTTCGAGACTGTAGGGTGTTTCGTTGAAGCGCAAGTAGCGTTCCTGCTGCTCCAGACGTTTGGCTTCGAAAAAGACCAGGGGGTCGAGATTGCCGTGCAATCGCTTTTCAAAGGCCGAGAACAGTTTTTCGTTCCCGGTCAGCAGCCGGGCTTCGAGCAGTGCGGTTTGGACGGTGATGTCGTTGGCGGCTTCGTCCAGGCATTCCTGGATGGTACGCACGCTGTGCCCGATTTCGAGGCCGATATCCCAGAAGTGGCCAACCAGGGTTTCCAGCTTTTCCTGCAAGGAAGGGGTGGCATCGTGAGGCAATAGAATCAGCAGATCAATGTCGGATGCCGGGAAGAGCTCACCGCGGCCATAGCCGCCAACGGCTGCCAGCGTCATCGAGTCGGGAAACGCCATGGCCTGCCAGAGCTTGGTCAGCACGCCATCGACTTTGCTGCAGCGTTCCTTGAGTAAGGAGCGGGCATCGCCGGATTGTTCGTAATTGGCTTTCAGCGAACTCTGGATATTCTTGACTTCGGCACGTAGCGCCGCGACATCGCAACTCATTTATTTGATCCAGTCTGGTTTCGGGCGGCAGCCCGCGGAGAGCGTCATGACCTCGTAGCCGGTTTCCGTGACCAGCAGCGTGTGTTCGAACTGTGCGGAAAGACTGCGGTCCTTGGTGACGATGGTCCAGCCGTCGGCCATTTCGCGTATGGCGGCCTTGCCGGCATTGATCATCGGTTCGATGGTGAACATCATGCCTGGCTCGAGGCGCGGGCCGGTTCCGGCTTTGCCGTAGTGCAGTACCTGCGGGTCCTCGTGGAAGTTCTTGCCAATGCCATGGCCGCAGAATTCGCGAACGACCGAGTAGCCATTTTTCTCAGCATGCTTCTGGATTACGGCACCGATGTCGCCCAGGTAGCCGCCGGGGCGTACCACCGAAATGCCCAGCCACAGGCATTCGAAAGTGATCTCGCACAGGCGTTTGGCCTGGATCGAGCCTTCGCCGACGATGAACATCCGGCTGGTGTCGCCGTGGTAGCCGTCCTTGATCGTGGTGATGTCGAGATTGATGATGTCGCCATTCTTGAGGATGCGTTCACCGGGGACGCCGTGGCAGACCTGTTGGTTGACCGAGGTGCAGATCGATTTGGGGTAAGGGTCGTAACCGGACGGTGCGTAGTTGAGCGGGGCGGGGATGCAGCCCTGGACGTTGACCATCAGGTCGTGGCAGAGACGGTCAAGCTCTTCGGTGGTGACGCCGGGTTTGACATAGGGTTCGATGTAGTCGAGGACTTCGGCGGCAAGCCGCCCGGCGACGCGCATTTTTTCGATTTCTTCGGGCGTCTTGATGGTGATGCTCATGGCTTTTCTGTCTGTAGGCTTGGGGGAGAAAGGATAAAGGAAGGGCGGTGAATCGCAAAACCGGGGCGCCCTCGGTGGCATACTCCGCGCTTCGATGAATTCATGGCGATGGTGGTGGAATGCGTATTTTGTTGTTGGGTAAGGATGGACAGGTTGGCTGGCAGTTGCAGCGCTCCTTGGCTCCTCACGGTGAAGTGATTGCCTGTGGACGGGCCGAGTGCGATCTGTCCGATCTTGATCAGCTGCGTGGCGTGGTGCGGAAAACGGCGCCATCGGTGATTGTCAACGCCACCGCCTACACTGCGGTGGATAAAGCGGAGTCGGAAGTCGATCTGGCTTATCGCATCAATGCCGAAGCGCCGGCAGTGCTGGCCGAAGAGTCGGTGCGCAGCGGTGCCTTGTTTGTGCATTACTCGACCGATTACGTCTATGACGGCTTGAAGGCCGAGCCCTACGTCGAGAGCGATCCAACGGCACCGCAAAGCGTCTATGGCAAAAGCAAGCTGGCTGGTGAAGAGGCGATTCGTGCAGCAGGGGGGCGGTCCCTGATTTTTCGCACCAGTTGGGTGTTTGGCGCGCGCGGCGGCAATTTCGTTAAGACCATCTTGCGTCTCGCCAAGGAGAAAACTTCGCTCAATGTGGTTGCCGATCAGGTTGGCTCGCCGACACCGGCGGCCATGATTGCGACGGTGAGTGGTCTGGTGCTGGGCATGTTGCGGCAAGGACGTGGGCTTGGTGCGGATGAGGCGCGCCTCTATCACCTGGCGGCTGCCCGTCCGGTCAGTTGGTGTGATTTCGCCAGGACCATCGTGGCGCGCGCCAGCGAGACGCCGGGCTTCGCTCTGAGCCTGAGTGCCGATCAGATTCGTGCTATTTCGACTGCAGAATATCCGACGCCGGCTCGCCGCCCGGCCAATTCACGGCTCGATTGCAGTCGCCTGGAACAGGATTTTGGTTTGGCGATGCCGGACTGGGAGCCTTATCTCGTGCGCATGCTGCAATTGCTGGCGCTCAAGCAAAACGGCTACTGAAGTCGCTTTCGGGCTTTTTAGTTGTCCTTACTGCTGCTATAATTGTCGGGTTTTTCTCGGCCGTTATTGGCTGATAAAGACGGTTGTGTGCGTGGCGCATGCAATCAATCCACACATCCGCCGATTAAGGGTGTTCGCCAAAATTCAATAATGGCGGGCGTTTCTGGCGGGTGGAGGTTCAACCCTTAAGGAGTTTTAGTATGTCCGTTACGATGCGCGAAATGCTGGAGGCTGGTGTTCACTTTGGTCACCAAACCCGTTTCTGGTCCCCCAAGATGGCCCCGTATATCTTCGGTGCCCGCAACAAGATTCACATCGTCAATCTCGAAAAGACCCTGGCCAAGTACAACGAAGCCATGGCTTTTGTGAAGAAGCTGGCCGCCAATCGCGGCAATATCCTGTTCGTCGGCACGAAGCGTCAGGCTCGCGAAATCATCAGCGAAGAAGCGGTGCGCGCTGGTGCGCCGTTCGTTGATCAGCGCTGGCTCGGCGGTATGCTGACCAACTTCAAGACGGTCAAGACCTCGATCAAGCGTCTGAAGGATATGGAACTGGCTGTTGAAGCCGGTGATCTTGAGCGCATGCCGAAGAAGGAAGCGCTGACCTTCCGTCGCGAACTGGAAAAGCTGCAAAAGTCCATCGGTGGTATCAAGGATATGGCTGGTCTGCCGGATGCCATCTTCGTGATCGACGTCGGTTATCACAAGATTGCCATTACCGAAGCTGAAAAGCTGGGTATTCCGGTCATCGGCGTGGTCGATACCAACCACTCTCCGGATGGTGTTGCTTACGTTATTCCGGGTAATGACGACTCTTCCCGCGCTATCCAGCTTTATGCTCGCGGCGTTGCTGACGCGATCCTTGAGGGTCGCAGCCAGGTCGTTCAGGAAATCGTTGCCGCCGGTGGCGATGACGAATTCGTCGAAGTGGTCGAAGCCGCTGAATAAAGTTGTAACGGCGGGGCGGTAGGCTCCGCCTGTTTGATAAGCTCAGGAGATATAAGTATGGCGGCTATTACCGCAGGTATGGTGGCAGAACTGCGCGGCAAGACCGACGCGCCGATGATGGAGTGCAAGAAGGCTTTGACCGAAGCTGATGGCGATATGGCCAAGGCCGAAGAGATTCTTCGCGTCAAGCTCGGCAACAAGGCTTCCAAAGCGGCGGCGCGCGTTGCTGCAGAGGGTATCGTCGCGGTCAGCATTTCTGCTGACGGCAAGGTTGGTGCCATTATCGAAGTTAACAGCGAGACCGACTTCGTTGCCAAGAACGATGATTTCATTGCCCTCTCGAATGGTTGTGCTGCACTGGTTGCAGCCAACAATCCGGCCGATGTTGCCGCATTGTCGGCGCTGCCGATGGGCGAAGGTACCGTCGAGTCCACTCGTACAGCACTGATCGGAAAGATCGGCGAAAACATGACCATTCGCCGTTTTACCCGCTTTGAGGGCAAGGGCAAGCTGGTTTCCTACATCCACGGTGGTGCCAAGGTTGGCGTGATGGTTGACCTGGTTGGTGGCGACGAGCAACTGGGCAAGGATCTGGCGATGCACATTGCTGCTTCCAAGCCGAAGTCGCTGGATGCCTCGGGTGTTTCTGCCGAGCTGCTGGAAACCGAACGTCGCGTCGCGATCGAAAAGGCTCGCGAAGCCGGCAAGCCGGAAGCCATGCTGGAAAAGATCGCCGAAGGTACGGTTCAGAAGTATCTGAAGGACGTTACCCTGCTCGGTCAAGTGTTCGTCAAGGCTGCCGATGGCAAGCAAACGATCGAACAATTGCTCAAGGAAAAGGGCGCAACGGTGGCCGGCTTCACGCTGTTCATCGTCGGTGAAGGCATCGAGAAGAAGGTTGACGACTTCGCTGCCGAAGTTGCCGCCCAGGCCGCTGCTGCTGCCGCCAAGAAGTAATCAAGCAAGGAATAGCCGATGACCACACCCAAATACAAGCGCATTCTCCTCAAACTCTCCGGCGAAGCCCTGATGGGTTCTGATGCTTACGGCATCAATCCGCAAACCATCGCGGGTATCGTTGCAGAGGTCAAGGCGGTCGCCGACTTGGGTGTGGAAATCGGTGTCGTGATCGGCGGTGGCAATATCTTCCGCGGCATGGCCGGTACGGCCACCGGGATGGATAGGGCTACCGCGGATTACATGGGCATGTTGGCCACGGTCATGAATGCGATGGCCTTGTCGGATGCCATGCGCCAAGGCGGCCTCAATGCACGGGTGCAGTCTGCTTTGAATATCGAGCAAGTGGTCGAACCGTACATCCGCGGCAAGGCGATTCGCTATCTCGAAGAAGGAAAGATCGTTATTTTTGGTGCCGGGACCGGTAACCCCTTCTTTACGACCGATACCGCTGCAGCGTTGCGCGGTTCGGAAATTGGGGCAGAAATTGTGCTCAAGGCGACGAAGGTTGATGGGATCTATACGGCTGATCCCAAAAAAGATCCGTCCGCTACACGCTTTGACAAGATCAGTTTCAATGAGGCGATCTCGAAGAATCTTGCGGTCATGGATGCGACTGCCTTCGCGCTGTGTCGCGACCAGAAATTGCCGATCAATGTATTTTCGATTTTCAAGACCGGCGCATTGAAGCGCGTTGTCTGTGGTGAGGACGAAGGTACGTTGGTTTATTGCTGAGGGAGAAAATTGATGATTGCTGAACTCAAAAAAACAGCCGAAGGCAAGATGCTGAAATCCCTGGAGTCATTGAAGAACGATCTCCTCAAGGTAAGGACCGGGCGTGCGCATACCGGCTTGCTCGACCATGTGATGGTCGATTATTACGGCTCCCCGGTGCCCGTCAATCAAGTTGCCAACGTTACCCTGATCGACGCGCGAACGATTGGTGTTCAGCCTTGGGAAAAGCCGATGGTTGCCAAGGTTGAGAAGGCGATTCGCGATTCGGACCTGGGTCTTAATCCGGCAACCCAAGGTGAGCTGATTCGGGTGCCGATGCCGGCATTGACCGAAGAGCGTCGCCGCGACCTGATCAAGGTTGTCAAAACCGAAGGCGAAGGTGCCAAAGTCGCGATTCGCAATTTGCGCCGCGACGCCAATACGCATCTCAAGGATGCGCTCAAGAAGGGCGATATTCCTGAGGATGACGAACGTCGTGCGCAGGACGATATCCAGAAGTTGACTGACAAGTATATTGCTGAAGTCGACAAGATGCTCGCCGCAAAAGAGGCCGAGCTGATGCAGGTTTGAGCGCCGTTTCGAGCTGATCGACGGCCGAATGGCTCTTTTCTCCAGTTCAACGCGTCAGGTTCCGGATTCGGCGGCAGTGCCTAGGCACGTCGCCGTGATCATGGATGGTAATGGACGCTGGGCCAAAAAACGCTTTCTTCCCCGGGTTGCCGGTCACGTCAAGGGTGTCGAACTGGTTCGCGAAATGGTTCGGGCTTGCCTGGAACGTGGCGTTGATTATCTGACTCTGTTCGCGTTTTCGTCCGAAAACTGGCGACGCCCGGCCGAAGAGGTCAGCTTGCTCATGCAGTTGTTCGTCAAGGCGCTTGAGCAAGAGGTAGAAAAGCTCGATCGCAATGGTGTTCGCTTGCGTGTGATTGGCGATTTGTCCCGCTTTGATCCCAGCTTGCAGCAGTTGATCCGCAGTGCGGAAGCAAAGACGGAAGCGAACTCGCGTTTGCAACTGACCATAGCCGCGAACTATGGTGGGCGCTGGGACGTCATGCAGGCCGTCAATCGGATGGCAATCGATCAACCAGAAAGGCGCGGTGCGTGGAGCGAATGCGATCTGGAGCCTTATCTTTCGATGAGTTTTGCGCCGGAGCCCGATCTCTTCATTAGAACAGGCGGTGAAGAGCGAATCAGCAATTTCCTTCTGTGGCAGTTGGCTTACACGGAACTGTATTTCACACAGACCTTGTGGCCGGACTTCAATACGGGCGAGTTCGACAAGGCCATTGCCTCGTATCAGCTGCGCGAGCGGCGTTTCGGTCGGACCAGCGAGCAATTGACAGGCGACCCTCATGCTTAAAACGCGCGTCATTACCGCGCTTGTCCTGCTGGCCTTGTTGCTTCCTAGTCTGTTTTTTTTGCCCCAGTCTTATTGGGCTGCACTGGTCGGCGCGTTTATCGGTGTCGCTGCGTGGGAATGGGGGGGCTTGCTTGCGTGGTCGGCTTTGGCGCGTCGTTCGTTGGGTTTTGTCGTGTTCGTGCTGTGCTTGGCTATATCTTTTTTCAGTCCTGATGTGATCGGTGTTTCGGGAGTCGATGGTGCGTTTCAGCCGTGGGTCATCGGTACGTACGGGATCTCGGCTTTTTTCTGGTGCGGAGTCATGCCTTTCTGGCTGTGGAAGAAGTGGCCGTTGGCGACCGGGCATGCAGGTGTTTTGGTCGGGGCGGTAGTGTTGATTCCTACTTGGTTAGCCATCGTCCAGTTGCGCATATCCGGTCCGGAACTCTTGCTTGCAGTCTTTGCCGTCGTTTGGATGGCGGATATTGCCGCCTATTTCTCCGGCAAAGCATTTGGCAAGCACAAACTCGCACCATCAATCAGTCCGGGTAAAACTTGGGAAGGTGCGTTTGGCGCGATGCTGGGTGTGGTGCTTTACGGTATGGTTGTACGCTTTGCGCTCGCCATGGAGCGCCCGTCCCTGGCGATGTGGGCCGGGGTCTTGTTGCTTGTTACGGCGATCAGCATCATCGGCGATCTCTATGAATCACTGCTCAAGCGTCAGGCGGGAATCAAGGATAGTAGCAACGTTTTGCCCGGGCACGGTGGTGTGTTAGACCGGATCGATAGTCTGACGTCAACCTTGCCCTTGGTTGCATTGATCTGGTTACTCGCCGTCAAATACGGTTCATGAAATTACAGAATATTACGGTTCTGGGCTCTACCGGATCGATCGGGGTGAGTACGCTGGATGTCATCCGGCGTCACCCGGATCGTTACCGCGCCTTTGCATTGTGCGCGCATAGTCAGGTCGATAAGCTGTTCGAGCAGTGTTGCGAATTCAAGCCTGATTTCGCCGTGTTGCGTGACGCAACGCTGGCTGCCGACCTGGCGGCGCGATGCAGCGAAGCCGGCTTGGCGACACAGGTTCGATATGGTGTTCAGGCTTTGGTTGATTTGGCGTCGGCCGATCCGGTGGATGCCGTGATGGCGGCGATTGTCGGGGCGGCAGGCCTTGAGCCCACCTTGGCGGCTGCGAATGCAGGCAAGCGGGTGATGTTGGCCAACAAAGAGGTGTTGGTGATGGCCGGCGAGCTGTTCATGCAGGCAGTCAGATCGCATGGCGCAAGTTTGTTGCCGGTTGATAGCGAACATAACGCCATATTTCAAGCGTTGCCTGCAGATTTCGCTCGCGGCCTCGGTGCGTGCGGTGTTCGCCGGATTTTGCTCACTGCATCGGGCGGTCCGTTTCGCAATACCCCGCTGACCGATCTTTGTAGTGTTACACCGGAGGACGCTTGCGCTCATCCGAATTGGGTTATGGGGCGAAAGATTTCGGTTGACTCTGCCACGATGATGAATAAGGGGCTTGAGGTCATCGAGGCGCATTGGCTATTTGCAGCGGCACCCGAACAGATTCAGGTCGTCGTGCATCCGCAGAGCGTCATGCATTCCGCTGTCGAATATGCCGATGGATCGGTTGTCGCTCAACTCGGCAACCCTGATATGCGCACCCCGATTGCCTATGCAATGGCCTATCCCGAGCGTATCGAAGCGGGTGTCGAGGCCTTGGACTTGTTCCGTGTGGGACGACTGGATTTTCATGCGCCGGATTTTGAGCGATTTCCTTGTTTGAAGTTGGCATACGAAGCCTTGGCTGAAGGTGGAACTGCGTCCGCCATCCTGAATGCTGCGAATGAGGTTGCGGTTGCAGCGTTCCTTGATCGCGCACTGCCCTTTCTCGGCATTCCCCGTTTGAACGAGGCGGTGCTGGCCGCTCTTCCGGCCGGGCCTGAAGGCACGCTGGACGATGTTATGGCGGCCGACGCGGCGGCGCGGAGACTGGCTTTGCAAATGGTTCGGGATTGTTCTTTCACGTGAGCGACATCCCTTTCTATCTGTTGTCGTTTCTTGTTGTTCTTGGTGTCCTCGTGGTCTTTCACGAGTTGGGACACTACTTTGCCGCCCGCTTGTGTGGTGTAAAGGTGCTACGCTTTTCGATCGGGTTTGGCCCGGTGGTATGGCAGCGTCGATGCGGCAGTGACGGTACCGAGTGGGCGTTGAGTCTGTTACCGTTGGGCGGTTACGTGAAAATGCTGGATGAGCGGGAAGCCTCGGTTGCGTCCGAGGAGTTGCACCGGGCTTTTAATCGGCAGGGGGTCGGGCGGCGAAGCTTGATTGTTGCGGCTGGTCCGTTGGCAAATTTTGTTTTGGCGATTGTTCTCTATTGGGCTGTATTTCTGTCTGGTAGTGAAGAGCTATTGCCGGTGCTGGCAACGCCTCCTGAAGACTCGCCTGCGGCGGTGGCGGGTATTCGGGAGGGGGACCGGGTGTTGTCGCTTGATGGTGAAGCGGTCGCAACCTGGGGCGATTTTCGTTGGAGTCTTCTGCAAAAAGCCGTTGAGCAAGACAGTGTTGAACTGGAAGTGGTGAACGAGCAGCGAGAAATTTCCAGACGGCGAATCGAGTTGCATGCGGCTGGTGCGCAAGGATGGGAGGGGGACGCACTTGGCAGGTTGGGGGTCGCCTTCTATCGACCTGCAATTCCTGCAGTGATCGGAACGGTTGTGCCGGGCGGAGCCGCGGAGCGCTTCGGTTTGCAGGTGGGGGATCGGATTGTCGAGCTCGAAGGTCAGTCCATACGAACATGGCGCGATTTCGTGATCCAAATACGTGACTCGGCAGATAAGGAATTGGTGGTTGTGGTTGATCGGCGTGGCCAGGAGTTCTCGCTGAATTTGATTCCGGATTCGGTGCGCGAGGGCGGACGGCGGGTTGGCAAGGTTGGGGTGGGGGTTGCCGATGATCCCGCAATGCACAAGGAATTGAAGGTCTTTGTCCGGTATGGGCTTTTTGCTGCTGCTGGCAAGGCGCTCACCGAGACTTGGGATAAGTCGGTTTTTAGTCTGGTCATGATGGGAAAGATGCTCACCGGCGAGGTTTCGTTGAAAAACCTGTCTGGTCCGGTAACGATTGCGGACTATGCCGGTCAATCGGCAAAACTCGGGTTGGATTATTACCTCAAGTTCATGGCCTTGGTCAGCATCAGTCTTGGGGTCCTGAATCTGCTTCCAGTGCCGGTGCTGGATGGTGGGCATTTGATGTATCATATGGTCGAAGTCGTCAGGCGCAGGCCCCTTTCCGAGCGGGCCATGGAGATCGGCCAACGTATCGGTTTGGCTTTTCTCGCGCTGTTGATGGCTTTCGCCTTTTTTAACGATATTACCCGCCTGGTTGTTGGCTGAATAATGAAGAAAACCTTGTTGTCCGTTCTGATTGCCGGTTTCTTTTCCGCGCCAGTTCTCGCTTTTGAGCCATTTGCGGTCAAGGATATCCGTGTCGAAGGGATTCAACGCACTGAGGCTGGTACCGTATTCAGTTATCTTCCGGTGAAAGTCGGGGATGTTCTTAATGACGAAAAGGCGGCTCAGTCGATCAAAGCATTGTTTGCTACCGGCTTCTTCAAGGATGTTCGTATTGAGGTCGACCGCGATGTGATGGTGGTGGTCGTTCAGGAACGTCCTGCTATTGCTCAGCTTGAGTTTGTCGGTCTGAAGGAGTTCGAGAAGGACGTCATCGTCAAGGCCCTCAAGGAAACCGGGATTGCCGAAGGGCGAATTTTTGATCGTGCATTGTTGGAAAAAGCTGAGCAGGAGTTGAAGCGGCAGTATCTGACTCGCGGCCGATACGGGGTCAATATCACCACCACGATCACGCCATTGGAGCGTAACCGGGTCGGAATCAACTTCAATATTGACGAAGGTTCGGCGGCCAAGATCAAGCAAATCAACCTGGTTGGAGCCAAGTCTTTTCGAGAGAAGGATTTGCTCGCCCAGTTCGAGCTTACTACTCCCGGATGGCTGACCTGGTATTCCAAAAACGACCAGTATTCCAGGCAGAAGCTGTCGGCTGATTTGGAGAAGCTCAAGTCGTTCTACATGAACCAAGGCTATCTGGAGTTTGCGGTTGAATCGACGCAGGTTTCCATCTCCGCTGACAAGCGCGATGTCTATATCACCGTCAATCTGACGGAAGGTGAGCGTTATCAGGTTTCATCGGTTAAGTTGGCGGGCGATTTCACCATCCCGGAAGCCGAGTTGCGTAAGCTTGTTTCGGTCAAGGCTGGTGATGTGTTTTCCCGCGAGCGTCTGAACGAGTCGACCAAGGCGATTGCGGATCGTCTGGGTAAGGAGGGTTATGCGTTCGCCAACGTGAACGCTGCGCCGGAGTTGGACAAGGATAAGCGCAAGGTTGCTTTCACAATCTTTGTCGATCCTGGTAAGCGTGTTTATGTTCGTCGCATCAATGTGACCGGTAACACGAAAACCCGCGACGAAGTGATCCGGCGTGAGTTGCGGCAGATGGAAGGTGGTTGGTACGATGCCGACCGCGTGGCTGCATCAAAGCAGCGTATCGACAAGCTGGGCTACTTTACCGAGGCAACTGTTGAGACTCCAGCTGTGCCGGGAACGGCGGATCAACTTGATGTCAATGTCGCCGTCGTTGAAAAGCCGACTGGTAATTTGATGTTGGGTGTCGGTACGTCGAGTACCGACAAGGTCATCCTGTCGGGTTCTATTTCGCAAAACAATTTCCTTGGTAGCGGCAATAATGTTGCGATCCAGGTGAATTCGGCGAAGTCTTATCGTACTTACGTCTTTTCCTATACCAATCCTTACTTCACGACTGACGGTGTAAGTCAGGGGTTCGATATTTATCATCGTACGGTTAATACCAGTTCCACGGCACTGGCTTACTACTCCTCGGTGTCGACCGGCGGCAGTATCCGCTTTGGTTTCCCGATAGGCGAGAAGGAGTCCTTGGGCTTTGGCCTTGGATTGGATTCGACGTCCATTACCACTTACGATGACAGTCCCCAGTACTACAAGGATTTCGTCAAGGAGTTCGGTGACCGGAATCTTTCCCTCCCGGTCAGCGTGAACTGGACCAGCGATGGTAAGGATAGTTATCTTTTCCCGACGAAGGGCACCGTACAGAAGGCTGGGGTTGAGGTAGCGGTCCCTGGTGGTGATCTGACTTACTATCGCCTTAACTATCAATTGCAGCAATATTTCCCGCTGAACAGCAAATTCACCTTGCTGCTCAACGGAGAGGTTGGCTATGCCAATGGATATGGCGGCAACGGTTTGCCGTTTTACAAGAATTTCTATGCCGGCGGTGTGAACTCAGTCCGGGGCTACAAAGCATCTAGCCTAGGCCCCGTAACGCTTTCTTCGGATGGGTCCGACTATCGTATTGGCGGTAATCGTCGGGTCATCGGTAATGCCGAGCTGCTTTGGGGCGTGCCGGGCATGGAAAAGAGTTTCCGCATGGGATGGTTCTTCGATGCCGGGCAGGTTTATGGCAAGAGCGAGAAACTCGACTTGGGTGATTTGCGTTATTCGACCGGTTTGACTGCCTCCTGGGTTTCGCCAATCGGGCCGCTCAAGTTCAGCTACGGTTTGCCGCTCAACAAGAAGGATAATGATAAAACAGAGTCCTTCCAGTTCCAGTTGGGCACAACATTTTGATTCAGGAGTCTCAAGTTGAAAATTAAGTCTCTCGTTCTTGCATCTTTGATGTCGGCATTGTTTGTGACGGGTGCAAGTGCTGCCGAGCTAAAAGTCGGTTACGTCAATACCCAGCGCATTTTCCGTGATGCCCCGGCGGCGCAGAAGGCTGCCAAGAAGCTTGAGGGTGAATTTGCTAAACGCGATCAGGATCTGCAGCGTATGGCCAAGCAGTTGCAAGGCTTGCAGGAAAATCTCGAGAAGAACTCGGTCACCATGGCTGAAAGTGATCGACGCGCCAAGGAAAAGGAGTTCGGTGAGTTGTCTCGTGAATTCCAGCGCAAACAGCGCGAGTTTCGCGAAGACCTGAATCTCCGTCAGAATGAAGAGAACGCCGCGGTCATTGAAAAGGCCAATAAGGCGATCAAGCAGATTGCCGAGGCGGACAAGTTCGATTTGATCCTGCAGGATGTTGTTTGGGTCAGCCCGCGGTTGGACATCACTGATCGTGTAATCAAGGCGCTTGCCGAAGCCAAATAATGGCTGGCGGCGCGGGTCTTGTTCTCTCGCTTTCCGACATCGCCGCCCGTTTGGGCGGCGATGTTCTTGGTGATGGCGAAACGCGAATTTGGCAGGTGGCGACACTGGGCTCGGCTGGGGAGGGCCAGATTGGCTTTCTCGCCAACCTGAAATACAAATCCCAGCTGCTTACGACAAAAGCGTCAGCAGTCATCATTTCGCCGGATTTCGCTGATTCGGTGACTTTGCCGCGCATTGTGACGAGGAATCCTTACGCCTATTACGCGCGCTTGGCCACCTTGCTCAATCCAACCACCCATCCGGTTTCCGGTATTCATCCTTCAGCATCTTGTGCTTCTGCCATTCCTGCGGAAGTCAGTGTCGGGCCGAATGCGTCGATCGGCGAAGGGGTCGTGCTGGGGCAGGGGGTGGTGATCCATGCCGGCTGCGTGGTGGGGGACAGGGTACGTATTGGCGACAATACCGTGCTTTATCCAAACGTCACTATTTATTCAGATTGCGAAATCGGCTCGGATTCGATAGTTCATGCCGGGGTGGTGATCGGTGCCGATGGCTTTGGCTTCGCGCCGGACCAGGGGCAATGGCTGAAAATTCCACAGATTGGGCGTGTCATTGTCGGTAACGGTGTTGAGATTGGCGCCAATACCACGATTGATCGCGGTGCGCTGGACGACACCGTGATTGGCGATGGTTCCAAGCTCGATAATTTGATCCAGATCGGCCATAACTGCATTATCGGAAAGCATTGCGTGATTGCCGCCTGTGCGGCAGTTGCTGGTAGCGTTACGCTCGCTGATGGCGTTGTGATCGGGGGGGCCGCCATGATTGCCGGGCATGTGACGATTGCCTCGGGGGCCGTCATTTCCGGCGGATCACTGGTGATGAAAAATATTAGCAAGGCTGGTCAGTACACCAGTGTTTTCCCGCTTGAGGAGCATGGTCACTGGTTGCATAACGCAGCGCAGATTCGTCATCTTGCCAAGTTGGCCGATCGCGTTTCCGAGCTGGAAAAAAAGTTGAAAAGTATTGAAGGAGAGGGGTAAATAAATGGATATTCATGAAATTCTTGAGCACTTGCCGCATCGCTATCCGTTTTTGCTGGTGGATCGCGTATTGGAGGTAGTGCCGGGCAAGTCCATTCATGCCTACAAGAACATCACCATGAACGAGCCGTATTTTGTCGGTCATTTTCCGCATCATCCGGTCATGCCCGGTGTGCTGATCATGGAAGCGCTGGCTCAGGCGGCGGGTATCCTGTCCTTCAAGACCATGGACTCGAAGCCGGACCCTAATTCGGTGTTTTATTTCGTCGGTATCGACGAATGCCGGTTCAAAAAGCCGGTCATGCCAGGCGATCAATTGCATCTGCATATCGAGATCGAACGCCAGATGCGCGGTATCTGGAAATACAAGGCCGAGGCGCGCGTTGATGGTCAAGTGGTGGCCGAAGCCAAATTGATGTGCGCCAAGCGGGATGTCTGAAATGATTCATCCAACAGCCATTGTCGATCCGGCCGCCAAACTTGGCGCTAACGTCGAGATCGGCCCTTATTCGATCATCGGTCCGCATGTCGAAATTGGCGACAACACCCGGATCGGTGCCCATGTAGTCATCAACGGACACACCCGGATCGGACGCGATAATCAGATTTTCCAGTTTTGTTCACTGGGCGAGGTCCCTCAGGACAAGAAATACGCCGGCGAACCGACCCGTCTCGAGATTGGAGATCGCAATACGATCCGCGAATTCTGCACCTTCAATCTGGGAACGGTTCAGGATGCCGGCGTCACTCGTGTCGGTGATGACAACTGGATCATGGCCTACGTCCACATTGCTCACGATTGCCAAGTTGGCAACAAGGTGACCTTCGCGAACAATGCATCACTCGCAGGCCATGTTGTGGTTGATGACTGGGCGATATTGGGCGGATTTACCGGAGTGCATCAGTTCTGTCGTATCGGTGCGCACGTGATGACGGCAGTCAGTACCGTGATTTTGCAAGATGTTCCGCCTTATCTGATGGCAGCTGGCAATACCGCAACGCCCTACGGCATCAACGTCGAGGGCCTGAAGCGGCGCGGCTTCAATGCAGAGGCCATCACTTCCTTGAAGCGGGCCTATCGGACCCTCTACAAGTCGGGCTTGCTGCTTGAAGAAGCCAAGCAGAAGCTGGTGGAAGAGGCCAAGACCCAGCCGGATGTTCAGCGTTTCGTCGATTTCCTGGAAGTCTCCAAGCGAGGCATTATTCGCTGATGGGAAGCGCTGTTCGGATTGCGGTGGTGGCCGGAGAGGCCTCCGGAGATCTTCTGGCCAGTCATTTGATCGCCGCGCTCAAAACCAAGTTGCCCGATGCCATCTTTTATGGCATCGGCGGACCCCGCATGGAAGCCAAGGGCTTCGATGCCTGGTGGCCGATGGAAAAGCTGGCGGTGATGGGTTATGTCGATGCGCTCAAGCATTACCGTGAAATCTCCGGCATTCGCCGGCAACTGAAAAAGCGCCTTCTCGACATTCGGCCCGATATCTTCATCGGTGTCGATGCCCCTGATTTCAACCTTGGCTTGGAAGCCGATCTGAAGGCTGCTGGAATCAAGACCATCCACTATGTCAGTCCCTCGATCTGGGCTTGGCGTGGTGGTCGCATCAAGAAAATCGGGCGGGCCGTCAATCGAGTACTGGCCTTGTTTCCGATGGAGCCGCCGCTCTATGAGAAGGAGCGCATTCCAGTGACCTATGTCGGCCATCCTCTGGCCGACATCATACCGCTCGAAACCAACCGCTTTGCTGTGCGCGAAAAGCTCGCCATGCCGCGCGATGTGCCGATATTCGCTTTATTGCCGGGGAGTCGTCAGGGCGAACTGGCGATGATGGCTGAAACTTTTGTACAGACCGCGAAGATCATTCGCGAACGACACTTTCCCAATGCTTTGTTTGTCGTTCCATTAACGACCCGGGAAACGCGTTTGCAGTTCGAGATGGCGATTTACACCCAGCAGGCGACGGACATTCCGTTCCGTCTTTTGTTCGGACACGCCCAGGACGCCTTGGGGGCTGCGGATGTTTCCTTGGTTGCCAGCGGGACGGCGACGCTCGAGGCGGCGTTGATCAAACGTCCGATGGTGATTACTTACAAGATCGCGAAGCTTTCGTACTGGATCATGAAGCGGATGGCCTACCAGCCGTTTGTCGGTTTGCCCAACGTGCTGGCGGGGCGCGAGGTCGTGCCGGAATTGTTGCAGGATCAAGCAACGCCTGAGAACCTGGCCGAGGCCCTGGTGAAGTTGTACGAAGACAAGGCCAATGCCGAGGCGATTGCCGAGGTATTCACTGACATTCATTATCAACTGCGTCAAAACACCGCCGAAAAGGCTGCCAATGCAGTCATCCAATGCCTGAACTGATTATTCCGCCCGGTCTTGTTTGCGGTATCGACGAGGCCGGACGAGGTCCGCTGGCCGGAACAGTCGTGGCTGCAGCCGTCATTCTCGATCCGGCACGACCGATTTCCGGCTTGAATGACTCGAAGAAACTCAGCGAGAAGAAACGCGATGCGCTGGCTGTGCTGATTCGCGAACGTGCCGTCGCCTGGAGCATCGCTTCCGCCTCGGTCGAGGAAATCGACCGCCTCAACATCCTGCATGCGACGATGCTGGCCATGCAGCGAGCCGTCGCCGGGCTGGCGATTCGCCCGAGCCATGCCATGGTCGATGGCAATCGTTGCCCCCGGCTCGATGTCTCCGTGGAAGCCGTGGTGAAGGGCGATGGCAAGATCGCTTCGATCGCCGCTGCCTCGATCCTGGCCAAGACGGCGCGTGATGCCGAGATGCTTGAGTTGCATGCGCAATACCCGATGTATGGTTTCGATCGACACATGGGGTATCCGACAGCCGCCCACTTTGCCGCGCTTGAGGCGCATGGTGCTTCGCCGGTGCATCGTCGTAGCTTCGGGCCGGTCGCCAAGCAGCTATCCCTGCTATGAAGCAGATCCAGTCGCGCGACAATCCCTTCTTCAAGTTGCTGAAGCGATTGGCCGAGTCGGGGCGTGAGCGCCGCAAGTGCGGCAAGACACTGCTCGATGGCGTGCATCTGATTCAGGCTTACGAGGCCGCAGTCGGGAAGGTCGATACCCTTGTCGTTGCCGAATCAGCCTTGCATCGTGATGAAATTTCGCTGCTTCTGGCCGGGCGCGATGCAGTGGTTTTGAGCGATGTCCTGATGCGCGATCTCGGTTTGGTCGATACCCCGAGCGGCATCCTGGCGGTGGTCGCCATACCGTCCGTCGCGGCCCGTACGGATTTGGCGGCGGATGTCGTGTTGCTCGACGGGGTACAGGATCCGGGGAATGTCGGGACCTTGTTGCGGACGGCCGCCGCATCTGGTGTCCAGCATGTGCTGCTGTCCCCTGGTTGTGCATCGGTATGGGCACCCAAGGTACTGCGCGCCGGGCAAGGCGCGCACTTTGTCCTGAAGCTTTACGAAGATGCCGACCTGGCGGAGTTCCTGGCAAACTACCCTGGTACTTCAGTCGTGACCTGTTTGGAGGAGGCCGGTTCGCTTTACGATACGAGTTGGTCGTCGCCTCTGGCATGGATTTTTGGCGCCGAAGGCAAGGGGGTTCGCCCGGACTTGATCCGGGCAGCCCAGCTCCGAGTCCGGATTCCAATGCCGGGCGCCATCGAGTCGCTCAATGTCGGTGCTGCCGCTGCCATCTGCCTTTACGAAGCCTTGCGGCGGCGTCTGGCGGCTGCCTGAGGCGAGCGGGGCCGGGATGGGGGAACGGTTGGCGGGCGCTTGGCATTTCCCTTCGATACCATGGTCGGTCTACCTTTTTCCGGACATCGCCCGGTTGAGGCGAATGGCACGTCGATTTTTGGCGATACTCGGTTTGTCGCTTCCGCTTGGCGTCCTGGCTGTCGATATTCAATTCACGCCCAGCGAGCAGGCCTATTTGGCCCGGGTTGGAAAAGTCAGTATGTGCGTCGATCCGGACTGGGCGCCGTTTGAACGTATCAACGAACAAGGTCAGCACGAAGGCATCGCGGCCGATCTGATTCAATTGGTCGCCCAAAGGACCGGCTTGAAGATCGAATTGTTGCCGGTCCGCAACTGGGATGAATCGCTGGCTGCTTCACAGGCCGGTCGTTGCCAGATCATGAGTTTTCTCAATCAGTCGCCGGTGCGGGATGCGTGGCTGATCTTTACCGAGCCGATTTTTTACGATCCCAACATCATCGTGACTCGCGAGGAGCACCCTTATGTTGCCGATCCATTGGGCTTGAGAAATCATCGCGTTGCCTTGCCGCGCGGGACTATGGTTGAAGAGCGTATCCGGGCGAGCTATCCCAACCTGTCCATCATTACCACCGGTAGCGAGCCGGAGGCGATGTCCATGGTGTCGGACAGACGCGCCGACATGACCGTCCGGTCGTTGATTGTCGCGGCCTATGCGATCAAGAAGGAAGGTTTGTTCAATCTGAAGATCGCCGGGCAGATTCCGGCCTTCGACAACCAACTGCGTATCGGTGTCATCAAGAGCGAACCGGTTCTGCGCGACATCCTCGACAAAGGCGTGCGTACCATCTCGGCCCAGGAACGGCAGGGTATTGCCAACTGGCATGTCGCAATCAACGTTCAGCAAGGCGTCGATTACACGCTGGTCTGGCAAGTGCTCCTTGCTTCGCTGGTGGTCGTGTTGATCTTTCTATATTGGAACCGCAAGTTGAGCAGCCTGAATGCAAGACTGGAATTGCTATCGGTTACCGACAAGCTCACCGGCTTGTTCAATCGTCTCAAACTGGATGAATTGCTCGATACAGAAATTCGTCGTGCCCGACGCTCGGCCGATCCATTCGGCGTCATCATGCTCGATATCGATCATTTCAAACGGATCAACGACAGTCATGGCCATCAGGTCGGAGATCAGGTCTTGGTCAGCCTAGTCCGACTGTTGGTCGACAATACCCGTCAGACAGACTGGTTGGGACGTTGGGGCGGCGAGGAGTTCCTGGTGATCTGCCCGCATACCGGGCTCGAGGGCACGCGGCAGCTAGCCGAACACCTGCGGGCAGCTTGCGCCGAACACGGGTTCCCGGTCATCGGCAGTTTGACCGCCAGCTTTGGTGTGACGGCGTGGGAAGCGGATGATCATCCGGAACACCTCATCGGGCGTGCCGATTCGGCCTTGTACGAGGCCAAGCGTCAGGGGCGCAATCAGGTCAGGGTTCGCACTGCGTCGAGGGACGCATGAATGGCGCGGTCTGGCGCAGGCAGGCGCTGGGTTGCCTGATCTGGGGGGGGCTTTCGTCGGCCTGGGGAGTCGAGAATCTGGATGGCGCTTGGCGCGATAGCCGGATATATGGTTTCGGCAAGACGATGTACGTTGCCGACGACAAGAAGGGAGGGCGCCGTGACCAGAGTACCTTTGGCTTCGGTGGAAAACTGGGTTTGGAGACGGCTGATGTGCAAGGCGGCAGCCTGCGCCTTGCCTGGTACCAGGTTTCCGACCTGGGCTTGCGACATGACGATCCGCGCCGAACCGATGCCTATATGTTCGACATCAACAAGCGGCCTTTCGGCTTGCTGGGCGAAGCGCAGATTCGTTATTTGAAGGGGCGGACACAGTTCAATTTGGGAAGGCAGGAATTGGTGACGCCGATGATCAATAGTTATGACTATCGGATCGTTCCCAATCTGTTCGAGGCCTATGTCTTGCAGAGTCGTGATTGGCCGGACACCCTTCTGACTGTCGGCTATGTCAGTCGTATGGCCGGTTTGGACGGGCTGGTCAGCTTTTCACAATTTCGCAGCATGGCGCAGCAGCTCTATCCGTCGCTGGCGCTTGATAGGAAAGGGGCGGTCGATACGGCAGGAGGGAGTCTGTTCGATGTATCGACGGTCAGCGGGCAACAGGGCGTCTGGATGGCCGGCTTCGAGTACGGTCAGGATGAACGCTATCGCTTGTGGGATTTCCACGGCCAGGATACGGTGAATATGCTGTATATGGATACGCGCTGGCAGTGGCCGTTGACGAGCGAGTTTAGCGGCATCCTGGAAACACAGTTCTATCGGGTTGGCGCGCAGGGGGAATTGCATCGCTATCTCGGGCAGCGCGGACTCAATGCCAGTTACGATCTGCGCGGTGTGCGGGCAACCCTGGCGCATGCGCCCAGCGGGATCAAACTGGCCTACGCCATCGACCGCTTTGGCGGCAATGACCGGATGGTAACGGTGTTCAGCAGTTGGGGCGGCTATCCCGAGTTCGTGCCAATGCCTTACATCTACGCCGAGCGGGATCGTGTTTCGGGAATAGCCGGAAGTCGTTTGTCCCGTCTGACCGCATTATTCAATCTGGCTCCGCTCGGTTGGGCCGGTCACACGCTTTTGCTCGGACGCTCTCATATCGATCTGGATGAAGCCATCCTCGCCAACGGTGACATCAAGGTCAATTCCTTGCTTTATCGCGCGCAACTCGATCGCCAGTGGTCGTTGCGTATTTCGTTCGATTGTCGGCAGTCGCGCAATAGCCGATACGACAACAAGTTTGCCGTTTTCGCCTTGCGATACGACTATTGAATCGCGCAAAAAAAGCCTGCCGTGGGCAGGCTTTCTATGTGCGCAAGCAGGTTCAGCGCAATTTCAGTTCCTGCAGGATGGTGGTCGAGATTTCCTCGATCGACTTGGTTGATGAGTCGAGCCAGCGGATGCCTTCGCGCCGCATCATCTTCTCGGCTTCGGCAATCTCGAAACGGCAGTTGGCGATCGAGGCGTAACGGCTACCGGCGCGGCGTTCTTCGCGAATCTGGGTGAGGCGTTCCGGTTGAATGGTCAGGCCGAACAACTTCGGGCGATGCCGTTCCAGCGTGCTGGGCAGGCGGCCGCGGTCGAAGTCCTCCGGGATCAGCGGGAAATTCGCAACCTTGAGGCCGAATTGCATGGCCAGGTAAAGCGAGGTTGGCGTCTTGCCGCAGCGCGACACGGCGACCAGGATGACATCGGCCTCTTCCAGGTCGCGGTCGGTGATGCCGTCATCGTGGGCCAGCGTGTAATTGATCGCCTCGATCCGCTTCTTGTAGTCCGAACTGTCGGTCTTGTCGCGCGAGCGGCCGATGGTGTGGCTGGACTTGATGCCCAGCTCGGCTTCCAGCGGCGACAGGAAAGAGTCGAAGTAGGACAGCGAGAAGGCGTCGGCTTGATGCACGATATCGGCCAGTTGCTGATTGACCAGCGTCGTAAACACGATCGGCCGCATGCCGTCGATCTCGCCCTGGGCGTTGATGCGGGCGACGGCATCCTGAGCCTTTTCGACATTGTCGAGGAAGGGAATACGGATCTGCTTGAATTCGACTTCCTCGAACTGGGTTAGCAGGCTGTGGCCGAGTGCCTCGGCTGTGAGGCCGGTACCATCCGAGACGAAAAATACGGTGCGTTTGAGTGTCATGGGCATCCCGACATTTTAACCGCTGTTCCTCAACCCGGAAGCGATGCCGTTGATGGTCAGGTGGATGGCGCG
>QXPY01000014.1 GCA_003583745.1 Rhodocyclales bacterium GT-UBC | reverse complement strand
GCCCATCCCCGTCTCCCGCAATTCACTCCGCCCAATCGGCAATTCGTCGCTTTCCGCTACGCTTGAGCCTGTTCGCTTGGCACAGTGAGGTCATGCCGTCATCGACGGCGGTTTTTTGGAGACCATCATGCCTCACGAATCGCGTTACGAATCCGCCCCGCCGTCCACCAGTGCCGAGCAGTCGGTGCGCCACGAAGTGCGCTTGCTGCGCGGCTTCTACCGGCATTTGGCTATCTATCTGCTGGTAAATGGCGGGGTTGCCTTGCTGCATCTGTTCAACCATCAGGAACTGCGCCACGCCTCGGGGATGTTGATCGGCTGGGGTATCGCGCTGGCCATTCACGGTTTGCGCGTGCGCCTGGGCGACCGCTGGTTGGGTCGGGAGTGGGAGGAGGCGCAGGTCAGCGCCCGCCTGCAACGCAGCCCGTCGCAACGATAAGGAGCCGGCGATGCGTACCATGCTTTCTTGTCTTGCCGCCGCGGCCTTGTCCGGCAATGCCCTCGCCACCGATCTGACGGTGACCATCGATAACGTGGCGAATGCCGAGGGCCACCTGCGTCTGGCGCTCTACCAGGGGCCCGAGCGCTTTCTGGTTCAGCCGCTGCAGCGCGAATCCCTGCCGGCCACGCCGGGCCGGATGGTGTTTGCCTTCCGCGACCTGCCGCCCGGCCGTTACGCCGCTACCGGCTTTCACGACTTGAACGACAACAAGAAGATTGATACCGACCAGTTCGGCCGGCCGCTCGAACCGACGGCTTTCTCACGCAATGCCAAGGGCAATGGCGGGCCGCCGAGCTTCGAGGATGCAGCTTTCGAGGTCGGCAGCCAGGCCGCCCAGATCACCCTCCACCTGCGTCCGGGTATGCAGCCATGAGTCAGCCCCTCTTCCAGCTCAGCGGCATCGAGCGCCATTTCGCCCTGGGCGAAACGACGGTGCCGGCCTTGCGCGGCGTTTCGCTGTCCATCGAGCGCGGCGAATCGGTGGCGATCTGGGGGCCGTCGGGCAGCGGCAAGTCGACGCTGCTCAACCTGCTCGGCCTGATCGACGCACCGAACGCCGGCGACCTGCGCTTCGACGGCGAAGATGTGCTCGCCCTGGACGATGACGCGCTGACCGACTGTCGCAACCGCAAGATCGGCTTCGTCTTTCAGGGCTTCAACCTGATGCCGGTGCTGACCGCGCTGGAAAACGTCATGCTGCCGCTGCAGATTCGCGGCGTGGCAACCAGCGTCGCCCGGCAACGCGCCAGCGACTGGCTGGCCCACGTAGGCCTGGAACGCTTCGCCGCCCACCGGCCGGACAAGCTCTCCGGCGGCCAGCGCCAGCGCGTGGCGATTGCCCGCGCCCTGGTCGTCGAGCCGATGCTGGTCATTGCCGACGAGCCGACGGCCAATCTCGATTCGGAAAACAGCCGCGCCGTGATCGACCTGCTGCAAAAGATGAACCAGGAAACCGGCGTCACCTGCGTTTTTTCGACCCACGACCCCCGCCTGCTCGACCACGTGCCGCGCCACGTCCGCCTGGCCGACGGCCTGATCGAGTCCGACGCCCACCCGGAGACCGCCTCGTGAATACCTTCAGCCTAGGCTTGCGCAACCTGCGCCGCAATTATCGGCGCAGCCTCACCACCCTGCTCAGTATCGCCTTCGGCTTCGCGGCGGTGGCCTTGTTTTCCGGCTACACCAAGGAGGTCTATCTCGGCCTCACCCAGCAGGCCGTGCATGGCGAGCTGATCGGCCACCTGACGCTGAGCAAGCGCGGCATGAAACAGGAAGGCCGCCTCAAGCCGGAGAAATACCTGCTCAAGGCCGATGAAATCGCCCGTATCGCCGAACTGGTCAAACAGGCCTACCCGACGGCCCGCGTCGCGCCCCGCCTGGCCTTGTCCGGCCTGGCCTCGAACGGCAAGGTGAGCACCATCTTCCTGGCCGACGGCGTCGCGGCGGATGACATGCTCGCCCTGCGCGGCCCGCGCCGCAACGCTTCCGGTGCCTTGTCGGCGGAGGCCCCGGCCGGCATCACCGTCGCCCGCGGCCTGGCCGCCCTGCTCGGCTTGAAGGAAGGCGACGACGCTTCGCTACTGGTCAGCACCCTGCACGGCCAGGCCAATGCGGCCGACGCCAGCATCATCGACACCTACAGCACCGGCAATGCCGGGCTGGAGGACAAGGCGCTGTTCATCCCGCTGGCGCTGGCGCAATCGCTCTACGACGCCGACGAACGGGCCGACCGCCTGACCGTGCTGCTGCCCGACATTGCCCTCACCGAAACCGCCCGCCAGCAGCTCGACGCCGCCTTCACCGCCGCCGGGCTGGATGTCGAGATTCAGACCTGGCAGGAGCTGTCGGCCTTCTACCGGCAGGTCAAGGGGATGTTCG
The DNA here is from genome assembly GCA_003583745.1 of Rhodocyclales bacterium GT-UBC. Classification (GTDB taxonomy): domain Bacteria; phylum Pseudomonadota; class Gammaproteobacteria; order Burkholderiales; family Rhodocyclaceae; genus Azonexus. Next base: position 149,608 of record QXPY01000014.1, on the reverse strand, counting down.
ACATGATCTTCGGCTTCATTCTCTCCATCGTGCTCGCCATCGTCGTGATGAGCGTCAGCAACGCGATGAGCATGAGCGTCATCGAACGCACCCGCGAGATCGGCACCCTGCGCGCCATCGGCCTGCGCCGGCTGGGCGTCGTCCGCCTGTTCGTCAGCGAAGCCGTGCTGCTGGTCGGCCTCGGTTGCCTGAGCGGGCTGCTGCTCGCCGTCGTGGTCAGGGCCGGCGTCAATGCCGCCGAATTCAGCTATGTCCCGCCCAACGGCACGGCCCGCATGCTGCTGGTGGTCGGCCTCGACGCCGGCAAGATGCTGTTCGCCGCCGTCCTGCTCGGCGGGCTCGGCCTCGCCGCCGCCATCTTCCCGGCCCGCCGCGCCGCCCGCCAGCCGGTGATCGATTCCCTGGCCCACGTTTGACTGGAGACGACCATGAAACGCCTGTTGTTCCCCTTGCTGCTGGCCCTCGGACTGCCGGCCCTGGCCGCTGAGGTCGATCCGGTGCAGTTGCTGAAGAAATCCGACCTCGCCCGTGGCGGCGGGCTGCCCGGCCTGAGCTGGGAAATCCGCTCGCAAAACAGCGGCAGCCGGGTCAATGAAGACGACCCGCCGATGCGGCTGCTGATCAAGGCTTCCGACAACGCGAGCCTGGCCGAAACCCTGGAACCCTTGCGCAGCAAGGGCGCCCGCATGCTGCAGGTGGATCGCAACATGTGGCTGACCAAACCGGGCCTGAAAAAGCCGATCCCGATCTCGCCGCGCCAGCGCCTGACCGGCCAGGCCGCCATCGGCGACATCGCGGCGACCAACTATGTGCGCGATTACAAGCCGACGCTGCTGCGCGAAGAAAAGATCAACGGCGAGCCCTGCTACGTGCTGGAGCTGACCGCGACCTCGCGCCAGGCCACCTACGACAAGCTGACCTACTGGATTTCCGCCAGCCGCAACCTGGGCGTGCAGGCCGAATTCAATTCGCTGTCGGGCAAGAAGCTGAAATCGGCGGTCTTCGAGTACGGCAACCGGGTCGACATCCAGGGCAAGCCGACGCCCTTCGTCAGCCGCATGGTGATCAGCGACGCCCTGACCGACGCCCAGACCACGCTCGAATACAGCCATGTCGTGGTCAAGGCGATTGCCGCCAGCGAGTTCGATCCGGGGAACCTGGAATGAGGCTGCACCACGCCTTGCCGGCCGCCGCCCTGCTCGGCCTGGCGGGCGCCGCCTGGGCGCAGGCGACCGACTTCAAGCTGAGCGGCAATCTGGAAGTCTGGGCCTATGGCGCCGGCCAGACGCGCCAGGCCAACAGCCCCTTCAACCCGGACAACCGCATCGCCCGCCTGGCCAGCACCCGGCAGACGGTCGAAACCCGGCTCAATCTGCGCCTGCGCGACGACACCACCGAATTCGTCTTGCGGCCGCGCCTGGTGCAGCAACATGAGACCGGGCGCGACGGCAACCCGGACTCGGGCGATGCCTATCTCAGCCAGGGCTTCGTCCGCCAGCGCCTGACGCCAGGCTGGACGCTGAGCGCCGGGCGCGAACTGCTCACCTGGGGGCCGGCCAACTTCCGCTCGCCAAGCAATCCGCTCTATTTCGATGCCGGCAAGACGGCGCCGCTGCGCGACGTGGCGGGCGTCGACCTGGTCCGCCTCGGGCTCACCGACAACGGCTGGAGCGCCACCGTCGCCCGCGTTTTTTCCGATACCCGGCTGGCCGACAACCCGGTGCAGGCGCCGCTGACCCTGGCCAAGTTCGACTGGCGTGGCGACGACAACCAGTTCAGCCTGATCGCCGCGACGCCGGTCCATGCAGCCCCCTTCCTCGGCGCTTTCGCCCAGCAGACGCTGGGCGACGCCTGGCTGCTCTACGGCGAGGCCGGCGACGGCCAGCGGCAGTTCGCTTTGCAGGCCAACCCCGGCCCTTATGGCGTGCCCTTCAGCACGGCGACGCCGTCGGCGCGCAAATGGACGGCGCTGCTCGGCCTCAGCTATACGCTGGAGAACGGTCAATCCCTGTCCGCCGAATACCTGCACGACGAGCACGGCTACAGCCGGCGCCAGGCACAAGCGGTCTTCGCCACGGCCAGCCGCCTGGCTGCCGCCTACCGGGCCAACCCGCATTCGCCCCAAGCCGAGCTGATGCTGCGCGGTAGCGCCCAGGCCCTCGGCCAGGCACCTGCCCTGCTCGGCCGCGACTATCTGGCGCTGCAATGGCAGAGCAACCCACAGGACACCGACCCGTTCTGGCGGGTGAACTGGACGCACAATCTGACCGACCGTGGCCAGCAGCTCACCGCCTACTACGAACGCAACCTCGCCGAACGTTGCAGCGCCTTCGTCGTCCTCGCCGCCCAGCACGGCCCGCACGACAGCGAGGCACAACGCTTGTGGGATCGTTCGCTGACGCTTGGCGTTAAACTCTTCCTCCTCTGACCCGCGCCGCCGGAAGCCCGAAGCCTTGCCGACCTCCACGCCCCCTCAAGCCAGCCCGACTTTCCTGGCCACCCTAGATCCGCGCTTCATCGTCGGTTGCCTGATCGGCAACACCCTGATCGCCGGTTTCCTGACCCTGCTCGACTTCGGGCATGGCTTCGTCAGCAACCTGATCTATTCCCACAGCATCGGGCTGAGCATCCTGCTGCTGTCGCGCCTGGCCATCCATTTCACCCCTTACAACCACATCCGCACGGCGGCCGCCTTCCTCGCCATCGTGCTGGGAAGCGCCCAGGGTCTGATGCTCGGCAATCTGCTCGACAGCGCGCATGGCCAAAAGGATTTCATGCTGAGTCTGAAGGCGGTCGGTATCGGCCTGTTTTTCGGCTTGATCGGCACCATCTACTACCATCTGCGCGAACGCGCCGCCACCCTGCAATCGACGCTGAAAACCCGCGAACTGGAGCAGCTTGAAGCCGAGCGGCGCAGTATCGAAGCCCAGCTCAAGATGCTGCAGGCCCAGATCGAGCCGCATTTCCTCTTCAACACCCTGGCCAACCTGGCCGGGCTGATCGAGCCCGATCCCAAGCTCGCCATGCGCCTGCTCGAAGCCCTCAACCGCTACCTGCGCGCCAGCCTGACCCGGACCCGCGCCGAGGGCGGCACGCTGGGCGACGAAATGGACCTGCTGGCGGCCTACCTGGACGTCCTGAAAATCCGCCTCGGCCCCCGCCTCGAATTCGGCATCGCGGTCAGCCCGGCGCAACGCGCCCTGCCCTTCCCACCGATGCTATTGCAACCGCTGGTCGAGAACGCCATCCGGCATGGCATCGAACCGCAGGTAGCGGGCGGTCGCATCGACATATCGGCCAGCCATCAAGCCGGCCAGCTTGAAATCCAGGTCCGCGACAGCGGTGCCGGCTTCGGCGAAGCACCGGGCAACGGCATCGGCCTGAGTAACATCCGCGCCCGTCTTGCCGCCCTCTTCGGCGACGCCGGGCATCTCGACATTGCCGAACACGCCGACGGCGGCGTGCTCGCCACCTTGCGCATCCCGACATGAACGCCCCTGCCAAACCTGCCGTCACTGCTCTCATCGCCGACGACGAACCGCACCTCGCCACCCATTTGGCCAATCGCCTCGCCGCCCTCTGGCCGGAACTCGACATCGTCGCCATCGCCGCCAACGGCCAGGAAGCCCTGGAGCGCATCGAGGCCCTGCGGCCGGACATCGCCTTCCTCGACATCCGCATGCCCGGCCTCAGCGGGCTGGAAGTCGCCTCGCGCCTGCATGGCGCCTGCCGCCTGGTCTTCGTGACCGCCTACGAGCAATACGCCATCGAAGCCTTCGAACGGGCCGCCATCGACTACCTGTTGAAGCCGATCAGCGACGAACGCCTGGGCAAAACCATCGAACGCCTGCGCGCCAGCCTCGCGACGCCGGCCGCCGCCCCGCCGGAAGCCCTGCTCGCCCAGCTACGCGGCCTGCTGGCCGCCACCCCAGCGGCCCAGAAGCCGGCGCCGCTGAAATGGATCAAGGCTCAGGTCGGGCAAGCGGTGCGCCTGGTTGCGGTGGACGACATCTGCTATTTCCAGGCTGCCGACAAATACACCGCCGTCTACACCCGCGATACCGAATTGCTGATCCGCACCACGATCAAGGAACTGGTCGAACAACTCGACCCGGAGCAGTTCTGGCAGATCCATCGCGGCACCCTGGTCAACGTCCGCCAGATCGCGGCTGCCCGCCACGACGGGCCGGAGAAGATCAGCCTGCAGTTGAAGGATCGCGCCGAGCTCTTGCCGGTCAGCCGCAGCTACATGCACCTTTTCCGGCAGATGTAACCGAACGGCTCGACAGGCCTTCCCGGCGATGCAGCTTCCTTCCACAGGCTGGCGGCCTCGATCGATCCAGCAATCGCGGGCCAAGCTGTCGGGAAAAATTACATTCGCATACCGAATACAAAAAAAACACTATTAACCAACTGAAATAACAGGTGTTTTATTATTCGGTTTGAATATTGCTTTAACTCCAGCACGACCCAAGCGGGTCTAATTGGCGGCCAGCTTGATACCCGGCTTTGCCACCCCCATCCAAGGACCTGAAATCGTCTGATGGCCACATTTAACTGGAGTTACACAATGAAATTGCTTGCTCACATCGGTTTGATCGCATCACTGGGCCTCGCTTCGCATGCCATGGCCTCCCCCTTGACCTTCTTTGGTCAGGATCGCGGTGTTTTCACGCAAGACGGCGCACCGACCGGTGCCGGCTTCGCCAATTCGATGGCGGCACGCGCCGACTTCCTCAGCAATCTCACCGGCGTAGGTACCGAAAGTTTTGAAAGCGCCACCGTCGGCACCGCCGCACCGCTTGCCTTGACCTTCCCCGGAGCCGGCACCGCAACGCTGAACGGAGGTGGCGTTGTGACAAATGTCCCGGGCACCGGCCAGAATGCCACCACCGGCAGCAACTGGTGGCGTACCGGGGCCGGGAACAATTTTGTGATCACTTTCGACAGTCCGATTGCCGCTTTCGGCTTTTACGGAATTGACGTCGGCGACGTTGGCGCCCAACTGACGCTGACGCTCTCCAGCGGCAGCAGTATAGCCATCGATATTCCGCACACCGTCGAAGCGGGCGGGCCGGGCAGCGGCCAGAACGGCAGCGTCATCTTCTTCGGCTACATCGACGAAGCCAATCCCTGGACCAGTGCGACTTTCAGCAATCTTGGCGGCGGCGGGGCCGACGACTTCGGTTTCGACGACATGACCATCGGCAGCATCGAGCAGGTCAATCGCACGCCCGAGCCGGGCAGCCTGCCACTGATCGCCGCTGCGGCCCTTGCTGGCTTCGGCCTGAAGCGGCGCCGCGGCCAAGCCGGAAACTGACCGGATCAACGCAAACCGGTAGGCGAGCCGGCATCATTGCCATCGGTTTCGCATTGAAGCCCCCGTCCAGATTCTGACGGGGGCTTTTTGTTGCCGGGCACGGCCAGCACCTTGTGCACCAAGGCCGTCGCCAGGCATCCGGACAGATTGCCTCGGCCGGGCCCAGCCAGCCGGTTGAATCGCCCGCTTTCCCGACAAATGTCCCGGCTTGCCAGGCGTGCGGACAAGGCGCCATCTGGTGATCGAGGCGGTCGCGGGTTATGCTCCCGCACCCCAACCGCAATCCTGTTTCATGAATCCGGAAACCGCTTACATCATTTGCGCCCTGATGATGCTGGCCAATGGCGGCGTACTCGGCCTGGTACATCGCGACTTGCTGCCCGCATTGCGGCCGAGTGCCGTCTCCTGGCGGATCGGCACGCTGCTCATCGCCGGCGGCTGCCTGGTGATCCTGACCCAACGCGCCCTGCCGCCCGGTTTCGTCCTGACCGTAGCAAACGGCCTCATACTCCTCGGCCTGAGCGGCTACTGGCGGGCATTGCGCCAGTTCTACGCGCTCCCCGACCGGATCTGGATGTTGCTTCCCGCCGCCATCGGCATTGCCGGTGTGCTCTGGTTCTCCGCCGTCGATGAAAACATCGGTGCCCGCATCCTGATCGTGACCCTCTGCTGGCTCGCTCTGTTCGCCGCCAGCGCCATCACCTTGCTCGTCTCCCACGAGAACGACAGCGCCCGTTCCAGGTGGGCACTGGCCGGCATTTTCATGTTTGCCGCCCTCTTTTCCTTTGTCCGCCTCGTCTTTTTTCTGCGCCCTGCCGGTTCGGCGATTAGCAGCGTCATCGAACCGGGCAGCTGGATCAACGTCGCCACGCCGATGATGGCCGGCATCCTGCCGGTGGTCGGCACCACCGCCTTCCTGCTGATGTGCTCCGAACGCCTGCGCCGCCAGCTCGAACGCGCTGCATCGACCGATTACCTGACCGGGCTGGCCAATCGCCGTACCCTGGCCGAGGCCGGCGAGCGCCGCTTCCGTGCCGCGCGCACCAGCGGCGAGGGGCTCGCGGTCGCCTTGATCGACATCGATCACTTCAAATCAGTCAATGATCGCTACGGCCATGAAACGGGCGACCTGGCCCTCAAACATGTTGCCGCCACCCTCGAACAAACCTGCCGTGCCGACGAATTGCCCGCCAGGCAAGGCGGCGAGGAATTCGTCGTCATTCTTGGCGCAGCCGGACAGCAAGATGCATCGCGCTTTGCCGAACGGCTGCGTGCCGCCGTCGAAGCCACCCCCTTCGCCAGCGAAGGCATCAAGCTGAACGTCACCATCTCGCTGGGAGTCGCCTGCCAAGCGCCGGATGACGAGAGCTTCGACCGCTTGCTCGGCCGTGCCGATACAGCGCTCTATGCGGCCAAGGCCAACGGCCGCAACCGGGTCGAAATGGCCGCCTGAAATCGCGGGCAGCGCTCCCCTCGCCTCGCCCCGAGGTTTCTCCATTGACCTGATCAAGGCCGGCAGGCCGCGACGAGTTTGATGGCGTCGCAATTCACCGGATAGAACTTCAGCCCGCTGCTAATCGCCACGCGCATTGCCCGGCATGCCTTCAGCCAAGCCTTGGGCCAGCATGTCGAATACCACCCGAATTCTCCGGGAGGTATGCAGCTCGGTATGCGTGACCAGCCAGATGGGAAATTGCACCGGCGGCACATCATCCAGCACGCGCACGACGCCCGGCGTTTCGTGGGCAATTTCATCCATCATCGCGCCAATCCCCAGCCCTTGACATACCAGCCCCCAATGGGCCACCGAATCCTCGGCGTAGCAGCTGAAATTGGCCTCCTTCAGGCTCAAGCCATGGTGATGCAAATACGCCAGATAGCGACCTGCGCGGTCAGCACCGACAAATGGCAAGCTGCCAGCATCGTCCGCAGTGCGCGGGTGGCCATAGGTTTCCACCCAATCCTTCGAGGCATAGAAACAGGCGCTGGCCTGGCGTATCAGGCGGGCAATCAGGTCGGGCCGATCCGGATTGACGTGGCGAATCGCAATGTCGGCCTCGCGCCGCTGCAAGTCGCTGATCGCATTGGTCGCAATCACTTCAACCGCGATGCCGGGCACCTCCTGACGAATGCGCCGCACCAAGCGCGGCAGCAGGTGGGTCGCGACCATATCGCTGGCCGAAACCGAGACAATCCCTTCCACCGCCTGCGAACGGCCGGTGGCCGCCATCCCGAGTGCATCGGCAGCCGCCCCCATGGAGCGGGCATGCTCAAGCAGATCCAGCCCGGTCGCTGTCAGCACCATGCTCTTTCCCGCCCGCTCGAACAAGGTCACCCCCAAACGCCGTTCGATTGCCGCCACTTGACGGCTCAGGGTCGGCTGGGTCAAGCCCAGCTTGCGCGCGGCAGCCGAGAGAGAGCCGGTTTCCGCTGTTTCCAGAAAGGCTCGGAGTTGGTTCCAGTCAACTTTATCCATGCATAAATGTATAGGTTAATTGCAAATTTTCGGGATTTTTCAATGAATTTATACAGGTAACATCCAAACGTCACCACTGGCGTGGTTCATAGCAAGCTAATCCATGCAATTTCCAAGCAAGCAACATCAAAGCGAAGACGCCGCCCCGAATGGCCCGAATGGCACGAATCGGCCCGGCATGCGCAAAGCCGAATTCTGGAACCGCCTGGCCCACAAATATGCCGCGACACCGATTGCTGACATGGCGGGCTACGAGGCCTCCTTGCAACGCACACGCAGCCTGCTGTCGGCTGAGCACGACGTGCTGGAAATCGGTTGCGGCACGGGAACCACGGCATTGCATTTGGCAGCCAGTAGCGGGCGTTTCCTGGCCACCGACATTTCGCCCGAGATGATCGCCATCGCGCAAGGAAAGCTCGCCGCGCACCCCATCCCGCAACTGTCATTCGCCTTGGCCGACGCCGATGGGCCGGTTTCCGGAGTGGCCACATACGACAGGGTTTTGGCATTCAATATGTTGCACTTGGTGAGCGATCTCGACCAAACGCTGGCCATGCTCGTGCTGGCCTTGCGGCCGGGCGGATTGCTGATCTCGAAGACCCCTTGCATTGCCGAGATGAACCCGCTCATTCAATACCTGGCCTTGCCACTGATGTGCGCCGTAGGCAAAGCCCCAAGCCCCATACAGCGCCTCGATGAAGCCCGATTACGAGCGGCGCTGAGCCGCCAGGGCTTACTGCTTGATTCCGTCGAGCGACACGGCAGCAAGAAAAAGGATTTCCGCGTCTTCATTGTCGCGAGAAAGCCGCTCCCCACAGACCCGCTGCGGGCATCCCCATGCTGAACACAATACGCCTCGCCGATTGGCGACTGCCGGTGGTTTTCTGCTTGTTTTTGGCGCTGAGCGGATGCGCTTCGATCAGCGGCGTCACCACCTCATCTTTGGACGGCAGGAAGGTCGAACATGTCGTGGCGGGGCAAGGCACACCAGTGGTCGTATTTGAGAACGGACTGGGCGGCCGACTCCAATGGTGGGCCGAAGTCGTTCCCGCAATCGCCCAGGAAACGACGATATTTGCCTATAACCGCGCCGGGACCGGCAGCAGTACTGAAGCGTCGGGGCCACGAGACGGCGAGGCCATCACCGAAGAACTGCGGCGCAATCTGCTTGACGCAGGCCTAGCCCCGCCCTACGTGTTGGTGGGTCACTCTCTCGGCGGACTCTACATGCAGTTTTATGCGCGGCGCTACCCGCATGAAGTCGCGGGACAGGTGTTGGTGGACTCGACCCATCCCGAGCAATTGAAAGGCGCCGGTGCAAAAGAAAACTGGCCAACCTGGATACGGCTGCTGTTCGATCTTTCCTTGTCCAGTGCCGCGAGCAAGGAACTGGAAGCGCTTCCCGCGACAGGCGCCGCCTTGCTTGCCTTGCCTCCGCTCACGGGCAAACCCGTGGTCGTTCTCAGTGCGCAAAAACCAATGAGCGAAACGTCTGAGCTTGCCCGCGATGCCAATGCCAAGCGTAGCGACATCGCGCGCCTGCATCCGGGGGCCAAACAAGTGTGGGTTGATAGCGGCCACGCCATTCCTCTTGAGAAACCGGACGCGGTGATTGCCGCGATCCACGAGGTATTGCTCAGCCTTCAGACAGCGAAGTCGCCCCCTCCATCAGCGCTCGGCAGCGCGATCACGAAAACCCAACCGTAATCGAGACAAGCAGGCATCTGTTCGCAAGCCCAGCAAAGCCACGCCATCCCGAAAAAGATGGACAGCAAGGATTTTTAGTTAGTTGTTGAGGAGGATTGGACCATGAAGCCAAGAAAATTGAACGCATTGCTACTTCTTTTGCCGCTAGCCAGCGCTTTTTATGGCTGTGCGACAACCGAAAGGAAGTCGTCCGAGCCCACCGTGGCCAGCAGCAGTTCAGAGAAAAGAGCCGCCAGTGAAGACAGTAGCAAGGCAGCGAAAAAAATATCCCAGGCAATTGGCGAAGAGCCGAGCGATTTCAGCATCACCAGCCAGCAGCAAGTCGATGCCCCCACCGGGTACGATGGCACTGAATACACGGTGAAAACCAAAGCCGGGAAAACCTTCAAATGCGAAATTCTCGAACCATCCGGCCTGGGCAAGGTGATGACCTGGGGCATGGCAAGTGGTGCAAGCGCCATGTGTACAGACTTCACCAAAGGTTCGAAAGACAAAGGCAAAACAAACAAGGCAAGCTGCAATGCCTTGCTACAAGCCGCCGGCAAGTGCTGAACCGAGCAAACCCGGAAATCGGGTTGGCTTTTCGGGAGACCATCTCGGGCTGTTAGTCGGGCCCTAAACGCATCCTGAATACGAGCTACGGTGCATTGCCCCCATGAAAAAGCCCCCGCCGGTTTCCCGGTGGGGGCTTTTTGCTACGCTCGACACCCCGGAAGGTGCCGAATTCGTAAATTACATCTCGACAGTCGCAGCCTGTTCCACAAACTCCGGAATCTGGTCGAAGTTCATGTAGCGGTAGACTTCACCAGCCTTGGCATTGACCAGCTTGATCTGCTCCATGTATTCCGCGACGGTCACGATGCGGCCGGCCAGGGCGCACATCGCGGCCAGTTCGGCGGAGCCGAGATAGACGCGGGTGTCGATACCGAGACGGTTCGGGAAGTTGCGGGTGGAGGTGGAGATCGCGGTCGAGCCCTTGCGGATCTGTGCCTGGTTACCCATACACAGCGAGCAGCCCGGCATTTCCATGCGGGCGCCGGACTTGCCGAGCACGCCGTAGTAGCCTTCTTCGGTCAGGATCAGCGCATCCATCTTGGTCGGCGGGGCGATCCACAGGCGGGTCGGGATGTCGGACTTGCCTTCGAGGACCTTGCCGGCGGCACGGAAGTGGCCGATGTTGGTCATGCAGGAGCCGATGAAGACTTCATCGATCTTGTCGCCGGCGACTTCGGAGAGCAGCTTGACGTCGTCCGGATCGTTCGGGCAGGCCAGGATCGGTTCCTTGACGTCGGCCAGATCGATTTCGATCACGGCGGCGTACTGGGCGTTGGCGTCAGCCTTGAGCAGCGTGCCGTTGGCGATCCAGTCTTCCATGGCGTTGATGCGGCGCTTCAGGGTGCGGGCATCGGCATAGCCTTCGGCGATCATCCACTTCATCAGGGTGATGTTCGAACGCATGTACTCGACGATCGGCTCCTTGTTCAGGGCGATGGCGCAAGCAGCGGCGGAACGCTCGGCGGCGGCGTCGGAGAGTTCGAAGGCTTGTTCGACCTTGAGATCCGGCAGGCCTTCGATTTCCAGGATGCGGCCGGAGAAGACGTTCTTCTTGCCCTTCTTCTCGACGGTCAGCAGGCCCTGTTTGATCGCGTAGTACGGAATGGCATTGACCAGGTCGCGCAGTGTGATGCCGTCCTGCATCTTGCCCTTGAAGCGGACCAGCACCGATTCCGGCATGTCCAGCGGCATGACGCCGGTGGCGGCGGCAAAGGCGACCAGACCGGAACCGGCCGGGAAGGAGATGCCGATCGGGAAACGGGTGTGCGAGTCACCACCGGTACCGACGGTATCCGGCAGCAGCAGGCGGTTCAGCCAGGAGTGGATGACGCCGTCGCCCGGACGCAGCGCTACGCCGCCACGGGTGCTGATGAAGGACGGCAGTTCGCGGTGCATCTTGACGTCGACCAGCTTCGGATAAGCCGCGGTGTGGCAGAAGGACTGCATGACCAGGTCGGCGGAGAAGCCCAGACAGGCCAGATCCTTCAGTTCGTCACGGGTCATCGGGCCGGTGGTGTCCTGGGAACCGACGGTGGTCATCTTCGGCTCGCAGTAGGTGCCCGGCAGGATGCCGGTCACGCCACAGGCCTTGCCAACCATCTTCTGGGCCAGCGAGTAACCCTTGCCGTCGTCGGCCGGGTTTTGCGGCAGGCGGAACAGGGTGGATTGCGGCAGGCCGAGGAATTCGCGAGCCTTGGTGGTCAGGCCACGACCGATGATCAGGGGGATACGGCCGCCAGCGCGGACTTCGTCGAGGATGACCAGGGTCTTCAGTTGCGACTCGGCGATCACGGCACCGTTCTTCAGTGCGGTGACCTTGCCGGTGGCTTCGTCGACCTTCAGTTCGATCTCGTCGCCCATGTCCATCTGGCCGGCGTCGATTTCGATCGGCAGGGCGCCAGCATCTTCCATGGTGTTGAAGAAGATCGGAGCAATCTTGGAGCCCAGGCAGACGCCGCCGAAACGCTTGTTCGGGACGAAGGGAATGTCTTCACCGGTGAACCACAGCACCGAGTTGGTGGCGGACTTGCGGGAAGAACCGGTACCGACCACGTCACCGACGTAGGCGATCAGGTTGCCCTTCTTGGCCAGGGCTTCGAGTTGCTTGATCGGGCCGCGCGAACCCGGCTCGTCGGCTTCGATACCCGGACGCGGGTTCTTCAGCATGGCCAGGGCGTGCAGCGGAATGTCCGGACGCGACCAGGCATCCGGTGCCGGCGACAGGTCATCGGTGTTGGTTTCGCCGGTGACCTTGAAGACGGTCAGTTTCTGCGACGCCGGCACGGCCGGGCGGGTGGTGAACCATTCGCCATCGGCCCACGACTGCATGACGGCCTTGGCATTGGCGTTGCCGCCCTTGGCCAGTTCGGCGACATCGTGGAAGAAGTCGAAGACCAGCAGGGTCTTCTTCAGGCCTTCGGCCGCGGCGGCGCCGCACTCGGCGCTGGCCAGCAGATCGATCAACGGCTTGACGTTATAGCCGCCCAGCATGGTGCCAAGCAGTTCGGTAGCCTTGACCTTGGAGATCAGCGGGCTGCTTTCTTCGCCCTTGGCAACCTTGGCCAGGAATTCGGCCTTGACCTTGGCGGCATCATCCACACCGGCCGGAACACGGTAGGTGATCAGCTCGACCAGAGCGGCTTCTTCGCCAGCGGGGGGATTCTTCAGCAGGGCGACCAGTTCAGTGGTCTGTTGCTTGGACAGGGGCAGCGGCGGGATACCGAGGGCTGCACGCTCTGCTACGTGGGCGCGGTAGGCTTCAAGCACGGCGACTTCCTTTCGTAAAGGGTTGCTCTGGGAAACGAATATTTTACGACAATGGCGATGGTCACAAGGTTCGGATTGATCCTATCCAAGGAGCCGGATCGCAAGTCTTATATATTATATGTTATCTCTTTTGTTTTACCAGAACAGAAACACTTCGCCCTGCCTTTTCAGCGATCGATGCTCAAAATTTGAGCAACAACCCCAAATCCCTTTTTGCTCAATCGCTTGGCGCATCTACCCAGTGCTTATCCACAGACTTACCCCAGTCAAACGGGGATAAATTGCCTCTATCCCCTACCCACAGAAACCGCTCAACTTTTAGGCAATCACTGCAACCCCCTTACGGCACAACGACTTACAGTATTTGCTCAGTGTTTATCCACAGACTTGCTCGACCGAAACGGGGATAAAGCGCCTTTATCCCCATTTCTTTTGCGACTTGGCCTACTGCCCGCGCTGGCGACGCACCGTCACGCTCTCGCCGCCTATCCCCCAGTTGTCGGTGTCGACCTCGTCGATCACCACCACGGTCGTCTGCGGATTTTTGCCCAGCACATCGCGCAACAGCGCAGTGACACCCCTGATCAGTTCAGCCTTTTGTTCGGGGCTGGCCCCTTCGCGGGTAATCTTGATATTGACGTACGGCATCGGAAATTGGCTCCTATTGGTAACGGCAGGCCAAACAGCCTGACCGGATCATCAGGGCGAGCCCGTTTCCGGGCCCGAACGTGCGTTCAGCCTAGCGAAAAGCCGGTGGTTGGAAAAATGAATATTCGCGATAGCTGGCTTCTGAAAAATCGAACATTCCCGGCGAGCGATCGGAGATGCTCGCCAGAGCACGCCTTTGCACATTTTTTAAGCAGAGGCATTTTCCGCCTTTCCGACAAGGCCTTAGATCATTCATTCAGAGCTTATCCACAGACTTGCTCGACGCAAACGTGGATAAATCTTCCTTATGCCAAGGCGCTGCTAGACTTACGACTTTTTCATCGCAGCGACTACACCCATGTCCCGTATCAAAGCCATCGCCCCGTTCGGCCAGCAGATCTGGCTGGACAACCTGACCCGCCAACTGCTCGACTCGGGTGAACTCGCCCGCTGGATCGCCGAGGATGCCATTGCCGGCGTCACCTCGAATCCGGCCATTTTCTACAATGCCATTCGGACCGACCCTGCCTACCAGAAGGCTGCCGGCGCACTGAAGAGTAGCGACCTGGCACCGGAGCAACGTTTCGAAGCCCTGGTCCTGCCCGACATTCAGCGCGCCTGCGACCTGTTCGCGCCGCTCTACGCCGAAACCGGGGGACGCGCCGGCTTCGTCAGCTTCGAGGTCTCACCCGGCCTGGCCGACGATGCCGCCGGCACCTTCGCGGCGGCACAACGCCTGTGGCAACAGATCGAACGCCCGAATGCGATGATCAAGATCCCTGCTACCCCGGCCGGTCTGATCGCCATTGCCGATGCCATCGCGGCCGGCATCAATATCAACGTGACCTTGATCTTTTCGCCCAGTCAGCTGGCCGGCGTGCAAGCCGCCTACGATCAAGGGATCGAACGCCGCGTTGCTGCGGGCCTGCCGGTGGAAGGCATCGCCTCGGTGGCCAGCGTTTTCATCAGCCGTCTCGACAGCCTGCTCGACCCCAAACTCCCGGCCGAGCGCCAAGGCAAAACGGCCATCGCCTTTGCCCGCAGCGAATACGCCCGCTGGCAACAACGGCCGCCCCTGCCCGGCGGTGCCCACCCGCAAATGCTGCTCTGGGCCTCGACCTCGTCGAAGAACCCGGCCTACCGCGATGTCATCTACGTCGAGGAACTGATCGGTGCCGGCACCGTGAACACCGTTCCCGACCCGACCTTGGCCGCTTTCCGCGACCATGGCGAGGCCGGCGCCAGCCTGGGCCGCGACACCGAAGGCACTCGCCAGCAGCTTGCGGCACTCAGTGAGCTCGGCATCGATCTCGATACCGTCGGCAACGAGTTGCAGGCCGTCGGCCTCAAGCAGTTCGAAGAAGCTTTCGCCAAGCTGCTCGAACTGGTCAGCTAGAATGAGCATCCCGCCGCCCCCGGCCGCATTCGGAGGCGGCGTGAAGCCCTGTCATCCGTGCTGGACGCCATGAAAACCACGCTGTTCGCCCTCCTCTTCGCCCTCCTCGGCAGCTTCGCCGCGCCTTGCGCCGCCGCGCTGCTGGAACGGGAAGTCAGCTTCTCCGAAAGCGAAATCCAGAAATCCTTGCTCAAGAACGGACCGCAAACCAAAAACTATGGCTGGATGACGGTCACCCTGAGCGACCCGCCCCGGATCAGCGTCGGTACGCCGGAAGGCCGCATCGGCCTGGCTGCCCGCATTCACGTCGCCGTGCTGGGCGGCGCCCCGATCCCGGTCGATGTCACCGGCACCGCCGGCATTCGCTACGACGACAACAGCAAGGCCTTTTTCCTGGAAAATCCAGTGGTGCAGAGCGTCGAGTCGCAAGCGATTCCGAAGGAAGCGCAGCCCAGCGCCCGCCAGGCTGCCAACACGCTGATCAACAATTACTTTCGCAACAGGCCGGTCTACCAATTGCGGGAAGACGGCACACCGCAGGAAATCGCCGCCCGCTGGCTATTGCGCTCGGTGCGCATCGAACCCGGCCGCCTGGTGGCAACACTGTCGCCACTCTAGGCAAGGGCCGCCGTTCAGGCAGCCTGACTGAAGGCCGGACCACCTTTCTGTTTGAAGAATTCGACGTATTTCAGGTCGATATCGCGAATATGGTCGCGCAACCACTCGGTCAGGAAAGTCACCATCGCAGCCGAAACATCCTCCGTCAGGATTTTTGTCCGCAGCGCCTCAAGTTCTTCGATGAAATAGGCGTGTTGCTGTTTGTGCTCATCAAGCGAGGGATAGTCGAAGACCCGCATCAGACATTCTTCGACGCGAAAATGCGTACGCGAGTAATCGGTCAGCTTTTCCAGCGCGGCAAAACCCTGCGATGTCGCATAACTGGTATCCAAGGCAAAAACGATGGCATCGAGACAATCAAACAAAACCTGATGCTCTTCGTCGATTTCCGGCAGGCCCACCGAGAAAAACTGTGTCGCAGCCATGATCGCCCCCATCCTTGGTTTGACATGACTGCAATCTACACTGCCGGAAAATCAACAACAAGCCCGGGTATGCAAAACAGCTACCCAAAATGCATCCTAAATCGGCGGCAGGCCGCAACGCTGGCGGGCCTTGTGACAGGCCGCATGTTCGGTATCGAATTCGCGACAGGGCGAAGGACGTCCGGCGTAGATCGAGCAACCCACCGCCACACCCACCTCGCCCTGCAAGGCAACGCAACGCGGACTGGGCACGTCGGTACCCAGCATGCGGACAATGCCGGCCGTGACCGGCACGGTCATTTCCCTCGGTACGCCTTCGCCCCAGGCAAAGCCGCCGCCGGCCAGCTCGGCCGGATGAAAATCGACCCGGAAACTGACGCAGCAGGCACCGCAGGATTGGCAGACACTCATCCCAGATTGACCCGGCAACGCCACAAGCGATGCCCGGAGGCGAGGTATTTCTTTTCGAACGGCGTCATCGGATCGACCGTATCCCACGGCTCGGCCTGAACCGACTGCTGGCTGAGCAGGCTCAGCGCCAGGGCCATTTCCTCGATGTAGATCTGCCAGTTGCTGCGACATTCCAGCTCGCCACCCAATTCGCGCCACACCGGAAATACCGCATGCCCTTGCCAGCGCCGGGCAAGGTGCCCGATCTTCGGCCAGGGATTCGGATACAGGTTGTAATGGCGCGCCAGGCGGACGCCGCTTTCGGCCAGCAGGCGCCAGAAATCGACCAGATCGGCGCGGATCAGCGCCGCATTGGCCGGCAATTGCATCGGCTTGCCGCGCCCGATCCGGTCACTCGACTGATCGACGCCAAGCACGAAATGATCGGGAAACTGCTCGGCGATGCGCAGCGTGCTCCAGCCGACGCCACAGCCGGCATCGAGAATCAGTGGCGCACCGCTGCGCCAGGCTTCGCGTGCCGCCATCGCGGCGCCAAAGGCCGCACGGTTGTAATCGAGAATGGGCTTCCTGAAGGGATGCGCCATGTGGCGGCGGACCAAGGCCTCCAGGTCGCGGTGCGGCCCGTCCTGGGCACTGCTGATGAAGCGCGAATTGCCGGCTTGGGTCTGGCTCATAGCGGTTCCGGCCTTTTCTTGAGAATCCCGGCGCTCAGCAAGGCGGTATCGATATCCTCGGCCATCTTGATCGGGCGCAGGGTCTGGTAGAGCACCTCGGCTTCGGGATAGGTCCGGCGCAACAGGGCCAGCCATTGCTTGACGCGACCGCCGGCGTGTTCCGGCACCACCTTGCGGCGCACGCCCAGCCAGTAATCGGCAACACCGGGCGCCACTTCGGCCCAGCCGCCGGTTGCCTCGCCCCGCACCTGGCGTGGCAGCAAGGGGTCGGCAATCACACCCCGGCCGAGCATGATGTCTTCGCAGCCGGAAACCTGCTGGCAGTTGCGAAAATCCTCGACGGTCCACACCTCGCCGTTGGCAATGATCGGAATACGCACCGCCGCCCGCACGCGGTCGATCTGCTCCCAGCGGGCCGGCGGCCGGTAGCCGTCGACCTTGGTCCGGCCATGCACGATCAGCTCGTCGACGCCGCCGGCCTCGATGGCCTGGGCACAATCGACGGCCAGCGCATCGCTATCGATGCCGAGCCGCATCTTGGCGGTAAAGGGAATCTCCGCCGGCACCACCGCCCGCACCGCAGCGACGATTTGATGAAGCAGTTCCGGTTCGCCGAGCAGCGCCGAACCGCCGCGATGGCGAAACACCGTCGGCGCCGGACAGCCGAAGTTGATGTCGATGCCGGCCGGCTGCAGGCTGGCCAGTCGGCGGGCGTTCTCAGCCATGAAATGCGGATCGGAGCCGAGCAACTGGACGCGCATCGGCGTTCCGGCCTCGGTCTTGCCGCCGTTGAGCAATTCCGGACAGATCCGTTCGTAGGTCTTGACCGGCAGCACGCTGCCCGAGACCCGGACGAATTCGCAGATCCCCCAGTCGTAGCCTCCGATTTTCGTCAGCACGCCGCGCAGCAGGTTATCGGCGAGCCCTTCCATCGGGGCGAGAAGAATACGGGGCATCAGGGGCAATCCGGGCTAGGCGCAAAAGAGCCGGGCATTATAATCCGCGCCATGCTGCGCTTCGTCCTCGACACCAACGTTGTTCTCGACCTCTTCCACTGGGCCAATACCGATGCCGTGCCGATCATGGCGGCACTGGAAAGCGGCCGTATCGCCTGCTTTGCCGATGAGCGCACGCTCGACGAGCTGCAACGGGTACTGACCTATCCGCAGTTGAAGATGACACCGGAGATGATGGTCGAGCGCTATGCCCGTTATAGCGGTCTGATCCAGCTCGTCCCCGCCGGCGAAGCGCCGCCGCTGCCGCGCTGCAAGGACCGCGACGACCAGAAGTTTCTCGAACTGGCGGCCCGCTGCCAGGCCAATTACCTGGTCAGCAAGGACAAGGCGCTGCTCCGGCTGCGCGGCCGCACCACGCTGGGCTTCCAGATTCTCAAGCCGGCCGCCGCGTCGGCCCTGCTCGCCGATATCGGCACGACCTGAATCCAGGCAGAAAAAAAGCCGGCGCTGAGCACCGGCTTTTCCTGCCTTCGGGAAAAAATTCCCGATAACGGGAATTTACTTGGCGGGCGAGATCGAACTTTCCTCAATCAGCAGCGGATAGGAATAGCCCGAACCGAAATCGCGGTTAAGCACGACCTTGCCGGTAATCACCACGCTGTCGCCGACTGCGGCGGTCTGCTTGCTGGTGATGATCAGGTTGTTGCTGCTCTGGTCGCCGGTACCGTCCTGCACATGCACGAAATTGCGGCCCATGATGCCGTTATTGACCTTGACCACCTTGCCCTTGACTCGCACTTCCTTGCCGACAAGCGCTGCCTTGTCCTGGTAAAGGGCGCCAACGGTGCGGGTTTCCGGCTCGGCGGCAAGCGCCAGCGAAGCACCGATCGAAAGGGCACCGGCGAGAACTACGGCAAACAGCTTTTTCATGATTCACGACTCCACAGATGGAAAGATCAGGCAACAAACATAGCAATTGATGTGCCGAGGCAGTATCGGCCGCTGCGACATGCATCGTCAATGAGCCAGATCAAGCCATACCGCCGGACGCAGGGCTGAGGCATACTGTTGCGCCCTGGAATCCATCATCACCATGTCGCCGCATTCTGCCACCCCGCCCTTCGGCGACCGCCGCTACAACGCCTGGAACGAAGCCACCAAGGCACGGCATGGCGGCCGGGTGCAGAAAGTCTCGGTCGCTGCCGGCTTCACCTGCCCGAATCGCGACGGCCTGCTCGGCACCGGCGGCTGCACTTTCTGCAACAACGCCGGCTTCACCCCCAGCTACCTCGACCGCCGCTGGTCCATCCACCAGCAGATCGATGCCGGTCTCGGCTTCCTGCGCCGCCGCTACCCGCGCACCCGCCATTTCATCGCCTATTTCCAGAGCTACAGCAACACCTACGGCGAATTCGAGCGCCTGCGCGCCTGCTACGAAGAAGCCCTGTCCCACCCGGAAATCAGCGGCCTGGCCATCGGCACCCGACCCGACTGCCTGCCCGAGCCGGTTCTCGACTACTTGGCCGAACTGGCTGAAAAGCACATCATCGAACTGGAAATTGGCGTCGAATCCTGCAACGACGCCGCGCTGGCCCGCGTCAATCGCGGCCATGATTTCGCCGCCAGCGAAGAGGCCATTTGCCGGGCCGCCACCCGTGGCCTGGAAGTCACCGCCCACCTGATCCTCGGCCTGCCGGAAGAAGACCGGGCGAGCATGCTCGACGGGGCCCGCCGCTTGTCCGCCCTGCCGGTGCGCGGCCTCAAGCTGCACCAGCTGGAACTGGTCCGCGGCACCGAGTTGGCCCGCCAATGGCAACAGGACCCGAACGCCGTCCGGCTGCTTGGCGAAGACGAATACATCGCCTTGCTCGCCGACTTCATCGAACACCTGTCGCCGGAAATCCAGCTCCAGCGACTGGGCAGCGAAGTCCCGCCGAAACTGAAACTGGCGCCGCAGTGGAACCTGCGCCTGCATGAACTGCCGCCCCGGGTGACGGCCGAACTGGTCCGGCGCAATACCTGGCAGGGTTATCGCTTCGGGACTGGCCTGCTTAACGCCTCAGATGGAATCCACCCATGAAAATCATCCTCCCCCTGTTGCTGGCCTGGCTGGCCATCACCGCCCAGGCCCATGCCAAGACACCGGGCGAAGTAGAAATTGGCGGCGTGCTGCGCGAAGCCAACCTGCAGGGCCTGAGCGGCCCCAACAAGAAACTCTCGGAATATCGCGGCAAGCCGCTGATCATCAACGTCTGGGCCAGCTGGTGTGGCCCCTGCCGGGCCGAAATGGGCTCGCTGGATCGCCTGGCCCGGCGCTACGGGAAACAGTTCAACGTGATCGGCATTTCGACCGACGACTATCCGGAAGCGGCCAAAGGCTTCCTGCAGAAGGCGGCGACCAGCTTCCCGCATTACATCGATAACAAGCTGTTGCTGGAAAACATGCTCGGCGCCGACCGCATCCCGCTTACCCTGCTGATCGACGCCGACGGCCGCGTCATCGGCAAGTATTACGGCGCCAAGGAATGGGACAGCGCCAAGGCGATCGAAGTGATCGGCAAGAGCTTCCGGCTGCAGCTCTAGAACGCACCGCGCCGGAAAGCGCTCAAGCCAGACGGCGGCGGAACACCCACTGCTTGTCGTCAGAGACTTCCGGCGCGAAGGCATAGCCGTCTTCGGCAAAATCCTTCAGGCCTTCCGGTTCGTTCAGGCGGTTAAGGACGGCGTAGCGGGTCATCAGGCCACGCGCCCGCTTGGCGTAGAAACTGATGATCTTGTATTGGCCGTTCTTCCAGTCCTCGAATACCGGCTGGATCAGTTCGCCCTTGAGCTTGCGCCCGACCGCCGCCTTGAAATACTCCTCGGACGCAAGGTTGATCACCACCGGCCGCGGCATCTCGGCCAACTCGGCGTTGATCGCCACCAGCAACTGTTCGCCCCAGAAGGCGTAGAGATCCTTGCCGGCCTTGTTGGCAAACCGGGTACCCATTTCCAGCCGGTAGGGCTGGATCAGGTCGAGCGGCTTCAGGATGCCGTACAGGCCGGAGAGGATGCGGACCTGCGCCTGCGCGAAATAGAGGTCCTCGGCGCTCAGCGTCCTGGCGTTCAGACCGTCATAGACATCGCCGTCGAAAGCCAGCACCGCCTGCTTGGCGTTGTCCGGCGAAAAAGGCAGCGACCAGTCGGCATAGCGGTTGAAATTGAGCACGGCCAAGGGATCGGAAAGGTCCATCAGCTGAGCGATATCGGCCGGCGACAGCTTGCGCAACTGCTTGATCAGCGTTTCGGACTGTTTGAGATAGGCCGGCAGCGTATGCGTGGCAACGTGCGGCGGGGTCTTGTAGTCGAGCGACTTGGCGGGGGAGAGGAAGATCAGCATGCGAAGATTTTACCGGAAGCCTTTGTGTCGTACAGCCGGAACGGCGATCAATGCAAGGCGAACGATCGGGTTATCATGGGCAACCAAGCCTTGCCCCGCCGACCGAGACCCGCGCATGAGCCTCACCGACCCGCCCCAGGATTTTGCCCAGGCACTTGCTGCCAGCCATCTGGATTTGCAGGCCCTGATCGATGCAGCCCCCGGCGTCTCGGTACTGATCGATCTGAGCGGAAACATCCTGGTCATCAATCAGGCCGGCGCTCGTCACTTCGGTATCGATCAGCAGGCAGCACGGGGCCGCAACCTTTACGCTTTTTTCCCGCAAACACTGGCCGGCAGTCGCCGCGACATGCTCGACATGGCAGCCCGCGAACGGCGCCCGCTGGTTTTCGAAGACAGCCGGGAAGACCGGGACTACCGTCACTCGACCGTTCCGGTCATCGATGCCGACGGCGAAATCCGCCGGCTGGCCATTTTCACGGCCGATATCACCGAACAGAACGCCGCTTCGGCCGAGCTGCGCAAAAGCGAGGCGCAATACCGTTTTCTCGCCGAGAACAGTGCCGACGTCACCTGGCAACTCGATACCGACCTGCGCTTCATCTACATCAGCAAGGCCGACGAAAACCTGCGCGGCATTCCGCGCGAAAAGGTCATCGGCACTTCGGTCTGGGATTTCTATCCGCCACAAGGCAAGGCCACGCTGCTCGCTGCCATCCAGGCGCGTAACGCGCAGGAAGCGCGCGGCGAACAGGTGACCCAGCCCCTTTATATCGAAACCCCGCAACTTCGCCATGACGGTAGCGAAGTCTGGGTGGAAACCGTATCGACGCGCATCTACGACGAGAATGGCAAGCTGAGCGGCTATATCGGCGTCACCCGCAACATCGAGGAACGGCGGCGCTACCAGGCCATGTTGGAAAACGCCAACCAGCAACTGCAGGCTCAACTCGCTGAGATCACCGCCCTGCAGAACCAATTGCGGGGAAAAGCCATCCGCGATGGACTGACCGGCCTATACAACCGCCATTACCTGCACGAAACCCTGCCCCGGGAACTGGCCAGGGCCGAGCGCGAAAGGCAGCCGCTGGTCGTGGTCATGATCGATCTCGACCACTTCAAGGCGATCAACGACACCCACGGCCACATGGCCGGCGACCAGACCTTGCAACGGGTTGCCGAACTCCTCCAGCAACTGACGCGGGACAGCGACCTGGTCTGTCGATTCGGCGGCGAGGAGTTTCTCGTCGCCCTTCCCGGCATGACGCTGCACGACGCCCTGGCCCGCACCGAGGTCTGGCGAACGGCGATTGCCGCCAGCTGCCTCGAACACGCAGGTCGCAATATCCGCCTGACCGCATCACTCGGCATTGCTGCATTTCCCGAACACGGCATCGACGATACCGTATTGTTGAGCAATGCCGACACCGCCCTCTACGCCGCAAAACGTAGCGGCCGCAACCGGATCTGCGCCTTCGGCCATACCGCCCCGACACCGCCCGACCGCCCGTGAACGCTACAGCCCGCCGACAGGGACCGCCCCTGCTGGTAAAATTTTGCCCTTTGCCTTTGTATCGACTGGAACACCCATGAAACGAACCCGCTTCGGCTCGCGCGACCGTCTTTCGCGCGATGCTGCCGAACTCCAGCGCCTGTCCACCGGCCTTTCCGAATCCGGCGGCAAACTGGAAGACAGCTACTGGGAAAGCCAGCTTGCCGAAATGGTCGACAGCCTGCTCAAGAACGGCGCTGAAGACGACATCAACACCGCTCTCGACCGCCTGTTCGAAGCCAATCCCCGCGCCCACGACGAACTGGCCGACATGGTCGAGTCGCGTGCCGAAAGCGGCCACATGGACGTCCAGGGAAGCGCCTACGACATCCAGCTGTTTGCCGCACCGGTACTCGCCTGGTCCCGCTTCTCCATCCCGGCCAGCTCGCTGCCGAAAAACACGGTCGACGCCCTCGCCGTGCATCTCGGCGCCCATGTTTTCGGTGCCGACAGCCGCATCGCGCTCGCCGATTTCCTGTTCAGCCCGGACCAGCTGCCGCGCAGCTTCTGCGATACCTGGCAACTGACCCAGGCACTCGGCCTGGCAAGCCTGGCCGGCCAGCACCTGAAGGTCGACACCAGCGGCATGGCCGAAACCAACCGTTTCCTCTCCGACGTCCGCTATCTGGTCGGCTGTATCGCCATCCCGCGCGGCAAACCCTTGTTCCGCTGGAACGAAAAGGATGGCAGCAAGGAAGGCGCGCTCAAGGAATGGATCAAGCAGGGCAGCCCCAATCTCGAACCGCTGCTCACCGGCTGCGCCTGGCAACCCCTGCTGCCCGACGCCTACCATGCCGCCTGCCGCAATGCCGACCGCCTCTCCCGCCCCTATTCGCTGAAAGCCTCGGTCGCCTTCCTGCAGACCATGCTCGGCCTGATGCCGGCCGATATCCGCGCCGTCGTCGGCCCCTGCTACGACCGCCGCATGGAGGAATACCGCGTCGGACTCGGCCCCAAGGACAAGGACGACACCTATCACGGCATCGTCTGGCCGCTGCTCGGCGCCGAGGATGAAGCCACCGATGCCGCCGGCGAAATCGAGGCCGTGCTGCGCGAGGCCGGCGTCAAGGATGTGCTCTTCCTCGACCATCACTTCCCGATGGAGTTCTGCGACGACTGCGGTTCGCCGCTCTACCCCAACGCCGAAGCCGAGTTGGTACACGCCGAGATGCCGGAACAAGCAGCCGCCAACTCGCAAGCCCTGCATTAAGCCGCTAGCCGGAACCGTTCCCGCCAGAGGGAACGGCATCCCGGCCGGGAACCCGCCATGATCACATCCGCTAATCAACACTGGCTGGCCCGCAGCCAGGCCGCCGTCTGGCACCCCTGCACGCAGATGCAGCACCATGCGCAAACCGGCTCACCCAGCCACCTGCCGCTGGTGCCGATTGCCCGCGGCAGCGGCGCCTGGCTCTACGACTTCGACGGCAAGCGCTACCTCGACGGTATCAGCTCGTGGTGGACCAACCTGTTCGGCCACGCCAACCCGCGCCTTAACGCTGCCTTGCGCGAGCAACTCGACTGCCTCGAACACGTCATGCTGGCCGGCTTCACGCACCAGCCGGTGGTCGAACTGTCCGAACGCCTGTCGGCACTGACCGGCGGCGCGCTCGGCCATGCCTTCTACGCCTCGGATGGCGCTTCGGCCACCGAGATCGCGCTGAAGATGAGCTTTCACTACTGGCGCAACGTCGGCCGGCCGGAAAAATCCGGGTTCCTCTGTCTGGCCGGCAGCTATCACGGCGAAACGGTGGGTGCGCTGGCGGTCACCGATGTCGCCATTTTCAAGGATGCCTACGCCCCGCTGGTGCGGGCGGCCGCGCATGTCCTGCCCTCTCCCGACTTCCGCCTCGGCGAAGCCGGCGAAAGCCCGGCCGACGTCGCCCGCCGGGCCGCCGCCGCGCTGGCCGCCCACCTCGAAGCACACGGCCGGAACATTGCCGCGCTGATCGTCGAGCCGCTGGTCCAGGGCGCCGCCGGCATGGCGATGTACGACCCGGAGTACCTGCGTCTGGCGCGTGAACTGTGCGACCGCCACGAAGTACACCTGATCTGCGACGAGATCGCCGTCGGCTGCGGCCGCACCGGGACCTTCTTCGCGCACGAGCAGGCGACCAACGACGGCACGCCGATCCGCCCCGACCTGATGTGCCTGTCCAAGGGAATTTCCGGCGGCTATCTGCCGCTCTCCATCGTGCTCGGCAGCGACACGATCTACAACGCCTTCCTCGACGACTCGGTAGCCCGCGCCTTCCTGCACTCGCACAGCTACACCGGCAACCCGCTGGCCTGCCGCGCCGCACTGGCGACCCTCGACATTTTCGAGCAGGACGACGTATTACTCGGCAACCGCGACAAATCAGCCCGCCTTGGCGCCGCCCTGGCGCCCCTGCTCGATCATCCGCAAGTCCGCCACATGCGGCTGCGCGGCATGATCGCCGCCTTCGACGTTGCCACCGACGACCCGCATTTCTCACGCCGTTTCTACCGCGCCGCGCTGGACCGCGAGGCGCTGATCCGGCCGATCGGCAATACGGTCTACCTGATGCCGCCCTACATCGTCAGCAACGAGGAAATCGCCCTCCTCGGCCAGGCCATCGCCGGCGCGCTGGGCGAGGCACTGGCATGATCGCGCTGAGCCTGAAAGCCCTGCTCGGTGCGCTGGCCGTGCTGGTCATCGCCCTCTTCTCGCGCTCCAGGGTCTTTTACATTGCCGGCCTGGTGCCGCTCTTCCCGACCTTCGCGCTGATCGCCCACGCCATCGTCGGCAGCGAACGCTCGGCCGAAGACCTGCGCAGCACCGCGCTGTTCGGCCTGTGGGCGCTGCTGCCCTACGCGGTCTATCTGCTGGCGGTGTATTGGCTGGCCGGGCGCCTGTCGCTGACGCTGACCCTGCTCTCCGCCACACTGGCCTGGACGGCGGCAGCGGCGGTTCTGCTGGTCGCCTGGAGCCGCTTCAATCCGCCTCTCTGAAACGGCGCAGGCAGCCCGGATCAGCGCGGCGAACGCTCGCTGACCTGGATCAGCAACATGAGCAGTTCGCCTTTCAATTGCTCGCGCCCTTCCCCTGGCGGCATCGCTTCGAGGCGCTGGCGCAACTCGGCGATCTCCTTGCGCAGCACGATCTCGCGCGGCGTGAAGCCGGCGTTCTTGAGCACGCGATTGATCATGCGCTGCTCCGGTGAAACCAAAAGCTCGTCATCGAATACCAGCGGCTGCCCGGCCCCCGGCAAGGCGTCCAGTTCGCCCCGCTCGATCGCCTCGCTGATTCGCCGCTCGGCCAGCATCTCGAAAATCTTGCTCATGGTGCAAGGCTAGCATGGACAAAACGGTGCTGCCGCTTCAACAGCGCAATCGCTTGCCTGCCCGATCAACTATGCATTACCGTCAAGGCAAGGCCGATTTTTCACGGCTCGCCCCCAGGCAATTTTCCACGCAAGCAAACCAGGACTGACACCATGGCAATCGGCTGGCTAAGCCTACTCAAAGCGGTTCCCTGGACCGATGTCGTTACCAACGCCCCCAAAGTCGCCGACGGGGCGAAGAAATTGGGGGAGACGGTGGCCAAAAAGAGGTCGCCAGTTGAACCGGTGGGCACTTCGACCACGCGCGTAGCGAACAGCGCTACCCTGGAGGCGCGGGTCGCCGAATTGGCGAGCGAGATCGCCCGACTGGAGCAGGAAATGCTCGATTCTTCGCTGCTGATCAAGGCTCTGGCCGAGCAAAACGCCCAGCTGGTCCGACGGACCTACTGGCAGAACCGCCTCCTGCTGGTTATCGGCCTGCTTGCGGCAGCCGCCCTGATCGTAGCCTCGGTGCGCTGAAACTGTGGCGCGCCAGGGCATATAATCCACGCCCCGGCCTTGCCGCCGCCCGAACGTTTGCCCGAAGCACCATGACCGAAACCCGCCTGCTTGCCGATCTCGCCACGCAATTGCAAGACATCGCCGACAGCGGCCTGACCCGCCGCCGCCGGGTATTGCAATCGCCCTGCGGCCGGATTGCCAGCGTCGACGGACGCGAGCTGCTCAATTTCGCCAGCAACGACTATCTCGGTCTGGCCGGCAATCCCGAAATCGCCCGCGCCATGGCCGATGGCGCACTGCAGTGGGGAGCCGGCAGCGGCGCCTCGCACCTGGTCAGCGGCCATCTGGCGCCACACGAAGCGCTGGAACAACAGATCGCCGCCTTCGTCGGCTTTCCCCGCGCCCTCGGTTTTTCCACCGGCTACCTGGCCAATCTCGCCATCGTCCCGACGCTGGCCGGACGCGGTGCGGCGGTCTTTGCCGACAAGCTGAACCACGCCTCGCTGATCGACGCCGTCCAACTGGCCAAGGCCCAGGGCGCCGACAGCCAGCGCTACGCCCACAACAACGTGGCTGCTCTGGAGCGCCTGCTGGCCGCCAGCCCGGCCAAAACCAAACTCATCGTCACCGACGCCGTCTTCAGCATGGATGGCGACCTCGCCCCGCTGCCCGCCATCCTGGCGCTGGCCGAGCGCTACGACGCCTGGCTGGTGATCGATGACGCCCACGGTTTCGGCGTCCTCGGGCCGCAAGGCCAAGGCAGCCTGGCCCACTTCAACCTGCCGGCCTCGCCCCGCATCCTGCTCATGGGCACACTAGGCAAGGCGGCGGGTGTCGGCGGCGCCTTCGTCGCCGGCGCCGACACGGCCATCGAATACCTGCTGCAACGGGCGCGCAGCTACATCTTCACCACCGCCGCACCGGCGCCGGTGGCCTGCGCGCTGCGCTGCAGCCTGAGCCTGATCGAACAGGGCGAGGCATTGCGCCGCCAGCTGTTTGCCAACATCGCCCAACTCCGCGACGGCCTCTCCGGCCTGCCGTGGACGCTGCTGCCGTCAGCGACCGCAATCCAGCCGCTGATCGTCGGCAGCAACGAAGCAGCCGTTGCCCTGTCGACGGCGCTCTGGGAACGCGGCCTGTGGCTGCCGGCAATTCGCCCACCGACGGTGCCCAAGGGCACGGCACGGCTGCGTATTTCGGTTTCCGCCGCCCATACGGCGGACGACATCGCCCGCCTGGTCAATACACTCAAGGAACTGGCATGAGTGCCGCCCGCTACTTTCTGCCCGGCTGGGGGCTGGGGCGGGGCGCGCTGCAGGAACTGGCCGACACCCTGCAGGCCGGAATCATCGACCTGCCGGGCTATGCCGACAGCCCGCCGACCGACGACTTCGACCAGGCCGTGGAGGCCATCGCTACCCGCTTGCCCGCCGGAGCAACATTGGCCGGCTGGTCGCTCGGTGCCGAACTGGCGCTCGCCGTCGCCGCCCGCCACCCGGACAAGGTCGGCAAGCTGGTGCTGATTGCCGGCACGGCCTCCTTCGTCCAGCGTGACGGCTGGCCGCACGCCATGCCGCCGGCGACGCTGGCTGAATTCGCCGCCGGCATCGCGGCCGATCCCGACGCCATGCTGCCCCGCTTCGTCGGCGGCTTCAATCGAGGCGACCGCCGCGCCAAGGCGGTCACCCTGCAACTGCTCAAGCAAGCCGGCACCTGGCCAGCGAGCGCAGTGTTAAACAGCGGCCTGAACTGGCTGCGCGACGTCGATCTGCGCCCGCTGGCCAAGCGGGTCAAAGCCCCGACGCTACTGCTGCACGGCGCCAACGACCCGCTGATGCCCCTGGCTGCAGCCGAGGCGCTGGCCAAGCTGCTCCCGCAGTCCGAACTGGTCGTTCTGGCCGACTGTGCCCACGCCCCCTTCATTTCGCAGCCGGAGGCCTGTGCCGCCAGTCTGCGCGCCTTCATCGATGCATAAGCCGCCCAAGGCGCGGGTTCGGGAATCCTTCGAACGCGCAGCCCCGACCTACGACAGTGCCGCCGAAGTACAGCGCCGCATCTGCCGCCGCCTGGTCGACGGACTGGCTGACGGACTTCAACCGGGCCGGGTGCTCGATGCCGGCTGTGGCACCGGCTTTGCCCATCACCTGTTGCAAGCCCGCTTTCCCGCCGCCCAGACCCTGGCGCTCGACCTCTCGCCGGCCATGCTGCGCCGTACCGCAGCGGGCTGCCTGCGCATCGCCGGCGATCTCGAACATCTGCCACTCGCTGCGGCCAGCATCGATCTCTACTGGTCCAGCCTGGCGCTGCAATGGTGCGATCTGGCCACCGCCTTCGGCGAGGCTGCCCGCGTTTTGCAACCGGGCGGGCAATTGGCCATTGCCACCCTGGGCCCGGGCACCTTCGAAGAATTGCGCCAGGCCTTTGCCGGCGTCGATGACTACCAGCACACACTGGGCTTTCATCGCCCGACCGAAATTGCCGAACTAGCCGCCGCCGCCGGCCTGTCGCTCAGCCACCTCGAAACGGCCCACGAAGTCATCGATTACCCGGATTTCCGGAGCATGCTGCGTGCCGTCAAGGCCGTGGGAGCCAACCAGCTGGGCGATGGCCGCCGCACCGGGCTGCTGAGCCGCAGCAGTTTCAGCCGTGCCGAGCAGGCGCTGGAAGCCCGGCGCAGCGCCGCCGGCCTCCCGCTGACCTACGACGTGATAATGCTTTACGCCCGAAAATGACCCACAACGCTTACTTCCTGACCGGCACCGACACCGAGATCGGCAAGACCTTCATCACCTGCGCCCTGCTGCACCGGGCCAGCCAGGACGGGCGCCTTGCCGCCGGCTTGAAGCCGGTTGCCGCCGGTACCGATGCCGCCGGCCGCAACGACGATGTCGAACAAATTCGCGCCGCCAGTTCTGTCGCCCTGCCGCCCGAAATCGTCAATCCCTATTGCTTCAAGGCGGCCATCGCACCACATATCGCGGCGGCTGAAGAAGGCCGCCGGATCGAGTTTTCGGTCATCGCCGCGGCTACCGCGGCGGCTCGACAGCAGGCCGAATTGCTGATCGTCGAGGGAGTCGGCGGCTTTCGTGTGCCTCTTGGTCAGGATGGCGACAGCGCCGATCTGGCAGTTGAACTAGGGCTACCTGTCATCCTGGTAGTCGGCATGCGGTTGGGCTGCATCAACCATGCCCTGCTCAGCGTTGAAGCGATTGCAGCCCGCGGGCTTGAACTGGCTGGCTGGGTCGCCAATCAAGTCGCCCCGGCGATGGCCCGGCAAACGGAAAACCTGGCGACCCTGAGCGCACTGATCGCCGCTCCACGGCTTGGTGTCGTACCGCGAATAGAGAGCGGCCATCCGGTCGAAGCCAGCCGCTTCCTCAAATTTCCGGCATGAATCGGGGCGCGGGCTGATCCCTGCCCGCCAACCGATCAAAGCTGACGCAGGACTTCCGCCACTTCCCGCATGCGCGCCTGGAGAAAGGCGACCTTTTCCGGCAATCCCCCGGCATCGCCCTTTTTGGCTTGCTGCTCGACCCCATGTGCTTCGGCCGCCCCTTCGTCATCCGAAAAAGTGGCCAGCAAGCCCTTGATCGTATGCGCCTCACGCTGCAAGGCCGGCAGGCTGCCCCCGTTCAGCGCATTGCCCAGGCTGGCGCAATTGTTTTCGACATCCTGCAGAAACATCTCGACCATCATGCTGAAAATCTCTTCGTCGCCCCCAAGGCGCTCGAGAATCGGGCCACGATCGAGCTTGAAATTTCCCGCCATTTCTTTCCCTCCTGTCGAACGCACCTACGCGGACGTCGTTTTTTTGTCAGTGTAACAGTCGGCCAAGGCAGCAACCAATTCGTCCGCCCGGATCGGTTTCGAAACATAGCCATCCATGCCGGCCGCCAGGCAACGTTCGCGATCGCCGGCCATCGCGTTGGCCGTCATGGCGATGATCGGCAAGTGGCCGCCGGATGATGCTTCGCGCTGACGAATCAGCGCCGTCGCCTCGAGACCGTCCATGACCGGCATCTGCACATCCATCAGGAGCACGTCGAACGATTTCTGCGCGGAAAGCGCGAAGGCGATCTGGCCGTTTTCCGCCACGGTCACCCGGTGTCCATGTTTCTTGAGCAAGGCGACGGCAAGCTTCTGATTGACCAGATTGTCCTCGGCCAAAAGCACATCCAGCCCCGGCATGCTCTCATGATGCGCTACCACTTCCGCCGATACCGACTCGCATTGCCGCTCGCCAAGCAGAGTCCTGACTGTCTGGCGCAATTCGTCGCGCATTACGGGCTTGCTCAGGTAGCCCTCGACCCCGAGGGCACGACATTGCTCGGCTTGCGAACGCAACTCGGCGGAAGAAATAAGCATCAAGACTTTCGGCCTGCCCTCCCGCTCAGGCAAGCGTGCCACCACATCGAAGCCGCTGTCATCGCCCAGATCGCCGCCCATAAGCAACAAGGTACAGGGGGCCTCGTCCAGCGCCTCGAGCAATGCTTGTCCCGAAGCGACCTCGCGAACCTGGCCGCCCCAGGCATTGACCTCGGATGCCAATACCCGTCGGACCATTTCGAGCTTATCGGCCACTAGCACGCGCCCGCCCTGCAACTGTGGCATCCGGGCCACCGGGGCCGGATTGTCGGGCAGTTGCAGCGGCAAGGAAAAATGGAACTCGCTCCCCTGCCCGACCACACTGTCCATCCAGATCCGCCCACCCATCAGGGCAACCAGTTTGCGGCAAATGGTCAAGCCCAGTCCACTGCCGCCAAAGCGCCGCGACACGGTCGAATCGGCCTGCGAGAACGCCTCGAAAATAGCCGCCTGCTTGTCGGGAGGAACCCCGATCCCGGTATCGCCGACGGTGAATTTGAGCAGCAGGCCATGGTTGCTCGCTTCGAGACAACGCACCCGCAACACCACCGAGCCGCGTTCGGTAAATTTGATGGCATTGCCGATCAGATTGGTCAGCACCTGACGCAAACGTGCCGGATCACCAATGACCCGGTCGGGCACATCCGGCGCCAGATCCACCACCAGTTCGAGTCCTTTCTGCTCCCCGCGCAGACCAAGGGGCTTTGCAACCTCGCCCAACAAGGCAGGCAAGGCGAAAGCGATCTTCTCCAGGGTCATCTTGCCGGCCTCGATCTTGGAGAAATCGAGAATATCGTTGATCAGCACCAGCAAGGCATCGGCCGAAGTGCGGACCATATCGAGGTATTGCCGTTGTTCGGCATCAAGCTCGGTTTCGAGCGCCAGTTCCGTCATGCCGATGATGCCGTTCATTGGCGTCCGGATTTCATGACTCATGTTGGCCAGAAATTCGCTCTTGGCACGATTGGCCGCCTCGGCAGCCTCCTTGGCCTGACGCAGCTCCTCGGCCGCCAGCTTGCGGCCGGAAATATCGTGAAACAGCCAGAGATGTCCTCGACACTCGTTAGGCTGCGGACTGAATGGAAAGATATAGATCGGTACGTAGTCGAACGCTATGGTCCGCCCATCGCTCAGCAAGCACTCGTTTTCCATCGAAACCTCGCCACCGGCAACGATATCCCGGAGGCGCGCAAAAAATGAATCCGCCTCGGCCAATTGGGCACGACAGGCCTCGAATACCCGCAGACTGGGTTGCCCGACTGCGTTGATCGACAAGTCCTCCAGGCCGAACAGGTTGAACAGCGCCTGATTGGCCGTCACCATCAGATGGTTCTCATCCTCGAGCAAGACCCCGGCATGCATGCTTTCGAGCAAGGCAGATAGACGGGAACTGGTGGATAGTAGATATTCCTCATCCTGCTTGCGCAGCGTGATGTCCTGAAATGCCGCCACCGTCCCGACAAAACGCTCGGCTTCGAACAAGGGCACGGACACCACTGAGATCGGGAAAACCCGCCCATCCTTGGCGGTAAAGGCATCGAAATCGGAACGAAAGACGTGGCGAGCCGCCACCGGTGCATGCATCGGACACTCGTCATGACTCACCGGCAAGCCGGAACCAGTCTGAAAATGGATAAGCTCGTGCAGATTGCGCCCGATCAATTCCTCCCTTCGCCAGCCCAGCAGGCGCTCCGCCTCGGCATTAACGAAGGTGCAGCATCCCGCCGCATCGGCAGCCACCACGCCTTCCCCCAGAGCATCGGTCAGACTGGCCAGAAAGTGGCTTTGCTCGGCTAACTGCGCCTCCTGCTGCTGCAGCTTGAGCGAAGCCCGATTCAGGGATTCGATCAAGGCCTCGACCTCCCGGTTGCCGTGATAGGACGGCATCTGTTCACCCGTTCGCGAATCCAGACCAGCGGCGAATCGACCAGCCTGCGCCAGGACACGCATCGGCCTGGCCAGAACGATCAGCAACAACAGGATGGACGCACCGGTAGCCAGCAGGCAGACCTTCAAGCTATCGAACCAGATGCGCTCGCGCATTTCCTGCAAATGCTCGAGACCGACCGCCATGCGTAACCACGCTCCGCCCCCGCCGGCCGGCAAGCGCTCCCAGACCAACACTTGGGATGGCGAGACGACAGGTCCTGGCGCCTCGGGCAATGTGAACGAGCTGTCCGCCGCATCGACGAAAATCTGCCCCAACGGATCTTTGCGCACCCCGGCAACGACCTTGCCCTCCTGATCGATGACGTGCAGGGCCTGAGCCTCCGGATAGCTCGCAATCTGCCCCAGCAAGCGCATCGGCAAGGCTTGATCTTCAGCCGCACCGGGCGTGACCAGCCATTCAGCAACACTGCGGAGCAAAACCTGGGTCTGGCTGATCAATTGTCTTTCGGCACTCTCCGCATGCACGTTCACCGTGTAAGCGCTGTAAGCGAACAGGGTCAAGGCATAGAGGCCGACAACCAGCAGGACGATCTGATGGTTGAAACGGTGGGGCAGGAAAAACCGCGTCGGCAACATCGCTCAAATCATCGGTACGTCTTCATCCTTGAAACGTCGCCTGATATCGAGCACCTCGTCCCACTTGGCCAGCATTGCTTCGACGCAAAGCGGATCAAAGTGCTTGCCGCGCCCTTCCTCAAGGAAGCGAACGGCCTCCTCGAGCGGCCATGCCTTCTTGTAAGGACGCTCGGACGTCAATGCGTCAAAGACATCTGCAACGGCAACGACACGACCGAAAACAGGAATGTCATGCCCCCTCAAGCCATTTGGATAGCCGCTTCCATCGAATTTCTCATGGTGACTGATGGCAATTTCGGCACCGGCACGCAAAATTTCCGATCCGCTGTCCTTTAACAGCTCGTAACCGATGCGCGCGTGTCCCTTCATCACTTCAAATTCCTCGGGTGTCAATTTCCCCGGCTTGAGCAGGATGTAGTCGGGAATGCCGATTTTGCCGACATCATGCATCGGCGCCGCTTCGAGAATCAGCTTCTGGGCAGCCGCATCCAGACCAAGCCCGCTAGCAATCGCTTGCGAGTAGTAAGCCATACGCTGGATGTGCGCCCCGGTTTCAGGGTCACGAAACTCTGCCGCCCGCGACATGCGGAAAATCAGCTCCTTTTCGCGCTCACGAATCGCCAGCGTCTGTTCATCGACCAGAACGGCCAAATGCCTGGCTCGATCGGCAAGATATTTTTGACCGGTCCGCAAGGAGAGCATGTTGCGCGCACGTGCGGAGAACTCGATCCGATCAATCGGCTTGGTCAGGTAATCGTTGGCACCGCCCAACAACGCCTCGTAACGTACGTCGCGCTGATCGTTGGCCGTGATCATCAGGATCGGCACCTCGTCTCGGCCATGCAGTGCGCGAAAGGCGCTGATGAATTTCAGGCCATCCATGTCCGGCATCATGTAATCGACAATCACCAGATCCGGCACATGCTCCCTACACCAGGTCAATGCCTTCAGGGGATTGTCGAAAAGCATCGGTTCGCAATCGCCCAACTTGAGCACCAAGGCCTTGATCAAGGTCAGGTTGATGTCGCTATCGTCAATGATCAAGACCTTGTGCATATGTAATCCTGGGGACGGCTATGGTTGTTTTTCGGAGTATATAATGCCCCGCCATGAAACTGCTTTTCGACCTCTTCCCTGTCCTGCTCTTCTTTGTCGCCTTCAAGTACTCGGAGAAAAACCCCGAAGTCGCGGCCAGTTGGGTAGGCACCCTGCTCAGTTCCTCGACCATCGACCCCAAGCAAGCGCCCATCCTGCTTGCCACCGTCGTCGTCATTGCCGCCACCATCGCGCAGATCGCCTGGGTGTGGTTTCGTCACGGCAAGGTCGACAAGATGCTCTGGGTCAGCCTGGTGCTTGTCGTTTTCTTTGGCAGCCTGACTCTGATCTTCCAGGATGAGTCCTTCATCAAATGGAAGCCAACCATCCTTTACTGGGTTTTCGCCGGCAGCATGAGTTTCGCGGCGCTGGTCCTCAAGAAGAATGCCATCAAGGCCATGCTCGGCGAACAGCTGACTTTGCCCGAACCCGTATGGGCACGGATTAATTTTGCCTGGGTCGCCTTCTTCGCCTTCATGGGCATACTGAACCTGATAATCGCCTTCAATTTCTCGACCGATGTCTGGGTCAATTTCAAACTCTTCGGCGGCATGGGCCTGATGCTGATTTTTGTCTTCGGCCAAGGCATCGTACTGTCGAAATACGTACAGGAAGACAAGTAATGCTTTATGCCATCCTCGGCGAGGACCGCGCCGGTTCGCTCGAACAGCGCCTGGCCGCCCGCCCGGCCCACCTCGAACGCTTGCACGCCCTGCAGGCCGAAGGTCGCCTGATCCTGGCCGGCCCTTGCCCAGCAATCGATTCGCCCGACCCAGGCCCGGCCGGTTTCTCCGGCAGCATCATCGTCGCCGAATTCGACTCGCTGCCCGCCGCCCAGGCCTGGGCCGATGCTGATCCTTATGTCGCCGCCGGCGTTTACGAGAAGGTCAGCGTCAAACCGTTCAAGAAGGTTCTGCCGGCGTGAGCAACGCCACCACCGAACTGCTGCGCCAACGCCTGGCCGTTCTGCATGCCGACTCGATTGCCATCGAAGATGATTCGCACCTGCATGCCGGTCACGCCGGCGCAAAGGACGGCGGACATTTCCGTCTGACGATCGTCGCGAATGTCTTTTCCGGCAAGACCACGATGGCCAGGCACCGCCTTGTCTACGATGCAGTCGGTGATTTGATGCGGGGCAAAATCCATGCACTGGTCATCCACGCGCGCAGCCCCGACGAAGTATAATTTTTCGCTTACCCCCACCCAAGGATAAACCACATGCTTAAGCTTTCCCGTTTGGCTGCCCTGCTGGTCGCTGGCGCCATCGTTTCCGCACCGGCATTTGCCGCCGAAAAGAGCAAGGCTGTTGCCACCGTCAACGGCCAGCCGATTTCGCAAACTGTCTTCGATGCCTTCATGGCGGAGCAGAAAGCCCAGGGTGCGCCCGACTCGCCCGAACTGCAAAACGCCGTAAAGGAAGAGCTGGTTCGTCGCGAAATTCTCGCTCAGGAAGCCAAGAAAAAAGGCCTGGACAAGAAAGCCGACATCCAGGGCCAAGTCGAACTGGCCAAGCAGGCCGTCCTGATTCGCGCCTTCCTCTCAGACTACGTCAAGGCCAACCCGATCAGCGAAGCACAACTCAAGGCTGAATACGACGGTATCAAGGCCAACCTTGGCTCGACCGAATACAAGGCACGCCACGTGCTGGTCGAAAAGGAAGAAGACGCCAAGGCGATCATCGCCAAGCTCGACAAGGGAGAAAAATTCTCCGAGCTGGCCAAGCAATCGAAGGACCCCGGCTCCAAGGACAAGGGTGGCGAACTGGGCTGGAGCGCCCCGACTGCCTACGTCAAGCCGTTCGGCGAAGCCCTGACCAAGCTGAAGAAGGGTGAATATACCAAGACACCGGTCAAGTCGGACTTCGGCTACCACGTCATCCAACTCGATGACTCCCGTCCGCTGACGCCCCCGCCCTTCGATCAGATCAAGCCGCAATTGCAACAGCGAGCCGGTCAACAGCAGGTCGAAAACCTGGTCAAGGAACTGCGCGGCAAGGCCAAGGTTAACTAAGCCCCCCGCATCGTGCGACAATGCCCGCCTTCAGGCGGGCATTTTTGTTTGGAGACGAGGTCCATGTTTAGTTGGAAAAAACTGTTTGGCGCTGAAAAACAAGCTGTCGAGTCAGCCCAACCTCCGACCCCGCCGAACGCAACTCGCCCCATCGATCAAAGCGCGGACGCCTTCCTCCGTCGGGAAGCCGTTTTTGACCGCCAAAACCATCTCGCCGGACATCTATTTTGCCTGCAGCAGGCCTCTTTGCTAGCAGACGCGCCGAGCGAACTGCAAAGACAGGTAGACGCCCGTCTGCTCGCCATACTAGTCAGCAGCAATGAAGCCTGGAATACGCAGTTGGCCTTCATTCCCATTGGTTCGGCCGTTCTCGACCACATGGTCATCGAACGCCTTCCCAGTCACAACCTGATCCTCCTGGTCCAGCTTGCCGCCGATACCGTCGATGCCGATATTTTGGGCAAGCACCTGCTTCGCCTACGTGAGCGAGGCATCGGCCTGGGTCTGTATCGACAGCCCCGACACCCCTTATATGGTTTGGCCGCCCAATACGCAAACTTTGGTGCCATTGACGTTCCCAAGTGCGAAGCCAATGTGGTTCGGGAATTTTCCGCTGCCTTTCGTGCGGCAGAAAGCGCATTCCCCACCCACTTGTTCGCCGGCAACATCGAAACCAACGACGAACATCGCTTATGCCTGCAATGGCATTTCGACTATTTTCAAGGTCCTTTTGCCAGTACGACTCCGCCCCGCCCGGAAAGCGCCCAGTCCGACCCGCACAAAGTGCAACTGCTGCATCTGCTCAGGCTGGTTCAAGGGGACGCCGAGAATGCCGAAATTGCCGAAGCGATGAAACAGGACCCCCTACTCACCTTTCGGATCCTGCGCTATCTCAATTCACCGCTTCTTGGTTTGAATCACCGTATCGACTCGCTCGGCCAAGCACTGATCATACTCGGCAGGCAGCGCCTGACTCGTTGGCTCTCGGTTCTGCTCTTTTCCGTGCGCGAACCCAATTTTGCCGACTGGATGCTGGTCGAAAGCGCCCTCACCCGTGGCCGACTAATGGAAGTATTAGCGAACGAAGTGATGCCTGACCAAGTGCATGACCCCTTGTTCCTGACAGGCATATTTTCCTGCCTCGACCGATTGCTCCGCCGCCCCATGTCGGAAATCATCGACTCCTTGCCTATCGCCGAAGAAATCCGCCAAGCCCTGCTCGAACGACGCGGACCTTATGCACCGCTGCTCGCCGTCGCCCAAGCCAGCGAAGCATTCGATGTTGAACGCATGCAATCAACGGCGGCCGCCGCCGGTATCGCACCCGACAGTGTCAACCGGGCATTGCTGGCTGCGACCGCCTGGGCCAGCGAAGTAACGGAACACTGGGAATAGGCGAGCCACCGGCCTGGCCACCGAATCACCCCGCTTGCCTGATATCGAGTAATTCGCGCAACTGCCCCAAGGTCGATTGGTCTTTGACGACAGCTTCAAGCCACTTTTCGAGCGGCATCTCCGCCCAATTTGCGGCTCGCTCGGCAAGAAATGCAACCGGGCTGTGCGGTTCATTTTGGCGAAAATAGCGTGCCACTTCGCGCAAGGCATGGATTGCGTCGCCTCGATTGACGATCAAGCCCACCGCTACCGGCGTGATAGCGCCAAGCTGGGATGCATGCACCTGAGCGCCTCCCCCCTCGGTAATAACCGGCGTATCAACCTGCGAACGCCCCCCGCCCAATCTGCTCAGCAATTTCCCAACCAGTTCTTCGCACGACTGGAGAGCTGAACGAAGCTCCTTCAGACTCGGCGCATCATCGCCGAAACGTTCATCCACGCGCTTCTCCAGCCTGAGCGCGGCGGCAACGGCCTCTTGGACCTGCGCCTGCAACTTCTCATAAAACCCGCGCCCTGAAGTCTGCACCGCCTTATCGAAGGCTTCGCCGCTCAGCTTGCCGCTGGCGACGGCCTTTTCCTTGGCGGCGATATCTTTCAATCCGAGATTGTCGATTGCTCGCGACTCCTCCCATTTCAGCCAGGAATAGCCGCCCGACGCCCGGTCGGTCAGGGCGATCTCACGAATGACCAAGGGCATCTGCTTGTTCAGCCATTCAATTTTCCCTGCCCGCTCCTCCAAGTCATCCGGGTCATAGCTTGGATAGCAAAATTCCCAGAATTCGTTAACCAATCCATCCATGACCTGCAAACCGGTAGCCAATCCATCAAACCCCTTGAGCCGGGTCATCGCTTCGATGAACCAGGCCGCAACTTGCATATCCTTACTTTGCCGAGACAGAATTTCCTCTGTTAACTCACGGACTCTCGGCCACTGCGCGATTTTCAACTCGGTTTCCCATTCGCCTTGCGCCAAGCAGGGATCGTCTTGTCGTCTAGCCTCGCGAATTTCATCGAACATCGTGGAATAGGACACGTCAATTCCGCAAATATCATCGCCTGGTATGGGTTCGAGTAGTTGTGCGAGCAGCTCTTGATTCATCTTCGTTCCTGTCTTTGGTTGTCTTCACCAGCCCCATCACGGCAGAATCGCTCCGGGATAATTTGAAACAGCGTGCCAGAACAGCTCGGAACAGCCGGTGGCTTGGACGATACCCGATCCATATATCTCATCCGGCTGATGCCGCGTCGGCCGGAACGGCAAAATACAGAGCCACACCGGAGAGATCGCCAAACTCGGCGCACAGACATGGCAATCCGCTCTCCACCACGCGAGCCACCGTTATCCCCAACATCGCCAGACCACGTCCGGCCCCCAGGTCACCGATGCGAATTGTGGCGTTCGTCGCTTCCGCGATCGGATCGAGATCGATACTGCGACCGTAAAGGGCGCTGCCCAGCGCGGCAAGTCGATGACCGCCACAATCGGACTCGCCGGCGTTATGAATCAACCAACCGTAGTCACTGCCTGCCTCCACTGAACTGATTGCCGAGGGGGCCGGCTCCTCGTCATCTGGTATCGGCGGTGTAACGAGCGCAGCCTGGATTTGGGCGCGCTCGAGCAAAATTTCAAGGCTGCGGGCAAATTTCCTGCCACGTAAGGACTGCATTCCCAGATCCTGGCTACTGGCCCGATGAATCCGCGCCAGAACGGCGCTGCTTCGCAAGCCGGATAGCGACTTTTCCCCCAATCCGGCCAGAAAGCCATGTATGCCAACAAGCTCGTCGCGCGCCCAGAATGGCGTCATAGCATCTTGCGAACCCTGATCAGTCAGCCCCATCTCCGCCCAGATGTTAGGTAACGTCCGACTCGTCAAAAACATGGCGGTCACACCTTGCGTCGGCCGCCCTCGCCATTGCCTTGACTCAACAAGCTCCGCAGAACTTTCTCCATCTTCACTATTTCTTTCACACCATTTCGGAGAATCAAAGGCAAGTACCAGCGCCCCCGGCAAATCCGGATTCCCCTCAAACACGCTCAATACGCTGTCCGCAGCATTTCCCCTGTCGGGCAGAAACAACGCTGGTTCGAAAACGACCGAGCTGGAAATAAACCCATGCTCCGCCATCGATGCGGCACGCATTTCACGAACATAGCGCAGCACGGCATCTCCGCTAGACGCGGCTGGCGGCTGGATGTAAATCGGAAATGCTGCAGCGGCAGGAATGGACTGATAAATGCACTGCATCGCCTCAAACAGTCCTGGCTGCATATGCTCAAACAATGTCGCTTCGGCATCAGCATCTTCGCATGCTCCACTCAACAAGCAAGACACCTGGTCCGACACCGGGACCCAGGAGTCCGATTCTTGATCGGGCGGCACGATTCGACTGAATGCAACGGCACGGCAATCGCAATGAAATCTCTGCTGCTCGAGTTGGCGGATATGCGCTTGCCGGGCCTCATCGCGCTCGATCAGGCGATCGACCTCGGCACGTTCGGCACGCGCGCCCTCTGCCTTTTTCATACGCAGATGCCGCCTATGCAACCAAAAAACCCCGCCACCCCAGATAAACAATGGCGGCGCTAAATGCCCCGCCAACCATTGCGCCAAGGACCATTGATCGAATGCCGGCACGATCAGCCACCACAAGGCGCCGACCCACAACACCATGAGAGCCAGCAAGCACCCAAGCCGTATGATCATGCGATGCTCCGCCAAGAGCCGGCACGTCCAGACCCCATTACTTGACCGTAACCACCAGTTTTTCCTTGCGGACCTTCAGATCGACGCTTCGCACCGCCTGTCCCGCACCCAACAGCATCAACACCTGATCCGAAACCTGAGCCAGCACCGTATCGGTAATAATCGACTCGGCATCACGCGCCCCGCTATCCACCTCGGTACAACGCGCCACGATCAGATCGAGCAAAGCCGGATCGTAAGCCAGCCGAGCCCCGTGATTGTTTTGCACGCGCCTTTTTAGCTTGTCCAGCTTTAGGCCGACGATCAAACGCATGACCTCATCCGAAATGGGGTAATACGGAATGACAGCCAGACGCCCCAGAAAGGCTGGTTTGAAGACCC
Organism: Rhodocyclales bacterium GT-UBC; assembly: GCA_003583745.1. GTDB lineage: Bacteria > Pseudomonadota > Gammaproteobacteria > Burkholderiales > Rhodocyclaceae > Azonexus. Next base: position 108,439 of record QXPY01000014.1, on the reverse strand, counting down.
CCTGCAAGCAAGGGCGCAACAACTCGACCAAATCCCCAGGCGTCGGCTGACGATGCTCGCCCGCCACCGTTACGCCACGCTCCACGGCCTCCATCACCAAGTCAGCCCCAGCATTGGAGGTGAGAATGATGATGGTGTTCTTAAAATCGACTTCTCGCCCTTCTGCATCCTCGAGAACGCCTTTGTCGAACACCTGGAAAAACAGTTCGAGTACGTCGGGATGGGCTTTTTCCACTTCGTCGAGCAGAACCACAGAGTAGGGGCGACGGCGCACGGCCTCGGTCAACACGCCGCCTTCGCCATAGCCGACGTATCCCGGCGGCGAGCCCTTTAGGCCGGAAACGCTATGAGCCTCCTGATATTCCGACATGTTGATCGTGATCAGATTACGCTCACCACCGTACAATGTATCGGCCAAAGCCAGAGCAGTCTCGGTTTTACCGACACCGGACGGACCGACTAACAGGAAAACACCTTTGGGTTTGCCGGGATCTTCCAGATTTGCCTTGGCAATCTGGATGCGGCGAGCAATCAATTCCAGTGCATGCCCCTGACCAACCACACGCTGCTCCAGCAAGCGATGCAGATTCCGAACGGTAGCGATCTCGTCGGCCACCATGCCGCCTAGCGGGATGCCGGTCCACCCGGAGATGACCTCGGCAATGGTTGCACCGTCAACACATTCGTAGATCAACGCCTGCTGCTTGTGCAAACTATGCAACCGATGCTGTGCATCATTCAAACTCTTGCGCAATGCGCTCAATTGCCCGCGCTCTCCTGACCGTTTTTTCGCCCCCACCTCGGCGTTCTCGGCAACCCTCGCCAATTTCTCGCGCCAAGCCAAAATTTCGTCAACCAGTTTCCGTTGTTCGGCAAATCCAGCCTGATGTTTGGCCAAATCGCCCTCCAGATCTGTTCGGCGTGCAGCCAATTCATCGAGACGCCTGGCATGCGCTGGATCCTGTTCTTTTTTCAGGGCAGCGCCTTCGCGATCAATATTCTGGATGAGCCGCTCGACGTCCTCCACCGCCGCCGGCTTGCTCGCTTTCGACAATGCCACCCGCGCACAAGCAGTGTCTAGTACGCTGATCGCCTTGTCGGGCAATTGGCGTCCGGTGATATAGCGGCTCGACAACTTCACCGCATCGACAATTGCTTCGTCAAGAATACGCACTTGATGATGCTCTTCCATCGCATTGGCAATACCGCGCAGCATCTGGATGGCATCCTCTTCCGAAGGTTCGTCGACCTTTACAACCTGAAAACGCCTCGCCAACGCAGCATCCTTCTCGAAATACTTCTTATATTCCGACCAGGTAGTAGCTGCTATGGTGCGTAGTTCGCCGCGTGCCAAAGCGGGTTTCAGTAGATTCGCCGCATCGTTTTGCCCTGCAGCGCCGCCTGCCCCAATCAGCGTATGTGCCTCATCAATAAATAAAATGATGGGCTTAAGACTGGCCTTGACCTCGTCAATCACCGAGCGCAGGCGGTTCTCGAACTCGCCCTTCACGCTCGCTCCGGCCTGCAGAAGCCCGAGATCAAGCGTGCGGAGCGTGACATTTTTCAGAACATCAGGCACATCTCCCTCATGGATGCGCAACGCCAAGCCCTCGACGACCGCCGTCTTGCCGACCCCCGGCTCGCCAGTCAGAATGGGATTATTCTGGCGACGCCGCAACAGAATATCGATCATTTGGCGAACTTCACCATCGCGCCCAAGAACCGGATCAATTTTGCCAAGCCTAGCTTGATCGGTCAGACAGATTGTGTACTTATCAAGATTTGGGGTACGCAACGCAGGCTGATGTCCAGGCTCTTCCATGCTGCAATCAGAATCGCCCACCTCTCCCGGCTCTTTCGCCCGTTCGCCAGTCAGGCGCAAGATCGCTCGCAAGTTGTCCTTCAAATCGCCTGCCGGGAGCTTCTTCAGTGCTCCGCAAGAAGCCCCTAGCAAACGCTGTAATTCTTCATCACTGACCAAAGCCAGCAGCAAAAATCCACTTCCCAGCCGCTCTGCACCAAAATTGACGCTTGCCGTCAGCCACGCAGCCTCCAACCAGCGCAAGATATTTCGCGACAAAACCGGATTACGCGTATTGCCGGTACGAAAATGGGCCAAACCAGCCTGAAGATCACCAAGCAGCCTCTGCGTATCGACCTGATAGGCTTTGAGAATTCGCAACAAATCATGATCGGCTGTGTTCAACAATTCGAGCAGCACATGCTCGATATCAATTTCGTGGTGCGTCCGGGAAAGCGCCAAGTTCGCCGCGGACTCCATGGCTTTGCGGGTATTGGAATCGAGTTTGCCGATCAGGGATTTGAGGTCGATGGTCATAGTGATTAGCAGATTTCACTGTATCGGGTATAAAACACCCACTGTGAGATAACGAAGGAATAGCGCTGAGAACTACCGATGGGTGAAATGCGCATTCGCTTGACAGGCGGACTTCACCCTTCCCAAGAAGGCAAACTGACCAAGCAGTGCACGCACCACCAACTCAATCAGCGCGAGAGGCTAAGCAGAATGGAATAAGTAGAGCCAACTAGTCGAAGCGCACCTCTGCGGCATGCCGTTTGGCAGCTCGCGTATTGAACTTGACGAGAATGCTTGTCGTCGGCACCCCTCGCCCTACCAACTCATCACGCACGGCAATCGCCCTAGCCACTGCAGCATCGCCAGGATTACCAATCTCCTTGGCATCACAAAAGCCCGTAATAGTCACCTTCTTGGCTAATCTGGCGCGCTCAGCCAGCAGCGGCAGACCTTGCCGGGCACTTTCATCTAGCGCAATGGCCATTTTTTCAAAATGAATAACCGAGGGATTGGGCAAAGCCATCGCCTGAGCCAAGACTGCTTGCTGCATGTTGGTCGACGAGCCGGGCTTGTCTTCATCGCCATTCGTTCCAACACTGGTCAACTTTGCCTCATTCGAAGCACAAGCAACCAACATTCCGAGGCTTACAACCAAGAACGTGCTGCGCATGGCATTTTGCCAATCCATTACCTTTCCTCCCTCTTTCCACCACCCTGCAGACAAAATCAAATAGCCGTAATGACTTACATTACGGCTCTGTACGAGCAACCAATCAAGCAATCGTCTTGTTGGCAGTCAAATCCCAACCAGCGCTGACATTGCCACCGGCAGAACCGTCTTCACGCTTCTGCTGGGTATAGGTCCACTTGATCTTGCCGTAGGAAAGCGAGACCTTTTCGGTCGGATAGCCCAATTCATCCTCAGCCGCGCCAAGATCCTCGACTTTGGAGATCAACGCTTGTTCAAGCTTGATTTCCATGTATTTGACCTTGTCGCCGCCAGCCCGACAAAACTCGATGGTAATTTCCTTGATGTGCTTGCCGGTACAGCAAGCCTCCAACAATTTTGGCGTCGCCTTGTCCAGCTGATGAACGAAATTGAATGTACCGTGATTGACACGCTCGGCCGTCGCCCCACCAACCGAGCTGGCCGTGCTGGATGCGGGCTGCTCGATTTTGTGATCGAAATGAATGACTTCAATCCACTCCTTATGTTTGTCATCGGTCGACTCACCCGGAATCCCGTCAATTTTAATAAAGGCATCAAACGCCATGGCTTACTCCATGCAATTGGTATTAAACAGTTTTAGAATCAAGAAAATTATTATCTTGTCGATTTTGGCAGCTCAGCCACCAATCTTAATGATATCGTCAACTCGTCAAGTTGAAAATGCGGGCGTAAGAAGGCCGCTGCTCGATAGACACCGGGCCGCCCAGGAACCTCGACTACATCCACCCTAGCTTCGCGTAATGGATACTTTGCTTTTGCTTCCTGAGAGGCCGAGTCATCAAGAAGAACATACTGCGCAAGCCATGTATTAAGGAAGTCCTGGACATTTTCACGAGAAGCAAAGCTACCTATCTTGTCTCGCATGATTGCCTTCATGTAATGCGCTATCCGCGATGCAGAAAAAATATAGGGCAATTGCGATGAAAGACGCGCATTGGCATTCGCCGAATCGGTGTTATAGGTCTTCGCCTTTTGCGTCGACTGGCCACCAAAAAACGCCGCATAGTCCGTATTTTTGCAATGGACTAGCGAAATGAAACCGAGATCGGACAGAAGCTTTTCATTGCGATCAGTAATTGCCACTTCGGTTGGGCATTTCAAGGCAATCTCACCATCATCGGTACGGAAGGTATGAGTCGGCAGTCCTTCAACCAGCCCCCCTCCCTCAACCCCACGAATCGCCGCCAACCAACCGAAATTAGCAAAGGCATCAGTTAGACGCGCACCAAAGGCATAAGCCGCATTCGACCAAAGATATTTGCCATGATCGGACCCATCAACATCTTCTTCGAAATTGAAATCATCCAGCGGCACCGTATCGCGACCATAAGGCAAACGCCCCAGCACATGCGGCAAGACCAAACCAACGTATCGAGAATCATCAGACTCTCGAAAAGACTTCCATTTTGCATATTCGACAGTGTCGAAAATCTTCGATAAATCGCGAGGTTTTCCGATATCCGAAAAGCTTTCCAAACCAAACAGACTTGGCGCGGCAGCAGTAATCAGCGGAGCATGCGCCGAGGCGGCCACATGCGACAACTCGTCGAGCAGGTAAAAGTCCTCCGGATGGCGCGAGAACTCGTAATCGCCGATCAGACTCGCATAGGGAGCACCGCCAAAAGTGCCATATTCTTCTTCGTATATCTTTTTGAACAACGCGCTTTGATCAAACTCCGGCGACGACTTGAAATCCTTGACCAGATCCCTCTTGCTGGCGTTCATTACCTTAATCTTGAGCATCGGGCTGGTCTCCGATTGCATGACCAAATATTTCAAACCACGCCAGGATGCCTCCAGCCTCTGGAAATCAGGATGATGCATGATCGCGTTGAGCTGATCCGAGAGCAATGCATCGAGTTGTGCTATTCGCAAATCGATGCTGGCGGCAAGATCACGAGATATGGTCACCGTCCCCGCCAAGACCTCGTCAACCAACTCGGCGATCTGGTCTCGTGCATTGAGCCTCTCATGCTCACCGACCGCTACACGGCTCTGATCGACGATTTGATCAAGCAAACCCAATCCCTCGTCTAACTCCGGGCTGTCCAAAACAGCGACTTCCATTTCTGCCGACATAACTCAGGCCTCCTTCTTCTTGCGCGCAGCACCAATTTTTTTAAGCTTTTCGGTATCGCGCATGACGTCATCCAGCAACTCCTCGAACCGGTCGTTCCCACTGATTTTGTTTCTCAAATCAGCAAGCCGGGTACGTACTTCGAGGAGTTTTTTCAATGGTTCGACCTGATTAACGACGTTCTGCGGTTCGAAATCATCAAGCTTGGCAAAATTCAACTCCATGCCCATCTGACTCCCGTCTTTCTTCAACGCGTTGTCAACCCGAATCGCCAGGCGCGGCGCCACCCCCTTCAGCACATCGTCAAAATTGTCACGATCGATATCGATGAACTTTCGATCTTTCAGTTTGGGCAATGCCACTTTGGGTTGCCCGCTATAGTCGCCAAGCACACCAAGAACAAAAGGCAGCTCCTTGGTTTCGATAGCATCCCCAATCTCGACGTCATAAGTAATTTGCACCCGTGGCGGACGCACCCTAGACAATTTTTTTTGCGTACTTTCCTTGGCCATATGCTTTTCCTTTCAAAAACAATCAGAAAACAAAACGAACACACCTCAATCCGAAGCTAAATGCCGCCCTCCAGTCGCTGGCTCATATCCTCAAGAAAGCCCGCCAAAGCCGCCATGCGACAATCCGGATCTGCCAAAAGACGCCCAAGGACGTAAGAAACCTCGGCATACAGCCGATGACTCACCCAAGCATCGTGACGAGAGGCCAGATCGAGGAGCATTGAGGACTCAACCTCTCCGCCGATCATCAACCGGGAAAAACTCGAGGGCACGCTGCCGACTGTAGTGACCAACTGCGCCCCCCCTTCCGTGCGTCGCGTAATCAGATAGCTGCCACACCACCCTCCGTCTTGTCCGCCCAGCCCCTTGAGAGAAGCAATCAGGGTCAGCCAGGCGCTGGCCTCAAGTGCCTGCTCCCCCTTGCTGTCCGAGAGCGGGAAAAGAAACAGCTGATTGGTTGCCCGATTATCGAAACGCCGCAAATGGGCCAGATAAAAGGCGAGATTCAGCAATGCCTGATGCAAGCTTGCGGGGTACGCTCCGGCAGAAAGCAAATCAGCCATTCGCTTCGCCGAATGAACTGACATAAACCGATCAACGACACTTAGCGCCAAATTCAAGTCTTCGTCAGCGCCTTCATAAGTACGCAAACTGCCCTCAAGAAACTGACGGCACGACAAGGCCTCAACCGAATTTTCAACGGCATTGATCACCTGTTCACGCAAACCATCGAAAAAGACCTCGTAAGCAATTGGCGACACCCGCAGATAACGCTCAATTGAATCGCGCGGCAAAATCACCGCAGCGACCAGTGGATAGCAGCGCCCGGCCTGATCCAGGCTGGGCGTCAGCACGCCAACCATGACATGACGCCGATCTTGGGTGACATACTGGAAATCGATCATGCCTACGAGAGGAGACCACTCGCCCCCCGCCCCCTCAAACGAACGCAACTCGAACGCACGCTGAATGACCCCATCTAACTCCATGACTGCTGAATGGGTCGCATTGACCCGCACGAAATCGGGACGATTAGGCAGCTTTCCAAACAACGCATAACTAGCGACAAGCTGGCTTTCAGTACGTCCAAAAGGCAGAACCAGCATTCAAACTCCTTTGTTTGTGATTTTTTCCGGCAAGCCAAGACGGCGCAGTCCGGAGAGCGACAAGGGATTGGCTCCACTAACAACACGGAAATTGAAGCGGACCGCTTCCCCATCACTATCCCCAGTCCGTCCGGCTTTGAAGCGCCACTCTAGTTGAGTTGTTTCACCGGCATTGCCATCGACCCGAGCCTGCGCAAGCAAACGCATCCAGCCCAAACGGCCACCAAAGTTCGCCACGGAAGTCGACACCCCGGAGAAGGAAACCACCTGAATTCTGGCCCCCTGCGCCGCTCCGCCAGGGGTATTTGGCCAAGCAAAGCCAGTCCAGGGCTGCGGCCCGTTCCGATAGCGCAACACTTGACCATCGACTTCAATCAGGATTTCGCTCAAACCAGGCGTCGGAACAGGTTGCAGCTCAAACCGAGTACCTTCGCCATCTTGAAGAACGGCATTGCCTGCCGAAGTCAGTCGCGCAACCCCTGCTAAAAATGCGGGGTTAAAACCCACTCCCAAATTGGCCCAAGTACGGGGGATCAATTGATCCCCTCGGCGCACCACCAAGCCACTCAACTGCTTGTCTACAAAGCGAGGCAAAACACCCTCGCCCGGCTTCAAAAACCTGGCGATTTCTGCCATGGAGGCTTCATTCGCCGAATCCGAAAATGGATACTTTCCAGCAAGGCCTCGCCATTGCCCGAGCACTTCCGCCTGCCACACCTGATTAATCTCTTGTTCCACAGGGGGAATCAAGGTCGCATATGCCTGAACAAGCGGCCTGACCAACAAGGGGCGAATAACATCTTTCGCCTCATCGGACACCCCGTTCAACAAAACCCCATCGACCAGTGCAAGCGCCTCGGCAAACTCCGAACCGCTTGCAGCCAAGGTTGCTTGCATCAACTGACGCGCCTGCACCCCTGGCTCCGGGTTGGCCGCAATCTGAGCAAGCTTGCCTTTCAGCTTGCCCAAAATATCGAGATAAGCAGACAACTGTATCCGCCCCCCCTCGCCCGCAACGGTCAGAGAAGACAGTAGAGCAAACTTGCCCCCAAGCTCCCCGAGTTGCGGCTGCACTGCAGCGATGCTAGGCGCAGCACTTCCCAGAACGAGCTTCTCGGTACGCTCGATCACCGAATTTTTCGCAGTCTCCAATGACTTGCCAAGCTGCGACGGGTTGTCCCAAGCCGTTTCATAAGCAGCCTTGGCGAGCACCTGACGCAAAGGCGAGTTTTGCGGATCAGCCAGCCTCCCTAAGGACTGCACCGCATTTTCCAAGGCGCCAAACTCCTGAACCGCTACTCCCTGCAGAAATTTCTTCCACTCCCGGGCATATTCTGCTTTGTAAGTCGCCTCCAGTTCCTGACGATTACGTTCGAAATTGCCGTCCTTGCTTAGATTCTCTAGTGACGATGTTGCCAGCACCCAATCGTCGCCCTTGATTTCCCCCTTGCTCGCCTCACCAATCGCAGAACGAAAATACTTTTCCCAGGCTTCGCGGGTAAAGGCCCCGGGCAATGCCACACTGCCCATCATCAAATCAAGATCACGGCTATTCAGAATGCGACCGACAGTCATCGGCGCGAATTGAGTATTGGCCCGTGCCTTCAGCTCGTTGTAGACACGCTCAACCGCCGAAAGGCGACGAAATGCCCCACGCAGGATGTCGCGACTTTGTCCGATCAAATCAGCTCGATTCTCGATCAGAGGCAAATCATCTTCTGCAATTTGAGAGACGTAGAAGGCAACGACACGCTCGGCCAGCCGATTGATTTCCTCTTGACTTCCCCTGCCTCGGTTGACAGCCAGCCAAGGCCGCCAATATTTTGGGAGCTGATCGGAAAGATGCGATATCTCCATATGCTCTTTCTCTTTCAGCATCAGATAGGTCTTCAAAGCGTTATAGCCATCTTCCAGTTTTCGCCCACCATTGCCGGCCGCTCCGACGCCCCCCGGCAAAACAATGCCGCGAGCAGCCTCAATGGTCTGAGCCGGGGAAGATCCCACCGCCAGAAAAGGAGTTCGCCCATCCGGTCGATACAAAGCCTTCGTCACCAAGTCTGCCGAATTCGAATGCGGCGGCACGAAGTGCATGGGTATGACCGGCAAGGCGCCGCCGGATGGCTTGCCCGGCAAACGCGGAGCGGCATCATTTGCCACTGGCGGCGGCTTGCTAACACCCGTCGACGACGACACGGCCGGCGGCGTCGGATCATGCAACGCAGCCAGCGTCATTTCGAGCGAGGCCTTGACTGGCATCAGCATGACCTCGCGCACCCCGGCAAAATATTCCTTGCGCAAGGTCTGCTCAACCTGCCTGCCTTGATAAAGGCCCAATCCCAATTGAGCCGGGTATCCTTGTTGTTGATATTGATGCAGTTGCTCGATACGCAATTGCAGCACCTGCAGTGCCTTTAGCCGGTCCACTAACTCACCACTTGCCGCCAGCCTTCGAGACACCAACAACTCTTCGTCAGCATTGGCAATCAGCTTTTGGTTTCCGACAAAGGACCATGTCATTCCACCCGACAGAAGAGCCAGCATTGAGAGGCCTATCGCCATTCCGGCCAAACGCAAACGATTGCCTGCCGGCTTGATCTGCCGGGTAATCAAATGACGATCCGGAAAAATGACCTCCTTGAACAGTGTTCTAAGGAAAAAACTGTTCGAAGCAGGTACCAGCCCCCCGTCCCCACCCCAACGGGACAAATCAAAAATGCTCGCAATCCGGCTACCTGCCGCCTGCCTTGGAGTCCCCTCCTGCAAGGCGCTAGTAAAGTAAAATCCGCGCAGCAACGGCTTGGTATGGTAAGGATCGTCCTGAAAGAGCAGCTCAACAAACTTGCAAACAGCCTCCCGCATCGCATTGAACTCGATCGGGAAAGTAAATAGGGCAGGACGGCTGACGTTACCTCGATTATTCGCCAGCTTATCGAAACCTATCTGCACCAGACCGCGCTGCAGCATATCGAACTGTTGCCCAACCACTCTCACGGCATCGAATTCCGCCCCCTGGTCATGCGAAAGCGTCGCCCCCCAAACCGACTGCCGCTCATCCTCGGACATATCCTCGAAGAACTGCGTAAAGCCGCCGAGCAGGTCAATCTTGGTAAAGACCAGATAGATCGGCACTTTGATACCAAAGGCCTCATCAATTTCGTTGATACGCTCGCGAACCTGACGAGCGTAGATCGTGAATTGCTCACTCTTATGCTGAACCAGCTCGGGAAAACTGATTGCCACCAGAATGCCGTTAGCAGGAGCCTTGCTCCGGTATTTCTTGAGAAGCTTTAGAAACTCGAGCCATTCCGGCCGATCCTCTCGCTGCGTCGAATAGCGCCCAGCCGTATCAAGCAGCACGCCTTCGGTGGTGAAAAACCAATCGCAATTGCGCGTCCCCCCCACCCCCTGGATCGCTTGTTTATCGCCAAAAGGAAAATCCAGTCCGGAATGCAAAATGGCGCTACTTTTTCCTGCAGCCGGATGACCGATAACCATATACCAAGGCAATTCATAGAGCGCGGCCTTACCACTCACCTTGCCCAACTGTGAAGTTTTCAGCGTATCAATGGCCCCAAGCAGACGCTGACGAAGCTGCGCCACGTCCCGCCGCTGGTCGGCACTGGCGCCAATCACCGCCTCATCTGTCTGGCGCCGCAAGACTTTTTCCAGGAGCATGCCTGCACGGTCACTAAGCAAGCGACCGAGCAGCAAGGCCAGTACCCAGACCAACATAACCACGACGGTCCACAGCAGACGTGACTCCGAACTCGACAATCCGACAAATGGACCAATCGACCAGATCAGGGCAATTAGAATCAAGAAACCCAATGCAGACACCAACTTGGGATTACGCAACAACTTCCACATCATTCATGCCCTCAAGCAAAATCTTCCTGCCACGGACGGAGCGCAACAGGACACCCGACAACTGACCGCATTATTTTTCAGCACGTGAAATGGCTGCCAACGAACCGGCAATCTCCACATGTCCGTAATCCTTGAACCACCAGCGGCCGCCCCATACCAGTCCACCCCGTTCTGATTCCTCACCCAATGCCTGATACGCCGCCATCGCCCACGGCTCTCGCTCGGAAATCACAAGCCGCCCTTCTCGCAACGGTGCCAGGTCGACCGCAAAACCAAATTGATGCTTGCTCTGAAAGGCTCGCGCCCCGGTGACATGCGCCCCTGCGTCAGCAAGTAGGTCCTGCCGCTCCGGACTACGGTAGCCTTCGAGCAGAACAAAGACATAACCTCGCTCCTGCAGACGAGCCAAAAGACGCAAAACCGACTGAGCAAAGACTGGATTCAAATGCCCCCAGTCGCGATCTGCTGTTTCCAAAGCCAGTCGCTCACTACCCACGAACAACGATGGCGGCATGACCGGTGGCGGAACCAGTCGCTCGGGATTGAGCGCCCCTTGAATGTGCACTTGCCTATCCATCTCAAAAGCCGACAGCGGCTCGAGAGAGACCGCCCCGGAAAACATCAGAACCATGCCAACCCCGCCACCGCCAACCAACAGCGCCCCCATCAATGCCAAATAACTTTTACTTCCAATAGACGGCAAACCATTTTTAGCAGATGGATCGCGAGGAATCGGTACGCTTAAGGCAGCCTTTCCCGTTTCTTCTAGGCCAACCTTGAAAAACCGAAGCCCAACCCAAAAAAGGGCAAAAAACGTCGCGATCAATACTAGACAAATCAAAAAAACAACCGAATCGGGACGCACCACAACTCCAACAAAAAGACTAACAAATTAGTCAATATGGCTTTATGAACAACTTATACAACAACAACTTTAAAAGTTGATTCAAACAAATTTTTTAAAATTTTTTAACCTATTTGCATCACCGACAATCGTACACCGCTACTTCACATTTATGAAGCAAATTTGACGCATCCGGTCCGAAAAATCAGTCATAATAGACCAAATTTTTGGATCAAAAGCCAAATAAAGACACATTTTAGACAAACTATGACTTTATTCATAAACCAAAAGACATATATTCATAGCGTATGAAAAATTATTTTTTTACATACTTTGTTACATCGATTTGCATTGCCATATCAGCTTGCTCAAGCGGGCCAAAAACATTTGGAATCAAGGGAAATGGTGACCCAATTCTGAATAGAGACATCAATGGTCGCTCCCTGTCCGTAGTCGTCAGAATCTATCAACTCAAGGATGCCAACGAATTCTCCAAGCTAACCTTTGATGTACTCGCTGACGGGCACCCCGAGTCGGAACTACTGGGGCCAGCACTGCTCGACAAGAGTGACCTGGTGATCGTGCCTGGCGGCAGCTACGCGAGCACCGAAAAGCTCCTCGACGGAACCAGATTCGTTGGCATCGTCGCCTTCTTCCGTCGCCCCGATGCACATCTTTGGCGGCAATTGGTTTCTGCGGATACCGTACGCAGCAAAGGACTAGCATTCCGTGTACAAGATTGCTACGTCGCACTGAACGACATCAAAGCAATTCAACTCCCTGACCAGTCCTCCGAGCTTCGCCCGGAATGCAGCGCACCGAACGCCACCGGTACTCGCCCTGCGCCCCGCCAGATATCGAATGGGCGCACCTCATCACAGCCAACCCAAGGCAACGGCGCGAGCAATCAGGGACGGCGACTTCCGCCAAATGGCGACAGCACCGACAGCAGCGACATCAACGTCACTGCCTCAACCCCGGCCGGGCCAGTCAAAATCCAGATTGGCAAAGACGGGAAAACCAACATTGGCCTCGGTGGAGATGCACCCAATTCCACAGGCTCGATCAATTTCCCACGCTAAGACCCGGAACAACATGCCAAGCACCAACCAAGTCCTATGGGGAGAGGGGCTATTTCTTCGCCCTCAGCACTTCCAACAACAAGCACTGCACATTGAATCCAGGTTGTTCGAAGGGCTTCGACAGACCCACAGTCACCCCTGGGGCGCTCGTCGCGTCCAACTCGACATCGACGCCTTGCGAGGCGGGATCATTCGCCTGAAAGGGCTGGAGCTGACATTTCGTGACGGTACGCAAGTAAACACACCGAACGCAGCACCGTTACCGCAATCGCGAAATCTGGCCGATATTGCCGGCATCAGCACCGAGACCTGTATTTACGCCTGTCTGCCAATGCTCAATACATTTGGCGGGAATTGCGCCGAAGCAGAGGGTGGGCACACCAGGCCAACACGCTTTCTGATTGGCCACGCCACATTCGCCGATCTCTACACGGAAGCATTGGCTGCCGACATTACCACGCTGCTGCCGAACATCCGCTTGCTGCTGGAGGAGGAAAACCGGGACGGTCACGAATGCATTGCGATCGCCCGCATTGTCAAAAATGCTGGCGGCCTCTGGGAAGAGGATACTGCTTTCATACCGCCGTTGATCGAGACCGAGGCAAGCTCTCAGCTGCGCATGATGACACGTCGCCTGCTCGACATCATGTTGGTCAAAAGCAAGGCATTGGCGACCACGCATCGCGAACGCGTCAAGAGTATTGTCGAGTACGGGACATCGGATATTGCGTCCTTCTGGTTGCTGCATACCGTCAATAGAACCTTTCCACTGCTCAAGCACTACGCCCAGCTACCAACGCATCCAGAAAGTCTGTACGCCCTACTGGCTCAACTCTGCGGCGAACTCATGACCTTTTCCTCGGAGCGATCGATTAGCGACATACCGAGCTACGATCACGAGCATCTGAGCCAAGTATTCTCGAACCTCGACCAATTAATCCGCGAGCTACTGGATACCGTGGTATCCAATCGCTACGCGCAAATACCGCTGAACAACACCAAGCCCTCTTTCCTACTTGGACGCCTTGATAGCGAAAGACTGGTCGAGAATGTCGACTACTACCTGTCGATTTCAAGCGATTGGCCAACATCGGAAGTGCTGGACATGGCCCCGTTGAAACTGAAGATAGGCTCTCCGGACGACGTGGAAAAGATTCTCAACTCAGCCCTCGGCGGTGTTCGCCTGGCCCATGCAGCCCAAACACCGAGCGCCCTGCCGGTTCGCGTCGGGAATCACTACTTTGTACTCGAACCGCAAGGCCCGATCTTCGAACGCATGCTGCGCTCCCGCAGCATCTGCATCTACGTTCCACAAGCACTTCTGGAACTCAAACTTGAACTTTTTGCCGTTTTCCGCTGAACAGGAAATCACCCATGAAGACTGCCAGCCTCGCCCTTGTCACAAACCAGCAAAACAACGATGGCACCACTAACCATGTAGTACTGCCCACATTCAGCAAATCGCTGCACGAACTACTTGAGGATGGCATCTACCTGCTCTTCCTGCTCAAAAATGGAAGTGCTCCCAACTCGCTGAACGAGTTCAACAAACGGATCGAGCTGTTTCTAGAACAATTCGAATCGAACGCCCGCAACTTGGGCAAGTCCCAATCGGCCGTCAACGATGCGAAGTATGCTTTTTGCGCACTAATGGACGAGAGCATTCTTTCTTCGGAGTTTGCTATTCGAGAAGAGTGGGAACGTGCCCCGCTGCAACTCCGCCTGTTCGGCGAACATCTTGCGGGAGAACGTTTTTTTGAAAAGCTGGAGGCGCTCCGCCTGGACCCTGTCGGAAACGTCGAGGCACTTGAAGTCTTCTACACCTGCCTCCTTCTCGGCTTTCAAGGAAGATACCTTCTCGAAGGAAGCGAAAAACTGAACTATCTGACCAGCCGGGTTGGCCAGGAAATCACTCATGCCCGCGGCGGGCGGAGCGAGTTTGCACCGAACTGGAAGCTCCCACAACGCTTCCAGCAATACGTTCGAAATGAACTCCCACTGTGGTTGTACTTTGCCTTGCTCGCGATCGTCGCCAGCGCAATTTTCTTTCTCTTTCAATGGATTCTGCAGGGTGAAAACGACACCCTCGCGGAACTTCAAGCCAGACCGAGCCTTCCAGCCGTCATCGCTCCCCCGGACAAAACCGAGCTTGGCGACAAGGCAAAAACCTCGATCTAATCTTGCCGATATGCGCCCCGACCGCCAGCACCTACTGATCAAACCTTCAGTCTTCGACCGCCTGCTCGATGATCATCCTCGTGAGCAACATGAACACCAACAACACTTCGTCTTTGATCTACGAAAGCTCAAGCAGGCGGTAGCACGTGACATGGAAGCGCTGCTCAACTCACGCAACATCGACCTTGACCATGCGTTGGAGCGCTTTCCTGAATCTCAAGACTCGATGATCGATTTCGGCATCACTGATCTTTCCAGCCTGAGCCTGCTCGACCCAGGCGATCGCGCCTATCTGCGCGACAAAATCCGGATCACCGTTGAACGCCACGAACCCCGCCTCGGCCGCATTCGCGTCAGCCTCGACCCTCCATCGGGCAACGAGCGCATGCTGCGCTTCCGCGTTGACGCCATCCTGAAAGTCCTGCCGACCAAGCCACCGGTAAGTTTCGACGCGACCCTCCAACTATCGTCAAACGCCTGCCAGATCCGTGAAACCTGATGCTGAAACAACTACTGCCCTATTACGAGCAAGAGCTGACCTACCTGCGTGAACTATCGGGAGAATTTGCGCAGCGTTATCCGAAAATCGCCCGCCGCCTGCTCCTCGACAGCAATCAAAGCGAAGACCCGCATGTTGAGCGGATCATCGAAGGCTTTGCCTTTCTCGCTGCCCGTATCCATCGAAAACTCGACGATGAATTCCCGGAAATCACCGAAGCTTTCCTGCAGGTCCTCTATCCTCATTACACCCAGCCATTTCCCTCCTGCACCATCCTGCAATTCGAACTGGATCAAGACACGCCGGAAATCACCCAGAAAACGAGCATCCCTCGCCATCACCCGGTCACCTCCCCTGCCGTTGGCGGCGTGAATTGCCAATTTCGCACAAGCTACGAAGTCGATTTGCTACCGATGAACCTGAAATCGGCACGACTGCAATTGAGCCAAGGCTCCGAACATCTACGTCGCCTATGCCCGCAGGCGGTAGCAGCCATCACACTCGACTTTGAAACGCATGGGCATTTGCCCTTCGGCCCTCTCAACACCGACCGCCTTCGATTCTTTCTGGATGGCGATGCCGGCCTGATGGGCGACCTCTACGAATTGTTACAGACATCGGTGCTACAAATCCGCGTCAGCGATAACCCCGACAATCCTCAGCACAGCGTTCTTCTCCCTCCTGCCAATCTGTCGCCCGTCGGTTTTGCCGCAGAAGATGGACTACTTGATTACGACAAACGCTCGTTTTTGGGGTATCGCCTGCTAAGCGAATATTTTGCATTTCCAGAAAAGTTTCTGTTCCTCGACTTGACCGGCCTCAACCATCCAGGCCTGCATCATCACGACAGCACCCTCTGTATCCAGATTTTCCTCAAGCGCTACCCGGATAACGAACGCCATCACCGACTGGCTCAAACACTGAATAAGGACAATTTCAAACTTGGGTGCACGCCGGCCATCAATCTATTCAAGCACGCGGCCGATCCGATCCGGATCAGCCACCAAAAGACCAGCTACCCGGTAATCACCGATAGCCGGCGGCAACGCGCCTACGAGGTCATCAAAATTGATTCGGTCAACTGTGCGGAAAAAGCCGAGGGGCAGGAAAGCAACCGACAGATCCCTCCCTTCTACTCCATCCAGCATCACGGAAAGGAAGAACAACAACGCTTCTATTGGTATGCCACACGCGAACCAGCCGTGCATGAAAACGACAATGGCACCGACCTCGAGATCGCCTTTGTGGATAGCCACTTCGAACCCCTCCGACCAGAATTCGAAGTCCTTTCACTCAATCTCACATGCAGCAATCGGGATTTACCGGAACACCTGCCATTTGGGGGCAGCAGCACAACTCACGCCGACTTTTCGATCCCACAATTCGCCATCGTCAAACGCGTCCGCCCCTTGCGCAAACCAAGCACCAGTTTACGTGCGCCCGCCAAGCCAGGGCTGCAATGGCGCCTGATATCACATCTGTCTCTGAACCATCTGTCTATCGTTCGGGAAGGTCGTGAAGCCCTTCAGGAAATGTTGGCCCTATACAACTTTTCGCAATCGCAAAGCGTATCCCGTCAAATTCAAGGCATCGTCGACATTCACAGCGAACCAGCCAGCACATTGGTAACCAGCCGGCACTTTACCGGCTTCGCCCGCGGAATCGACATAACCCTGACCCTGGATGAAAACGCTTTCATCGGCAGCGGCATGCTGATTTTTGCTGCGGTTCTTGAGCGATTTTTCGCACTGTACTGCGGCCCCAACAACTTTACCCGCCTCAAGCTGCGCAGCAAGCAACAAGAACAGGAGATCGCAAAATGGCCAGCCCGCGCCGGCGAAGCCATCGTCATCTAAATGACGAGTTGCAAACGACCGGGCCGCGTTTTCAATTTTTCCAAGCAGTCCGCCTGCTTGCTTTAAGCAACCAGGCGGGGAGCAAGACAAAGCCGCTTCCCGACAACCTGCGGTTCGCTTCGCCACTATCTTTAAGTTTCCCTGCCAGTGAAATTGCCGAATTAGCGCCCTTAAGCCCGACGAGGGATACTGCCCCGTCGATGGAATCGCCCCCCAGTGAAAAAGTACTTCCAGACGATGCCGCGCTGCGCATGACCGTTGGCTTCATGGGTCTGACCGGTCCATCGGGTGCCCTTCCCGTGGCGTACACCGAGATGCTGATTGACCGGCGCAACCAGTTCCGCGACACGACGGCACACCAATTTCTCGACATCTTCACCCACCGCGCCATCTCGCTGTTTTACCAGGCCTGGCACAAACATCGTTTCTACCTGCCCTACGAGGCCGGTGACAACGATGGCTTCTCGCGCAACCTGCTTGATCTGGTTGGCCTGGGTCTCGGCCAATTGCAACAACGCTTGGCCGCGAGCGGAGCCGGCATTCCCGACCGCTTCTTGATTCACTACGCCGGCCTTCTGGCCAGAAAGCCGGTTTCGGCCAGCAATATCGTGGCACTGATCGAGGGCTATTTCGGTATTTCGGTAAGGCTCGAACAGTTCATCGGCCAATGGCTTGCCCTACCACCCAGCGAACAAACCCGACTCGGCTCCCCCTGTCTTCTCGGCCAAAACACATTTCTGGGGGAACGAGTTTGGGATAGACAGAACAAGATAAGGTTAGTGTTAGGCCCTCTCGACCGCTCCGACTTTGAACAATTCATGCCGGGCGGCACGGGACGGCGCGCACTATTCGAATTGGTGCAATTTTGCGTCGGCTTGACCCTGGACTGCGAAGTTCAGCTCATTCTCAAACACCCGGACATTCCCGAACCTCAAATCGATCGAGCTCCTTCACTGCGCCTGGGATGCAATATCTGGCTCAACGCCCAAACGAAAGCAAGGGATGCTGACGATTCGCGCTTCATGCTGTTGAGCACCAACGAATTGCATCTTCGTTAAAGACAACAAGCTACCAATATGCAAAAAATTGATACAGGTTGAGGCCAGCCCAGGCTGATGCAGGCAAGATCACCCGTCCATGAAACGCCTTTTTCTGCTACTTTTCGGCCTCCCGTGCCAAGCCCTTGCCGCCGGCCCACTGCCTTTGCAGCCATGGATCGATGCGGCCCAACCGGGAAGCCGTCTGCTGCTGCCAGCAGGCATTTACCAAGGCCCGGCAACGATCAACAAACCCATCACTCTTGAAGGCAACGGTCAAGTTATCGTCGATGGCGGTGGCCAGGGCACCGTGATCACCATCAAATCCGATCAGGTTACCTTGCGTGGGCTTAATCTGCGTAACAGCGGCGATTCCCACGACAAAATCGATGGCGGCATCATGGCCGAAGGCCGCCAACTACTGATCGAAGACAATACGCTCGAAAACGTGCTGTTTGGCATCTCGTTGCATCGTACCAACGACAGTATTGTCCGACACAACCGGATTCGCTCCAGACCGGTTCCCTCTGCTGATCGCGGGGATGCGATTCGCATCTGGTACAGCAGTTATAACCGGATCATGCACAACGATATCACTCAAAGCCGCGACATCACGGTGAGCAATTCGCCCTTCAACCGCTTCATCGGCAATACCATCCGGGGTAGTCGACGAGCGATGAATTTTCTCTTTTCGCATCGATCACTGATCGAAGGCAACCGCTTCGAGGGCAACTCCACCGGTATTGTCGCCCTGAACTCAGAAGGACTGACGATCCGCCGGAATCGCATCATGCACGCGATGGACGCATCCGGTGCCGGCGTGGCCTTGAAGGAAACCTCTTCCGCACTGGTCGAGAACAACGAAATCATCCATTGTGCCCACGGCATCATGGCCGACTCACCGATGAATCCAAGCAACCGCATCGTCTTCAAGGGCAACCGGATCGCCCATAACGTCACCGGAATTTACTTCTACGGCGCGAAGGGCGGACACATCGCAATCGACAATACGTTTCAGGGCAATCTGTGGACGGTGAGCATTATCGGAGATGGCGACCCGCTCAACGATTTCTGGTGGGGCAATTACTGGGACGATTACGAAGGCTTTGACCGAAATCGCGATGGCTTCGGCGACACGCCCCACGAGATTCATGCTTACGCCGACCGCATCTGGCAGGATACGCCTGCAGCCAAGTTCTTCCGTAACTCTCCCGTACTGGAACTGCTCGACTTTCTCGAGCACCTGGCCCCATTCTCGACCCCCAGTCTGATCCTGCGCGACCCGGCGCCGCGCATGGAAAAATCAAACTAGCCAGTCGAGCATGTCTTCGATCAGATCGTCGACATTTCCCAACGACAACCCAAATACGCCGCAGGCCAAGGCCGATGCCTTGCTCCACTCGTACTCACCCTCGCCGTTCGCCTGCAAACGGATAACGTGCTCCGCCAGGACGCACAAGGCGATAAGGATGCGGGCTTCGGCCGATAGGCGACTGCCATCTTCCAGCATCGCGTAGTCATGGTGATACAAGATACTTTCGGCGACATAGTCCGGCAAACGCCAACGCCGAGCCAAAAAATAGCCCACGACGGCATGATTGGTCCCGAGCAACTCTTCTTCGATATCGGTAAAGCTCACGAACTCCGCAGCGTTGGCGGCAGCCAGAACCTCGCGTGCCTTTTCAAAACGTTTCATGATCAAAGGGATGCCGCAATCATGAAACAGACCGAAGGTATAGGCGATATCAGGTCGAATGCAACGCAGACGGCGCGCCAACTCAGCGGCCAGTTTCGCCGTCAAGGCCGAACTGTCCCAGAAGCGATCCATCGGAATATCCGGCGCTCCAGCCAAGGCCGCCTTAAGCAATTGCGAAATGACCAGATTGAATACCTGCCGGTTACCCAAGATAGCCAGCGCCTGCGTCACCGACCCCAACTCGCGCCCGGTCGAAAATGCCGGAGAATTGGCAACCAGCATCAATCGTCCGGACAGCGCCACGTCATGACTGATCAGGCGGGCAATTTCGCGCTGATCGGGTTCATCCTTACGCATTTCGGCATCGAGTTCCACCAGGATGGCCGGACAGGGTGGAATATCTACACCCTGCAACAAGGTTTGCAACTGCTTTTCTTCGGGAAGCGCACTCATGCCGTTAACTCCTAAGGATCGGCCAAAGCTTACGCGCTTAGACCGATCAGGAAAACACGACTAAAGTTATAGTTGATATTCATTTCCGCCCCCCTGCATGGCCATCTCGACCACGCGGCGCGTCAAATGAGGGGCAAAAAGCGCAATCAAATCATAATCGTAGCGGCGCAAAAAAGTTCCGCGACGCAAAGCCAGCCGAGTCGTATTCGACTCGAACAAATGTGCAGCATCAAGCGCAACCAAACCGGCATCGCGTTGCGCATCAAATGCCAGGGCCGAGATAATACCCAGCCCCAGACCAAGGCTGACATAAGTCTTGATCACGTCGGCATCGAGCGCCGTCAAAGCAATATTCGGTGTCACTCCGATCCGTTCGAAGGCCCGATTGATGCGAGAACGTCCGGTAAATGCAGTGTCATAGGTCACCAAGGGCCAACGCACCAACTCATGCAAGGATACGGGCTGCGACTGAAGAATCGGGTGCCCTTCGGGCGCAATGACGCAATGGCTCCATTGGCGCACCGGCAAAGTCACCAGTTGCGGATACTGGTCGAGCGACTCGGTTGCGATACCGATATCGGCCTCTCCGGCCGCCACCCATTCGGCGATCTGTGTCGGACTACCTTGATGCATCTCGAGCTTGACGCTCGGATGCTGGGCGACGAAATCCCGCACCACCACCGGCAAGGCGTAGCGCGCCTGGGTATGCGTAGCGGCAAGTACCAAGCGCCCGGAGTCACCGGTGGAATACTCGGCGGCGGCGCGCTTCAGGTTATCCGACTCGCGCAGGATGCGCTCGGCGATGCCGAGCACCACCTTGCCGGGCTCGGTGATCGCGGTAAAGCGCTTGCCGCTGCGTTCGAAAATGGCAATCCCCAGTTCATCCTCAAGCAGCTTGACCTGCTTGGAAATACCTGGCTGGGAGGTATAGAGGGATTCCGCAGCCTCTGAAACATTGAGCCCCTGGCGCTGAATCTCGACGATGTAACGCAACTGTTGGAGTTTCATGGATGCCTTAATAACTAAACTCTATAACAATCTAACTCAATATTCTTTTTGTTTCAAATGGCCGCTGTTAGGATGCGCGCCATGGATATCCTCTACACCCTTTCCGGCTTTGCAGTCGGCGCGATTGTCGGCCTGACCGGGGTTGGCGGCGGTTCGTTGATGACGCCGCTACTGGTCCTGCTGTTCGGCGTGCATCCGGCCACCGCGGTCGGCACCGACCTGCTTTACGCAGCGCTGACCAAGGCCAGCGGTACGGTGGCACATGGCCGCAAAGGGCATATCGAATGGGCGATTACCGGTCGCCTGGCGCTGGGCAGCATCCCGGCCGCCGCCATCACCATTTTCATCCTGTCGCAACTGCCCAAAGGTAGCAACGCGATCGGCCAGATCATCTCGAACGGCCTGGGCTTCGCCCTCGTACTCACCGCCATCGCCATTCTTTTCGGCCGCAAGCTGCGGGAATATGCCGCCCGCCACGAAGATTCGACCCTTCGCCAGTGCTGCCTAGGCAAGATCACCATCGCCGTCGGTGCCATCCTCGGCGTGCTGGTTACCATCTCGTCGGTCGGCGCCGGCGCGCTGGGCGTCGCTGCACTGTTTTTCCTCTACCCCAAACTTTCGCCGGTCAAGATTGTCGGATCGGATGTCGCCCATGCCGTACCGCTGACGCTGGTCGCCGGCCTCGGCCACTGGATGCTCGGCGGCGTCGACTGGTCACTGCTGGGCAGCCTGCTACTCGGTTCGCTGCCCGGCATCTGGCTCGGCACCCATATTTCGGCCAAGGTTCCGGAGCACATCCTCCGTCGCCTGCTGGCTTCCATGCTCATTCTGATCGGCGGCAAGCTGATCATTGCTTAACCGATCCCCATCGGAGCTTTTATGTACAAATACGATGCCATCGACCGCCAGCTGATTAACGAGCGCGTCGCCCAATTCCGCGATCAGGTTCGCCGCTGGAAAGCCGGCGAACTGGCCGATGACGAGTTTCGCCCGCTGCGTCTGCAGAACGGCCTGTATATCCAGCGTCACGCACCGATGTTCCGCATCGCCGTGCCCTACGGCATGCTGAATTCGGCCCAGATGCGCAAGCTCGGCCACGTCGCCCGCAAGTACGACCGCGGTTACGGCCACTTCACGACCCGTCACAACCTGCAGCTGAACTGGCCGAAGATCGAGGACGTGCCGGAAATCCTCGCCGAACTGGCCGAAGTCGAGATGCATGCCATCCAGACCTCGGGCAACTGCCTGCGCAACATCACTACCGACCAGTTCGCCGGCGTCGCCGCCGACGAGATCATCGATCCGCGCCCGCTGGCCGAGATCCTGCGTCAATGGACCACCTTCCATCCCGAATTCGCCTTCCTGCCGCGCAAGTTCAAGATCGCCATTTCCGGCACGAAGGAAGACCGTGCCGTCACCTGGTTCCACGACATCGGCCTGCATCTCAAGGTAGTCGACGGCCAGGTCGGTTTCACCGTCATCGTCGGCGGCGGCCTTGGCCGCACCCCGATCCGCGGCCAGGTCGTGCGCGAGTTCCTGCCCTGGCAGGACATCCTGACCTACTGCGAAGCCATCCTCCGCGTCTATAACCGGGCCGGCCGCCGCGACAACGCCTACAAGGCACGGATCAAGATCCTGGTCCAGGCACTGGGAGTCGAAGCCTTCAGCCAGCAGGTCGAAGCCGAATGGGCCCATCTCAAGGGTGGCCCTGCCACCTTGACGCAGGCCGAATTCGACCGCGTCGCCGCTCACTTCACCGCCCCGGCCTACGACCAGGCCGCCGCCGGTGACGCCGGTTTCCAGCAGCATCTGCAGGACAACCCCGCCTTCGCCCGCTGGGTCGAGCGTTGCACCCATCCGCACCAGGTCGCCGGCTACCGCGCCGTCACCCTGTCCTTGAAGCAACATGGCATTGCGCCAGGCGACATCACCTCCGAGCAAATGGAAACGGTGGCCGATCTGGCCGACCATTTCAGCTTTGGTGAGCTGCGCATCTCGCACGAGCAGAACATCATCCTGGCCGACGTCAAGGAAGCCCATCTCTACACCCTGTGGCTGACCGCCAAGGGCGCCGGCCTGGCGACCCCGAACATCGGCTTGCTGACCGGCATCATCTGCTGCCCGGGCGGCGATTTCTGCGATCTGGCCAATGCCCCGTCGATCCCCGTCGCCAATGCCATTCAGGCCCGCTTCGATAATCTCGATTACCTGTTCGACATCGGCGAGATCGACCTCAACATTTCCGGCTGCATGAATGCCTGCGGCCATCACCATGTTGGGCATATCGGCGTGCTCGGCGTCGACAAGAACGATGCCGCGTTCTACCAAGTGACTTTGGGTGGTCGCCAGGGCAACCAAGCCAGTCTCGGCAAGGTGATCGGCCCATCCTTCTCGGCGGCCGAAATGCCCGATGTCGTTGAAAAGATCATCCAGGTCTATATCGACAACCGAACCGAAGAAGAACGCTTCCTCGACACCTTCGACCGGATCGGCATCGACCCGTTCAAGAACCGCGTTTACGAAGGCCGTGCCCACGGCAAGGCCAAGGCAGCAGAAAAGGAGACCGCATAATGGCGCAACTGATCAAGAACAAGGCCGTGGTCGCCGACACCTGGCAAAGCCTCGAACTGGCCGAAGGCGAAACGCCGGAAGCCATCGCCCTGCCGGCCGGCCAGGTCATTTTCCCGTTCGCCGTCTGGCAGGCCCGCAAGGCTGAAATCCTCGCCCGCGGCACGCCGGTCGGCATCCTGCTGCAACCGGCCGATGCGGTCGAAGACATCGCCGGCGACCTCGCCCATTTCGCGGTGATCGCCGTCAATTTCCCGAAATTCGTCGATGGCCGCGGCTATTCCACCGCCAGCCTGCTGCGCCAGCGCTACGGCTACAGCGGCGAACTGCGTGCTGTCGGCGATGTGCTGCACGATCAACTGTTCTTCATGCAGCGTGTCGGCTTCGACGCCTTTGCGCTGAAGGACGGCAAGAGCGCGGCCCACGCCATCGAGCAAGGCTTTGCGCCTTTCGGCGAGACCTACCAGGTATCGACCACCCAGCCGCAACCTTATTTCCGCCGTCGCGCCTGACCCGACATGAATCCGAACCTGCTCAACATCACCCCGGAACTGTCCGCCAGCGTCGCTGCCAAGACCACGGCGGTTCAGGCCCTGCTGGCCGAAATCGCCGCCGACTGGTCGCCCGCCACCTTTGCCAACAGCCTGGGCGCCGAGGACATGGTGCTAACCGACCTGATCGTCAAATCCAGTCTGCCGATCGAGATCTTCAGCCTGGACACCGGTCGCCTGCCGCTCGAAACCTACGACCTGATGGCCGCCGTGCAAAAGCACTACGATCTCAAGCTCAAGGTCTATTTCCCGCAGAGCGCCGCAGTCGAAAATTACGTCCGCAGCAATGGCATCAACGCCTTTTACGAATCGATCGAGCTGCGCAAGGCCTGCTGCCATGCGCGCAAGGTCGAGCCGTTGCAACGCGCGCTGGCCGGCAAGAAAGCCTGGATTACCGGCCTGCGTGCCCAGCAGGCGGCCACCCGCGTCGGCCTGCCGCACCGGGAATACGACGAAGGCAACCGCCTGGAGAAATTCAACCCGCTCGCCGACTGGAGCGAAAAGGAAGTCTGGACCTACATCAAGCAGAATGGCGTGCCCTTCAACGCGCTGCATGAGAAGTTCTACCCCAGCATCGGCTGCGCCCCCTGCACCCGCGCCATCTCGCTTGGCGAGGATGTCCGCTCAGGCCGCTGGTGGTGGGAAAACCCGGAGTCCAAGGAATGCGGCCTGCACGTCAAAGGCTGATTCCAAATTGAACTGACTCGCCAAAGAGGCCTTCAGCAGAAGGCCTCTTTTGTTTTACAAAGCAATGGAGCCGCTATCCAGCCTGGTGACAGACAGCCCGGAAATTCGGACAATTCGGGCCTCCCGTCTTATCCAACCCGCCTGCCGTTTCATCCCATGACGAAAGCCATCCCGATTCGCCGGATTTTCGACGATGACCGTGTGTTCATCGACATGCCGGACAGCCCGGACAATCCCTGTACAAACTGCGGCGCCTGCTGCGCCTACTACCGCGTCTCTTTCTACTGCGGCGAACTGACCGGTGGCTCCGGCGGCATCGTCCCGGCCGAACTGACCAGCCCCGTCACCCCCTTCATCGCCTGCATGAAAGGCACCGAGACCGGCCATGGCCGCTGCATAGCGCTGATCGGCGAACTCGGCCAGCCGGGCATCCATTGCCGCATCTATGCCAACCGCCCGACACCTTGCCGGGAGTTCGCCAACTGGCAGGAAGATGGCAGCCCCAACCCGGAATGCCAGAAACTGCGACAACGTATCGGCCTGCCACCACTGGAACCGATGCACGAAGGCTGATCGGCGCTTCCGACGCATAAAAAACCCGCCATCCGGCGGGTTTTGATTTTGGCTGAGCGGAGTGCCTCAGATCAATCCGAGGCTTTCCTCGACGCCGAGATGCACGTTCATCGCCTGCACAGCGGCACCGGAAGCGCCCTTGCCCAGGTTGTCGAGGCGCGCCATCACCAGCATCCGTTCTTCATTGCCGAAGACGGCGATATCGACACGGTTGGTGTCGTTATTGGCTTCGACGTTGAAGAAACCGCCATCGGTCGTCACCTCCAGATCAACCGGCAGGACGCGGATGAACTGTTCGCCGGCATAGTAGTCGGCGATGATTTTCTGCACCTCGGCCGGCGTCACCGGGCGGCTGAATTGCTTGGGATGCAGGTAGGCGGTGACGGCCAGGCCCTTGTAGAACGGACCGACGATGGGCTGGAAAATCGGGGCGACGCTGAGGCCGGTGTAGGCGGCCATTTCCGGCAGGTGCTTGTGCGCCAGGGCGAGCGCGTAGGGCCGCGGCGCATCGATGCGGGCCGGGCTCTCGTAATGGGCGATCATCGACTTGCCGCCGCCGGAATAGCCGGTAATCGAGTTGGCCGCCACCTGGGTGTCGGCCGGCAACAGGCCTGCGGCAACCAGCGGCTTGAGGGCCAGAATGAAGGCGGTGGCGTGGCAACCCGGATTGGCAATGCGCTTGCAGCCGCGGATTTTCTCGCGCTGATCCTTGGCCAGTTCCGGCAGGCCGAACACCCACGCCGGATTGACCCGATGCGCGGTGGAAGCATCGATGATGCAGGTATTCGGGTTGTCGACCAAGGTCACCGACTCCTTTGCGGCATCGTCCGGCAGACACAGGAAGGTGACGTCGGATTCGTTGATCAGGCGCTTGCGCTCGGCCAGGTCCTTGCGTTTGTCCGAATCGATCTTGAGCAGCGTCACATCGGAACGCTTGGCAAGATATTCATTGATCTGCAGGCCGGTCGTGCCCTCCTGACCATCGACAAAGACTTTATAGCTCATGTGAAATCCAGCGCCTCGGTATGTTTCGAAAGCGTGATTTTCGCAGAAAGTGATTACGCTTTGGAGAAAGCCTTTTCGAAGCGGCACTGAACAATGCGGCAGCGCACCGAAATGCACGTCTCACAAACTGCTTCGCAGGCCAGGCCGGCCATCTTCAAACGCACCGTTCCAGTGCTAGGAAATTTCCTACAAACACCGGCCAGTGCTGGATTCACGACAAATCGGACAGTCACCAAAAAGTAATAAAACACCTTTGATCTTGGGGCTTTGCTGCGGCGCAGCAAGGTGATAGTCTTTCGTGTGATAACAACACTGAATCCAAGTGAGAAACAGCATGAGTGAAATCGATCTGAAACGCTTTTTCCTGGAACAGGTCCGTCTGTTCGAGAACTTCTCGGCCGATCAGGTCGAGGAGATCGTCATCCGCTCCCGTCTCGCCACCTACGAAGGCAACGAAGCCATCCTGGAAACCGGTGATGAAGGCAAGTTCATCGGCGTCATGATCAGCGGCCACGCCGAGATCTCGATGACCGACAACACCGGCACCCGTGCCGTGATCAGCCAGCTTGAAGCGGGCGACGTGTTCGGCGTGATGTCCCTGCTCACCGGCGACCGCATCGTCGCCGACGTCATCGCCGGCAACCGCTGCTTCGTGCTGATGATTCCGCAGTCGGTCTTCAACACCCACATCCTGACCAATCCCAAGGCCGTCGGCTACCTGTCCCGCCAGCTGGCCGACCGTACCCGCGCCATGTCGGTCGATCTGGTCACCGCCCAGGCCCGCGCCGCAGTCAAGTCGAGCGACCCCTACGCCCTGTCGCTGAACACCAACGAACCGGGCAAGATCCTGGTCCTCAATGTCGGTATCAGCCAGATTCATTTCGGCATCTACGACACCGAGGATGTCGGTTCGGAAGTCCACGGCATCATCGACAATGCCGACAAGGACGTCGCCCACATCACGGTCAAGGTCGGCCCGCAACAGAAGACGATGGAGCACGTGCCGTTCAAGCTCTCCGACCTGTTCGCGGTGATGCAGGAAGCGACCGCCCTGCTCGGCCCGGCCTTCGCCTTCCATCCCGAAGAAGTCACCGCCATCGGTCACCGCGTCGTGCATGGCGGCAACAAGTTCTCCAGCTCCGTCGTCATCACGCCGGCGGTGATCGCCGACATCGAGGAACTGGCGCTGTTCGCACCGCTGCACAACCCGGTCAACGTGGCCGGCATCCGCGTCGCGCTGAAGCATTTCCCGAACATTCCGCAAGTCGCCGTGTTCGACACCGCCTTCCACCAGACGCTGGCGCCCTACGCCTACCTCTACGGCCTGCCCTACGACCTCTACAAGCAGCACGGCATCCGCCGCTACGGCTTCCACGGCACCTCGCACCGCTACGTTTCGCTGAAGTCGGCGGAAGTGCTCAAGCGCCCGCTCGGCGAGCTGGAAATCGTCTCCTGCCACCTCGGCATCGGCGCCTCGCTGTGCGCCATCGACCACGGCCGCTCGGTCGATACGACGATGGGCATGACGCCGACCGATGGCCTGATCATGCCCAGCCGCTCGGGCAGCATCGACCCCGCCGTGATGATCCATTTGATGGAACAGCACAACATGACGCCGGAGCAGCTGTCGACGCTGATCAACACCGAAAGCGGCCTGAAGGGCATCTCCGGCATCTCCAACGACATTCACGAAATCGAGGATGCCGCTGCCGAAGGTCACCACCGCGCCCTGCTCGCCCACAAGGCCTTCTGCTACCAGGTGCGCAAGAACATCGGTGCCTACGTCGCGGCAATGGGCGGCATCGATGTCCTGGCCTTTACCGGCGACATCGGCGAAACCAGCGCCACCGTGCGCAGCCTGGCCTGTCAGGGTCTCGAATTCATGGGCATCAAGCTCGATGAAGAAAAGAACCGCAACCTCGGCAAGCTGGGCAACTACGCCGTTATTTCGGCCGACGACTCGCCGGTCACCATCCTGGTTGTCGCCAACGACGACGAGCGCCTGGTTGCCTGGGAATCGCTGCGTGCCATCGAACGCAACAAGTTGCTGCTTGAAGCCCAGGCCGAAGAAACGCCGGCTATCCCGGTCGAAATCTCGGCCCACCACGTGCATCTGTCACAAGCCGACGTCGAGGCGCTGTTCGGCCCCGGCCACCAGCTGACCCCGAAGAGCGAACTGTCGCAACCCGGCCAGTTCGCCTGCGAGGAACAAGTGCATCTGGTCGGCCCCAAGGGCCGTATCGCCAAGGTTCGCGTGCTCGGCCCGACCCGCAAGGAAACCCAGGTCGAAATCGCCATGACCGAGCAGTTCAAGCTCGGCATCCAGCCGCCGATCCGTCAGTCCGGCGACCTCGCCGGCACGCCCGGCATCACGCTGGAAGGCCCGTACGGCAGCACCACCATCGAACGCGGCGTGGTCTGCGCCCAGCGCCACATCCACATGTCACCGGAAGATGCGCTGCGCTTCCGCGTGCGTGACAACTATGTCGTCCGTGTCCGCGTTGCTGGCGATCGGGAACTGATTTTCGGCGACGTCGTCGTCCGGGTGAACCCGAACTTCCGCCTGGCCATGCACATCGACACCGACGAAGGCAATGCCGGCAACCTGAAGACCGGCATGCTCGGCTACATCGAGGAAATCCAGAACCGCCACTAAGCCGGCTGCAAGGATGCAAAAGGGGATGCACGGGAAACCGGCATCCCCTTTCTTTTTTCTCCCCCGCTGCGCGCGCCCGCCCTTTAAAGGTGGCGGAATCGATGATGCAAAGAATTAACCCCGCCAGCACCAGGGTATCCACCAAGGGCCGTCAGCGGTGATCGTTGAGCTCGGCCCGAGGCACTTCAAGGACATTCAGATAAAAATAGCAAGGGCGCCCTTGGCGCCCTCACTAAGTCGTCTCGGCAAACCGCTTACTTGATGAAACTGAGCTGCTTGCTGATTCGCTCAAGGACCGGCTTTTTCTTCTCGTTGAAGCCGACCTTGTTCTGCGAGATCAGGTTATTGCCGTGCGTGTCGATCGAAATGATCAGCGGACCGAACTCCTTGACCCGGTTGATCCACAGCGTTTCCGGCATGCCCAGGTCCTGCCATTCGGCGCCTTCGATTTCCTCGACCTGGGTTGCCGCCAATACCGCGCAACCGCCCGGGAAGATGGCGTGCACGGCCGGACCTTCCTGGCAACCGGCTGCCGTTTCCGGACCCATGCCGCCCTTGCCGACGATCAGCTTGACGCCGGTCTGCTTGATGAACTCACGCTCGAATTTCTCCATCCGCATGCTGGTCGTCGGACCGATCGACACCATCTCGAAATTGCCATCCTCCTTTTTGCGGACGATAGGGCCGGCGTGGAAAATCGCACCGCCCTCCAGGTTCACCGGCAACTCACGGCCCTGCTCGATCAGGCGGCGATGCGCCACGTCGCGACAGGTGACCAGGCGACCGGTCAGATACACCACGTCCCCCACCTTCAGGTCGGCCAGGTCGTCGTCCTTGATCGGGGTTGTCAGGATTTTTTTCACAGCACCACTCCTTCGTGGGAAAGGATTTCATAAGACATGTCGGCGTTGATGCGGATCTTGCCGCGGCGATGCGCCCAGCAACCGGTATTGACGGCTACGCCGATGGTCGAGGGATGACGGGCGGAGGACTCGATATTGACGCCCATCACGCTGTTGTTGCCGGTTAGCCCCTGCGGGCCGATGCCGATCTCGTTAAGGCCTTGTTCCAGCAATTCTTCCATCAGCGCAGCGCGCGGATTGGCGCTCTTCGAATCGACCGGCCGCATGATCGCCAGCTTCGAAAGGCGAGCCGCGGTTTCGACCGAGGTCGAAACGCCGACGCCGACCAGCAGGGGCGGACAGGCATTGACGCCGCGCTCGGTAATGACGTCCATCACGAACTCGGCAACGCCCTCGTAGCCCTGACCCGGCATCAGCACCTTGGCGGCGCCGGGCAGCGTGCAGCCACCGCCGGCCATGTAGACGTCGATGGTGCAGCTATCCTTCTCAGGCACGATGCGCCAGTCCAGCCAGGGAATGTTGGTGCCGGTATTGGTGCCGGTATTTTTCTCGTCGAAGGTTTCCACTGCATTGTGGCGTAGCGGCCCCATACGAGTCGCGCCGGCGGTCGCTTCCTTGAGGACGTCTTCCAGCTCGCCGAGCAGCGGGAAGTTGGCACCGGCCTCGACGAAGTACTGGATGACGCCGGTATCCTGGCAGCTCGGACGGTCGAGTTTATCTGCCGCTTCCTGATTGCCGGCCATCGAATCGTAGATCGACTTGGCTAGCGGATTGGTTTCGAGAGTACGCAATTCGGCCAGTTTGGTCTTGACGTCCTTGGGCAGGCGCTTGCCGATATAGGCCGTGAACTTGGCCATGGTATCCGTCAGCGACTGGACTGCAGCTTCCTTGTCCATGTGATGCTCCTAGTAAGAATGAGTTGGGGTATTTGTTCAGTGAGCGGCCGCTTCGGCCAGCTCACCGTTAGGTTTCTGGGATCGCGCCAGCAGCAGCGTCAGCACGGCCGAAAGGACGAGCAGGCCGGCAACAAAGTACAGGCCACCGGCATAGCTGCCGGTCTGGTCCTTGACCCAACCGATCATTGCCGGGCCTGCGAAGCCCCCCAGGTTGCCGATCGAGTTGATGGTGGCGATGCCGGCGGCGGCCGCCGCGCCGGACAGGAACATGGTCGGCATGCTCCACAGGGGCGGCTTGGCACAGCTGATGCCGATATTGACCAAGGTCAGCGCGCCGATCAGGCCGACAACATTGTTGACGGCGGCGGCAATCACCAAGCCCACCGAGGCGGCGATGCATGCCAGCACGACGTGCCAGGTACGTTCACCGGTACGGTCCGAATGGCGCGACCAGAGCACCATGGCAACGACCGAGACGATGGGTGGAATGGCGTTCAGGAAGCCGACCGTCATCGACGAGACACCCAGTTGCTTGATGATTTGCGGCGCCCAGATACCGAGCGTGTACAAGCCGGCCGAGGTGCCGAAATAAATCATCGCCAGAGCCAGTACGCGCGGATTGGCGAGGCCGCTCAGAATGCTGTGCTTGGCACCGTTCGACTTGCTCGCCGCTTCGTCATCCATCGCCTTGACCAACCAGGCTCGCTCTTCATCCGGCAACCACCGGGCTTGTTCCGGCTTGTCCGTCATGTAAAAGAAGACGACGACGCCGAGAATGAGTGCTGGAATGGCTTCGAGAACGAACATCCACTGCCAGCCATGCAACCCCATCACTCCGTTCATTTCCAGCAACGCGGCCGAAATCGGCGAACCCATGGCGGTCGAAATTGGTGCCGCTGCCATGAACAGAGCCGTGACTCCGGCACGATGGCGAGCCGGGAACCAGTAGCTGAGATAAAGGATGATGCCGGGGAAAAACCCTGCCTCGGCTGCACCGAGCAGGAAACGCATGACGTAGAAACTCGTCGGTCCTTCGACGAAGGCCATGGCGCCTGAAATGACGCCCCAGGTCACCATGACGCGGGCGATCCACAACCTGGCCCCGACCTTGTGCAGAACAATGTTGGAAGGTACTTCGAACAGGAAATACCCCCAGAAGAAAATGCCTGCCCCGAATCCCAGAATCGAGGCCGTGAAACCCAGATCGTTCTTCATGGTCAAGGCGGCGAAGCCGATGTTGACCCGATCCAGATAGGCAATGAAATACAACAACATGATGAATGGCACGATGCGCCAGGTGATGCGGCGCAGCGTCCTCTTTTCGATATCCTGCTCCATGAAATCTCTCCTCCTTCTTGTGAATGTCCCCAACCATGGCGGTAAGGTGGAATGGAGGTTAAAACCTTGGAAAAAAATATGAATCGACGTAAAGTTAATTCATCGTTGCAGAAAACTTAATAATGAACACGGACTCCGAACTTGGCTTTTTTTGCCTGCTCGTCAAGCAAGGCAGCCTTGCCGCAACGGCCCGCGAGTTGAACCTGACCCCACCAGCGGTTTCGCGCCGGCTTTCGCAACTTGAAGAACGGCTGGGTGTCAGGCTGCTCAACCGGACGACCAGGCGCATCAGCCTGACCAGCGAAGGGAGCGTCTATTTTGAAAATGCGCAACGCATTCTCAGCGACATCGATGAGATGGAACGCCTCGTTTCGAGCAGCCGTGCCGCCCCCAAGGGACTCTTGCGGGTCAATGCCCCGCTTGGCTTCGGGCGCTCCTATATCGGACCCGCCATCTCGGCATTTGCCAGAACCTATCCCGACGTCGAAGTACAGCTTCACCTCACCGACCGCCCGGTAAGCTTGCCGGATGAAGCCATCGATGTATCGATCCGCTTCGGCGACCTGCCCGATTCGCGCCTGATCGCCAAAAAAATCGCCATCAACCGCCGTTTGCTCGTCGCCTCCCCCGCCTATCTACGGGCCTCGGTCCCTCCCGGTCACCCGCAAGAGCTGGTTCAGCACACCTGCATCGTCCTGCGCCAGAACGACACCGCCTATGGCAACTGGCGCCTGAGCCGGGGCAAACAGACGGAGACCGTCAAGGTACATGGCAAGCTCAGCACCAACGACGGCGAAGTCGCACTCAACTGGGCACTGGAAGGGCACGGCATCCTGATGCGCGCTGAATGGGACGTCGCCAAATACCTGCGCAGCGGCCGTCTCGTCCAGGTACTGCCCGAATACGAAACGCCACCGGCGGATATCTATGCGGTCTATCTCGAACGTCTCAATTTATCGGCCAAGGTGGCCTACTTCGTCGAGCATCTGCGTAACTATCTCAGCCAACACGCAGATAGTCCGAGCCAATCGAATTGGTGAAGAAAATGGGCAAATTGCTCGACCTCGACACGGCCGCGAATAATAAAGACATGACGACGAAATAGCCCCGGCTCCGTTTTTCCATTCGAACATCTGTTAGCCCGCCTGACAAATTTCATTTGTCATCAAATCACTGCAATTCAACTACACTCTCGGCCAGATCAACCTCAAAGGCATGACCATGCTTCCGAACAGCCTCGACCAGCATGCCGACCAATAAGCGCACAGACATTCTCCGTGGAGCGGGCATCGCAGCCGGCATCGTCGTGCTGCAGGCTGGCATGCTGCCTCTCGGTTTGGCCGTCGGCAATCTGGCGCCCATCGCATCGCTATCCGAATTGCTTGTTGCGACTTATTTCTTCTCCGCGTGGCCATCCCAAGTCTTTCAAGCATTCGGTCTGCGACTGAGCGGTGGTTTTTTCGCCTGGCCGACGTTAACCGGCTTTTTCGTAGGTCTGTTCATCTGGTTCTTGATTTACTGGGCGCTTGCCACGCTGATCTTCCATTTTCGGAAACATGACACCGCCCCGCCGGAAAAAACATGACACTGCTCCTCGCCCTTGGCGCCCTTGCGGCCATCGTTTCGATCGATCTGGCCGTCTCGTTGCAAGTCCTTCGTTCCCCAATGTTTTCCGCAACACAGAAAACAGCCCAATGCGCCATCGTCTGGCTGCTTCCTATCATCGGGCCCATCGGTATATGGGCCTTTCTGCGTAGCCAATCCGACTGGAAGACTTTCGATACCCGAGCCTACCCGGAACATAGCGAGAAAATGGTCGTGCCGACGCTGGACCAATCGGCGCAGGGTATATCGACGCCCAGCGCAGACGATTGAGCGGCGCATGCAAAATCTCGGATTTCCGCCCCTGAAGCGGCTCGCTCTGGTGATCTTCATCATCGCACCGCTTGCCGCTTGGAGCCTGGTCAAGCCGATCAGGGTCGTGGCGCCCGGCCTCGGCGGCGCTACATGCATCAGCGCCTCGGTCTGCACCGACGATCCCGCCAAAGCCAGGCAGGCTGAAATGCTCTATGCCGAAGCCATCGCCTTCGTCGACAAAACCGTATCGCCCTTGCGGGGTCAGCCCAAAATCGTCTTTTGCTCGACACAAGCGTGTGCCGACGCATTCGGCCTGGGAGCGCGCTCTGCGGTTACCGTCGGCACCATCGGCACAGTGATTGGCCCGCGGGCTTGGCACGATTACTACGTTCGCCACGAACTGATCCACTATCTTCAGGCAGAACGATGTGGCACGCTGGCGCTGAGCCTGAAACCTTCCTGGTTCGTTGAAGGCATGGCTTACGCCATGAGCCAAGACCCGCGAACACCGCTATCCGAGCCATTTGAAAGCGACCGCAGCCAGTTCAGGTCGTGGTACGAAACAATCGACAAAGCCGCACTCTGGCTGGCAGCAGAACAGTTATAAGCCGCCCCTGAGAGGCCTGCGAAAACCTCTGCCCTACCTCGCCGCTCGAGCGGCCAGCCGCCTAGTCAAGCACGGTTAGCAATGGCTTTCGGCATCAGCCGTCGCCCAAGCCCGTGCGCTCGAACCAGGCTTCGAGGAATTCGACGCAGACTTTGACCTTGGCCGACGCCGAAAGACGCGACGGATAAACGGCCCATACGTCGGCCTGCTGGAAATAGTCCGGCAAAACGGGGATCAGGAGTCCGGATTCGAGTTCGCGACAAACATCCCAGCTTGAGCGCAGGATGATGCCGTGGCCGTCGATGGCCCACTGACGGACGATCTCGCCGTTATTGGCCGAAAGCGGCCCGCTCACCTTGATGGCCACCGGACCATCCGGCCCTTGCAGCTCCCAACGGCCGAAATCCTGGTCGCGCTCGCGAATCGGGATGCAGCGATGATTTTGCAGATCGGCCAGCGAGCGCGGCATGCCGCAGCGTTCGATGTAGGCCGGCGCCGCACACAGCACCCTGCGATTGCGCGCGATTCGCCGCTTGATGACATTGCCCTCGCGGACGTGGCCGATGCGGATATCGAGTTGAAATCCCTCATCGACCAGATCGACCCACCGATCGAACAGTTCGACCTGAATTTCCAGTTGCGGAAACTGGCTGGCCATCGCCGACAACGCTGGCGCCAGGCGGCTGCGCCCAAAGCCGGTACTGCTGCAAATGCGCAATGAACCGCTTGGCGCAGCCTTCTCGCGGGAAATTGCCTCCCCCATCAAATCGACATCTTCGAGGATGCGCTGCGCCCACTGATGAACGATTTCGCCTTGTGCAGTGAGCGAAACGTTACGCGTGGTGCGATGAAAGAGCCGCGCCTGAACCGCCCCTTCAAGCAGGGCAATCCGTTTGCTGACCACGGCTTTTGAAACCCCTTGTTCGCGGGCGGTTTCGGCGAAACTGCGATGGCGTACGACAATGCAGAACAAGCGAAGATCTTCGAGTTGCGGCTTGATGTTCACGATTCGTGTTCACAGGATTCACATTTAGGCGAATTGTAAATATTTCAATCAACACTAAGCTAGGCATCCTTGCAATTAAAGAAGGACACGGAGGCCCCATGAAACACAGAATCGCAGTCATTGCCGGCGACGGGATCGGCAAGGAAGTCATGCCCGAAGGCCTGCGCGTGCTGAAGGTGGCAGCCGAAAAATTCAAGCTCGACCTGGAATTCACCACCTTCGAATGGGCGAATTGCGACTACTACCTTGCTCACGGCAAGATGATGCCGGACGACTGGTTCGAGCAACTCAAGGGCTTCGACGCCATCTACTTCGGCGCGGCCGGCTGGCCGGCGACCGTCCCCGATCATATTTCCCTGTGGGGCTCACTGATCAAATTCCGCCGCGACTTCGACCAGTACGTCAACCTGCGTCCGGTCCGCCTGATGCCCGGCGTGCCCTGCCCCCTGGCCGGGCGCAAGGTCGGCGACATCGATTTTTACGTCGTCCGGGAAAATACCGAAGGCGAATATTCGTCGGTGGGCGGCCGCCTGTTTGAAGGTACCGAGCGGGAAATGGTCCTTCAGGAATCGATCTTCACCCGCAAAGGGGTCGACCGCATCCTGCGCTTTGCTTTCGATCTGGCCCAGTCGCGCCCCAAGAAACACCTGACCTCGGCCACCAAGTCGAATGGCATCGCGATCAGCATGCCCTACTGGGACGAACGCGTCGAAAACATGGCCGCCAGCTATCCCGAGGTACGCTGGGACAAATACCACATCGACATCCTGACCGCCCGCTTCGTGCTCAGCCCGGAGCGTTTCGACGTCGTGGTCGCCTCCAACCTGTTCGGCGACATCCTCTCCGACCTCGGTCCGGCCTGCACCGGGACGATCGGCATCGCGCCGTCGGCCAATCTCAATCCGGAACGCCACTTCCCCTCGCTGTTCGAACCGGTGCATGGCTCGGCCCCGGACATCTACGGTCAAGGCATCGCCAATCCGGTCGCCATGATCTGGTCCGGCGCCATGATGCTCGACTTCCTGGGCAACGGCGATGCGCAATACAAGGCGGCACACGATGCCATTCTCAAGGCCATCGAAACGGTGCTGGTCAATGGCCCGCGCACACCCGACATGGGCGGCGAGGCCAATACCGAAGAGGCCGGCCGAGCCGTTGCCAGCGCCTTGAACGCAGGCTGAATCGATGCACTGGTTAAGCCTCACCGATCTCGTCGCGACGCTGGCCCTTGGCGCCACGCTCGGCTTCATGGGCGGCCTGTTCGGAATCGGCGGCGGCATCATTGCCATTCCCGTCCTCGCCCTGGCCTTCGGCATGAACCAGGCACTGGCGCAGGGTACCTCTCTGGCGATGATGGTGCCGGTGCTGATCGTCGGCTGGTGGCGCTACACCCGCCGCCATGCGGTTCCCTGGCGCCCGGCATTGCAGATCGGCGCACTGGCCTCGATTACCACCTATTTGATTGCCGACCTGGCCACCAGCCTGGAACCGAATATTCTGCGTGCCGTATTCGGCGCCTTCCTTTTACTGCTCTCCGTGAAAATGCTGCGCCACAAGAAGGCCAGCCAAACCACCGAGCAAGCCAGCAAAATCGACCTCCGCTTCATGCCGCTGGTCGGCATCCTTGGTGGTGCCGCCATGGGCTTGCTCGGCATCGGCGGCGGCCTGATCGCAACCCCCATTCTGACCGGCCTGTTCGGACAACGGCAAGCGGTTGCCCAAAGCCTGTCGCTAGCCCTGGTCACCCCCTGCTCGATGATCGCCCTGATCACCTACGGCATGGCGCACAGCGTGGACTGGTCGATGGGCCTGCCGATGGCTGCCGGCGGCCTGCTCACGGTATCGGCCGGGGTTGCCCTGGCCGCCCGCCTGCCGGAACGGAAGATGCGTCAGGCCTTTGCCTGGATGCTGCTGCTGACCGCGATCTGGTTGCTGGTTCGCCCCCTGCTGACGCGATGAAAGAACGGCCCGCCGAGGCGGGCCGGGCCTCCGACCCTGCGGCATGGTCGCCGCAACGCCTTACTGATTGGGCACCAGCACGCTGCGGCTACCGTTGCTTTCCATCGGGCTGACCAGACCAGCCACTTCCATCTGCTCGACCAGTCGAGCGGCGCGGTTGTAGCCAATGCGCAGATGGCGCTGCACCAGCGAGATCGAGGCCCGGCGCGACTCGATGACGATAGCCACCGCCTGATCGTAAAGCGGGTCGCTTTCCTCGACATTGCCGGTGGCGCCGGCTTCCGCTTCGCTGCCGGGCGGCGCGCCGAGCACGGCGTCGACATAATCCGGTGCGCCGTACTGTTTCAGGTGTTCGGCCAGGGCATGCACCTCGTCATCGGCCACGAAGGCGCCATGCACCCGTTGCGGATAGCCGGTTCCCGGCGGCAGGTAAAGCATGTCGCCCTGCCCGAGCAGCGACTCGGCGCCCATCTGGTCGAGAATGGTCCGGCTATCGACCTTCGAGGACACCTGGAAGGCGATCCGGGTCGGGATATTTGCCTTAATCAGGCCGGTGATGACATCGACCGACGGCCGCTGCGTGGCGAGAATCAGGTGAATGCCTGCCGCCCGGGCTTTCTGCGCCAGACGGGCGATCAGTTCTTCGATTTTCTTGCCGGCGACCATCATCAGGTCGGCAAACTCATCGACCACGACGACGATGAAAGGCAAGGTCGTCAGCGGCGGCGGGCTTTCCAGCACCAGCGGATCGGGGTCGTAGAGCTTGCGTCCGGCGGCTTCGGCCTCGCGCACTTTCTGGTTGAAACCGGCCAGGTTGCGCACGCCGAGCAGGCTCATCAGCCGATAGCGGCGCTCCATCTCCGTGACGCACCAGTGCAAGGCATTGGCCGCCAGTTTCATGTCGGTGACGACCGGCGCCAGCAGATGCGGAATGCCGTCATAGACCGACAGCTCCAGCATTTTCGGGTCGATCATCACAAAACGCACTTCATCGGGCGTCGCCCGATAGAGCAGCGACAGGATCATCGCGTTGACGCCGACCGACTTGCCGGAACCGGTCGTCCCGGCCACCAGCATGTGCGGCGCCTTGGCCAGGTCGGCCACCACCGGCTCGCCGGTAATGTCCTTGCCCAGCGCCATCGCCAGCTTCGAGGTGTGCTGCTGGAAGACATCGCTGCACAGCACTTCCGAGAGGCGGATCATCTGCCGCCGCTGGTTGGGCAACTCCAGCCCCATGTAGGTCTTGCCGGGAATGGTCTCGACGACGCGAATCGACGTCACGCTCAAGGCGCGCGCCAGATCCTTCATCAGGTTGACCACCTGCGCCCCGCGCACGCCCACCGCCGGCTCGACCTCGTAGCGGGTAATCACCGGCCCGGCACAGGCATCGCGCACGGCAACCTTGACGCGAAACTCGGCCAGTCGCTCTTCGATCAGGCGACCATTGTGAGCCAGCGCCTCGAGGTCCACCGGCGTGGTCATCCCGGACGGCGGCTGCAACAGGGCCAGGGGCGGTGCATAGTTGGCCCAGTGGCGTGGTGCAAAGCTGACGGGTGCGGCAAAGGTGTCAAGCGGCAAAACGCGATCGACCGGCTCGGGCACGATGCTCTTCTCAACATCGGAAGATGGCGAACTCTCCATGCTCCCGACAGAAATCGTCGGCCGGATGACGATACGCGGCTTGACCGCCGGCACCGGCTCAAACGATGGCACGGCCGGGAACAACGGCTCAGACTCCGCCTCCGGCAAGCTCGCGTCGGTCAGCAGCACATCCTCGACCACGGACATTTCAACCGGCGCTAGGTGCGACATGGCCGTTTCGATCACGACATGCTCGGGCGGGGCATCAGCAAAAGGCTCTGCTGCCGGCGCTTGTTTCGCCCCCGGCAACGGCCATACCGAACGGGCCGGGGCGCTGATACTGGCCGAGATCGGCCGCCTCAGTGCAGATGTTCCGCGCGAACGCTTGGCGGGAGGCGTAGCAGCACGTGATGGCACCGTGCCCGTCACCCGCGGCGATGGCGACGACGACAGCCCCCCACTCGGCCGAACCGGCGCCACGGCCTGCTGCACCGGAACGACGACCGGCACGCAAGTCGGGGAAGCCGGTGCTGGCGGCATCACGGTGATCGTTTCGACAATTTCGCCTGGCAAGCTCGCTTCCGGGGCGGCCTTGGCAACTTCGGCGGGCACGGAAATGCTCGGCGGTGGCGCCACCACTTTCGCCTGGCTGGCCGGCGGCCGCTTCGCAACGTTGGCCGGCACCGGCTTGACCACGCTGGCGCGCGGCCTGGAGGTCGTCACTTGAGGCATGCGTTGAGGCGGAGCGCTCTGCCGAATGGTCGAGGCATCGGCCAAACGCAGCGGCAAGGCCGAGTCATGAGCCGGCTGACCGGCCGCCGGGCTG
The DNA here is from genome assembly GCA_003583745.1 of Rhodocyclales bacterium GT-UBC. Taxonomy (GTDB): domain Bacteria; phylum Pseudomonadota; class Gammaproteobacteria; order Burkholderiales; family Rhodocyclaceae; genus Azonexus. The sequence goes on along the minus strand of QXPY01000014.1, from coordinate 68,204 downwards.
GGCACGCGAGAAATCTGGGCCAACGGCAACGGGACGGCGGGGTGTTCAGGGCGAGCGTCCGCCTGCGGCGGCAACGACGTATCGCGCCCCACCCGGCCGGGAATACGCCCGCCGTGAATCTTGAGCAGACGGGCACGAATCGCCGCCTCGTCGATGGTTTCGGCATCCGGGCGTTTTTCCGGCAGCGTTGTCGGGGTCAGGCCGCGGTAGCGGCGCGCCAGATTCTGCCGAATCCAGGCGTGATCATCGGCCACCTGCTGGCGCAAATCGGCGGCCGTCGGCGGCGCTTCCGGCTTCGATGGCTGCGCCGGCGTCGAGGCCCGGACTGTCGCCTGGCGCGGTTCAGCGACCGGCGGGCGGTCCTCTTCTACAGACTCAAAATCCTTGGCCGGTTGCTGGGCATTGAAAAACTGCTTGAAAACCGATCCAACCCGGGTCAAACCGTTACCCAGGTTGCTGACCAGGCTATCGAGCGGGGTGCTGCTCTCTGCAAGAGCGTCCGGGTACTGCTTTGCCTTGTCCTTTGGCGTCACTACTGTTCTCTGCGATGGCGGGCGTTAACCTCTACCCCAAAAGGTTCACTGCAAACACGCGGTTAAAGGGGGCTGGATTTTATCCGATCGCAAGCGAAAGCGATGCCCCTCCTCGCCCGAACATCCGTTCGGAAAGCCAGACCAGAACGAGGCCGGGTGGCCGTAGATGGGACCTGCCAGCGATTTGCCGGGGCAAGCAGGACAACACGCCCGGCAACTCGGCCGGTTAGAACTTGCCGGCGTCGACCTGGGCGACCAGCGCCGGGCTGATCTGATCGAAAGCGAGCACCGAACGTCCCTTGTGTTCTTTCTGGAAATCGCCGGCATCGGCCTTCGAGGCCAGCGGAACGAACTCGTGCCCCATCGGCCCGTAAACGTCCGAACCGATCACGTACCAGGCCTGGCGGGCATCGATCCGCTCCAGGTTGTAGAAATCGGTGACCAGGATGCGGCTGATTTCCCCGGCCCGGTGCCCCGGCGCATATTTCGGCAGATCCTGCAGGAACTTGAACATGTCCTTGGCGCCGTCGAAGAAATGGGCGTGGCCATCCGGCCAGACGATGGTGGCGAGCCAGTTGGGATACTTGGCGACCAGCATGCCGCAGACCGGACACAAGTCCTTTCTGTCCGGTTTCGGCAAGGCCTGGGCATGGAGCAGGCGGCTGCAGCAGGCCGCCCCCAGCCCGGCCAGGAACAGGCGCCGCTTCATGCCGGCTTCTGGGCGGCGCGTTTGCGACGCTCTTCGCGCATCTTGCGGATCATGCCGACATCGGCCGCCATGTCCAGGTAAGACTCGCGCAGCGCATCGTTGAAATTGCCCAGCGTACCGCCATGCTTGGCCTGAAAGGTCTGGGCGGTGGTCACCGAGGCAAAGGCGTGCTTGCTGCGCCGGGTCATCGCATGTTTCAGATCGGCCCCGATCAGATAGACCAGTTGCTCGACCGGCAGCAGCGGCCGCGGCTCGACGGTCGAACCATAGTCCGGCCCCCAGATCGTTTTCGGTTCGCGATCGATATTCAAGCCCAGGCTCAACGACAGGCAGTGAATCGAACAGACGCCATCGGCGACGTCGTCGGAGTACTGGACCAACATCCGGGCGCGATGGTGTTCCTTGCGATCCATGCCGCAATACGGGCACTTGGGGTACTTGTCGAACTCGCCTTCGAGCGGCTTGCTGTCGGCAGTCGTTTTCGGGGTGAACTGGTTGGGTGTGCCATCGTCCGGGCAGTGCGCGGCCGCATACGAAGCCGTCGAGGCGGCAGAAAGGCCGCCCAGCAAGGAAATTTTCAGCAGATCACGTCGTTTCATTGTTTGCTCCCTGAGTTATCGTAGAGCGGCAATATAAGCCTTTGATTATTCAATTGGGATGCGGCACTTTGTCGCACCCGCCTTGCTGTGGTGGGCAATCACGGCAAAAAAGGGAGCCGCAGCTCCCTTTTATATGAATCAGGCGACGATCAATCCGCCTTGTTCTCCTGTGCCTCCAGCCAAAGTGCATTGACGACGGCAAAGAGCACGGCGAAGCCCAGACCGAGCACCCAGGTGAAATACCACATGGCAGTTCCTTTCGTTTAGTAGAGGGCCTTGTCGTTGGCCGTGATGAATTCGCGGGTAATCTTGCCGCGCATGACGTGATAGGCCCAAGAGGTGTAGGCCAGAACGATCGGGGTAAAGATCAGGGCCACCCAGAACATCACGTTCAGCGTCACGTAGCTGGACGTTGCATCCCAAGCCGTCAGGCTCGATACCGGGTGCTCCGAGGACGGGAGAATGAACGGAAAGAGTGCGATACCGGCCGTCAAAATCACCGACAGGCAAGCCAGCGAAGAGCCGACAAAGGCCAGCAAGGTCTTGCCGCCACGCAAGCCGGCCAACACCAGCAAGCCGCCGAGATAGGCCAGCGCCGGTACCAGCCAGAGAATGGGCAGCTTCTGGTAATTGGCAAACCAGGCACCAGGCTGACGCGTGACCGTCTTCATCAGCGGATTGAGGGCACTGCCGATATCGGGAATCGACGCGATGACATAGCCGTCGATTTGCGAAACCCACACCCCGGCACCGGAAAATGCGGCCAGCAGGACGATGACCAGGACATTGCCGGCCGTCCTGGCGCGTGCCTGCAATGCCCCTTCGCTACGATGGGCCAGGAAGGTCGCACCCTGCAAGGCGAGCAGGGAAAGACTGACGACGCCGGTCAACAAGGCAAACGGATTGAGCAAGGCCCAGAACGAACCGGAGTAAAACGAGCGCATCGTATCGTCGAGATGGAAGGGAACGCCCTGGAACAGGTTGCCGAAAGCGACACCGAAAACCAGCGCCGGAACAGCGCTACCGGCAAACAGCCCCCAATCCCAGGCTGTTCTCCAGGCCGGGTTCGTCAGTTTCGAACGGTATTCGAAGCCAACCGGACGGAAGAACAAGGCAAAGAGGACGAGCAGCAAGGCCCAGTACATGCCCGAAAAAGCCGTCGCATAGACAAAGGGCCAGGCGGCGAAAATCGCCCCGCCGGCGGTGATGAACCAGACCTGGTTGCCGTCCCAGTGCGGGGCAACCGAATTGATCATGACGCGACGGTCGGTATCGTCCTTGCCGATGACCGGCAACAACGCGCCAACGCCCATGTCGTGGCCATCCATGATGGCGAAGCCGATCAGCAGCACGCCGACCAGCAACCACCAGATCAGCTTGAGTGTCAGGTAATCAAACATGTTTTTCTCCCTTAAGCGTTGTTCGACTGCAAGGCTGTTGGACCGAGACGGGCGTACTTGAACATCAGGTACATCTCGGCAATCAGCAGCAGGGTATAAAAGCCGACAAAACCGGCAATCGAACCATAGAGGCTGGCCGCGGAAAGGCTGGAGGCGGACAGGTGCGTTGGCAAAACGCCGAAAACCGTCCAGGGCTGACGACCATATTCCGCAACGATCCATCCTGAGTGAATGGCAACCCAGGGTGCCGGGATGAAATACAAGGCCCACCTCAAAAGCCAGGGCTTCTGTTGGAAAGTGTTTTTGATGCTGGCCCAGAAAGCGAGCGCAAACAGCGCAAACAGCGCAAATCCGAGGACGACCATCAGGCGGAAGGTCCAGAACAGCGGCGCCACCTTGGGCACGGAGTCATGGGCCGCCCGCTCGATGATTTCCGGCGTCGCCAGGCGCACGTCCTCGCTATATTTCTTGACCAGCAAGCCATAGCCGAGGTGCTTTTCCACCTTGTTGAAACTGGCCAGGAGTTCCGCATCCTGCGGATTTTTACGCAGCGCTTCGAGGGCGATCACCGCCTCGATACCCTGCTTGACCCGCTCCTTGTTTTCGGCCCGGATTTCGCGAATGCCGGGCAAGGTTTCGCTGGTCGAGCGCGTCGCAATCAGGCCGAGGACATAGGGAATCTTGATCGCCCAGTTGTTGCTCTGGGTTTCCTCGTTGATCGAGGCGATCAGATTGAAGCCGGCCGGTGCCGGCTCGGTTTCCCACATTGCTTCGATGGCGGCCAGCTTGGATTTCTGCGATTCCGAAACGGCGTAACCCGACTCGTCACCCAGCACGATCACCGACAAGGTACCGGCCAGGCCGAAGGCGGCGGCAATGCGGAAAGAACGCTTGGCGAACTCGACGTGCTTGCCCTTGAGCAGGTACCAGGAGGAAATCCCCAGTACGAACAAGGAACCGGTGACATAGCCGGCGGCAACGGTATGGACGAATTTCGACTGGGCAACCGGGTTGAAAACCAGGGCAGCAAAGTCGGTCAGTTCCATGCGCATGGTGACCGGGTTGAAAGCCGAACCGACCGGGTCCTGCATCCAGCCGTTGGCGATCAGGATGAGCACGGCGGAGAGGTTGGTGCCCAGCGCCATGAGCGCCGTGACGGCGAGGTGACCTGCCTTGGACAGTCGATTCCAGCCGAAGAAGAACAAGCCGACCATGGTCGACTCCAGGAAGAAGGCCATCAAGCCCTCGATCGCCAGCGGCGCCCCGAAAATGTCGCCGACGTAGTGCGAGTAATAGGCCCAGTTGGTACCGAACTGGAACTCCATGGTGATGCCGGTAGTGACGCCGAGGGCAAAATTGATGCCGTAGAGCTTGCCCCAGAACTTGGTCATGTCCCGGTAGATCTCCTTGCCGCTCATCACGTAAGCGGCTTCCATGACGACCAGCAGCCAGGACAGGCCCAGCGTCAATGGTACAAAGATGAAGTGGTACAGCGCCGTCGCGGCAAATTGCAGCCGCGACAGGTCAACGACCGTTGAATCGATCATGACTATTCTCCCTGGTTATTTGATTGGATGGCTCGGCCATGCGGGCGCTCATCGCACCGGCATCGACCTTGACCCGATTCGGCTTGATGAAGGCATGCCAAAGGCCGGTCAGTACGAGCACCTTAAGGATCAGGACCAACACGAGATGCCGCCCCAGCCCGGGGCGCAAACGCTGACGAAAGTTATCCGGATTGCCACTTTGCGGCATGGGTTCCTCGCGCAAGAATGATCTATGGAGTTGGGCGCACCGCTTGGCAGCAGTGCGCCCGTGGAGGTGTGTCCAGGCTAAGGAAACGATGGACGCGGCGATTCTCCCCATGACAACGACACGGGAGAAGTGACCAAACGCCGCATGACAATTTGTCGCCCCTCAGCCATCCTGGCGCGACAATTGGTCACTTCCCGGCTTCGACCGCCATCCCTATAGTCATGAGTCAAGTGTTCCCGACACCGGGCACCTCTCGACTTCAAGCCCCGGCAGCGGGGCTTCTTTTTTGGCATGGCAGGCACCTTGATTAGTTCGCTGACCCAAATAACCCAGGCCCGTCTGATCAACTTGCGCTGGCTATCGGTGCTGGCCATGCTGGCTGCCGCCCTGATCAGTCCGAACATTCTCGGTTCGGCCAGCCTGATGCCCCGCCTACTTGCCTTCGCCACCTTCATCGCCGCCATCAACGCCTGCCTGCATCTGGCCCAGGTTTTCAACAGCGGCAGTAGCGAAGGCTTGCCGATGTTCTCGCCGCTGATCCAGCTCTTTTTCGACCTGGCCAGCTGGAGCAGCTACATCTACCTTTCCGGCGGCGCCAGCAATCCGCTGATCTCGGTTTTCCTGCCCCTGGTCGCCATCGGCGCCATCGTGCTCGGGCGCGCCCAGGCTTGGTTGCTCGGTGCAACCGCCATCCTCACCTACAGCTTCCTGTGGCGGTATCACCAGCCGCTGGCCATCGCCGATTCGCAAACTGCGACGCATCTGCACCTGCTTGGCATGTGGCTGGTCTTTGTCGTTTCCGCCATCGTCGTCATCTGGTTCATCCTGCAAATGACCCGGGCCGTACGCGAGCGCGACACCGCGCTGGCCGAGGCCCGTGAGCAGGCGATCCGCAACGACTGGCTGATTTCGATGGGCAGCCTGGCCGCCGGTGCGGCGCATGAACTGAGCACCCCGCTCGCCACCCTGAGCCTGCTGATCGACGAATGGATGGACGAAGCCGTACTCCCTGATGCGCTGCGTCCCGATCTGGGCCTGATGCAACGCCAGGTCGCCGCCTGCAAACAGGCCCTGACCCAGTTGACCCAGCGCGCCGGCCATTTACGCGATGGCGGAGCCGATGCGCCCAGCGACATGGCGCTCGATACCTGGCTGAACGGCATTGTCGGCGCCTGGCAGGCGCTGCACCCCCGAGCCTGCATCATCGGCCACTACAGCGAGGCGTTCGGACACTGCAGTGCACCGCTCGACATTCCGCTGGAAAGAGCCCTGACCAATCTGCTCGACAACGCCGACAAGGCCAATGCCTCGCAAATCAGCCTGCACGGCGACATCATCGGACAACACCTGGCCCTGTCGATCGATGACAACGGCCATGGCATCTCGGCCAAAGAACTAGAGGCCTTTGCCAGCGGCACGCCGATCATGTCGGCCACCGGCATGGGCATCGGCCTCTTGCTTTCCCGAACCGCCATCGAACGCCTGGGCGGCACCCTCTCGCTGCAGGCCAGGGCTGCGGGCGGTACCCGCGCGCATCTCGACCTCCCCCTCCCCGCAAGATCGGAAGCTGCAACATGACCCCCGAAGACCGCCATCTGCTCATCATCGACGACGACGAAAACTACCGCGAAGTCCTGGCCCGCGCCCTGGCCCGGCGCGGCTTCATGGTCAGTGCCGCCGGCAACATCGCCGACGGTCTCGACCTTTGTCTGCGCGAAGATCCGGAATACATCCTGCTCGACCTGAACCTCGCTGGCCAGTCCGGCCTGAATCTGATTCAGCCGCTACTCGACATCGCCCCGGCTGCCCGTATCGTCATCCTCACCGGCTACGCCAGCATCCAGACCGCCGTCGGCGCGCTCAAACTGGGCGCCAGCCAGTATCTGCCCAAGCCGGCCAGCGTCAGCGACATCGTCAAGGCACTGATCGACGACAGGATCGAGATTCCGGAAATCCCCGCCGAAGACCGGATGACCGTCCAGCACCTGGAGTGGGAATACATCCAGCGCACGCTGGCCGAACATGCCGGCAACATTGCCGCCACCGCCCGCGCCCTCAAGATGCACCGGCGTACCCTGCAACGCAAACTGGCCAAGAAACGCCCCATGACAATGGCTTGATGCACCGCCAGTGCGGCAATTAGTCGCAGGCCCAAAGTCATAATCCCCCCTAGAATTGCGGCCACAAAATCAGCGACATACCGCCCGTCACCTGCCCGCCATGGCCAGCGCAATCACCCGCCTTTATATCGATCACATCGGTGAAATCCGCCGTTACCTGGCACACCGGCTGGCCTGCGTCGAAGCTGCGGCGGAACTGGCCCACGAGGTTTTCATCCGCTACATGGCGGCGACACCGGCTTCTCCCATCCAGAATCCGCGCGCCTTCCTGTTCCGCATTGCCGGCAATCTGCTGATCGACCACCTCCGGGCCAACCCACAACCAGCCGGACAATGGGTAGACATCGATGAATGCCATGACCTGGCCGCCGACACCCCGTCGCCCGAGCGCTTCGCCATTGCCCGCCAGGAACTCGACCGCCTGCGCCAGGCAATCGAGGAATTGCCACCGAAATGCCGCGAGATCTTCATCCGCCACAAATTCGATGGCATTCCGCAAGCCAGACTGGCCGAGGAATATCGGATAACGCTCAATGCCATCGAAAAGCACCTCGTTCGCGCCCTGGTCCAGCTGCGTCTGCGCGTGATGCCGGCATGAGCCCGCCGCCCCGCCTTGACCATGGCGACGTAGCGCCGCCCGCCCTGGCCGAAGAGGCGGCCACCTGGTTCGTCCGCATGCGCCAGCCCCGGGTCGGCGAGCACGAACGGCAGCGCTTCCGGCGCTGGCTCGCCACCTCGGACAAGCATCAACGCGAATACGCCTGTTTTGAAAAACTCTGGGGCGCACTGGACAGCGTCCCGCCGCAACGGCGACGCAAAAAGCGCCTTGCCGCGGGCGCCGGCCTCTGCATCGCCGCCCTGGCTGCACTGCTTCAGCTGACGACGGGCGACAGCATCGATCAAACCGGCATCGGCGAAACGCGCCACCTGAACTTGAGCGATGGCTCGACCGTCGACATCGATGCCGACAGCAGACTGCACGTCGAATACACCCCGTGGCGACGGCGCATCACCGTTCAGCAAGGCCAGGCCTTGTTCAAGGTGGCGCCTGGCATCCGGCCGTTCGAGGTGATCGCCGGCCACGGCCGCCTGCGCGACATCGGGACCACTTTCAACGTACTGGAAGACCAGGGCCAGGTCACGGTTTCGGTCGCCGAAGGCGCCATCGAAATCAATCTCGACCACAGCGAACGGAAATGGCTGCTTAGCGCCGGCCGGCAAGCCAGCTATGGTGCGGACGTTGTTTATGCCACCCGGCAAATCAGCCCGCAGGAGGTGGAAAGCTGGTTGCACGACCGCTGGCAATTCGAGAACGCCTCACTCGGCGAAGTGGCCAGGCAAATCAACCGCCAGCACGAACGCCCTGTCCTGCTCGGCGATGCCTCGCTCGACCGCTACCGGGTCAGCGGCGTATTCGAGCGCCAGGATCGTGCCGGGCTGCTCAAGGCGCTGTGCGCCATTTTGCCGATCAGGCTCGAAGAAGGCCCGGACGGCACGCGCTTGCGTCGCCGATGAAAATATTTGCCGATCGATGTCAGGGTCGGCCGCCCTTTTTCGTCTTAGTTCTTGTCGGGCGAAATCGCCCAATCAAAACACAGCAAAAAAAGGGGAAACTCCATGCACCAACCGCTGCGCCTCGCGCTGCTTGTCGCCTCGATCTACTCGGGCGGCGTTCTGGCCCAAGCCAAACCGATCGACATCTCCGCCCAGAGCCTGGGCAGTGCCCTGACCACGCTGGCCAGCCAGAGCGGCATCCAGATCCTGTTCAGCGCCGACGAACTCAAAGGCGCCCAGGCCTCGGCACTGCGCGGCCAACTCAGCCCGGAAGAAGCGCTGCGCAAATTGCTGGAAAGCAGCGGATTCACCTTCAGCAGCACCGGCAAGGGGACCTATGTCGTGCAGAAACGACCGGCGGAACAAGGCAACAAGCAGCTGTCGGAAGTCAGGGTCACGGCCAATGCGGAACAGGGCTACAAGGCCGACAAGATCACGGTTGCCGGCAAGACACCGCTGACGCCTCGCGAAATACCGAATTCGGTCTCGGTGCTGACCCGGCAGCAGATGGACGACCAGAACATGGTGACGGTTTGGGATGCCTTGAGCCAGATCACCGGCGTGCAGGCCATTGCAAACGACATTACGCAGGGGCAGTATCATTCGCGTGGTGCAGCGCTTGAAATCGAGCACGATGGCGTGCCGTCCGGACTTCCGCTTTCGGGCTACCAGCAATTCGATCTGGCACTTTATGAGCGGATCGAGGTCTTGCGCGGGCCGGCAGGCTTGCTACAGGGCTCCGGGGCCATTTCCGGGGTTGTCAACTTTGTCCGCAAGCATGCTGCGGATACCTATGCCGCCAATTTCGTTGCCTCGACCGGCACGTGGAATAACAACCGCCTGGAGGCCGATGTCACCGGCCCCTTGAATGCCGACAAAAGCTTGCGCGGCCGTGCCGTCCTGTCGTACCAGGACCGCGACTATGTCTACAACCGGGTTCACGACAAGAAATGGCTGGGTTACGGCACCTTGGAATACGTCTTTTCGCCTTCGACCAGCGCCAACGCCTACCTCGCCATTCAGGACAACGACTCGACCGGCTTCTCGGGCCTGCCGGCTTACACCAATGGCAAATTCCTCAACGTCGATCGCTCTTTCAACCCGTATCCGGATTGGAACACGCTGAAATGGAGAACGATGGATATCGGCACCGAGGTCAAACACAAGTTTGACAATGCCTGGAACGGGACGCTGCGGGTTAACCGGCGCAAACAAAGCCAGTATTTCAAGGAGGGTTACGCCAACGACGGGGTGAATCCGACCACCGGTGTCATCTCCAGCTACATGCGCCGCGAATTCGACTACGACTATCTGAGCGACAGCATCGACGCCTTTGCTTCCGGCCCCTTCGAATTGCTCGGCCGCCAGCACAACCTGACGATCGGCGCCAATTACAGCCGCTTTGAAAGCAAGGGTCAGGGCGCCAACGGCAATTCGCCGGGCAGCAGCTATCTGAAGGTTGCCAATGTCCTGCTGGCTGACCCACCCGCCGTTGCCGAACCTTCGGTCGCCTACGCGACGGGCAGCGAAAGCGTGACGACCCAGACCGGGTTGTACGGGCAGGCGCGCTTCAGCCTTCTCGACCCCTTGACGCTGGTGATCGGCGGTCGCTTCTCGGACTACAGCTACAAGTCGCGGACGACGGCCCCCAATCCGTCGCCGACCGACTGGGCACAAGGAGCCAAGACAAAAGGCGAGTTCACCCCGTATGCCGGCCTGCTCTTCGATATTTCCAAGCACGTCACCCTCTACGGGAGCTACTCGGACATCTTCGTACCGCAAACGCAAAAACGCGTCGACGGCAGCACGCTCGAGCCGCGCGTCGGGCGCCAGTTCGAAATCGGTAGCAAGACCGAATTTTTCGACGGCAAGCTGGGGGCCACCCTGGCCTTGTTCAACATCAGGGATACCAATCGCGCCCTGACCGATACGACCAATCCAAACTACTACATCGCAGCCGGTGAATTGGAAAGCAAGGGCTGGGAACTGGAAGTAACCGGCAGCCCGCTGCCCCGCTGGGACATTTCCGGCGGCTACACCAACCTCAAGACCGAGTACCTGAAGCACGCCACGGCACAAGGCCAGCCCGTCAGCTTCTGGTATCCCAGGGAGATGTTCAAGCTGTGGAACATGTACCGCTTTGGCGAAGGCATGCTGAACGGGGTCAGTCTCGGCGTCGGCCTGGTCGGCGCCACCCAATCGGCCAGCGGCACCTCGACATCGAGTGTCATGGCGCGCAGCCAAAACGGCTATGTCGTGACCAATCTCCAGATCGGCTATGCGATCAACCAGAACTACAAGATCGCCCTGAATGCCAACAACATTTTCGACAAAACCTATTACACCCGCCTGGGAGGAACCAATACCTACAACACCTTTGGTGACCCGAGAAATTACATGCTGACCCTGCGCGTCAGCTACTGAGTCGCCGGAACGAAGCCAACGGGCGATTCCCGGCCTTCATCATCGGCCGTCGAATCGCCCAGCCTCACCGAGGAATCCCCGCATGAAAAGACGCAACCTGTTACTGGCCGGCTTGCTCCTTCCCCTCCTGGGCGATGCCGTGGCGCAAGAGAAGCCGGAAATCGCCATCGACCCGAATCCGCTCGACAACGAACTGGAAAAACACCCACGTTGCGTCATCTGCAACATGGATCGGCGCAAATTCCATTACGCCCGCCACCTGCTGCACTACGGCGACGGTTATGCCCAGGGCACCTGCTCCGTCCATTGCGTCGCCGAATGCATGCTGCGTGAGAGACGGCGCGGCTTCCGGGCAATCTATGCCCCGGATTACGAGAGCACGGCCGAACCCAAGGCCCTTTTCGAAGCGGCTTCCGCCACCTACCTGATCGGCAGCGACCTGCGCGGTGTCATGACGCCAGTCAGCAAGGTCGCTTTCGCCAACCGACAGGCTGCCCTGCAAGCCAAACTGGTCTACGGCGGAGAAATCGGTAGCTTTGCCACTGCGATCACGCTTTCCATGGAAGAAACCGCCAACAGCCTGATCAGGCGATACGACACCGACCTGGAGCGACTGCGCCGAAAGAAAAACGGCATGCCGGGATGAAAGCAAACAAGCCCCGTTCCCGGCACCACCTGCTGTTGGCAGCAATCAGTCTCCATGCATGCCTGGCGTCGGCACAGGCTGTTGATTCAGCAAGCTGCATTCTGGCGGCAGAATGCAATCTGTGACCATAGAAGCTAAATGGGCCGCATTTGCGGCCCATGGATACAGGTGTTCTGGCGTTTTAAGCGCGATTACGCTTGCGTCCAGCACCTATGCCAGCCAAGGCAGCGCCAAACAAAAGAAGAGTTGCCGGCTCCGGAACGCTTTGAGTGGACTCCGTATAGTTAATTTGCCAGTCAAAGGTGTTGACCCAGTCGATCCAGTCACCGGTAGCCGCGATGTCTGCAAAAAAGAGTGAAACAGAGCCATCTGACAGCATCGAGGCTAACTCACTGTCCATGATACTTGCAGTAATAGTGGCCGTTGTGTCGTGATCAAAATTGTCAGAAGCGTTGGTGAAACGGTCGTCAAGCGGATTGCCATTACCGACAACTCCGAAATCCACTCCGTCAACGACGATTTGGAAGTCCTCACCCATACCGGTGTAAAAGTCACCATTGAAGGTAATACTCAGCGATCCGCCGGTTACACTTCCTACCGGTGGCAAAAAATTTACGGTCTGAGTGAAAGTCAGTCCCGGGCCAGTATTTGAATAGAGGCTCGCAGCAGATCCGCCTACCGTTGCTGCCTGAGCAGAACCAATTACAGACGTAACCATAGCCAACGTTGCCAATACCGACTTGATATTCATTTAGCGCTCCCTAATGATCGCAGGTTTCGATGTTTTAAATGTGATGCACACGAAAGCAAGCCCTGTGCCAGCAAATGTTTTTTCAAACTTTCAGCAACTTAGAATCAGGCGCAGCAAGAATAAGTCCTAACCGTAAAGAATTTCGACATGCTTCGTAGTGCAGCACACAGTGAGTGCTGCTCTTGAAAGATCGCTCTACTTAGATACCTGTCGTTCGCCATGAACCACGGTTAAGTGGCAAATAAGAGCCGCATTGCTGACCAAGACAGGCAGGCGAGCCCAAGTCAGGATTCACCGAAGGCTGTGTGAAAACACCTTAGCTGTGTACTCCCAACAGTGGGTCGGTGCGTTAAATCCTCTATGACGATGAATACCGGAGGGTTGGCATAAAGCGATTCATTGAAGGTGACAACCTGCAGCAGATTAGGCTCCTGCCGGAATCACTCGACGAGTAGATCGATGCAGAGAATCCGGTTCGTGTTGGCGATCTGTTTGTCGACCGACTCGATCTGGGCTGGCTTGGTTTCTCCGTTGAGCCCGCTGCCACTGGGCGACGTTCGTATCATCCGTTGACACTCCTGAAGCTTTATGTCTATGGATACCCCAATCGCATTCAGTCGAGTTGCCGGCTGGAACGGGAAGCGCGGCGGAATATCGAACTGATGTGGCTGCTCGGGCGGCTATCGCCCGATTTCAAAACCATTGCAGACTTACGGCTGGACGATGGCGAAGGCATCCGCAATGTCTGCCGTCAGTTCATAGTGCTGTGCCGTCAGCTCAATCTCTTTACCCAGGCAGTCGTGGTCATTGATGGCAGCAAATTCAACGCGGTCAATGCCAATGACCGCAACTTCACGCCGGGCAAACTCGAAAAGCGGATGCAGGAAATCGACCGGTGCATCTCAGCGCTCGAACAGGATCAGGTTCGAGTTCAGCACCTGATAGCTCGCCAACGCCGCAAACAGCGCGAAGCCAAGCGCGGCCAGCGCAGCCAGGCGGCGCGACACGGTGGGGATCACCGACTGCAGGCTGACCACCCTGGCAAAGGGCTGGATGGCGCCGACCGCCAGGCCGCAGGCGGCAGCGACAAACAAGGGCAGGTACAAGGCGTAGCCCTGATAGGCGTACTCGCTCTTGAGTATGCAGAACGGGCAGTGATGGTGCGGGTGCTCGTAGATATAGAGCGAGACGAAAGCCAGGATGCCGCTGATCGCCGCGACGAAGGCAATGGCGCTGCCCAGGGCCGTGGCATAGGCAGCCCACCGACCGGGCCGGCGCCACTGCCAGACTGCGGCGGCGACCGCCAGGAGCTGGGCCGGATAAAACAACAGCATGGCCGGCCCGGCCGCCATCGCCGAGGCTTCGCCGCTCAGCCCCTTGCCCTCGGCGGAGAACAGGCTGCCGCAACAGGAGGTGATGACATTGGCTTTGAGCCCCCTGAAGTACTGGAACTCCAGCCAGAAGCAGACCGCGAGCACAGGCAGCAGCGCCAGCAGCAGCCAGTACTTGATGCGGACCAGCGGGTAATCGCGCGCCTGCGCATCGACATGGTTGATGGCCAGCCACATCGCCGCCAAAAAGAAAACGAGGATTTGTCCGAGCAGCGCCGGAAAGCCGTACTCATTGACGTTCAGCGTCCCGACCGCGCACATCGCACCGACGAACATGACGGCCAGGCGGTCGGCAGTGAAAACGAAGAGCAGCAGCTTGGCCAGTTGGACCGTGAAGATGAAACTCAACACGGTAGACAGCAGGTAAGTCCCCCGCTCCAGCGCCAGCTGCGCCTCCGAACCGCTGCGGATATCCCAGCGAGCGATGATGCGCAGGGCAAACGGCGCGCTCGCCAGCAGCATCAGGAGGCCGACGGCGGAGGCCAGCAACAGGGCGATGATCGCGGGCTGGAAAAGCATGCCTAGAGATCGACCAGGCGCCCGTCGCGCATGGCGATGACCCGATGCACCACCGGCGACTCGACCACCAGGGGATCGTGGCTGCTCAGCAAGACCGTCTTGCCGGCGGCGCTCAGGCTTTCGAGGATGACCATGAATTCGCCGGATAAAACTGTATCGAGATTGGCCGTCGGCTCGTCGGCGACGATGACCTCAGGGTCGTTGATCAAGGCGCGGGCGATGGCGACCCGTTGCTGCTCGCCACCGGACAGCCACTCCACCCGTGCCGCGGCGCGATGGCTGAGTTGCAGCTGGGCGAGCAGCGCCTCGGCCCGCGCCACCAGTTCACGGCGCGGACGACCGGTCGGCAGGGCTGGCAGGATGACGTTTTCCAGCGCCGACAAGCCTTTGATCAGGTTGAATTGCTGAAAGATGAAGCCAAAGGTCTGGCGACGGATTTCGGTCAGGAAACGCTCGGGCAAACCGGAAATATCCTCGCCCTTGAGCCGTACCCGGCCGCTGGTCGGTCGTGCCAGGCAGCCGATCAGCGTCAGCAGCGTGGTTTTGCCGGAACCGCTGGGGCCGCGCAAGGCGGTCACCCGGCCAGCCTCGATCCGCAGGTCGATACCGTTCAAGGCCCAGTATTCGTTGCTGCGCCCCTGGTTGAAGGCTTTTTTGACAGCCAGCAGTTCGATCATGCGCGCATCACCGAATCGGGGTCGGTAATCGCCGCCCGCCAGATGGGGACCAGTACCGCCGCACAGTAGGGAAAGATGGTGAAGAAGGCCAGGCTCGCCACCTGCATGCCATCCACCGCCGGAATCAGCGTAAAGCGCGGATAAAGGACCGACCAGCCTTTCAACACCGGCTCAAGCAGGGAGGCGCCGCAATAAAAGACATGGATGTAGGCGGCGATGAAACCGATCAGGAAGGCGGCGAGCGAGACCAGCAAGCCCTCCCACAACTTCATCCGGATCACGTCGCCGGTCTCCCAGCCAATCGCCTTGAGGATGCCAATCTCCTTGCGCTCCTCGGCCGAAAGCCCGGCCGCTTTTTCCCAGGCGAGGATGATGAAGGCGAAGATCGCCCCGGCCAGGATGGTCAACATGATGCCCTCGCGCCAGTCGAACATGCTCTGGTAGGTGCGCAACACCTCTTCGCGCAGGATCGGCCGTGAATCCGGCAAGGCCTGGCTGAGCTTGCCGGCGATATTGCGCACCTCCTGCGGATTGGCGACCGAAAGCGCGATATCGGTGTAATGGCCGGCCGGATAGTCGAAGAAGGCACGGAAATCGGCCTCGGCAAGCAAGACCAGGTCGGCCGAGAGCAACTCGGCATCTGGCGACAGCAGGCTGGCGATACGGAAGGTAAAGAGCTTGCCGCCATAAGCCCTGAAGGAAATCACATTGCCCGGCGCCAGCCCCCGCAAGCGGGCCAGCGTTGCGCCGATGGCGATGCTGCCGGGCGCGATTTCCTCGGCCGGGCGAGCCATGAAGGTGTAATTCGCCTTGACCACGGCATCGTAGTAATAGCCCCACAAGCGCCCTTCCTGCTTCTGCACGCCGCGAATCCGCCCGATTTTCTCCAGGTAGCCGGGCGGGATCAGGTCGTGACGCCCCGCCACCAGGCGCTGCAGGATCACTTCCGGCGAACTGGCCAGAACGAAGCTGGCCTCGCTGCGCAGGGCATTGGCGAACAGGCCGACGGAGGCCAGGGCGAAGACCAGCAAGGCATAGACGGCCAGCAAGCCGATATTCTTGCTCTTGCGGCGGGCCAGCGAAGCCAGCGTGAAATCAATCAGGTGAAGTTGTTTTTCCAGCCAGATACGCATGGGATTCAGTCAGGACGGCGGGCGGCGGCAACAAGGCCCCGGAAGGAAAATGTTCGAAGGCGGCGGGATGATCCTGCAGGGCGGCATGCAGGTCGGCCTGCGACGGATGGCGGGTATAACGGGCCTCCATGAACAGCGACAGATCGGTCAGGCCAAGCCGCTCCGCCAGCTTCTGCCGGGCGCTGCGCTGCTGGCGCGCCGCATCCGTGGGATGACTGGCATCGAGCCAGAGCAGCCCGAGCAGTGCCAGCCCAAGACCGAGCAAGGAAAGAACGAGCAGCGAGCTACGCAGCTTCAAAGCAGGCCGCGTACCGTGGACAGGATCTTGTCGACCGGCGCGCCCAGTTCGAGCACCGCGCTCAGACGGCCGTCCGGCCCGACCACGTAGGTCGAGGCAGTGTGGTCGACGACGTAGCTACCATCCTCCCGGGCCGGCTGCCGGCGGTAGGCCGCACCGAAAGCCCCGGCGACTTGCGCCACCGCCTCGTCGCTGCCGGTCACACCGAGCATTTCGGGATGAAAGAAAGCGGTGTACTCCTTGAGGCGGGCCAGCGTATCGCGGCCAGGATCGACCGAAACCATCAGCATTTGCACCCGGCTGCGTTCCTCGGCCGACAGCGCGTTGAAGGCCTGGCTACTGGAAGACAAGGCGAGAGGAGCGAGATCCGGACAATGCGTATAGCCAAAAAAGACCAGCAACACCTTGCCGCGCAGCCCCTTGGAATCGACCGGCCCCTCGGCCGATTGCAGGACGAAATCGCCCCCGGCCGCCAGTTTTGGATCGCGGCCCGTCATACCCGGCCAGCCGACCAGCGCGAAGCCGGCAGCCAGCGCCAGCACGAGGCAGAGAGCGAACAGCGCATTTTTTTTCATGGCGGGACCGAGGTAATCGGAGGATGGCCAGCCCACGGCTGACGACGGGCTGCATCGTAACCAGTTTGTCATTGCGCAGCGCTGCGACAAATTGCCGCAGCCGCGCCGAAAACTAGGCAGGCAGGATGCCGCTGGCGACCGAATAGGCACGGGTGGCGTGCACGCCTTCGATCCTGACCGGAAGCAGCACCTGCGAACGCTCCAGCCCCTTGATGATGCGCGAGATGGTTTCGAAACGCAGGTCGGTAATCTCGGCAATGTCCTGCCGCGGCGGCAAGACCACCTTGCCGGCACCATCGGCCAGCAGACGGATCAGGCTGGTCACCCGACCCAGTGCCGGGCCGCCGCGCAAGGCAACAATCTCGGCCGCACGACGCTGGGCATTGGCCAGCGACTCAAGCAGCGAACTGCCGCTTGCATCCGGATCGCCTTCCGGCCAGGGCGCCAGTTCGCATTGCGTCAGGGCGACGGCGCTGAAGGTATAGGCACCGAACAACATGGTTTCGCAACCGAGGATATCGCCGGCAATGGCCAGGCTGGCAAATGCCGCGGTACCATCATCGGCCATCATGTCGAGGCGCAGCACGCCTTTGCCGACTCGCCACGCCAATCCGGCTTCACCCGCCTGATGCAGCAGTTCGCCAGGAAGGGCCGATCTGAGTCGGCGCGCCACCTGTGTCACACCGCGATCAAGCCCGGAAAACAAACCCATTTCGAAACACTCCAGATAAGGCCTGCGGCATATTCCCCGAATCGCCGGCACAAGCCTTGTAACCGGGCAATGGTACTGGCTGTGCCCACCGGCCGAAATGCGACAAATTGTCGCGCGTCAAAATGCCCTCTCCCCAAGCGGCCGGTAGCGGCATAGCATGCCTGCCGCCTATCGCAATAATGACAAACAAATCCCCCGATCCTTCACAGGGCAATGTCCAAAAGGAAGCCCATGACAATGAGAAAAACACTACCTGAGACTCAGCCCCTGGCATCGATCACCGTCAGCAGCCTGATTCGTTCCCGACGCTTTTACAACGACCTGCTCCAGCGCAGCGCCGACGCACAAAATCGACGTGAGAGAACACTGAGCTACCACTTGCCCGAGCAGCAGTTGGAAATCCGTCAGGAAACGGGCCAAGCAACGCACTGCAGCTTGCTGATCACGGTCGATGACATTTTCTTTCATTACCAGCTTGTGCAGCAGGTCAGTCCGAATACGGCCGGGATCATTGAAGTACTGGATGACGAGCGCTTGCTCCTTCGCCTGACCGACCCGGATGGCAATATCCTCGAGCTGATTTCACGCGAATCTCCAACCTCCGGGATGGGCAAGAAATAAAAAAGGCACTGCGGAAATCGCAGCGCCTTGTCAAAGCACAGGCCCGGCCGAGCAATCAAATCACGGCCAATGCCTTGGTTGAGCCTTACTTGCCCGACAGGGCCATCATCAGGTCGTTGATGCGCTTGACGAAACCGGCCGGGTCGTCGAGTTGACCGCCTTCGGACAGCGTGGCCTGTTCGAAGAGCAGGGCCGCCCAGTCGTCAAAACGGCTTTCCTCGTACTTCAGACGCTGCACGACAACGTGATGCGGGTTGATTTCGAGGATAGGCTTGACGTTCGGTGCGGCCTGCCCGGCTGCCTTGAGCAGGCGGGCCAGGTTGCCGGACGGATCGTGCTCGTCGGAGACGAGGCAGGACGGCGAATCGGTCAGGCGGTAGGTGACGCGGACGTCCTTCACCTTGTCGCCGAGCGAGGCCTTCACCTTCTCCAGCAGTTCCTTGTACTCGTCGGCGGCTTTTTCGGCTTCCTGCTTCTCGGCCTCGTCTTCCAGCTTGCCGAGATCGAGGCCGCCCTTGGCGACGGATTGCAGGTGCTTGCCGTCGAACTCGGTCAGGTGGCCGACCACCCACTCGTCAACACGGTCGGAGAGCAACAGCACTTCGATGCCCTTCTTGCGGAAGATTTCGAGATGCGGGCTGTTCTTGGCGGCATTGAAGGTATCGGCGGTGACGAAGTAGATCTTCTCCTGGCCTTCCTTCATGCGGCCGATGTAGTCGGCCAGCGACACGGTTTGCTCCGGCGTGTCGTTGTGGGTCGAGGCAAAGCGCAGCAGGCCGGCGATCTTTTCCTTGTTGGCAAAGTCTTCGCCGACGCCTTCCTTCAGCACGGCACCAAAGGCCGTCCAGAACTGGGCGTACTTTTCCTTGTCGTTCTCAGCCAGGTCTTCGAGCATCCCGAGGACCTTACGTGTGCAACCACTGCGGATGCTGTCGATATCCTTGCTCTGCTGCAGGATTTCACGCGAAACGTTGAGCGGCAGGTCGGAGGAATCAACCACGCCGCGCACGAAGCGCATGTAGAGCGGCATCAGCTGTTCGGCGTCGTCCATGATGAAGACGCGGCGCACGTAGAGCTTGATGCCGTGGCGAGCGTTGCGGTCCCACAGGTCGAACGGGGCGCGGGCCGGGATGTACAAAAGCTGGGTGTATTCCTGCTTGCCTTCGACGCGGGCGTGGGTCCAGGCCAACGGGTCTTCGAAATCATGGGCGACGTGCTTGTAGAACTCCTTGTACTGCTCGTCGGTGATGTCCGACTTGGCGCGCACCCACAGCGCATTGGCCTGATTGACGGTCTCGTCTTCGTCGGTGATGACCTGCTCGCCCTTTTCCTGGTTCCATTCTTCCTTTTTCATCACGATGGGCAGCGTGATGTGGTCGGAGTACTTGCGGATGATGGACTTCAGCTTCCAGCCGCCGAGGAATTCATCCTCGCCTTCGCGCAGGTGCAGCGTGACATCGGTACCGCGCGTTGCCTTTTCGACCATCTCGACGGTGTAATCGCCCTCGCCGCCCGATTCCCAGCACACGGCCTGGTTGGCATCGAGGCCGGCACGGCGGGAAACCACCGTCACCTTGTCGGCGATGATGAAGGAAGAGTAGAAGCCGACCCCGAACTGGCCGATCAGGTGGGCATCTTTGGCCTGGTCGCCGGTCAGCGCCGAGAAGAATTCCTTGGTGCCGGACTTGGCGATAGTCCCCAGATGGGCCACGGCCTCGTCACGACTCAGACCGATACCGTTGTCGGAAATGGTGATGGTGCGGGCGGCCTTGTCGAAGGAGATGCGGATCTTCAGATCGGCATCGTCGCCGTACATCGCGCTGTTGTTCAGGGCTTCGAAACGCAGCTTGTCGCAGGCGTCGGAAGCGTTGGAAACCAGCTCGCGCAGGAAAATTTCCTTGTTGCTATACAAGGAGTGAATCATCAGCTGCAGCAGCTGTTTGACTTCGGCCTGGAAACCCAGGGTTTCGCGGTTTTGCGTGTTATTTGCGGTTGCAGACTCGGACATGCTTGAAACTCCCAATCAAACCAATATGAGGTGCAGCCGGAGATGGGGATGACCAATGGGATTTCAAGAGCAGATTGCGACGAATCTTCGCCAGCCAGTGCGGGATAACCCGAATACTCGAAGCCGCACCATATCGATCAAATAGGAAAAAATGCCGATACGTCACGATTACGGCACAAAACTGCGCGATATTTGCAAACTCGCGGGCACTCTCCACCCCACTGCACTGTCAGACCTTCGCAACAGCACGAAGAAAGCGACGAACCGACCATGCGCCCAGGCAAGCCACTTTTCTGTTGTTTCGGGCTCCTCATGAGCCTTCTACTCTCCCCTGGCCCGGCCCGCGCCGGACCGGACTGCTCGCGCCCGCTCACCCTGGCGCTGCACGACCACGGCCTGCTCTATTCGGCCGATACCAATAGCGGCGTGGACAAGGATTTCGCCGATGAGCTGATCCGCCGCAGCGGCTGCAAGGTGACGGTCAGCCTGATGCCGCGGGCCCGCATCTGGCAGTTGATCGAATCCGGCGCCCTCGACTTCAGCCTCTCCGGCATCAGCAACCCGAGCCGCGAGCAATTTGCCTCGTTTGCCTGGTATTTCAGCAACAAGTATTACCTGCTCGTGCGCAAGGACAGCGGCATCCAGAGCCATGCCGACTTCGAACGCAACCCAGCCCTCAAGCTCGGCGTCATCCGCAGCTTTCGCTACAGTGACAGCGCCAATCGCCTGGTCGATACACTGCAATCGGCCAACCGCGTCAGCCAGGCCAGCGGCCTGGCGCCGCTCTACCAGGCGATGACGCTCAACCACATTCAGGGCATGATCATCGAGCCTTTCGACTATCCTGCCCTCGACGAAAGGAAAATCCGGGACTTCACCCGTATCATCGAATTCAACGACCCGGCCGTGCCCCATGGCCTGATCATGTCGAAAAAAGCCTTGTCGCCGGAGGAACAGGAAAAATGGCGAAGCCTCGTCACCGAGATGCGCAACGACGGAGCCATACGGCGCATCTTCGAAAAATACTTCAGTCCTGACCAGGCTGCCGCCATGGTCAATTTCTGAACCCGGAGCCCGAATTGTCCAGTGCCCGCTCCAACCTGCTTCCCGGACTGATCCTGGCCTTTTCGCTGACTTTGACCTGGTGGGTCTGGGATCATGAACGGCAGGCCGCCCGCCAGGAACTCAAGTCGCATTTCGACTTCGCCTTGAGTGAGGCGGTCAGCCGCATCGATCAACGCATGACGGCCTACGACCAGATGTTGCGCGGCGTTCAGGGCATGGTCGCGGCAACCGGCAGGATGGATCGAACCCAGTTCCATGACTACGTGAATGCCCTGCAGATCGATGCCAATCTATCCGGCCTGCAGGCACTCGGCCTGATCGAATTCGTACCTGCCGAACGCAAGGCGGCCCACCTCGCCAGGATGCGGCACGAAGGTTACACCGACTACCGGATCGACCCGCCGGGCGAGCGCGAAATCTACACCCCTGTCATCCAGCGCGAACCCGATCTCGGCCAGAACCGGGCTCCGCCGGGCTTCGACCCCTGGTCGGATCCGGTTCGCCAGGTCGCCATGGCGCGCGCCCGCGATGCCGGCATGCCTTCGATCACCGGCAAGGTTCGCCTGGCGACCGAAACGGGTCCCGCCGCATCGCCCGGCTTCATCATGTATTTGCCGATCTACGCCCGCGACCGCCCCCTGGAAAAACTCGAACAACGCCGCCAGAACCTGCAAGGCTGGGTGTTTGCCTCTTTCCGGATGAAGGACCTGATGGCCAGTCTCTACGGCGAGCTGCCACCCGGCCTCGCGCTCAGCCTCTACGATGGCGTCGAAGCCGACGAATCCGCCCTGCTCTCCCGCTCCAGCCAATGGGGCAAGCGGCCGGCCATCATGACGGCCAACGAGTATCTGGTTGTCGCCGGCCACAACTGGTTGCTCTCGTTGACGGCGCAGGATGCATTCGCCAGCCGCTTCGGACGCAATGGCGAAGAATGGATCGCCGGTTGCGGCATCGTTTTCAGCCTTCTGCTGGCCCTGATCGCCTGGCAACTGAGTACGACGCGGGCACGGGCTTTACGGCTGGCTGCCAACATGACGCACGACCTGCGCGAAAGCGAGCAGCGCTGGGCCTTTGCCCTGGAGGGCGCCGGTGACGGCGTCTGGGACTGGAACCGGGAAAGCCAGCAGATTGTCACTTCGGCACGCTGGCGCGAGATCATGGGTTACGACGAAAACCGGCTTGCCTTCGGCTTCGACGAGTGGAAATGCCGCATCCACCCCGACGACCTGATCCCCACCCTACGGGCCATGCAAGCCTGTCTGGAAAAGCAGGCCGATGGCACTGCCAGCTGCGTTGCCGAATACCGGGTCTGCGCCGGCGAAGGCCAGTGGAAATGGGTGCTGTCGCGTGGCATGACGGTCAGCCGTTCCGCCGATGGGCAGCCCGAGCGCATCATCGGCACCATCACCGACATCAGCGAGCGCAAGGCGATCGAGGACCGAATCCAGCACATGGCGCAACACGATGCCTTGACCGACCTGCCCAACCGCGCCCTGTTCAGCGACCGACTGCAACGGGCACTGGCTAACGCCAACCGCCGCCAGGAGCGGCTATCGCTGGCCTTCCTCGATCTCGACCATTTCAAGCCGATCAACGACCAGTACGGCCATGCGGTTGGCGACCAACTCCTGCAACAGGTGGCACGTCGCCTGCAGGAAACCGTTCGCACCTCGGATACGGTCGGCCGCATCGGTGGCGACGAGTTCGTCATCCTGATGCCCGAATTGCAGGAAATCAGCGATGCCCATGGCCTCGCCGAAAAAATTCGCCGGGCGCTCGATCAACCCTTCCTGATCGACGGCCATCGCTTGAACATTTCCTGCAGCCTCGGCATTGCCATCTACCCGGAACACGGCAGGGATGAAATCAGCCTCGCCAAGAGCGCCGACTCGGCCATGTACCGCGCCAAGGAAAGCGGCCGCAACAGCGTCTGCATGGCCTGATTGCCCTGCTCAGCGACCGATTTCCGCCTTGTAACGCTCGACCTCCTGCCCCAGCCACTCACCAAAGGCCAGCAATTTGGCCGCGCCCTGGCTACGCCCCGGCCAAATCAGCCAATACGGGTTCTGATAGGGCACGGCGATCTCTGACAACTGCACCAGTTCGCCCGTATGCAGCAAGTCGTGCACCAGGGAACGACGGGTCAGTGTCACCCCTTGCCCCTGGCGCAGCGCTTCGATGACCAGGTTGGAGTCGCTATAGACCGGGCCGCGCAATGACATCTCGGGCAAACCGGCGGCGTTCAGCCAGGCACTCCAGCTCTCCACCGAGCGGATCAGCGGCGCAGCGATGATCTCCGCCGGAGTACGCGGCAAGCGGCCGCCATTGAAGGCTGCCGCCGCTACCGCCACCAGATCGTCGACGAAGAGCTGACTTTGCGACACGCCCTCCCAGCCGCCCGGCCCCATGCGGATCGCCGCATCGACCCGATCGACCTGGAAATCGACCAATTCGAGGCTGGCCCGCAAGGTCAGTTTGAACTGGGGATGCGCCGCCATGAACGCTGGCAGGCGACGGACCAACCAGTGCGAACCGAAGGATGGAAGGACGGCGACAATCAGTTCGTCGGCTCTGGGTAAAGCCAGCACGTCGCCGGTAGCGCTGGCAATGTCGCCGAGTGCCATGCGCAACCGCAAGGCGTAAATCCGGCCATCATCGGTGATGCTCAAGCGCTTGCCCTGGCGCTGAAACAGACTGAGACCAAGATGTTCCTCAAGCGAGCGCAACTGCTGGCTGACGGCACCATGCGTGACGTGCAGCTCATCAGCCGCCTTGACCACGCTACCCAAACGGGCAACCGCTTCGAAAGCGCGCAGAGCGGGCAAGGGAGGCAGTGCTTTCATGTTAGAAATCCTAACCAATCATGGGAAATCAAATCGCTTTTAGTCCTTCTGACGAGGATGTACATTGAATCCATACATGAAGGATGACAGCCATGATGACATACGCCCGCTTCCTGCTCTATCCCGATGAAGTCTTGCGCTTCGATGCCCGTTGCCCACTCGACATCCACTGCGAGCAAGGAGGCCTATGGCTGACCGCCGGCACGGAAGGCATCGATCATCATCTGCGCAGCGGTGAAACTGCGCGCAGCCCGGCCGGTCGTATTCTGATCGAGGGCGATGGCATCGTGACCCTGGTCGAAGCGACAGCTGGAATGACGTTTTCCAGCCGCGTCGAAACGCCCTTTGCTAATCTGGCATTGCTTGCCACGCCGGCGGGTGGCCGCCCCCAACACCTAAGGAGAAACTGATGTTCGACCTCTATCTCGGCAACAAGAACTACTCGTCCTGGTCGCTGCGCCCCTGGCTACTGCTCAAGCATTTCGGCATTCCCTTCACCGAACACATGGTTTCGGTCGC
Source organism: Rhodocyclales bacterium GT-UBC (assembly GCA_003583745.1). Taxonomy (GTDB): domain Bacteria; phylum Pseudomonadota; class Gammaproteobacteria; order Burkholderiales; family Rhodocyclaceae; genus Azonexus. The sequence goes on along the minus strand of QXPY01000014.1, from coordinate 43,352 downwards.
CGGCCGCGACTACAACCCGGCCCTCAAGCCGATTGCCGGCAATGCCCGCGTCCCCTGCCTGCATGAAGACGGCTTCCAGATCTGGGACAGCATCGCCATCGCCGAAACCCTGGCCGAACGCTGGCCGCAGATGTGGCCGGCCGATGCCCGGGCCCGCGCCCGGGCGCGCAGCATTTCGGCCGAAATGCACTCGGGCTTCGCCAAGCTGCGTACCGCCATGCCAATGAACCTCAAGCTCAAGCTCAAGGGCAAGCCGGCGACACCGGAAGTGCAGCGCGACATCGACCGCATCGTTGAAATCTGGGAAGAGGCGCGCAGTCGCTTCGCCACGGGCGACGGCCCCTACCTGTTCGGCGATTTCTCGGTGGCCGATGCGATGTACGCGCCCATCGTCTGGCGCCTGCACATCTACAACGTCGCCCTGCCGCCGGTCGCCGCCGCCTATCGCGACACCCTGCTGGCCCACCCAGCCATGCAGGAATGGTATGCCGACGCCCTGAAGGAAAGCGAAGCGCACGCCCATTACGACCAACTGGCCGAGGAATACGGCGGCCCGCGCTAAATTTCAGCCCGGCTGAGCCGTCTGCAGGTGCGCCGCCAGCGCGGCGCAAAAAGCGGGCAATTCAACGGCCAGCTGATTGAGTTCAGTCATTGCCCCCCGTTGCGCCCGCGCCGCCTGCTCGACCCCGATCAACAGGGCTTCCAGGCGCTGCGCCCCAAAAGTGGCCAACAGACCTTTCTGCGTATGTGCCAGGCGTTCCAGCGTAACCCAGTCACCGGCCTCGGCCGCCTCGCACATTTTGTCCAGATCGCGGTCGGCCGCAGCGAGATAGCTTTCGCCAATGATGGCGATGATTTCCTGATCGCAGGCGGTCAGGACCTTCCCGTACAGGCGGCTCATCTCATCCTGCAGGGCGGCCCGCGGTGCAGCGACCTGATTCAGGGTATCGATCAGTTCGGCACGATTGATCGGCTTGGTCAGATAACCATCGACGCCGACCTCAAGACCGCGCTCCCTGTCCTCCGGCATGGCCGCAGCAGACAGCGCGTAGATCGGGATGCGCTTGAGCAGGCCGGCTGCTTCATGCTGGCGAATCAACTGGGTCGCCTCTAGCCCGCCCATTTCGGGCATCTGCATGTCCATCAGGATGATGTCGAAACTATCCTCAAGATAGCGCTCGACCGCCACCTTGCCGTTTTCGGCAATGCACACCCGGTGTCCCAGCTTGCCCAGCAAGGCGTCGATCAAGCGCTGATTGACCAGATTGTCCTCGGCCACCAGGATGTTGAGACTCTGGCGATTTTCCTTTAGCGAATGCCGGGTAACCAGGGCAGCCGCTTCCTTGCGGACCGACTTGGGCGGTTGCCCGAACAGGACCTGGATCGCTTCGAGCAGCTCCTCCTGATCCACCGGCTTGGTCAGATAGGCGCAGATCTGCAATTCGCGACAACGCGCGCCCTGCCCCGGTGCGGTTACCGACGACAGCATGATGATCTTCTCGTCGGCCAGCAATTGCTGCTGACGACAGGCCTCGATGAACTGGAAGCCATCCATGCCCGGCATGTGGTAATCGACGATCAGCAGATCGAACGGGTGCGCTCGCGCTGCCATGACCCCAGCCAAAGCGTCCGCACCGTCGGCGGCTTCGTCGACATGCAGCCCCCAGCGCAGCAGCATTTCGCGCAAAACGCGCCGATTCACCGCGTTATCGTCCACCACCAGGACGCGCTTGCCGGAGACCACCCGGCTGGGTGGCGCTTCCGGTTCGCGCCGTTCGGCAGCCAAGGGCAAGGTCAAATGAAAGGTACTGCCGCGCCCGGCCTGGCTGTCTACACCAATACGCCCGCCCATCAACTCGGCCAGCCGACTGGAGATGGTCAAACCCAGGCCGGTACCGCCAAAACGGCGGGTCGTCGAACTATCTTCCTGCGAAAACGCCTCGAAGATCGCCCGCTGCTTGTCGAGCGGAATCCCGATTCCGGTATCGCGCACGGCAAAGCGGATGCCCGGCAGGCCATTCTCACTGGCCGGATCGCATACCACGCGTAATTCGACTTCGCCGGCCTCGGTGAATTTGATGGCGTTGTTCAGCAGATTGATGAGGATTTGCCGCAAGCGTCCGGGATCGCCAACCACGTGATGCGGAACGCCGGCATCAATGTCGCACAGTAATTCGAGCCCCTTTTCTTCGGCCCGGATGGCGAGCGGCTTGAGCAACGAGGAAATCAGGCTGTAGAGGTTGAAGCCGATATGTTCCACATCGAGTTTGCCGGCCTCGATTTTCGAAAAATCGAGAATGTCGTTGATGATGGTCAGCAGCCCATCGGCCGAAGCCTTGACGATCCCCAGATACTCCCGCTGCTCTTCGGTCAGTTGGGTATCGAGCGCCAAATCGGTCATCCCGATGATGCCGTTCATCGGTGTCCGGATCTCGTGGCTCATCGTGGCCAGGAACTCCGATTTGGCACGACTGGCACGTTCGGCGGCATCGCGGGCCAGCACCATGTCCTGGCGACTGGCCTCGCGCTCGCTGACCAGGCGGCTGATCGCGGCAGTCAAGGCCTCGATGTCATCGGGACGACGGCCGCTGGCTTGCTCTGGCAAGGCCTCCAGATCGAGCAGGGTTTCCCGCAGTGAAACCAGGGCTTTTTCCCGCGTCGCCAATTCGTCGCCGAGCCGGGCCGCATTTTGCTCTAGGACTTCGAACATCGGACGAAACTCAAGCGGCAGATCGGCGATGAAGGCCTCGACGTCCGATGGCTGCAAGCGACTGGCTCCGGCACCGAAGATACGTGCCTGATCCAGTGCGCCGAGCCAGCGTTTCAAGGGAAACCAGATCAGGGCGAGACCGACCGACAGGCCGATCACCGTAAATAGCAGGGCATTGCGGAAAAGCAGCCAGAGGTCGCTGGCCATCGAATCGATATCGAATTCCAGGCGCAGGACGCCATAGTCCCGTCCGCCGACCGAGATCACCCGGTTGACCTCCAGCAACTGTTCAGCCAGAAAGGCACGCAAACCTGCCGGTGCCGGCACGATAGGCGGCGTCAGGTTTTCGCTGCGAATCGCGCCTCCACTCAGGTCGATGAACGATGCCTTGGCGAATTGCGAACCGAGTATGGACTTGTCGAGCGTACGCTTGATGGTGTCGTAATCGCCGATCACCGCGCTGTCCGAAATAGTCTGCGCCGTCACCTCGATCAGCATCGTCGCCGACTGCTGCGCGCTCTCCAGTTCCTGGGCAAACTGGTACTTGAAAAACAAGGTTAGGCCAAGCACGACGAACAGCAGCATGGCCGCCGTGTACAGCGCGTAAATCCGCGCTACCAAAGAGCGCGGCAGAAGCCGGGAAAATTTCAGCAAAATCTCAATTCAAACAATCAACGTAGCGAGGCCGGCGCTATCTGGTAAAACTTGCGGTATGCAGCATAGTCCGAGCCCGTAGCCGGAATAAAATAGGCATCGACCCCCAGGCCTACCTCCTGCGACGCCTTGTGCAAGACCTCTTTGCCACGAGCATCCTTGTGCATGGACAGAAATGCCGCCTCGACCGCCTTGAAGTCCTTGTCCGGCACTTTCGAGGAGGCCATCAGTGCGAGGTCATGATAGCCCTCCGAGGTCCACAGGATACGGAATTTCTTGCCTTCGCGGTTGGCGTAACCTTCAATCAACATCGAGTTGCTGCCCACTGCCTTCGCCTTGCCAGCAAACATCTGGGTAATCGCCGCATTCTGGTTGCCACCAAAGACCGCCTTGACCGGTACGCCCTTGGACAGCAGATAGGCGTATGGCACCTTGTAGCCGATGAATGCCTCCGGACCGGCGAAGGCGACTTCCTGATCTTTCAACTCGTCGATTTTCGTGATCGGCGAATCCGCCGGAACCGCGATTTGCCCCTGCAGGTGCGGCGCGTTCCGGCGCCCGAACACTTTCCAACCCAAGCCCTCCCGCTCCGGGCTGAACATATGGTTGGAAAAGATGAATTCGACCTCCTGCGCCAATACATAGCTGGTCGTATCGGCCGATGTCCGGCCAATTTTCAATTGCAGCTTGACGCCGCTTTTTTCCGAAACGTATTGGATGATCGGATTCCAATAAGCTGCAGTCTTATTGATATCCCATTGATTCACCGGCGAAAAACGATAAACGACTTCTTCGGCCGAAACGACTTGGCTCAACAGGGTGGCAAGGCAAAGGCTGATCAGGCGGGCAATCATGGGTCACTCCTCGGTTGGCGAGAGAAAACTATATCACAAATGATTTATTTGTTAAAAATGATAACACATCGACACCACCAACCCACCGACTCTCTTTTTTGCCTCACCGCACCTTTTTCGCTGCGAACGCCTCCCCGGTCGAGAAAAATTCGCCACCTGCGACGTAATGGATAGTGCGCTGCATCGCATCCGGAAAATGCCAGCGCCCATTGCTGAAGGCCTTCGAATCCGCCCATGCCGCGAGCACTTCGGCGACATAGAGGTCGTAAGTTTGCTGGTGATGCGCTTCGGGCAAAATTCGACACTCCAGCCAGGCCAGGCAGCCATCGACCAGCGGTGCCGCTACCTGCGTCCCGACCTCGGCTGTCAAGCCGAGGGCAGCAAACTTGTCGCCATCGCGGCCGCTGCATGAGCCGACCGCCAGCACCTGGTCGGCCTGCGCACGCGACGGCACATTCAGCACGAACTCACCACTGCCATTGACCAGGGCCGCAGTCAGCGTGTTTTTGTCGATCACCACCGCCACCTTGGGCGGGTCGAAATCGAGCGGCATCGCCCAGGCGGCGGCCATCACGTTGCGTTGACCGGCATGAGCGCTGCTGACCAGGGTGACCGGACCATGATTAAGCAGCAGATAGGATTTGGCGAGCGGAACGGCCTGACGTGGCATGAAGCGAAACTCCCGGGTGGCAAACGGTAAAATGCTGCCATGAACCCAGCCGCAAGCCAACGCAATCTCCCCACCCTGTTTGAAATGCCCAGCCCTTTCGAAACCGAAAGCGGCAAGGTCCTGCTCCACGAACCGGCATGGGCCCGCGCCGGCGAACTGCGCGCCCAACTGCTCGACGAAAGCTATCCCAAGCCCTTCGTCATCGACGATGGCGAACGCCGCTACCTCTACTTCAACACCCGGCTGATGCAGAGCGCCATGCGTCTCAAGGCGCCGAACGACCTCGACCTGCGCTATACCCAGAAGATGATGAGCTTCCTACTCTTCAACCCGCACCCCAAGCGCATCGTGCTGATCGGCCTGGGCGGCGGTTCCCTGGTCAAATTTTGCTACACGCGCATGCCGTCGGTACAGTTCACCGCTGTCGACATCGATCCCGATGTGATCGCTTTCCGCGACGTTTTCATGCTGCCACCGGATGGTCCGCGACTGCAGATCATCGAGGGCGATGGTGCCGAGTACCTGGCCGGGGCGGAAAAAGGCATCGATGTCGTGATGGTCGATGCCTTCGACGAAACCGGCTTCGCGCCGGCCCTGGCCAATCGTGAATTTCTCGAAAGCATCTATGCCAAGCTGTCGGGCAACGGCGTGCTGGTGGTCAATCTGGCCGGCGAGAAAGACAGCTATGTCGGCCTGATCGGCGATGCGATGCAGGTCTTCGACGACCAGGTGATCGTCTTTTCGGTGCCCGAAGACGGCAACCACGTGCTGCTCGCCTTCAAGATCCGCTACTTCGAACCGCGCTGGCGCTGGCTGCACAACCACGCCAAGGAACTGCGCGCCAAATTCCACCTCGACTTTCCCAGCTTCGCCCAGAAGATCGAGCGCTCGGCCAAGCTCGGCCTGGCCCGCCGCGAATCGATCCGGGGCGCTTGAGTATGAAGACGCTGATCAGCCTGGGTTTGTCCCTCTGCCTGCTGCTTGCCGGTTGCGGCACAACCAATCCCTATTACGACCCGAGCAAGCCGCATCACCGGCCGGATGGCTTCATCAACAATGATCCGGACCTGCGCCTCGGCGACAAACCCTGGTACGAAATTCTCCGGCGCAACCTGCGCGGCGATTTTCGACCGCTGGCCGAGCCGCAAGGCGGTTACGCCCGATTCATCGCCGAACAGACGCAGCCGCTCGACCCGGCCAGCCTGCGCCAGCCCGCCGAGCAACCGCGCCTGACCTGGCTCGGCCATGCCTCGCTACTCTTGCAGATTGCCGGCCGCAACATCCTGATCGATCCGCAGTTTTCCGACTTCGCCGGGCCCAATCGCTGGCTCTCGGCCAAACGACGGGTCCCCGCGCCGATTCGGCCGGAAGAGCTGCCGCCGATCGATCTGGTGCTGATTTCGCACAATCACTACGACCACCTCGATGCTGCCAGCATCGACCGCCTGGTGGCGGCCGGGCAGAATCCGCTGTTCGTCGTCCCACTCGGTGTCAAAAGCTGGTTTGCCGAGCGCGGCATTGTGAATGTTCGCGAAATGGATTGGTGGGATGCGTTCGATACACCACCCCTGCGCCTGCATTTCACGCCGGCTCAGCACTGGAGCAAGCGCAGCCTGTTCGATGCCAACGCCAGTCTGTGGGGCGGCTTCGCGATCGAATGGCGCGAGACCCGGCAGCCAGTCTGGCGTTTTCTCTACACCGGCGATACTGGCTATTCGCCGGATTTCCAGGAGATTCGCCGCCGCCTCGGCGCGGTCGATCTGCTGGCCGTTCCGGTCGGCGCTTACCTGCCCCGCGATTTCATGGCGCCACAGCACGTCAATCCCGACGACGCCGTACGCATCCTGCTAGATGTCGACGCTCGTCAGGGGATTGGCGTGCACTGGGGAACATTCGAATTGACCCAGGAGGCCTTCGACCAGCCACCGATTGACCTGGCCGCTGCACTGGAAAATCATGGTTTGGCGACGGATCGCATCTGGCTGTTCAAGCACGGCGAAAGTCACCTGCTGCCACGCTGATCAATCGATCGCGGCGTACTTGACTTCGAGAATGTCGATTTCCCGCATGCCCAGCGGGCTTTGAAAACGCACGGTATCGCCTTCGCGCGACTTGATCAGCGCCCGTGCCAGTGGCGACACCCAACTGATCCTCCCGGCCGCGACATCGGTTTCATCGACACCGACGATGGTATAGGTGTTTTCGACGCCATCGGCATCGGCCACCGTCACCCGGGCCCCGAAAAAAACCTGGTCATTGTCACCCTGCCGCAGCGGGTCGACGATCTCGGCGATATCCAGGCGCTTGGTCAGAAAGCGGATACGCCGGTCGATCTCGCGCAGGCGACGTTTGCCGTAGATGTAGTCGCCGTTTTCCGAACGGTCGCCATTCGATGCGGCCCAGGCGACAATTTCGACGACATGCGGCCGCTCGCGCTTGACCAGGTGCTCGAGTTCGGACTTCAGTCGGGCGTGACCGCCCGGCGTGATGTAATTGCGGGTACCGCTGGGCAGCTGCAGCGACGCTTCAAGCTCCTCTTCGTCATCGCTGTCGCTTTCCCTGACAAACGCCTTGTTCATCAATAGCCGATACTGTAATGCTCGACGTCGACACGGATCAGTTCCCGTCCGAGGATGGCCGCAGTGTATTTGGCGAATTGCTCCGCCCAGGTTTTTTGATCGCGGAAGCGGTCTTCACCGGCATACTTGGCAACGCTGAGAATACGGTCGACCGCCAGGATCTTGCCAGTCGGGGTCGCCACGTCGCATTCCAGCACCGTAAACTCATGATCGAACCACTGTCGCGCCTCGTCGGCCGGCGTACCGCCGAAGACCTTGAAATCGAATTCCTTGTCCCGACCGAAAGACACGATCACATGATGTTGCATTTCTCTCTCCTCCGTTGTCTGTTCGGGTTATTCTAGCAAAACATCGCTAGTTGTCAGGAACACTCCATGGCTCTCCAACCCTTGACCGACGAGGAATTGATCGGCATACGTCACCAGATTCAGGAATTGCAGGTTGAACACCGCGACCTGGATCAGGTCATTCTGCATCTGATTGAAAATCCGCCGCCGGACGAACTGCTGGTACGCCGGATCAAGAAGCGCAAACTGGCACTGAAGGATCGTATCCTGCTGCTGGAAGCGATGCTGGTGCCCGATATTCCGGCTTAATCGAGCTTTGACTGATCACCGTCTGCGGACGGTGGAATCCGGAAGAAAATCCAGTAAACCCCGCCGATGGCGCCAGCCACGGCGAGCTCCCAGAGCATCGGCCACTGCCAGACCAGTCCTGCCAGCACCGCCAGCAGGACAAGGTAAAGCAGCACTTTCATCCCTACAGGACCTGGTGCCCGATATACCAGGCGATGGCGGCCATCGCCGCGCTACAGGGAATGGTCAGGATCCATGCCCAAACGATGCCGCCGGCCACACCCCAGCGCACGCGACGGGCACCACGGGTAGAACCGACACCGGCAATCGCGCCGGTAATCGTATGGGTTGTCGACACCGGCACGCCCAAAGCAGTAGCCATGAACAAGGTGATCGCACCACCGCTGTTGGCGCAGAAACCGCGCGCCTGATTGAGCTTGGTGATGCGGTTGCCCATGGTCTTGACGATCCGCCAACCGCCGAACATCGTGCCAAGGCCCATCGCCGAATAGCAGGCGAAAACCACCCAGCCGGGAATGGCGGCATGCGGATCGGACATGCCTGCAGCAATCAGCAGCATCCAGATGATGCCGACTGTCTTCTGCGCGTCATTGCCGCCATGACCGAGGCTATAAGCTGCCGCAGAAAGCAACTGCAGACGCCGGAAGTACTTGTCCACCTTGCGCGGCGCCATCCTTCGACAGATCCAGGAAACACTGACCATCAAGGCGCCACCGATAAAGAAGCCCAAAAACGGGGCAACGAAGATGAACGCGATAATTTTCAGCACGCCAGCGGTAATCAGGCCATCGATCCCCGCCTTGGCGAGAGCTGTTCCGACCAGGCCGCCGACCAGCGCATGTGACGACGAGGACGGGATACCGTAATACCAGGTAATGATGTTCCAGATGATGGCACCGACCAAGGCGCCGAAAATCACGTAGTGATCGACGATACTGGGGTCGATAGTGCCCTTGCCGATGGTGCTGGCCACCTTGAGCTGAAACAGGAAGTAGGCAAGAAAATTGAATGCTGAGGCCCAGATCACTGCCTGATGCGGCTTCAGCACGCGAGTAGAAACGATGGTGGCAATCGAATTGGCCGCATCGTGAAAGCCGTTCATGAAATCGAACAGCAATGCGACGACAACCAGGGTGACGACGACCCCGAGACTGATATGTACGGTATCCATACCGAGCTGCCCGCTCAGGAGTTTTCGAGAACGATGGCCTCAATCGTGCCGGCGACGTCCTTGCAACGGTCGGTCACGGATTCGAGCAATTCGTAGATTTCCTTCATCTTGACCACCTGGCGGACATCCGGCTCCTCGCGGAAGAGCTTGGACATCGCCTCGCGCAACAGACGGTCGGCATCGGATTCAAGTTCGTTGATCTGATGGCAGTACTTGAGGATGGCCGGCGCGTTTTCCATGCTGTGCAGCAATTTGACGACCGCTTGCACGGCGCTGCAGCACTGTTCGGTCACGTCAGCCAGCACCTTGGCCTCAGGCGGCACACTATGCACATCGTAGAGGGCCATCGACTCGGCAACATCCTGAATGATGTCGAGGATGTCATCCATGCCGTTGATCAGTTGGTGGATTTCGTCACGGTCGAAAGGGGTGATGAACGAGGTATGCAACTGCGCCAGCGTGCTATGGGTGATTTCGTCCGCCTTGCGCTCGATCACATCGATTTCTTCGGCAAACTTTTCCGCTTCGCCGGTGGCTCCGATCAATGCGCCCATCAGCCCGGCGAGAGACTTGCCGCCCTGCACGATCAGTGCCGCATGATCGTTGAAAAGATCGAAATACTTGCCCTCCCTGGGCATCAGCCGTCCGAACATGACCGTCCTGTTAAGTTATCGTTACAGCCTTGTATTCTAACACGCGGCACACTCCGCCCAATGCAAGGCAACGTCACCAGACGATGCTTGCCGCTAAAATGTGGCATGCCCAACAACACCCTACCCGCAGATAGCTTCGGCGACCCCTTTTCCCTTCCGGACCTGCCCCTCCCTCGCCAAGCCGTCGGCTTCGCTGTCCAACGCCTCGACTGCGATACCCTGCTCGACAAGACCACCGGGCAATTCTTGCCCATTCGCGCCTGCGAACGCCACGTCCTGTTCGGCAGTTTCGACGAAGCCTTTGCCGCAGCCAGCGCCTGGGTGCTGGAGCACTCCCCACCACCAGCGGATCATTGCCTGGCCATCGTCCCGGCCGGATTCGATGAAACCATGAACCGCCCCTACCTGATCTACGGCGTGCTCTGCACGCAGCCCTGACGGAACCACCATGCACGATATCAAACTGAACCCGCTCGGTCGCAGCCCAATCGCCATCCCGGAAATCTGCCTGGGCACGATGACCTTCGGCGAACAAACCGGCGAAACCGACGCCCATGCCCAACTCGACTACGCCCTCGACGCCGGGGTCAACTTTTTCGATACCGCAGAAATGTATGCGGTCCCGGCCCGCAAGGAAACCTACGGTGCCTCGGAAAGCATTCTCGGCCGCTGGCTGACTCGCCAGTCGCGTGACAAGATCTTGATCGCAACCAAGGTTGCCGGCCCAAGCCGCAATCTCGACTGGATTCGCGGCGGCCCCGCGGCCTTGGACAGGGCCAATATCCGCGCCGCCGTCGAAGGCTCCTTGCGACGCCTGCAAACAGATTACATCGATCTCTATCAGTTGCACTGGCCCGAGCGCAACCAGCCCATGTTCGGGCAATGGCAATTCAATCCCGCCAACGAGCGCGCCTGCACGCCCATCCGGGAACAGCTCGAAGCACTGGGGGAACTGGTCGCTGAGGGAAAGATCCGCTGCATCGGCGTATCCAACGAGCACCCCTGGGGCATCATGCAATTCCTCCGCCTCTCGGACGAGTTGAAGCTGCCTCGCATCGTCTCCACACAAAACGCCTACAACCTGCTCAACCGCAGCTTCGAAGGCGCCCTGGCCGAGGTCTGCCACCACGAGCAGATCGGCTTGCTGGCCTATTCGCCACTTGCTTTCGGCCTGCTCAGCGGCAAGTACCACGATGACCCGGACGCTCCGGGGCGACTCAAGCTGTGGCCGGCGTTCGGTCAGCGCTACACCAAGCCAAACGTCCAGCCCGCCGTTGCCGCCTACGCCGAACTTGCCCGCCAACATGGTCTGACGCCGACCCAATTGGCGCTTGGCTTCGTGCGGTCGCGCTGGTTTGTCAGCAGCAACATCATCGGCGCCTCCTCGCTGCTGCAATTGAAGGAAACCCTGCCGGCGGCGCTGACCCCGATTCCACAACCCGTCCTCGACGCGATCGACGCCATCCATCTCCGCTACACCAACCCCGCACCATGAGTACTTCGCTGTTTGTCGCGCTGGCAGCGGCGCTCGCCGCCAGCGACATCGACACCAAGATTTCCCTGACCGAAAGGCTGGCCAGCGACTGGCTAGCCGGCAAACTGGACTGCCGACACCCCGCTCCGGTCGCGCTCAGCTGCGGCCGGCCTGAGCAGCCCGAACTGGTCCAACCCAAAGAGGTCGAGCAGCGCAATCCCAAAACACCGGAAGGCCGCGCCCGTCTCTTGCATGCCATCGTCCATATCGAGTTCACCGCGATCAATCTGGCGCTCGACCACGCGGCACGTTTTCGTAACATGCCCGAACAGTATTACGCCGACTGGATCGCTGTCGCGGCTGAAGAAGCCATGCATTTCGAGCTGCTGCGTCAGCGTCTGCGCTCACTCGATCACGATTACGGCGATTTTCCGGCCCATGCGGGCTTGTGGGAAATGGCCGAAAAGACCAGCGGCGACGTTCTCGTTCGCATGGCCCTCGTACCCCGCCTGCTCGAGGCCCGCGGCCTCGACGCCACCCCGCCGATCCAGCGCCGCCTGGAGGCTTGTGGCGACCATGAGTCGGCACAAGCCCTTGACGTCATCCTGCGCGATGAAATCGGTCACGTCGGACTGGGTGACCGCTGGTTCCGCCACCTATGTGCCGAACGCCAGCTGCCTGCCGAGGAAACCTACCGCCAATTGCTTGACGGCTTCAACGCGCCTTGGCCGCAAGCCAGCATGAATACCGAGGCGCGACTGGCTGCCGGTTTCAGCGCCGAAGAACTGGCCAGCCTTAGGCAGCCCCGTTCATCGCAAGACGGACGGCCGATTCAGCCGCCCTTGGGCAACCACTCGAGCAAGGCCGCATAAAGCAAGTCCGGATCGACCGGCTTGGCAACATGCGCATTCATGCCAGCCGCCAGGCAAGCGTCGACGTCATCTCCATAGGCGTTGGCGGTCAGGGCCAGAACCGGCGTTTCGGCAGATGCCGGCAACTGACGCAGGCGCCGTGTCGCCTCCAAACCATCCATGACCGGCATCTGGACATCCATCAGAATCAAAGCGTAAGACTGCTCCTCAAGCTTCTTTAGCACCTCGGCGCCATTGACCGCGACATCGACCTCCAATTCGACTGCAGATAGCAGTTCGATGGCCACCTCGCGGTTGATCTCGTTATCTTCGGCCAGCAAGATGCGCTGCCCGGCATGACCTTCGATCAAGCGCCGTTCCAGCGCGAAGGAATCCGCGGGCACCGCGCCCAGGGCAGCCGCATCGACCAAGTGAAGCAGACTCTCGTACAAACTCGACGCCGACACCGGCTTGACCAACACGGAGCGCACGCCCGCCGCCGCGCAACGCGTTCTATCCAGCTCGCTGTCATACGCCGTCACCAGAAAATGGGATGGACGACGCCCCAGTGCGAGCCTCCCCAACTGCTCGACCGCCTCCAATCCGCTCATGCCCGGCATACGCCAATCAAACAAAACAATATCGAATGGCCGCCCTGAGCCGTCCGCCGCCTGAATACTCGCCAGCCCCTCCTCCGCGCTGCTCGCCTGCTCGGGCAGCATGCCCTGCAAAGACAACATGTCGGCCAGAACCTGGCGTGCCTCAGGCTGGTCATCGACCACCAAAACCCGCCGCCCGACCAGAGATGACAAAGGTGGACGTACCGGCAAGCAGCTTCCATCGCGACCCAAACGCGCGGTAAACCAGAACAAGCTTCCCTCTCCGGGCGCACTCTCGACACCGACTGCCCCGCCCATCATTTCGGCCAGACGCCGACTGATGGTCAAGCCGAGCCCGGTACCGCCATATTTGCGACTAATCGAGCCATCTGCCTGCTCGAAAGGAGCAAAGAGGCGCCCCAAGACATCGGCGGGAATACCGATGCCGGTATCCTTCACCTCGAAACGGACAACGACCTGATTTCCGCCATCCTCGACCAAGCCGGCACGAACAATGATCGAACCATGCTCGGTGAACTTGACCGCGTTGCCGACAAAATTGAGCAGCACCTGACCAAGCCGCAAGGCATCCCCCTGAAAGACCCCGGTCAAGTCCGGCGAAACGTCGCGAACCAGTTCGATACCTTTGGCACTGGCCCGCTCGGCGGTCATATCGCAAACGGAATCGAAAACCTTTTCCATGTCGAAGCTGCTGTATTCCAGATGCAGCTTCCCGGCCTCGATTTTCGATATATCGAGAATATCGTTGATGATGGAGAGCAGATGATGTGCCGCATCGCCGATCTTCTTGAGCCGCTCGATCTGGCGGTGATCGGATATTTCCTTTTGCAACAGATGCGTCAAGCCGACGATGGCGTTCATCGGCGTCCTGATTTCATGACTCATGTTGGCCAGGAAGGAGCTTTTCGACTGATTTGCCCGTTCCGCGACATCGCGAGCCAGCGCCAGCGCGTCGTTGGCCTCCGCCAAGTCCCGGGTACGCTGCGCCACCTTGATGTCGAGCTCTTCGGCCCACTGGCGCAAAGCACCGGTCTGCTGGCTGATCGTATCAAGCAGCCGGTCGAACAGCATGCCAAGCCGAGCCAATTCGTCATCGCCAGGCAACTCGCCGACACGCGCCCCCAGATCGCCCGTGCTCACGGCACGCATCGCCTTCTCGAGCGTTGCCAAGGGATTCAGAATACCGCGCGCCAGACGCCACGAAAGCCAGGTTCCAATCAACGCGGAAGCCAGCAGCGAAAGAAAAACCAGACCTATCGCCTTCCAACGGAAAGCCACGAAAGGTGCTTCCGGGATGCCGACATAAAGCATGCCGATCCGCTCGCCACCGTAGCCAAGGAGGGGCTCATAGGCGGTCAGGGCCCAGTGATCGACGACGAAGGCCCGCCTGATCCAGGTTTCTCCCCGATCAAAAACAGCCTCCTTGACGGCTTGCGATACACGGGTACCAACCGCCCGTTCGCCATTTTCACGCCGCACGCTGGTGGCAATCCGAACATCGCCGAGAAACATCGTGACCATGCCGTTGGCACCCAGTTGCCGCAGGCCACTGGCCATGACAATGTCGGACAGATAATCGACGAATCGCTCGTCGCGATTGAGCAACAGGCCACCGACCACCATCGCCACCACTTGCCCGGCTTCATCGCGCATAGGCACGGCGGCGACCACGACCACGCCGCGATCCTCAACCTGACGTTCGGATGGCGCAGCCATCGGCGTCTCGATCAGCGAAAAACGGGCTCGCACGGGCAAATCCTGCCCCAGCCGTGCCAGTTTTTCACTCGCCACCACTTCCAGACCCACCTGCCCTTCGCCGCTGACCTGCGCTTCGCGTAAAACCTTCAGGTCGACATAGCCGTCACCGGCCGCCAGCACATCGCTGGCAGCCAACACCTGCCCTTGCGGATCGAGGATGGCGAGGAAGTCGAAACCGACATTATCCTGACGCGACGCCAGGACTTCCCCAAGGGGAACATCGTTCGGCTGGCGCAAAACCAGTCCGCGCATTCGCTTCGAATCAGCCAGACTTCGCGCCGAAACCAGGGTTTCTTGCTGTATGTGCGTCAAATGGCTGCGCGCCATCGCCAAGTCGCCGACGATCTTGTGGGTCAGCAGACGATCGAAATACTCATTGCCAAGAACAAAGATGGCGGCACCGAGAACCGGCACAGCCAGCATCGGCAGACAGGCCAGAATCCAAAGCCGCCATTTGAGCGACCCGAACTGAAAACGCCGTGCCAGCCACGACTGCTTGATTGATTCTGAAATGATGCTTTCTCCGCCCTTCTTCCTGCCCGCGAAACAAGTCATCGCGGCGGAATAAATGTATTTTTATCCCGATAAATGATGCGCCGATGTATCGATGAAGGCAAATCCTGCAGCAATCACACGCAGTTCCGGTTTCCGGACAAGCAAAAATAGAGTAAACTAATAATATCAATGCGTTGATCCATCGCCCGCAGGGCTCCCGAGCAGCTACCGCCTTACCCCTCGTTTGCAGTTCACTTTGCAGGTCTCACCATTGAATCGCCCCCTCGGCATAGCTGCGTCAGGGGAACTCAGGTCGCCCGACCATCGGGCATACACGCCGCAAGCAGATAAAAGCAAGTCGCGGCGTCGAAAGGAAACAGCATGACATCTCCCGCTGATAGCTTTGCCGATCTCGGCCTAAGCACATCGCTTCTCAACACCCTGGCCGAAATCGGCTACGAAACTCCGTCCCCGATCCAGGCCCAGTGCATTCCCATCCTGCTCGACGGTCACGACATTCTCGGCATGGCGCAAACCGGCACCGGCAAGACCGCTGCCTTCGCGCTGCCGCTGATGGAAACCATCGACGTCAAGCTCATGAAGCCGCAGGCCCTGATCCTGACGCCGACGCGTGAACTGGCCATCCAGGTCGCCGAAGCGCTGCAGAGCTACGCCAAGAACCTGCCCGGCTTTCACGTGCTGCCGATCTACGGCGGCCAGAGCTACACCATCCAGCTCAAGCAACTGGCACGCGGCGCCCACGTCATCGTCGGCACCCCCGGCCGCGTCATGGACCATCTGGAACGCAAGACGCTCAATCTCGACAATCTGAAGACCCTGGTTCTCGACGAAGCCGACGAAATGCTGCGCATGGGCTTCATCGACGACGTCGAATGGATTCTCGAACACACCCCGGAACAGCACCAAACTGCGCTGTTCTCGGCCACCATGCCGGAACAGATCCGCCGCGTCGCCCAGAAGTACCTGGTCGAGCCGCGTGAGGTGAAGATCAAGGCCGCCACCGCTACCGTCGCCGCGATCCGCCAGGTGTACTGGCAGGTTTCCGGCATGCACAAGCTCGATGCGCTGACCCGCATCCTAGAGGTCGAGGACGATTTCGACGCGGCGATCATCTTCGTACGCACCAAGACCGCCACCGTCGAACTCGCCGACAAGTTGAACGCCCGCGGCTATGCCGCCGCCGCCCTGAATGGTGACCTCAACCAGCAGATGCGCGAACGCGTCATCGAACAGTTGAAGTCCGGTGCGCTCGACATCGTCATCGCCACCGATGTGGCCGCCCGCGGCATCGACGTACCGCGCATCAGCCACGTCGTGAACTACGACATCCCGTACGACACCGAAGCCTACGTACACCGTATCGGTCGTACCGGCCGTGCCGGCCGCAACGGCAACGCCATCCTGTTCGTCGCACCGCGTGAAATCCGCATGCTGCGCACCATCGAGCGCGCCACGCGTCAGCCGATCGCCCCGCTGACCCTGCCGTCGCGTGCCGACGTGACCAACAAGCGCGTCGCCGACTTCAAGTCCAAGGTGGCCGAAGTGCTCAATGCCGAAGGCCTCGATTTCTTCGCCAACATCGTCTCGCAGATCGCCGAGGAACAGAACGTCAGCGCCGAGGAAGTCGCTGCTGCACTGGCCATGATGGCGCAGGAAGGCAAACCGCTGCAGATCGCCGGCGAAGACCCGCCGCCGGCCCGGCCGTTCGCCCCGGACAACCGCGGCGAACGCCGCCCGGCCAGTTTCGGCGACCGGGAACGCAAGCCGCGTTTCGAAGGCGGCGACCGCCCCCGCTTCGAGGACAAGCCCCGTCGCCCCGCTCCGACCGGTGACATGGTGCGCTATCGTATCGACGTGGGTCGCGAACACGGCGTTCAAGTCAAGGATATCGTCGGCGCGATTGCCAACGAGGCCGGAATCGAGAGCCGTTTCATCGGCCGTATCGGGCTTTACGAAGACTCGAGTACTGTTGAATTGCCGGCTGGCATGCCTGCCGAAGCGGCGAACGCCCTGAAACGCACCCGCGTTCGCGGCGTACCGATCAATCTGCGCCCTGACGAAGGCCGCCCCGACGGCGGCGGTGAGCGCAAATTCGACGGCGACCGCGGCGGTTTCAAGAAGAAGAAATTCGGCGACCGCTAAGCGTCCTTCGCTTATCCCGTAGCACCCAAGGCCACGCCATCAGCGTGGCCTTTTTGTATTGATCCGCACAGCATTGACGGCGAATCCGGCAACGCTTGACTCCATTCGAATAATTGCGAATAATTCTCATAACCAACAAGCGATGGTAGGCCGCCCAGGCCACCATCCTTCGAATCAGTCCCAGCCAGCCATCCGGACCCCCGGCGAGCCAGCCAGTTTTCAATAACTTCTGGAGCGTCTCATGGATAACTCCGACATGTCGGTCGAACTCAGACTGGCGGCCGTCATTCACCTACTCTCGTCCTCCGCACTGCGGGGCGCAACGCTGAACAAGACAGAAGCACTCCGTTCCCACCTGCGCGGCATTGCGATGCAAGAAGGCCTCAATCCTTACCTCAAGACCACCTTGCAGGAAGTGTTGGGCGGTTGGGAGGCGGTGCAGTGTCACCCGAACTCGGTTCCTGTCGATTTTTATCCGATGACCGCACCCGGTTGCCACGTTCACTGAAAGAGAGAAAAAATGTCCCGATACACCGGCCCCCGCCTCAAAGTCCTGCGCGCCCTGGGCGTTGACCTGCCAGGCCTGTCCCGCAAGTCGATGCAGGACCGCCCCCAGCCACCAGGGCAGCACGGCGCACGCAAACTGAATGGCCGCAAGTCTGAATTCGGTCTGCAATTGATGGAGAAACAAAAGTTGCGCTTCAACTACGGCCTCTCCGAGCGTCAGTTGCGCCGGGTTGTACTCGATGCCAAGAAAGATCGCGGAGCCACCGGCGACAAACTGGTCGAACTCCTTGAACGCCGCCTCGACAACCTGGTATTCCGCGCCGGCTTTGCACCGACCATCCCGGCGGCGCGACAATTGGTCAGCCATGGGCATATCGCACTGAACGGGCGTCGAGTCACAGTCCCCTCGATCCGTATCAAGTGCGGCGACCGATTCGGCCCCACCGAACAGGGACGCGCGCTGTCGGCCCTCAAGGCCAGCCTCGAGGCGCCCGCACTCGACCGGCCGGAATGGATCGCCTTCGATCAGGGCAGCCAACAAGCGCAACTCACCCATTTACCGGATGCGGATGCAGCCCCCTTCCCGCTTGATCTGCAACGCATCGTCGAATACTACGCGACGCGCATGTAAGCAGCGCCGCATAACCGGGTCAGATTTAGCACCAGCCATCGATTCGTCGGTGGCTTTTTTTTGCACAGATCCCAAAATGAATAATTGCGAACAATTCCCGTTTACATCCAGACACAAGACCTCTAAGATAAGAACCATTCTCAACAACGGAGTATTTTTCGATGCCTAGCATGCTGTTCAACGTCACGCTCGCCGGCCTCGTCCTCTGGATGTTGCTTGGCGGCGCCCCGCACTGAAATCAAGGAGTTCGAGATGGGAAATAGTGAACTATGGGCTGGCGCTTTGAGCCTGCTCCTGATTCACCACGAGACCGGCTGCCCCCATTCGGCATTGAATGCCGCACGCCTGCTCGATCGGATCGGTGAAATGGAAAACCTGGACGACGCGACACGCTGCCTCTGCGAGCGGGCGAGCACGCGCCTGAGCAACGGAAAGGAACTCTCCCATGCTTGCGCCGCTTAAAGATCGGGACATTCTTGAACGCGACCTGGCCGACCCGCAATCGGATCTCAGCCTGCCCGCCCCAAGCGGGCAACGCCAACTTGACCGCATGGTCGCCGAAGTGGCTGCCTTGCGTCATGCGCTGCGCGAGTCGCGGCGCGTTCAGCGCAAAAGCGCCACCAGCGCCACCCGACGCATCGTCTCGCAAATCAACGAAATCAATCGCCTGAAAGCACAGAACCAGAATCTGCAGCAAAAGCTGGCCGACTACCAATCCGGTCAGGCAATCATCGAATTGGGACGCCGACTGGTCGAACTCAGCGAAAGCAATCACCTATTGAGCCAAAGCGTTCAACGCGTCTGGTTTCTCGAAAAAACCTTGCAAGCAGCCCATAGCGAGTTCGCCAGCCTCGCCGCCGAACGCGACGCCTTGTTGCAGCAAGTCCAAGCCCGGAGCTGACCGCTCCCCCCTCGCCGCCAGCCAACCGGACACCCGGCCAGCCAGTGCATCATCGCCCAGGAGCCCGACATGTCCGAATTCCCTTACCACGTTGCCGGCGGCAGCTTTACCGCCAAGCCCCGCGCCGAGAACCTCGCCGAACTCCTGCACCTGAGTGCGGCAGGCACCGATCAACATGCTGGAACAGCGCGCGGTTCCCGCCGCCGCAAGCTGTGGGAAATCCCCCACAAATTCCATTGCCCGGTCGTTGGCGTCTGCTTTGGCGTCCAGGAGTTACGCACGCTGATGGCCAAGGTCATGGTATTCCCGCGCGACAGCAGCGACTTCCTGCTCCACACCACTGCGGTAGGCGCCTGCGAAAGCCGCTCGCGTCTGGCCGATTTGCTGCACAAGGCGCTGGAAAAACGCTGCCAGGCAACAATCCGCCGCTTTGCCCAAGCCAAGACCACGGAAGCGCTCCTCGCCTGCTGGCGAAGCGCCGCCGCACAGGGTAGCGAAATCCCCGCCGCGCTCTGGGCTGCGTGGACGCATCCGGCTTGCGATGCCGAAACCGAACAGCTGATCTATGGCGACATCCACATGATCCAGCATCAGATCGGCAGTTGCATTCGCACCGACCTGGGCACATTGAAAAATCTGAAACAGGAAAACCAGCAATGGCGCCAGCAACTCGCAGCCGCCCAAGCCGAGATCGAAGCCCTGCGCTGTAATCGCATACGCGATACGCAGGGGCAGGAGCAGCGGCTGCGCGACTTGCAGATCGAACTGGCCGGCAAGGATGCCTGTATCGCCAAACTCAATGCCGAACTGGGCAAGCTGCGCGACAGCCTGCCCGACCTCAAGGACAGACAGGTGCTGGCCCGTCGTGCGCACGATGCAGAAGCCCGGGCCAGCGCCCTGCTCGCCCGGGTTGCCGAGCAACAGGAGGAACTCGAGCGCCAGCAGGAGCTGGCCCGCCATGCCGACGAAACCATTCGGCACTGGCTGGCATCCGGCGACGATACGGCGCATCCGCCGGAACCGGAGGATGGCACGGCCAACCTATCGGGCAAGTGCATTCTCTGTGTCGGAGGCCGCTCGGGCGCGGTCGACGCCTACCGCCAGATCGTCGAACAACGCGGCGGACGCTTCCTGCACCACGACGGCGGACTGGAAGAAAGCCTGCACCGCATCGATGCCGCCCTCTCCGCGGCCGACCTGGTGGTCTGCCAAGCCGGCTGCATCAGTCACAACGCCTATTGGCGGGTCAAGGAGCAGTGCAAACGCAGCGGCAAACAATGCGTATTTATCAAGGGCGCCGGCGTATCGAGCTTCGGCCGGGTTGTCCATGCGGCATGCAGCACGAATTTCAGCCTGGAGGGCGACGAAACCCATGAATCGAGCAGGGTTAGTTGTTGACAACAATTCTCAATTACAAAATAATGTGATCCATTCTCGTTTGTATTTAGGTTTGCGATGAACACTCAGCCCAAAACTCCCCAGCCCGCCCCCAGCGGCGATAACGCAGCGCTTCGGCCGCGCGTCGATAGCGGCGACATCCTGCGCGGCAACAGTGCAGTCGAAATCGACCACGCAGGCCAACGCTACCTGCTGCGAGTAACGCGCGAAAACAAGTTGATCCTGACCAAATAGATTCTCTCCGTTGTAAATCTCTCGTTCCCACAGCCAGCGAGCCCGAAGCCAGCAAGCCATGGATTTTTTGCTCGGCGGATTTTCAATAAGCACAAACGCCAATGAGTTACGCCCTATCCCGCCCCTCGAATTCCCAACGCACCGGTTTGCTGGGTGTCGTCATCGGCCTGCATGTCGGGGTTTTTCTGCTGATCCTGGCGGCCAAGACCGTCGTGCCGCAGATCATGGAAATGCCGATGGTGGTCGACCTGCTGCAGCCCCCGGAAGTCGAAAAGCCGCCCGAAGCCAAGCCCCTGCCGATCGCCAAGCCGCAACCCGTCAAGCAACAGCGCCAAATGCCCACGCCAGCGCCGAAGACACCGACGCCGGTTCTCGAGACAACCAGCAGCAACGTACCAGCCCCCTCCGCCCCGGTCGCACCGCCAGCCGAGAGCAAGCCGACCCCGCCCGCCGTACCGGCCGAACCGGTCAGCCAGGCCCGCTTTGACGCCGACTATCTGAAAAACCCGGCTCCCGCCTACCCGCCGCTCTCCCGCCGCATGGGCGAAGAAGGCAAGGTCATCCTGCGCGTCTCAGTCACGCCGCAAGGCCTGGCCGACAGTGTCGAGATCAAGACGTCATCGGGCAGCCCCCGCCTCGACGAAGCCGCACAGAAGACCGTGCGCAACTGGAAATTCATACCGGCCAAGCGCGGCGATACCGCGGTACAGAGCTGGGTCCTGGTCCCCATCATTTTCAAATTGGAGCAATAGCATGCAGGAAAATACATTCGGTTTCGCCCACCTGTGGGCCAGCGGCGACAGCATCTCCCACGCCGTCGCCATCATCCTGGCCATCATGTCGATCGCCAGCTGGTACCTGATCCTGGCCAAGGCCTGGGACTGGTGGACCGTGCGCCGTGCCGCCCGCGCCATGGGCGCCTTCTGGGCATCGAGCAGCGTCGCCGAAGGCATCGAGCACCTGCGTCAAGCCGGCGCCGACAGCCCCTATGTCCAACTCGCCACCCAGGCCAATTGCTGCAACAACGACTGCGAAGCGGCGCCGGGGCGTCTCGCTTCCCGCTTCGACCCTTCCGAACAGATGGAACGCGCCCTGCGCCAGCAACTCTCCAGCACCCAGGCCGGCATGGAAAACGGTCTGACCCTGCTCGCTACCACCGGCGCCACCGCCCCCTTCGTCGGCCTGCTCGGCACCGTATGGGGCATCTATCACGCCCTGCTGGCCATTGGTCTGTCCGGCCAGGCAGCACTGGAAAAGGTTGCCGGCCCGGTCGGTGAAGCGCTGATCATGACCGCCGCCGGCCTGGCTGTCGCCCTGCCCGCCGTCTTCGCCTACAACGCCTTCACCCGCGCCAATCGCGTCATCCTGGCCGACCTCGACGCCTTCGCCCACGACCTGCACGCCTTCTTCACGGTCGGCAAGCCGTTTGTCGCCAACAGCGCCCAGATCCACCCGATGCGCGCCCGCGCCGCCACGGAGGCCGCATAACATGGCCATGGGCTCCTTCAACTCGCCCGGCGTGCAAGCGCCGACGGCGGAAATCAACATGACGCCGTTGGTCGATGTGATGCTGGTGCTGCTCATCATCTTCATCATCACTGCGCCGCTGATGACGCACTCGGTCAAGGTCGACCTGCCGCGCGCCTCCAGCGTGCCGACCAACGAGAAGCCACTGACGCTGAAGGTCTCGATCAATGCCGACAGCAAGGTCTTCATCGGCAGCGAACAAGTTGAGCCGGCCGCATTGGAAGCCCGCTTCCGCGACGCCGTCGCCCAGGACGCCAACGTCGAAATGCATTTGAAAGCCGACCGCAACACGCGTTACGAGTCGGTGGCCGAAACCATGAGTGCCGCACGGCGGGCCGGTCTGAGCAAGATTGGCTTCGTCACCCAGCCGGGAGCCGACACCCAGTAACCCAGGCTTTTGCCAAATTAATTCGTGTAGTCAAACAATCCTCTAGCCAGCCAGCCAACGAAGCCAGCCAGTCCGCAGAGGGACGCCAAGCTTCGCCGCCAGCCAGGCAGAGACTTTTCAGGGAGTCTTGCCGTGTTGTCCACAAAAAAACTAATCACCGCTCTGGCGTTTTCCGCAGTCCTGGCCGCTCCGGCCCTGGCCCTCGAATATCC
This sequence comes from Rhodocyclales bacterium GT-UBC, assembly GCA_003583745.1. GTDB lineage: Bacteria > Pseudomonadota > Gammaproteobacteria > Burkholderiales > Rhodocyclaceae > Azonexus. The sequence continues at coordinate 20,306 of QXPY01000014.1, read as the reverse complement.
GATCGGCGTGCCGCAACAGCGCGCCGGCATGGAAATCGCCGCCGTCTATCTGCAACCGGTCGAAATGGAACCGGAAGGCATGATGAAAAAGGCCGCCGAATCGGATATCCATATCGAGGCCGATATCCATGCTTTGGCCAATAACCCGAACGGCTTCGAGGAAGGGGCATGGATTCCCTACCTCGTCGTCAAGTTCGAAGTCGCCAAGATCGGTGCCGACTTCAAGGTCGCCGGCGAATTCATGCCCATGGTCGCCAACGACGGCCCGCACTATGGCGACAACATCAAGCTGGCCGGCCCGGGCAAGTACAAGGTGAAGTACACGGTTCTGCCGCCGTCGGCCAACCCGCACTCGCATTTCGGCCGCCATACCGACCGCGCCACCGGCGTTCGCCCCTGGTTCAAGCCGTTTGAAGTCGAATACGAATTCACCTACGTCGGCATCGGTAAAAAAGGCGGCTACTGATCATGAAGCTCGCCAAGATAACCGCTGCGCTCGTCGCGGCGGGGTTGGCCCTGCCCGCCCTCGCCGCGACAGATGCCGCCATGCTGGAAAAACTCGCCGCCCGCCTGGAAAAGCTGGAAGCCCGCAATGCCGAACTGGAAAAACAGGTCAAGGCACTGAAGGGCGAAAGCGAAGAGATCGCCAAGGGTCTCGACAGTCCCCGCCTCTCTGAAAACGAGCCCGATCTGACGGTCCGCTTGAAGGCGGTCGAAAAAGATCAGCTGAACATGAAGAAGGCGCAAAAGATCGCCGAAGGTCTGGACGGCATCAAGGTCGGGGCATCGCTGGCCACCGTCATGCAGCACGCCAATGGACTGCCCAAGAATATTGATGGTGGCAGCAGCCAGCTCAATTACCGGGCCGACGTCTCGGTCGAACTGCCGCTCAAGCCGCTCGGCGACATCGAGCACAAGCTCTTCGCCCATCTGCGCATGGGCCAGGGCCTGGGCATGAACTCGGCGTTCACCAATCTCGGCCACTTCGCCAGCGCCCCCAATGCCTTGGCCTTCCGCGCTTCCGGCCTCGACCCGGATTCGTCGGTCACCATCCTCGGCCAGGCCTGGTACCAGGCGGCGATCCCGCTGCCCTTCCTCGGTTTCAAGCCCTACTCGCGGGAAACGCTGGAAGTTACCTTCGGCAAGATGGACATCTTCGGCTTCTTTGACCAGAACGCTGCGGCCGGCGACGAATCGAAGCAGTTCCTCAACTCCGTCTTCGTGCATAACCCGCTGCTCGATGCCGGCGGCGAAGTCGGCGTCGACGCCAACGGCTTCCAGCCCGGCTTCATTACCTCCTACTTCAATTACTTCAACAAGGCCGAACCGTGGCGCGTCTCGGTCGGCGTCTTCGGCACCGGCGACAAGGGTGCCAATTACCAGCGCAGCCTGTCTTCGCCGCTGCTGATGGTGCAGGCCGAGAAGCAATTGAAGCTGTTTGGCGGCCTCACCGGCAATTACCGGGTGTACGGCTGGAATCGTAGCCAGGGCGTCGATTACGACGGCAACCTGAACAAGCACACCGGGATCGGCGCTTCGATCGACCAACGGATCGGCGACGGGATCAAGGTCTTCGCCCGCTACGGCAAGCTGGTCAAGGGGGAACTGGCCTTCAACCAGGCGGCGACCGCCGGCGCCGAGTTCTCGGGCAGTTACTGGGGACGCGGTGCCGACGCCATCGGTATTGCCGGCGCCTGGCTGCAATCGGGCAAGGCCTATCGCGGCAGCACGGCGTTCGGCTACCTCGAAGACGAACCGAGCGACAGCTCGCTCGCCCGCAGTGTGGCCTACAGCTACACACCGCGCGGCGCCGAGAACCTGGCGGAAATTTACTACCGCTACCGCCTGACGCCGCAATTCGAACTGACGCCGGACTTCCAGTACATCACCAACGGCGGCGCCAACCCGGATGCCAAGTCGGTCAAGGTATTCGCCATCCGCGCCAATATTGCCTACTAAGGAAACCTGATGAAACACACTCTCTTTTCCGTGGCCCTCGGCCTGCTGCTGGCCTCCACGACAGCCCTGGCCGACGACATGCCGACCTTCAAGCTGCTGATGAAAGACGGCCGTTTTTTCCCCGAAACGATCGAAGTGCCGGCCGCGACGCGCTTTCGCCTGGAGGTGAAGAACGAAGGCCCGGGGGCCACGGAATTCGAGAGTCTGGAGCTGAAAAAGGAACTGGTGCTCGCCCCCGGCGTCACCCGCAGCCTGGTCTTCTTCCCGATGAAGCCGGGCACCTACAAATTCTTTGACGATTTCCACCCGGACACCGGTCAGGGCCGGATCGTCGCCAAGTAAGCCTTTAAAAAACCAACCGCGCACAACGGAGCACAGCATGGGTAACGCCTTTTTCGTAGTCTGGCGGGAGAGCCTCGAAGCCTTCCTGATCGCCGGCATTCTCTACGCCTGGCTGAAAGCCAACGACGATAGCGGCCGCGGTCGCAATGCCCTGTTCATCGGCCTGGCCAGCGGCGTCGGCCTGGCCATGCTGCTCGGCTGGGCCTTGCTGACGGTGCAGGACGAACTGACCGGCGAAGCACTGGAACTGTTCCAGACCGGCACGCTGTTCGTTGCCTCGGCGCTGATTACCCAGATGGTGCTGTGGATGAAGAAGCACGGACGGCAGATGAAGGCCCGCCTGCATGCGGAGCTGGCCACCGCCGCCGAACGTTCCGGCTACCTCGGGGTGGCGGTCGTCGCGGCGCTGGCGGTCGCCCGCGAAGGTGCTGAAACGGTGATCTTCCTCTACGGACTGGCCCAGGGTGGCGACATGAGCGCCCTCGCCGTCGGTTCGATAACCGGCCTGGCCGGTGCCGGCCTGACCGCCTGGCTGGCCGCCAAGAGCCTGGCCCGGCTCAATATCGGCCTGCTGCTTCGCCTGTCGTCTATCCTGCTCCTCATCCTGGCTTCGGCGCTACTCATCTCGGCGGTCGATCGCCTGATCGGCGCCGGTTACCTGCCGCCGCTGCTCGACCCGGTCTGGGACACCTCGCTACTGCTCGACGACAGCACCACCGGCGGCAAGCTGATCGCCGATTTCGCCGGCTATCGCGCCCGCCCGGCCCTGAGCAGCCTGCTGGTCTGGGCCGGCTACTGGGGCCTGGTCATCATCGGTCACCGGACCAACCGCCATGGCTGAACACGCCCTGACCTTCCACCGCCAGATGCCGCGCAGCCGCCTGGCGGCCGCCGGCCTGTTCCTGCGCCGCCACCGCAAGCCGATCATCGCCATCCAGTGGCTGGTCGTCGTGCTCTATGCCGCGATGGTGATCATTCCCGCCTTCATGCCCCTGCCGCCGGAAAGCGCCCATCTCTGGGACAACCTGCGGCTGTTCTCGCAATTCTGCTTCTGGGGCCTGTGGTGGCCGGGCGTGATGATCGCCACCGTGACCATGGGCCGCGTCTGGTGCGGCCTGTTCTGCCCGGAAGGTTTCATTTCCGAACAGATCAGCCAGTACGGCCGCGGCAAGGCGCTGCCCGGCTGGCTGAAATGGTCGGGCTGGCCCTTCGTCGCCTTCATTTGCACCACCGTTTACGGCCAGCTGGTCAGCGTTTATGAATACCCGCAGGCTGCCCTGTTGGTCCTCGGCGGCTCCACCATCGCCGCCATCGTCATCGGCCTGCTCTACGGCCGCGAGAAGCGCATCTGGTGTCGCTATCTGTGCCCGGCCTCCGGCGTCTTCGCCGTACTGGCCAAGATCGCCCCGCTGCACTACAAGGTCGATCGGGATGTCTGGGACAAGCACACCGGCGACTTCGAGCCGGTCAACTGTGCCCCGCTGGTCGATGTCCGGCGCATGACCAGCGCCTCCGAATGCCACAGCTGCGGCCGTTGTGCCGGGCAGCGCGATGCGGTCAGCCTGAGCCTGCGCTCGCCCTTCTCGGAAGTGCTCGATTTCAACAACCCGGCCAAGACGCCGGACGCGCTGACCCTGGTCTATGGCGTTCTCGGCGTTGCCACCGCCGCCTTCCAGTGGACACTCAGCCCCTGGCTGCTCGCCATCAAGCTGGCCGCTGCCGAATGGCTGGTCGATCACGAATACTTTGCGCTGCTCGACAACGATGTGCCCTGGTGGCTGCTAACGCATTACCCGGAAGCCAGCGACCTGTTCACCTGGCTGGATGGCGGCCTGATTCTCGGCTACCTGCTGGGAGGTGGCTTCCTGCTCGGCAGCCTGTTGCTGGTCGGCCCCGGCATTGCGGCGCGATTGCTGCGCCATCCGCGACTCAGCTGGCAGCGCTTTGCCCTCGCGCTGGCGCCGCTCGCCGCAGCCAGCGTCATCCTCGGCCTGTCGATGCTCACCGTCACCCATCTCAAGGCCGAACGCCTCACGTTGACCTGGCTGCCGTATTTCCGCATCACGCTGCTCAGCCTCGGTTGCCTGGGCAGCCTGTGGCTGGCCTTCAAACTGACCCTTCAAGCCGACTCGGCCAACTGGCGCAAGCTCGCCGCCTTTGCTGCGATGCTGCTGCCGGTCGGAACGATGGCAACGATGTGGACGCTGGTTTTCTTCGTCTGGTAAGGAAAATTAACGCCAAGCCATCGTCGGCAAGGAAAATCCGGCGTAAAGTCCGGTCGGATCGGGCATCGCCCGATTACGCAACATTTACCTCAGCAAGACCATGACGCAGCCAGCAGCCAACGCAATTCTCCTGATCGGCCATCCGAATGTCGGAAAATCGGTCCTCTTTCACCGCCTGACCGGCGCCTACGTCAACGTTTCGAACTACCCCGGAACCACCGTCGAGGTGACGCGTGCCAGCGCCCGTTTCGACCGCGAAGCTGCCCTGCTCGACACCCCGGGCGTGCTCGCCCTGCCTTCTCGCAGCGACGACGAACGGGCGACCATGCGCGCCCTGCTCAACGAAAATTCGCGCAGCTTCGTGCAGGTTGGCGATGCCAAGAACCTGCGCCGGACCCTGACTCTGACCGCCTTGCTGGCCGAACTCGGCGTGCCGATGGTGCTCGCCCTCAACATGCACGACGAGGCCGCCGCCCGCGGCGTCACCGTCGACATCCCGGCGCTTGCTGAAGAACTCGGCATTCCGGTCCTGGCCACGGTCGCCACCGGCGGCGAGGGTATCGGCGAACTGACCGGCAGCCTGAACGAAGCCCGGCGCCCGGAAGCCATGCTGCGCTACGACCTGGACATCGAAGCCGACATCGCCAGCGTTGCCGACAGCATTGCTCGCCTGGCGCCGCATCCCCGGCTAGCGGCACGCGGCCTGGCCATTCTTTATCTCGGCGGCGACTCGGAAGTGGCGCACTGGCTCGAAGCGACCGCCGGGGCGCAGTTCGCCGATCTCGAACAATTGCGCCAGGCGGCCATCGGGCGCGCCGAAGGCGATTTGCCGACCCTGCTCGCCCGCGAACGCACCGAAGCTGCCGATGCCCTGGCCGCCAGCGTCATCCAGCGCGCGGTGAAGAGCAGCCCGCTGCTGTCGCAACGGATCGGCCAGTATGTCGTGCATCCGGTCTGGGGCATCCCCATCCTGCTTGGCGTGCTCTACGCCGTCTATCAATTCGTCGGCGTCTTTGGCGCAACGACGCTGGTCGGGCTGATGGAGAAGGACCTGTTCGAAGGCATCCTCAATCCGGCCTTCACCGATTTTGTCGACAGCATGATCGGCCTGCCCTGGCTTTCCGAAATGCTGGTCGGCCAGTACGGTTTATGGACGATGGGCATGACTTACGCGCTCGCCCTGATCCTGCCTATCGTCAGCACCTTCTTCCTGGCATTCGGCGTACTGGAGGATTCCGGTTATCTGCCTCGCCTGACCGTCATCGCCAACCGTCTTTTTTCCATGATCGGCCTCAACGGCCGCGCCGTGCTGCCGATGGTGCTCGGTCTCGGCTGCGTCACCATGGCGACGCTGACCACACGCATCCTGCACAGCCCGCGCGAACGATTGATCACCACCTTCCTGCTCGCCTTGGCCATTCCCTGTTCGGCGCAGCTCGGCGTCGTCCTCGGCATGCTCGGTGGCGTCTCCTTCACTGCCGTGCTGGTCTGGGCCCTGGCCATGGTCGGCGTCCTGTTGCTGGCCGGCTTCCTCGCCGCCAAGCTGATTCCCGGCCGGCGCATTCCGCTGGTCACCGAACTGCCGCCGATGCGCCTGCCGATTCTCGGCAACGTGCTGAAGAAGACCGGCGGCCGGCTCAAGTGGTACCTGATCGAAGTCATCCCGCTTTTCCTGCTCGGCACCTTCATCATGTTCGCGCTCGACAAGAGCGGTGCCCTGCCCGGCATCATCCGCGCCGGCGAACCGCTCGTCTCCGGCTGGCTGGGCCTGCCGCCGGAAGCCTCGGCTGCCTTCGTGATGGGTTTCCTGCGCCGCGACTTCGGCGCCACCGGGCTGTTCGCAATGTCGCACAGCCTGTCGCCGATCCAGGCCGTGGTCGGCATGATCACCATCACGCTGTTCATCCCCTGCTTTGCCAGCCTGATGATGATGGTCAAGGAGCAGGGCCTCAAAACCGCCATGGCCATGCTGGCCATGATCGTCCCCTTCGCCTTCCTTATCGGCGGCCTGTTCAATATCGCGCTACGCGCCGTCTGGTCCTGATCATGAGTCCGAAACACGAAGCCCGCCTGCCCCTCGCCTTCATTCCCGCCGGCAGCGAAGTTCGCCTGGCCGCCCTGGGCAACGAGATCGACGTCCTGCAGCGCGAACAACTCACCGCCTACGGCCTGGCCGAAAACCGCCCGCTGACCGTACTGCAGCAACGGCCAATGACGGTCATCCTGGCCGACGAGGTAGAGCTGGCACTGGAACATGCCGTGGCTCGCTACATCTGGGTAGAAAAGAAAGATAATGAGAATGGTTCGTAATTAGTTGAAATTAAAGAACTTTTTACTCGCACCACGCTCAAACTCCGCAGTTGCACCTTTAGAATACGGCACGGGTAAGCCAGCTCCTGCCGCCAGCCAGCCTGCTGATCAACCAATACTTCGGAGAACGCTATGAAAGGCGACAAGAAAATCATCGACATCCTCAACGGCCTGCTGGCCGGCGAACTGACCGCTGTCGACCAATACCTGATCCACGGCGAGATGTATGCCGACATGGGCTTTGCACAGCTGGCCGAAAAATCGCTGCACGAGTCCGATCACGAACGCCAGCACGCCCGTGCCCTGATCCAGCGCATCCTTTTCCTCGAAGGCACGCCCAACCTGGCCAAGCGCGACGCGCTGAAGGTCGGCAAGACCGTTCCGGAAATGCTCAAGTCCGACCTTGCCGTCGAATACAAGGTGGTCGGCGAACTGAAAAAGGCCATGGCCGCCTGTGAAAAGGCGCAAGACTACGTAACCCGCGACATGCTCGGCGTCCAGCTCGAAGACACCGAAATGGACCATGCCTACTATCTCGAAAAGCAGATCCGCCTGATCGAGCTGGTCGGCTTGCAGAATTACCAACAGAGCCAGATGGGCTCCGGCACCCCGGCTTAAGGAGCAAGCATGAAAGGCGAAAAGAAAATCATCGAAGCCCTGAACAAGGTGCTGAAGAACGAACTGACCTCGATCAACCAGTATTTCCTGCACGCCCGCATGTTCCGCAACTGGGGCCTGGAAAAGCTCAACGACTACCAGTACAAGCAGTCGATCCGCGTCATGAAGGAAGCCGACGAACTGATCGAACGCATCCTTTTCCTCGAAGGTCTGCCTAACCTGCAAAACCTGGGCAAGCTGCTGATCGGCGAAAATGTCGTCGAATGCCTGCAGGGCGACCTCAAGTACGAACGCGAGATCCAGCGCCCGCTGCTGGTCGAATCGATTGCCCTGTGCGAGGAACTGCAGGACTACGTCAGCCGCGATCTGCTCGAAGAGTTGCTGGAACACTGCGAAGAAGCCATCGACTGGCTGGAAACGCAGCAAACCCTGATCAAGGACGTCACGCTGCCGAATTACCTGCAAGCCCACATGGAACCGGGCGAAGGCTGAGCGCCGACCTTCCGTTATCGAAAGCCGCAGGCAACTGCGGCTTTTTTATTTGCCGCCTCAGACATTTGCCCGGCTGGATACTGGAAACCCGACCTGCGCTGGCGGATAATCGAGAAAGCCAGTGCGCCAGCCGCACCCAGCCATCGTCAATCATCGCCAGAAAGGGATTCGCGGTCCGTCATGCCGAACTGCCAGCTGCCTTCATTTCCCAAACGACTGGCGCTGACCGTCTTCCTGCTGGTGGGGCTGGTCGTGACTTTTGCGATCTACGCCAAGGCGGAAAAGGAAATCGACCGCGCCAACGAGCATCGGCAACGCTCACTTCTGCTGTCTGAAGAACTGCGCCAGTCTTCCGACGACCTGACCCGGATGGCGCGAACCTACGTCATCACCGGCACCCCGGACTACAAGACGCACTACCACGACATTCTGGCGATCCGCGATGGCCTGAAGCCGCGGCCGGAAAATTACCAGAACATTTATTGGGACCTGGTCTTGCCTGACCATCCCCCCCCCAGCCCCGATAGCGGTCGCGCCATCCCGCTGCTCGAACTCGTCCGTGCCGCCGGTTTCGGCGAAGAAGAATATCGCTGGCTCGAAGAAGCCAAGAAAAACTCCGACCAACTCTCACACCTCGAACTAGAGGCCTTCGCCCTGAGCGAGTCGGGCGAGGCGGGAAGCCGCGAACGGGCGACGCGCATGCTGCACGACGATGCCTACCATCAAGCCAAGGCCGACATCATGCGCCCACTGGCCCGTTTCAACAGTTTGATGGACCAACGAACGCTGGCGGCAGTCCATGCCGCCGAAGCGCACGCCACGCTGCTGCGCTACCTGTTTGCGGCTTTTGGGCTATCCGTCATCGGCTTGCTCTGGCAGACCTATCAAGCCCTGCGCGCCACGCTCGGTGCATCGGTCGAGGAGATCCACGCCCAGATTGTCCGTTTGGGACAGGGCGATTTTTCGACGACCAACGACCGCATCGAGGACAACAAGAAAGACAGCGTTCTCGGCTGGCTGCAGCAAACCCGCAACGAACTCAACGAACTGGCGGGCGGACGCAAACTGGCTGAAGAAAGTCTTTCGCAGCGCAGCCGCGAGCTATTGCTGCACAACCAGACCTTGCAGCAAATCAGCCAGGGTCTGCCACTGGCCACGGTATTCGAAGAACTGGCCCGCCACGTCGAGGAGCTTCACCCCGACATGCGTTGCTCGATCCTGCTGCTCGACACAGACGGCAAGCGCTTGCGCCACGGTGCAGCCCCCAGTCTGCCGGCAGCGTACAACGCCGCCATCGACGGCGTCGAAATCGGCGAAGGTGTCGGTTCCTGCGGCACGGCGGCCTTCCGCGGCAGCCGCATCATCGTCGCCGATATCGCGCAAAGCCCCTTGTGGGCGCCTTTCCTCGAACTGGCCAGGCTGGCCGGCGTGCAATCCAGCTGGTCGCAACCCTTCAAGAGCCGGACCGGGCAAGTGCTTGGCACTTTCGCCATTTATCATCGTGAACCACGCATCCCGTCCGCAGACGAAATTTCCCTGATCGAGGACTACGCCAATTTGGCCAAGATCGCCGTCGAGCGTGCCCGCACCGAAGAAGCCCTACGCCAAAGCGACGAACGCTACCGCCTGATTGCCGATAACAGCAGCGATGTCATCTGGTTGATGGAGCTGCCCGGCAAGCACTTCACCTACATCAGCCCGTCGATTCAAAAACTGCGCGGCTGGACGGCCGAGGAAGTCATGCGGCAGCCGCTCGAATCCGTTCTCACCCCGGAATCGCTGGCCAAGGCAAGCGCCGCGCTCAATGCGAGCCTGGCCAATATCGCCCGCGGCGACCCAACCGGCCGCTTCTCGACCATGGAAGTCGAGCAGCCGTGCAAGGACGGGCGCATCATCACAACCGAAATCGTCACCACGATTCTCCTCGACAGCCAGGGTCAACCTGAGAAGATTCTCGGTATCACGCGCGACATCAGCGAACGCAAGCGCAACGAGCGGGAACTGGATAAATACCGTCTGCACCTCGAAAACATGGTCGAAGAACGTACCATCGACCTGCTGCTGGCCAAAGATGCCGCCGAAGCGGCCAATCGCGCCAAGAGCACCTTCCTGGCCAATATGAGCCACGAGTTACGGACGCCGATGAATGCGATCATGGGCATGACCGAACTGGCGCTGCGCCGCAGCGAAGATGACAAGCAGCGCGAACAACTGCGCAAGGCGGTCGGGGCATCCCGGCACTTGCTGGCGATCATCAACGACATTCTCGACATATCGAAAATCGAAGCCGGTCACCTTGAACTGGAAAAAACGGGTTTCCGACTGGGCTCTGTGCTGGAAAACCTGCGCAGCATGATCGGTGAAAACGCACGCAAGAAAGGTTTGGCGCTGGAAATCGACCTGCCCGCCGAGCTCGCCGACACACCGCTGGAAGGCGATCCCCTGCGCCTCGGCCAGATCCTGATCAACCTGGCCGGCAATGCCATCAAGTTCACCGAGCGCGGCAAGATAGCGATTCGCGCCCGTCTCGCGCAGGCCACGGACGACAGTCTGCTGGTCAAACTGGAGGTCGAAGATAGCGGGATAGGCATCGCCCTCGAGGACCAGCCAAGACTCTTTTCCGCCTTCGAACAAGCCGATGGCTCGACCACCCGGCGCTACGGCGGCACCGGCCTCGGCCTCGCCATCAGCAAGCGGCTGGTCGGACTGATGCAGGGCGAGATCGGTGTGGACAGCCTGCCCGGCCTGGGCAGCACCTTCTGGTTCACGGCCCGCCTGACCCGGCTCAACCGCCTCGACAGCACCGGCATACCCCTACCCGGCAAGGACAACGAAGCCCATTTGCGGGCGGATTACGCCGGCGCCCGTATCCTGCTGGTCGAAGATGAGCCGATCAATCAGGAAGTTTCACGCGAACTGCTCGAATTCGCCGGCCTGCAGGTCGACTTGGCTAGCAACGGTCAAATGGCCATCGACTGCGTACGCCACCAGGCCTACGATCTGATCCTGATGGATATGCAAATGCCGGTCATGAACGGCACCGACGCCAGCCAGGCCATTCGGGAACTGCCGGAAGGCCGCACGGTACCAATCATCGCCCTCACCGCCAATGCATTTGACGAGGACCGCCTACGTTGCCTGGAGGCCGGCATGAACGACCACATCGGCAAGCCGGTCGATCCGGAAATGCTATACGCAACGCTGCTCAAGTGGCTGTCGCGACAACGCAACGCGGCCTAGCTGCGATCAGGCCAATTGCAGCGCCGCATAGATCAAATACTTATAAGCTAGTTCCAAAAGAAGGCTCGACAAGCCGAGGGCAGTTGAGGCTAGATAGCGGCCAATTGTCACCCGAGGAAACTCCCCGATGAAACTGCTCACCTGCGTCAGCGCCTTCGGCCTGCTGCTGGCGGCCAATGCCGCCCTCGCCGCCGACCCCAATCTCGGTCGCAATCTGGCGGCCACCTGCGCCAACTGCCACGGCACCAACGGCAAGTCCCTGCCCGGCTCGGGCATCGATTCGCTGGCCGGCGTGCCCAAGGCGAACACGCTGCAAAAACTGGCCGACTACCGCAGCGGCGCACGGACCGCGACGATCATGCACCAGATCGTCAAGGGCTACAGCGACGAGCAGCTCGACCTGATCGCCACCTATTTCGCGGCACAGAAGTAAAGGGAGACCGAGATGATGTTGATGAAAAGACGTGACTTCCTCAAGGCGGGTGCCGCCGCCGGCGCCCTGGCCAGCCTCTATGGCTGCGCCGGCGCGACCAAGGCCAGCGGCCATGTCGTGGTGGTCGGAGGCGGCTACGGCGGCGCCACGGTCGCCAAATACCTGCGGATGTGGAGCGAAGGCAGCGTCCAGGTGACGCTGGTCGAGCGCAATGCGAATTTCGTTTCCTGCCCGATCTCCAATCTGGTCATCGGCGGCAGCAAGACGCTGGCCGACATCACGGTCAGCTACGACAACCTGAAAAGCAAATGGGGCATTCGCGTCATCCAGGACGAAGTCGGCGCCGTCGATAGCGCCAAACGCAGCATCACGCTGAAAAGCGGCGGCAGCCTCAGCTACGACCGCCTGGTCCTGTCGCCGGGTGTCGACTTCCTGTGGGACGAAATCCCCGCCCTGAAGAGCGCCGATGCGCAGGCAAAAATCCTGCACGCCTGGAAGGCCGGCCCGCAGACCGTTGCCCTGCGCCAGCAACTCGAAGCGATGAAGGACGGCGGCGTCTACGCGCTGGCCATCCCCAAGGCGCCCTACCGCTGCCCGCCCGGCCCCTACGAGCGCGCCAGCCTGGTGGCCGACTATTTCAAGCACCACAAGCCGCGCTCGAAAGTGGTGATTCTCGATGCCAACGAAGAGATCGTTTCCAAGAAGCCCTTGTTCACCAAGGCCTGGAGCGAGCTTTACCCGGGCATCATCGAGTACCGCAACAACGCCGAGGTCAAGGATGTCGACGTCGCCAGCAAAACCGCGATTCTCGAGTTCGACAAGTTCAAGGCCGACGTGCTCAACGTCGTCCCACCGCAACGCGCCGGCAGCATCGCCGCGCAGTCCGGGCTGAAACTGGTGAATACCCGCTGGGTGGACATCAACTGGCTGAGCATGGAATCGACCAACACGCCGGGCATCCACGTGCTCGGCGATGCCGTCTTCCTCGCCCCGGGCATGCCGAAGTCCGGGCACATGGCCAACCAGCACGGCAAGCTGGCGGCGGCCGCCATCCTCAACCAGCTTGCCGGCCTCGAACCGAATCCAGCCCCGGTGCTGATGAACACCTGCTACAGCTTTGTCGATAGCAAGAACGTCATCCACGTCTCGTCGGTGCACCAATACGACACCGCGACCCGTACAGTGCAACCGGTCAAGGGCGCCGGGGGGGTCTCGGCCGTCCGCAATGAGGCAGAAGGCACGATCGCCCTTAGCTGGGCCCAAAACATCTGGGCCGACATGCTGGCGTGAACCTCAAATTGGCGAGACAGGCCGCCCCGTCGCGGCTTGCCTCGCCACCCCGACACCTCAAACCCCGCCGGCAAACGCCCGGTGGACAGCGACCGCGGCATTCAATTCAGCCCCCTGGGTCTGCAACAAGGCATCCTCGCTACGCTGCCTGGCCCGGACGGCATCGAGGGCGCTATTCAGATCGATCTGGCCGGCCTCGAAAAAGCGCTCGCTACGTAGCGCGGCCTGCGTCGCAAAGTCGACGGCGAGAGCCACTTCCTTCCGGCTACGCTGACTCGCCGCCAGTTGACCGAGCGCAATTTCGACGTCGGCCAGCGCATTGAGCATGGCCTTTTCATATTCGGCCATGGCCTCGGCAACACGCGCTTCATGCAAGTCGATATTGGCCCGGATGCGCCCACCATCGAAGATAGGCAGGCTGACCGACAAGCCGTAGCCGATGACCATCACCGGCGCGGCACTGCTTCCGCCCTCGATACTCAGGCGCTCCCGTCGCCCCGACCAGTCGAGCATGAAACGGGGATAAAGATCGCGCTTGGCAACACCCAGCCTGGACACGGCCGCCTCCAGCGCACGCGCTTGCGCCTGGACATCGGGACGACGCTCCAGAAGTTCGGCCGGCAGCAACGGCGGCAGGCCGGGTGCCATTTCGGTATAGGTTTGGACGGCTGCAAATTCGGGCGGCATTGCCGTGCCGAGCAAAACTGCCAACTGATATAAGCGGACCCGCTTCTGTGCCAGCAATTGCTCGCTCGCCGCCGCTTGTTGAGCCCGTTCGGCGGCCAGGCGGTCAATATCGACCCGACTGACCTGGCCAGCTTCGAAACGTCGTTCCGCCACCGCCAGCGCGCGGCTAACCGTCTCAATCATCGCCTGCGCCAATATCGCGCGCCGCTGCAAAGTACGGACATCGAAATAAGCGGTCGCCACCTCCGCGGCAAGACTGACCTGCAATGCCCGCCGACTCAGGGCCTGTACCTCGGCATCCTGCCTGGCGGCTCGGCTGGCCATGCCACGCCCTCCCCAAAGATCGAGTTCCCAACTGGCGCGAAACCCGGCATCGCGTGAGGCGGTTTTCGGATCGGCACTGGATTCGCGTCCCCGACGCACCCCGGCCACCCCCTCGAGCTGAGGCAAACGAGCCGCCTCAGCGGCGCCGGCCAAGGCATGGGCCTGTTCGAGGCGCGCCGTCGCAATGTGCAGATCGCGATTGGCCAGCAGGGCCGACTCAACCAGACGGTCGAGCTCGGCATCGCCAAACCCGCGCCACCATGCTGAATCCACGTCAGCCTCCCCGGCCTCGCCGGGCACATAGGCAGCTTGCCACCGTGCCGGAACTATTGGCGCATCGCTGGCACCGGCATAAAACGGGACGGCGCCAAGCACCGCCACACCGGCGGCAAGAACCAGTTGCCTGAACAGGGCTGCGTGTCCACGGGGGCAGAAATCAGTGTTGGTCATAGATGAGCTCCGAAGTTGACCTGAGTTTTTTCAAACTGTACTATACGTACAGTATAGTTACAACCCGAAAGAGGAATCCGATGCCCCGCCCCGCTTCCCGTGCCAGTTCCCGTCCCAATATTCTCGACGCAGCCGCCGAGTTGATCGCCCAGCACGGCGTTCACGATCTGACCCTGGAAGGCGTGGCATACCGTGCCGGCGTCACCAAGGGCGGTCTGATCTATCACTTCAAGACCAAGGATGACCTGCTTGCCGCCGTAGTCGAACGCGTGTTGATCCAGGTGGAGGAACGCTACCGCAGCCGGGCGGAACGCCACGGGAATACGCTGGCAGCACGCTTGTCTTCGCTGGTCGAGGAAACCTTCGATTTCCCGGAAGACGAAAAGCGCCTGCAAGCCAACCTGCTGGCCGCTGCCTCGAGTTACCCGCATCTGTTGGGACCGGTCCAGGCGATGTTTGCCCGAATCTACGGACAATTCTCCGAGGCTGGCGCCAACACGGGACTGGCCCTGGTCTTGGCCGCCGCACTCGACGGCATCGTTTTTCTCGAATTGCAAAACCTGCATCACTTCGCCCCCGACGAGCGGGAGGCCATGCGTCAGGCCATCCTGACCATCTCCCGCCAGCTGAGCTGATTTCCCGGAGCCGCCCATGCGCCCTTCAATTATTGTCCATGCCGCATGCCTGCTGTTCGCCACGCTCGCCGGCTGTGCCCGCGAACTGCCGCCAACCGGCAACGTTCCGCGTCCGGTAAAAATCGAGCGCGTCGCCGAAAGCAGCGCCAGCAACGATGAGCGCTTCGTCGGCACGCTGCGCGCTCGCCAGCGTGCTGAACTCGGCTTCGAGACCGGCGGGCGCATCGCCAGTATCCTGGTCGATGTCGGCGACCGCGTACGCTCCGGCCAGGTTCTGGCCCGTCTGGAATCGGGCCCGGCCCAATGGCGGCTGGAGAAAGCCGAAGCCGAACGCCAGGCGGCCGAAGCCAGCCTGGCCGAACGACGCACCCAGCTCAAGCAGAACGAAGCCTTGGCCCGTGACAAGATCATTTCGCCGACTGCACTCGAATCGGTGCAGACTCAATTCCAGCAGGCGCAAAGCCAACTGCGGGCGGCCGAATCGGCTCTCCTGGCAGCCCGCCGTGAAGTCGCACTGGCCAGCATCACCGCCCCTTTCGATGGTGAGATCGTCGCCCGTCAGGCACAACCGCATCGCGACATCCAGGCCGGCCAGCCGGTAATCAACATCGAAGCCGGCAAAGCCCTCGAAGTCGTGGCGATGTTGCCCGATGCCGTCGCCGCCCGCCTCGAACCCGGCCGCGAAGCGACCGCCGTACCGTCCGGTCAAGGCACCAGCCCGGTGACAATCACCCTCGACAAGATCTCGGCGCGCAGTGAAAACGGTTCCCTGGTCCCTGCCCTTTTCCGCATCACCGGATCCGCCACCGGGCTGCGTAGCGGTGCGGTGGTGTCGATCGAACTGGCACAGCGCGCTACCCGGCGCTTCACCATTCCCGCCTCGGCCCTGATGCCCGACAAACAAGCCGGCACCGGCAGCGTCTTCGTGCTCGACGAGCGCAACCGCCAAATCGCCCGCCGCCCGGTCAGCTACGACAGCACCCTGCTCCCGGAAGGACGCATTCCCATCCGCTCGGGATTGCAAACCGGCGACGCCGTCGTCGTCGCCGGCATCGCCTTCCTCAGTGACGGCCAGGCTGCGGTCGAGCACCGCTCACCCACTCAGCTGCACGGCAAACAACCATGAAACTGACCGAATCGGCACTCAAATCAGCCCGCCTGAGCTTCTTTGCCGCGCTGCTCGTCCTCGTCACCGGGTGGATGTCCTTTCTCGACTTCCCGTCACAGGAAGAGCCGTCGACGACGATCCGCGAAGCCCTAATCTTTGTGAACAATCCCGGGCTGCCCGTCGAGCGGATGGCGCAACTGGTCGCCCGCCCCCTCGAAGAACGGCTGCGCGAGATGCCCGAACTCAAGCATGTGGTCAGCACCATCCGGACCGGCAGTGCGATCCTGCGCGTCACGCTGCACGACCAATATTCGGACATGCTGCCGATCTGGCAGAAAATGCGCGGCAAGATCAACGATGCCGCACCGCTTCTCCCCAGCGGCACCTTGCCGGTGGTGATCAATGACGACTTCGGGCGCGTCGCCGTCGCCTCGATCGCCGTCACCGCCCCCGGCTTTACGATGAGCGAGATGCGCCAGCCGCTCAAGCAACTGCGCGACCGCCTCTACGAACTGCCCGGCGTTCAGGGCATCAGTTTCCACGGCCTGCAGGAAGAACGGATTTATATCGAATTCGACAATGCCCGCCTGGCCGGACTGGGGTTGGGTGCAGCAGCGGTCTTGCAGCAATTGCAGCAACAGAACGTGTTGCTGTCCGGCGGCCAGATCGTTTTGGCCGGCCTCAACAGCGCCGTCATCGCCTCGGGCGAAATTGCCACCCCGGAAGCCTTGCGCCAGTTCGTCCTCAACCTGCCCGGCAGCGATGGCCGCGACGACCGGATCGTCCGCCTCGGCGACCTCGCCGAGATTCGCGTCATGCCGGCCGATCCGCCCGAATCTGCGGCGGTATTCCAAGGCACCCCGGCCGTCGTATTGGGTATCTCGATGCGACCGGGACAAAACATCAAGGCTTTCGGCCAGTCACTGAAAAGCCGCGTCGGCGAACTCGAGAAATTGCTGCCGGCCGGTTTCGCCCTCGATTACGTCACCTTCCAAGCCGACGTCGTCGATCAGGAAATGGGCAAAATGAACCGGGTGATGGGGGAAACCATCGTCATCGTCATGACCGTGGTCATCCTCTTCCTCGGGCTGCGCGCCGGCATCATCGTCGGCGGCATCGTACCGCTCACCATCTTCGCCACGCTGGTCGCCATGCAAGCCTTGCACATCGAACTGCACAGCGTCTCGATGGCCGCCATCATCATCGCCCTCGGCCTGCTGGTCGACAACGGCATCGTCATCGCCGAAGACATCGAACGCCGCCTGGCCAACGGCGAGGCCCGCCGGCAGGCCTGCATCGCGGCCGGGCAAACCTTGGCCGTGCCCCTGCTGACCTCGTCTCTGGTCATCATTTTCGCTTTTTCCCCGTTCTTCTTCGGCAATACCTCGATCAACGAATACCTGCGCCCATTGGTCATCGTCCTCACCCTGGCCTTGCTCGGCTCATGGCTGTTTTGCCTGACGATCACCCCGCTGCTCTGCTACTACTTCCTGAAACCGACCGCGCACCATGCCGAGGCCACGGATGCGGCACGGCCGGAATCCGCCTTCTATCGTCGCTACCGCCGCCTGATCGCAGCCATACTCGACCACAAACCGCGCTTCCTCCTCGCCATGGGCCTGCTCCTCGGGCTGGCGATGGCACTGTTGGCGACGGTCCCGGCAGGCTTTCTACCGCCTTCGGAACGCCCGCAATACCAGATCACCCTCGAACTGCAGCCCGGTAGCGATGCCCGCCGCACCCTGGCCACGGTGACCGAAATCAGCCGCTGGCTGTCCGACAAGGAGAGCAACCCAGACATCACAACCAGTATCGGCTACGTCGCCGAAGGCGGCCCGCGCATCATCCTCGGCCTCAATCCGCCCCTGCCCGCCACGCATATTGGCTATTTCACGGTCGGCGTCACCGACAAGACACGCCTCGATAGCGCCATCGCCCGTACACGGGACTGGCTGAGCAAGCACTACCCGGAAGTCCGTGCCGAAACCAAGCGTTTCTCATTGGGCACCACCGACGCCGGCACCGTTGCCTATCGAGTATCCGGTCCCGACCCCGACGTCCTGAAAAGCATCGGGCAGCAAATCCAAACCAGCTTGCGCACCATCCCGGGCATCAGCGACGTTCGCGACGACTGGGGCAATCGCGTACCACGCGTCGACATCCTGATCGACCAACGCAAGGCGCGGCGCCTGGGCATCAGCAGCGAAGACGTCGCCACCTCGCTGGGCGCGCGCCACAGTGGTCTCGACGTCTCCGTGCTGCGCGATGGCGACACCCTGGTGCCACTGATCGTACGAGGCAACGAAACCGAACGTGCCGCTCCGCAGGATCTCGCCCACACCTTGATCCATCCGTCCAGCGGTGGCGCGCCGGTGCCCCTTTCCGCCATCGCCAACCTGGCGCTGACCGCCGAACCTGCAGTGATCCGTCATCGCGACCTGGTCCGCACGCTCACCGTCGAAGCACGCAGCGACCGGGAAACCGCCCAGCAAGTGGTCGACCGCATGCAGGCGAGCATCGCCGGACTCGACCTGCCGGCCGGATACCGGATTGAACTGGGGGCCGAAATCGAGGAAGCAGCCGAAGCCAATATCGCGCTCGGCGAATACCTGCCGCATGCCTGCATCGCCATGCTCGTTCTCTTCGTCTGGCAGTTCGGCTCATTCCGCAAACTGATCCTGATTGTCGGCATCATTCCCTTCGCCATGATCGGCGTTGCACCTGCCCTGAAAATCGCCGGCGAACCGCTAGGCTTCATGGCCAATTTCGGATTGCTGTCGCTCGCCGGGATCATTGTGAACAATGCCGTTCTGCTCCTCGAACGCATCGAAGCCGAATTGCATGCCGGGCGAAGCCCCCGCCAGGCGGTGATCGATGCCGCCGTTCAGCGCCTGCGCCCGATCGTCATGACCAAGCTGACCTGCGTCGCCGGCCTCGTTCCGCTGCTGCTCTTCGGCGGACCCTTGTGGGCCGGCATGGCGATCACCATCATTGGCGGCCTGATGCTCGGCACCCTGGTCACCCTCGGCCTGGTCCCGGTTCTGTACGAAGTGCTCTTCGCCAGTCGCCTGGCGCACTGGCTGGGTCGCTTCCGGCAAGCGGGCGAGGCCTGAGCCCCCGGCCCGGCGACCATCCTCCGGGCAGGGCGGTCGCCGAAAGCCCTTCAGCGGCTGTAAAAATGCGAGATCAGCGAAACCAGCAAGGGACTGCTGATCCCCGACAAGGCCGTCGACAGCAGCAGGCTGCCCGCCGCCGGCCCCTCGATCACCTTGAACTGGCGAGCCATCAGGAAAACGTTGGCGCCGACCGCAATCGAGGCCAGCAAGACGACAACCTGGGTTTCGATCAGCGGCAGCTTGAGCAGTACCGCCAGCCCCCAGACCACCAGCGGCTGGACGGCCAGCTTAATGAAACAGATCGCCCAGCTGATCCCCCAGCCGCCGCCGGAACGGAACTCGGCCAGCCCCATGCCGAGCGCGATCAGCGCCAGCGGCATGGCGGCCGAGGACATCATGTCGAGCGACTGCTCGGCGAAATCCGGCAAGGCCCAGCCGGTCATGCCGTACAGGGTGCCGGAGAAGATGGCGACAACGATGGGATTGGTCACCACCGCCTTCGCCGTCTTGCCGATGCCACGCACCGACAGGCTGCCATGCCGCGCCCATTCGATGGACACCGTGACCAGCGACCACAGGATCAGCGAATTGAAAGTCAGGACCAGCGCCACCGAGGGCAGCGAAGCATCGCCCAGCAATTTCTTGGCAAAGGGTACGCCGAGCAGCAGGTTGTTGGAAAAGATGCCGCCCAGCGCAAAAACCGTCTGTTCCTCGCCATTGAGGCGGAAGAGATGACAGGCGATCAGTCGGCCGATGACGAAGACCAGCAGGCAACCGCCAAAGAAGGCGATCAGCAGGCGCGCATCGACCGGTGGCAGATGCGCCAGGCTGGTCATCATGTGGAACAAGGTGGCCGGCAGGGCCACCGAAAACACGAAGCGGGTCAGCCCTTCGGAAATGCTGGCCGGCCAGCCGACGACACGCAGCAGCAGGTAGCCGAGCACGATCAGGACGTACATCGGCGCCACCAGCGCCAGGTTGTTGATGAACTGATTCATCGCCGCCGGCCGCCCTCCACCATCAACCGCTGTTCCTCAACCCGGAAGCGATGCCGTTGATGGTCAGGTGGATGGCGCG
>QXPY01000013.1 GCA_003583745.1 Rhodocyclales bacterium GT-UBC | reverse complement strand
GCTGTGCCGCAACAGGCCGTGGTGGTGGCGGACCAGCCGGCGCAGGCCGTCGGCCGCCGGGTTGCCGCCCACCCCGAGATGGAGATGCCGGAAGTCCCCTTCCCGAGCGCCCGCGTGCTGGAAATCGCCGGTGCCGACGGCCTGCGCCGGCTGGTCCGCCACCACCACGGCCTGTTGCGGCACAGCCCGATCGGCCACCTGTTCGCGGCCGACGAGGCCGAATTCACGGCGCTGGTCGAGCGCATCGCCGACTATGTCGTCGAAGTCTGCGGCGGCCCGGCCCTGTTCACGCCGCTGCACGGCAACACCTGCCTGCGGACCCGGCACTTCCCCTTCACCATCGACGAACGCGGCCGCGAGATCTGGCTGGAAAAGCTGCTGCAGGCGATCGACGAAACCGGCTTTCCTCCCGAACTGCACGAGGAGTACTGGGCCTGGATGGAGCCTTTCACCATCCGCATGATCAATCGCCGCACCACCAAGGCGCAGCCGATCCGCCTGCCCTATGCCCTCGCCCGCCAACGCTTTGCCACGCCGGTCCAGGCCTGAACCCGCCCATCGCCAAAGGAAACCGCCATGCAAACGCCCCTCCAGAATTGCCGCAGCCTGACGCGGCTGCTCAAGACCTTCATCGCCCTGTCCTTGTGGACGACGCTCTCGGCGCAGGCTGCACTATTGACCTACGCCGTCAGTTTCAACTCGACCTCAGGTGACAACGGCTCGGGTAGTTTCTTCTGGAACGACACGACCTCGACCATGACCGGCTTCACCTGGCAATTTGCCGAAGGCAGCGGCAGCTTCAAGGACAGCGCCCTGAGCCGAACCATCTATAGCCCGGGCAGCGCCCGCTCGGTCGGGGCGCTGTTCTACGCCCTCTTTACCAACCCGGTCGCCTACTGGACCAGCACCAACGGCCTGAGCAGCGCTTCCAGCGGCTATTTCAGCGAAAGCTTCATCGGCAGTTCGGGCAGCCTGACCGGCCCCTACCCGCCCGACATGTTCGTCGTCGGCTACGCCAAGGGGGCCAGCGCCGCCACTTTCCAGATGCTCGACCTGAACCCGAGCTATACCCTGCTCAATGCCGGCACGATCACCGCCACCCAGGTTCCGGAACCGGCTTCGCTGGCGCTGCTGCTCCTTGGCCTGGGCGGCCTGCTCGTGAGCCGCCGGGCAATTCAACGAGGTGGCAGAAGATGAGATTTCGTCGCCTGGCCGGCGCCATCGGCCTGTTACTGAGCCTCTGCGCCAGCGCGGCCGACAGCCACCAGCCGTCAGCCACAACAGAGGTTCAGCCCCAGCCCGGCGTTCGTGTCGCCGTGGTCGGCGGCCTGGTGCTTTCCGGCATCTGGCCGGCCTTGCGCGAAAAGGCTGAAGCGGCCACCGGCCTGCGCATCGAAACCGTTGCCGCCGCCCCCAAGGAGGGCATCGTACCGCCCTTTCGCCAGGGCGAGGCCGACCTGCTGCTGATCCACGGCAGCGACGAAACCTATGCCCTGCAGGCGGCCGGGCAGGCCGCGCCGCTGCGGGCCTGGGCAATGAACGCGCATGTCATCGTCGGGCCGACCAACGATCCGGCCGGCATTGCCGGTGCGGAGAACGCCACCGAGGCGCTGCGCCGCATCATCGCCGCCGATGCGCCGCTGATCGGCTACCGCGACCCGGGCAGCTTTGCCATCGTGCATGGCCTGTTCCGCTCGGCTGGGCTGCATCCCGGCGCTCGCCAGCAACTGTTCGACGATGCAGAGTCGCCGCAACAGGTGCTGCGTTCCGCCCAGGCGAAAAACGCCTACGCCGTGGTCGGCCATATCCCGGTGGCCTTCGGCAAGATGCCGAGCGACGGCATGCGGGTCCTGCTCAAGGGCGATCCGGCGATGAGCCGGGTCTATGTCGCGGTTGAACCCGGCCCGCTGCATCCGGCTGATCCGGCCCGGCGCCACGCCGCCCACCAGCTCGCCGAATACCTGCTCAGCCCGCGCGGCCAGGCCGACCTGGAGGCTGTCGACCGTGCCGCTGGCGGACCCTGGGTCTATCCGCTCAGTCGCCTGCGCGCCCACTGAGCGGCTTGGCCGCACCCGGACAGGCTGGCTGCGGCGTCTCGGCGAAGTGCCGCGCGTCAGCCGCGATGAGGCCGGCCAGCAGGGCGACCGCCTGCCGTTGCGCCGCCACCAGTTGCCGGTAGCCCCCGTTGGCAGCCAGTTCGAAACTGGCCGAACACCGGGCCACGGTGGCGGCATCGACAAAGCGCAGCGTCCATTCCGCCTCCAGATCGACTTTTTGACCGAAGTAGGCCTCCAGCCGCCGGACCTGCACCTTGACGCGCAGCACGGGCGACCGTCCGGCAGCGCCGAAACCGCCGACATCGCGCGTGCCGAGCTGGTGGCTCAGGGCGGCCGACAGGGCTCCCTGAAATTCGTCGCTATACGGTACCGACCAGCGTTCGACATCGACAATGCGCAAGCTTGCGTCGCCCTCGCGAACCACCAGCGACTGGCGATCGATCGCCGGCGGCAGGTCGACCGGCAACAATTCGACCAGAAATGGCACCGTCGGACCGGCGGCCCCGGCCGGCACCGCCTCCGCCAGCGTGTGGTAATGCGTCGGCGGCGAAGCGCAGGCGCCCAGCCCGAGGCAGCTGCCGGCCAGGAGCAGGCGGTACAAAGCGCGCCTCATGGCGCAGCCTCCGCGCCGCCGGATCGGACGGGCGGCACGGCGGGCCGCACGTCCGGCTCGCTCGGCAGCCCGCGCAACAAGGATTCGGGATGCCGGCCCAGCAAGTCGGCCAGTTCGCGTACGGCGCGTGCTGCCCGGCGGACCTCCTGCAAGGTCTGGTTGAGGTTTTGCGGCAGGGGCGCATCGGCGGCGATCAGCCCCTGCGCGCCGCCCAGACTCTCCTGCGCCTGCTGCAGCGTCCGCGTTGCCGCCGGCAGGACCTGGGTATTGGTTTGCTTCAACGCCTGGTCGAGACTGCTCAGACTGGCATCGAGGTGACGGCCGATCGAATCGAGCGGCAGCTTCTCGACCTTGTTTACGATATTCGCCACCTGTTCCTGCATACGGTCGAAATCGCCATTGATGGTTGGCAGGACGAGCGGCTGTGCCGTGATGTCGAAGGCAACGGCCGGTGCATTCGAGAAGAAGTCGATGGCAATGTAGAGCTGGCCGGTCAGCAGGTTGCCGGAGCGGACCTGGGCACGTAGTCCGTGCGCCACCAGGCGACGCATGAACAGAGCCGGGTCCGTGCCTTCGCGCGTCTTGGGGAGTTTGTCGAGGGCGCGACCGAGGCGCTGCGGGAAGAGTTCGACCCCGACCACCGACGGGAAACGCTGCTTCACCGGATCGTAGTCGAGATTGATCGAGACGACGCGACCCAGTTCCTGCCCGGCAAACTGGACCGGCGCGCCGATCGACAAGCCGGGCAAGGAACGCTCGAAATGCAGTTCGACATACTGCGGCGGCCCATTGGGCGGCGCCAGCGCCGTCTGCTCATCCTTGGCCAGCTCATATTTCGACTGCTCGGCAGCCGCCGCCTTGTCGTCGCCGGCATAGGCCGGCGTGGCGAAGGCAATGCCCCCGGCGATCAGCGTGGACAGGGACTGGGTGTTGAGCTTCAAGCCGTTCGCACCGAGCGCGACATCGATCCCGCTGGCATTCCAGAAGCGCGTCCTGGCGGTGACGAAACGGTCGTAAGGTGCATCGATGAAAATCTGCAGGCTGACGCCATGCCCGTCGGGCTCGAGTTGGTAGGAAGCGATCCGCCCCACCTGGATACGCCGGTAATAGATCGGCGAACCGATATCGAGCGAACCGAGGTCATCGGCATGCAGCACGAAACTCCTGCCCGGCGCCCCGTTGATGACCGTCGGCGGCGTTTCCAGCCCTTCGAATTCCTTGCCGGTCTGTTCGGCATGGCCGGCATCGACCCCGATGTAGGCCCCGGAGAAAAGCGTATCGATACCCGAAACGCCGGCCAGACCGATGCGCGGTCGCACGACCCAGAAGCGGGAATCGGCGCGGACCAGTCTTTCGGCGCTTTTCTCCATCGCCACCGTGACGCGGACGTGCGAACCGTCCTCGCTCAAGCCGACGCGGGAAACCATGCCGACCGTGACATCCTTGTATTTGACCGGCGTTTTTCCGGCTTCCAGACCGGTAGCCGTTTGAAAGACGATGCTAATCTCGGGACCGGCGGAGAGCCAGGCATGGATCAGCATGGAGAGACCGACCAGGGCGGCGACGACAGGCACCAGCCAGATCAGCGACGGGAGCCGGCGCCGCTCGACAACAGCGGGGTAGCCCGGTGCTTGGGAAGTTTCAGGGGTGTCACTCATGTCGGCTCGCTATCCCAGATCAGTCGGGGGTCGAATTGCATGGCGGCGAGCATGGTCAGAATGACCACCAGGCCGAAAAACAGGATGCCGGTACGCGGCTCGATATCGCTCAAGGACTGGAACTTGACCAGGGCGGCGACAATCGCCACCACCAGCACGTCGAGCATAGACCAGTAACCGACAACCTCGACCAGGCGATAGAGCCTGGCCCTCTCGCGCATCGCCCAGGTCGAACGACGCTGCGTCGTGACCAGCAGGAGGCCGAGAATCAGGAACTTGGAGCACGGCACGGCGACGCTGGCGACGAAGATGACCAGGGCGATGCCGTAGGAACCGGCGAGCCAGAACTCGACGACGCCTTGCAGGATGGTGCTGTCGCTGGCCCGGCCAAGCAGGCTGGTATGCATCACCGGCAGGAGATTGGCCGGAATGTAGAAAATCATGCCGGCAATCAGCAAGGCCCAGGCACGGGCCACGCTGTTCGGCCGGCGCCGCGTCAGTCGGGCGGAGCAACGCGGGCAGCGCGCCGCTTCCGGCTGGCCGTCCTCGACCACCAGGCCGCAAGCCGGGCAAGCCATGACCTTGAGCTGGGCGGCTCGCGGCGAAATCATGCCGCCGCCCCCGCCGCAACGTCGTCGACCATTTCCCAAAGCCAATGCACATCGCGGTTGGCAATCAGCGTGATCAGCACCATCAGCACCGCCATGGCCCAGATACCCGGCCCCGGCGCAACTTCGAGAAAACCGGAGAGTTTGATGATCGCGACCAGGATGCCGAGCAAGCAAACCTCGACCATGCTCCACGGGCGCAACAGGCCGAGCAGGCGCAAGGCCGGGGCAAACCCGGGGGCACGCCGGCGCCGGCAGGCAAAGGCAAGCACCCAGCCGAGCAGGACGATCTGCAGGAAAGGCACGACGATGATCGACAACGCAGCGGGCAAGGCGATCAACGCCACCGGGCCCTGCGCCAGGGCTGCGGCCGATTGCCACAAGGTGGCTTCGTTATGCAGGCCCTGCAGACTGATGCGGACCAGCGGGCACAGGTTGGCGATCAGGAAGACGATGCCGGCGGCGATGGTCAGCGCCAGCCAGCGCTGCGCATCGAGACGGCTGGCGCGATACAGAGGAGCCAGGCAACGCGGGCAACGCGCCGCCTGCCCGGCCTGTAGCGCGATGCGCCGATAGACGCTATCGCAATGTTCGCAGATCACCCAATGCGGGAAGGTTCTCAATTCGCCGTCGCTCATCAACCCCGGATCGGCATATTAATGCCCGCTGGCCTCGGCCGGATCAATTTTTCGTTGCGGTTTGGGGGCCAGCCAGATGGCGAAGGCAGCGACGATGAAGCTGAGGCCGACGATGCTCATCACCTGGTTGGTGGCCAGCATCACGGCCTGGGCGTTGATCAGGCGGTCGATGTTCTGCAGGGTGGCTTCGCCGGCGCTACCCATGCCTTCGAAGAATTTCTGCAACATCTGGTCGGCGTCGCTCAAGGCGATCAGCTCGGCGTGGTTGACCGTCGTCTGGTCCTCCCACATCGTGGTGATCAGCGAGGTGGCGAAGGCGCCCGAGAGGGTGCGCAGGAAATTCATCAGGCCGGCCGCCGAGGCCATTTCCGGTTGATCGACGCTGGCCATGGCCAGTCCGGTCAGCGGAATGAAGAAGAAGGGCAAGCCCAGGCCCATCGCCATCAGCGGCATGGCGACCTCCCAATAGCCCATGTCGGTGGTCGCGATGGTACGCCAAAGGCAGACAATCCCCAGCCACAACACGCCGCCGAAAACCAGTTTGCGCGGATCGACCTTGGCCGAGAGTCCGGCCGCGAGCGGGGCGACGAAGACGGCGAAGACGCCGGTCCACGCCGTCGCCATGCCGGCCTGGGTCGAGGTGTAGCCCATGTAGGTCTGCAGCCACTGCGGCGTCAGGACATTGGCGCCGAAAAAGGCGGCGAAGGCCAGACTGATGGTCAGCACGCTGGCCGAGAATCCACGGTGGCGAAACACCCGCAGATCGACGATCGGATGTTCCTCGTGCAATTCCCAGATCATGAAGATGACGAAGCCGATCGCCGCGATGACCGATAGGACGATGATCTCCGGCGAAGCGAACCAGTCGAGATTCTTGCCCTCGTCGAGCACCAGTTGCAAGGAACCGACCCAGACAATCAGCAAAGCCAGTCCGATCCGGTCGATCGGATTGCGGACCAGCGGTTCTTCATAGCGCTTGAGCAGCTTCCAGGCAATGAAGGCGCAGGCAAAGGCAATCGGCAGATTGATGTTGAAAATCCACGGCCAGGCATACTCGTCGCAGATATAGCCGCCCAGGATCGGCCCCAGCACCGGTGCGACGAGCGTCGTCATCGACCAGATGCCGACCGCCGCCGTTGCCTTTTCTTTCGGAAAAATCCGCAGCAGCAGCGTCTGCGACAGCGGCATCAGGGGACCGCCGGCAAAGCCCTGGCAAATCCGCGCAAAGACCAGCATGCCGAGCGAGTTGGCCAGGCCGCATAGCGCCGAGAAACCGCCGAACAGGGCCATGGCCACGGTGAATACGCGCACCGCCCCGAAACGGGCGGCCAGCCAACCGGTCAGCGGCACGGTGATCGCCTCGGCCACCGCATAGGAAGTGATCACCCAGGTCCCCTGGCTGCTGGTCGCCCCCAGACCGCCGGCAATGGTCGGCACGGAGACATTGGCGATGGTCATGTCGAGTACGGCAACGAAATTGGCCGCCGCCAGGATGATCGCCGCGAACCACAGCATGCCGCCCTGGAGCGGCGCCACGGTATTGGTCTGGGAAGGAGTCGGGTTCATGGCGTCACCTTAGTCGGACAACATGCGGGTATCGATCCGCACCGCCATCGACAAGCCTGCCTTCAAGGGATTGGCCTGCAACTCGGCGGCGTTGAGGCGGATACGGACCGGCAGGCGCTGCACCACCTTGATCCAGTTGCCCGTCGCGTTCTGTGCCGGAATCGCCGCAAAGGCCGCACCGGAGCCGGCCGAGAAGCCTTCGACGACACCATGATAGGTCACCGAGCTGCCGTAGATATCGGCGGTCACGCTAGCCGTTTGCCCGACACGTACCTTCTCCAACTGGCCTTCCTTGAAATTCGCGTCGATATGCATTTCCTGGATCGGCACCACCGAGAGCAAGATGCTGCCGGCCTGGACGCGCTGGCCCAATTGCACCTGGCGCTTGGCAATGACGCCATCGACCGGCGAACGAATGATCGTCCGTTCCAGATCGATCACCGCCTGATCCCGTTTGGCCCGCGCCAACGCGACCTCGGGATTGGTTTCCTCGCTGGCGTCGGCGATCAGGACGGCATTCGCCTCCTTCGAGCCGAGCGTCGCCGAGCGATTGGCCTGGGCCTGCGTGGCGCTGGCCTTGGCCGCCGCCAGGTTGGCCTTGGCCGAGGCATAGGTGCTTTGCACGCGGGTCAGTTCGTCACCCGACACCGAGCCGGAGGCAATCAGGGCTTCGCGACGCTGCAGGTCGATGGCGGCCCGTTCGAAATCGGCCTCGGCGACGGCCAGTTGGGCGACGGCCCGCTTCTCTTCCGCCTCACGGGCGGCCACCTGGGCGCTCAGACCCTGGTCGTTCGCAACATACCCCTTGACCCGGCGGATGGCCCGGCCCAGTTCGGCCTCGGCCTGGGCCAGATTCAGCTTGGCATCGCTCGGATCGATGACGACGAGGACATCGCCCTTGTTGACCGACTGCGTGTCCTTGACCCGCACTTCGGCAATCGTGCCGGAAACGGCGGGCGTCACCTGGGCAATTTCAACCGCCGCATAAGCGTTGTCGGTCGAGACGAAATGCGATCCGTAGAAGAACCAGTAGGCGGTAATAAGCAGCGACACGACGGCGAGTCCGCCGCCGAATCCGATCAACAGGCGGTTCCGCCGCTCGCCGATGGCGCTTCTGTCTTGGGGGGAGGAAGTGTTTTCTGACATGTTTGGAATCTCCGCAGGCATTTAATTGTTTGTCCGGTAGCCGCCGCCGAGGGCGCGAGTCAAGGCGACATCCAGGGTGAAAGAGCGCGAACGCAGGTCGGTCAAGGCGCGCAGGTTGGTCAGCAGTCCATCTTCGGCCGACAGCACTTCGAGATAGCTGGACAGTCCGCCTTCATAGCGATTGCGGGCCACCTGATAGGCTTCGCTGGCGGCGCCGACCGCCTCCTCGCTTTTGCTCAGGCGCGCCCCGAGCGCTTTCTGGCTGACCGCCGCATCGGCGACGTCCTGAAGGGCTTGCGTCACCGTCTTGTCGTAGCTCGCCACCGCTTCGGCATAACGTGCCTGGGCACCGCGCAATTCGCCTTGCAGGCGCCCGGCATTGAAGATCGGCAGCGAAATGGCCGGGCCGACGCTACCGATATTCGAGCCACCTTTGTGCAACATGTTGAGACCCAGCGACTGGACGCCGATGAAAGCAGCCAGATTGACGTTGGGATAGAACCCCGCCCGCTTTTCCTCGATCCGCTTGCCCTGGGCCTCGACCTGCAATCGGGCGGCAACGATATCCGGGCGGCGCCCGAGCAGATCGACCGCCAGTTCGGCCGGCAGTGCGTAATGGTGGGTAAAGCTGAATTGCGGCCGGGCAATATCGTGTCCGCGGTCCGGCCCGGCACCGAGTAGCGCGGCAAGACGATTGCGCTGCAAGGCGATCTGTTCGTCGACCTGGAGCAAATCGCCCTCGGCGGCAGCCCGTCTGGCCTCGGCTTCGCGCAGGCTGCCGCGCGTTTCCAGACCGTTTGCGAAACGTTGCGCAAACAATTCGGCGGTCCGGCTGCGCACCCGCAGTGCCTCGGCCAGGGTGTCCCGGGTGGCGAACAAGTGGGCCAGTTCGGCGTAGTCGGTGGCGATCCCCGTCGCCAGGGTCAACCGGGCTTGTGCCAGTTCCGCCTGGCTGGCCAGCGCCTCGGAAGTCGCGGCGGCCAGCGCGGCCCGGTTCTTGCCCCAGAAATCGATTTCCCAGCTGAAATCGAGGCTGGCCCGGCCGTAATCCTGCCACCCATCGGGCGTCATGTTGCGCGGCGTCAGGTAGTTGTAGCTTTGCTTCTGGCTGGTTGCCGAGGCATTGCCGCTCACCTGGGGATAGAGCGCCGAATTCGATATCTGCCTTGCCGCCTCGGCATTGCGCAAACGGGCTGCCGCCACCGCCATGTCCGGCGAACGGGCCAAGCCCTCCTCGATCAGGGCATCCAGTTGCGCATCGCCATAACGTCGCCACCACTGCTCATCCGGCCACGACTGCTCGGGCGCCGCCAGTACGTCAGCACTCCGGTACTGCGCCGCGTCACGAACGACCGGCAGTTCGAACGAGGAAGGAAGGGCGGCGCATCCCGCGAGTGCCAAGGACAGCAAGAACGCACTGCGGGTTCGCCATGAAAATCCCGGCCTGGGGATGATTTCGATTCGAGAAGACATGGGCACCTCATAACTAGACTGTACGGTTCAGTCTATTTTCAAAAACGGTGCAAGTCAAGCTATACTAGACACATCAGTCTGGTTAATGGAATGTCATGAGAACCAAAAGTGAAGCGAAACGCCTGAAAATCCTCGCTGCTGCATCGGATGCATTCCGCGTGACCGGTTTCGAACGAACCTCGATGAGCGACATCTGCGCCCAAGCCGGCTTTTCGCGCGCCACCCTGTATAGCTACTTCCCCTCGAAGGAAGAGTTGTTTCTGGAAGTCATGCTGAGTGCCAGTCAGACGCAGGTCGATGCCATCATGGATGCACTGGACCTCACCACGCCGAATATCGAGGAGTCGTTGAACCGCTTCGGGCAGAATTTGCTGGCCTTCATCCATCAGCCTGAAATTCTCGCCTTGCGCCGCCTCGCCATCGCCGAAGCCACCCGTTCGGAATTTGGCGAGTTGTTCTATGCGCGTAGTCGCAAACAGGGCGAGATCGTTATCAGCAACTTCCTGCAGGCGGCGATGGATTCCGGCAAATTACGGCAAGCCGATGCACGCGTGGCGGCTGCCCATTTCATGGCATTGCTCGAATCGGAGTTGATCGAGATGATGTACCAGGCGCACCCGGCCGCGCTCGACCCGACGCAGGTCGCACGGATGACCGCCAGTGCAGTCGGCGTCTTCATGGCCGCCTACGGCCCCGGCAAGTAGCCCTGCCCTGCTGCCATCAGGCCGCTACCGGGCGCCCTGCCGGTGCCTGACTCAGCCGGCCGACGGCGCCGGCGCCTCCCCGTCCGCTGCCGCCTTTTTCTCGGCCGGCTTGCGCTTGGGCAGGGATTTCGGGTCGACCGTCACCGGAAAGTAGATCTCGATCCGGTCACCAGCGGCCAGCACGGTATCGAGCGGCTTGGCCTTGCCGTAGATGCCGACCTTGTTCTTCTGCAGATCGACCTGCGGCAATTGCTCGAGAATCCCCGACGATTCGATGGCGGCCTGGATGGTCGTGCCTTCCGGCACGTCGTGGCTGATCAGCACCTGGCGGCCGGGGACAGCGTAGGCAATGGCTATTTTCATGACCCGTTCCTCACGCCGCGCTGTGGGCGCCGCCCATCTGGATGGCCTTGCCGGCCCGCAGGTCGAGCATGCGCTTGCCGACGACGACCAGGCCGGCGACCAGGAAGCCGCCCGGCGGCAGGATCATCACCAGCATGTTGCTGCTTTCCGGCAGCAGACGCATTTCCATGAACTTGAAGGCCGGCCCGAGCAGCAGCGAGGCATCGGCGAACAAGGTGCCGGAACCGACGATTTCGCGGATCGCGCCAATACCGGTCAGGGCGATGGTGAAGCCGATGCCCATGGCGATGCCGTCGAGCAGCGACGGCAGCACCGGCTCCTTCGAGGCAAAGGCTTCGAGGCGGGCGAGCGGCAGGCAGTTGGAGACGATCAGCGGGATGAACAGGCCGAGCACCTTGTACAGCTCATGCATCCAGGCGTTCATGGTCAGGTCGACCACGGTCACCATGGCGGCAACGATCAGGATGTAGACCGGAATCCGCACTTCCTGCGTGATGTGATTGCGGAACAGTGCGACCAGCAGGTTGGACGCCGCCATCACCACGGCGGTGGCCAGGCCCATGCCGAAGCCGTTGGTGGCACTGGTGGTCATCGCCATGGTCGGGCACAGGCCGAGCAGCATGGCGAGAACGCCGTTGTTGTCCCACAGGCCGTCCTTGACGATGCGACGGTAATCAGCACTCATGATTTCACCTCGGTGAGCTGGGCCTGGTTGGCCCGGAAAAATTCGAGACCGCGCCGTACCGCGGCGACGACGCCGCGCGGCGTGATGGTGGCGCCGGCAAACTGGTCGAACTCGCCGCCATCCTTCTTGACCTTCCAGTGAGACTCCTCCGGCTGGCCGAGCGAAAGCCCGGTAAAGCGCAGGATCCAGTCGCCCTTCTTGGCCTCGATCTTGTCGCCCAGGCCCGGCGTTTCCTTGTGGGCCAGCACGCGCACGCCAAGGATGCGGCCGGCGGCATCGACCGCCATCATCAGGCGGATTTCGCCGGCATAGCCGGTACCCAGGATCTCGTAGGCCACCCCGGTCACCTGCCCGGCCTTCTCGGCGCGATAGACCTTGACCGCCTTGCCTTCGCCATCGGTCAGCTCAAGCACATGATCGAGCGGGCTGCTGTCGTAGAGCTCGGCCGGCAAAACCTGGCTCAGCGAATTGAGCCGGTCCTCGCTGGCCCGGCTGGCGATGTCGCCGGCCGTGACGCCATGCGTCGCCGCCAGCAGGATGCCAAAGCCAAGGCAGAAAAGGCCGAGGACGATGGAATGACGTGAGGCGCCCAGCTTCATTCGATGCTCCCGTTGAAAACCAGCGGCTTGCCGTCGCGGGCCCGGCCAAAGACGCGCGGCCGCGTGTATTGGTCGATGATCGGCGTCAGCGCGTTCATCAGCAGCACGGCGAAGGCCATGCCCTCGGGGTAGCCGGCATAGGTCCGGATGACCCAGGCGAGCAGGCCGCAGCCGGCGCCGAAGATCAGCTTGCCGGGCTTGGAGACCGGCGAGGTGACGTAGTCGGTGGCGATGAAGAAGGCGCCGAGGAAGGTGGCGCCCGAGAAGAGATGGAACAGCGGTCCGGCGTAACGGTCCGGGTCGATGGCGTGGGCCAGTGCCGCCGGCGCGACGACACCGACGATGACGGCAACCGGGATGTGCCAGGAAATGATCCGCTTGATGAGCAGGAACGCGCCGCCGAGCACGATCAGCAGGGCCGAGGTCTCGCCCAGGCTACCGGCGCGCAGGCCGAACAGCATGTCGCTCAGGGCCGTCAGGTTGGCGGTCGATTCGAGCACCGAAATGCCGCGCGTCAGCTCCGTCTTGACGTGGCCGAGCGTGGTCGCCGAGGTCATCGCATCCGGCAGGTTGCCGCCGAAGGTGATCGTCAGCGCCTGCGCGAAGCCCGGCGCATTGGCCGAAAACAGCGGGCTGGGCGCCACCCAGGTGGTCATCACCAGCGGGAAGGAAATCAGCAGAGCGACGCGTGCCACCATCGCCGGGTTGAACAGGTTCTGGCCGACCCCGCCGTAGGCCTGCTTGGTGATGGCGATGGCGGCAATCGCGCCGACCACGCCTGTCCACCACGGCGCCCAGGGCGGCAGGCTCATCGCCAGCAGCCAGCCGGTGAGGATGGCCGAACCGTCGCGCAGGTAGAAGCCGATTTCCTTGCCGGCCAGGTTCAGGCACAGCGCCTCGACACCGACGCAGGCGGCGACAGTGGTGGCGAAAAGGAAAATCGCCGGCCAGCCGAACAGCCAGAAATTGAACAGCGTCGCCGGCGCCAGGGCGAGCATGACCAGGAGCATGGCCCGGGTCACGCTGTTCTCGGCGTGGGAAAACGGCGCGCTTTTACCGACAGCCATCATGCTTGTACCTCGTTGGTGGATTGCGGCGCAGCGGCCGCGGTCTTGCCGGCTCGCGCCGCCTGGCGGGCCTTTTCGGCCTGTTCGGCGCGCACGGCATGGGCTTCGGAAAGCGTCTTGACCCGGTCGTTCTTGCGCCGTTGCCGGGCCTGATCGCCGAGCACGCCGTTGGCGTAGTTGAAATACTGGACCAGCGGTATGTACGAGGGGCAGACCCAGGAGCAGCTGCCGCAACCAATGCAATCGCCGACGAAGATCTTGTCGGCGGCATCGAGCTTGTCCTTGCGGATAAAGGCGGCCATTTCCATCGGCGACAGGCCGCAGGGGCAGACATCGACGCAACTGCCGCAACGGATGCACGGCCGCTCGCGCGACTCGACCAGCTCGGCGGCGCTCATCGCCAGGATGCCGGCGCTGCCCTTGACGATGGGCACCGCCAGATCGGGCAGCGGCTGCCCCATCATCGGGCCGCCCAGCACCAACTGCTTAGGCGTTTCGCTGAAACCGCCGCAGAACTCGACCAGATCGCTCACCGGTGTACCGATCAGCACATCGAGGTTGGCCGCCTGGCGGATCGCCCCGCCGGTGACGGTGACGATGCGCGAGATCAGCGGCCGGCCGAAGCGCACCGCCTGATGCACGGCACGGGCGGTGGCGACGTTGTGGGTGACGACGCCGACTTCGGCATTGCGATGCTCCGCAGGCGTTTCGCGACCGGTCACCATCTTGGTCAGATGCTGCGCATAACCGACCGGATAGCGGATCGGCACGCCGGTGACGCGGATCTCTTCATGTGCCTGTGCCGCCGCCTTCAGACTGGCGATGGCCTGCGGCTTGTTCTCCTCGACCGCGACGATGATGCGGCGTGCCCCCAGGGCGCGCGCCATCAGGCGGGCGCCGTCGATCACCTCGGCGGCGTATTCGCGCATCAGCCGGTCGTCGCAGGTCAGGTAGGGTTCGCACTCGGCGCCGTTGATGAGCAGCGTGTCGAGCTTGTACTGCTGCCCCATGTTGAGCTTGATGGCGGCCGGGAAGATCGCGCCGCCCAGGCCGACGATGCCCGAAATGGCAACGCGCTCGATGATTTCGGCCGGATCGACGGAGAAAGGATCGGCGATCGGCGCCGGCAGTTCGCCCCAGGCATCCTGCCCGTCCGACTCGATGACGATGGTGTCCTGCGCCAGACCGGAAGCGTGCGGCGCGACGAAGGACTCGATGGCGGCGATGCGGCCCGAGGTCGGCGCATGCTGGGTAGCGGAAAAGCTGCCCTGACGGACACACAGCACCTGCCCCTTGGCAACCGTGTCGCCGACCGCGACGATGGGCACGGAAAGCGCCCCGACGTGCTGCTGCAGCGGAATGTAAAGACGCTTGGGCAGAGGCAGCGGACGGATCGCCAGCTCGCTGGATTGCTCCTTGCGATAGGCGGGATGCACGCCGCCCGGAAGATCGAATATTTTCATGGCGGATGTTCTCAGTGGGCGGCAGCCAGCGGCTCGGGCTTCGGCCAGTGCCAGGAGGTGACGGTAGTCGGTACCGGACGCATTTCGATGGCCACCGTCGGGCAGACCTCGACGCACTTGGCGCAACCGTGGCACAGCTCGGCGATCACGTCGTGCATCTGCTTGGTGGCGCCGATGATGGCATCGACATTGCACTCCGGGATGCAGCGCGTGCAGCCGTAGCACAGGTCGGCGCGGATGAAGGCGTATTCCGGCCCCTTCTCCTCGTGATCGGACAGATCGGCCTCGATACCCAGTTTCTTGGCCAGTGCTTCGGCCAGCGCCTTGCCGCCGGGCGGACACAGCGTCACGGTCGCTTCACCGCGCGCCAGGGCGGCAGCGGCCTGGCCGCAACCGACGTAGCCGCACTGGCCGCATTGCGAGCCGGGCAACATCGCCTGGATTTCGACTTCGACCGGGTTTTCTTCAACGGCCAGACGCTGCGAGGCAAAGCCGAGCAGGCCGCCCATCAACAGGCCCATGCCGGCCAGGATCATGACTGCGGTAAGCATGATGGAGATTCCTTTCTCTAATCCGGATCAGGCGCTGATGCCCGAAAAACCCATGAAAGCCAGGGCCAGCAAACTCGCCGTGATGAAACCGAGCGGCGGCCCCTCGAACAGGCGCGGCGCATCGCTGACCGCCAGGCGTTCGCGCAGGCCGGCGAACATCACCATCACCAGGCTGTAGCCGAGCGAGGAGAAAAAGGCGAACAGCGCGCTGTTGATGAAGCTCATCCGCCCTTCGACCAGCAGCAGGGCCACGCCGAGCACGGCGCAGTTGGTGGTGATCAGCGGCAGGTAGATGCCGAGCATCTGGAACAGGCTCGGCGACAGCTTGCGCACCGCCATTTCGGTGAACTGCACGGCACCGGCGATGACCAGGATGAAGGTCACGGTGCGCAGGTAGGCCAAGTCGTTGGGGACCAGCAGCCAGGTTTCGACCGCCCAGTCGGCCATCGACGAAACGGTGATGACGAAGGTCGTCGCCATGCCCATGCCGACCGCCGTATCGATCCGGGTGGTAACGCCCATGAAGGAACAGAGGCCGAGAAAACGGGCCAGGATGACGTTGTTGACCAGGGCGGCGCTGACCAGCAGCAAGAGAGTTTCACGCATCGCACTGCGCTCCGGGGTAGGAAAAATCAATGGTTGGCAGGTGGCGGCGCACGATGCGGGCCTGCAAGGCACCACCGGCTTCGAGCCGGCGGGCAACGAACTTCATCGCGACAAAACCGGCCAGCAGGCCGAACACCGCGCCGAGCAAGGTCAGGCCGTCCTGCCCGGCCAGCGACTGGGCGACACCGGCGCAACCGAAGGCCGAGAGCAGCGGCACGACGTAGGCCACGGTCGCCGCCCGCACCAGGTTGCGATTGCCGAAAGCAACCTCGACGCTATCGCCGACGCGCAAGGCGAAATGGCCCGGCACCGCGAACCGCCGCGCTTCCAGCCGGTTGGCGATGGTGCCGATGCCCTTGCTGCCGCAGGCCGCGGCCGAGGCGCAACCGCCGCAACTGCCGGTCTGCATCGGCTCCAGCCAGACCAGGCCGGGCTCGACGGCAACGACCCGCGCCAGGGCGGCCGATTCATCGGCAGCCAACTGGCCGGCGGCGTCGTAACGGGTCAGGTCCTGATCGATCATGCTTGTCTTCCAGGTTGGCCCATGAAGGGAAATCGCTGTTTCATCGAATGAGTCATGGCAAAAAATATTGGTTAGGGGCGCGGCGCTCAGGGTTCGAAGCGGTAGCCGACGCCGATTTCGGTCAGGATGTGGCGGGGCTGCGCCGGGTTGTCCTCGATCTTCTGCCGCAAATGGCCGACGTAGACGCGCAGGTACTGGTGGTTCTCGACCGCCTGGTTACCCCAGACCTGGGCCAGCAGATGGCGATGCGTCAACACCCGGCCCGGCTTGGCGGCCAGCGAGACGAGCAGCCGGTATTCGATCTGGGTCAGGCGCAAGGGGGTGTCGCCGCGCAAGACGGTACGATCGACGCAGTCGATGGTGAAATCGCCGAAGCGCAGCAGCGGTTCCTGCGGCAACTGGCTGCCGGCATGCCGGCGCAGCAGGGCGCGCGTCCGGGCGAGCAGTTCGGCGACGCCGAAGGGCTTGGTCAGATAATCATCGGCTCCGGCATCGAGCGCATCGACCTTGCTGCTTTCCTCGCTGCGCGCCGACAGGATCAGGATGGGCGTCGCCGACCATGCGCGGTAATCGCGAATGAAATCGACCCCGTCGCCATCCGGCAAGCCCAGGTCGAGCACGACCAGATCGGGCCTCTTTTCGGCCGCCAGCACGGCGGCGTGGCGGACGGTTGCCGCCTGATGCGTCGCGAACCCCTCGCACTCAAGGGCCGTCGCCACCGCTTCGCGGATCTGGACTTCGTCTTCGACGATCAGGATGCTGCTGGTGTCGTTCATATTCAGGCTTCCAGGGTTTCGAAGACTGGCGGCTGGCCGATCGCCAGGCTGACCTTGAAGCAGCTGCCGCCGCCGTGGCGCGGCAGGTAGTCGAGCTTGCCGCCATGCGCTTCGACGATGGTGCGGGCAATCGACAGACCGAGGCCGACCCCGGTGATTTCGGACTCCAGGCGGCCGCGCTGGAAAGTCTCGAAAATGCGCCCGACCAGTTCGGGCGGAATCCCCGGACCACGGTCGCAGATGGCGATTTCCAGTTGCCCGTCGGCCTGCTTGACGCCGATCTCGATCGCCTCGTCCTCCGGCGCGTATTTGATGGCGTTCTCCAGCAGATTCCACAGCACGCGCTCGATCAGCACCGCGTCGATATTGACCGGCGGCAGGCCGTCGGCCAGTTGCAGGTTGAGGCTGCGCGTCTTCCATTGCAGCCGGACCTGCTGCAAGGTCGCACCCAGCACTTCCTCGATCGGCTGCCAGGCGGTATTGAGCGGCAGCTTGCCGGCATTGAGGCGGGCCATGTCGAGCAGGTTGGTCATCTGCCGGCTGATCGACATCGCCTGGGCGCGAATCGCCTCCAGCATGCGTTGCTGCTTTTCCGGGCCAACCTTGCCCAGCACCACGGTATCGGCCATGCCGACCAGCGCCGTCAGCGGCGTCCGCAGATCATGCGACAAGGCCGACAGGATGGAGCTGCGCAGCGCCTCGGCCGCGTGCTTGACCTCGGTCTCCTGGGCAATCGCCACATAGGTCGAGCGCTCCAGCGCCACCGCGATCACCGAGGCGACCGTTTCCAGATGCTCGACCGCATCCTGCGACCCTAGCGTCGCCGCCTTGACCTCGACGCCGAGCACGCCCTGCACGCCGCTTGCTGCGACCAGCGGCAGCACGGCATAAAAACAGCCGTCCGAGGTCGGCCGCGTCAGCAGCCGACGCCGCTCCAGGCATTGATAGATCAAGGCCGGGTTGGCCGGACTGACGACATCCTTGAACTCATCGGGCTTGAACAGATGCACCAGCCGCGCCTGCAGCGATTGCTCAAGAAAAGCCCGCGCCGCCCCCTGCACTTCCGCCGGCGTCTGCACCCCGGCCAGTTCCCGCGCCAGCAGGTACAGCGCCCGACTCGATTGCGAGCGGCGTTGCGATTCGTCGGCCTGCGCCTTGATGCGCGAGGTCAGGTGGCCGACGATCAAGGCCACCAGCAGCATGATCAGCGCCGCCAACAGGTACTGCACTTCGGTGATGGCCAGCGAAAAATGCGGCGGGACGAACACGTAGGCAAAACAGAAGGCGCTGTAGAGCGCCATCGCCACCGCTGCGCCGCGTCCGAAGCTGACTGCCGTGACGACGACGGCAAGGACGTAGAGCAGCGCGATATTGGACAGATCGATCTCGGCCCGGAAAGGGCTGAGCAACAGCGAACCCAGGGTGGTGCCGAAGAAGGCCCAGAGATAGCCCAGAATGGGCTTTTCGCGGGTGGTTCGGACGAGTTCGGCGGCTTCCATAGCCGGGCATGCTAGGCATCTCCGTATAAAAATGCCATCAAAAGGGCGAATTTACCGACCCGACCGACGCGAAGCGCCGGACAAGGCCGCCTGCCGCGGCGCGCCGCGAATTAGGCATAAAATCGCGCCTTATCCACCGCCCCCGCGCCGCCCAATTCAGGCCTGCCCTGCCGCCTCGAGACCATGAGCCAGCCCCCATCCCGCTTCCCCGGCAACAAGGCCTGCCTTCCCGCAAAATCCTGCCAGGCTTGCGGCCGACCCATGGTCTGGCGCAAGAAATGGCGCCTGACCTGGCACGAGGTCAAATTTTGTTCGGCCGCCTGTCGCAAGCGCGGGAGCGCCAAGTGAAGCGTCTTTTCCTGATTCTCGGCGATCAGCTGCATCCGGAGCCGCATCCCCTGCTCACCGACTTCGACCCGGCACGGGACGTGTTGCTGATGGTCGAGGCCACCGACGAGTCGCGTCATGTCTGGAGCCACAAGGCGCGCAGCGCGCTCTTTCTCGCCGCCATGCGCCACCGCGCCGCGGCCTTTCGCGCCGCCGGCTACCCCCTGCACTACCTGCAACTGGGCCAACACCCTCATGCCAGCCTGGGCGAAGCGGTACGCGCCGAACTGGCGGAAGGCAATTTCGCGGCGCTGGTCATGCTGGAAGCCGGCGACGAACGGGTGCAAAACGCCTTGCAGGCTGTCTGCACGGCCGCCGGTGTCGCCCTGCTCTGCCGCCCCGATCCGCACTTCCTGTGCTCGCTGGAGGAATTCGCCGATTGGGCGGGCGAGCGGACGCAATACCGCCTGGAATACTTCTACCGCTGGCAGCGCCAGCGCCACGGCATCCTGATGGATGGCGACGAACCTAGCGGCGGACAGTGGAATTTCGATGCCGACAACCGTCAATCTTTTGGTCGCCAGGGTCCCGGCTTGTTGCCGCCGCCGCTGTCCTTTCCGCCGGACGCGCTAAGCCGCGGCGCCATCGCCGACGTCGAGCACCATTTTGCCGACCATCCGGGCGAAACCGGCCATTTTGCCTGGCCGGTCACCTCGGCCCAGGCCGAGGCGGCGCTGGATGATTTCGTCCGCCACCGCCTCCCCGAGTTTGGCCGCTGGCAGGATGCCATGTGGCAGGGCCAGCCCTTCCTCTGGCACTCGCTGCTGTCCAGCGCGCTCAATCTCAAGCTGCTCGATCCGCGCCGGGTCATTGCCGCAGCCCTCGAAGCCTACCGCAGCGGCGCGGTACCGCTGGCCGCCGCCGAAGGCTTCATCCGGCAGATCCTCGGCTGGCGCGAATTCGTCCGCGGTGTTTACTGGCGTCATACGTCCGAACTGGCGAACGCCAACCAATATGCGCACCACACGCCCCTGCCCGCCTGGTTCTGGACCGGCCAGACCCAGGCCGCC
Source organism: Rhodocyclales bacterium GT-UBC (assembly GCA_003583745.1). Classification (GTDB taxonomy): domain Bacteria; phylum Pseudomonadota; class Gammaproteobacteria; order Burkholderiales; family Rhodocyclaceae; genus Azonexus. Next base: position 146,118 of record QXPY01000013.1, on the reverse strand, counting down.
TGCCTGGCCGACAGCATCGGCCAGACGCTGCGTTACGGCTATGCGCACCACATCCAGCGCCTGATGATCACCGGCAATTTCGCGCTGATCGCCGGCCTCGAACCACGCCAGGTTGCGGACTGGTACCTGGCCGTCTATGTCGATGCAGTGGCCTGGGTCGAAGAGCCGAACACCCTCGGCATGGCGCTCAACGCCTGGCCCGGCATGACCAGCAAGCCCTACTGCGCCGGCGGCGCCTACATCAAGCGCATGAGCAATTACTGCACGGGTTGCCGCTATCGGCCCGAGCAGCGCAGCGGCCCGGAGGCCTGCCCATTCACGACGTTTTACTGGGATTTCCTGATCCGCCATGCCGGCCGCTTCGCCGGCAATCCCAGGATGAGCCTGCCGCTCAGGAACCTGGTGCGGTTCAGCGCCGAGGAACGCGGCAACATCATCCGGCAGGCCGCGCACTACCGGGAGCGGCTGGACGAAATCTAGGCCGCCCCGCTTAATGACGCCCCATCAAGCCCTCGACTCCGGGTGATCGAGCCAGTACAGCAAGCTGTGATACAAGCGTTCCGGATCGATCGGCTTGGCGATGAAATCGTTCATGCCGGCCTCCAGACAACGCTTCTTGTCTTCGGCAAAGGCATTCGCCGTCATCGCCAGCATCGGCGTCCGCGCCCGACCCGGCAATTGCCGGATGGCGCGCGCCGCGCTGACCCCATCCATCACCGGCATCTGCATATCCATCAAGATGATGTCGTAGGCAGTCGACTGCGCCTTGTCTACGGCCACCCGCCCATTCTCGGCCTGATCGACCGCCAGACCGACGTCGAGCAGCAGCATTTCGGCGATTTCCCGATTGATCGGTTCGTCCTCGACCAGCAAGACGCGCTTGCCGGCATGCCGGGCCTGAAAAAGACGCTCGATGGCTTCTCCAGCCACATCGTCGCCCGTGCGGTCCGCTTGCAGATCCTTGCGCAGGACGACGGTGAACCAGAATACGCTGCCGACACCGGGCGTACTGTTCACCCCGGCTTGCCCCCCCATCAACTCGGCCAGTTTGCGGGTGATCGCCAGGCCGAGACCGGTACCGCCATATTTCCGGGTCGTCGAATTGTCGGCCTGTTCGAAGGCGCTGAACAATCGGGGCAAGGCGTCGGCGGCGATACCGACGCCACTGTCCTCGACCTCGAAACGCAAGGTCAAATCGCGCTCGGATTCGCCAATCAGAACGATCCGCAACGTGACCAGCCCTGCCTCGGTGAACTTGATCGCGTTCGAGACGTAGTTCAACAATGCCTGGCGCAAGCGAGTCGGGTCACCCCGCAACCTCGTCGCGTTGGTAAAGTGTTCGACATGCAAGGCCAGTCCCTTGGCCCGCGCCTTTTCCGAAGTCATGCTGGCCACATCCTCCAGCAAGCTACCCAGGCAAACCACCTCATCTTCCAGCGTGAACTTGCCGGCTTCGATTTTCGACAGATCGAGGATGTCGTTGATGATGGCGACCAGATGTTTGCCGGAAACCGCCAGCTTGTCGACGTAATCGGCCTGGATCGGCGACAAGGCCGTACGCTGCAGCAAATTCGCCATGCCGAGCACGCCGTTCATCGGCGTCCGGATTTCGTGGCTCATATTGGCCAGGAAGGCGCTTTTCGCAATGTTGGCCGCCTCGGCCTGCTCACGGGCCACCACCAGTTGCTCGGTGCGCTGCGCCACTCTCGCCTCCAGTTCCTCGGCCAGTTGCCTGAACTTGGCCTCGCTCTCGGCGAGGGCAGCGATGGCCGCCTGACGCCGCTTCAACTGACCGCGAAAGGCCAGCGCCACTGCGATGAACAGGCCGTAGAAGAGCATTTTGCCGATAGCAGTCGGATACCAGCGGGCCATCACGCCATCGTAATTGGCTGCCACCCCGACATCGAGTTCGGTATTGGCAACCTTCGCGAAAACCACCATGCGCTTAGCCCCGTCGGTCGCAACGCGACCGAGGAAGCGCGTGACGCTTGCCTCGCTCTGCAGGAATTTCTGGAAGGCTTCACCCTGGCCGATATTCTTGCCGATGTAACGCTCGGCATCGGGCAGGCGATAAATGATATCGCCCTGCCGATTGTGGATGGCCACCGCATCGACCGCATCGTTGTCGTGGATGTTTTTCAGGATGGGCTCGAACAAGGTGGGCTTCAGCGTCGCCACCACCGCCCCGCGGAAACTGCCGTCCTTGCCGCGGATAGCCCGCGAAGCAATGACGATCCAGCGTTTCGACACGCCAATGAAGGGGCGCGACAGGTGAAGGCGGTCGAAATCGGCCGGACCGGCGCTGCGGTGAAACCGGAAATACTCGCGCTCGGCCACGTTGAAGGCACGGATCGCCGGCAGATCCGCTGGCGTCTGGATGCTCTCCGCCGCCACCACCCTTCCCGTTGCATCGGTGGCAGTGACGGTTCTGACTTCGGAAAAATCGGTCAGGAAAGCCAGTTGGCGCTGCGAAATGGCAGCCGGTGACAAGCTCGAGTCGCTCGTCTGATCCGCTGCCAGGCCACGCATCCCGACATTCAGGCCGCGAATCACCCCCTCGACCTGGGCGTTGGCCAACCGAACCTGATTCTCCAGGCGGGAAAACTGCTCCGACAAGGTCTCTTCGTAATCGCCGTAAATCGATCCGAGAATGAAGATACCGACAATCACGATCAGGGCATCAACGCTTCGCGGTGAAATGAAAAACCGGAGCCATCCGCCTCGATCGATATCGCTCATCGCGCCCCCTGCCCATGAAAGTGGCCGGCACGCCGCCCGACCCTACGACTGGCGCGAGGAGAAACGACAGACATCGAGAGAAACAGAGCAGGCTGCATGGCGATGGGTCGTCCTGTAGGAACTCCGGATAAAGACCCGGAGACAAGGCATCGACAGTGATGTAGTTAGGATTGACTGGCCTGTCGAACAGTTCAATCCTACTACACACCACGCAACAAATACCCTCAACGCATGCGAAACGATAGGGCCGATACCGCCCTTGAGCGCCGAAAAACAACTATGCCAGTCGCCTACTGGCGCTCAGACCAACCGAGCGATCAAGGGAGCGGCCAATACCGTAGCCACGCCGCTGATCATCATCACCAGGCTGGAAACGACACCTTCTTCCTGGCCGATTTCCATCGCCTTGGCCGTACCGGCGCCGTGCGCGGAGGCGCCGAACAGGGCACCGCGGGCCAGTCGGCTGCGCAGCGGCAGCCAGGTCAGCATCAGTTCGCCGGCCAGCATGCCGAAGACGCCGGTCAGAACGACGAAGACGGCGGTCAGGTCGGGCGAGCCGCCGAGCTTGCCAGCCACGGTCATGGCGAAGGGGGTGGAGATCGAACGCGGCGCCAGGCTGGCCTGGAGATCCGGCGACAGACCGAACAAACGGGCGAGCAGGACCGAGCTGCTGACAGCGGCGAGGACGCCGGCACCGACGCCGACCGTGAGCGCCAGCCAGTGGCGGCGAATCAGTTGCCGGTATTCGTAGATTGGCACGGCAAAGGCGACGGTGGCCGGGCCGAGCATCCAGACCAGCCAGCGGGTATCGGCAAAATAGACGGCAAAGCCCTGGTGCGAGAGCAGCAGGCAGGCGATCAGCAGCAGCGGCACCAGGAACATCGGCATCAGCCACCAGCGGTGATAACGCCGGTAAAGCGCCTTGCTGCCCAGGTAGAAGGCGACGGTCAGCGCAAACCAGCCGAGGGCGAGCAGATGAAAGGCGTTCATCCCGGTCGGCTCCAGTGCCGGCGGCGCCAGAGCAATTCGAGGCGATAGACGCCATCGACCGCCAGCGAGGTCACCGCCATGACGAACAGCGTCGACAGGACGATCACCAGCAGGATGGCCAGCCCTTGGTGGCGCACGATTTCCGGATACTTGACCACGGCAATCACCGCCGGAATGAAGAAGAGCAGCATTTCAGCCAATAGCCAGCGCGCCCCCTGGCGGAACCAGCTCAAGTCGAGCACTCGGCTGAGCAAGCCGAGCAGGAGCAGCAGCATGCCGAGCACGCCGGCCGGGAGTTGCGGCAACCAGTGGGCGGAGATCCATTCGGCGATGAACCAGAAGCCGGCCAGCAAGGCAATCTGGAACGCTACCCGGCCGCCCCGGGCAACACCTTGCACGGCACGCCGGGCAACCGGATCAGGGTTGGGATTATCGAAAGCCATGGAGATTCTGCACTGTGTTCGAAGGATGACGCCCTGAGTATAGTGAGCGTCGCATCATCGATAAAATGAATTAAAATCATCCAAATCATTCTTAATGAGAATATAAATTGGACATCCGCGGTCTGCGCTATTTCGTCGAGGTGGTTCGCCAGAACAGCTTCACCCGGGCAGCCGAAGTGCTGTTCCTGACCCAGCCGACGATCAGCAAGATGGTGCGCCAGCTGGAAGACGAGCTGGGCACGCCGCTGCTCAACCGCCAGGGCAAGCGCTTTCAACTGACCGATGCCGGGCGGGTCACCTATGAGCGCGGCCTCGACGTGCTGGCCGCCCAGGCCCGGCTGCAGGCCGAACTGGCCGACCTGGGCGCGCTGGCGCGGGGCCGCTTGTCGATCGGACTCTCGCCGATGGTCGGCTCCACCTTCTTTGCGCCGGTCCTGCAGGCCTACCGGAGCCGCCACCCGCAAGTCGAGCTGAAGATCGTCGAAGATGGCGCGCTGGCCATCGAAACCGAGATTGCGCACGGCCGGCTGGATGTCGGCGTCACCGTGCTGCCGACCGATCCGGCGCTGTTCGAAACCCGTCCCTTCGCCTATTCCGAACTCTGCCTGCTGGCCCCGCGCAATACCGCCTGGGCGAGCCGGGCGACCGTCGGCATGGCCGATCTGGCCAACGAATCCTTCATCCTCTACAACGACGACTTCGTGCTTTCCGGGCGCATCCTGGAAGCCGGGCGACTGGCCGGCTTCAGCCCGAACATTGCCAGCCGCTCCAACCAGTGGGATTTCATTGCCGCCATGGTCGGTGCCGGCCTCGGCATCGCCCTGCTCCCCCGCATCCTTTGCGAACAACTGAGCAGCGAGCGCTTCTGCTGGCTACCGCTGACCCAGCCGGTGATCCCCTGGCATCTGGCGCTGATCTGGAACAAGGGCGGCTATCTATCCCATGCCGGCCGAGCTTTTGTGACTTGCTCGGAAGAAATTCTTGGACCGGCCTATGCTCCCGACCCGACGCATCTTGATGCGCCATCCGGCGGATAAAGCAATGAGCTGACATCGCCCCTGCCTCCTCAGCCCGAAACCAAAGAATTGGTACGATGCGTACCTTGCCGAAGCCGATCAAGCTTGGCAACTGACCTACCGCCCGCCCCTTATCCAACTCTTATCCAACTCATTTCCCGCCCATGTCCAGTCGTCTTCCTCGCCGCCCGCAGCCAGCCGATTGCCAGTCATTCTGGCGCGACCCGGCCCTGCCTTACGTCGAGAGCCGGCGTGCCATCCACAGCCGGGCCTGCTACATCCCGCATCATCACCCGACGGTTTCGATCGGTGTCGTCGATGCCGGCCGCAGCCTGTTCACTGGCGCGGGGAACCGCGAGGTCGAGCTATCCGCGGGCACCCTGGTCATCATTCCGGCCGACTGCGTGCATGCCTGCAACCCCGCCCCCGATGCCGCCTGGAGCTACCAGATGCTGCACCTGGATGCCGCCTGGTTTGCTGCCGTACGGCGCGAGTACGCCGCCGATTGGCCGAGCGAAGACGAAGCGGTGCGCATCGTCAAGAAACAACAAAGCTATGCCCGGTTTTGCCGCCTGAACGCCCTGCTGTTCGGGGAGACCGACGCCGCCGACAAGGAAACCGCCCTGATCGAATTCATCGGCGACCACGACGGCGCGCCAGGGCACCCCATTCCCAAGCCGGCCGTACCAAGCGATCTGGCCGCACGGATTCGGCCAGCCCTCGATTACATCCGCAGCGCACCGACCGAATGCATTCCCTTGGCTGCATTGGCCGACCTGGCCAGGCTGAGCCGCTACCAGCTGATCAGGGCGTTTCGAAGCGTCACCGGTCTGACGCCACATGCCTGGCAACTCAATCAGCGCATCAACCTTGCCCGGCAACGGCTTGGCCGGGGTGAGCAACTGGCCGAGCTGGCCCTCGCTCTCGGCTTCGCCGACCAAGCCCATTTCCAGCGCGCATTCAAAGCCCACACCGGCGTTTCACCAGGGCTTTTCCGGCGCTGACGCCGCGCCGCCGCAATTTCCTTCAATACGCGCCCCGCACCGCTCGGCACACTGGAAAAAAATAACTCCTGTGTCGCCGCATGCAACTCTTTCTGATCATCGCCGCCGCGCATTTCCTGGCGCTGCTTTCCCCCGGCCCCGACTTTTTCCTGGTCGCCCGGACCTCGCTGGCCGAAGGCTGGCGCACCGCCACGGGTGCCTGCCTGGGCATCGCTCTTGCCAACGGCCTATTCATCGTTGCCGCCTTCGCCGGCACAGCCGTGCTGACACCGCACAGCGCGGCGTTCACGCTGTTGCAGCTGGCGGGATGCCTCTATCTGCTTTATCTCGGCGCGCTCTTCATCCGCCACGCTGGCCACAGCGGACTAGGCACGGTGACGTCGGCACAAGCCGACCAGGGCGTCGGAACATGGCATCGTGCCGCAAGCAGGGGGCTGCTATCCGGCCTGCTCAACCCGAAAAATGCACTGTTCTATGCCAGCCTGGCCTCGATGCTGAGCGGCCCCTACGCCACGACCGGCTGGAAGACGCTCTATGGCATCTGGATGTTCGGCGTCGTGCTGCTCTGGGACATCCTGATCGCCTTCATGATCGGCAATCCCTACGTCCTGCGTCGCTTCGAGCGGGTGCTGCCGTGGCTGGAACGCATTTCAGGCGGCATGCTGATTGTGTTGGCACTGGGCGTCATTGCCTTTGGCTTGGCCTGAACAGGCCCCGGCAGTAATCAATGCTGGTCATCGCCGAGCAAGCGCGGCCGAATACGCATTTGACATACAATTACATAGTTATCGTCAATCACGCGGTCAATACGACAGGCATCAATGAACCCAATCCTATCCATTTACAGCAAATGGCGCCTCGTTGTCATGGCGCTTTTTTCCTCCTGCATCAGCCTGGCCGGTTGTACAACTTTTCTGGCCTCCGAGATGGAGAGTCGCGACCCGAATTTTCATTCGCAGCCATCAGCCAGTGACCAGTTGGTCGCCATCGGCAAACTGGATAAAAATGCAGAAAAGGAACTCGATATCCCGGGCGGTCTGGTTCTTATCGGGCATAAACAGTCCTATCTGATCACCAAGGGCGGAGGCGAGCTGGAAGCCATCGCCAAGGCGTCGTTTGGCCCGGACGTGGAAATACTTGAGCGCTATCACGACTCCAACAGCCACCTCTACCTGGACAAACGAAAATTCTGGGGAAAGGTCGCACTGCGCATCAACCGGGATCAAGACTACTCGCCCGAACAACAGCTTGAACTGGCGAACATGGGGTTTGATAAAAAGGAAACCGCCTCATCACGAAAGAATCGCAATGTTTATACGAAAAGCATTGATTTAGAGGGCGTCACCATCGCTCCGATCAAAGTCCCCGATAGTTTGGCCCAACATCTGAGCCATTCGAGATCAATCGCCTTCTACCCCCCCGAGAATCAGGAAGCACCACCCAATCTCGAAAAATACCTCGCCCTGCCCCTCGCAATGGTCGTCGATGTCGTGACGGCCCCCATCCAGATTCTGGGATTCGGAGCAATACTCCTGATCTGGGAAGCCCAAGGCGGCCATTTGCGCTTGTTCTGAAACGTTCTACCGGCAGCATCAAGGTCGGTAAATCAATCGCTCCACTGCTTGGCCCCCACCTTCCGGCCGAGCACAAGCCACATACCTCTGAATGAAAAGCGCCCGTCGAAACGGGCGCTTTGCTCACCGCACCAGCCCTGATCAGCGAGCGGGGCCGGGCTGGATCTTAGCCGGCATGGGCGCCGGTCCGGACGATGGTCCCGACATGCTCGCCGCGCAGGGCGGCGGTCAGGCGGCCCGGCACCAGGCCATTGACCACCTGTACCCGCTCGAGGTGGCGGGCGGTGGCCATGACGTCGAGCAAGGCCCGGTCGAAGGGCAGCGAACCTTCCTGCTTGGCCAGTTCGGCGGCGCTGGTTTCGCGCAGCAGCTCGGCCTGCGCGCCGTTCGGCCCCTTGGGATCGGCGGTGTAGACGCCATCGACGTCCTCGACGATGGTCAGCCCAGCCGCCCCGAGGGCATCGGCGAGCAGGAAGGCACCGGTATCGGCGCGGTGGGTCGGGATGCGCGAGTTCGGGAATTCGTGGTGGTGGTACGGCGGGAAGGCACTGCCGACCACGGCGCGCGCCGCGGCAAGGTGGATGGCGAGCTGGCTGGCGATGGTCGGATGTTCGACGTAGGAAACACCTTCCGGCGCCAGCAGCGAGGCCAGGATATGCCCGTTCTGACCGGCTTCGCTGGCTGCCAGCGGGGCCAGCGAGCCGACCGGCAGGCCGAGGTCGAGGCCGACGCCGTAAAGATGACGGGCGCGGATGCCGGCACCGGTGAGGATCAGCAGGCGATGCTCGGGCAGCAGGCGACGCAGTTCGTCGACGATGGGGAGGATCGCTTCGGCGCCGCGGTCCATGATCGAACGGCCGCCGATCTTGACGACCTGCAGCCAGGGCAGCAGGCGGATCGGCTGGACGCCGGCGACCGGGCGGGTGAGATTGCTGTCCTGCAGGGTTTGACGGGCCAGCGGCGAGGCGACGTGTTTGATGGTATTGGTGGATTCAGCCATGGCGATCGTTCTCAGCTAGCGGTGATGAGGGTACCGACGTGCTCGCCGGCAAGGGCGCGGGTCAGGTTGCCCGGGACCAGGCCGTTGATGACCTGGACCTGGCGGACATGCCGGGCCGACTTGAGCAGATCGAGTACCGGGAATTCGAGGATGGAATCGTGCAGGCCCTTGGCCTTCATTTCATCGACCGAGATCTGCGGAATGAAGGTGGGGTTTTTCGCGGTCTTCGGGTTGTCGGTATAGAGCCCGTTTTCGTCCTTCACGTAGATCATCGCCTTGCAGCCGAATTGTTCAGCCAGCAGGAAGCAGCCGGCATCGGTACGATACGGCGGGATGACCCCCTCCGCCGGCGGACGCATCCACAGATTGTAGGGCGGCATGCCGCTGAAGATGACGGCGCGCACTTCGGCCAGAAACAACGGGACGGCGGAAAGCCCGGCGCCGCCGACGGTGGAGATGCCGTGCTTGGCGAGCAGGTTGCCGAGCATGGCGGCATTCTGGTCGGCCACCGAGGCGCCGAGCTGCGACAGCACGCCGGCCGGCAAGCCGAGACCGGCGGCGATCGAATAGAGGTGGCGAGCCCGGGTTCCAGCCCCGGTGCCGATCAGCAGCTTGTGGTGCTGGCGGGCGGCGACGATCTCGTCGACCAGCGGATAGACGGCGGCGCGACCGCGGTCGATCATGCTCTGCCCACCGACCTTGATCACCGTCGCATCGGGCAGGATGCGGAAATCGGCAGCCGCCTCAGCGGCTGCCAGCAGCGAGGCATCGGTCAGCGAGCGTTGCATGAGGAGCCCTTCGAGCTCCGTTGTCGTTGTACTCATTCCTTACCTTTCATTGATTTGAAATCGTCCTTGCCTTGAATCCGGGTATCGCCCCCGGATCACGCCTCAACACCGAGGATCACGTGGCTCGCCTTGATCAGGGCCGAGGCTTCGACACCAACCTTGAGGCCCAGCTCGAGGATGGCCTCATTGGTGACCACGGAATAGACGACCGTGCCGCCGGCCAGGGTGATGGCGACTTCGGTATTGACCGCCCCCTTGTGCAAGGCGGAAACGGTGCCGCGCAGCTGGTTGCGGGCCGAAAAGCGGACGCCGTCGAGGCCGGTCAGCAGCATCACCCAAGGGGCCTTGACGTAGGCCACGACCTCCTTGCCGACGGCCAGGCCGAGCGCGTTGACACTGCCTTCGGTGACGATTGAGACAATCCGGTCGCCGCCGGTCGTCGTCACTTCAACTTCGGCATTGACCGAGCCATCGACCAAGGCGCTGATTTTTCCTTTAAAAACATTGCGTGCGCTGACACTCATGCTGTTCTCCTGAACGGTTGCTGTATCTGGCCCGAATTTCGCTATATACCAATCTAAGCAACGTATTTTGTCGGGTTGCGCACACTGTAGGTTGAACCGTTGTTTAAACACAACCATAGCGGCCTACGCAATTTTGAGTATTTCCCGGCAAGGTAGCTGCGTTATAGTGACCGCTATATACACAAACGAATAACGAACCACATGGATCCCATCCTGCATCGCCTGCGCGGCAAACTTGAGGTCGATAGCGAAGTCGGCACCTTTCTCGGCGACACCCGGATTCGCCTGCTCGAAGCCATCGACCAGCACGGTTCGATCTCCCAGGCGGCCAAGGCCGTCCCCCTGTCGTACAAGGCAGCCTGGGACGCCATCGATGCCATGAACAACCTGGCCGATCAGGCCCTGGTCTTGCGCTCGACCGGCGGCAAGAACGGCGGCGGCACCTTGCTCACCGACTACGGGCGCAAGGTGGTCGCGCTCTACCGGGCGCTGGAAGCCGAATACCAGCTGGCCCTCGACCGTCTGGCGGCGAGCATGAACGAAGGCCAGGCCAGCGATCTCAAGCAATTTCAGCAACTGCTCAAGCGCATGTCGATGAAAACCAGCGCCCGCAACCAGTTTGCCGGGCACATCGTCGCCCTGCGCGAAGGCCATGTCGATTTCGAAGTCCGTATCAAGCTCGACGACGAGAACGAAATCGTTGCCGTCATCACCGGCGATTCGGCCGAAGCACTGGGTCTCCGGATCGGCATAGAGATCAGCGCCCTGGTCAAATCCTCGTCGGTCCTGCTGCTCAACGACGCCCACGTCAAGACGACGGCGCGCAACCAGCTGTGGGGTGAAGTCACCCACATCCACGACGGCCCGGTCAATTCGGAGATCACGCTGAGCATGAAGAGCGGCAAGACCATCTGCGCCGTCGTCACCCACGACAGCGTCGAGCGCCTCGGCCTGGCCATCGGTGCGCAGGCCTGCGCCGTGTTCAAGGCCTCGTCGGTGATCCTCTGCAAATACGCCTGACCGGGAAACGCCACATGTGCCAGGACGACGAACCCACGGCATTGCCGATCAGCCAGGGCGCCGCGCTGGCCCATGGCTGTTGCGGCGGATTTCGCCGTCGGCCGGTCGCGGCACAAATCATTCCCTGGCGTCCCGAGCCGGCCGGCGCGGCTGACGCCAAACCCGAACAAGAAAAGCCATTTCAGCTCAACTCTGGAGAATTGCCATGAAAAAAATCACCACCCTGCTCGCCTTGCTTTGCGCCACCCTTTCGGTCCAGGCCGACGAAGTCCAGGTGGCAGTCGCTGCCAATTTCACCGGCCCGATGCAGGTCATCAGCGCGCTGTTCGAGCGCGACACCGGCCACAAGGCCAGCCTGGCCTTCGGCGCCACCGGCAAGTTCTACGCCCAGATCACCAATGGCGCACCGTTCGAAATCCTGCTTTCGGCCGATGACGAAACCCCAGCCAAGCTGATCAAGGAAGGCTACGGCGTCGCCGGCACGCCATTTACCTACGCCATCGGCAAGCTGGTGCTGTGGTCGGCCGACCCGAAGCTGGTCGATGCCAAGGGTGCCATCCTCAAGAAGGGCGGCTTCAAGCATCTCTCGCTGGCCAATCCGAAAGCCGCCCCCTACGGCGCCGCCGGTATGCAGGTCATGACCAAGCTCGGCGTCGCCGAGGCCATCAAGCCGCTGATCGTGCAGGGCGAAAACATCTCGCAGACCCACCAGTTCATCTCCACCGGCGCCGCCGAGCTCGGCTTCGTCGCCTACTCGCAAGTGATCAAGAACGGCCAGATCGGTTCCGGCTCGGGCTGGATCGTGCCGGCCAACCTTTACGACCCGATCCGCCAGGATGCGGTGATCCTCGCCAAGGGCAAGGACAAGCCGGCCGCCATCGCGCTGATGAACTACCTCAAGGGCGAAAAAGCCCAGGCCGTCATCAAGTCCTTCGGCTACGAACTGCGCTGATCGCGTCCCGCCCATGACCAGCCCTTACCTGCTGCCCGACGCTTATCTGGAAAACCTGCTCCAGGAAGACGCCCCGTGCGGCGACGCGACGAGCTTCGCCCTCGGCATCGGGCAACAGCCGGGGCGACTGGTCTTTCGGGCGCGCTACGACATGGTCGTTTGCGGCAGCGAAGAAGCCTGCCGCATGGGCGAACTGCGCGGCCTGCGCCAAGTCGGCGAGATGCTTGCCAGCGGCACCCGACTCGCCGCCGGCAGCACCATCCTCAGCCTGGCGGGACCAGCAGCCGGCTTGCATGTCATCTGGAAGACGGCGCAGACCTTGATGGAATACCTGTCGGGCATCGCCACCTGCAGCGCCGACATGCTCGCTGCTGCCCGGCGGGCCAATCCGCAGGCCAGCGTCGTGTGTACCCGCAAGAACTTCCCCGGCACCAAGGCCGCCGCCATGAAGGCGGTGCTCTGCAGCGGCGCCAGTCCGCACCGGCTCAGCCTGTCGGAAACCCTGCTCGTTTTCGCCGAACATCGCGCCTTCCTGCCCGATGCAAAGCCGGAAGAACTGCTGCAACGGCTGCGCCGGCAATGGCCGGAGCGCGCTAGCGTGGTCGAAGTCGGCGACATCGAGGCCGCCCTGCGCTGGCTCGAAGCTGGCGTCGATATCGTGCAACTGGAAAAACTGCCGCCGGAAGCCGTCGAAAAAATCGCCCGGCAAGTCGCCGATAACGGCTGGCATGGCAGAATTGCCGCAGCCGGCGGCATCAAGCCGGAAAACGCCGAAGCTTATGCCCGCGCCGGGGCCGGCATCCTGGTCACCAGCGCGCCTTATTTCGCGCCGCCACGCGATGTCGCCGTGACACTCATTGCGGACTGAACCCATCATGAAAATTGCCATCGCCACCAAGGATTACGCCACCGTCTGCGGCCATGCCGGCCAGACCCGTGAATGGCTGGTCTACGACCTCTCCAGCCACCAGTCGAACCAGTTGCTGCCGGCGCCGCAGCGCCTCGAACTGAACAAGGAACAGATCCTCCATAGCTTTGCCGACGACGGCCCGCATCCACTCGACGGCGTCGATATCGTGGTCACGGCCAGCGCTGGCGACGGCTTTATCCGTCACATGAAGAAGCGTGGCGCCGAAGTCCTGCTCACCGGCGAAATCGACCCAACCCAGGCGCTGACCCGGATCATCGCCGGCGAAGCCCTGCCCGACCCGCGTTTCGACATCACCACCACGCTGTGCAAACTGCGCGACCTGTTCTCCCGACATTAGGCATTCATGGCTGAAAACGATTTATCGGCGATCTGGCTGACCCTCAAGCTGGCCAGTGTCGTCACCCTGCTACTGCTGCTGATCGGCACGCCGATCTCCTGGTGGCTGGCCCGCACCCGCTCCCGGCTGAAAGGCGTGGTCGGCGCCATCGTCGCCCTGCCGCTGGTGCTGCCGCCGACCGTCCTCGGCTTCTACCTGCTCGTCGTCATGGGGCCGCACGGCCCGGTCGGCAAGCTGACCGAGGCGCTCGGCATCGGCATGCTGCCCTTCACCTTCCCCGGTCTGGTCATCGCCTCGGTGTTCTACTCGATGCCCTTTGTCGTGCAGCCGATCCAGAACGCCTTCGAAGCGATCGGCGACCGGCCGCTGGAAGCTGCCGCAACCTTGCGCGCCAGTCCGTGGGATGCCTTTTGGTCGGTGGCCGTACCGCTGGCCCGGCCCGGCTTCCTGAGCGGCGCCATCCTCGGCTTTGCCCATACGGTGGGCGAATTCGGCATCGTCCTGATGATCGGCGGCAACATCCCCGACAAGACGCGGGTCGTCTCGGTGCAGATTTACGACCATGTCGAAGCGCTGGAATACACCGCAGCCCATTGGCTGGCCGGCGGCATGGTGCTGTTCAGCTTCCTGGTGCTGCTTGGCCTGTACACCTTCAACCCGGCCCGGCGAAAGAGCCTATGAGTTTCCAGATCGACGCCCGCTTCAAGATCGAACGTCGCGACTTCACCCTCGATGTCGACCTGAAACTGCCCGGACAGGGCGTCACCGCACTGTTCGGCCATTCCGGCTCGGGCAAGACCACCTGCCTGCGCGCCATGGCCGGCCTCGAACGCGCTGAAACTGGCTATTTCGCACTGGGCGACGAAATCTGGCAGGACGAGACGCGCCGCCATTTCGTGCCGCCGCATCGCCGCGCCCTCGGCGTCGTCTTCCAGGAAGCCAGCCTGTTCCCGCACCTGTCGGTGCGCCGCAACATCCTGTTCGGAGAGCAGCGGGCTCCTGTAAGCGAACGGCGCTTCGTCCTCGGCGAGATTGCTGAATTGCTCGGCATCGGCCATCTGCTCGACCGCGCCCCGGAACAACTTTCCGGCGGCGAACGCCAGCGCGTGGCGATTGCCCGCGCCCTGCTCGCCGCCCCGCGAATCCTGCTGATGGATGAACCGCTGGCCGCCCTCGACCTCAAGCGCAAGCTGGAAATCCTGCCCTACCTCGAACGCCTGCATGCCGAATTGTCGCTGCCGATCATCTACGTCAGCCACGCACCGGATGAGGTCGCGCGGCTGGCCGATCACCTGGTCCTGCTCGACCAGGGCAAGGTAGTGGCGAGCGGTGCGCTGAACGAGGTATTGAGCCGCATCGACCTGCCCGAGGCTTTTGCCGACGATGCCGGCGTGGTCATCCAGGCCCGAATTGCCGCACACGAGGACGACGAGCTGACCCGGCTGGAGTTTCCGGGCGGGCAAATTTTCGTCTCCCGCCACGATGGCCCGGTCGGCACGCAGGTCCGCTGCCGCATTCATGCCAGCGACGTCAGCCTGGCCCTGGCCCCGCCGCTGCAAAGCAGCATCCTCAATTGCGTCACGGCCAGCGTCGTGGCGCTGGCGCCGACCGATACGCCGGGCCATGTGCTGGTACGCCTGGAGGCGAGTGGCGAACCGCTGCTGGCCCGCGTCACCAAACGCTCGGTGGAAAAACTGGGGATCCGCCCCGGCCTGATGCTGCGGGCGCAGATCAAGGCAGTCGCGCTGCTCGCCTAGGCGCCGAGCAGCTTGCGCAGGAAATTTTCGACGTAGGCCGGGCGCAGCGGCTTGATCATGTAGCCCACCGCGCCCAGGCCGGCGGCCTGCGCCACCAGTTGTTTGTCGGCGCAACCGGTCACCATCACCACCGCCGTCTCCGGGCTGGCCTCGGCAATCTGCGGCAGCGCCTCCATACCGCTCATCAACGGCATGTTGATATCGAGGCACAAGACCCGTGGCTGATGATTCTTCGCGGCATAGACCGCCTCGGCGCCGTTGGCCACCGACTGCACCACCGTCAGGCCGCACTCTTCCAGCAAGCCCTTGAGGACCAGACGGATCGAGCCGTTGTCGTCGGCGATCACCGCCGTGCCGCGCCGCCCCGGTTTGCCGGCGGGCGGCTTGCCGCTCTGGTGGTTGGCCGCTTTGCGGGTTTCCTCGATGGCACGCAACTCCTCGATGATCTGGGCCTGGCCGAAAGGTTTGCGAATGAAACCCGAGGCGCCGCCATCGGCCGCTTTTTCTTCCAGGGCCGTATCGCTCGAAGCCGTCATGAAAACCACATCGAGGCTGGGCCGGAGTTGCTGAATGACGCGCAACAATTCCAAACCGTTCCGGCCCGGCAGGTTGTAATCCAGGCACACCAGATCCGGCGAAGTTTCCTGCAGGCGCATTTCCAGCTCGTTGCCATCGGGAAAGGCCCCGACCACCTCGTGCCCGACACTGGAAAACAAGGCGGCCAGCACTTTTCGCATGGAAGCATTGTCATCGACGATCAAGATCCGCATGAAACCAGACTCCATCTATTGGGGATATTCGCTGTCGTTTTCTGTCGAACGACGATGCAAAATGGTAGCAGAAGAAAGCCATAAAATTCCCTTATTCATGGGCTTGCCGGCCCAATTCGAACACAGGAGCATTTATGGCATTCGTCTGATCCTTGTACTTAGCGGCGCCCAATGTCGCGTATCAGCGTTTGCCACTGATGCACCACCAACCCGGACAGAATCGTTGCACTCCCCAGCCAGATGCGCGGCGCGACTTCCTCTCCGTTCAAAAGATGACCGAGCAGCAGGGCAAGCACAGGTGTGATCAGCGTGATCAAGGCGACGCGACCGCTGTCGAGATGCTTGATCACGTAGTAATACAAGGCAAAGCCGATCACCGAGCCGAATACGCCGAGATAAGCCACCGCAACCGCTGAACGCCAGGGCACCGCATCGGGCAGGCCGCCATCGACGAACCACCAGACGAGCGCAAACAAGGGGAGCGAAACGAGCAGCGACCCCACCGTGCTCGCCAACGGCGGACTGTCGTCATCGATGCGCTTGAGCCAGACCAGGCTGGCCGAATAGATCAGCACGGCGGCGAGTACCGCGCCCAAGCCAGCCAGCGCATGCTCGCCGGCCAAACTGTCGCCCTGGACGAAAATCACCGCCAATCCGGCGCAGCCGAGCAACATGCCGAGCACCTGGCGCCGACCGATCCCCCGCTCGCCCAGGCAGAGCGCTGCCAAAGCCCCCGCCATCAAGGGAGACAAGCCGAACAGCACCGATACCAGGCCGGAATGGATATAGGCAGCCCCCCAATAGGTCAGCACCATGGCCCCGAATACGCCGACGCCTCCAACCAGATAGGCACGACGGGCACGCGCATGCATTGGCAGCCGGATACGCCAAGCCAGCAGCAGCATGCTGGCAACCACGACGCCGATCGACATGCGCGCCAATACGGCGAATGCGAAACCGATACCCTGACTGCTCCACTGAATAGCCAAGGGCGTGGTTGACCAGATGAGGACAATACCGAGATAGGCCAAGGGGATGGACATGAAAGCGCTCCTCAGTCGGTTTGCGAAGGGGGATGCAAGGCAGCGTGCAGCGACTGCTCGTGCTCGATGAAGGCGCCGATCATGGCTCGCCAGGTCGCTTCGGCGACCGCCGGACTCAAAGCGCAGGCCTCGGCCTCCATCCGGATGCGCGCAATCACCTCGGCAACACGCGCCGTTGCCGGAACTTCTGCCGCAGCCGTTTTAAGCGCAGCGGCTCGCGCGACATACTCGCCGCGCGCGGCGAGCAGCTTGATCAAGTCACGATCGATCCGGTCGATTTGCTGACGTACCTCATCGAGTGAAACGCAGTTCAGGGCGGTTTGCATCTGATTCTCCTTCGCGAAAACAAAAAGGCCGCGGATAACGAAATCCGCGGCCTTTGTTGAAATATCTGAAATTGCTTCGACTATCTCATGCCAGACCCCGGAGGCGCGACGGCACGCCATGCGCGCAGGACGCGACGGCACAGGGCAAAACGGGAAATGGACAAGGAGGCGTAAAGCATCGGATCATTGTCGTCCGGCTTTGTGCAGTGCGTCAAGCCTGGCATCATCCCCGGTGGCGGCGGCCAGTCGCGCCACCAATTCCGGAATCCGCGCCACATCTGCCATGCCATAGCCCAACACCAGGCCGTTGGCGGCGGCCTCAGCCACCGCGTAGTACTCGCTCAGGGGACGGGCGGTCACCCCCAGCTCAGCCGCACGCCGGACAATTGCCCGGTCGTCCCGCACTTCCGGCAGCAACAAGCTCAAATGCAAGCCGGCCGCACCACCACAAATCCGGCCGACGCGACCGAATGCCTGCAACAAGGAATCGCGCAGGCAAAGCTGGCGGGCTTGATAGATCGGCGCCATGCGTCGCGCATGGCGGGTCAGAATGCCACCTTCAAGAAAACGGGCCAGCGCGCGCTGTTCGACAGCCTGCCCGGCGCGGTAGAGGCTTTCCACCGCTTCGCCGAAAGTACGGACCGCCCAATGCGGCACGACCATGTAGGCGACCCGCAAGCCTGGGTAGAGCAGCTTGCTGAATGTACCGACATAGATCACCGGCGCCTCCGGATTCAAGCCCTGCAAGACAGGCAGCGGTCGGTTTGGATGGCTGTGATTGAAGTCGCTGTCGTAGTCATCTTCGATGATCCACCCATCGCCGATACGCCGCAGGAATTCGAGGCGACGCTCCAGGCTGAGCACCGCGCCCAGAGGATACTGGTGGGCCGGGGTCAGGTAGAGCAGACGCGGCGGTCGCTGCTGCCAAAGCCCCTCCGCCGGCGCCATGCCCTCAGCGTCGACCGGCACCGGCACGATACGCAGACCGGCCGCCGTCATCGCCGTGCGCGCCGCCGGATAACACGGCTCTTCCAGCCAGACGGTATCGTCCGGGTCGGCCAGCAGCCGGGCGCAGGCATCGAGCGCCAATTGCGCACCAGGGACAATGAAAACCTGTTCCGGCGAACACAGCACACCGCGCCGCCCGCGCAAGTAATCCGCCAAGGCCTGGCGCAGCATCGGCTCGCCGCCAGGCGCGGCATAGGCCAGCTGCCGGGCGCTGACCTCGCCCCAGGCCCGCTGTAGTTGCCGGGCCCAGCTGCCCCAGGGAAAGGCGTTGAGATCGGCAAGCCCCGGCGCGAACGGCAACACCGCTTCGCCTTGCCGCAACTGCAAACGACCAGCCCGCTGCGACAAGCGCGGGTGCCGCGCGGCATCGCAGTCCACCGCCGGCTGCGGCTGAACAGGCATCAGCCCGGCCACCCGGGTACCGCCTCGATCGGCCACCAGGAAGCCTTCCGCCAATAACTGCTGGTACGCGTGCAGGGCGGTGTTGCGGGCGATCCGGTAATCCACCGCCAACTGGCGGCTGGAGGGCAGGCGGTAACCCGCAGCCAGGCGTCCGTCCAGAATCGCCCCCTTGAGGAGCGTGTAGAGCTGTTGTTGACGCGTCAGGCCGGCCGTATCGGCCGCCTCGACCCATTGCGCCAGGATAGGAGAAAGCGACATGTGGCTCCATTGATTCAACATGCAGTGGCTCTATTGATGGTGCCACATTCCGCATAAGCTGTGCGCAACCTGTCCTGGAGATCGATATGAAAACCCCGCCCCCCAGCCCGCGTAGCGAAGTTCGCCGGAAAGCCAATCGTGGCCATTACGACCGCGCCCAAATCCACGCCATCATCGATGCGGCTTTTCTCTGCCACATCGCCTTCAACGATGCCGGCAGCACGCACTGCCTGCCCACCGCCTGCTGGCGCGACGACGATTTCCTCTACATCCACGGCGCCAACAATTCGCGTCTGACCCATGCCTTGCTGACCGGAGAATGTGCGGTCTGCATCAGCCATCTTGATGGTCTGGTCCTGGCTCGCTCTGCCTTCCATCACTCGATGAACTATCGCTCGGTCGTGATCTACGGCCGCTTTGGCGCGGTCGACGAGGTTGCCGCCAAGGCGGCGGCCATGCACGCCTTTCTCGAACACGTCAGCCCGGGCCGCAACCGGCATGTCCGTCCGGCCAATGCCGCCGAACTGGCCGGTACCCGCATCCTGCGCTTGCCACTGAACGAAGCGGCCGCCAAGATACGAAACTGGGGTGTCGAGGACAGTCCGGAAGACATGGCCATTCCGGTCTG
Organism: Rhodocyclales bacterium GT-UBC; assembly: GCA_003583745.1. Taxonomy (GTDB): domain Bacteria; phylum Pseudomonadota; class Gammaproteobacteria; order Burkholderiales; family Rhodocyclaceae; genus Azonexus. The sequence goes on along the minus strand of QXPY01000013.1, from coordinate 126,608 downwards.
GGCCGGCGTCATCCCGCTGAGCCTCCGCCCTGGCCAGCCCGAACCCGAAGCCGGCTGTGCCGACCATCCCCTCCCCGAACTGGCGAATGCCCTGCGCCTGAAGGACAGCCCATGACTCTACGCGTCGGCATCTATGTTTTTCCGGAAGTCGAAGTACTCGATTTCGCCGGACCTTACGAAGTATTCACCACGGCAAGCCGGGTATTCGGGCGACGAAACCCTGGGCAGGCCGCACCGTTCGAAGTGTTCACCGTTGCCGCCAAGCGTGATCCGATCAAGGCACGCGCCGGCCTGCCGATCCTGCCCGAATTCGACTTCCGGCATGCGCCGCCGATCGATGTTCTAGTCGTACCCGGTGGCGTCGTCAGCGCCGAACTGGACCAGCCGACCGTCATCGAATGGATCGCCCGCGATGCCGCACAACGGGTCCTGACCGCTTCGGTCTGTACTGGCGCCTTCCTGCTCGCTGCTGCCGGTCTGCTCGATGGCGCAAGCGTCACGACACATTGGGAAGACATCGATGATCTGAGCCGCCGTTTTCCGCACTTGAAAGTCGTGGCTGACCAACGCTGGATCGATAACGGCAGAACCGTCACCTCGGGCGGCATCTCCGCCGGCATCGACATGAGCCTCCATTTGGTCGGTCGCCTGGCTGACAAGGATCTGGCAGTGGCAACCGCGCGCCAGATGGACTATCCCTGGCAGGAACGCGACGGCTGAACCGACTTATTCAATTGGCACAATCCGTGCTGATTGTCCCGGGCAAGCATCCAAACGCGGCAATCTGCGGCTGCAACGGCAAATTTGGCAGTCGGGAGAGCATGAACGCGGCAATTCTTACCGAGGACACGAAGCATGGATATCCGAGAAATTGGCACACCAATCACCGCCACCCAACGCCGTTGCTATCGCAGCACACCCGACGCCGGCTTCTTCAGCGCCTACCAGGCTGCCTTCACGGCCCACACCGCGAGTGCCGAGGGCAATGACGCGAAAGCTGCCAGTTCACGTTCGCTGGAAGAAATTCTCGGCTCGACCCACAACGAACTGTCGGCCATGCGTGGCGTCGATGCATCCAGCCAGCGCAGCTATGCGCAAATTCTGGAAAAAGCCTACAGCACGGGCGGCATGAATGACGCAAAGGGCTTTCTGGCCGGACTGACACCACAGGAACTCGACACCGTGCGGCGCAACCACTGCCTGGCCGACACCATCGACGTCGCCAGCCTGAGCGAGGAAGGAGCACAGAACCTGTTGCTTCCGGAAGGCTACGTGGTTGACCTCAACCATGACGGCTACAACGAAGTCGGCGCCGCGGTAACGGCTTCGTTCCCGCCGGCCAATGCTCCCGCCGATGTCAGGGAAGCCTGGTTCCAGGCCACTGCCGGCATGGATGAAGGGCAAATGGCGACTTACGGCCTGATGATGCACAACGCCATTTATGGCATGCGTATCGATGGCCAGACCTCGACGCCCAACTATGCCGCCGACCAGAGCGACAGCTACCGCAAAATCGTCGATAACTACCTGGCCTCGCTGGATTGGGTCAAAGGCTTCATGGCGGAAGGTCAATACGAACGCGACAAGGCATTTTTCAGCAAGCTGCAAAGCCTGCTCGGCGCCGGCGCCGCCTAGCGCGGTCGCTATCGCCGCCGCAGCACCGGTCGGGCGCGCAGCCGACGGGAAACACCGCTTCGATGTCGGCCCGGCAAATCGCCGGGCGACATGCGAGCGCTTGAAATAACCCTACGATCTATCATAGAATTTTGCTGCACAGCAGCATGCGCACGGCATCATGTGCGAACCGCCATACCAGCGCGCATTTCCGATTCATCCCGCAGCCAGCTTGCCTTATTCGCCGGGAGGCGTAGACCATGAAAGCCCAGACCATAGCGATCTTTGCCGGCCTCTTCGGCGCACTCCCCCCGGTGCAGGCCGGCGGCTTCGACTACGACGTCAAAATTTTTGCCTGCGATACCCGCAACTGCGAAGTGGTCGAAACCCGTCTTCCCGGCGGCACGGGCAAGGCACGCTACCAACAAAACGGGATCGGAATCGAAATCGAAGCCCTCAACGCCAGCCCGGATCGCATCGATGCCCGCGTCCTGCTACGTGTCCCCAACGGCGAACGCACAGCCGGCAACGACAGTGCCGGCGAATACGGCAGTAGCGAACTGATCCGTTTCAGCTCCCTCAACCAGAATTTCTACACGCAGATCGCCAACCACGCCTTTGGCGAAAACAGCTACCTGCTCTGGGGGCGCCTGAACAAGGCAAAGCATCCCTGATCGACTGTGCGGCTCAGGACGCCTGCACCGAACCAAGCCGCTCGCCCAGGAAATCCATCAATACCCGCACCCGATGCGGAACGTGCCGATTGCTCGGCAACATCGCGTAGATACCCAGCTCCGGGCAAGGATAGTCCTTCAGAATCTCGACCACCCGCCCGGCCTGGAAGAAGGCCTCGGCAATGAAATCGGGGGCGCATGAAATGCCCAGTCCCTGTGCCGCGGCCTCGGTCAGCACGTCGCCGTTGTTGGCATTGAGGCGGCTATGTACGTGAAAGGCGGACAACTGCCCATCCACCATGAACTGCCAGGCCGTGCTGCCCCCCGCGTTGGTATAGCCGAGGCACTCGTGATGAACCAGTTCCGACGGATGTTGCGGCTCGCCATGCCGTGCTAGATAGGCTGGCGAAGCGACGACATGCATGTAACCGGTCCCGATGCGGCGGGCGATATCGCCCGGATCGAGGCGCCGGGTGATCCGGATCGAGAGGTCGATCCCTTCTTCGATCAGCTTCACCCGTCGATCGGTGTAATCCATGTCGAGGCTGACTTCCGGATAGCGCTGCGAAAATTCGAGTAGTAGCGGTGCCAGGCGTTTCAGACCGTAGCTGAGCGGCAGACCGATCCGGATGTTGCCGCGCGGCGTCATTCGCTCCTCGGCGACATCGGTTTCTGCCGCTTCGACGAGATTGAGGATCACCCGGCACTTTTCCAGATAAGCCGTCCCCGCCGAGGTCAAGGCCAGGCGACGCGTACTGCGCGCCATCAACTTGACACCGAGATGCGCTTCCAGCGCCGCAATCTGCCGCGTCACCACCGAACGGGCCAGGTCGAGCTGCTGGGCTGCGGCCGAAAAACTGCCCAGCTCGGCGACCCGGACAAACATGTGCATGGCGTCTAGACGATCCATTGTTGCCAATCCAGCAATAAACATTTGCGGATTGTCATCTATTTCGCTGCAAAAAGGGAGACTACAGTACGCCCATCGCAAACGGAGCCATTCCAATGAACCTTCCGCACCCCGCACTCTTCGTCCCCCACGGCGCACCGACATTCGCGCTGCGTCCGGGTGCCGCCGGCGCCGCCCTGAAGGCCTTGGCCAGCACCTTGACCCAGCCGCGCGCCATCGTCATCGTCAGCGCCCACTGGGATACCGTTCAGCCAACCGTCGGTTTCGCCGAACGCCTGGAAACCATCCACGACTTCTGGGGTTTTCCGGACGAACTCTATAGCCTGCGCTACCCCGCCACCGGTTGCCGCGAAGCTTCGCAACAAGTCGTCGAAGCCTTGGCGGCTGCCGGCTTGCCGGCAATCAGCGACAGTGAACGGGGCCTCGACCACGGTGCCTGGGTACCGTTACGCCTGATGTTCCCCGATGCCGAAGTGCCGGTCATCCCGCTTTCGATTCAGAGCCGGGGCGGCCCGGAACAGGCTTTCAAGCTTGGACGCGCGCTGCAGCCATTGACCAGCCAGTGCTTTCTCGTGATCGGCTCGGGCAGCATCACGCATAACCTGCGCGATTTCCAGCTGGCCTGGCGTAACGGCGGCCAAACCCCGGCCTATGTCCGTCAATTCAGCAACTGGCTGGCCGAACATCTCGCCACCCGCGACCAGGCTGCCCTGCTCGACTATCGCCGTCAGGCACCGGGCGCCGTCCAGGCGCATCCGAGCGATGAACATTTACTGCCCTTGTATGTCGCACTCGGGGCCGCCGGCGAAAACGCCGAGGCCCGTCGGGTTCATGCCGGCATCGACGATTACGTCATCGCCATGGATGCCTACGCCTTCCAGCCCCAATAAGAGGAAAGAAAATGACTACCACCGCCAACTACACTTCGACCGCCAAGGCCATTCACTGGCTGATGGCCCTGCTGCTGATCGGCCTGCTCGCCCTCGGCTTCTACATGCACGACCTGCCGCTGTCGCCGGAAAAGCTCAAGCTTTATTCCTGGCACAAGTGGGCTGGCGTCACCGCCTTCCTGCTCCTCGCCGTTCGCCTGCTCTGGCGCCTCACGCATCGTCCGCCGGCGCTGCCCGACAGCATGCCGAAAATCATGCAGTTTGCCGCCCACGCCGGCCACCTGGCGCTCTACCTGCTGATGATCGCGATTCCGCTGTCCGGCTGGCTGATGAGTTCGGCCAAGGGTTTCCAGACGGTGTATTTCGGCATCCTGCCGATCCCCGACCTGCTCGACAAGAACAAGGAACTGGGCGACCTGCTGGCCTTGGTACACAAGAGCCTGAACCTTCTCTTCATCGCCGTGCTGGCCGGCCATATCGGCGCCGCATTGAAACACCACTTCATCGACAAGGACGACATCCTGAAACGGATGCTGCCCAAGCATTCCAACAAGTAAGCCAGACCCACTCCCTATCCCCCAAGGAGAACCGACATGAAACGTTTTGCCCTCGCCCTGACCCTGGCCGCCTCGCTGACGGCCGCCCACGCCGTCGAATACACGCAAGTCCAGGCCGACAAGAGCGCCATCAACTTCACCTACAAGCAGATGGGGGTGGCGCTGGATGGCAAGTTCAAGAAATTCGCCAGCCAGCTCAGTTTCGACCCGGCCAAGGCCACCGCCGCCAAGGCCAGTTTCGAAGTCGATCTGGCCAGCATCGATACCGGCGCAGCCGAAGGCGACCAGGAAGTGGCCGGCAAGCCCTGGTTCAACACCAAGGCCTTCCCCACCGCCAAGTTTGTCTCCACCGGCGTCAAGGCGCTGGGTGGCAACAAGTATGAAGTCACCGGCCAATTGACCATCAAGGGCAAGACGCAGGATGTCGTCGTCCCTGCCAGCTTTGCCGCCCAAGGCAACAGCGGCGTCTTCGACGGCAGCTTCACCATCCGCCGCGCCGATTTCTCGATCGGCGAAGGCTCCTGGGCCAAGTTCGACATCGTCGCCAACGACGTCCAGATCAAGTTCCGCATCACCGCCAACGCTGGCAAATAAGCACCCCCCAATCCAATTTCTTTCAAGGAGATTCACCATGCAAAAACTGAGCAAACTGTCCGCCGCCCTGATCCTCGCCGCCGCTGCCGCCGCCCCGGCGATGGCCGCACCGGAAACCTTCGTTGCCGACAGCACCCACACCTTCTCGCGCTTCTCGTACAGCCACTTCGGCTACTCGACCCAACTGTCGCGTTTCAACAAGAACAGCGGCAAGGTCGTCTTCGACAAGGTCGCCAAGACCGGTTCGGTCGACATCGTGATCGACACCAAGTCGGTCGACACCGGTGCCGACGTTTTCAACGAACACATCCAGGGTGAAGACTTCCTCGACACCGCCAAGTACCCGACCGCCACCTTCAAGTCCACCAAGGTCATCTTCGAAGGCGACAAGCCGGCCAAGGTCGAAGGCAACCTGACCCTGAAGGGCGTCACCAAGCCGGTCACCCTGACCATCACCTCCTTCCAGGCCATGCCGCACCCGATGCTGAAGAAGGATGCGATCGGCGCCAATGCCTTCACCGTGGTCAAGCGTTCCGAATTCAACGCCGGCAAGTACGCACCGTACGTCGGCGACGAAGTGCGCATCGACGTCGCCATCGAAGCGATCAAGGAATAAGTCCGCCGCCTTTAGGCGGAACAGGAAATGCCGCCGGCAGCTCTGCGCTGCCGGCTTTTTTACGTCCGCCGCCTGCGCTAAACGGCAGCAGCCGGTGCCTCGACCCTGAACTGACAGGTCCGGCAGATACCCTGGCGTGAAGCGAAGATGGCGTCGACATGAGCCGATGAGCACCAGGCTTCGGCGAAATCCTGTTCGAGCAGATTGCCGAAGCGGTATTCCATGTCGTAATCGTCGCAGCAGAGAAACAGTTCGCCACGGGCATTGACATGCACCCAGCCGAACACCCGCCCACCATCATTGGCCGAATGGGCGCAGCCGACCACCTCGCGGACGGCATGCTGGTCATGGGTCAGCACGGCGTGGCTGGCCAGCTTGCCGGCCCGATCGCTGAGCCATGGTTGCAAACCAACCTTGAATTTCGGATAACGACTGCGGAAGGACTCGGCAATGGCCTCCGCCTCTTCCGGCGTATTGGCCATGGCGTTGTCGAGCATGCCGGCCGGGCTGGTCGAGCAATTGATCTGGATCGAGGCCGGGTAGCGTTCGTGCAGGTAATCGAGGTTGCGCAGCAGCAAGCGGTGCCGGGATGCCGGAAAACCCGCCTTGCGCGCCCAGTCGTCCTGATCGAGCGCCGGGATGTTCAGGGTGACGCCCCAGATCACGTCGCCATTGGCGACGATGATGTCGGTTTTCTCCGGCGTCAGTGGCGTCCCGTTCGACAGGATCATGGTCGCGAAACCATGCTTGCGGAAGACCGCGGGCAGCTCGGCGAAATGCTTGTAGAGCAAGACCTCGTTGTAATGGCAGGAATAGAGGAAACGGAAGGCGGCCGGGATCAGCGGCGAGGCGCGCAGATTGCCGAGGACGCGGTCGAGTTCCCCGATCGACATCTGGACGGCGAATTCCTCCGGATTGCCTTGGTATTTCACCGGGCAATACCAGCATTTGGCATTGCATTTGCCATTAACGTCGATCTGGCCGATCCGCAACGGGGTGTCGGCCAGGCGGGCGATAATTTCTTCGCGGCTCGCGGCCAGCGGAACGGTAGCTTGCATCGACAATCCAGCTCGAAGTGGGTGTCCAGGAAAGACAGGACGGTTACGGGCAGCAGGCGACCGAACGCGCTCACTTGCGGCCATCGAAGCGGCCTGCGGTGGCGCATGGCGGAAACAGCGAGGCCTGCGACAACGGATCGGGCCGGATGATGCCATCGCCCGCCCCGGCTGTCAGTGAATCAATTCACGACAGCTTCGTTCCTCCGCCAGCAACTCGACGCCGACAGTTAGCCGGCTTATGATCCGCGCCTGCAAAATCACGGACTCCCCCATGCGTTACCTGCTTGCCGTCACCCTGCTCTGGGCCTTTTCCTTCAGCCTGATCGGCGAATACATCGCCGGCCGGGTCGACAGCGATTTCGCAGTACTCATCCGGGTCGCCATCGCGGCCCTGATCTTCGTCCCGCTGACCCGCTGGCGCGGCCTACCGGCGCGGCTGGTCGGCGGCTTCTGGCTGGCCGGCGCCTTGCAGTTCGGCATCACCTACCTCTGCCTGTACCGCAGTTTCAGCGTATTGACCGTGCCGGAAGTGCTGCTGTTCACCGTGTTGACGCCCATCTACGTGACGCTGATCGACGACGCGCTGGCCCGCCGCTTCAATCCCTGGGCGCTGGTCGCCGCGCTGGTCGCGGTCGGCGGTGGCATCATCATCCGCTTCCAGAAGCTGGAGGGCGACTACCTGATCGGCTTCCTGCTGCTGCAACTGGCTAATGCCACCTTTGCCGCCGGCCAAGTGCTGTGCCGCCAGTTGCTCGCCCGCTATCCGGTCGAACAGCCCCTGCATCGCTTTTTCGGGCATTTCTTCCTCGGCGCCCTGCTCCTCGCGCTGCCCTCCTTCCTGCTCTTCGGCAATCCGGCCAAGCTGCCGCAAACCGCCGTGCAATGGGGCGTTCTGGTCTGGATGGGGCTGTTCGCCACCGCCCTCGGCATGTTCTGGTGGGTCAAGGGCAGCACCCAGGTCGACGCGGGTACGCTGGCCATCATGAACGAACTGCATGTCCCGGCCGGACTGCTGGTCAATCTGCTGATCTGGAACCGCAATGCCGACCTGCCGCGCCTGGCCATGGGCGGCGCGATCATTCTCGCCTCGCTGTGGCTCAATCGCCTCGGGCGAAAAAGCGCAGCGCCGCAGCCGAGCTAGGCGCCAGCTTGCGGCCCTTTTTGAGCTTGGGGCAATCCTTGCAGGGCTTGGCTTTCTTGCAGCATTTCTTTTTGCTCATGGTGACTCCGTATTTGCCTGTTCACGAAAGAGCCAAAAAAACGCAGAAGGTTCGCCCGATCAGCGACGACCGCGCGGAAACCGGGCCATCAATTCGCGGATCGCGTCGGCAATATCGTCCGGCGGGGTCCCATAAGCGAACTTGCGCAGATAGAAGCCGTCCGGCCCGAGCAGGAACATGCCGGCCGAATGATCGACGGCATAACGGTCGGCCGGCGCACCGGGCTCTCGAACCTTCTCGTAACGCACCCGAAAATTATCGGCAGCACGCCTGACCAAGGCGGTCGAGCCAGTCAGGCCCATGATCCGCGGATGAAAGAATTCGGTGTACTTGCGCAACACGGCTGCGCTGTCCCGCTCCGGGTCGACGGTGATGAACAGCGCTTGCAGGCGGTCGCCGTCAGCCTCCAGTCGGGCCAGCACCCGCGCCATCTCGGCCAGCGTGGTAGGACAGATATCCGGACAATAGGTGTAGCCGAAGGCGATCAACTGGAACTGGCGGGGGAAATCCTCCTGCGTCACCGCCCGGCCATTGGCGTCCATCAGCAGGTAGCGCGCCGACATCGGCGCATCCACCTCGGCAGACTGCGCCTGCCTGACTGCCCAGCCCGTCCAGACACCCCAGCAGACCAACCAGATGGCGATGATGCGCAACATCTTCATTTAACGCGCTGCCGGCAATACCCGTTGCAGACGATTGCCGACTGCGTAAAGACGGGCGGAAAACTCGACCTCCTTCGGGCAAGCCAGGCTCGCCTCCCCCTGTGCCAGGAATGCCGTGCTGGTCGCGCTTTCGAAGACTTCACCATAACTGCGGGTCTTCGGTGCATGACGGATCATCATCGCCTTGGCCTGGTTGGACACGCCCATCTGGCTGCAGGCCAAGGCCTCGCCATTGATCCGTCCCAAATCCTGGATTTCTTCGAGACCGCTTAGCGGCGTCTCGGCCAACGCATTTCCGGCGCATAACAGCAGGACAATCAGGTTGGTTTTGAAGCTCATCGTTTACTCCGCAAATGAGGAAGGAATGTTCAAGGGGCCGAGCAATGGTCGCGACCGGGCAGGATGCGGCACAATACCTTGCCGCTTTCGGTATCGACAAAGGAAACTTCGTCGAGCACTCCGACCAGATAGCGCTTTTTCAAGGTGAAGTCGGTTGGCCGGGCGAAGGTCGCCTTCCAGAAGGTCGTGCTTTCGCTGATCACCGGTTCGATGAGGTGTGCCTTGGCGCGCAGCCCCAGATGCTGACTCAGCCTGGCCGGCAGGTCGGCCGAAAATCCGGCGTCGTCATCGACCACCCGCCGATAAAAGTCGTAGAGATTCTCGAAGGCGAAAAAATAGTCGTAGCGCCAACGAACCTGCATCTGCTGCGGCTCGCCGATCTTGTCCTCTTCGGCGTAGCTCTCCTTGTCGACCACGACGCTCTGCAGAGGCAGGAACTTGAAGCGGTAATAGTCTTCGTTGGCCGCATCGGCCAGGGGGCGCCAGCTCCAGCCTTCGGCGATCTGGTTGAAGGCCATGCGGTAGCGCGCTTCCGCCCGTTCGCCAGCGATATCGACCGAGAACCCCGGACTGGCCGCAAGATCGACATCGACTTCGATCGCTTGCCCGGGCTGCCGTTGCAAATCGGCAGCCGGCAAGGCGGCCAGCCGCTCGAACTGTTGAGCCGCCGGCTGGGCCGCGTGCAGCGGCGCGCCCAGGAGACTCGCCCACAGAATGGGCATGGTGCAGATCAGTTTCATGGTGTTCACCGGACAAGAAACGGCCGGTCGGCCGCAAACGTGGCGAAGCGTGCCCAGTCGTCCGGCATCTGCCCATGATCCAGATCAATGAATCGACGCACCGGCCAAAAAGCTGATCAGCAGGGCATTTCGGCGCCGATCCCGAAATCGGGAAAACATTTTTCCATCCACTGGTGATTTTTGATAGCTATCAATTTCTTCCGATTTTCATCGGCATACAGTGTGCGACAAATTGCCGCAGGGGTCTGTCGCCGTTGCGGGCAATCGGGGGCTGGAAATCCAACTTCTTGAATCACTGGGAGAGTTTCTGATGAATAAATTAGCGGTAAAAACCACCGTGCTGCTGCTCGCAGCCGGCTTGGGCCTGAGCGCTGCTGGCGTGCGGGCGGCCGAGTCGCTGCAGGACGTCATGAAGCGGCGCAACCTCAGCCAGCAGGATCTGCTGGCTGCGTCGAAAACCTATGTACCGACCGGCAAGCGCGACGAATTCCTCGCCTTCAGCTCGGGCGGTCAATCCGGCCAGGTCATCGTGTATGGCATCCCGTCCATGCGCATCCTGAAGTACATCGGCGTCTTCACGCCGGAACCCTGGCAAGGCTACGGTTTCGACGAAGAGTCGCGCGCCGTCTTGCGTCAGGGCAACATCGACGGCAAGGAAATCAACTGGGGTGACACGCACCACCCGGCGATCTCCGAAACCCAGGGCAAGTACGACGGCCAGTTCCTGTTCATCAACGACAAGGCCAATCCGCGCCTCGCCGTGATCGACCTGCGCGACTTCGAAACCAAGCAGATCGTGGTCAACCCGATCTTCAAGTCGGAACACGGCGGCGCCTTCGTCACGCCGAACACCGAATACGTCATCGAAGCTGCCCAGTACGCCGCACCGCTCGAAAACAAGAAGTTCTACCCGCTCGAAGAGTTCAACGAGAAGTACCGCGGCGGCATCACCTATTGGAAGTTCGACCGCAAGGAAGGCCGCATCGATCCGAAGGAATCCTTCTCCCTCGAACTGCCGCCTTACTCGCAGGATTTGTCGGATGCCGGCAAGGGTCCGTCCGACGGCTGGTCCTTCACCAACTCCTTCTGTTCCGAGCGTTACGTCGGCGGCATCGAAAAGGGTCGTCCGCCGTATGAAGCCGGTTGCTCCGCCAAGGACACCGACTACCTGCACGTGATCAACTGGAAGAAGGCGGCCGAACTGGTTGCCGCCGGCAAGGCCAAGAAGATCAACGGCCACAACGTGCTGATGATGGAAACCGCGATCAAGGAAGGCATCCTCTTCCTGATTCCGGAACCGAAGTCGCCGCACGGCGTCGATGTGACCCCGGACGGCAAGATGCTGATCGTCTCCGGCAAGCTCGACACCCACGTCTCCGTCTATTCCTTCGACAAGATCCAGGCCGCCATCAAGGCCGGCAAGTTCGAATCCAAGGACCCGTACGGCATCCCGGTGATCGGCATGAAGGATGCGCTGCACACCCAGGTTCAGCTCGGCCTCGGTCCCTTGCACACCCAGTACGACTCCAAGCCCTGCCTGGCCTACACCTCGCTGTACGTCGACTCGCAGGTTGCCAAGTGGAACTACTGCGAAGGCAAGGTGCTCGACAAGATCTCGGTGCATTACAACATCGGCCACCTGATGACCATGGAAGGCGATTCCATGGATCCGAAGGGTCGTTACCTGGTCGCCCTCAACAAGCTGTCGATCGACCGCTTCAACCCGGTTGGCCCGCTGCATCCGCAGAACCACCAGCTGATCGACATTTCCAACGACAAGATGCAGTTGCTGTACGACATGCCCTTGCCGCTGGGTGAGCCGCACTACTCGGTCGCCATCGACGCCGCCAAGCTGAAACCGGGCGTGCGCTACAAGGTCGGCACCAACAGCCGTACCGACAAGGCGAATCCGGGTGCCGTCCGTGCCGGCGAAGAGCACACCGAGAAGAAGGGCAACAAGATCGAAGTCTTCGGTACATTGATCCGTTCCCACATCACCCCGGAAACCATCGAGGCTGAAGTCGGCGACGAAATCACCATCCACCTGACCAACCTCGAACGCGCCCAGGACGAAACCCACGGTTTCACGGTGTCGACCTTCAACGTCCATGCCTCGGCCGAACCGGGCAAGACGGTGACCGTCAAGTTCAAGGCTGACAAGGAAGGCGTCTATCCGTACTACTGCACGGAATTCTGCTCGGCGCTCCACCTTGAAATGCAGGGTTACCTGCTGGTCAAGCCGAAGGGCTGGAAGCCGACCAAGACCGCCGAAGCCAAGGCCAACTACACCGAAGCCGACTATAAGGCCACGGTGAAGAAGGTGGCGGATACCCAGGCAGTCATCGACTCCGTGGTTGGTTACATCACCAGCGTCAACTTCAAGGACTTCCCGGATGTGGTGAACATGGTCGACGACGCAACCGACCAGCTCAACAAGATCAAGGAAGCCAAGGCCAAGTCGGATGCCGCCGCCGCCAAGAAGGACTGGGACCAGGCCAACCTGTGGCAAGAGCAGATCTGGCAATACCAGGTCAAGGCTGCCGACATCGGTCTGCGTGCCAAGACCTACCTTGAGCAGAACGGCGCCAAGAAGGTCAAGTAAGACATCCAAAAGCCTTGATCTGACTTAAGGCAATCATCGGGGAGCAGAGTCAATCTGCTCCCCGTTTCACATTCAGGAGGGAATAACCATGAAATTCGTAATGACTTTGCTCGCCGCCGCCGTCGTTGCCGCTCCGGCCATCGCCGCCCCGGACGGCGCCACGCTGTACCAGGAAAAGACCTGCTGGTCCTGTCACGGCAAGGATGCCAAGAAAACCCTGAGCCCGGCCTTCCCGAGACTGGCTGGCCAGAATGCCGCCTACGCCGAACAGCAAATGAAGGACATCAAGAGCGGCGCCCGCAACAACGGCCAGACCGCCGCCATGAAGGGCGTCATGGATCTGGTCAACGACGAGGAAATCAAGGCCCTGGCCGATTACCTCTCGAAGCTGAAATAAGCCGGAACCGCCCGGGCCTGCCGGGCTTATGACACACATCAAGGAATGCTGATATTGCCCACGGGACAATGCACCCAGCCTTCCGATCAACCTCAGGTAAAGGACATCAACATGAAAGCATCACTCCTCTTGATCGGCCTGCTCAGCGCAGGCGTCGTCTTCGCCGGCCCGCCGGCCCCGCACAAGGACGGGATCGAAAGCAAGAACTACAAGTGGAACGCCGAAGGCGGCGAAAAGATGGAGGCCCTGCAGAAGAAGGGCAACGTCAAGAACGGTGAAGAGGTCTATGAAATCTGCGGCGCCTGCCACCTGCCCTCCGGCGCCGGTCGGGCCGACGGCACCTTCCCGCAACTGGCCGGCCAGCACAGCACCGTACTGATCAAGCAGATGGCCGACATCCGTTCCGGCGAACGCGACAATCCGACCATGTACCCCTTCGCCTCGACCCTGACCGACCCGCAGGAACTGGCCGATGCCGCTGCCTACATCCAGAGCCTGTGCATCCCGCTCGAACACGGCAAGTACGAAGGGTCCGACGCCGCGCTGATGATCGCCAAGGGCAAGGAACTGTACGAGAAGGAATGCCTGGAATGCCACGGCAAAACCGGCGAAGGCAACAAGGACAAGTTCTACCCGGTGATCGCCGGCCAGCACTACAAGTACCTGCTCCGCCAGATGACCGAGATCCGCGACGGCAAGCGCCGCAACGCCAATCCGGACATGGTCAAGATCATCAAGAAGTACGATGATCAACAACTGATCGCCATCTCGGCCTATCAGTCGAGCATGGTCATGCCGGGCGCCATGTGCAAGCCGAAAGCAGCCAAGAAGAAGTAATGCAGCCAGCTTGAACGCACCAGCCGCCACCGCCCCGGTGGTGACGGCTGGTAAAGCAAGAATGACCGCCGCGATGGGCAGGGCGGCGGGAAACAAGAACAGAGAGCAGCAACATGAATAAGCAAAACAAGATCATCGGCGGTCTGACGCTGATTTCCCTGATCTGTCTGGTCGCCGCCTATTTCGCGCCGATCTGGTGGGTCTCGCTGACCGCCCCCAATTACCCGGCCGACGCCTTCCCCGACGGCATCCGCATCCACTTCCATTTCGATGGCGTCTATAACGGCTGCAAGGCAGCCGGCAAAGGCAGCCGGATGGCCAACGAGATCATCCAGAAAGACCTCGCTGCCGAGGACGAGCGCTACAACCCGGTTCTCGATGCCCAGAAGAACGTCGACAAGGGTGCCGAAGGCCTCGACTGCGTTCACGAAATGAACACCATCAACCATTACGTCGGGATGTTCCCGATCGCCACCGGCGCGCCGGTCGAAAAGCCGCTCGCCAAATTCTTCTTCGGTTTCTTCGCCGTGATGCTGCTGGCCTTCGCCATGCCGGCCCGCAAGGCCCGTCTGATCACGCTATCGGCCGGCTTTGCCGGCGTCGCCGCCTGGATCATCGGCGACCAGTTCCTGCTCGGCCACCTCGAAAGCCACGTCCAGGCCTACATGCAGGAATCCGGCACCTTCTTCAAGGACATGGATCGCATCGCCAGCTGGGGTGACAACGTGCGCAACGTCTCGAGGCTGGTGATCTTCGGCCTGATCGCCGCGATGGCTGTCGTCATTGCCGGCGTCGCCAAGATCCGCCCCTTCCAGCTGCTGCTGGCGCTGGTCCCGGCCCTGCTGCCGGTTTTCTTCGTCATCACCTACGCCGGCTGGCTGTGGTTCTTCGGTCACAACCTGCACCCGTGGGGCGCTTTCACGGTCAAGCCCTTCATGCCGACAGTTTTCGGTGAAGGCAAGGTCGCCCAGTTCTCGACCTTCTCCTACCCTTACTGGGGCTACGGGCTGCTGCTGGTCATCTTCGTCTGCATGATGCTGGCCCTGCTGATCCGCCGCAAACAGCTGCGCGAAGGCCAGGCCGAGTAATCAACCATGGCGCTGCTCAACACCCTGACCCGGGCGACGCTGGCCACTGCGTTGAGCCTGACCTTCTCGCTCGGCATTTCCGAGCAGGAACGCCCGCTGAACGGCACCACGGGGATGTCCACGCGGGTCGACATCGACCGCCCGAAACCGACCTACATGCTTTCCGAGCGCGACAAGCGCGTGCACGGCCTGAAGCCCTTCCAGGCGCTGGTCGACGCAGCACCGGCCGGCTCGGTCCTCAAGCCGCCACCCGGGGTCTATGCCGGCCCGGTCAGCATCGACAAGCCATTGACCATCGACGGTGGCGGTCAGGTCACCATCGATGCCGGCGACAAGGGCACGGTGATGATGCTCAACACCAGCAACGCCGTCGTACGCAACCTGCACCTGACCGGCTCCGGCGACTCGCACGATACCGACGACTCCTGCCTCGACGTGCGCGGCAACAACAACCTGATCGAGAACGTCCGTATCGACAACTGCCTGTTCGGCATCGATCTCAAGCAATCCAACAAGAGCGTGCTGCGCGGCAACAGCATCCACTCCAAGAACCGCGAACTCGGTGTTCGCGGCGACGGCCTGCGCCTGTGGTACAGCCACGACAACCTGATCGAGAACAACCGGATCATCGATTCGCGCGACATGGTGGCCTGGTATTCCAACAAGAACATCTTCCGCAACAACGAAGGCCGGCGCAGCCGCTACTCGATCCATTTCATGTTCGCCAACGACAATATCGTCGAGGGCAACCAGTTCTACGACAACGCGGTCGGCGTCTATTTCATGTACACCGAGGGCGGCGTCGTGCGCAACAACGTCATCTCGCACGCCACCGGCGCCACCGGCATGGGCATCGGCTTCAAGGAAGCCTCCGGCACGCTGATCGAGAACAACGAGATCATCTACTGCGGCATCGGCATCGGCTCAGACCTGTCGCCCTTCCAGCCGGAAAGCACCATCGAAGTCCGTGGCAACCGCTTCGCCTACAACGGCATCGGCATCCTGTTCAACAGCGAAACCGGCGGCAACAACATGCGTGACAACATCTTCGAAGGCAACCTGACCCAGGTCAGCTACGGCGGTCGCGGCGACAACAACAATAATGAGCGCAATTTCTGGGAAGGCAACTACTGGGACGACTTCCAGGGTTTCGACCGCAACGGCGACGGCGTCGGCGACCAGCCGCACGAGCTGTATTCCTATGCCGACCAGATCTGGATCGAAATGCCGATCGCCCGCTTTTTCCGCAGTTCGCCGGTGCTCGAACTGCTCGATTTCCTCGAGCGCCTGGCGCCCTTCTCCAAACCCGACCTGATCCTGCGCGACGACAAGCCGCGCTTCGTCAAGCCCAGCCGGAACGCCTAGCCATGAACGCCCCCGCCGACCCACCGAAGAAACCCGCCAAACCGGCCGTTTCGCTGGAAAAGGCACAGAAGGCCCGCCGCAAGTTCCTGCACTCGGTGGGCCTGGCCGGCGGCGTCATCGGCCTCTCGTTGCTCGGCTACGTGCCCGTGGTCAATGCCCGTCACACCCGCCTGCGGCCGCCCGGCGCGCTCGATGAAAACGACTTTCTGTCGTCCTGTATCAAATGCGGCCAATGCGTCCAGGTCTGTCCGGTACAGGCCATCAAGCTGGGCGACATCGACGACGGCTTCGGCCTGGGCGTGCCGCATATCGACTCGCGGCAGCAGGCCTGCGATTTTTCCTGCGATGCCGTTCAATGCATCCTGGCCTGTCCCACCGGTGCGTTGACCTACGAGAAGCCGGGCTTCCTGAATGTCCGCGAAGGCGCCAAGCTGGCCGCCGCCCCTATCCTCAAAGCCAAGGCCAAGGATGCCGAGAGCACGCTCAATCTCAAGGAACGGACCGGCCTTGCCCGCCTGGTCCGGCCGGAAGCCTGCCTGGCCATGCAGGGCAAGGGTTTCAAGGGGCAGGCCCGGGGCAGCGCCTTCGGCGGCAAGATGCGTTTCATGGAAGTGGACCGCTGGAAGCCGATTCCGCTGCGCGATCATCCCTACGATCTCGAACTGTGCGACCTCTGCGTCCGCGAGTGCCCGATCGGCAACGCTATCGAACTGCGGCCGGTGAAGGATGCCGCCGGTGTCGTCCGGATGACCCCGGTCGTGCTCGAACCCTGCGTCGGCTGCGGCGTCTGCGAAATGGTCTGCCCGGTCGAACCGACGGCCATCGCCGTCGAAGCCCAAGCCTTGTGGAAAGCCTGAGATGAGCCGCTTTATCGATCTGTTCAAGGGCATGCTCGGCGCCGCCCCGAAGAAGCCGGAAAAAGTAGCCGAAAAAGTGCAGCAGATCATGCTCCTCAAATATGAGGACAAGGACCGCTACATCAAGGAAAAACTGCATGCCCGCGACCACCACGTGGTCAGTCACAAGTGGCGCAACCGCCGCTGGGCCGTGCTGCTTGCCGTGAACCTGCTGTTCGTCGTTTCCTTCTGGCTCGACATCCAGATTCTCGAGGGTTCGCTGACCGCCTCGCGCTTCGTCGGCTTCCACCTGATCGACCTCAATTCCGCCTTGCAGGTGATGCTCGCCCACAAGCACATCATCGTTAACCTGGTGATCGGCACCTTCACGGTCTTTCTGCTCTGGGTGCTGCTTGGCGGGCGCAGCTTCTGCTCCTGGGTCTGCCCTTACCACCTGCTGGCCGAATGGGCCGAAGCCCTGCACCTCAAGCTGGTGGAAAAGAAGATCGTCACCGATCACGAATTCCATCGCGCCACCCGCACCGTCTTCTGGCTGCTTTTCAGCCTGCTGGCCATCATCACCGGCTACACGGTCTTCGAAACGCTGTCACCAACCGGCATCCTGTCGCGCGCCCTGATCTACGGCCCGGGCCTGGCCCTGGGCTGGATCGCCCTGCTGCTGCTTTTCGAAATCTTCTATTCGCGCCGCGCCTGGTGCCGCTACATCTGCCCGATCGGCCTGACCTACGGGGTAGTCGGCAGCGTTTCGCCAACCCGCGTCAGCTACCACGTCGAGCACTGCTTCCACGAAGGCGACTGCCGCAAGGTCTGCCTGGTGCCGCACGTGCTTGAAGTCACCATCAAGGGGCGGGCCAGCGATGAGGTGATGGGTCTCGGTCCCGACTGCACGCGTTGCGGCCTGTGCATCGACGTCTGCCCGAGCGGCGCCCTGCGTTATGAAGTGAAGGGGCTGTCCAAACTGTTGTAGATCTCCCCCTGTCTGGCTGAAAGACGGCAAAGATCGGGCGAGTCGGCCAAGTATTGCCGTGCTGCGGCGAGCCCAGAACCATCCGGCGATAGAAATATTGGCCGATTTCGTTCAGTATCCGCTCATCGCCGCAGCGCAGCGCCCAGATGCCTCACCTCGCCCCAATCCAGTCTTACCTCTCATCCGCCCGGTTTCGGTGGGTTGTCGGCACGGCCCTGCTTTATTTCGTGTTCGGCCACGCCAGTTTCGGGGCGATGGTTTCACACGGCATCGTCACCCCCGTCTTTTTCGTACCGGAAGGGATTGCGCTGGCGGCCGCCATGCTCTTCGGCCCCCAGATCTGGCCGGGTATTTTCATCGGTCAGGCGGCACTTGCCCTCAGCCGCGGCCTGGACATCACGCCGGCGCTCGCCATCGCTGCCATCAACAGCATCGAGGCGATCCTGGCCTGCCGGATTGCCCGACACTGGAAAATCGATCCGCGCCTCGAACACATCGGCGATCTGGCTCGCCTGCTCGTCACCATCCTCGGCGTATTGCAACCCTTCAGCGCCACCCTCGGCTGCACCACACTCTATCTCAGCGGCATCATCGTCGAAGCAGCCCAGGTGCCCCAGGCCTGGCTCAACTGGTGGGTCGGCAACAGCCTGGGCCAGGCCCAAATCGCCCCCTTGCTCCTCGTCGCTTACTACAAGCGCAACGCCTTGCGCGAAGAACTGCGCCGCGTCGTACTGCCGCTCGCCATGCTGCTACCGGCCGGCTGGTTGGCTTTTGCCGGACAACCGGGCAGCGGCATCACTCAGGCCGTCATCATCTTTGCCCCCTTGCTGTGCTGGATTGGCGATCGCGGCGGACTCGCCACAGTCAGTCTGGCCAACAGCGCCATGGCCTGCCTTGCCATCGCCCTTGCCGGCAATAACCTGGGTCCATTCGTCGAACATGGCAGATTGAGCATGCTCGACCTGAACGTTTTCATTTTCGGCGTCGCCGCCACCAGCCAGTTCTACAGCCTGCTGGCGCGTGAACGAAGGGAGCTGCAGGAACGCCTGGAAAAAATGAACGCGCATTTGCCCGGGATGATCTATCAGTACCAGCGCTGGCCGGATGGAAGAAGCGGATTCCCGTATATCAGCCAGGGCATTGCCCAGCTCTATCAGGTCGATCCGAAGGAAGTAGCCCGCGATGCAAGCCCGCTCTTCGCAGCCGTTCATCCCGAAGATCGGGCACAGATCGAGGCCAGCGTCCTTGCCTCGGAAGCCAGCCTGGGCATGTGGCAGGCCCGTTACCGTGTGATCCGGAAAAATGGCGAAACGCGCTGGCTGGAAGGCCAGTCGATTCCCGAACGTCAATCGGATGGCAGTACGCTCTGGCACGGTTTCATTCTCGATATCACCGAACGGAAACTGGCCGAAGATCAATTACGGATTACGGCCCGGATTTTCGATCGGGCCGGCGACGCCATCGTGGTGACCGATGCCCGGGGCCGGATACAGACCGTTAACGGGGCATTCGAACGAATCACCGGTTACACGCCCGGTGAAGCGATTGGCAAGACGACTGCGCTTCTGAAGTCAGGACGCCACAGTGAGCAGTTCTACGAAAAAATGTGGCAGGACTTGCAGGAAAAGGGGTTCTGGCAGGACGAGATCTGGAACAAGCGCAAGAATGGTGAAATCTACCCGGAATGGCTGACCATCAACCGCGTCGACACCCCCGACGGCAGTACCGAACACTATGTTGCCGTTTTCTCGGACATTTCCGAAATCAAGGACGACCAGCGCAAAGCGCAGTATCTCGCGACACATGATGCGCTGACCGGCCTGCCCAACCGTACGCTCTTCCAGGATCGCCTTGGTCAGTCGCTGGCCCAGGCAAGACGGACCAACGAACAGGTTGCCCTGCTCTTCATCGACCTGGACAATTTCAAGACGATCAATGACACGCTCGGCCACGATATCGGCGACGCCCTGCTCAACAAGGCAGCCGAACGCCTGCGCGGCGCCGTGCGCGATTTCGACACGGTGGCCCGGCTGGGTGGCGACGAATTCACCGCCATCCTGGGCAATGCCGGTGAGCAAGTAGCCAGCCAGGTCGCGCGACGGATTCTTGCCGACCTGTCATCGACCTTTGAAATCGGCGAGCATGTGCTGTTCGTTTCCGCCAGCATCGGCATCGCATTTTTCCCTCAGGATGGCGACGATCCAACCGCCCTGACCAAAGCGGCTGACGCGGCAATGTATCGCGCCAAGGAGCTCGGCCGTAATCGGATCGAGTGTTTCAAGCAGACCATGCAGGAACACCTGCTTCGTCGCACCGCAATCGAGAATGCCTTGCGCGAAGCGATTCGTCGGCAACGGTTCAAACTGGTCTACCAGCCCAAATACCGGATCAACGGTGGCGATATCCGCCTGGTCGGTGCCGAAACCCTGCTCCGCTGGACTGATCCGCTGCTCGGAGAGGTCTCCCCGGCTGAATTCATTCCCATCGCCGAATCGAGCGGCCTGATTCTGGAGATCAGCGACATCGTCGTCGGCGTTCTCCTCAACCAGATTGCGACATGGCAATCGGACGGCCTGTCGGTACCGACCATTGCCTTCAATGTCTCGCCGCGTTGCATTCGCGAGCCCGGCTTTGCCAGACAGCTGGTCAATGGCATTGCGGCCTCCGGCGTCACCTGCTCGTTGCTGCAGATCGAGATCACCGAAGGCGCGCTGCTCGAAAACAGCGGCCATGTCGTGGACAACCTCGCCGAGCTCAATACGGCGGGACTGCGCATTGCCATTGACGATTTCGGCACGGGCTATTCCTCGCTCAGTTATCTGAAACGCCTGCCGATTGATGAGCTGAAAATCGACAAGAGTTTTGTCGACGGTCTTGGCAACGACAAGGAAGACGAGGCCATCACCCGCGCCATCCTCGGACTGGCCAAGGCGCTCGACCTGGCAACGGTCGCCGAAGGGGTTGAGACCGACCGGCAATTGGCCTGGTTGGCCCAGTATGGCTGCGACATCGTGCAAGGCTATTTGCTGTCGAGACCGGTACCACCGAACGAGTTTGCAACGCTCCTCGCAGACCGCTAGTTTTCATTGAAACGATCTCGCTATCCAACCGGGCGTAATTTTGATCCATGTTCAAGGATGCTTGCGTGACGCTGCCTACAATCCGCACCATGATCCAGTTTACAAACCTAGCCAAGACCTTTCGCCGCGCCCGCGTGCTCGACGGTATCAGCCTGGAAATCGGCCTCGGCGAGCGCGTCGCCCTGATCGGTTCGAACGGTGCCGGCAAGACCACGCTGATCCGTTGCCTGCTCGGCGAATACACCCACGAAGGCGAAGTCGCCATCAACGGCCTCGACCCGCGCAGCAACCGCACCGCGGTGCTGGGTAGCATCGGCTTCGTGCCGCAACTGCCGCCGCCGCTGAAAATGCCGGTCGGCCAGCTGATCGACTTTTCAGCCTCGCTGTGCGGTACCGATCCGCAACGCATTCATGAAATCGCCGGCCGCCTCGGGCTGGATGTGCCGAGCATCCTGAACCGCCAGTTCGTCCGCCTCTCCGGCGGCATGAAACAGAAACTGCTGATCGCCATCGCCCTCGGCCGCGACGCCAAGGTGCTGGTGATGGACGAGCCGGCCGCCAACCTCGACCCGGAAGCCCGCAAGATCTTCTTCGACCTGCTGGCCGAGCGTCAGAACGAAGTAACGATGATTATCTCCAGCCATCGTATCGACGAGGTGTCGGCGCTGGTCAATCGGGTGATCGAAATGGACCTCGGCAAGGTCGTGCTCGACGACCGGGTGGCCGACGATGTCTCGCTCTCCGGCCGGTTGCTCTGCCGGATCGTCATCAAACGCCCGGAAGCCGCCTTCATCAAGGCAATTGCTGCCTGGAACTTTGCCGAAAGCGGCGATGGCCTGGTCTGGGAAGGCCATGTCGCCGGTGCCGACCGCCTGCGTTTCCACGGCATGGTGGCACGCTACATCGCGCTGATTGCCGATATCTCGCTGGTCGAAAGCCAGGCCTGACATGTGCCGGAACAGCCGCCGCCACTTTCTCGGCCAACTGGCCGGCAGTGCCTGCCTGCTGACGCCGCTGGCCGCTGCCCTGAGCGCCTGCAGCAAGGCCGACCTGCCGGACGGCATGGTCGAGATCAAATGGGATCGCGATACCTGCACCCGTTGCAGCATGGCCATCTCCGACCGCCGTTTCGCCTGCGAGGTACGTGGCGGCCCGAAGAATCAAGCCTTCAAGTTCGACGACATCGGCTGTCTGGTGGTCTGGCTGCGCGACAAGGCGGCGGAGCACCCCTGGCTGGCCGAACCGGCGACCCGCTACTGGGTGGCCGATCTGGGCAGCAAGGCCGAAGCCATGAAATGGCTGGACCCGCGCCAGGCCCAATACATCACCAAGACATCGCCGATGGCCTACAACTTCGGCGCTGCCGCCTACCCGCAAATGGGTAGCCTGGATTTCGAGAGCATGCGCCAGCATGTGCTCGCCAAAGGAAAGTAAATGAAGCAACTGTGGCTTACCGCCAAGCTCGACATCGTGGAATCGCTGCGCGCCCGCTGGTTCCAGATCTACACCCTGGTTTTCGGCGGCATCGTCGCCCTGCTCTTCCTCTTCGGCCTGACCGAATCGCGGGTGCTGGGCTTCATCGGTCTGTCCCGCCTCTTGGTCACCTATATCCAGCTGACCATGGCGATCCTGCCCATCTTCGTGCTGATCACCACCGTCCGCTCGGTGGCCGGCGACCGCGAGGCCGGCGTCTTCGAATACCTGCTCTCGCTGCCGGTCGGCCTCGGCGCCTGGTTCTGGGGCAAGATCGTCGGCCGCTACATTGTCGTCTTCGCGCCGGTCTTCGTCGCCATGCTCGGCGCCGTCGGCTGGGCCACCATCCAGGACATCGAAGTGCCGTGGGGCATGTTCGGCTACTACACTGCGCTGCTTGCCGTCATGGCGATGTGTTTCCTCGGCATCGGCATGCTGATCTCGGCGGTCGCCCGCAGCACCGACATGGCGCAGGGCGCCGCCTTCCTGATCTGGCTGACCTTCCTGCTCTTCCTCGACCTGATCCTGCTCGGCGTGATGATCCAGGGCAAGGTGGCGCCGGAAGTCGCCGTCACGCTGGCCCTGGCCAACCCACTGCAGGTTTTCCGCACCGCCGCGCTGGCCCTGTTCGATCCGCAACTGATTGTCCTCGGCCCGTCGGCTTACGTTATCCTTGACCTGTTCGGCACCACCGGCTACAAGATCTTTGCCCTGGTCTACCCGGCCACGCTCGGTCTGCTCAGCGCCAGCGCCGGCTATTTCCTGTTCCGTCGCGGCGACCTGCCCTGAGCCTCAGGGCGACGCCGCATTCGCCTCGCCCGAAAAGAAGCGATAGGTATTGGCGCCGCTGGCCTTGGCCCGATACATCGCCTGGTCTGCCAGTTCGAGCAGGCAGTCGGGTTGGTGGTGATCGCCAGGAAACAGGGCGATACCAATACTCGGCGTAACCTGTAGATTGAGGCCGTCGACTGAAAATGCCGGCCCCATGCATTCGATGATTTTCTCGGCCACCAAGGCGGCATGCCGCGCATCCGACAGATCGGGCAGGACAATGGCGAATTCGTCGCCGCCCAAACGAGCCGCAGTATCGTTGCGCCGGATGGCGTTGCCCAGACGCGCCGCAGCCTCGCACAGCACCTGATCGCCGGCGGCATGGCCGAGCGAATCGTTGATCTGCTTGAAATGATCGAGGTCGATGAACAATACGGCAACCTGCTTGCCGGCATGCATGGCCTCGGCCGTCGCCTGCTCCAGACGATCGAAGAGCAGCGAACGGTTGGGGATGCCGGTGAGCAGGTCGTAATGCGCCAGTCGGTCGAGTTTTTCCTCGAATACCTTGCGCTCGGTTATGTCGTAGAAGATGCCGCTGTAGTGGGTCACCTCGCCATCGACGTCCCGAATGGCGCTGATCGACAGGAATTTCGGGTAGATCGAACCATCCTTGCGGCGATCCCAGATGTCGCCGTGCCAATGGCCGAATTCAAGCAGCGAACGCCACATCTCCCGATAAAAGGACGGATCGTTGCGCCCCGATTGCAGGATGCGCGGATTGCCACCGACCGCCTCCTCGCGCGAATAACCGGTGAGGCGGGTAAAGGCGTTGTTGACCGAAATGATCTGCGCCCGGTGATCGGTAATCACCATCGCCTGGTCGGTCGTCTCGAAGACCCGATGGGTCAGTTGCAAATGCTCCTCGACCCGGCGCTGCTCGGTGATGTCGTCCCCCATCAAGACGGAACAGGCGATTTCCCCATCGTCGCGCCGCAACAAGGTGACATGCCAGATGACCTGATGGTGCGTTCCCGATGTGTCGCGAATCAGACATTCGAAGGAATGCGGCGGAAAGTCGGCAATCTGTCGAAGGTAGGCCAGCACCGGCACTTCGATCTGATTGGCGTAATTGCCGAAGAACGGCCGGCTGATCGCCTCGCGCGGCAATTCCTCGACCAGATCGAGAAATGCCTGGTTGAAGAAAACGATCCGCCCTTCCTGGTCGAGTGCCACGGTCGGCAAGCGCACCTGCTTGAGCAGGTCGGTAATGCGGTGATCGGCCAGATCCGGCGTCAGCAAGGCGCTTTCCGCGGGTGAAAGATCAAGACAGAAGCCGGTAAATCCAAGTATTCCGCCATTTTCCGCCAAGCGGGGCAGGCTCTCGATCACCATGCCGCAGTAAGCGCCATCACGCCGGCGCAGGCGGAGCCGCCGACGAAACCCCTGGCAACGCTGGGCAGCAGTGGCGAATACGGCAAGCAAGCGAGCCAGGTCCTCGGGATGAACCATCTTTTCCCAGCAATCGGCCAGCAGCACGCTGCGGTCGACGCCACTAAAGCGCGACCACGACGGGCTGAGGAACTCCGGTACGCCCGACGCATCGGTCGTCCACAGCAGGATCTGGGAAGGTTGCGTCGGCACCCGGATATGGGAATCCGATTCCCAATGATGGGTGGACTGGCGGGCAAATTCGTTCATGATGTAGGTAAAGCGGGCGTTATGCCGGTGAATTGTCGGATCGATGCAAGGATTGTTGGCGGACGCAATAAACATGCCTTTCCCCGCCAACAGCCTTCACCGGAACACGACAATCCACCGCCTTTCCTTCTCTGCCAAGCAATAGACAATTTCTTGATCTGCCTCGCTGCAGCGCAAAACCGCCCAACCTATAATGAACGGCTTATGCAGACCATCCAGCCTTCCCCGACGCTTGTCGACCACGTGCGCGAAGCGGCGTGCCAGCAGCCTGATGGCATCGCGCTGATCGCCGACGATCGGCCGCGCACTTTCGCGCAATGGCTCGACGAATGCAGCCGCCTTGCCGACAGCCTGGCGGGCGACAGCAGCCCCCTCATGCAGGCCGGCAACAGTTTGACGCTGGCACGCCACGCCCTTGCTGCCAGCCTGTGCCGCCGTCCATTCTGGCCCGTGGAAAGACACATTCCTCTACCGGCAGCCCGCCCCCATCCGGCAGCCGCCCTGATCATATCGACCAGCGGCAGCGAAGGCAGGCCACGCGCCGTACAACTCGGTGCCGCCCAACTCGATGCCGCCGCCGCCGCGTCAAACCAACGCCTGCCCCTTGGCCCCGACGATTTGTGGCTGAATTGCCTGCCGCTCTACCACATCGGCGGCCAGTCCATCCTCTGGCGCTGCGCCCGGGCTGGCGCCGGTGTGCTCCTGCACGACGGTTTCGATCTGCAACAAGTCATCCACGACCTGGCCCGCTATCCCGTCACACATCTCTCGCTGGTCCCGGCCATGCTGGCCCGCCTCCTCGACAGCGGGTGCCAGCCTCCACCCACCCTGCGCTATGTCATGGTTGGCGGTGCCGCACTTGCCGGCGCGCTCCACGACAGAGCCATGTCAACTGGCTGGCCGCTCTGCCCCAGTTACGGCATGAGCGAAACTGCGGCCCAGATCGCCACCCTGACGCCGACCGACGGCACTTGGCACAGCGGATTGGTCGGCCGGCCAATGGACGGCAGCGAAATCGCCATCGACCGCCAAGGCCGCATTCGCATCCGCGGCCCCCAGGTCATGCTCGGCTATCTTGGCGGCGACGGAATCGACGACGCAGGCTGGTTCACTACCGGCGATCTCGGCCATCTCTCGGCCGACGGTCAATTGACCGTCATCGGCCGGGCCGACGACATGCTGATCAGCGGTGGCCGCAATGTCCATCCCGTCGAGGTTGAAGCCTGCCTTGCCGCCTGCGAAGGGGTGCGCGATGTTGCCGTGACCGGGCTGCCGGATGCGGTGTGGGGCGACCTGGTCATCGCCCTGGTTGTCGGCGAAGTCGCACCGGAACGATTGCTCGACCACGCCCGCCAGCATTTGCCGGGTGCTGCCCGTCCGCGTCGCCTGCTCTTTCTCGAACGCTTGCCACGCAACGCGACCGGCAAGCTGGAGCGGACCACCCTGAGGCGGATCGCCGCCGAAGCTGTCGAACCGCTTGCATCATGATCGAACGCCTGCGCCAACGCTTGCTTGCACCCGATCTGCTGCGCCGTCTGGCCCACCTGGCCGATGCCGCGCCGGCCTCGGCGCCGCTTAGCCTTAGCCTCGATCTCGGACCAGGAGAAGAAAACTGGCTGCACCTGCTACCCGACCAACACGCCTGCTGGTATCGCGCTCGCCCGAAAGACAAGGAATATCGCCTCGGCATCGGCCATTTGCTGCAGGTTGAGAGCTGTGGCGGCCAGCGTTTTGCCGCCCTCGACCATGCCTGGAGCAGCCTGTGCCGTTACTGGCGCCATGAATTGGCAGCCCGACCGCTCACCTTTGCCGGCTTTGCCTTCGACGAACAAGGCGGCAGCCCCCTGCCCAACGCCCTGCTCGCCCTCCCGGCCATCCTCTTTGAATCTATCGACGGCCATTGCCGGGTCACGCTCAATACCCTCGCCGGCGAACGCGAGCGGGCCATCGGCAATTGGTTGCAATGGCTGGCAGTCCCGCCGACAGCCGGCCCCCGCCACAATTGCGGCTTTTCCAGGCCGGACCCCGCCCGGGATGGCCCGCTGGCTGACCAGGCCTGGATGGCCCGCGTCAAGGCTGCGCTCCGCGATATCGATGCCGGCCGGGTGGACAAGCTGGTGTTGAGTCGGCGCCGCCTCCTTGCAAGCTCCGCTCATTGCACCGTTCGCGAAGTGCTGACCGGCCTGTTGCAACAGCAGGCTGGAAGCCTGATCTACGCTTTTGGCAACGGCCAACAGTTTTTTCTGGGCGCCACGCCGGAGCGCCTGCTCTGGAAGAACGGCTGCACAGTCCGCGCCGATGCGTTGGCCGGTACCGCCTGGCCCGGCTCACCGGGACTGCGCGCCGGGAAAAACCACCACGAACAATCGCTCGTCGTGCGCGCCGTGGTCGAAGCCCTCGCCCCGCTCTGTGCCACAGCACCGGAGGTGGAAGCACAAAGCGAACAAGCGGCCGGGCGACTGCGCCATCTCCGCAACGAGATCTGCGCCCGGCTAAATCCCGGGACAAGCGTGTGGGACCTGGTCGCTGCGCTGCACCCGACGCCGGCCATCGGCGGCTATCCCCGCCCTGCCGCGCTCGACTGGTTGCGACGCCACGACGAATACCGCGGTGCCTGGTACAGCGGCGGTTTCGGCCTGCTCGAAGGCAACGGCGACGGCGAGTTTTCGGTTGCCCTGCGTTCTGCCCTTTTCGACGCACCGTACATCGAGTTGCAAGCCGGCGCCGGCATCGTCGCCGGCTCCCAGGCCACCGACGAACTGGCCGAAACCGAAGCCAAGCTGGGTACCCTGCTTGCCGCGCTACAGCCTTTGACGGCGGCCCGGCAACAACGTCAGGCCGGCTGAAGCAAATTATCGATTCACATCGACCACGACGCGACCGCGTACCTTGCCCTCGAGAATCTCGGCTGCCACACCAATCGTTTCGCCCAGGGAAATTTCCCGGCTGATCGCATCCAGCTTCCCGATATCCAGATCGCGCGCCAGACGCGCCCAGGCTTCAAGACGAACCGCCTTTGGCGCCATCACGCTATCAATGCCGTAAAGCGTCACGCCGCGCAGGATGAAGGGCGCCACCGAAGACGGGAAACCCATGCCCTGGGCCAGGCCGCACGCGGCGACGGCACCCCGGTACTTGGTGGTCGCGCAGGCATTGGCCAGCGTGTGGCTGCCCACGGCATCGACCACGCCGGCCCAGCGCTCCTTGCCCAGCGGCTTGCCGGGTTGCGACAGTTCGTTACGGTCGATCACGGCGCTGGCACCAAGCGCCTTGAGGTGGGCTTCTTCTTCGGCCCGGCCGGTCGATGCCACCACGGTGTAACCGAGCTTGGCCAGCAAGGCGATGGCGACACTGCCGACCCCGCCATTGGCACCGGTCACCAGGATTTCGCCATCGGCCGGCTTGATGCCATGCTTTTCCAGGGCCAGCACGCAGAGCATCGCGGTGTAGCCGGCGGTGCCGATCGCCATCGCCTGACGGGCCGAGAAGGCCGCCGGCAGCGGCACCAGCCAGTCGCCACGCAAACATGCCACCTGGGCTAGCCCGCCCCAATGGGTTTCGCCGACACCCCAGCCATTCAGGACGACCTTGTCGCCGGCTTTCCAGTCGGCATGGCTGCTCGCCGTCACCGTCCCCGCCAGGTCGATCCCCGGCACCATCGGAAAGCGCCGTACCACCGGCGACTTGCCGGTGATGGCCAGACCATCCTTGTAGTTGAGCGTGGACCATTCGACCTGGACGGTGACATCGCCCTCCGGCAATGCGGCTTCGTCGATCTGCTCGAGGCTGGCGCGGTAGCCGGCTTCGTCCTTGTTGATCTGGATTCCCTTGAACATGCGATTTCCTTTGGCAAAAACAGACGGGGCACAAGTTGCCCGTGACTGAAATGAAGCATTCTGACCGAGCATCCCGACGCCTTGTTCCAGCACTCGCCGCGGCTCGCCGACACCCCGTCCGAATGTCATCCAATTGAAACAATAACGCAACAAAATGACGGGCTTGGAGAATATACTTCAGAAAAAACATGGAATGCGTGCGATGAATCACCCTCAAACCAAACTCCGCTTCCCGGCCGAAAATTACCTGAACCGCGAACTGGGCTTGCTCGCCTTCAATCGCCGTGTGCTGGCCCAGGCCCAGGACGAACGGGTCCCGCTGCTCGAGCGCCTGCGCTTCCTCTGCATCGTCTCCAGCAACCTGGACGAATTTTTCGAAATCCGCATGGCCGGCCTCAAGGAGCAGGTCAAGGCCAACGCGCCGATCCTCACCACCGACGGCAAGACCGCCCAGGAAGCCTTCCGGCTGGTCTCGGCCGAAGCCCATGCCATCGTTACCGAGCAATACCAGCACCTGAACGACGTGATCCTGCCCAAGCTGGCCGAGGAAGGCATTTCCTTCCTGCGCCGCTCGACCTGGAACGAGGCGCAACGCGAGTGGATCCGCAACTACTTCATCCGCGAGATGGTCCCGGTACTGACCCCGATCGGGCTCGACCCGTCGCACCCCTTCCCCAAGGTGCTCAACAAGAGCCTCAATTTCGCCGTCGAACTCGAAGGCAAGGACGCCTTCGGGCGCAGCTCGAATGCCGCCATCGTCCAGGCGCCGCGCGTCCTGCCGCGGGTCATCCGCTTGCCGGAAGAACTGGCCGGTTGCGCCTACGGCTTTGTTTTCCTGTCTTCGATCCTGCACGAATTCGTCGGCGAACTGTTTACCGGCATGACCGTGCTCGGCTGCTACCAGTTCCGCGCCACCCGCAACTCCGACCTCTTCGTCGACGAGGAAGAAGTCACCAACCTGCGCACCAAGCTGCAGGGCGAACTACCGCACCGCCATTTCGGCGACGCCGTGCGTCTCGAAGTGGCCGACAACTGTTCGGTAGCGATGACCGAATTCCTGCTCGCCCAGTTCGGCCTCAAGGATGCCGACCTCTACCGGGTGCATGGTCCGGTCAACCTGGTCCGCCTGATGCAGGTGCCGGACTGGGTCGACCGCCCGGACATGAAGTTCTCGGCATTCGTCCCCGGCCTGCCCAAGGCGGTCGGCAAGGGCAGCAACATCTTCGAAAGCATCCGCAAGGGCGACCTGCTGCTGCATCACCCCTACCAGTCTTTTACCCCGGTCATCGAACTGCTCAACCAGGCGGCCAACGACCCGCTGGTGGTGGCGATCAAGATGACGGTGTATCGCACCGGTACCGACTCGGTGCTGATGCAGTCGCTGATCCGTGCCGCCCAGAACGGCAAGGAAGTCACCGTCGTTGTCGAACTGATGGCGCGTTTCGACGAGGAAGCCAACATCAGCTGGGCGACCAAGCTGGAAGAAGTCGGCGCCCATGTCGTCTATGGTGTCGTCGGCTACAAGACGCACGCCAAGGCGCTGCTCATCGTCCGACGGGAAGAAGGCGGCCTGAAGC
The DNA here is from genome assembly GCA_003583745.1 of Rhodocyclales bacterium GT-UBC. Taxonomy (GTDB): domain Bacteria; phylum Pseudomonadota; class Gammaproteobacteria; order Burkholderiales; family Rhodocyclaceae; genus Azonexus. The sequence goes on along the minus strand of QXPY01000013.1, from coordinate 96,186 downwards.
GCTATGCCCACCTTGGCACCGGCAACTATCACCCCCGTACCGCCCGCCTCTATTCCGACTTCGGCCTGATGACGGCCAACGAGGAAATCACCCACGACGTCAGTGAAGTGTTCAAGCAACTCACCGGGCTGGGCAAGGCACGGACGCTGAAGCATCTGTGGCAGGCGCCGTTCACGCTGCAGCCGAATGTCGTCGCCGCCATCCAGGCCGAAGCCGACGCAGCCCGTGCCGGTCACAAGGGCCGCGTCGTCGCCAAGATGAATTCGCTGGTTGAACCGGAAGTGATCAACGCCCTCTACGAGGCATCGCGCGCCGGTGTCGAGGTCGAGCTGATCGTCCGTGGCGTCTGCATGTTGCGTCCCGGCGTACCCGGCCTGTCGGACAATATCCGGGTGCGCTCGATCATCGGGCGCTTCCTCGAGCACCACCGGATTTTCTATTTCTACGCCGGCGGCAAGGAAGTGGTTTATCTGTCGAGCGCCGACTGGATGGAGCGCAATTTCTTCCGGCGCATCGAACTGGCCTTCCCGATTCTCGATCCCAAGCTGAAGAAGCGCGTCATCACCGAAGGCCTCAAGTTCTACCTGGCCGACAACCAGCAAGGCTGGGACATGAACCAGCAAGGCGTCTATCAACGCCGGCGCTCAAGCCGCGCCAAGCCGCACAATGCGCAGGGCGAGCTGATGCTCACCCTGGGCGGAGCCTGAGCGCCGCCCTGCCAGCAAAAAGCGGCCAGATGGCCGCTTTTTAATTACTCAACGAGGCACTCGCTGTCAGCCGAGAAAGCGCCGAATCACCGCCGCCAGTACCAACGGGTCTTCCGCCCCGACGACAATCTGCTCGCCCTCGACAATGAAGGTCGGCACCATCGAGATGCCCATCATCCGGAACTTGCGCTCCTCGTCGCGGACAACATCGACATCGGCCGTAGAGGCCAGATAGGCGGCGGCGTCCGATGCCGGGTAGCCGCACTCGCCGGCAATTGCGGCCAGCAGGACCGGATCTCCAACATGTTCGCCGCGCTGGAACTGGGCGCTGAACAGACGCTCGACCAGCGCAGTCGCATCGCCCTGCTGCTGCGCCCAGTGAATCAGGCGGTGTGCCTGCAGCGTATTGGCCCGCAACTGGATTTTCTCGAAGGCGTAGTCGATGCCATAAGGCCGCCCGGCCGCCCGAACCCGTTCAAACAAGGCTTGCACCGGTGCCGGGCCGCCAAATTTCTGTTCGAGAAAAGGCAAATAAGGCTCGCCCTCGGGCGGCGTATTGGGATTCAGGAAGAACGGGCGCCACAGCTTGCGGCAAACCAGATCGGGAAACGCCTGGCGCACTTCGGCCAGGGCCATGTCGAGCCGGCGGGTGCCGATGAAACACCAGGGGCAAACCAGGTCGGAAATGATTTCAATACGGATCATGTGGCCTCTTTCCAGTCTTCCTGACGGCCCGAAAGCCGCACCAGGACTCAAATTGTCGACAATGTGACATTGACCGCGCCGCCGATCACCAGGAACTCGTCCTCACCCTGCAGGACACCCGGCAACAGGCCGCAATGGAAGAATATCTTGGTCAACGGGATCTCGACGGCCAGGATGTAGTCGCCGAATTCGCAGGCGCGCTCGCGGCTGTGAGTAAAGGAACTGATGTTGTTGAGCAGGATGATGTGCTGCCCGCGTGCCCCCTTGGCCAGGACTTCGTGATCGGCCATCCGGTTCACGCCCCGATAGAGCGTGACGTGGCGGGCAGTCGGATGGCGCAGCGCCAATTCGAGCTGACAGAAGGAATAGACCAGGTCGAGCTGGGCCTCCAGCGCGTTGGTGCCATACAACCCCTGCGACCGCATTTCCATGTAACGGATGTAGGCATCGCCGCCCGGATCGCGCAGCGGTTGGCCGTGGTAGCGCGGCACCAGGCCAAAACGCGACTCGACCCAACCCTTCAGCACGGCCCCCTCCCGGCTGTCCGAATCGAAACTCCAGCCGCGAATCATCTTGCTGTAGTTGGCCTTGGTCCGGCTCTTCTTGTGCCCGGTAAATCCCATCTGCTCCGGCCATTCCAGCTGGAAATGCACGGTCAGGTAATCGCGGAAGACTTCGGCCCGGGCTTCGGGCGCCGCGGCATTGAGGCGGCGAAAAAGATCGGCGTGCAACTCGGCCACGCCGTCGATCAACAAGGGACTCGGATGTTGCTGATAGGTCAGGCCACCGAGCACGACCGCCGGCAGGTTGCAGCGGTTGATTGGCAGGCGGGCACTGCGGGGAAGCGAGGGAACTTTGTCGTCACCCCTACAAATCGTAGGGGAATTGTCGGGTCCGTCGTTGTTGGCCGAATTCGGCGGTTCTGTGATTTTCATTGACGAATCAGTGAGTTACGGTCTGCCAGTCGACCTGGCACGCAACGTGCGAAAGGTGAGGTGCGACTCTCAATGATTCCTTCGCAAATCGACTGACAGACTAAGGAGATTACACCATGGCAAAACTCCGTCAATGTGCCATTTACGGCAAAGGCGGCATCGGCAAGTCCACCACCACCCAGAACCTGGTGGCGGCACTGGCTGAATCCGGTAAGAAAGTGATGATCGTTGGCTGCGACCCGAAAGCCGACTCGACCCGCCTGATCCTGCATAGCAAGGCTCAGACCACCGTGATGCACCTGGCTGCTGAAGCCGGCTCCGTGGAAGATCTCGAACTGGAAGACGTCCTTTCGGTTGGTTTCGGCGGCATCAAGTGCGTTGAATCCGGTGGCCCGGAACCCGGCGTCGGCTGTGCCGGCCGCGGCGTCATCACCGCCATCAACTTCCTGGAAGAAGAAGGCGCCTATGACGAAGACCTCGACTTCGTGTTCTACGACGTGCTGGGTGACGTGGTTTGCGGTGGCTTCGCCATGCCGATCCGCGAAAACAAGGCTCAGGAAATCTACATCGTTTGCTCCGGCGAAATGATGGCCATGTACGCCGCCAACAACATCTCCAAGGGTATCGTGAAGTATGCGAACTCCGGCGGTGTCCGCCTGGCCGGCCTGATTTGCAACAGCCGCAACACCGACCGCGAAGACGAACTGATCATGGCCCTGGCTGCCCGCCTCGGCACCACCATGATCCACTTCGTGCCGCGTGACAACGCCGTGCAGCACGCTGAAATCCGCCGCATGACCGTCATCGAATACGATCCGAAGCACAAGCAAGCCGACGAATATCGTCAGCTGGCCTCGAAGATCAACAACAACACCAACTTCGTCATCCCGACCCCGATCGAGATGGAAGAACTGGAAGAGTTGCTGATGGAATTCGGCATCATGGAGCAGGAAGACGAGTCCATCGTCGGCAAAACCGCCGCCGATCTGGCTGCCTAAGCATCGCCCCGTAAGCTCGGGCGGGTGCTCAGGCTCCCGCCACTTTCAACCAGTACGTCGGCCACAGATTGGTGGCGACGTCAGGAGGAAAATATGACGACTCTGTCTCGTGAAGAAACCGACGCCCTCATCGCCGAGGTGCTCGAGGTTTACCCGGAAAAAGCCAAGAAGGACCGCGCCAAGCACTTGGCATCCAACGACGTTACCGTCGAACAATCGAAGAAGTGCATCACGTCCAACCGCAAGTCCCTGCCGGGCGTCATGACCATTCGTGGTTGCGCTTACGCCGGCTCCAAGGGCGTGGTCTGGGGTCCGATCAAGGACATGATCCACATCTCGCACGGCCCCGTCGGTTGCGGTCAGTACTCCCGCGCCGGTCGCCGTAACTACTACGTCGGCACCACCGGTGTTGATACCTTCGGCACGATGAACTTCACCTCGGACTTCCAGGAAAAGGACATCGTTTTCGGCGGCGACAAGAAACTGGCCAAGCTGATCGAGGAAGTTGAACAACTCTTCCCGCTACACAAGGGGATCTCGGTTCAATCCGAATGCCCGATCGGTCTGATCGGTGACGACATCGAGTCCGTCTCCAAGAAGGGTTCCGCCGCCATCGGCAAGCCCATCGTGCCGGTCCGCTGCGAAGGCTTCCGCGGTGTTTCGCAATCCCTCGGCCACCACATCGCCAACGACGCAATCCGCGACTGGGTCCTCGACAAGCGCGACGGCCAGGCATACGAATCGACCCCGTACGACGTCGCCATCATCGGTGACTACAACATCGGCGGCGATGCCTGGGCAACCCGCATCCTCCTCGAAGAGATGGGTCTGCGCGTCGTGGCTCAATGGTCCGGCGACGGCACCATCGCCGAAATGATGAACACCCCGAAAGTGAAGCTCAACCTGCTCCACTGCTATCGCTCGATGAACTACATCTCGCGTCACATGGAAGAAAAGTACGGTATTCCCTACCTGGAATACAACTTCTTCGGCCCGACGAAGATCATCGAGTCCCTGCGTCGCATCGCGGCCTTCTTCGACGATACCGTCAAGGAAAAGACCGAAGCCGTGATCGCCCGCTACCAGCCGATGATGGATGCCATCATCGCCAAGTACAAACCGCGTTTGCAAGGCAAGAAGGTCATGCTCTACGTCGGTGGTCTGCGTCCGCGTCACGTCATCGGCGCCTACGAAGACCTCGGCATGGAAGTCATCGGCACTGGCTACGAATTCGCCCACAACGACGACTACGACCGTACGATCAAGGAAATGGGTGATGCCACCCTGCTCTACGACGACGTTACCGGTTTCGAACTGGAAGAGTTCGTCAAGCGCCTGAAGCCCGACATGGTCGGCTCGGGCATCAAGGAAAAGTACATCTTCCAGAAGATGGGCATTCCGCTGCGCCAGATGCACTCCTGGGACTACTCCGGTCCTTACCACGGTTACGACGGTTTCGCGATCTTCGCCCGTGACATGGACATCGCCCTCTCCAACCCGACCTTCAAGAACCTGACTCCGCCCTGGAAGAAGGTTGCTGAAGAAGAGGTCAAGAAGGCAGCCTAAGACTCAGGAATGGGACACCGGAAACGGCGGCTGGTGATTGCGGACTTCGCGTCCTTCGTCAGCCCCCGCTTCCCGCGCCCCTGATCAATCAACCTTGCGCCCGGCACTGCAGATGAGCGGTACGGGCAAGGAGATAGCAATGCAAACTGCAGACAACATCAAGCCCTGTTATCCGCTGTTCCGCGACGACGACTACAAGAAGAACCTGGCTGAAAAGCGCCAGCAATTCGAAGAAGGTCACGGTCCGGACAAGGTCTTCGAAACCTTCATGTGGACGACGACCCAGGAATACCAGGAACTAAACTTCAAGCGCGAAGCCCTGACCGTCGATCCGGCCAAGGCCTGCCAGCCGCTCGGCGCCGTCCTCTGCGCCACCGGCTATCACAAGACCCTGCCCTACGTGCATGGTTCGCAAGGCTGCGTCGCCTACTTCCGCACCTACTTCAACCGTCACTTCAAGGAACCGTGCTCCTGCGTGTCCGACTCGATGACGGAAGACGCAGCCGTGTTCGGTGGCCAGAAGAACATGTTCGACGGCCTGGAAAACGCCAAGGCTATCTACAAGCCGGACATGATTGCCGTTTCGACCACCTGCATGGCCGAAGTTATCGGTGACGACTTGAACGCCTTCATCAACAACTCGAAGAAGGCCGGTCACATTCCGCAAGAGTACCCGGTTCCCTTCGCCCATACCCCGTCCTTCGTCGGTTCGCACACCACCGGTTGGGACAACATGGAAGAAGGCATCCTGCGCTACTTCACGCTGAACAACATGGAAGGCAAGGTCGTCGGCTCGAACAAGAAGGTCAACATTGTTCCGGGCTTCGAAACCTACCTCGGCAACTATCGCGTTATCAAGCGCATGCTGACCGAGATGGGTGTCGGCTACACCATGCTCTCCGACCCGACCGATGTCTTCGACACCCCGGCCGACGGTGAATTCCGCATGTACGCCGGCGGCACGACGATGGAAGAAGTCAAGGATGCGCCGAATGCCTACACCACGCTGCTGATGCAACCGGCCCAGCTGGAAAAGACCAAGAAGTTCATCGAAAACACCTGGAAGCATGACATTCCGAAGCTCAACATTCCGATGGGCGTCGAATGGACCGATGAATTCCTGATGAAGGTTTCCGAAGTCACCGGCCAGCCGATCCCGGCTTCGCTGGAACTGGAACGCGGCCGCTGCATGGACTTGATCTCCGACAGCCACGCCTGGCTGCACGGCAAGAAGTTCGCCATCTACGGCGACCCGGACTTCGTCATGGGCATGGTCAAGATCCTTCTGGAAGTTGGTGCCGAGCCGACCCACATCCTCTCCCACAACGCCAACAAGCGCTGGGGCAAGTCTGTCGAGAAGCTGCTCGCCTCCAGCCCGTTCGGCACGCTGGGCAAAGTGTATGTCGGCAACGACCTGTGGCACATGCGCAGCCTGTGCTTCACGGACAAGCCGGACTTCCTGATCGGCAATTCCTACGGCAAGTACATCCAGCGCGACACCCGCTACAAGGGTGAAGAGTTCGAAGTACCGTTGATCCGCCTGGGCTTCCCGATCTTCGACCGTCACCATCAGCATCGTGCTACCACGATGGGTTACGAAGGCATGATGTCCGTGGTTACCCAACTGACCAACGCCGTCCTTGAGCAACTTGACAAGGAAACGATCGGCATGGGCACCACCGACTACAACTTCGACCTGGTCCGCTAAACCGGATCACCTGGACCCTGCCGCCGGCAACGGTTGTGGGGTCCAGGCGTGCGAGCGACTTGTTCAAATTAGGGAGCATAACAATGGCCAATATCATGATCCGCCAGGGCGAAAAGGGATTGACCTTTTATCTCCCGAAGCGCGACCTGGAAGCCTCCATCGAGTCCATCGAATTCGACACCCCGGAGAAATGGGGCGGCGAGCTCAAGCTGGACAACGGCGGCTCGTACTACATCGATCCGATCGCCAAGCCGCCTCGTCTGCCGATTTCCCTGCGCGCCAAACGCCTCGGCGCCGCCGAGGACTGAGTTTCGTCAAACCCTACCCGCCAAGCCAGCCGATTAGCCAGCGACCGCGGATGAAAGGAGAGCATCATGGCAATGAAGATTGATCCCGACATGTGCACCGCCTGTGGCGACTGCAAGCCGGTCTGCCCGACCAAGTCGATCAGCTCCGGCAAGATCTTCTACAAGATCGACGCCGCGACCTGCACCGAATGCGACGGCCACAACGATTCTCCGTTGTGCGTCGATGTCTGCCCCTCAGGTTGCATCGGCCCGGCCTGAGTAAAGCCTTGAGCCGAGCGCCGGCCGGCCCGTAATGGACTGGCCCGGCGTTCCACTCAAGACTTTCCCTGGAGCCCATCATGTCCGAATCCCCTATCGCCTCCCGCGAAGCCGCCCTGCGCATCGCCCTGGCCGCCCGCGCCCTGAATGGTCTGGATGTCCGCGCCTTGGTTGGCGCCCTGATCGAAAAGCTCGAAGCGCCTCTTACCGAAGCCAAGCTCGGCACCTTGACCGTCGAAGACCTGCGCGTCATCCTGGCCGGCGACTTTGCCGAGCAGGGTTGCCATGTCGGCGTCGAGGCCGAGGCGCTCAAGGAAGCCATTCGCCTGCTCTGGGGACAAGGTGTCGAGAATAGCGACTTCCCTGCCGTCGAGGCCTATACCGAAGGCGAAATGCCCGGCTCGATCCGCGTGGCGATCGCCGCCAACCGCGGCGAAAACCTCGACGGACACTTCGGCTCCTGCGAGCGCTTCCTGATCTACCAGGTCGGTCTCGACGCCATAAAGTTGATCGCCGTCCGCAGCACGGTGGAAGCCGACGCAGCGGAAGACAAGAACGCGGCCCGCTCGGCCCTGATCAACGATTGCCAGATCGTCTATGTCCAATCGATCGGCGGTCCGGCTGCCGCCAAGGTCGTTCGCGCCGGCGTGCATCCGGTCAAGAAACCGACCGGCGGCGCCGCCCGCGAAGCGCTGGTCGAACTGCAGGGCCGCCTATCCAGCCCGCCGCCCTGGCTGGCCCAGATCATGGGCGTACCCTCGGCCTCCCTGGCCCGTTTCGAGGAAGACCTTGCCGCCGAGGAGTCGGCATGATCACCCCGGCCCAACTCGTCCAGGTCGGCGAAGCAACCTTGCTCGATGCCAGCGCCGCATCCCTGCGCCTGCGCTTCCCCAACCTGCATTTCACCGAGTGCAGCGAAGACGACGTATCGCCGCGTTTCAAGCCGGCCCTCAATCTCGACCGGCATGACCTCTACTTGATCAGCGGAGCCAGCGGCCACTGCCTTGAACTGACGAATGACGCCGCAACTGCTACCGGCATCCTGGTTGCCGCCAAGGTCGATGAAGAATGAAACCCGCTCCGCAGCAGCCGGCGTCGGCCGCCTCGGTCTTTGTTCAGGTTGCTCCTACTATCCGGACTTTCTGAACAGCTACCGCTGTACGCCCGGTGATGCCTGTATCAAGGCACACAGCGGGCGGCAGATCGACCGCTTCCTGCGCGCCAATCCAGAACTGGCCGAAAACTACCTGGACGACATTTTCTGGGAACGCCGAGCCATTGCCGCCCGCTATGCACCGGTCGACAAGATATTCAACCTGCGTTCCGATGCCGACGAGGTGGTGCGCCGCGTTGTGGCGACACGACTGCCGGTCGACGAGTTGGTCTCCATGGTCCGCGACCCGGACCGTGAAGTCCGCCTCTCCGTTGCCGCGCGGCTGCCGGAAGCCCTGCTCGTCCAGTTGTTGAACGACCCGGATTACCTGATTCGCGCCACCGTCGCCCGTCGCTTGCCGCATGGCCAATTGGCCAAGCTGGCCAAAGACCCGGAGCGCGAAGTACGCAAGGTCGTCGCCTCACGTCTGCCACCCTTTGCCTTGCACATGTTGGCCGACGATGCAGAACCCGAAGTCCGCGCCATCGTCGCCGAGCGCGCCTTGCCTGGGCTGGCCGTCACCTTGCTCAAGGATGCCGAATGGTGGGTACGGCTGGCTGCGGTGGGCAATGCCCCGCTCGAATTCCTGCCCCCTTTGACCGACGATCCGGAAATCGAAGTCCGGGAGGCGGCCCAGGCTCGCCTGGCCGATGAAAATACTGCTTCATAACAAGGAAAATCCGATGAAAGAAACATTGGCCTGGTCGGAGTATTGCAAGTCGCTCTCCCCCGCCGTCGTCGAAACCTGTACCAAGGTACCGGTCAGCGGCGGCCCCGGTGCGCTGGTCAAGGCACTCAGCGATGCGCTTCCCGAATGGAAATTCCGTCACGCCCTGAGCCGTGGCGGCTGGTACCGCCTGGGCGGCATTCTCGATGGCGCCGGACAGCGCGTCACCGACAACCTCGAAGGCTGGGTGGAAACCGCCCTTGACGAGCGCGATGGCGACTTCGCGCAGTTGGTCGAGGACTTTTCCGATCAGAGCCTGTTCGCTACCCGCCTGGTCGGGCAAACCCACTATCTGGTCGCTTCGGCCGGTGACGGTACCGACGCCTTTCTGCAACTGGAGATCGAAGACCTCCAGGAAATGCGCGTGCACCAACTCTTTGCCAACGACCCCTCGACACTCGAAGAGCTGATCGACCCGCGCGGTGGCGCCGATCAGCCGGTACCGATCGGTCTGCCTTTCTATACCTTCCGCCGCCTGCAGCACATCGGTGCCTTCCTGCGTCGCATGCTGGCCCAGAAGCCTGACCCGGCACCGATCCACCGCATGATCGAAGACTGGGAGAAAAGTAGCGCCGGCAATGCCAGCGCCTATTACAACCACTGGGTCATCGCCACCCGCGAACATCTCGACCGCTACCATCAATCAGTATTCCGCGCCCAGCCTATCGCCACGCTGGCCGGCGCAGCACCGGAATTCGGCGCGACGGCGGGCACTACCGGTCTGAAACTTAACGAGGCCCTGACCCGCTTCGACCGGGAGAGCGGCTTCCCGATGGCCTGGTATTTCCACATGCTGACCAGCAAGGCGGTACCGCATTGGGTAGCCCAATCGGTGGTCGAAGATTCGCTGGGCGGCTTTGCTTATTTGCCGCAACGCGACGTCGACGTAGTGCGGAGTTGGCTGCATCGTCCCTACGCAGTGTGAATGCGCAGGCCGGGTTGCATTCCCGGCCTCGTCGCGCCAAAGCCCAAGCCAGGTTTTTGTTCCTCGCGCGTCCTGACTGTCGATCAATACTCGAAGAACATCAGGCTTTTTCCATCGAGGTCGCGCCGATTAAGTCGGCGAAACCCCAGTCCGATGAATCGCTTCGGTTTGGCCGTCGAAACCAGCACGCGGGCATGCGCTTGCTGCTGTTGCAACCAGGCCAGGCGCGCTTTGACCAAGGCGCGCCCAATACCTTGCCCACGCGCTTCCGGCGCGACCACCGACAGATAAAGCAGGTAAGTATGGGAAGCCCAGTCAGCCGACTTGACGCCTCCCGCGCCCACCAGTTCGTCACCGAGCCGGGCCACAAAAAAACGCCGTTCCAGCGGCGGCGCCAAGGGCGTCAACTCATCGCCAATCCGCGCCATGGCATAGCGTACCGGATCGTCGAAGGCACGATATATCAGGGACTGCACTGCCTCCACCTGAAGCGTGTCCGCCCAGGCCAATTCGCTGATTGAAAAATCCTTCATGAAGTCATTCCGCGACAAGGGCTTTGTATTGAGCCCCAGTAACGTGGCAACGACATGACAACCCCGGCCGGCTCGTCACGATACGGTAACCACCCGGCAACATAATCCGCTGCCAAAACGATCCCTCTTGCTGCCGTGGCCTATCCCCTCATCTCGACCTTCCGCACGTGGTCCGCGCGCCAGAATCGCCTGGGCTGGCGCGGCTTGCTGGTGGGCAGCATCGCACTGTCGCTGATCCTCCTGCTGGCGGCTTGGAGCCTGACCTGGCAACGCCTCGATATCGAACGACGCTGGGTGCTTCGCACCACTTCCAGCCAGCAAGAAAACCTGGCCACGATCATTGCCGAAAACCTGAACCAGGTTCTCGACCGCGGACGCCTGATCTCGATCGCAGCCAACGAATGGTTCGACGGTAACCCACGCGATGCGGCAAAACGACTGTCGAGCATGCACGCGACGGACCGGGCCATATTGCGCATCGCACTCTACGATGCCAGGCAGCGTCGCGTTTACGCCTCGACGCCAGCCAGCGACAGCCCGCTATTCAAACAAGCGCTCAATGAGGCTTGGCGCGCACCTGGCGATGCTCAATTGCGCTTTGCGCCAATTCCGGAAAGAGGCGAACAGGCCTGGCAGCTCCCCCTCCTTTTTCCGGTTCAGCGCCCGGATGGCAAGGTGCAAGGGCTGCTGCTGGTCAGCCTGGACCTGGGATACTTCCTCGACCTGTACAGGCAGATCGATATCGGTAGCACGGGGGCCATCGGCATGCTCAGGCAGGATGCCTACCCCCTGATCGAGGCCAGGCAGGAAGGTCTCAGCCTGCCTCAGCCGCAACGGGTCGCCAGCCTACCCGCACCGAACGGCAGCAACCCGAGCAGTCACAGCAGCACCGGAACTGACGGGCAGACCTACCTGAACAGCTTGTGCCGCCTTGAACGCTATCCCTTCATCGTAACCGTCAGCCGCCAGCAGAACGATGTACTGGCCGAACATGCCGATAGCCGGGCAAGGACAATCGCGGTCCTCGTCACCTTGAGCCTGATCATCTTGCTATTCACCTTCCGTGTCGGGCGCAGCATTCGCCACCAAGGACAACTGCTGAGCGCACTGGCTGGCGCCGACCATGACAAGCAACGCTTGATCGAGCGACTGGAGGAGGAGAAGAAGCATGCCTTCGAACTGGCGGCGCATGACCCGTTGACCGGTCTGCCCAATCGCCGGATGTTCAACGAGCTGGCCAGCAGCCATCTGTCACGCGCCAAGCGCAGCCGCAAATACTATGCGCTGCTCTACGTCGATCTCGATCGCTTCAAGCAGATCAACGACAGCCTCGGCCATCATGTCGGCGACCTCCTGCTGCAAACCATCGCCGCCCGCCTGCGTAGCGCCCTGCGCGAATCGGATGTGATCGCCCGCCTCGGCGGCGATGAATTCGCCCTGCTGCTCACCGGACTCGATCATATCGGCGACGCCGGCCTGATTGCCGGCAAGATCGTCGATCTGGTCAAACGCCCCTGCCTGAATCTTGATGGCAACGATATCGAAACCAGCCCGAGCATCGGTATCGCGTTGTTTCCGCGCGACGGGCAGGACTTTGCAACGCTATGTCGCAATGCCGATGCCGCCATGTATCAGTCGAAACGGTCCGGGCGCGGTCGTTACAGCTTCTACGACCCCGCCCTCAACCCGGCCAGCAATCCGGCCGACCATCTCGAACAAGGTTTGTCGAAAGCCATCGAAAACAACGAACTGACGCTGCACTTCCAGCCACGGATCCGCTTGAGCGACTACCGCATCGTCGGCCTCGAAGCGCTGGTACGCTGGCAGCATCCGGAATTCGGACTGATCTACCCGGACGACTTCATTCCCTTGGCCGAACGAAACGGACTGATCGTCGCCCTCGACGACTGGGTGGCAGCTGCAGCCTGCCAAAAATTGGCCGAATGGCGGGCAGCAGGGTGCGCCCCCGTACCTCTCTCCATCAATGTTTCAGCCAACCGGCTGCAGGCGCCGAGCTTCACGACGCAGCTAGCCGAGTTGATGGCCACCCACAAGCTGCCTGCCAGCGCCCTGGAAATCGAAATTACCGAGCAAACCCTGATCGAGTCGATCGAAACGGCCGGCCAGACGTTACGTGCATTGGAAGCCCATGGCGTACGGATCACGCTCGACGACTTCGGTAAGGGCTTTGCCAATCTCGCACGCATCCGCGGCCTGCCGATCCATAATCTGAAAATCGATCGCACCTTGATCGGCGATATCCGCAACAGCCCCGACGATGCTGCCATCGTCACCTCCATCATCACCCTGGCGCATAACCTGCATATGCGCGTCATTGCCGAGGGCGTCGAACTGCTCGATCAACTGGTACATTTAAAAACGGCCGGCTGCGATGAAGTTCAAGGCTATTATTTCAGCCGTCCGGTTCCCGGCAACGCAGTAAGACAACTTCTCGATCTAGCCGTTATTCCGCCACCATGACCCTTCTGCGTCTTCTCCCGCTCGCCCTGATCGCATTTCTGGCGAACGCCTTCGCAAACGAATCCCGCTGTACCGATCCCCGCCCGCTCAGACTCGCCTTGATCCCCAAGTCGAACAGCGAATTGCAAGCCAACCAGTACCGGCCACTCATCGACCTCCTGGCAAAAAGCCTTGGCCGGCCAATTGAACTGATTGCCGCCCCATCCTACGGTACGGTTATCGAAGGACTGCTCGCCAACCACATCGATCTTGCCGAACTCGGGCCTGCTTCCTACGCCATCGCCATGAGCCGCGGCGCACAAATCGCCGCCTTCGCCACGGTCGCCCTGCGCCAAGGCCCCCATACCGACTCGGGAACAGCCTATCGTTCCCTGCTGCTGGTTCGTCGCGACAGTGGCTTGCGCACGCTGGCCCAATTGCGAGGAAAAAATCTCAGCCTGACCGATCCGGCAAGCACCTCGGGTGCCGTACTGCCTCGTCAAGCCATCACCCAACTCACCGGCTACCTGCCGGAAAGCTATTTTGGCCGCGTCATCTTTGCCGGATCTCATGACCGGGCCATCGACAGTTTGCGCAACAGGAAGGTCGACGCGGCTTTCGTCGCCAGCACCCGACTCGATGAGGCAATCCGGCGCGGCAAGGTTGGAAACGACGAGTTCGCGGTGCTGTGGCGATCCGAACTGATCCCTTACGACCCGTTCGTGATGCGTCAACAGCTCTGTGCGCCACTGCAAAAACGCATTCGCGAGGTATTCCTGAAGGAATCAGGTCAGCTCAAATCGATGTTTCAGGAACTCGACATCAATGGATTCGTCTCCACCGACAACGAGCAATACACGGAAATCCGCAACCTGTTCACCACGCTTCCCTGAAGCCGGCCAGGAAAGCCTGTTCGAGAAAGGCCGCTACTTACGCATCAATTCGTCCCAAAGATGGCTCTTGGGGACAAAACTGACTACCACCCCGAGCAGGACGATCAGGGCCAGGGAAGTCAAAGCGAGAATCAGCGGGATGGAATCGATTTCGTTCTTCCTGAACGGACATTCAAACTGAATAGATTCTAGTCAGTTGGAATAGCGAAGGTCTATCGGATAATTCCTATTTTCAGGAAATATTGCACACTTCACTTAATGACCTTGTCACAAGCAACATCAAGAGCAGATTCGCCATAAATAAAAATGGCAATCCTGAATAATCCGCAACGGAAGGCCAAAAATAAAAAAGCGCCCCGAAAGGCGCTTTTCTAAAATCCTGGCGGAGAGGGCGTCCGTATTTCCGGCGTCCAAAAACATCCCAAAGCGTTTATTTTTTACCCTTTACATCAATTACTTATCTTCGCACATCGTCTAATGACAGCTTGCTACGTTCCAAAAAATCCGGTAATCTTTGCAGTACCGGATGCATTACAACGGAGCCGTAGCCATGCCAAAGAAAGCCAAAGAACTATCTGCCTTGGCCGTATCGAAGTTGAAGGCCGAAGGTCGGCACGCTGTAGGGGGCGCAGATGGCTTGTATCTTCGTATCGCTGGCGAATCCCGCGCTTGGGTATTGTGTGTCGCACTTGGAACCCGAACAAACCGAAGCGGCAAAGAAGTTGTACGCCGTCTAAATATGGGCCTTGGCCCTTTCCCGGAAGTGTCATTGGCCGAAGCACGCGAGAAGGCCCGCGAACTGCGAAAACAGGTTCGCGAAGGCATTGACCCATTGCAGGAAAAACGAGAAGCCAAGGCCCGCACTGCCAAGCAAGCCGCCAAAACGAAGACATTTGCCGAATGCGCTTTGGCGTTCATCAAAGACAAAAGCGGCGAATGGAAGAACGAAAAGCACGTAGCGCAATGGCGAAGCACGCTTGAAACCTACGCATTCCCGAAAATCGGCGCGTTGCCCGTTTCCGCCATAGATACCGATTTGGTTTTGCAGGTGTTACGGCAAGACGTGCCCACAAAGGAAGGCGGCACGGCGCAGCTTTGGCACGCCAAGAACGAAACTGCAAGCCGCCTTCGTGGCCGTATCGAATCCATCTTGGATTGGGCGAAGGTTTCCAAGTACCGCGAAGGCGAGAACCCCGCCGCATGGCAAGGCAACTTGAAGCACGCATTGCCAGCACCGGGCAAGGTTCAAAAGGTCGAACATCATGCTGCGTTGCCGTATGCCGAACTTGGCGCGTTTATGGTCGAACTTCGCAAGCGCGAAGGCATGTCGTCGCGTGCGCTTGAATTCGCCATTCTGACCGCTGCGCGGTCGGGCGAAGTACGCGGCGCAACATGGGCCGAAATCGACTTGAACGCGAAGACTTGGACGATTCCAGCCGACCGCATGAAAGCCGACAAAGAACACGAAGTACCATTGTCGGATGCCGCCGTAAAGTTGCTCAAAGCCGTGCCCCATATTGTGGGCAACGATTATGTCTTCCCGGCACCGCGCGGCGGGCAACTTTCGGATATGTCGCTTACCGCTGTTTTGAAGCGCATGGAACGCGGCGGCTTGACGCAACACGGCTTCCGTTCAACCTTCCGCGAATGGGCAGGCGAAACGACAAATCACCCGCGCGAAGTTATCGAACACGCCCTAGCGCACCAACTGAAAGACAAGGCCGAACGCGCCTATCAACGCGGTACGCTATGGCCGAAGCGCGTTCTATTGATGGCCGATTGGGCGAACTACTGCGGAACCGTCGATAAGAACGTCGTAGCACTCAAGCAAGAGGCCGCATGATGGCAAACCTTCCCTATGGGTTCGACGCTCACCGGCCCTATTTGGCCGACGACGGCTTACACGAATGTAGTACCGAAGCGGCAGCATGGGCGATGCTTGATGATGTGCAAACGCACTTGACGAATCGCGAACCGTTGCCGCCTGAATTGGCGCTATGGCTTGGCGAAGCAATCCGGCACAGCAACCGCAACAGCACCGCATTTTTGCAGCGGCTTGGTTTGAACAAGCGTCGGGGCGAAAACAGCCCGTATAGCCGCTTATTTAAAGAGCATTGGCAAAGTCGGCTTTGGCAGCTTGGCACATACAACGAAGCAGTTCTAACCGCCGACCAAATCGTTAAAGCAGTTAAAGACGAAATGACTGCCGAAGGCATTAAAGAAGAAAAGCAGCCGAACCGGGAAACGCTCCAAGACTGGCTTTCCGAAGCCATTACGGGGCATAAGCGCACCCGGTAGAAAATCGTTTTGGTCTAGCTTATCAACGAAATTGCATAGTAGGATATATCCCGTGCGTAATCTCTAGATTCGCATGCTGGGCCGTACAGGGTTACCCGTACGGCACCCATGCCAAGTCGTGACGGCTGGCAGGGAACTTTCTCTATTTTTCGAGGAACCCCTATGCCATCCAGACTGTTCAAGTACCGCCATCTAGCCTTTGTTGCCCAAAACGAACGCTGTTACTACTGCGGATTTTTAATGTGGGAAAGCGCCCCGGAATCATTCGCAAAAACCCACAAAATTTCGTTGTCGCAAGCACAACGGTTCAAATGCACCGCCGAACATCTTGAAGCCCGCCAAGACGGCGGAACGGATGCAAAGTCGAATGTTGTAGCGGCATGCCTGCATTGCAATCAAACAAGACATCGCATACGGCCAGCCCCAAGCCCTAGCGCACTCAAAGCGCAAATTGCCAAGCAACTTAAGAACAACGGCTGGCACAAAAAGAAGGTTGCCGACAGGCTATCTAACCACCCTTCCGCTTAGCACGCACTGTATGCAGGCCAGGCAATGCAACGCAAAACCAATGCCATACGTTGCCGCTAAATAGCCAGGGTATCGCGGCAGACCCGGAAATCCCCTATCTCTAAAGTTCGTCCCATGCCATCCAACGGCAATTAATGGAGCGAACAAAATGAATTCCCTTCTACGGCTTCCCGCCGTCATGAACGCAACAGGCCAAACCCGAAGCACACTTTACCTTCGAATCAAGCAACGGCTGATGACGCCCCCGGTTAAGTTGGGCGAACGTTGCGCGGCATGGCCCGCCGACGAAATCACCGCAATCAATGCCGCTCGCATTGCCGGAAAAACCAACGAAGAAATTCGCGAGCTTGTCGCCAAGCTTGAACAGCAACGCTTGGCGAAGACGTAAGCGGAGTGAATATCCGCCAAATACTACTTAACAACAAGGCACGAAGGCGAATGTTAATTCGCTGCAATGCAACCCATACTGCATAAAAACAAACAAATCGACCAATGGCACACGAAACCCACATTCAGGCCAGCCCTTACAGCGTACCGCCCGGCTTCCTTGGCGAGCTTGCGCAGTTCATCTATGGCGCAGCACCCCGCCCGGTTCCAGAAATCGCCTTGGCGGGCGCTATTGGCTTGCTGGCAGGTATTGTGGGCAGGGCTTACAACGTGTCGAACCCGCCAATTGGCCTGAATCAGTACGTGTTGTTGCTGGCCCCGACCGGAACAGGTAAGGAAGCCATTGCGAACGGCTACAGCGCCTTAATGAAGTCGGTTCGTAGCGCCATACCGGCTTCGGCTGATTTCATTGGCCCCGGCGAAATAGCGTCGCATCAAGCCGTAATCAAGTACATGGCAGGTGGCCCAACGTCGTTTGTTTCGTTGGTCGGCGAATTCGGCATTTACCTTCAACAAATGGTAGGGCTGAGGGCACCGCCGCACTTAATCGGCCTTCGCCGCTTTCTTCTGGATGCTTACGGAAAATCGGGCGCATATGGCGAGATTAGACCAAGCATTTACAGCGACCGCGAAAAAAACACGGTGGCGATTCAGTCGCCTGCGCTGTCGCTGGTTGGCGAATCGACGCCCGAAAAATTCTATGAGGGTTTGAACGAAGGGCTGATTGCCGAAGGCTTATTGCCGCGCTTTACGCTGATTGAATATCACGGCGACCGCCCCGACTTGAACGACGAAGCTTGCGCCATTCCTTCGCCGGAACTTGCCGCGAAGCTGGCCGAACTATGTGCGCATTGCCTGATGTTGAATCAGCACGGCCAAATGCCCGCAACGGTTCAGCTTGCCGACGAAGCGCGGACGATGTTTGACGAGTTTAATAGTTATGCCGATGAACAGATACGCGGCAAGGGCGAAGTTACCCGGCAACTATGGAACCGGGCGCACTTGAAGGCGCTAAAGCTGGCGGCGCTTGTTGCGGTTGGCTGTAACCCGTACATACCCACAATTACCCCGGATTTCGCACTTTGGGCCATTCAGCTTGAAAAGGCGAATGTTCGCAACCTGCTTGCACGCTTCGAAGCCGGCGAAGTTGGCGAACAAGCCGATTCAGAATCAGCGCAGCAAACCCGCTTGCGCGCCGTAATCAAGGATTGGTTTGTCAAGCCTTGGGCCGAACTCCAACGCTACAAGATCGGCACCGAAGCAATGCGAATGGGCGGCGTTATTCCGTATAGCTATATTTCAAAGCGTTTGACGAACGATGCCGCATTCAAAGACGCGAAGAACGGCGCAACCGCAACGCTCAAACGCACCATCGAAGAATTACGTTTATGCGGTGAAATTAACCGCATATCTCAACAAGATTTGAAAGCGAAATTCGGCGTAGCGATGGAGTGTTACGCGGTAACGGACATTGAACAGTTTATGGCCGGACTCAAGCACGAAGTTAAGTTGTTTTTCTGACTCTGCTAACGGGCCTTCTTACTCTCAACCAATTGATTTAAATAGATTCTAACGCTTCTTAGTTTCTAACTCGAATTTACCACTATTACCCCGCATTAAGTATCGGCAAGGTATTAGTTAGAAATATTAGAAATTAGAAAAAATGATTGAAGACCACTAACGACAAGGCATTGCGGGTTTTGGACATTTTCAGAATCTCGTTAGATGGAACAGAAACTGCAAACCGGCTGAATGTGGGCAACAGCAACGAAAGGATATTGAAATGACAAACGAAATTACATTGCAACGAATTGACGAATTGCGCAAATTCGAAACGCCGAAGAAGCAATACGCATGTTTGCTGTTCAAGCATCACAAGCATATTCGCGGCGAACTTAAAGACGGCTTGAATTCCTCATTCAAAGCCGCTGAAGAATTCTTGAAAAATCTATACCCGTTCGTGCTGACTAATTCGACCGGCCTTATTTCATACATCGCCAGCACTTGGCCGAACGATCAAGTTGTATTCGACCATTTCATGTTGCTGAAGGAAGCCGAAGCGCAAGGCGAGTTCTTCCCGAACAAAGCGCAGCTTGTAACGCTTGCTGTCAATTTGCTTGATGAACTTGACGCCGAAGTTGCCAAGTTTTCGAAGCGTTCGAAGGGATACAAAGAAGCCATGGCGCTACGCAATCAAATCTTGGAAGGAAGCAAGCTATTGCATGACTTCATGAACTGGAAATTTTGACGGATAGACCCATGGAAAACGATACCAATTCGGCAACAGGCGGCTGGCAAACCCGCATTCCTGTTGATGATGACCGGGACCCCCCCATGCCTGCCGGTAAGAAGACCTACGCAAAAGCCAAGCTTTCGAATGCAACCGAAGTCGGCAAGGAGTTGGCGAAGCTGTACCGCGAAGCCCGTAGCGGGCGAATCGACGTATCAGACGCAAGCCGCCTTGCAAACATGCTTTCGATTCTGGCCCGCATTCTGTCGGATAGCGAACTAGAAGCCCGTATCGAAGCACTCGAAAACAGGGGGCTGTAATGGCGCGCTTTGGTCTTCGTAACCGACTGGCGAAACTCGAAAACCGCCGCAACAAGCAGGGCACAAACCGGGTTTTGTTCTACTCGCCAGCCGACCGCGCCCAACACCCGGCAAGCGATCTTCAGGGCATGGGGCCAACTCCGCATCTGCTTACCCACAAAAGCGCAGCAGCGGGCCAGCCAGCCCCCTTGCCGGGCCGTTACATGCTGGTTTGTGACTTCGGCACACAGGCGGAATGGGAAGAAGGCTTGAAAGCGCAGCAATTGGCGCTGCTGGCAAAGGCTTCCAGTGTAGGCAAGCAATCGACAAATAAAGGGGAATAACCGGGATGAAATGACAAACACAAGAATTTTCCCGTCCAACAACTGAAAGGATTTATCGTGACTTACCTAGTCAACACCGAAGACAGCCAACGTTTCCTTGGCATGGCATCCACCGAAACAGGAAGCCGAGCACTACTTGGCGACGCCGAAGCGTTCCCGGCGGCTGGGGTACATATGACAAAGGCACAAATCGAACTTCGTAACGCAGTTGGCAAGGTTGCCGCACTGGCGAACGATCCGACGAGAACCCCCGTTCAACAGCACGCAGCAGCGCGCGAACTGGCAAACCGCACTATTGAAACGCTTCAATCGTCGGCAAACGGTATCGCGCGTCAGTCGGAAATGATGATTGAGAACGCACAGGCGCGCGCTGATAGCAACTTTGCTCCACGCCCCGGCCATGACGCCTTGAACAGTGAAATTCGGCGATGGATTGCCGAACAGGCAAAGACCCCCGAAGGCTTGACGAACATTCGCAAGCAGATGGAACGGAGCGAAGACGTTGCCGCCGTAATTTGGCATAGCCCCGATTTTCTCCTGAACATCAATTCAGACGTTTGCGAAACGCTGAAGTACGAAGCATTGCAACAACACTACCCCGATATTTATTCGGACTTTGTAACGGGGCACCTGCTTCGCGACATGCCGAAGAAATACCAATCCGTTATTCGCAATGTTGGCCGCTTCTTCTTCAATGCGGCATTGGCCGAACAGGTTTCGCGGCGCGTCGAAATTTAACGAACCCAATAAGTGCCATTGGGACTTTTGCCCGGCCTAGCGCCGGGTTTTTTTTGTTAATGCACGGCGTCCAAGCCGATAGCCATCACAGACAGACGAAAAAAAACCGACACATGGTCGGCTTTTTCGCTTGCAGTTGGCGGTCTGCAATGTGGGCATAGTGCCCGGCCAATGACTTTTTATGCTGTACTTTATGCAGCACAAAACCAGCAACCCACTGTAAGTTATTGATTTATAAAGCCAAATGGCGGAGAGGGCGGGATTCGAACCCGCGGTAGGCTATTAACCTACACACGCTTTCCAGGCGTGCGACTTAAACCGCTCATCCACCTCTCCAAGAGCCGCGCATTCTAGCAGAAAGATTCGCGAGGTCAATTAAATTTTCGTATCCATGCCAATCCGAGCCAAAGAAAAAGCAGGAGAACGAAACAAATTATGCCAACCGCACGCACCGACAAGCCGGATGGCAGTACTTTTCCCAAGAAAAACAAGGGGCCAGAGGTAATCAGGTCAAACAGGCGATAAATCGGATTCCGCTGGCGCCCGGTACCACTGATCAAGGCCAATACTCCCTGCGCAATCAGGCATAGCCCGAGCATTTCGATGACGGAGCGAAAAGCTCCGATCAGAAACAACCACATCGTAGCGCCCTACTCGTCATCGATACCGTACTCGGCATCGAGTTGGCGCATTCGCCGGTTGTAGAACCAGATGATCGCCAGATAGATGATCAGCAACCCCTGGGCATCCATGTAGAAGGCGAGTGGGAAATCGAGAAATACGTAGGCATTGAGCTCCCGGGCAAACCAATTCATGACAAAAGTAGCCAACACCCAGATCGAGAGCAGCCACCAGGTGAGCCTTTTCGTCTTGCGCCAATATTCATCGCTATTGATCCTGGCCCCGGATTTCATGACACATCCTTCTTTCCACTAAGACGGATTCCCCCGAGAAAATTCGGAGCGGTAGCATCCGGTCGCGTCAGCAAACTGACCGCGACGATCGTCACGAATCCGGCTAAGACGCCAAACAGGCCGGCTGCGGTGGATTGAACGTGGAACCAGGGCTGCATATTGAAACCGCTGATTCCGAGGAGGGGAATGCTGTCGAATTCGACTCGCAAAATGTAGTAGATACTCAGTAAAGAACCGACTGCCATGCCTGCCAGGGCGCCCGCCCGGGTTGCCCGTTGCCAGAATATGCCGAGGACCAGCGCAGGGAAGAAAGCCGAACCAGCAATCGAAAAGGCCCAGGCCACCATCGAAAGAATCGTACCGGGCTTTTGTGCCGCCACTGTGGCCGCCAGGACAGCCACCACCAGCAGGAGCGACTTTGATATGACCAAGCGGAACTGGGTCGAGGCATCCGGCCGCACGATCCGGTAATAAACGTCATGGGAAAGAGAAGTCGTGATGGTGAGCAACAAGCCATCGGCGGTGGACAAGGCAGCAGCCAAGGCGCCGGCCGCAACCAGACCGGAAACGACATAGGGCATGCCGGCAATCTCCGGCGTCGCCAGAACAATTACATCCGGGTTCATCGACAATTCGGCCAACTGCAGTATGCCGTCGCCGTTGATATCCTCGATACTGACCAGGCCGACCTTGGTCCAGGCAGCCACCCAGCCTGGCAATTTGGCGATGGGAATTTCAGCCAGATGGGTCAGCACCTCATATTTGGCGAATACCGCGTAGGCTGGCGCAGTGATGTAAAGCAAGAGGATAAAAAGCAGGGACCAGAAAACGGAGTCGCGCGCCTGGCTGACGGTCGGCGTCGTGTAATAGCGGGTCAGCACATGGGGCAGCGCTGCCGTACCGATGGTCAGACAAAATATCAGAGCCAGGAAATTGATACGTTGGATGTTTTGTTCTTCCTCGTCATTACCCGGAAAAGCCTCGGCGTGATGAATCATCGGCGTTGCCCGCTCGACCGACGAAAACATCGCCGCCTCCCAGCGACCTTTGGCCTGCTCGGTGTCATGCGGCATTTCCCGACGCAGTTTTTCGAGACTGACGATGTCTTTCATCTGGGCATCGCTGGCTTTAAGATCGTTGATCTGCGATGAAATCTGCTCACGCTCCAGACGCAGGGAGGTCGGCAACTGCATGATTTTCTGGGCATAGAGATCGGCCCGTTCGCGAAACAGCCGACGCACCTCGATTTCAGCCGGCGTATCGAACAATGCCTCCTCGAGACGCCCAACTTCTTTCAGGACCTGGCCATAGACCACTTGCGGCACGGGATTGCCCGTTACCTTGTAGGACAGGATGGCGACCGGTGTCACGTAGGCGATGATCAGAATGACGTACTGCGCCACCTGCGTCCAGGTCACAGCCCGCATGCCGCCCAGAAACGAGCAGACCAGAATACCGGCCAGCCCGACAAAAACGCCGATCTCGAATTGCAAGCTGACGAAGCGACTGGTGATCACACCGACGCCATAGATCTGGGCCACGACATAAACGAAGGAAGCCAGAATCGTTGCCGCCACAGCCACCAGGCGGATGGCATTACCGCCGTAGCGCGCCCCCAGGAAATCGGGAATTGTGTACTCGCCAAAGCGGCGCAGGTATGGCGCCAGCAACAAGGCAACCAGCACGAAACCACCAGTCCAGCCGATGACGAACGCCAGCCCCTGGTGCCCGGACAGATAGAGCGTACCGGCCAGGCCGATGAAGGAAGCGGCGCTCATCCAGTCGGCGCCGGTCGCCATGCCGTTGAAGAAGGCGGGAACCCGCCGCCCGGCGACGTAATACTCGGAAACGTCCGAAGTACGGCTCATGATGCCGATCAGGGCGTACATCGAGATGGTGAAGAACAGGAAGGCATAGCCGATCCAGCGCGGCGGCATGCCATGTTCTTCGAGCACGGCCAAGGCACCGATGAAAAGCAGGAAACAACCTGTGTAATACAGGTAGTAACGTTGCAGGCGGGTCAGCGAGCCCATCGGATCTCAGTGATGCCGGCGCAGGAAACTACTGGCCTGCGACTCGGCGACCAGACGGGCAGCCGTATCGATGGCCTTGCCGGTGGCACGGACCAACAGCATCTGGAAAATGCGCGCCAGCAGCAAAGTATTGTCCATTGCGTCGCGCCGCCCCTCGCTGCTGCCACCCAGCCCGAACAACTCCAGCCAGTGATCGAGCGGCTGCGGCGTATGCGATTTTTCCTCGAACAAAGAGGGCAGCAGCCAGGCCAGATCGACCCATTGCGGCTGGAAGTCGATACCCAGGCTCTCTTTGTACGCCCGCTGCAGAAAACCGCCGACATAAGGCACGTGGTAGGTCACCAGCGGTGCCTTGGCCAGGAACTGCAGGAAGGCCAGCAATTGCCGGTCCGCCGCATCGCTATCGCCAGCCAGGCTGGCGAAGTCGAGATAGAAGGCGTCCTCCGGCACCACCATGCCGGCCTGCTGCACCCCCACCGCGGCAATGCCCAGCAAGGTATCGCTGTCCGGGCGCAGGCCGCTGGAGACGATATCGATCACGACATAGCGGACATGGAAATGCGCATCGTCGAGTTGCGGTGGCGGGCTGGCCCGCCAGGCCTCCACCGCATCCTGCACGTCGGGCGACAGCTTGCTGCCCGGACGGGAGAGAAAGTGCTTGAGTCCGAACATCGTCAATTCACCTGGTAGTCGAGCTTGAGACGCGTCTGGATCTTGCGTGCCTGACGGAAGGACTCCTTCAGGATACGGCGGTCCAGCTCGTTCAGGCTATCCGGATTGATCAAGTTGTCGCCCTGCTTGCCCGGCTCGCCCTCGAGATATTGATGCTGCAGGCGCAAGAGTTGAATGAAGTCGAGGCCTTCGAGAATGGCATTGACCTCGTCGTCGCGGATCGACAGACGTTTTGCCGCCAGACGCAGACGCTGCACAGAATTGGTGTTGTGTACCCCGGTCGCCAGTGCATAGATCCGCGCCACATCGACGAAGATGCGCGAACCGTATTTCTTCAGATCGATCTTGCCCGGCTGGTCCGGCTCGAGATCGGTCAGAAAGTCGCGAATCTTGCCGAGCGGCGGTTCGACATCGAGCGCATTGTGGGCCATCGCCCGCAGGAACATCGGGCTCGATGAAGTCTGCGCCAGCAGATGGCGGCGCATCGCCTCGGCCAGCTCAGCCTTGCCGAACAAGGGCCGGAAGTCGAAGAAAATCGTCGCATTGAGCAGGGCTTCCGGCTGCGGCACGCGCACCCAGCTGGCGAACTGGTCCTTCCATTCTTCCAGCGTCAGGCACCACTGCGGATTGCTCGCCATGATGTTGCCCTTGCACAACGGGAAGCCGCAACGATCCAAATCCTGGTTCACGCCCAGCGCAAAGTTGAGGAAACGCTGGCGCATCGCATCGAGTGCGGCAGCATCGTTGCAGACGAAGACGATGCCGTTATCCTGGTCGGTGCTGAAAGTCTGCTCGTCGCGGCCTTCCGAACCGAAGGCCAGCCATGCCCATTCGATGCCATCGAAATTGTGGCGTTCGAGATTGAGCTGGATGACGCGACGGGTCAGCGCATCGTTCAGCGCCGAGATGAACTGGGTCAGCTGTTCCGCTCCTACCCCCTGGGCGAGCATGTTGAAAGCCAGCTGCCGGACATCGGCCGCCGATTGCTGCAGCGAGGCGACATCATGCGCCCCTTCGATCGACTGCCGGATCTGGCGCAAACCAACCCGTTGCAAGGCAAACAGATCGCGTTCGGAAACCACGCCGGTCAGCTTGCCCTCGGCGTCGGTCACCAACACATGGCGGATACCGTTGGTGGCCATGGCCAGCATGGCATCGTAAGCAGTGGCATGCTCCTCAAGCATGAATGGTGAAGTCGACATCGCCTGACTGATCGGCGCGCTATGCGACAGGTCGGCCAAAACCACCCGATCGAGCAAGTCGGAACGGGTAAAGACGCCGACCGGACGGCGATCCTCGCCGACGATGACGAGCGACCCGACCCCGGCTTGCGACATCGTTTCGAGCGCTCGACGCACGGGCGTTTCCGGCGTTACCGATACCGGAGAGCGGGAACCGATGCCGGCCAGCGGCGAATTCAGCGTCTGTTGCTCGCTGGCCCGCTGGGCAAACTGCAGCTGCAGCTGTCGCCGCGACTGGTCGAGCAGACTGGCGATGTATTGGGTGCAGAAGAGATTGAATTCGGGGCTACTCGCCATCAGCTTCAGGAAATCCTCGGCCGGCAGCTGGTAGCAGAAAACGTCATCGACCGCGGTGTAGAGATTGGTCGAAGGACGCCCGGCTGTCACCGCCCCGATCGGGAAACTCTCCCCGGCCCCGAGGCTGAGGATGGAATATTCCGTCACCGTCACCTCGCCGGCCTGGCGCGCCTGCACCTTGCCCGACTCGATCAGGTAGAAGTAACGGACATTGCCGGCCGCCGGCCCGACAATCTCGCTACCGGCGGGATGAAAGACCAGTTGCGCCTTGTCGGCGAAGAACTGCAGCGCCTCGGCCTTCATCTTGTTGAACGGCGCGTGATTCTTCAGGAAAGCCAAGGTATTGCCGGCCACCCGCCGGCGCCCTTCCTGACGCAAGGACATTTCGACAGGCTCCACGTTTTTTTGCTCCGTTTGCGTAGTCACATCCACCTCGGTTTCAGAGTACATAGTTTAACTTGAGCCGCTGCTGCAGGCGTCGTGCCTGACGCAGCGATTCGCGCAGGATGGCGCGATCCACCTCGTTCAACAGGGCTGGCTTGACGCCATGCCCCGGCAACTTGCCTTGCGCCAGATCGAGCACCTGCTGTTGCAGACGCAGGCGGAGCAGATGCGAGAATCCGGCAGCCACCGACCGTAGGTCCTCGGGCTGCATGCCTGCTGCCGGTGCCGCATTGAGCAGGCGGCCATTGGTATCGACGGTGACCTCGCCAGCAGCCAGCGCAAAAATACGGGCAGCATCAACAAAAATCCGGCTGCCAAATTTCTTCAGGTCGATATCACCCTGCTGATCAGTCACCACCTCACCGCGAAAATTGAGCGGCACCTCGGCCTGCAGGGCATTGGCCGCCATCAGATGCAGGAAAGCCGGAGTATCGACAGTCAGTGCCAGCATCAGGCGACGCAGGTCCTCACCCAGCGCATTGTCGCCGCACAGCGGGCGCAGATCGAAGAAGATGCTGGCGTTGAGCAAGGCATGCGGCTCGGGACGCCGCACCCAGTCGATGAATTTGCCGCGCCACTCGTCGAGCGACAGGCACCACTCGGGATTGCCCGCCATCACGTCGCCGCTGCACAGCGCAAAGCCACACTCGGCGAGATGCCGATTGGCCTGCTGGGCAAAAGGCAGGAACAGCGCGCGCAAGGCTTCGGCCTCCTGGCTGTCGGCGGCATGGAAAATCAGGCCGTTGTCCTGATCGGTCAGGAAGGTCTGCTCCTGCCGCCCCTCGGAACCCAGTACCAGCCAGCACCAGGCGACCGGCGGCAAGCGGTGCCGGCGGGCGGTCAATTCGACCACCCGCCGGGTCAGTCGATCATTCAAACTGGAGATCAAGCGCACCACGGCCAGACCGCTCGCCCCTTCGGCCAGCACGGATCGGCCAATATCGGCAATCCGCGCCGCCAGCCCCGGCCCTTGTGCCAGTTCGTCCAGCGCCAGCAACTCGGCGTCGAGCGCCGTCAGTTGCCGGCCATAAGCGAGGGCGGCGTTGACCGCGACCACGTCAGTATTTCACCCGAGCGTAGAAGGTCTTCTCCGAAGCTTCCAGCGCCTGGCGGACAGTGACGATGCCCTGGTTGGCCAGCAACGGCACCAGCTTGAGGAAGACCTCGCCGGTCGCCAGGGCATCTTCCAGCGCGTTGTGGCGCTTGCCGATCTCGATGCCGAGACGTTCGAGAATCACATCGAGCTTGTGCGACTCCTGATTCGGGTGCACCACCGCCGACAGCAGCAGGGTATCGAGCACCGGCTGGCTGAAACGGATGCCAGTACGCGCCTCCTTCAATTGCAGGAAACGCATGTCGAACGCCGCGTTGTGGGCGATCAGCACGGTGTCCTCACAAAACTGGTGGAAGGCTGGCAGGACGGTGTCGATGGTCGGCTGGCCGCGCACCATGTCCTCGGTGATGCCGTGAATGGGAATACCCTCCGGCCGCAGCGGCCGCTCGGGATCGACAATCTGGTTGAAAACCTCCTGACGCAGCAGGCGGTTGTTGACGATGCGTGCCGCCCCGACCTGAATGATTTCGTCGCCGTTCGAGGGTTCCAGCCCGGTCGTTTCGGTATCGAATACGGTGTAGGTCAGGTCGCTCAGCTTGCGATCCAGATCGATCGAGTCGTCGGAATACTTGAACAGGTCAAAGTCGTAGTACTCAGGCCTGCCGCTGCCGCGCTTGCGTTCGTCCTCCTCATGCAGCACTTCCGGCATGGCCACCGGCAGCACGAAGCGGAAGAAGGCACGGTGCGCCGCCTTTTCGCGTTGATACCAGATTTCGCCACCATGACGATCGATCATGTCGCGCAAACTGAGCGGCGAGGTATCGCTGCCGACCTGCATCGACTCCATTTCCCAGGTGTAAAAGGTTTCGGACGACATCGCCGGGCCAGCCCAGATCAGGTCAAGATAAGCCAGCTTGCCTTCCGAGGTCAGGCGGAAGCGCAATTCGCGCGGCTCGTAGTGGTCCTGCAATTTGGACGCCAGGAAAACCAGGGCGAAGACCAGCGAATAACTGTCGGCCTTGATCCACAGGGCGTCCTCGATTTCCTCGGTCTTGCTCGGCAACTTGAGGCGATCGTCGATGCGGCGCTGGGCGGCCAGGATGATGTCGATGCCCAGGATATCTTCGAGCGGCCAGCGCGTCTTCATCGAGTCGGAAAACTCCGCCATCGTCACGTCGAGGCGCTGGCTCATCTTGGCCGCCTCGTCATCGACCACCTTGACGAAGCGTTCGCGCAGTTCCTGCTCCATGTCGGGATAATCGATCAGGTTGGTGACGGCAGCCCGAATGCTGCCCAGCGCCGAACGGCTGCCCTCGGTCAGGGAATGCAGGGCCTGGTCGCGGCGCGCCTCCTGTTCCAGGCTGCGCGTGATGTTCTCGACAGTGAGCACGTAGCCGGACATCGCCGTCTCGCCATCGCTGCCGGTGGCCGCCAGCACGGGCACCATCTGGGCGCGCAGCAACTGGCCGCTGCGCGTTGTGGTGATGAAATTGGACATCGCGGACTTGCCCGCCGCCAGCCGTTGCAGGATGACTTCCTGGGCATGCTGCACCTGGTTCTTTTCGAGAATCGAGAAGATCGAGCGCCCCAGCCCGATCAGCGCGCCGCCAGCCACCGAAGTCGGGCCCTGAGCCAACGCCTTGAACTGCAGGCGGGCCCGGTTGTTGTAGAGCAGGATGCGACCATCGAGATTGCACACCACGACCGCCTGTGCCAGTTCGGACATCAAGGCAGCCAGGCGATTCTTTTCTTCCTCGACCGAGGCTTTGGCCTTGGCCACCTGGGCGTCGACATCGTCCATCAACTCGTCGCGCTGTTGCGCCAGGTCATTGGCGGCCCGCGCCAGTTGCTGCACCTCGGGCGGCCCATCGATCTTGACCCGGAAGTTGCGATTGGCGCCGAGCATCAAACGCAAGGTTTCGGCCATGCGCAACAAACCTTCGACGTACTGCTTGAACAGATAGTGCAGGACCAGCACCCCGAGCACGAAGCCAAACACGGTCATCATCGTCCCCACCGGCAGGCGGGAGAGCAGCAGCTCGGTCAGCAACTGCCGCTCGGCGTCCTTCATATCCAGCCAGACCAGCAGCGAAGTCACGACAAAAGGCCCGGTCATCAGCAGACCGAGTACGACCACGGCAACGACAAAACGATGTTTGGCCTTCATGGCATTCATCCGGAAAGATGCGGGCGCAGCGCGCCCGGTTCAAACTGCCGAGCAGTCGGCAGCCCGCAGTTGCAAGGTCAGGCGACGCCGAGCATGCCCTTGACCCGGACAACGAGATCCTTGGTCGAGAACGGCTTGGTGACGTAGGCATCGGCACCGATCGCCAGCCCCTTGGCCACTTCGGTGTCGCGCCCCTTGGCGGTAAGCATGACGATCAGCAAGTCCGGCCGGGGCGGGTTGGCACGCAGCGCCTCGCAGACCTCGAAGCCGGATTTCTTCGGCATCATCACGTCGAGCAGGATCAAGTCTGGATCGAAACTGGCCACCTTGGCCATGGCTTCGTCACCGTCGGCAGCCACGGCCACTTCGAAGCCTTCCTTCTTCATCAGGAACTCGAGCGAGATGACGATGTTGGGCTCGTCATCAACGATCAGGATTTTCTTGTTCATGCGATTTGTCTCCCTACTTGTTATTCTTCCGGCGCCGGCAAGGGCACCGTGAAGATGAAATTCGCACCCGCGCCCGGGTGGCTTTCAACCCAAAGATTACCACCAAAATACTCGACGATTTGCCGGCTGATCGGCAGTCCGAGGCCGGTTCCCTGCGGCTTGTCGGTCAGCGTGTTGCCGCCCTGACGGAATTTCTCGAAAACCAGCTTGCATTCCTCGGCAGTCAGGCCCGGACCATTGTCCGAAACCTCGACCCGCACCGCGTCGCCGGCAACACCGACGCGCACCATCACCTGCCCGCTGCCCCCTGGTACGAACTTGACGGCATTCGACAGCAGATTGATCAGGACCTGCATCAGCCGGTCCGGATCGGCCATCACTACCGGCCCGCTGGGTGGAATATCGCTGCTCAGGCAGACCGCTTTGTCACGGAAGAGCTGCCCGACCGACTCGATGGCTTCACGTGCCACCTGACCGAGGTCGACCCGACCGGTCGTCCACTCGGCCCGTCCGGATTCGAGTCTGGCCATGTCGAGTATCTGGTTGATCAGGCGGGTCAGCCGCTCGGCCTCATTGACGATGATGCCGAGAAAGCGCGTCCGGTCATCAAGCGCTAGACGCGGATCGTCGTGCAGCATTTCCGAAAGCGCCCGGATCGAAGTCAGCGGCGTGCGCAGTTCATGCGTCACCGTCGAAATAAAATCGTCCTTCATCCGATCGAGTTCGCGCAGGCGCTCGTTGGCCGCCCGCAACTCGGACGTCGCCGCCTCCAGTGCCCGCTGCTTGCTCTCCAGTTCCCGACTGTAAGCCCGCACCTGGGTCGCCTCGTCGAGAATATCGAGCACCTCGTCCAGCCCGAGATTTTCCTCCTGCACGACCGAAGCAACCATAACCCGCGCACTGGCCGAACCGATCGCACCGGCCAGTTCGGCTTCGGCAAAATGCACGAAATCGGCGTCAGCCGGCAGTTGTCGCCAGTCACTTGTGTGCCGCCCGACAGCATAGGCAATCAATTGCTGCTGCGCCCGTGCCGGACCAAGAAAACGCTCGAGCAAGCCAACCAGCTGTTCCTGTGACGCCGATCCGCGCCATAAACGGGCATCCGGTTCGCGTCCACCATGGCGAAAAATATCGACGAACTGCTCGGCCTGGCTGGCCTCCATGGCGCCGGGGCGTGAATTCAGCGAAACCGCGACATACAGGCCGATATTGGCGAACAAGCTCCATAACAGGCAATGCGAAATTTCATCCATGCCCCCCAAGCCAAACAGCGCCTGCGCCTTCAACCAGCCCAGACCGAATAGACCCTGCTCGACAAAACCGTTGCCAATCCATTGCGAACGGGCGAATGACGGCAGCAGCAAGGTATAGAGCCACACCGTAAAGCCGCCCAGCAAACCGGCCACGGCACCGGCGCGGGTCCCCTGCTTCCAGTACATGCCGCAAAACATCGCGGGAGCAAACTGGGCGACGGCAGCAAAGGAAATCAGCCCTATGCCAACCAGGGCATAGGCCTCACCCGCCGCCCGGAAATAGACATAACCGAGCAGCAGGATCAGCACGATGGCCGCCCGCCGGATACCCAGCAGCAGGCCCGACAAGTCACGGCTTTGCTCGCCCCGCAACCAGGGTGAACGCAGCAACCAAGGCATCACCAGGTCATTACAGACCATGGTGGACAAGGCGATGGTTTCGACAATGACCATGCCGGTCGCTGCCGACAGCCCGCCGATAAAAACGAAGAGGGCCAACAGGTGAGCGTCGTGGGCCAGTGGCAAGGTCAGGACGAAGGTGTCCGGGTTGAAGTCCTGGCCGGCGAAATGCATCAGGCCGCCCAACGCCACTGGCAACACGAATATATTGATCAGCACCAGATAAAGCGGAAAGAGCCAGACCGCCCGCTTGACATGCGACTCGTCGACATTTTCGACAACAATGATTTGGAACTGACGCGGCAGGAAGACGATGGCCAAACCGGACAGCAGGATCAAGGCCCCCCACGTACCGGCCTTGGCCGAGTCCGGCTGCATCAGGCGAGCCAGTTCGGGCGACGTCGCCGCCCGCTCGAAAAGACCAGCCAATCCACCGTACAACCCATAGGTGACGAATACGCCGACCGCAAGAAAGGCCAGCAGCTTGACCACCGACTCGAAGGCCACGGCGGCGACCATGCCTTCGTGGCGCTCGGTGGCATCGAGATGCCGCGTTCCGAACCAGATGGTAAACATGGCGAGCACAACGGCGATCAACAAGGTCGAATC
The DNA here is from genome assembly GCA_003583745.1 of Rhodocyclales bacterium GT-UBC. Classification (GTDB taxonomy): domain Bacteria; phylum Pseudomonadota; class Gammaproteobacteria; order Burkholderiales; family Rhodocyclaceae; genus Azonexus. The sequence goes on along the minus strand of QXPY01000013.1, from coordinate 63,954 downwards.
AAGCCACCATGGCAGCAGCGGACCTGAGCCATCGGCGAACAGGACGTCGAGACTGGCCGCGACGGCCTTCAATTGCAATGCGATATAGGGCACGACGCCGATCACCGCGATGATCGTCACCAGCCCGGCCAGCAAGTGACTCTTGCCATAGCGCGAAGCGATGAAATCGGCAATCGAGGTAATCCGATGGGCCTTGCTGATCCGGATCATTTTCAGGATGACGCCGGAAAACAGCAGCATCAAGGTCGGCCCGAGATAGATGGTAAGAAAGGACAGGCCGCCCGAAGTAGCCCGCCCGACACTGCCATAGAAGGTCCACGAGGTGCAGTACACCGCCAGCGACAGGGCGTAGACATTGGCCGTGATGATCGACTTGCCGGCATCGGCACGCGCATCGCCATAACGGGCGACAGCAAAGAGCAGCCCGAGATAGGACCCTGCAAGCAAGGCGATGAACCAGCCGGAAAGCAGCATCAGCGCCCCTTGCGCTCGGCCACCCAGGCCGCCACGCCGATCAGTCCGGCCCAGATGCCGAACAGGTAAACATAACCCGCCGGCCAACTCCCCCACTGCCCGACCGCCAGGCCGAACAGCGGGTAAGTCAGCAAGGGAATGCCCAGCAGGCCAAGGGCGGCCAGCCGTTGTCGCGAAAGATTCGCGCGCTTCATTGCTCGCTCCGGAGAAAGAAAACGGCTGACACGCTAAGCGTGCCAGCCGTTGTTGGCATGCAGTCTGGTGCGACCACACGGGAGGCCACCTTATGGGCGACCATTGTCTCCTCCTTGCCTTTTAGTCGTTAGAGGCCGCGTGGCAAGCTCGCCGCCTCTTTGGCTCATGCTGGAACGCCCGGGGACACAGGCCTTTCGCCTGCATCCGGCATGACCGGGTTTCACCAGAGGCAAAACCCGGCATCATGCCTTAGCCCTTCAGTTGTTCCAGGATGGCCGGATTTTCCAGCGTCGAGGTGTCTTGCGTCAGTTCCTCGCCCTTGGCCAGGCCACGCAGCAGACGGCGCATGATCTTGCCGGAACGGGTCTTCGGCAGGTTGTCGCCGAAACGGATGTCCTTCGGTTTGGCGATCGGACCGATTTCCTTGCCCACCCAATCCTGCAGTTCCTTGATGATGCGCTTGGCGTCGTCACCGGTCGGGCGGGAACCCTTGAGCACGACGAAGGCGACAATCGCTTCACCGGTCAGGTCATCCGGACGACCGACCACGGCGGCTTCGGCAACCAGCGGGTTGGCAACCAGCGCGGATTCGATTTCCATCGTACCCATACGGTGACCGGAAACGTTCAGCACGTCATCGATACGTCCCGTGATAGTGAAATATCCGGTTTCAGCATCGCGAATCGCACCATCACCGGCCAGATAGTATTTGCCCTGGAAATCAGCCGGGTAATAGGATTTGACGAAGCGCTCGTTATCGTTCCAAATAGTCCGGATCATCGACGGCCACGGACGCTTGACAACCAGGATACCGCCCTGCCCCCAAGGCACATCGGCCCCGGTTTCATCGACGATGGCAGCCTGGATGCCCGGGAAGGGCAGCGTGCAGGAACCCGGCACCAGCGGGGTGGCACCCGGCAGCGGGGTAATCATGTGACCACCGGTTTCGGTCTGCCAGAAAGTATCGACGATCGGGCAACGGCCACCACCGACATTGTCGTAGTACCACTGCCATGCAGCCGGATTGATCGGCTCGCCGACCGAACCCAGAATACGCAGCGAAGACAGGTTGTAGTTTTTCGGATGCACGGCCGGCGTCGTGTCGGCAGCCTTGATCAGCGAACGGATTGCGGTCGGTGCGGTGTAGAAGATAGTGGCTTTGTGATCCTGGATCATCTTCCAGAAACGCCCGGCATCCGGATAGGTCGGCACGCCTTCAAAGACGATTTCGGTGGCGCCGCAAGCCAGCGGACCGTAGGTAATGTAGGTGTGACCGGTCACCCAGCCGATATCGGCGGTACACCAGAAGGTATCTGACGGCTTGATATCGAAGGTGTACTTCATGGTCAGAATGGCGTGCAGCAGGTAGCCGCCGGTGGAGTGCTGAACACCCTTCGGCTTGCCGGTCGAACCCGAGGTATAAAGCAGGAACAGCGGATGCTCGGCTTCGACCCATTCCGGCTCACAGGTCTCGGACTGGCCTTCGAGCCCCTCGTGCAACCAGGTGTCGCGGCCGGCAACCATATTGACCTCGCCGCCGGTGCGCTTGAAAACGATGACATTCTTGACCGATTCGCAACCGCCCATACCGAAAGCTTCGTCGGCGATCGGCTTGAGCGGGATCGATTTGCCGCCGCGGAACTGGCCGTCGGAGGTAATCAGCATCACGGCGCCGGCGTCGTTCATGCGATCGCGCAGCGACTGGGCGGAGAAACCACCGAAAACGATGGAATGGGTGGCGCCGATACGGGCACAAGCCTGCATGGCGACGATGCCTTCGACCGTCATCGGCAAGTAGATGACGACGCGATCCCCCTTCTTGACCCCCTTGGACTTGAGCAGGTTGGCCATCTTGCAAACCTTGACCAGGAGTTCCTTGTAGGTGACCTTGGTGACTTCGCCGTTATCGGCTTCGAAAATGATGGCGACCTTGTCGCCCAGACCGGCTTCAACCTGGCGATCCAGGCAGTTGTAGGAAACGTTCAGCTTGCCGTCGGCAAACCATTTGAAGAAGGGAGCATTGGACTCATCGAGCACCTGGGTAAACGGCTGCTTCCAAGTAATCAGTTCGCGGGCGCGCTTTGCCCAGAAACCTTCGTAGTCGGCCTCAGCTTCCGCGCACAGCGCCTTGTAGGCGTCCATCCCGGAAACCGCCGCGTTCTTGACGATTTCGTCAGACGGATAAATTAGCTGCACGGACTCATTCGACATATTCTTCTCCTCTGCGGTACTTCGCGTTTATGTTGAAACAACCGATCGGATCTCGGGCAGCGCCCGGGACAGGTAAAGCCGCGCAAGCTGGAGAACTCCTCTGCTTCTCCGCGCCAGCGTTGAGGCGGCATTAGACCTTGATAATCTTACAAAGGACTTACGAAATCACGCTGCGCCGCAGCAATTCGGCATATCCCGGAGCACTGCCGCCCACGTGATAAACTCCAGCCTCCCACAATGTCCAACAAGATGATGCGAACCCCAATCAAGCACCTTGAGTCCTTCATTTTCGCCAGCCGCTGGATCCAGGCTCCCCTCTATCTGGGGCTGATCATTGCCCAGATCGTCTACTGCTGGCTATTCATGGTCGAACTGAGCCATCTGGTTCATAACGCCTTCGACGCCGCCAACTTCAGCGAGACCGAAGTCATGCTGGTCGTCCTCGGCCTGATCGACGTGGTGATGATCGCCAACCTGCTGGTCATGGTCATCGTCGGCGGCTACGAAACCTTCGTTTCCCGCCTCGATCTGGACGATCACCCCGACCAGCCGGAATGGCTGTCGCACGTCAATGCAGGCGTACTCAAGATCAAGCTGTCCACGGCCATCATCGGCATTTCGTCGATCCACCTGCTGAAGAGCTTCATCAATGCCGCCAACCTGTCCGAACACACCTTGATGTGGCAGGTGATCATTCATGTCGTATTCCTTTTCTCCGCCCTGGCCATGGCCTTGGTCGACAAGACCATGACCCAGACCCTCGCCCTTCAACACCAGAAAAACCACTGACACGGAGTTGTGCATGACCGCCATCAAACAGGAAGACCTGATCCAGTCCGTCGCCGATGCTTTCCAATACATCAGCTACTATCACCCGCTGGACTACATCAAGGCACTCGGCGAAGCCTATGACCGCGAGGAAAGTCCCGCCGCCAAGGACGCCATCGCCCAGATCCTGACCAACTCCCGGATGTCGGCAGAAGGCCACCGCCCGATCTGCCAGGACACCGGGATCGGCATGGTCTTCATCAAGGTTGGCATGCACGTCACCTGGCCGGATGCCACGATGAGCATCCAGGAAATGATCAACGAAGGTGTTCGCCGCGCCTACGGCAATCCGGACAACCCGCTGCGCGCTTCGGTGCTGGCCGATCCGGCGGGTGCCCGCAAGAACACCAAGGACAACACGCCGGCTGTGGTGCACTTCGAAATCGTCGAAGGTCACCATGTCGAAGTGATCTGTGCCGCCAAGGGCGGCGGCTCGGAAGCCAAGTCCAAGTTCGCCATGCTCAACCCCTCCGACGACCTGGTCGACTGGGTGCTGCACAAGATCCCGGAAATGGGCGCCGGCTGGTGTCCGCCGGGCATCATCGGCATCGGCATCGGCGGCACGCCGGAAAAAGCCATGCTGCTGGCCAAGGAATCGATCATGGCGCCGGTCGACATCCATGAACTGAAAGCCAAGGCCGCTACCGGCGCCAAGCTGAGCCGCGCCGAAGAACTGCGCCTCGAACTGCACGAGAAAATCAACGCGCTGGGCGTTGGCGCTCAGGGCCTGGGCGGCCTGACCACGGTGCTCGACGTCAAGGTGCTCGACTACCCCTGTCACGCTGCCAATCTGCCGGTCGCACTGGTGCCGAACTGCGCCGCAACCCGTCACTGCCACTTCCATCTCGATGGCTCCGGCCCGGCCAAGCTCGAACCGCCGAAACTGGAAGACTGGCCCGCCGTTACCTGGACGCCGGATCTGAAGTCGGCAACCCAGGTTAATCTGAATACCCTGACCAAGGAAGAAGTCGCTTCCTGGAAGCCGGGCCAGAAGCTGCTCCTCAACGGCAAGATGCTGACCGGCCGCGATGCCGCTCACAAGCGCATTGCCGACATGCTGGCCAAGGGCGAGCAATTGCCGGTCGATTTCACCAACCGCGTCATTTACTACGTCGGCCCGGTTGATCCTGTACGTGACGAAGTCGTCGGTCCGGCCGGCCCGACCACGGCTACCCGCATGGACAAGTTCACCCGGATGATGCTTGAAAAGACCGGCCTGATCTCCATGGTTGGCAAATCCGAGCGCGGCGAAACGGCCATTCAGGCCATCAAGGACAACAAGTCGGCTTACCTGATGGCCGTCGGCGGTGCCGCCTACCTGGTGGCTAAGGCGATCAAGTCAGCCAAGGTGGTCGGTTTTGCCGACCTCGGCATGGAAGCGATCTACGAGTTCGACGTTGAAAACATGCCGGTTACCGTCGCGGTCGATTCTTCGGGCACCAGTGTGCACAACACCGGCCCGAAGGAATGGCAGATCAAGATTGGCAAGATCCCTGTCTCGGCCTGACCGCCCCAGGCAATCGAAAAAGCCGGCAACAGCCGGCTTTTTTTTCAAGCAGAAGCGGCGGCGGCCACTTCCTTGACCCCCAGTTCTTCATTCAGCCGTCGCCCGATTTCTTCCAACGGCAATCCAAACTGATAAGTTCGCTCCATCTGTTGCAACATCGGTAACGCCGTCAAACCCAGTCTGGGCAACTGCGATGCCAGCACTTCGGGAGAAGCATCGGCAAACAACAGGGCAAGCTGATCGAGCGCACGCGCGATATCCTGCTCAGTCACCGCGGCCTTGCTGAAATCGCGACTGACCACGCGATTCCCCCCCGCCTGCAATGCGACGACCAAACGCTGCTCCGCCTTGAGCAACAAGGCAGCAACGGAGGATTCGACCCCATCCTCGGGCAGGCACGCCACCCCGACACTCAGGCCCATCTGAATTCGTTGTCCGGCAACAGAAACCTGAGCTGCGGTCACGCCTTTTCGAATGCGCTCGGCAAAAGCCGCACTCTGCGCCAAGGTCGTATCGGAAGCCAAAATCACAATGCGATCCTCGGCCAGTTTGCTGATATGGTCGTCCGCCCGCAGCTTACTACCCAGCAATTGACCAAACTTGAGATCGATGCGGTCCATCAAGCCCTGTCCAAAACGCTTGACCAATGCGCCGTAGTCATCGATGCCAAAAATCAGAACACCGACACCATGCCGCCGCCGGCGATTTGCAATCAGATTCCCCAGTTTCGACTCCAGCGCGTCGCGGCGCGCCAAATCGAGCTTTTCAACGGGAAACGTCGCTACACTCCTCGCCGGAACGATCTCAGGCGGTGCAATACCTGATATGTCACCCATCTGGCCGAAAACATCGCTCATCCCGTGATAAGTCGAAACATGGGCCGGATCCTCGGGCAAGGGAGACCGGGCCAACGAACAACGCTCACTGACTCCGCAAATCTCGGCACAATCAACCGCATTTCGCTGACGCCACCGCTCAAGCAAATCACCGACAACCTGAATGGTTTCCGCTGCCCCCAAACCTTTAGGAACGAATCCCGCAATACCGTTCGCCAAAGCCAGTTCCTTCGCCTGCCCACGCATCGCGTCCGACTCGATCAGGAAAAACGGCAGGTTTTTCAGGCGGCACAATTTGTTGGCGCGCGCTTTCTCCAGCAACGCAAAACCATCCAGCTTGTCGAGCTGGACTCCGGCGATAACTCCAACGATCTTGGAATCGAGCACCAAGGTTTGCCAAGCCGTTTCACCGCATTTTTCCTCGCGGATCACAAAATGACCCTGAAGGTTTTTCGCCAGCGAAGCACGCACGACTTTGGAACTATCGACAATGAGCAGATGCGGTAATTCGGACATAGCTCCGCCAGGATAGGAATGGCAATTGACCGGCAAGCCGTAAGGACCGCCGCATAAAAGGAGAGATTCTACACCTCTGCGGATTTTATTTAAGCGCTTTGGCCTACCCGAAAAATTTACTTGCTTTAACACCGAGCAATCTTCCACGCTATTTCCGCTTGCACTTTTGAATCGGCTCAGCGATAGTTGCGTTTCGACTTGCCCATTTTCCACTCCGCCATGACCAACAGTTCTCTCGTTCGCTCGTACTCTGCACAAGTACTGCCGGTCGTCGTATGTGTCGTCGTAAGCGTCATCGTTACGCACGCGCCGTCGCGGATCGGGTAAGCCAAGCAAGACAGAATCCCCCAACCCCGCCGGCGCAAACCGGCGGGGTTTTGTTTTGGAACCTGCCGGTTGAGCCAACAACCCCAGGAGACTTCCATGACAGAAACACTGACCGGTGCCCAAATCACCATACGCCTGCTTGAACGCCAGGGCATCCGAACCGTTGCTGGCATCCCGGGCGGCGCCATCCTGCCGATCTACGATGCACTCGGCCAATCATCGCTGATCCACCATGTACTGGCCCGTCATGAACAAGGTGCCGGCTTCATGGCACAGGGCATGGCCCGGGTCAGCGGCAAGCCGGCGGTCTGCATGGCCTCGTCCGGCCCTGGTGCCACCAACCTGCTGACGGCGATTGCCGATGCCAAGCTCGACTCCATTCCGCTGGTCGCCATTACCGGACAAGTCGCCCGTGCCATGATCGGCACCGATGCATTCCAGGAAGTCGACACTTATGGTCTGAGCATCCCGATCACCAAGCACAATTTCCTGGTGAATTCCGCCGAAGAGCTGCTGACGGTGATCCCCCGCGCCTTCGAAATCGCTGCCTCGGGACGGCCGGGCCCCGTTCTGATCGACATCCCGAAAGATGTCCAAACCCAAGCCATCGAAATTGCACAGTGGCCGGAACCAGCCTCCCCCAAACCGGCTCAGACCGCTTCGGCGGCACAAATCGCCGAAGCGGCGGCAATGATCAATAGTGCAACGCGCCCCATCCTTTACCTGGGCGGTGGCGTTGTGCATTCCGGTGCGGCCGCAAGTGCTGTCGAACTGGCCGAAAAAAGCACGCTGCCAACCGTGATGACCTTGATGGCATTGGGGGCCATGCCGGTCGATCACCCGCTGTCGCTCGGCATGCTGGGCATGCACGGCGCCCGCTCGACCAATCTGATTCTCGACCAATGCGATCTGCTGATTGCCGTCGGCGCCCGTTTCGACGACCGCGCCACCGGCAAGGTGGCAGCGTTCTGCCCCTGCGCCAAAATCATCCACATCGACATCGACCCCGCCGAACTCGACAAGATCAAGACCGCCCACATCGGCATCACCGCCGATGTCCAGGAGGCCCTGGCGCAATTGCTGCCGCTGGTACATGACAACGAACGCAGCGCCTGGCGCCAGCAGGTCGATACCCTGCGCGCCAGCTTTCCGCTCAATCTTCCCGACATCAACCAGCCGCTGTCGCATTTCGGCCTGATCCGCAGCATTGCCGACAACCTCGACGACGAAGCCATCATCGCCACCGACGTCGGCCAACATCAAATGTGGGTGGCACAGAGCTATCCTTTGCGCCGCCCCCGCCAATGGCTGACTTCCGGCGGCCTCGGCACGATGGGCTTCGGCGTCCCGGCGGCGATTGGTGCCGCACTGGCCGAGCCGACACGAACCGTGGTCTGCTTTACCGGTGACGGGTCGATCCTGATGAACATCCAGGAACTGATCACGGCCGCCGAGGAAGCGGTCAATCTGAAGATCGTGCTGATGGATAACGCCTCGCTTGGCCTGGTGCACCAGCAACAAACCCTGTTCTACGGCGAGCGCCTGTTTGCTTCCCAGTTCAAGGCCACGCCCGACTTCATCAAGATCGCCCAAGGTTTCGGCCTGCATGCCGTGGACCTCGACCACGCCGCCGATCCAACCGCTGCACTGAGGGAGGCGCTCTCCCGGCCGGGCCCCTGCCTGATCCACGCAAGCATCGATGTCGAACAAAAGGTGTACCCGATGGTGCCCCCCGGCGCCGCCAACCACGAAATGATCGGAAACTGACCATGAACGCCACTAACCGTAACGAACAAAAAGCGCTCGCCCGCGCTGTCCTTGAAATTGACGTCAACAACCATCCCGGGGTGATGTCGCACGTTGTCGGCCTGTTTTCGCGGCGAACCTACAATGTCGAAGGCATTCTCTGCCTGCCGCTGGAGAATGGGCAGCGCAGCCGGATCTGGCTGCTGGTCAACGAAGACGAACGTTTACCGCAAATGATCAAGCAAGGTGAAAAGCTGGAGGATGTCATCGCGATCCGTCGCCATCAGGGCGACCACGCGGTATTCCAGCAGCTATCGGGATTCTTCCAGTCCTGAACCCGAAGCATCCGGGCACTGGCAGCGCATGCTCAATGCGCTGCCGGCGAATGACCTGACTTGTCGCGACGCCCGGCGAGCAGGTCTTCGTAGGCCCGGATGATCTGCAATTGCTCGTCGTTGATTGATTCGAAACGCAGACCGACCAGATGCTGATGGCCGACCCGGCGAATGCGCATCACGCTGACGTAAGCCTCGACCGTTGCCGCCAGATCGGGCGACTCGATGGTGCAGATACCCACCTCGCCCGCCGGCTTGGCACCGAGCACCGCCACATCGAGCATGACACCAACCCCCGAAACCGAAATGTCGGCGGCAGGGAACTCGAAGTGCTTCCCACCCAGATCGAGTTGGACCCGCCCCTGCAGGTTGAAGCGATGATTGCGCCGGCGTTCTCTCACAATATCTTCAAGCAAAATATGGACGGAGCATTTTCCCATGCTTCACCCGGCAAGTTCAAAAAAGAAAGTCCGAATTACTCGACCCAACTCAAATCCACCCGCCTGGCGGGCCGCTATACTCGCCGGCACTACAACCCGAAACGGCATCATGACATCCCCCAATCCGAACTGGCAGTCCGCCCACGCCTATTCCGACATTCTCTTCGACACCGCCGAAGGTATTGCCCGAATCACCATCAATCGTCCGGAGCGTCGCAACGCTTTCCGGCCAGAAACGGTCAGCCAACTGATCGATGCCTTTCATCGTGCCCACCATGACAATTCGATCGGCGCGATTATCCTGACCGGGGCTGGTGGCGAAGCTTTTTGCGCCGGTGGCGATCAGAAAGTCCGCGGCGATGAAGGCTATATCGACGAGGGTGGCACGCCTCACCTCAATGTGCTTGATCTGCAAATGCAAATCCGGCGCTGCCCGAAGCCGGTCATCGCGATGATTGCCGGCTACGCCATTGGTGGCGGACATGTCTTGCACCTGGTGTGCGACCTGTCGATTGCCGCCGAAAATGCCCGCTTCGGCCAGACCGGACCCCGGGTCGGCAGCTTTGATGCCGGGCTGGGCGCCGGTCTGATGGCTCGCACTATCGGTTTGAAACGAGCCAAGGAAATCTGGCTGCTCTGCCGCCAATACGATGCCGCTACGGCGCTTGACTGGGGCCTGGTCAACGCCGTAGTACCACTTGAACAACTGGAAAGCGAAACCGTTGCCTGGTGCCGCCAGATGCTTGAGCTTTCACCCATGGCCCTGCGCATGATCAAGGCCGGCTTCAATGCTGACACCGACGGACTGGCTGGCATTCAGGAACTGGCCGGCAACGCCACAGGCCTGTTCTACATGAGCGACGAGGGTCAGGAAGGACGTAATGCCTGGCTCGAACGCCGCCCACCCGATTTTTCGAAATACCGCAAACGGCCTTGAAAATTCAATCAGCCGACTGGCGAGACTACCAACTTCTGCTGCGTAAGCCTTGGCAAACAAGCCAAGGCATTCTCACCCAGCGCCGAGGTCGTCTGTTACGCCTACAAGATACTGAGGGCCGGACTGGCTGGGGCGACGCCGCTCCCCTGCCGGAATTCGGTATCGACGAAGCTGCGGCAACCGCCTTTGCCGAAGAGTGCGCCTATCTAGATCTTTCGGCCCAACGTTCCGATCAAGCACTGAACGCATGGCTAAGCGGCCATCCGGCGCAGCAAAGCATCGCCGTCAACGCCAACCTCGGCGCGCTGTCCGACAAGAGCCCAGCGCAGGCCAGGCAAGCCATTGCCCAAGGCTACCGGATACTCAAGCTCAAGGTTGGGACGGCTCCATTGCTCGATGAAATCAATGCCCTGAAAAAGCTCGGCGTCGGGGTGCCAGCACAAATCAAACTACGCTTCGATGCCAACAGGGCCTGGTCGATACAGGAAGCCCGGGACTTTATCGACGCCTGCCAGCAACTTCCGATTGACGGACTGGAAGAGCCTTTACAGACCCCTGACCCCGCTGCACTCGCGACATTGCAAGACCTGGCCGACTTCCCGCTGGCCATCGATGAATCGATCGAATTGCTGGCAGAAAAATCCTTCTTCCAACATCCACCAGTCCGCCGCCTGGTTCTCAAGCCAGCTCGTCACGGTGGATTACTGGCTTCGATGGAGCTTGGACTGCGTGCCTCGGCGGTCGGCATCGAGTGCATTGTCACGTCGGCACTGGAAAGCGCTTGCGGCACACTGGCCTGCGCACACCTGGCAGCAGCGATTGCCCCACATTCAGTGCATGGATTGACTACCAGCGAATGGTTCGCTCACGACACGGGCAGTAGAGCGGAGATTCGCGAAGGCCGATTCGGTCTACCGACAGTCAGCGGCCTCGGCTTTCAGCCCAATCACTGAATTACTTTTCGTCTTTTTCCGCCGGATTGAACTGGAATCCGGTGAACATCGTCCGCGTCTGATTCTGCAGTTGGTCCTGCATCGACTGGAACATTTTTTTCGACTGATCCATATAAGCCGTCATCATGCTTTGCATCGCCGGCTGCTGGAAATTCAGGAACTGGGTCCAGAAATCAGCCTGCAGATGGGTGTTATCACCCGGGCCATACACCGAACGCGACTGCTCCTGCAGCTTGTTCTGGAAATCCACGAAAGTCTTCATGTTGTTTTCCAGGTACTTGCCGAGCATGCCCTGCATGGCGCTGCCGTAGAAACGAATGAACCCGGATAGCAGGTCACTCGAGAACATTGGCATACCACCAGTTTCCTCTTCCAGAATGATCTGGAGCAGGATGCTGCGGGTCAGATCTTCGCCCGACTTGGCGTCCAGCACCTTGAACACCTCGAACTTGAGCACCAAATCCTTGACGTCACCGAGGGTGATATACGCACTTGTCTTCGTATCATAAAGACGACGATTGGGATATTTCTTGATCAGCCGTACCGGTTCCGACATGCCGCGATCCTTAAATCAGGTTTTAGTGCAGTGCAACATTATAGCCAAAAAAACAGGCGCCCGGAGGCGCCTGTATCTGTTGCGATGCAAAAACTCAGCAATAATTCATGCGAGTTTCTGCAACACTCACCGATTACTGGTAGTACAGGCCGCCGTTGATGTTCAGCGTGGCACCGGTGGTGAAACCGGACAGTTCGTTGGCCAGGAAGGCGACGGCGAAACCGATTTCTTCCGGCTTGGCCAGACGCTTCATCGGAACGGTATCAACGATACCCTTCAGGATGTCTTCACGGATGGCGGTAACCATCTTGGTGGCGACATAGCCCGGAGCGATCACGTTAACCGTGACACCCTTGGTTGCCAGTTCGGCAGCCAGTGCCTTCGAGAAGCCGATCACGCCAGCCTTGGCAGCAGAGTAGTTGGTCTGGCCAGCCTGACCCTTGACGCCATTAACCGAAGCGATATTGACGATGCGACCCCAGCCACGTTCTGCCATCTTGGCGGAAACTTGCTTGGTGACATTGAACAACGAGGTCAGGTTGGTATTGATGACGGCATCCCAGCCATCCTTTTCCAGCTTGGCAAACATACGGTCACGGGTAATGCCGGCGTTGTTCACCAGGATATCGATCGGGCCAGCCTTGGCTTCAGCTTCGGCAACCATCTTGGCGCTGGATTCCAGATCGGACACGTCACCTGCAACCAGGATGAAATCCTTGAAACCGGCGGCTTCTTGTTCCTTGACCCACTCGTCCGGCTTGTCGAATTCGGGGTGATAGGCGGCAACAACCTTGTGACCAGCCAGCGCCAGTTGTTGAGCGATTGCGGTACCCAGACCGCCAAGAGCGCCGGTAACGAGAGCAACACGTTGCGTCATAGTTTTTTCCTTCCTATTTGTGATACAGCTAAAAAAACACCGGTCAGTACATGTGCTGACCGCCGTTAATCGAGATATTGGCCCCGGTGACGAATGCCGCTTCATCCGAAGCGAGATAGGCAACGAGACCCGCAATTTCTTCCGGCTTGCCCAGTCGGTTGACCGGGATCTGCGGCAGTATTTTCGAATCCAGAATTTCCTGCGGGATCGCCGTCACCATTTTTGTACCGATGTAACCCGGCGAAATGGTATTGACCGTAACCCCCTGCTTGGCAACCTCCAGGGCCAGCGCCTTGGTGAAACCGTGCATCCCCGCCTTGGCCGCCGAATAGTTGGTCTGACCGAAAGCCCCCTTCTGCCCGTTGACCGAAGAAACGTTGATCACTCTGCCCCAACGTCGCTCAATCATGCCATCCATGACCTGTTTGGTCATATTGAAGACCGAATCGAGATTGGTATGGATGACCGCATCCCAATCCCCCTTGGTCATTTTCTTGAAGGTCATGTCACGCGTAATACCGGCATTATTGACCAGCACATCAACCGGCCCGACCTCGCCCGTCACGGTTTCCACGCAGCTGCGTGCCGATTCGAAATCGGTCACGTCGCAAGGATAGGCCTTGAAGCCATACCCCATGTTGTTCATCGCCTTCAGCCAGTCCTGAACCTTGGCATTACCTGGCGAATAGGTCGTTACCACCTTGTAACCCAGGGCAGCCAGCTTGATGCAGACCGCTTCGCCAAGCCCCCCCATGCCGCCGGTGACCAGTGCAACTCGCGTCATTGTATTTCCTCCTCCAGAAGATTTATACCGCGCGTTCCCTTACGTAACGACCGGGGGCCGGTTCAATCGGCTTGTATTTAGCACTTCCCGGTTTGCGCGGCGCCCGCTGTTCTCCTGACAACGGTTTCAGCCAGTTGGCCCAGTCATTCCACCAACTGCCCTTCTTCTCTTCTGCGGCCCCCAGCCAGCCATCGGCATCGACCTTGACATCCTCATTCACCCAATAACTGCGCTTGTTCTTGCTGGCCGGATTGATCACACCGGCAATATGCCCGGAGGCACCGAGCACAAATCGCACCTTTCCGCCAAGCAGACGCGTACTCTGATAGGCCGATTGCCAGGGAACGATATGGTCCTCGCGCGTCGCCAGCAGATAGACCGGCATATCAAGCGAACCGAGGTCAACCTTGACGCCACACATTTCAAGCTTGCCCGGCACACGCAGGCTGTTGTCATGGTAAAGATTGCGCATGTACCAGCAGGCGAACGGCCCCGGCAAATTGGTCGAGTCGGAATTCCAGTACAACAAGTCGAAGGCCTGCGGCTTCTGCCCCTTCAAGTAGTTCCCGGTCACGTAGTTCCAGACCAGGTCATTGGCACGCAGGAACGAAAACGTGGTTTGCAGATCGCGAGCCGGCAGCAACCCGCCTTGTCCAATACTCGATTCGCGCGCCATCAGGCCGTTGTCGTCGATGAACAGCCCGATCTCGCCGGTATCGGAAAAATCGAGCAAGGTGGTCAGCAAGGTCAGCGAGGCGACAACATCTTCACCACGTGCCTTCAGAACGGCCAGGGCCGATGAGAGAATGGTTCCGCCGACACAGAAGCCCAGCGCATTGACCTGCTTGACCTTGGTCATGTCGCGAACCACCTTCAAGGCGGCAATCGGGCCGCCCTCAAGGTAGTCATCCCAGGTCAGATGCCCTTGCGCTTCCTGCGGATTCCGCCAGGAAACGAGGAAAACCGTGTTGCCCTGCTCGACCATGAAGCGGATCAGTGAGTTTTCCGGCTGCAGATCCATGATGTAGAACTTGTTGATGCAGGGCGGCACCACCAGCAGCGGCCGGGTCCCGACTTTCGGCGTCAGCGGCGCATACTGGATCAACTGCATCAGTTCATTTTCGAAGACCACCGCACCTTCGGAGGTGGCAATGTTCTTGCCGACTTCGAACACCGATTCGTCGGTCATCGAGATACGGCCTTTTTCGAAATCCTTGATCAGGTTGTTGATGCCGTCAGTAATGCTCTGGCCCTTGGTTTCCAGCGCCCGCTGGATGAACTCGGGGTTGGTTGCGGCAAAGTTGGAAGGCGCCATCGCGTCAACCAATTGGCGCGCCAGGAAGCGCATGCGATTTTTCGATTTTTCGTCGGTGGCCGGCACCAATTCGACCATTTCCTTGACGAACTGGGTATTGAGCAAATAGGCCTGATGCAGATAATCGTAGATCGGGCTGTCGCGCCACTCCGGAGCCGAAAAACGACGATCGCCGGGCTCGGGTTCGATCTTGAAGGACTCTGCCTGCCCTTGCTGCTTGGCCAAAACCGATTGCCAAAGCGACATCTGCTGATCCATGAACTGCTTTTGCAGGGCAGTCAGCGCCAGTGGGTCGGCAACAGGAGGCTTCTCGAGGGTCGGATTCCCCGCCTTGCTGAAAAACTCCATGAACTGTTGCGCCATGTTTTGCCCGGCTTGCATGAACTGCATTGCATTCCCGAGGAAAGCATCGTTATTGTTTGATCCCTGCTGCGCCATGGTTTTCTCTTTGATAGGTCGGGGATGGAGCCATTGGATTCTCCATACCCTCCTGAACGCTGTCAATGAATTTGCATGCATAATAACGCGCATGTATATCATTGCCATCGGCTGGCTCTACGTGACCTTGCTCGTTGCTGCCAACGAGCCCAGCGTCATCGCCGGCATCATCTCATTCTTGTTCTACGGACTTCTGCCTTGCAGCCTTTTGATCTGGATCGGTAGCAGCAAGGCGCGGCGGCAACGGCGCCGCCACCGCGAATTACTCGCCGACCAAAGCCTGAACAACAGCGATCGAGGCAATCCCCAGCCCGATCAGTAGGACCTGCTGCACCGTCGCCTTCAACTCGGTGCGCTTGTGCAAGCCAGGGATCAGATCCGCCACAGCGACGTAGATCATGCTGGCCGCTGCCAAGCCGAGCAATGACGGTATCCACTCGGTCAGTTCCGACAAGGCGAAATAGGCCAGCATGGCACCGACCAAGGTTGCCAGACTCGAAAGCAGATTGAATGCCAACGCGCGTACCCGGCTGTATCCGGAATGCAGCAAAATCAGGTAGTCGCCAACCTCCTGAGGAATTTCGTGGGCAATTATCGCCAATGCAGTCACGATTCCCAGTTGCGTGTTCTCGACAAAAGCGGCGGCAATCAGAATGCCGTCGACAAAATTGTGGAATGTATCTCCGACCAGGATCAGCAAGCCCGAACGGCCATGGTCGTGGGCCGGCGCATGCGCGTCATGGGCCTCGCAATGATCGTGGTGGCAATGCCGCCAGAGAACCAGCTTCTCCAGAACGAAGAAGACCATGATGCCGAACAAAACGGTGGCGGCGACCATTTTCGGCTCACCATGTTCCAGAGCATGCGGCAGGATTTCCAGGAAAGCCGCCCCCAGCAGTGCCCCAATGGCGTACGAAACCAGCATGCTGATGCGATGCGCACCGAAGGCAACACTTAAGGCTGCCGCTGCCAGGACGCTCAAGGCGCCCCCAGCCAGCGACACGGACAAAATCCAGGCAAGAGTACTCACGAATTTCTGCAACTCAGCGAAAGGCGCGGATTATACGCCTGCCGATCTGATCCCTTCCGGGCAATCCTGTTCAAGCTGAATTCGGTACGTTTACCGCACGGGCCTCGGCAAGCAACCAATTGCGAAACGCGGTAACCGAATCGCGATCCGCTACCGCCCGACGCATCACCAGGAAATAGGCGTAGGGCGATGGCACTGAGACACCAAAAGGGATGACCAGACGACCTGCCGCCACATCCGCCGCCACCAGGGGCTTCAGGGCGAGCGCCACGCCCTGTCCATCCAGCGCTGCCTCGACGGCTAGCACTGCATTGGAAAAACGCGGCCCCTGCCGCGCATCGATACCGCTCACGCCGGCTTTTGCGAGCCATTCCTGCCAACTGGGCTGCCGCTCTTCATCCTCGATGGTCTCATCGTGAATCAGAACATAACGCGCCAAATCTTCCGGCTCCCTGAGAGCAGGTGCCTGCTCCAGCAAGCGAGGACTGCATACTGGCACCCAGTCGGGAGCGAAAACTCGCTCGACCAACAGTCCTGGATAATTGCCAGTTCCATAGCGGATTGCCAGCGCACTTGCGGCAGTACGCAAATCGACAGGCCCCCCTTCTCGCTCACGCATTTGTCCGCGCCGATCGACCGCCTCGGGACTGCTCGACAAACGTAGCTTAATATTCGGACTGGCTGCGGCGAACCGCGGCAAGCGCGGCAACAACCAGCGCGCGGCAAAGGATGGCGGCGCGGTAACCGTGAGGACATCCTCTCCCGGTTGACGCGTGCAATCGACTGCTGCGGCAAAACAATCGAAGCCCTCCCGAACCTTGGGCAACATCGCCGCTCCCTGCTCGGTGAGTTCGAGCGCCCGTGTCAGTCGCCGGAACAGCGGCAGACCAAGATACTCTTCGAGCGCCTTGATTTGTTGGCTGACCGCTGCCGGCGTGACATGCAACTCCTCGGCTGCCTTCTTGAAACTCAAATGTCGGCTGGCCGCCTCGAAGGCGCGCATGGCTGAAAGTGGCGGCAAGCGATAAGTCATTAATGATTAAGATTTTCTAAACCATCGAATCATAATTTGTCGTTTGCCTGGAATCAAGCAGCTGTCTATCTTGGCAGCCGTGTCGCAACCAAAGCGACCTCGTTCGATAGTGAAAGGAATTCCAGAATGAAACGCACCCTGCTCGTTGCCGCCCTCCTCGCAGTCGCGCTTGCCGCCTGCTCCAAGAAGGAGGAAACAACGACGGCCCTGCCCGCACCGGCCACCCCGCCCACTCTGCCAACAGCGACCGCGGATACGCCAACCAATAACATCAAGCCGACCGAGGGCATCACCTTGAACGCCCCAGCCGAGGAAAAGCCGGCCGCCGAAAGCAAGCCGGCCAACTGATCTACGTACCGAAAAGATACGGCATAACACTTAAGTTTTTTTTAATCATTGGTTAAAAAAAACTCGTTCGTTGAGAATTTCGGCATTTGTTAGATTTGCGCACCGTCTCCTCCAGACCCTTAATGCGCTTTGGATCTGGATTTGAGCCCGCCTTCGTGCGGGCTTTTTTTCGGCCGGGGCGAGGAGACCCCATTCGTTGATGAAAGAGAAGAGGAGAAAAGAAATGGACATCAGATCCCGAGTTGGCAACATTGCCATGAGAAGCAAGATCATGTCGGCCGAAGAAGCTGCCCAACTGATCCCATCCGGGGTCAATGTCGGGATGAGCGGCTTCACCGGTGCGGGCTATCCAAAGGAAGTCCCGAGTGCACTGGCCAAACGCATCATGGACGCCAATCTGCACGGCAAGAAATTCAAGATCGGCGTATGGACCGGCGCTTCCACCGCTCCCGAGCTCGATGGCGCCCTGGCCATGGTCGACGGCATTGAAATGCGCTTGCCCTACCAATCCGACCCAACCTGCCGCAAACGTATCAACGCTGGCGAGATGGAATATATCGATGTCCATCTATCTCACGTCGCGCAATTCGTCTGGGGCGGTTTTCTCGGCAAACTCGATGTCGCCGTCGTCGAAGTCGCTGGTATTCTGGAAGACGGCCGCCTGATCCCTTCATCTTCGGTAGGCAACAACAAGACCTGGCTGGATCAAGCCGACAAAATCATTCTCGAGGTCAACGCCTGGCAGAACCCGCACCTCGAAGGCATGCACGACATCTACTATGGCACGGCACTGCCGCCGCACCGCAAGCCGATCCCGATCTGCAAAACCGACGACCGCATCGGCGAACCATACTACCGGATCGATCCGAACAAGGTTATTGCCGTTGTCGAAACCAACAAGGCGGACCGCAACTCACCCTTCACCCCGCCGGACGCCAATTCAAAGCTGATTGCCGGCCACATCCTAGAATTCCTTCAGCACGAAGTGAAGATGGGCCGACTGCCTGCCAACCTCCTCCCCCTGCAATCTGGCGTTGGCAACGTCGCCAACGCAGTGATGGCCGGCCTACAGGACGGCCCGTTCGAAAACCTGACGGCCTACACCGAAGTGCTGCAGGATGGCATGCTGGAACTGATCAAATCGGGCAAGCTGACCTGCGCCTCGGCCACTTCCTTCTCGCTGTCGCCGAAGGCACTCGAAGAGTTGAACGCCGACCTGCCGCGCTTCAAGGACAGCATCATCCTGCGCCCGCAAGAGATCTCGAACCATCCGGAAGTGATCCGCCGCCTCGGCGTCATCGCCATGAACGGCCTGATCGAGGCCGACATCTACGGCAATGTCAATTCGACCCACATCATGGGCACGTCGATCATGAACGGCATCGGCGGCTCCGGCGACTTCGCCCGCAACGCCTTCATCTCGATCTTCATGACCCCGTCGAGTGCCAAGGGCGGCAGCATCTCCTGCATCGTGCCGATGGTTTCGCACGTCGATCACACCGAGCATGATGTCCAGGTCGTCGTCACCGAGCAGGGGCTGGCCGACCTGCGCGGCCTGTCGCCGAAGCAACGCGCCAAGGTGATCATCGACAACTGCGCCCATCCGAACTTCAAGCCGGCGCTGCGCGAATACTACGACCGCGCCCAGCGTTACTCGCCGGGCCGCCATACGCCGCATCTGCTCGACGAGGCCTACACCTTCCTGCCCAACTGGGTCGCCAACAAGGCAGCACGCGAAGCCTGGCGCGAGGATTCGCTGGTTCAGGCCGACGCCTGGGCCAAGTAGCAAAAGCAAGGGCTGCCAACCGGCAGCCCTTTTTCTTCAGTTCAGCGACAACATCGCCCTAGCTCCGGGAATCAATCCGCCAGCCAGATCAGCGATGCCATGCGACCGGTCACACCATCGCGCCGGTAGGAAAAGAAACGCGCCGGATCACTCACCGTACACAAATCACCGCCACTGATCGAAGTGACGCCCGCTTGCCGCAGTCGCAGACGGGCCAGCCCATAAATGTCGGCCAACCATTTGCCCGGCGCTCCCGGCACGAAGCAAGTAGCTGCTGTCGGGTCGGCAGCAACAAAAGCAGCTCGCACCTCGTCACCCACCTCGAATTGCTTCGCTCCGATCGCCGGCCCCAACCAGGCCATGAGGCTTTCCGGCGGCACCAACATCCGTACCATCGTCGCCTCCAGCACACCGGCCAGCAAGCCCCGCCATCCGGCATGGGCCGCTGCGACTACCGTTCCGGCCCGATCACAAAACAAGACCGGCAGACAATCGGCCGTCATCACCGCACAAACCCGGCCGCCTCGGCTCGCCCAGGCGGCGTCGGCCTCCGGAACGCCCACCAAGTCCTGATCGGCCCCCGCTACCGCAACGCCATGAACCTGTTTCAGCCAGAGCGGATCGGCCGGCAAATGGCGCCGCAATTCGGCGCGATTCGCTACCACCCGCGCCGGATCGTCACCAACATGGTCGCCGAGATTGAAGCTATCCCAAGGCGCCGGACTGCAACCGCCACCGCGCAGCGTCTGCAACGCCCGAACATTGGCCGGCGCCGGCCAGTCCGGGATCAGGAAATCAGCCATAACGCAGGCTATCGACCAGATCGCGCATGTCTTCAGGCATCGGCACTTCCCACTGCATTTTCAGACCGGTCAGCGGATGCACCAGCCCCAGACGGGTGGCGTGCAGCGCCTGGCGATGGAACGGCGGCAGCTTCGGGTTATTTTTGCCATAGACCTGATCGCCGACCAGCGGATGGTGAATGGCCGCCATATGAACGCGGATCTGATGCGTCCGACCGGTTTCCAGCGAACATTCGACAAAGGTTGTGTAGGTAAAGAGGTCGAGAATGCGGATATGGGTGATCGCCGGCTTGCCACCACGGTTCTCCGGCACGATGGCCATCTTGATGCGCTGCTGCGGATGGCGGCCAATCGGCTCATTAACCGTCCCCTCATGTTTCATCGCGCCAGCCGCCAGGGCAAGGTAGACCCGGCGCACGGTGCGCGCCTGCAACTGGCGAACCAGATCGGTTTGCGCTTCGATGGTCTTGGCGACCACCATCAAGCCGCTGGTATCCTTGTCCAGGCGATGCACGATGCCGGCCCGCGGCACCTGGTCGATACCCGGCACATGATGAAGCAGCGCGTTCATCAAGGTGCCGCTCCAGTTACCGCTACCTGGATGTACGACCAGACCGGCCGGCTTGTTGATGACCAGGATGGTTTCATCCTCAAACACGATATCGAGCGGAATATCTTCCGGCTGCTCGGCCAAGGTAAGGCTATCCAGCGGCTCGTCGACCACCAGGTGCTCGCCCCCTAGCAACTTGCGTTTCGGTTCGCTCTCGGGCTTGCCATCAACCTGGACGCAACCATCCTTGATCCAGCCTTGCAGGCGGTTGCGGGAATGTTGCGGCAGCAGTTCGGCCAGCACCTGATCAAGCCGCCGACCGTAGCTGGCGTCAGGAACCGTCAGGTGGAGCGGCTCAGTTCGGCTATAATCGCCGGAATCTTCAATAGGATCATTCATGATGCGAAGTTTACCCGCATTCCAGTCTTTCCCTGCTTTCTTCCGTCTGCTGCTGGTACTTTTGATTGCCGCTGTCGCAGCCGGCTGTGGCTCGATGGGAAATACGCCGGATGAAACAGCAGGCTGGTCGGCCAGCAAGCTGTACGCCGAGGCCAAGGATGCTCAAGCTGACGGCACTTGGGACAAGGCTGCCAAATATCTCGAAAAACTGGAGTCGCGCTTCCCCTACGGCCGATTTGCCCAACAGGCGCAAATGGAACTCGGCTATGTCTATTGGAAAGGCGGTGAAACCGGCTCAGCCCTGGCTGCCTGCGACCGTTTCATCAAGCTTCACCCCAATCATCCCGCCGTCGATTACGTTTATTACCTGAAAGGTCTGATCAATTTCAATGAAGATCTCGGCTTGGTCGGCTATATCAGCAGTCAGGACCCGACCGAACGCGATCCCAAAGCGGCACGTGCCGCCTTTGATGCCTTGCGTGAACTGGTCACCCGTTTCCCGAACAGCAAATACACGCCGGACGCGACCAAGCGCCTGAACTATCTGGTCAATGCCATGGCCTCCCAGGAAGTGCATGTGGCACGCTATTACATCGCCCGGAATGCCTACATCGCCGCCGCAAACCGCGCTCAGTACGTCATTCAAACCTATCCTCAGGCCCCGGCAATCGAAGAGGCCATGTTCATTCTCTATACCGCTTATGACAAATTGGGCATGAACGACTTGCGCGATGATGCCGACCGCGTCATGAAGAAAAACTTCCCGAACAGCCGGTTTTACCGTGACGGACTGACGCGGAAAGTCGCCTGGTGGAAGCTCTGGTAGGCCACCGGATCACCAAACGCTAGTCAGGAGCCCGCACATGCGGGCTCTTTTTATTACCCGGACGCCTCTCAGCCCCCCTGCTTGATCGCCAGCACAGCCTGGTTACGCAGCGTACGCAGCAAGGACAGCTCTTTCTCGGGAATCGAAATTCCGCCTGCCTCATCGCGATCAGCATAGATCAGGGCCACCGGATTGCCCTTGATATTGAGCGGAAAGAGCACGAAAGATCGAGCCGGAAGCGCCTTGCGAAACCACTCGGGTATGCGTTCCGCAATTTTCGGGTCGTTGATGTCATTGATCAGGATATCGACCCCTTTCGACGTCGCGACATGAAAAATATCTGGCGTGAAAGTCAGCGGGAAGCGAAAAAGCTTGGCGATCTCGGTGGTATCGGGCCCAAATCCGAAACGCCCCTGCATGGTGCCGTTCTTGGCATCGCGAATACAGAGCAGCACACGCTTGAACCCCATCGCCCGATACATCGTCTCGAGAATGATGCGGAGAATGTCGTTGAGCTTGAAACCGTCGACCAGGGTATTGCTGATATCCTGAATACCGGCGGTCAACACGGATTGCGCATCAACTGCCGAAGGCAGCTCGCCGCTCTCGTCTTCAGCATCGAACGGCGTACCGTCATGCAGGACGGTGCCATTGAGCGATTCGGCATCGGTTTCCCCGTCAGCATTTCCTTCTTCCCCGCCATTTCGCGCAAATTGGCGCATTTGCTTGCCGAAAGTCGTCTGCTGAAGATTGAGGTGGATGACCCGGGCAAAATCGGCCACTTCCTCCACGGCCCGCTTGACCGTCTGCTGAAGTTCTTTCTGATCCAGGGCGATAACCGACGAATAGCGCGTCATGGCTTTCCTGATCTCCCGGTCGCGTGCCTCGGGAGTCGTTTGGGCAATGACGTCGCACAACTCGTTGGAGAATGCGGACATGACGCGTAGCCGATCTTCCTGGCTGTTTGGTGTTTTGACCGGTCCGGCCGGCAAGCGGCGCAAGGTCCCGACGATCAGCGGCGGAAAACCCCATTGACGGGCGATTGCGATACCCAGGTCCTCGAAGGAAATCCCCAGCACCTGCAAGGCCGCGTTGTCTTCCGAACAAGCTTTCTGAGCAAGCACTCGGCGAATCTCATCGGACTCCTCGGGAAAATAATATTGCGACAACAGGCGTCCCAGGCTGTGAAACAAGGAGCAGATAAACGTTTGCTCCAGGTCGCGCATCTGCGCCGTCGCCGAAATATCCTTGGCAAGGATGCCCGCCAGATTGGCCCGCAGAAAATCTTCCTTGAGTTGATTGGCGTTGCTCTTGTTCTGCAGGTGCTCGAACAACAGCACCGTGATCGCAATATTACGTACCGCCTCGAACCCGAGCACGATGACCGCGCGCGAAACCGTACTGATATTGCCGCCGCCGGCCGGCCGGAAATAGGCCGAATTGACCAGGCGGAGAATCTTGTTGGTCAGCGCGAAATCCTTCAAGATCGAACTGGACAACTTATTGACGCTTTCCGTTTCACTGTTGGCGATTTTATTGATGGCACTGACCGACTCGGACAAGGCCGGAAAATCACTTTTGTGACGCATCCGACGCAACAGGAAGTCGATTGTTGCCTGCTTGCCTTCAGGATTGCCCGCCGCCTCATCGTCGGGATCAAGATAATTATCGAGCGCTTCGGCAAACTGCGTGGCCGTCTGATAACGCACCATCGGGTCACGTGCCAGCGCCTTGTACAGCACACCGCTCAAACGATCATCGATCGATACCGAAGCGGGTAGCCGGATATCTTCGTTGGCAATCCGGTGCATGACCTGGAAGATGTTGCCCCCTGTCACCGCGCGTTGGCCGACCAACATTTCATAGAGAATCAGGCCCGCCGCAAAAATGTCGCTGCGCTCGCTCGATTCTCGCTTCTCGACATACTCCGGAGCCATGTAAGCCGGCGTACCCGAATACTCATCGGCAGCATCGCTGGCGCCACCGCTGCGCATGGCGATGCCAAAATCCATCACCCTCGGCATCGCATTTTCGTCCAGCAGGATGTTCGAAGGCTTCAGATCGCGATGAATGATGCCTTGCGCATGCGCATGCGCCACCGCATCGAGAATCGGGCGCAGGATGCTGACCGCCTTGACCGGAGACAATGCGCCACTGACTTGCAGGAATTCAGCCAGGTTTTTGCCCGGAACGTATTCGAACACCAGATAGAGATCGCCCCCCTCTTCGCCTGCCTCGAAAATCGGCACGATATTCGGGTGGCGCAGCTTGCCGACCGTGCGCGCTTCATCGAGCAGGGTTCTGTTCTGCGCCGGATCGGGCCGCGAAAAATGAACCGTCTTGATCGCGACTTCACGCTGCAACTGGGCATCAAAGCCCAGATAGACCGTGCTCTGCGCGCCTCGTCCCAGTTCCCGCCGGACTTCAAAACGTCCGATATGTTTCGCCATTATTCGCCACTGCTTTCTATCCAGACCAGATGCGGCACACCATCGCTGCCGCCGCACACCACGGCACATTGACCGAAATCCTCGGCCAACGCACAGGCGTCCTCGGGGACCAGATCGGGAACGAAACAACTCTCCTCGGTTGGCCATGCGTCGTCGTCGGCGACGTTCTCACCGGCATACGGCTCATAGTTCCCTTCCAGCAATTCGCATTCCAGCTGCGCCTGGCGCTCGGCGTTGCTGGCCGCATCGACCTCGACCGCACCGGGGTTGTAGGCCGTCAGAATGGAAAAGCAGGCATGGCCCGAAGTCTCCAACCAATCCCGCAACACCTCGCTTTCTTTCCCAATTCTGAGATCGCAGTGACCACCGGGTAGAAAAACCCGATAACACGTCGCGCGAAACAGCGCCTCCAGTTCATTCTTCTTCGCCATCGAATCCCCCCCCCACTGCAAATAATTTTTCTGACTCCGCCACCGGCAAGGCCTCGACGTCCTTCAATTTACGCGACAGTTGGCGCGTTCGGGTTTCAGCCCGGCTGATACTGTTGCTCGCTTCGTCGAGCTTCTTGCGCGTATGCGCCAAGGCCTCGCCGAATTTCCCGAACTCCGTCTTGACCGCTCCGAGCACAGCCCAGACCTCGGCCGAACGCTGCTCGATGGCCAAGGTGCGAAAGCCCATCTGCAAACTGTTCAGCAAAGCGGCCAGGGTAGTCGGCCCGGCCAGGCTGACCCGGAATTCGCGCTGCAGCATTTCGGCTAGCCCGGGCCGGCGTAAGGCCTCCGCATACAAGCCCTCGATCGGCAGGTAGAGCAGTGCGAAATCCGTCGTCAGCGGCGGCACTACGTATTTTTCAAGAATACTGCGTGCTTCTGCCTTCAGCCTGACCTCGAGAGCTTTCGCCGCCTCCTCGACCGCCGTACCGTCACCACGCTCCTGCGCATCGATCAAGCGCAAATAATCCTCGATCGGGAATTTGGCATCGATCGGCAACCAGACCACGCCAGAATCAGCTTTTCCGGGCAAGCGAATAGCGAAATCGACACGCTCGTTACTACCCGGCCGGATCGCCACATTGGCAGCAAACTGCTCGGCGGCAAGCAACTGTTCAAGCAAGGCCGATAATTGGACCTCGCCCCATGTGCCGCGCGTCTTGATGTTGGTCAGCACTTTTTTCAAGTCCCCGACACCGGCCGCCAGGGTCTGCATCTCGCCCAAGCCTCGGTGCACCTGCTCCAGGCGATCACTGACCTGCTTGAAAGACTCGCCCAGGCGCTGCTCCAAGGTCGCGTGCAGCTTTTCGTCGACGGTTTGGCGCATCGCTTCCAGACGGGTCGCATTATCGCTCTGTATGGCGGCCAGGCGTCCCTCCACCGACAGCTTGAGGCGTTCGAAACGCTCATCCAGACCTAGGGAAAAACGATTCAGTTCGCGGGCAAACATGTCCAGGCGCTCCGACTGCCCGCTGCCAAACTGAGCGACTTGCGTCGTCAGCGCCTGGGCCAGCAAATTCGCCGACTGGGCTCGTTCCTCGCGGTCACGGAAGGCCTCTTCCGCATCCTCGCGGCGGCTGCGCGCCAGTTCTTCACGCAACTCGCGCTCGAGGCGCGCCATACCTTTTTCCAGGCTTTCCTGCACATCGCGGAAGCGCAAGGCATCGTCGGGGCGACGCTGACCACGTAGCAGCAACGCCACCTGCAGGAGGATGACGACGACCACGCCCGCTGCCAGGGCCAGCCCTGTTGTCTCACTCATGATGACCTTGTCGTTAACTGCTTATCTCAAGGAAAAATCGACCCGACCGCCTTGACTCTTTTCATCCGTCACACGCTTCGGAGGCAAGAGGAAAATACGTTCCACCGGTACCTTGCCTTGTTCAACCAGCCATCCTTGCACTGCCTCGGCCCGACGAGCCGCCAAGGTCCGGATATCCTCGTCGCTGACGCTCTGATTGGCCAGCATCAACTTTTCCATTTCCTCGACCGGTAACTCCTTCTGCAAACCGATGACATTGCGCGGTTTCGGGAAACGGGCTTCCTTGTAGGCGCGAGTCAGGTAGGTCTTGTATTCATCGGCAGCGATTTCGATGCTATCCAGCGAATTCCCTTCGCCGTTCTTGCCCAGGACATCCTTCAGTTTTTCTGCCTTGACCAGACGCTCGATAGCCACCCGCTTGATCCCTTCTTTATCTGCATCGGGGTCGGCCAGACCGGTAATTTCGAGCTTCAGACGACTGCGCTCGACCAGGGCCTTGCCCAGGGCTTCGAGCTTTCTGACCGCAGCCGCGCTGATTGCCACCCGCCCGGGCGCAAACTCGACAGAGGACAACTCTTCACCATTTCCGAACATCGAGCCCAACATGGCAAAAGGCGAAGTCACAGCCTTGACGAAGAGATTGACCACCACCTTGACGATCAAACCTCCGACCGAAAACTGAGGATCGTCGAGCGACCCCGAAATCGGCAAATTCAGATCAATCTCGCCACGGTTGTTCTTGAGCAGCGAAATCGCCAAATTGACCGGTAGCGTAGTGGCATCGGGACTATCGACCTTCTCGCCGAAGGTGAACTGATCGATGAACAAACGGTTATCTGCACTCAACTGATTGTTTTCAAGCTTGTAAGCCAGATTGAGCGACAGTTTGCCTTTCTCGATGTTGTAACCGGCATACTTGCCGGCATAGGGCGACAACCCGACCAGATCGACCCCGGTAATATCGGCCTTAACATCGAGATAGGACTTGGCCGCCAGCGGATTCAGCCGACCAACGATCTGCACGGGGGCCGAATTGGCATAGCTGCCACGCAAATCCATATCAGCCACGCTGTTCTCGGTCGATGACAACCCGGTGACACGCCCCCCCAACCTCGTGATATTGACCGAGTAATTCGGCTTGACAAAGAAATCCGAGAAATTCACCGTGCCATTCTGCAAGGTGATTTTGGCGATCTTGATCGGCAATGGCGCCTTACCCGACGCTTTGGCCTCAACCACTGGCGCGGCAGGTTGAGTGGCTCGCTCTGCCTCGGCAGCCGGCCTACGGAGAATATCTTGCAAATTGAGGCGCCCGCTCTGATTAAGAATGAGTCGCGAATAAAAATCCGATAGCGCTATTTCTCCAATCTGGATACGCATGGGCTGAAGCCCCAGATCGACCGCGCCGAAATATAGCGATTTCCATTTCAGGAAGTCGGCACTATTAACCCTATCTACGGCCAGAAAATCCCCCAGGGTCATGGAGCCCTTGTAGCCAGCCTTCAGTCCATCCTTGTCGATCTGCGCCGATAGTTCCCCCTTGTTGGATACCTGACCACGCGCCAAGGCAATATTCAGCTGCTCACCAAAGTACGGCTGTAAGGGCATGACCGGAATAGCGACCGTTTCGACCTTGAGCGCCACATCCAGCGGCATGATCTGTACCTTGCCATCAACCCTTAGATCTCCCTTCTTGTTGACCTTGCCCTTGAGCCCGAGCGTGCCCGCCTTGCCCGGCTCGTTGGTGAGGTGTTCACCATGCAGGCTGAACCCATCCAGTTCCTGAACCGCAGCCGGACTGACGGCCTGGTCCTCGAAGCGAAAAGCCAGATCCTCGATTGACAACTTGTCGACCGTGCCGATCCACGGCTTCTCGTCAGCCACCTTCTCATCGGTGGCACGAATCGTCTTCAAGACGGGCGAGCCAACCCACTCGATTTGCCCATCTGCCTTACGCAGCATGCGCGCACGGGTCTGTCGATTGACCACCTCGGCAATGTCGATCCGGTGGGCCGCCAAATCGATCCGTACGCCTTTGGCGATCATCCGTTCCAGACGAAAACGCTCACCCAGATCAGCCTGGTAACTTGCTTCGACAATCTCGATCGGCTTGGCTAGACGACTGTCAAGCGAACCGACATGGACGTTCAAATCGCGAATTACCCCTACGACCGGCGTCTGCTTGGACAGATCGTGCCAATGTACCAAGCCATTTTGTAGTACGAACTCTCCCAATGACCAGACCGTTTCCGGCGTCGCGGCAAGCGGCTTGGCATCGCCAGATGGCCGCCCTAACTTGTCGGCCAGCATCAGAATATTGAATTCGCCCTGGCGACTCACCGACAGATTGGCCTCCAGACCGTCGAGGAGCACCGTCTTGATGGCGAACTGCCGGTTCAGGAGATCCGCCTTGTCGATCTCGACGTCCAGCCGCTTCCAGCCGAGCAGCGGCTGACCACCGGCTTCGCTCAGCGCCAAGCCCGAGACATGGGCCTGACCAAGAACCACCAGGGAAAAGACATGATCATTCGATTCCTTGAAGACGATTTTCAGTTCCGAATCGAGTTTCCCCGCTCTCAGGCGAAGCGGAAAACTGTCCGGCAAATACGCTTGCAGCCGGCCGAGATCGAACTGGTCGAGATCAAGACCCAGTTCACTCTCATGGCTTCCGGCAAAAGGTTTGCTGCGTCCTTCGAGCAGCAGTTGCGAATCGTCGATAGTGGCCGAAAAACGCGGCTCGACGAGAATATCCGCTTGATAAGGCAAACTCGATATGAAAGGCAGGCTCAGGTTGATATCGCTCAGTCGATGGATTGTCGCTTCCGGGCGGTCATCAAAATTCACCTTGCCGCCAACGATCTGAATGTTATTGAGCGAAAAGCGCGGTAGGGGACTATCCGGCTCATCAGACGGCTTCATCCACTCATCAAGCAAATCTGAAATGTCGTAGCGACCGTCGGCCAGGCGGGTAAGCGCCAAGCGCGGACCCTGCAAACGGATTTCATCGATGACGGCCGCCATTTTGAAAATCGACGCCGCTGACAAATTGACGAACAACTCGTCAAAACCGGCGACCTCCTTGCCGTCCTCCCCACTGATTGAGACGCCGCTCACCTTGGCGGATAGCGCGTAAGGACTGATCTCTATTTTCTCGATACTGACTTGCCGGTGCAAAATATGGGAAAGCTGGTCGAGCAAGACCGATTTGAGCAGGGGTGGCGCCGCAAAATAGCCCAAAACGCCAAAAACCAGGAGGAAAATCACCAAGCCCCGACCAAAGCGTTTGACATACGGAGAACGGGCGACCTCGCCGAGACGGTGATGAATCGATTTAAGGTCTTGTTGCTGCGTCATGCTAATCTACCGCCCGTACTGTATTTATGCTGAATTTAGCACATTGCGCGAATTCGAAACGTGGCAAAACTCTCATGAAATGGCTGATTGACGATCTACTGGCGGTACTGGAGCAATTTAAAAAGGGCGAAACCTGGTTCGGTATCGGACTGATACTCGGCTTCGGCTTTCTGGCTTACGTGGTAGCCCAATTCGCCTTCCAGACAGATTCGGTCCTGCGCTACCTCCATCTGACTGCTTCCAGTTGTCGCGACCTGTCGAACGGTCCGATCATTTTCCTGTTCTTCGGCATGATTTTTTTCATGCTGGCCATCGTCGTCACCTTTGGCGAATTTCAGCGCTATTTCACGCTGCGCCGTCGCCCGGCCCACTATGAAACCCGCCAGGCCTTGCTGCACGGCATCGCCTGGGGCGTGTTTGCCGTTGGCATAGCGATTGCAGCCTTGCTGTTCTTCAAGACCTATTGCCGTTAGACTGCGAAAGCTCCCATTTCAAGTTAGTCATGAAAATCCTCGTTGTCGACGACACGCGCACCAGTCTGCTGGTTATCAGCCAGTATGTTGAACGCCTTGGTGCCACCGCGATTCAGGCGGATTGTGGCGAACGGGCAATCGAGGTATTCCAGGCCGAAAAACCCGATCTCGTCCTGCTTGACATCATCCTGCCCGATCTCGATGGCTTTGCCGTTGCCCATCGCTTGCGCGCGCTGGAAGTCAATGGCGGCTGGACGCCGATCATCTTTCTCTCTTCACTCAACCGCGACGAAGACATCGAGCGCGGGATCGCCGCCGGCGGCGACGACTATCTATCCAAACCAATCAGCGAAGTCGTGCTCGGCGCTAAAATCCGCGCCATGCAGCGCATCATCCAGATGCGCACTTCCCTGGTCGTGCTTGCCCGCAAACTCGATAGTGCCAATCAGGAGCTCAAGCGCCTGTCCGCAATCGATGGATTGACCGGCATTTCGAATCGCCGCTTGTTCGACGATTTCATTGCCCGGGAATGGCGGCGAGCCCGTCGTGCCGAATGCAGCGTCGCCCTGATGATGTGTGACGTCGACCATTTCAAACGATTTAACGACACTTACGGTCACCAAGCCGGCGACGATTGCCTGCGTCAAGTGGCTTCGGCCATTCAGTCGGTCATGGACCGCGCCTCCGATATCGTCGCACGCTACGGCGGCGAGGAGTTTGTCGTCGTGCTGCCGGAAACCTCGATCGGGGGAGCTCTTTTCGTGGCGGAAAAAATCCGTCATGCCGTACATGCGTTGAACATTCCCCATGCCGAATCCCCACAGGGCCGCGTCACGCTCAGCATCGGCATTGCAAACCATGTCCCGGTTGAGAACGAAAATCCCGAAATCCTGATCAGCGCAGCCGACCGCGCCCTCTACCAAGCCAAACACGACGGGCGTGACCGCGTCTGCCGCTGCGCCCCCCTGCTCTGCCACTGACATGCCGAAGCGTACAACCGTAATGATCGTCGATGATAACGACATGATGCGCACCATCCTGCGCGGCATTCTGCGTGGCGAGGCCTATGAGGTCATCGGCGAAGCACGAAACGGAAGTATCGCCGTCGAAATGGCCGAACGCCTCAAGCCGGATATCGTCTGCATGGATGTCATGATGCCGGAGAAGGACGGGCTGGAAGCGCTGCTCGAAATCAAGGCAGCGCGCCCAATCACAGAAATCGTCATGATCACCAGCAACGCAGATCCGGAAACCGTTCAGAACTCGATCGAAAACGGTGCCAGCGGTTTCATCGTCAAGCCGTTCAACGCGGCTCGCATCCTCGACACCCTGGAGCGCATCAGTACGCGCCTGAACCAGAAGTAATCTAGAAGCTGTTCCGCCAGCCCCTTATTGCGGCGAATACGGCCGTCTTCGACGTGCCATCCGCCCCGTGTTGCCGCGCCGCCTCAACCACGGCGGGTTCGGTGCAACGCAAGAACGGGTTGGTCGCCAATTCTTCGGCCAAGGTAGAGGGCACGCTGCTCTGCCCAGCCTCCCGTAACGCCGCCACTTGCCGACAGCGCTGCAGCAAGCGCGGATTCTCCGGCTCCACCGCCAAGGCAAAACGCAGGTTCATCTCGGTATATTCGTGGGCACAATAAACAGCCGTCTCGGCCGGCAATGCCGCGATCGACTCGAGCGCCGCCACCATCTGGGCTGGCGTCCCCTCGAACAGCCGACCGCATCCAGCACCAAACAAGGTGTCGCCGCAGAAAAGCATACCCGGCGCATAGTAAGCAAGATGTCCGAGCGTATGGCCGGGCACGGCCATCACCGCGAAGCCTTGGCCGAGAATTTCGATACCTTCGCCGCCCGCCAGAGGCTGGGTGCAGCCTGTGATAGACTCGCTGCCCGGAGCGTACACTTTGGGTTGCCAGCGCTCGACCAAGGCGGAAACACCCCCCTGATGATCGGCATGGTGATGCGTGATCAAGATGCTTTCCAGGACCAGTCCGTCTGCTTCGAGACGGGCCTGAACTGGCGCGGCATCACCCGGATCAACCACGGCGGCGCGCCCGCCCCGGGTCAGCAACCAGATGTAATTGTCCTTGAATGCGGGAATGAGCGAGACAGATAACATACCGGAACTATCGAGCCGCGCGACCCGGATGTCAATTCCCGGCCTCGATGAATGGCTGGAAACACCGCAAGGACACTATGTGCTTGACTGGGAGCAGCACACCCTCGACACCCTGGTTGCCGACGTCTTCGGCTTCAACGCAGTGCAATGCGGCCTGCCGCAACGCGACTTTCTGCGTACCAATCGCATCCCACTACGCCAGAAAGCCGCGGATGGCGGCTTGGTCGACGTGTGCTGTGAATTGACGGCACTCCCATTCGCCTCGCACAGTATCGACCTGATCGTCCTGCCCCATGTACTCGAGTTCAGCGACAATCCGCACCAGATCCTGCGCGAGGCAGAGCGGGTGCTGATCCCCGAAGGGCAGATTATTCTGACCGGTTTCAACCCGCTATCACTTTGGGGTGTCCGCAAGGCAACGCGCCGTTCCGGAAGTTTTCCCTGGCAGGGCAGTTATCTATCCGCACCGCGTCTCAAGGACTGGCTGAAGCTGCTCGGCTTCGAAGTCGAGGCAGCCGATTTCGGCTGTTTTGCGCCCCCCTGCGACGGCCAGAAATGGCTTCAACGGTGGCACTTTCTTGAAGCTGCCGGCCGTCGCTGGTGGGGATTTTCCGGGGGGGTCTATGTACTGCGCGCCATCAAACGCACCCACGCCATGCGTTTGATCACTCCCAACTGGCGTAAAAAGCCGGTGCGCGCCAAGGGGTTGCGCACCGTGGCACACAAGGAAAGCGATGGCTGCTGAAGAAATCGTCGAAATTTTTACCGATGGTGCCTGCAAGGGCAATCCCGGCCCTGGTGGATGGGGAGCAATTCTCCGCCTCGGGCCGCATGAGAAGGAAATCTGGGGGGGGGAACGCGAAACCACCAATAACCGTATGGAGCTATTGGCTGCCATCCGTGCCCTCGAGTTACTTAAGCGCCCAATCACCGGCAAAATGTACACCGACTCGCAGTATGTCCTGAAAGGCATCAGCGAGTGGATTTACGGCTGGAAACGTAACGGCTGGAAAACCGCCGACAAGAAACCGGTCAAGAACGCTGACCTTTGGCAGCAACTGGATGCACAGGTCAAACAACACAAGCTGGAATGGATCTGGGTCAAGGGACACGCCGGCCATCCCGAAAACGAACGGGCCGACGCCTTGGCCAATCGCGGCATTGAAGAACTGAAGTCATAACCATGCGACAAATTGTCCTTGATACTGAAACCACCGGTCTCGACCCGCGCTCGGGGCACCGCATCATCGAAGTGGCCTGCATCGAGATGGAAAACCGGCGCCTGACCGGCCGCCATCTGCATAAATACGTCAATCCGGAACGTGAAATCGATGCCGGCGCCCAGGCTGTACACGGCATCACGCTTGAGTTCCTCGCCGACAAGCCGAAGTTTGCCGATATCGTCGATGAGTTCCTGGAATTCATCAACGGCGCCGAGCTGGTCATCCACAACGCGCCGTTCGACATCGGCTTCCTCAATGCCGAGCTACGCCGCCTCGACCGGGTCCCGGTCGAAACCGTCTGTGCCGGCGTGACCGATACATTGCGCATGGCCAAGGATCTGCACCCGGGCAAGCGCAACAGCCTCGATGCCTTGTGCGAACGCTACGAGATCGACAACTCGAGCCGGACCCTGCACGGCGCCCTGCTCGATACCGAACTATTGGCGGAAGTGTTCCTGGCCATGACGCGCGGCCAGAACAGCCTGATGATCGAGCCAGATGCGGCCCCGCGCAAGCAATTCGACGCCAACGGGGTCGCTCGCGTCCGCAAGGCGTTGCTGGTGCGTCGAGCCAGCGACGAAGAGTTGGGAGAACATGCCCGCGTTCTGGCCGGAATCGACAAGGAATCGAAAGGCGCCTGCATCTGGCTGCCCAAGCCCCCAGCCGAAGCCACGGGTTGATTTGACGATGGTTGCGATTTCCCTGCTCCTCTGGATGGCGATGGAAATCGCCGCATACCTTGCCGTTGGGCGATCGTTGCTTCATCTCGACTGGAGCTACGCCATCGCCGGTGCGGTTGGACTCCTGCTCGGCGTGCGTGCCAGCTTGAACGCCGTCACCTGGATGTTCGGCATGGCCCTCGCCTCGCCGGCTCCGCGCCTGGGCTTTGCGCGGACCGCAAAAATGATCTGGGATGAATACCTGGCGTTCCTGTTCACATTCCTGCTCGTCCTGCCTTTCGAACGCCTGTGGATGCCCGCCGACCGACTCCATCAAGGCCGGCCGGTCGTTCTCTTCGTCCATGGCTATGGCTGCAGCCGCGGCGTATGGTGGTTGCTCCGCCGTCGCTTTGAAGCTGCCGGGTTCACCGTGGCCAGCGTCAGCCTGACCCCTCCCTACGGCAGCATGGGCAAGATGGTGCCCTTGCTCAACCAGCGCATCGAAGCGGTCTGCACCGCCAGCGGAGCCAAGCAGGTCACCTTGGTGGCGCACAGCATGGGCGGTCTGGTTTGCCGCTCCTATCTTGCACGTCACGGCATCGCCCGGGTCGCCAAGCTGATTACCCTGGCCACGCCACACGGCGGCTCCGCCCTGGCCCGCTTGGCTTTCGGCCAAAACGCCCGGGAAATGGAACCGGGATCGCTATGGCTGCAGGACATGGCTGACGAACCGCTCAAGGTGCCCGTGATCAGCCTGCGCAACCCCTACGACAATTACGTGATGCCCCAAGACTTGCAGCGTTTGGCCGGTGCCCGCGACGTCGAACTGCCGGCTGGCGGACACACCACGCTGTTTTATGCGCCGGCAGTCGCCGAAATCCTGCTTGAAGCATGCCAAGAACAAGGAACGACATGACCCCCACCCCTGCCAATCGCGCCCAGGCGCAGGATCTGCTCGACTTCATCGATGCCAGCCCAAGCCCGTGGCACGCCGTCCAGACCTGCGAAACGCGTCTGCTCGCCGCCGGCTACCGCCGCCTCCAAGAAGCCGAGCGCTGGCAGCTTCAGGCCGGCGACCGTTGCTACGTCGTGCGCGGCGGCTCCTCGATCATTGCCTTCATCGTCGGCCACGCCCCGGCTGTCGACGTGGGCCTGCGCCTAATCGGCGCCCATACCGATTCGCCCGGCCTGCGCCTCAAGCCGAAACCGGCCGAGGACGCGGCCGGCATGGTCCGCCTGGGCGTGGAGGTCTATGGCGGGCCGATTCTCGCCACCTTTGCCGACCGCGACCTGTCGCTGGCCGGCCGGGTCAATGTGCGTACCGCAACGGGGTTTGCTACCCAACTCATCCGTTTCGACAGCCCGCTGCTGCGCCTGCCCAACCTGGCCATCCACATGAACCGCGAGGTCAATGAAAGCGGCCTGAAATTCAACAAACAAACCGAACTGCCACTCATCCTTGGTGTTTCGGAGGACGGCACCCGGGCCGAAGCCCGCTTCCGCCAGCCGATCGCCGATGCCCTCGGCGTCGCCCCGGAAGACCTGCTGACCTGGGAACTCAACGCCTACGACACGCAAAAAGGCAGCCTGTGGGGCGCCGACAGCGAGTTCGTCGCCAACAGCCAGCTCGACAACCTGGCCTCCTGCCATGCCGCGCTCAGCGCCCTGCTTGCCACCACGGCCCCGGCCGCCACGGCGCTCTGCGCCTTCTTCGATCACGAGGAAGTCGGTAGCGAAAGTGCGGTTGGCGCTGGTGGCAGTTTCCTGCAGGATGTCCTCGGCCGCCTGGCCGGCAGCACCGGCCTGGATGGCGAAGATCAGCGCCGGGTGCTGGCACGCAGTTTCTTCATCAGCGCCGACATGGCGCATGCCTGGCATCCGAACTTCCCGGCTGCCTACGAACCTTGCCACCGCGTGCTGGTCAATGCCGGGCCGGTGATCAAGAGCAATGCCAATCAGCGCTACAGCACCGATGCGCAAACTGCCGCCCGCTTCATGGCGATTTGCCAGCGGGCCGGCGTGCCCTGCCAGCAATACGCCCACCGCACCGATCTCGGTTGCGGCAGCACGATCGGTCCGATCCTGGCGGCCCGCCTGGGCATTCCGGCCGTGGACGTCGGTTCGCCGATGTGGGCCATGCACAGCATTCGCGAAAGCGCCGGCGTGCTCGACCACGGCTACATGATCGCCGCTCTCAGCGCCGCCTTCGGCGATTGAGGCAAGGTGCCGGATTATTCCGGCGCCGGCTTGCTGCCCATCATTTCGTTGCAGGTTGCCCGTCCGAAAGCCTCGGCCTTCTTCGGACTTGAAATCTGCGGTTCTTCGTAGATGCGGCGGATGATCCGGTTGGTGATACGCGCCCCGTCGCTGCCATCCTCGTCGAACAGCTTCATCGGCCGCCCCTTGTCGCGGTTGTAAAAGGCTTGCAGCGCATGATCGCGCACCCGCTCGCAGAAGCGGATACGTTCGGCGTCCGGCATGCCGTCATCGACCGGACCGGCATGGCCGTGTGCCCAGACCGTTGGCGCCATCAGGCTGGCGAGCAGAAAAAGTCCGGCAGTCTTCATTCCTTCGGCTCCTGGATCGAAGTCAGGTAAGCCAGGATATCCTGGATATCGCTGGCCTTCAGCGCATTCAGGCGGCCTTCCATGCCCTCTTCGTCATGCGGACGGTCGCCCTTGAGATACAGATCGACCTGTCTCTTGAGGTAATTGGTGTATTGCCCGACCAGCATCGGGAACATGCCGCGCCCTTTGCCACTCTTGGCATGACAAGCAGCACATTGTTTCTGATAGATGGCCTCGCCATTCTCCAGATTGCCTTCGGCGCGCGGAATGATCATCACCTTCTCGGCCATCAGCAGCTTGGTCAGCGCATCCTCCTGGCCGGTATAGGTCGGCATTTTGGCGGGCAGTTCGATTGACGCAAGATAGGCGGCGATGTCCTTGATGTCCTCATCGGACAACTCGCGTTCCTGGGTATAAGGGAACATCGGAATATTGACCCGGGTCCGCGCCCGGAAATTTTTTAGTTGATTCTCGATATAGGCAGGACGCTGCCCGGCGATGCGCGGATATTCCCCTTTCTTGCCACCCTGGCCGTTATCGCCATGGCAGGCGGCGCAGGTACCGTTGATTTCCTTGCCTTTCTCCAGATCGGCAGCCAACACCGTCTGGCCAGCCAGCAAAGCAATAAAAAAGACGGCGGAAAAACGTGAAAAACGCATGCGATTGAACTCCGGAGCAGACTGCGGCGAATTGTCGCACCGGGCAAACGCCTGAAAATTGATACAAATCACGCATAATCCGATCCATGCCTTTCATCTCCTGTTCCACCGCCAGCGCCGACCATCTGGCGACCCTGCGCCGCCTGGTACACAGCCGTTGGCCGGTTCTGGCAAGCATGTTCCTGTTGGTTTTGTTTGTCCCCGGCTGGCTCGACATTCCACTGTCGATCGCACCCATGCTGGCAATTCTCTGCGTGGCGCTGGGCATCAACCTTGGCGTCCAGTGGCGCATTCAGAACGCCACCACCGCCAGTGCAAACGAATTGTTCAGCCAGTTGCTGATCGACATCTTCACCTTGAGCGGACTGGTCTTTTTCAGCGGCGGCGCAACCAATCCGCTGATATCCCTGTTGCTCCCCTCCGTTGCCATCGCCGCCCTGACGCTACCCATTACCTGCGTCATGGGAATAGGCATGGCCGCCATCAGCGCCTACTCGTTGCTGATGGTGTACTACATCCCCCTCCCCCTGCCGGACGCCAGTCGCGCCACCCGACTGCACCTGGTCGGTATGTGGCTGACTTTCGTCGTCTCGGCCACGATGATCGGCTGGTTCGTCGTACGCATGACGCAGTTGATCCGTCAGCGCGATGCCGAACTGGCCGCCGCGCGCGAACAGGCCTTGCGTGACGAACGGGTGATGGCGATGGGCACACTGGCAGCGGGTGCCGCACATGAACTGGGTACCCCGCTGGCGACCATGGCCTTGGTCGCCGGCGAACTCGCCCACGACTTTGCCAGCAACGCGGCGCTGCCGCAAAGTGCCCGCGACGACATCGAACTGCTCCGCCAGCAAATTGGCGTGTGCAAGCACATCATCACCGGCCTGTCGCGACGCGCCGGCGCCGAACGCCTGGAAAAATCGCCGATGACACCGGTCGACCAGTGGCTCGATGCGCTACGTCAGCACTGGCACGCCACCCGACCGCATGCGAGCAGCCGCGTGGCGTGCGCCAACCGCAATCCCCCCCCGGAAATACTCGCCGATCCCCGCCTGGAGCAAGCCGTGCTCAATCTGCTCAACAATG
This sequence comes from Rhodocyclales bacterium GT-UBC, assembly GCA_003583745.1. Classification (GTDB taxonomy): domain Bacteria; phylum Pseudomonadota; class Gammaproteobacteria; order Burkholderiales; family Rhodocyclaceae; genus Azonexus. The sequence goes on along the minus strand of QXPY01000013.1, from coordinate 25,559 downwards.
CCGCCAATGCCAGTCCGCATACACCACTGGCGCTCGATCTGGATTGGTCGGCAACCCACTGGCAACTGAGCATCCGTGACTTCGGACCGGGTATTCCGCAAGAAGTCCTCAATCACTTCGGGCACACCGCATTTACCCCACACGAGAAGGGCAGCGGCATCGGCCTGATGCTGACGCGCAGCGCCATCGAACAACTGGGCGGCCAGCTTTACCTGAGTAATGTCGAGGAAGGCGGCGCCCTTGCCCGGATCGAACTCCCCTTGCCAAGAACATGAACGAACTGACATTGATCATCGACGACGACCCCGCCTTCAACGGCATCCTCGTCCGTACACTGGAACGGCGCGGCCACCACGCCATCGGCGCCCTCGACCCGGAAAGCGCCCTCGAACGTGCCAGGGACTTGCTCCCACCTCGCGTGGTGCTCGACCTGAATCTCAACGGCTCATCCGGCCTGGCCTTGATCCCTGAATTGCTGGCCATCAATCCAGCCTGTCGCATTGTGGTACTCACCGGCTATGCCAGTATCACGACCGCCGTCGATGCGATCAAACTTGGCGCCATCCAGTACCTGGCGAAACCTGTGGAAATAGAAGCCATCCTCGGTGCCTTCGCCGACGATGAGGTGTCCGGCCTTGATCTATCGGCCCCCGATGAGCCGCTATCAGTTGATCGACTGGAGTGGGAACATATCCAGCGCGTGCTCAACGAAAACGACGGCAACATCTCGGCCACCGCCCGCGCCCTCAAGATGCATCGCCGCACGCTGCAGCGCAAGCTCTCCAAACACCCGGTCAAGAATTGAAAAAGGGGCGGATCGAGCCGCCCCTTTTCCCATCTGTTTCCCGCAGAAAATCTGCTTAGTGCTTGTGTTCCATCGGTGCCGCACCGGCCGGCATCGGCATGGCCATCGGCTTGACGACCTTGGCATCGACCTTCTTGCTGCTGCCGTCATCGAAGCTCAGCGTAATCGGCACGACATCGCCTTCCTTCATCGGCGCCTTGAGGTCGATCATCATCACATGCAGGCCGCCCGGCTTGAGCACCGCCTCGCCCTTGCTCTTGATCTCGATGGCCGGCACCGGACGCATTTTCATCACGCCATTGTCGTTGAGATGGGTATGCAATTCCGTGACACGCGAGGCCGGATTGTCCGCCTTGGTCACCTTGACGTCCTTGTCGCCATTATTCCTGATCACCATGAAAGCCCCGGTCGCGGGGGCATTGGGTGGCGCCAGGCGAACGTAAGGATCTTGCACCGAGATATCGTCGGCCGCGGCGGCCAGGACTCCGGCCGAGAAAAGCAGGCTGGCAGCCAGCAGGGACAGTTGTTTCATGGACATTCTCTCCTTCAGGTTATTTCTGCAAATGTTTGCGGATTTCGCCAGCCACCTGCTCCGGCGGCGTGGCATGGGCAATCTTGCCGACCAGCTTGCCATCCGCGCCGATCACATAGGTATCGGCCGAATGATCGACAACGTATCCGCCGCCGGCTGTCGCCACCGACTGCTTGGCGTAGAAGGCACCGTAGCGGCGGGCGATATCGGCCAGGCTCTCGGCCGAACCGGTGACGCCGACGATATTGGGATGGAAGAACTCGACATACTCCTTGAGCCGCGCCGGCGTATCACGCTCGGGATCGACCGAGATGAAGATCATTGCCACCCTGGCCTGCTCGTCGGCCGAAAGCTGCTTGAGGCCGGCTGCCGTGGCAACCAGCGAAGTCGGACAGATATCGGGGCAATAGGTGTAACCGAAGTAGAGCAAGACCACCTTGCCTTTGTAGTCGCTCAATGACACCGGCCCGGCCGCCGACTGCAGCGTGAAGTCACCGCCGCCTCCACCAGCAGCCTTGGGCAATACTCGCTCCGGAGGTTCCGGATGCCAGAAAAGGGCCAAACCAACGACCAACGAAAGAAGCAACGCGGCACACGCCAGCAGAATTCGTTCAGCCATGTTGATGCGCAATCCCAGAAAAGCGGTAAGGTATGGCGATACGTTGGCTGGCGGTTTCAATCAGTACCGTTGCCTGCCACTCCATCTCACCTGTGATGCAGACCGGCAATGTCGCTTCGGCGATGAATCGTCCGCCGCCCTGATCCTGCAACACGGGCCGATTCAGGCCCATGTTCATTTCCAGACCGGCGAAATCGACTTCGACGCGCGATGCCGCGACTCCGTTCAGCAGAACTTGAATATTGAATGGCTTAACCATGGGAATGGGCTGCACGCTGGATGAAAGTTCGACTTTTCCGCCGCCCGGCAAGTTAACGCTACAGCGTTGGCGATGCAGGTTACAGGCCGGATCAGGCTGCACCGTAACATCGGCTTTAGGGAGCAGCATCGGCGATAACTTGTAGCCGACAACGATGACCAAGGCGATCAACAATACGCCGATGACATCGATCAGGATTTTTCTATTCACTTGAATTTAACGCCCCTTCCGGCTCTGAAGCACCCGCGCATTTTGGCCGAAAGATCACCGCAGTAATTGCCAGAGATCAATTCTTTCATAATTCAAGGCGACTACAGTGTGCGGCAAATTGTCGCAGCCCCGCGCGCCCGTAAAAGCACGTCTTGGCAAAAGGCGACCGGGTGCTAACATCTGCGCCATCTTCCCCAAAGCCCATCGACAGGATCCAGCCTTGAAAAAACTGCTTGCCACCTTGAGTCTCTGCCTGATCGCCGGCCTAAGCATCGCCGAAGAGATGCCCAGCAGTGCGCCGCTGTTTGCTGCCACACTCGACGATCTCGATGACAAGCCAGTGGCACTCAATCGATATAAAGGCAAGCCGCTGGTCGTCAATTTCTGGGCTCGCTGGTGCGGACCCTGTCGAGCCGAAATACCTGAACTAATCCATTTCCGGGCGCAGCACAAAGGCAAGATCGAAGTGCTTGGCATCGGTATCGAAGACAAGGCCGAGCCGGCCAAAGATTTCGCAAAAGCTTACGAAATGGACTATCCCGTCTTCGTTGCCAAGGACAAGGGAATCCCGCTCATGCAGGCACTGGCCAACACCAAGGGCGGCCTGCCGTTCACATTGTTCATCGACCGCAATGGCCAGGTCATCCAGAAAAAACTGGGGGTCGTCAAAAAAGCCGATCTCGAAGCCGTCGCAGAACGCCTGCTCAAAAGCCAATAAAAATGGCGATGGTACAGCCATCGCCATTTTCAATTGCTCGTATCGAGGACCTGTCTAACCGGTCACACCGCTCCGAATTTTGCGCGGTGCGCCGCCACGGCACGTTCGCGTGCCTCGCGCAGGCGCTGCTCAACGCTTTCCGACAAGGGCGACGCATCGGCCTGCGCCGCCTTGGCAGCCTGATTGAAAGCCAGCACCTCGACGGCGCGAGTACGCGCCATCAAGAGTCGCAATTTGACATGGTCCGGCAAGTCGACGTCCGGATCGTCCTCGTCGTCCACCAGATCCTGCGCCTTGGCAAGCTTAGGCTGGCTGAACGAACGATGCAGATCGAGGTCATCGAGACCGGTTTCCGCCTCCTCGTCATCGAACGCGCTCAAACGAGCCTTTTCGTCCGGCTTGGCGGTCGATGCCGCCAGCACAATCTGCTCGCGAGCCGAACGCGAAAGCATCGACTTGGCACGAGCCAGCTTGGCAGCCTTGACTTTCTTCGACTGATGCGACGAAGCCAGCTTCGGTGCGTAATTGGCCAGTTCAATGACCGCCGGCGGCATCGGAACCGCAGCAATCGTAACCAGCGCATCGCTGGCATTACCTTGAACGAAGCTCTCTTCGGAAGCGCTTTCATTGACAGTCGGCTCCCAGGCGTGGGCTCCCGCCACCGCCAATGAAGCAACCATCGCAATCAGGAATCTACGAAACGACATAACTACAACCACTTTTCTTGCAAATCAAACACAATCCCGCCATCAGTGAACCAGATTGGCTTCAAAGGCCGCTTCCGCGTGCTCGGCAAAACGATACTGGGCGAACAGCTTTTTCAATTCGGCCAACTGCATCCGGGGCGTTGCCAGGAAACGAATGCCAATACGTTCCCCCTGCTTGACCAAGGTGGTAAAGGCGTAATGCCATTCACGCGCTTCTTCAAGGCGTTCGATGACGGCATTTTCGTTGTTGATCGAAATGCCTGCACCCTTCAAGGATTGAAGAAATTGAGTGGATTCGGTATTGGGATTGCGGATCATGCTGAAATTCCGTGGCTAACGAGTGACTATGGTCAAGTAACGCGCCAATCAAGAAAACGATGACACGGGATTTGTATCCATGTGTAACAAGGCACCATTTCTCGCTACGCACCAACGCCTCGCGCCTGCTGACCAGTCGCAAACCCCCGTGCGAAAACCCGCACAGAGAAGGACTGACAATCCGGAAATCCGCATCGCCGCCCGCCACAAGCCAAGCAACAACCCTTTTGTAACAATCACTTAACCAACAAAACATGCTGGCACAGCTCCTGCAAACAGCGTTCGCTAACCACTTGCGGTTCAACAAACAAATTTGGAGGAGATATCCATGCATACCACCGTCCGCCTTGCCCTGCTCGCCGCTTTCGCGGTGAGCACGCCACTCGCCGCCCACGCCCAGACGCCTGACGTCGTCCGCCTCGGCAACCTGAAGTTCGCCCACTACGGGGCCGTCTCCTACATGAAGGAAGCCTGCGGCAAGTACAACCTGAAGGTTGAGGAACGGATGTTCCCGAAGGGGCCGGACATCATGCCAGCGATCGTCGCCGGCGAGATCGACATTGCCGCGCTGGCCTCCGACGGAGCCATCTCGGGTCGGGCCAACGGCGTGCCGATCTACACCGTGGCAGGCTTTGCCAAGGGCGGCGCCCGCATCGTCGCCGGCGTCGATAGCGGCATCAAGTCGCTGGCCGACATGAAGGGCAAGAAGGTCGGCGTCACCCGCGGTGGCGCCCACGAGTTGCTGCTTTACGCCGAACTGGAAAAAGCCGGCCTGACCTGGTCCGACAAGCCGGGCAAGGATGTGCAGATCGTCTTCCTGGCCTTTGCCGACCTCAACCAGGCCCTGGCCGCCAAGCAGATCGACGCGATGTGCCAGTCCGAACCGCAATCCTCGCAGGCATTGAACAAGAAATTCGGCGTCGAGATCATGAAGCCCTACACCACCAAGATGGGCGAACCGGTCCGCCTGCTGGTGATGACCGAGAAGATGTACAGCGAGAAAAAGGATGTCGCCCAGCGCCTGATGAAGTGTTTTGTCGAAACCACCACGCTGTTCAACAACGACACGGCGCTGGCCGACAAATATGTTCGCGAACAGATGTTCAAGGGCCAGATCACCTCGCAGGACTTCAAGGATGCGATGGACAACGCCGATTACACCTACGACGTGACGCTGGAACATATCGATATCACCACCGACTTCATGCAGAAATATGGCGTCGGTCGCATGGCCAAGCCGCCCAAGGCCGCCGAATGGGTCAAGCTCGACCTGTTGCAGAAGGCCAAGGCCGACTTGAAGGTGAAGTGAGGTCGCGATGCAAAAGCTGAAAGACTTTGCCCACGGCGCACTCGTGCCGGTGCTCCTGCTGCTGCTCTGGGAAGCAGGCTCGCGTTTCGGCCTGTTCTCGGCGGTGCTGCTGCCCTCGCCGACGGCGGTGGCCATCAAGTGGTGGGCCTACCTGCTGCCGATGCAACCGCAGGAGGCCGGCCAGAGCACGCTCGCCTGGATGCTCTCGGGCGAATTGCTGCATGACGCCTATTCCAGCCTCTATCGCGTCATCGCCGGTTTCATCATCGGCGCTGGCCTGGCCTTGCCGCTCGGCCTGCTGATGGGGGCCAGCCCGCGCATCTACGACCTGTTCAACCCACTGATGCAGATCCTGCGGCCGATTCCGCCAATCGCCTACATCCCGCTGGCGATCCTCTGGTTCGGCCTGGGCAACCCGCCCTCCTTCTTCCTGATCGCCATCGGCGCCTTCTTCCCGGTACTGATGAACACCATTGCCGGCGTCCGTCAGGTGGATGGCATCTTCCTGCGTGCCGCCCGCAATCTCGGGGTCAATCAATGGACGATGTTCACCCGCGTCATCCTGCCTGCCGCCACGCCGTACATCCTGGCCGGCGTACGCATCGGCATCGGCACCGCCTTCATCGTGGTGATCGTCTCCGAGATGATCGCGGTCAATGACGGACTCGGCTTCCGCATTCTCGAAGCACGGGAGTTCATGTGGTCGGACAAGATCATCGCCGGCATGATCACCATCGGCCTGCTCGGCCTCGCCATCGATACTGCGGTCAGCCGCCTGAACAATCACCTGCTGCGCTGGCATCGCGGCCTGGAGCACTAACATGAACGAAATCCTCATCAACAACGTGGAAAAGGTGTTCAAGACGCCGGGCGGTAATGTCGTGGCCCTCAAGGACATCAACCTCACCATCAAGGAAGGCGAGTTCGTCTGCCTGCTCGGACCTTCCGGTTGCGGCAAATCGACCCTGCTCAATGCCGTGGCCGGTTTCCAGCCTCCCTCGGCCGGCGAGATCGTCATCGAAGGCAAGAAGATCCTCGCCCCCGGCCCGGATCGCGGCATGGTCTTTCAGGAATACGCGCTGTTCCCGTGGATGACGGTCGGCCAGAATATCGCCTTCGGCCTTGAGATCCAGAAGAAGGAAAAAGCCGAGATCGACCTCACCGTGAACCAGTTGCTCGACCTCTTGCACCTCAAGGACTTTCGCGACCGCTTCCCGAAGGATCTCTCCGGCGGCATGCGCCAGCGCGTTGCCATCGCCCGCGTCCTCGCCCTCGATTCACCGATCATGTTGATGGACGAGCCCTTCGGCGCCCTCGACGCGCTGACCCGGCGCAATCTGCAGGACGAGTTACTGCGCATCTGGGAGAAGCTGGGCAAGACCATACTCTTCGTCACCCACTCGATCGAGGAATCGATCTACCTGGCCGACCGCATCGTCGTCATGACCTACCGGCCGGGAACCGTCAAGCGCGACCAGTACGTAGACATGCCGCGGCCGCGCGACCCCTCGTCGGCCGCCTTCAACGACCTCAAACGCGAACTGGGCCGGCTGGTCATGGAAGAACAGCAGCGCCATGCCAATGACGAGTTGAAGCTGGCGGCAGTCGACTAAAATCGACGATTCTGACCGGGGAGCCGCCATGACCGAAGTTATCGGAATCGACCACATCTACATCGCCGTTTCCGATCTGCTTCGCGCCGAGGCGTTCTACGACCGTGTCTTGCAGGACGTGCTGGGTTTTCGCAAAAACAGCTTCACGCTGGGTGACGACCCGCACGTCCAGTATTTCAACCGCCATTTCGGCTATGTGCTGCGCCCGGCCAGGCGCCCCGGCCCGCACAGCAGCGAGGCCCCCGGCCTGCACCATTTCTGCCTGCGCGTCGCCAGCATCGAGGATGTGCAGCAGGTCGCGGCACAACTGCGGGCGCTCGGCATCGACGCCACGCCGGCTCGCCACTTTCCGGAATACGCGCCCGATTACTGGGCCTGTTTCCTCGCCGATCCCGATGGCATCCGTCTCGAAGTGACCAATTACCGCCAGGAGCGGCGCGATCGGCATGACCACTGGTAAGCCATCCGCCAGCCGATGCCGCTGAACCCGTCCCGCCAACGCCGTCCGGCGCTGCAGATCGCGGCGGCAGCAGTGTTTTGCCTGCTGCTCGGCTGGCTGGCCTATCGCGCCCTGTTCGCGATCTATCTCGACAGCGAGCGACACAGTTCGGCCCAGCGCCTCGACGCCTTCGCGCTATCGCTCGAAGCGACGCTGTCGCGCCACGAGTCGCTGCCCGGCCTGCTCGCCCTCGATCCTTCGCTGGCCGCCCTGCTGCGCGAACCGGGCGACCCGCAGCGCATCGCCGCCGCCAATGCCTACCTCGAAGCCGTTCAGCAAGGCGCCGCGGTCGCCGTCACCTTCCTGATCGACGCCCAGGGCAATACGCTGGCCGCCAGCAACTGGCGCCTGCCGCGCAGCTTCGTTGGCCACAACTACGCCTTCCGCCCCTATTTTCGCGACGCCATGACCGACGGCCTGGGCCGCTTCTACGGCGTCGGCTTCACCACCGGCGAATCCGGCTACTTTCTCGCCGCCCCGGTGCGCGACCAAGGCAAGGTATTGGGCGTCATCGTCGTCAAGGTCGGGCTGGAGGCCATGGAACAGGCGCTGATCGGCGCCGGCGACACGCTGCTGCTGGCCGATGCCGATGGCGTGGTCTTCCTCTCGTCAGACCGCAAGCTGCGCTACCACACGCTGGCGCCGCTCAGCCCCAAGGCCGTCGCCCGCCTCGAAGAAACCCGCCAGTACGGCCAACAGGCATTCCTGCCTCTGGCCGACCGCGCCATCCCGAATGCGCCAGCCACCCCGATTCGCCTCGCCCTGGCCGGCGAAACGGCACGCGACCGGCTGATTCACAGCCGCGCCGTCGGCGGCCTCGGCTGGCAGGTCGTCCAGCTCGGCGACCCCGGCGAAGCCCGGGCTGCCGCCCTCGGCGTCGCTACCGCCATCGCCTTCGCCACCGCCTTCGCTCTCGGCCTGGCCGCCCACTTCCGTCACCGCGCCCGGCGCCGCGAAGAACTGCGCCGGGTCTATGGCGAACTGGAAGAGCGCATCGCCGAGCGCACCGCCGATCTCACCGAGCAGATTGCCGCGCTGGAAAGCACCAAGGCGATCCTGCGCGAAACCCGTGATGCGGCGGTGCAGGCCGGCAAGCTGGCCACCCTGGGCCAGATGTCGGCCGGCATCAGCCACGAACTCAACCAGCCGCTGGCTGCCCTGCAGACCTTTGCCGACAATGCCTCGGCCCTGCTCGCCCGCGGCCGCTACGACGAAGTCGGCGAAAACCTGCAGATGATCAGCCAGCTGGTCGACCGCACCGGCCGCATCGTCCGCCAGCTCAAGACCTTCGCCCGCAAGGAAGCGCCGACGCCGCAAGCGGTGACGGTGGCCAGCGCCATCGAGCACGCCGTGATGATCGTCGAGCCGCGCCGCCGCGAAATCGCCGCCCGCATCGACATCGCCCCGCAACTCGAAGGCCTGTTGGTGATCGCCGAAGCCGGCCGGTTGGAGCAGGTGCTGGTCAACCTGTTGCGCAACGGCCTCGATGCGATGAGCCGGCTACCCACCCCCCGCCTGGAAATCGCGGCTCGCCGGCAGGACGACATGGTGGCCATCGAAGTCCGCGACCATGGCCCCGGGCTGGCCGACGAGGCGCGACACCATCTGTTCGAACCCTTCTACACCACCAAGCCGGCCGGCGAAGGCCTCGGTCTCGGCCTGGCCATTTCGCTGACCATCGTCGAAAGCTACGGTGGTACCCTTTCCGCCCACAACGCCGCCGATGGCGGCGCCGTCTTCGTCTTGACGCTGCCCGCCGCTGGAGAATCCGATGCCTCACCTCACCCTTGAATACACCCGCAACCTGACCGGCTTCAACCCGAGCAAGGCGCTGAACGCAATCAACGAAGCCATGTTCGATTCCGGTCTGTTTAGCGAACCCGACATCAAGAGCCGCGCCATCGGCCTCGACGTCTTCCGGGTCGGCGTCAAGCCAGCGATGCGCGCCTTCATCCACGTTCGCATTGCCCTGCTGGCCGGGCGCAACGACGAAGAACGCAAGCAACTGGCCGATGCCGTGCTGGCAGCGCTGGGCAGCGTGGTCGACCGCAGCGGCCGCGAGGAAATCCAGCTCAGCGTCGAGACCGCCGACCTGCACCGCCCCAGTTACGCCAAGGAAGTGATTCATGCCGGTTGAACACCCGGTTTTCCTGGTCGAGGACGATGCAGCGGTCCGCAAGGGCTGCGAACAGGCGTTGTCGATTGCCGATATTCCGGTACGCGGCTTTGCCGACGCCGAAAGCATGCTGGCCGCCTTGGCCGACACCACGCCAGGGCTGGTGGTCAGCGATGTCCGCCTGCCCGGCAAGGACGGCCTGAGCCTGCTGCGCGACTTGCGCCAGCATGACCGCGAACTGCCGGTGCTGCTCATCACCGGCCACGGCGACGTCGGCATGGCGGTGGAAGCCATGCGCGAAGGCGCCCACGACTTCATCGAAAAGCCTTTCCCGTCCGAACGCCTGATTGCGGCGGTGCGCAGCGCGCTGGAAAAGCGCGCCCTGATCCTGGAAAACCGCCAGCTCAAGTCCCGCCTGGGCGACAGCGGCACCGCCCGGATCATCGGCCAGTCGCCGGCCATGCGACAGGTCAGGCAACTGGTGGCAACGCTGGCGCCGACCGGCGTCGATATCCTGATCAATGGCGAAACCGGCTGCGGCAAGGAAGTCGTCGCCCGGGCCATCCACGAAGCCAGCGGCCGGCGTGGCCAGTTTGTCGCGATCAACTGCGGCGCCTTGCCGGAAAGCGTTTTCGAAAGCGAGCTGTTCGGCCACGAGGCCGGCGCCTTCACCGGGGCCGGCAAACGCCGCATCGGGCGCATCGAGCATGCCAACGGCGGCACCTTGTTCCTCGATGAAATCGAGTCGATGCCGCTCAACCTGCAGGTCAAGCTGCTGCGCGTGTTGCAGGAGCGCAGCGTCGAACGCCTGGGCAGCAACAGTGCCATTCCGGTCGATTGCCGCCTGGTCGCCGCCAGCAAGGCCGACCTCAAGGCGCTCTCCGACGCTGGGCAATTCCGGGCCGACCTCTATTACCGGCTCAACGTGGTGAGTATCGACCTGCCGCCGCTGCGTCAACGCCGCGAAGACATTCCGCTGTTGCTGGCCAGTTTCCTGCAGGAAGCCGCCGCTCGCTACCAGCGACCGCTGGCCACCTGGACACCGAACGACCTGGCGCGCTGGACGGCCCATGACTGGCCGGGCAACGTACGGGAACTGAAGAATGTCACCGACCGCTGGGCACTCGGCCTGCCCGACGCGCTGGCAGCACTCGCCCCGGTGCCGTCAGGCGAACAGTCGCTGGCCGAACAGGTGGATGCCGCCGAGAAGCGCATCATCGAAGCCATGCTGCGCCAATGCGCCGGCAACGTGGCGCAAGCGGCCGAACTGCTGCGTACCCCCAAAAAAACGCTGTACGACAAGCTGACCCGGCATAGTTTGGTCGCCGAGCAGTTCCGTCATTGAATATCACTCGGCCGCCCTGGCGGCATGTTGATCGGCCAAGGCATTGCCACGACATGTGCCGTGCGCGCGTATCCACTGGATATCGCAGTCGTCCGGCAAGCGCCCCAAGCCGAGATGCAAGAACATCGCCGCAAGCGGCTGATCCTGCGCCAAGCCGTCGCGCGCCGCACGCTGCAGGCGCAACACCGCATCATGGTTGTCAGAGAACAACGTAAATGGCCGCTGCGGGAATCGCCGCACAACCTCGGCCAGGGCAAACAAGGCCGCCTGCAATTCCAGTTCGTTACTTCCCTGCAACGGCACGCTCCGCACCGCGACCAAGGGTGCCGCAAACACGTCGGCGAAGAGCACCACGGCCAGTCCGCCCTGCCGTCGATTGCTGGCATCGCTAAACACCAACAGGCGATCGGCATATTTCGGCATCAGCCGCTCGGGTAGTGGCCCCACCGAGAGATACGTCGGCCGAGCGACTTTTTTCCTGCGTTTTCTAGGCATCGCTTGAGATCCGCTGTCATGTGAAACGACAGCATAAAGCAGGCTTCCTCCAGTTGCTCAGGGAAGCTGCCCAGGGCAGTGCGCGCACAGGCAGGCCCGTTCGCCGCCAGCCAGTTGCGCCCGCCGGGTATCCTGAAATGGCTGGCCATGCCAGGCCTGCATGAACTCGATGGCTTTCAGGTCGGCCACGAAGGAGCGCCCGGTCACATCATGGCGACAGGCCAGCAGATGGCCGCTGGCATCGATAAAAGCCTCGGTGAACGGGCCCCAGCACAGGTTTGTCGTCGGCATCCCCAAGCTGTTGACAGCTCCTTCCGGGCGCTCGATAACGAAAACCTCACACATTTCGCCCAGTTTCTCGACGACCGCATCAAATGCCTCGTCAGTCGGTTGCCGACCCATCCTGACTAGTTTGACGACACATTTGTGGAGATGGGTATCGTTTTCGTCTCGGCGCAGCAACACGCGCCGCAAGCGATTTTCCAGGCTGGCGGCATAGGCCAGACGCTCGGGTTCCGTCAAACCTGGCCAGTTCGACTCATCGCTGTTCAACTCGATCATCAGGCAATCCAGTCCGGCAGCCAGCGCCCGAACCAAGGCTTCCTCGCTCAGCGCAAACAGATCGCCGCGCAAGCTGACATGCGGCACACGACAAGCCGCCTTGGCAAACGCTACGGCCTCGCCCAGCCAATCGCAGGGTGGCGCAGCAGCAGGTTGGCTCAGCACCAGATCGTCGATTCCCAAACCGCCCAGCTCGCGCGTCAAACAACGATAGAAGGATCGGCTCATCTGTGCCCCGGAAGCATCGCTCAAGGCCAGACGCACGGAAGATGGCGGCGGTGGCAGCGCCTGGAGGAACAGGGACAGGTAGTCGCTCGTCGTCACCGCGCGTCCACGGGACATGGAAGCGAATTGCCCCGGATGTGCGTCGGCCGCCAGCGCAATCGGCTGCCCGGCCGGGACCGGTTGGGGAGACGATTCGCCACGCGCCCCAGCCGGGCTACCCAACCCGCCGGGCATGTGCCACGGCGAGCGAAGGGACAAATCCTCGGAACCAGGTTTCGGATTGATATGAGCTTGCATGAATGGACAGCGCGAATTGAACCGGCACGCCAATGCATTTAACGGGCCAAGCGATCTGGATCGCATCAGCCAGGTCGGTGGAATCGCCGTCAATGCAATCGACGCACCAGGCGTCAATCGGCCGTTCGCCGCTCAGTGAAGGCTAGCGCATCCCGATTTCGAGACAACTTTTCCCGTTTTCAGCAATTTCACCCCGGGGCGGGCGCTCGGTGACTTGAGTCACAGACAGCTGCTCGCCGCCCCGCCAAACTGATTCGTCATGGCGACCGGCCCAACAGCCGATCCATTTCATTCTTCCTTCACCACACCAGGAGACACCGCATGTCCGTCCGCGCCATTGCCACCACGCTGTTCATCGGCAGCCTTGCTCTTTCCGCCACCGCCAGCCATGCCGATGGCTGGCGCCTGCTTCCCGGCCTGGAAAGCGGCTTCAAATTCGAGCCCACCCTCGCCATCAGTGCCGGCGTGCTCAATGCAGCCAGCGGAAAAGACGACACGATGGCGGTCTACGGCCTCGACTTCAACATGAACTGTGGCCTGCTGCAGTCACCCGACAACCGCATCCGTACGCACGTCCAGATCAATCACGTCGATCACGCCGGCATCAAGGCGACCTCCTTCGAACTGTCGCCGCGCTACACCATCCCCCTCGGGAACGGCTTCTCGTTCGGGGCCGGCCCGGCTCTCGCCATGGTCAAAGCCGAAAACGGCAATCGCGACAAGAACCTGTTCGGCTATGGGCTGGTCGCAGGCGCCAACTTCCGCAAGGGCATGTATTACTCGGGCATCGACCTGCGTTATCTGAACACCAACGAACGCGAACAAGTCGGATTTGAAAACTGGGCCCTTCTGGCCAAAGTCGGGATCAACTTCTGATCGCTCGGACTAGCCGACGAGGAGGCTGCGAGCCTCCTTTTTTTCGTCCCTTTCAACGCATGCCGGATGCCATCAGAACAGTTCTATCTTGTTTTCGGCACCCTGCGCTTCAACCAGAACCGGTTGCCAATCCGGCTTGCCTTGCGGACAGGCACGCAGATAGACGCAGGCCGCGAGGTCTTCGTCGAGGATGTGATTGACCAGCCAACGGCGCAATTCGCGCAAGATGTCGTAAGCCGTACGCACATCGGTCGAGTGCAGCTTGTCGACACGCAGCTTCATATCCTGAATCACTTTCTCGTGATGCGCGAAATGGCGCTTCTGATTTGGATCGTCAGTCTTGGCCAACCAGGCTTGTTCGTAATTGAAATGCTGGACGATCCAGTCGAGCAAGCGGCCGGTCGCCGCATAAAGTACAGCCGTCTCGCTGGCCAGGCCTTGATTGAGCGTCTGGAACAGGTGATTGAGTTGGTGCACGATTTCGCGGTGCTGCTCATCGATTTCCGGAATACCTGAAACCAACGCCTCGTTCCATTCGATCAACTCTGCCAGCAAGCGAGCCGAATCAACCTCCATCGTCGAAGGTCGAGCCAAACCGCTTCCGCTGAAGCGGCCGAGACCACGAAACAGCACCTGACCGGCACGCTCCAGTCCTTCCGTACAAATCAACACTTTTTCGGCCACCCCGGCATGCTGCAGGGCACCGCTGAAAATATGCTGTGACTCCTGTTGAATCCCCTCGATCTCGCTGACTTGCTGCTGATTGACCGCGACGCTGCCCTCGGAGCGTTGCGCAAGTTCGGCCAGGCCTTGGACCAACGACTCGATCTGGCGCTCGGCCTCGTACGAACTGGCCCGCGTATCTTCCGCCAAGGCCTGCGCATTCAAGAGCTTTTCGCTGATTTCCTGGGCCGACTGGGTACTTTTCTCAGCCAATTTATTGACCTCGTCAGCAACGACCGCGAACCCGCGCCCCACCTCGCCGGCACGAGCCGCTTCGATTGCCGCATTGAGTGCCAACAGGCTGGTCTGCTTGGCAATCTTCTGGGCATTCTGGATGATCGAATCCATCTCCCGACTGACCAGCGCAATGCGTTCGGCCATGTCACTCGACCGCCGCGCCGCATCAATAACCTGCTCGGCGCGATGCGACATGGCCCGCGCCGAACCCGCATCCGCCTCGGCCCGTAGCGCACCATCCCTCGCCAAGGCAGAAAGCGCGGCAGCCCGCTCTTCGATCGCGTAGCTGGCATCCATCTGCTGACGCGAACCATGAGTCAAAAATTCGCTGATCAGCGAAATGCGGCGAGTCTGAGCATCCATATCGACACCGCCTCGGCAAATTTCCTGCACCATCGTCAGCATTTGCCGATTCGCCTCCCGGCAAGCTTCGGCCAGTTGTGCCGGAACACCATCCAGGGACAGCGGCGCCTCCAATCGCCCCGCCCCCAGTGCGTTGAAGGCCTCAACCAGGGCCGGACTCGAATCCGCGCCGCCCCCCGCCTCGACAACGCCCGCCCGAGCCTCCGTTCGACTTGTAAAAAAAGCCGCCATGGCAAGCCATGGAACGACAGCCACGACACAGAGCGCCCAGGCGACGGGCAAAGCGACATAAGCCAGACCAGCCGTCACCACGCTGACGCCACCCAATCCGGCAATCCCCGCCCAAACTCGCTTTTTGTCATCCATGAAATTGAACCCCTGTGCAAAGAACAGCAAGAGACAAACCGGTCAAGCAAAGTCATTAAAAATAGCAATAAACATGCCATATGAGCTGAAAACAAGCGCTAACGAAAAAACCGAACCCCCAAAAAAAATATTGACCCACATCCGACTTTACCCGTTATAATGCGCCCCCTTCGCGTTCTTAGCTCAGTTGGTAGAGCGTCGCCCTTACAAGGCGAATGTCGGCGGTTCGACCCCGTCAGGACGCACCAAGGCTCTGGTGGTGAAATTGGTAGACACGCTATCTTGAGGGGGTAGTGCCGTAAGGTGTGCGAGTTCGAGTCTCGCCCAGAGCACCAAATAAAGCAGCAAAACTTCAAACCCGCTACGTGCGGGTTTTTTGTTGCCTGAAGCGCAAGACAAGCTTTTGCGACACCGAAGACAGAAAAACGCCAATCGAATAACGCCCGGCAACCCGCTTAAGCCGAGGCAACCCGCCTGCCACAGCGGAATCCGGCCCCAAAGACAGCATTCATTTGTAGATTAGGGAATTCCCATTTTGTGGAATATCCCTCGGACAAAAAGGCGAAACAGCCTTACGATACAGGCAATATTCGCTCCCTTGCCCTGAACGATGAACGCAACCCCCCGCATCTACTGGATAACCGGACTGCCCGCCGCCGGCAAGACCACCCTTGCCCGCGCACTCGCCGCGCGACTGAGCCAAGATGGCCTACAAACATTTGTACTCGACGGCGACGAACTGCGCCGTGGCTTATGTGCCGATCTCGGATTGACCGACCAGGACCGTACAGAAAATATTCGACGCGCCGGAGAAGTGGCACGCCTGTTTGTCAGCGCTGGAATCACCCCGATTTGCGCCTTTGTTTCGCCCTTTGCAGCAGATCGGCAACGTGTACGTAGTTTGTTTGCCCCCGGCGAATTTTGTGAGATTCATTTGAATACGACGCTGGAAGAGTGCATCCGGCGCGACCCCAAAGGTCTCTATGCCAAAGCAAGACTCGGCCAAATCAAGGATCTGACCGGTTGGGATGCTCCCTACGAGCCACCGATCGCTCCTGATTTTTGTTTCGATACGCAAACATCTTCACTCTCGGCAATTCTCGATCGCATCGTCAAAACGCCTTGACTCCTCCCCGCCACCAGCACATGACTAAATTTCATTTCATCACCGGCCTTCCTCGTTCAGGATCAACGTTGCTCGCCGCCCTGCTCAAACAAAACCCTCGCTTTTGCGCCGGCATGACAAGTCCCGTCGGTGGATTGGTCAGCAACATGATCAGCCAATTCAGCGCCGGCAGTGAGTTCAGCAACGTCGTCACCGCAACCCAAAAACAAAACTTGCTGCACGGGGTATTTTCGTCCTACTACGCCGACCGCCCAGACAAAGAGGTCATATTCGACACCAACCGTGCCTGGGCTGGGCGCATGCCCCTAGTGCTCGACCTATTTCCGGATGCCAAAATCATTGCCTGCGTACGCAACGTTGCCTGGATCATGGACAGCATCGAACGGCTATTTCGCAACAACCCTTACGAAAACACCCGGTTGTTCGGCAACAACATGCAGCGCAGCACTGTCTATAGCCGCCTGGAAGGACTGGCCCAGCACGACCAAATGGTTGGATTTGCCTGGTCGGCATTACGTGAGGCCTTTTACGGCGAACAAGCCAAATCGCTACTTGTTCTTGATTACGACCTGCTGACCCAGTCACCGGAAAAAGTCATGCCCTTGATTTACCGATTTATTGACGAACCGCTCTTTACGCACGATTTTGAAAACGTCGAATACGACGCACCGGAATTCGATCAACAACTCGGGACTCCCGGCCTGCATTACGTCCGACCGAAGGTCGCACCTTCCTCCCGCCGCAGTTTACTCCCCCCCGACTTGTTCGAAAAATTCAGCAAAATGACCTTCTGGACCGACCCCAGCGGCAGCGCGGCAAATGTGGTCGCCCCAAAGATGAATGTGACGGAGATTTAACCGATGAATCAATCAAACAGTATTGCCACGACAGAGTTGGAGATTCGTACTGGCAGCAATGACAAATTCGTCATCATGCCCACCGTTGCACCTGAACTGCCGCCACTCATCATCAGTGGCGACCCGTTGCTCGGCAATCATTCGATCTACGCGGCGGACGCCTCGACTGAACCTTGCGAAATCGTTTTCATTGAGAGCGATGTCGGCAACATCGACCAATTGCGACAAGGAATCGGCGCTGACAAGGAAGTTCACATCCTTGATGCCAACCAGAATGGCTTGCAACAAATCGCCCAGATTCTGGCGGGCCGCACCGGCATCGATGCCCTGCATTTGATTTCCCATGGCAGCGAAGGCTCGGTCAATCTCGGTGCCCTGATGCTCGACCAAAACACACTCGCCACCCAACAGCAAGTGTTGCACGAGATCGGGCTGAGCCTGGCCACCGATGCAGACATCCTGCTCTATGGCTGCAATATCGGCTCTGGCAGCGGTAAGCAGTTGCTTGAAGACTTGGCGGTAGTCACCGGCGCCGACATTGCGGCATCCAGCAACCTGACCGGCAATACAAACCAGGGCGGTGACTGGGCACTGGAAGTTGTACAAGGCCGCATCGAGTCGAATATCGTTGTTGATCAATCGGTTGCAAGCTTATACAGCGACCTACTGTCAATTGCATCTGTGACAGTGGACTTCGATACTGGATCCAGATTTGATAACTATGGAGGAATGAATGCTTCAGAAAACGTAATCTATAAGGTCAGCGGGGACGCAAATTACAAACTTGTTATCGATGGTGAGTCCCGAGGCGCCTCGGGAGGCGGGGGGCCCATATATGTGGCCTACTCTGGTGGCGAAAACAAGGTCACGTTCTCTTTCCAGAATGCACAAACGTTTACCGCAAATTCGATTTATATAAATAACGTTTTTACCTCAGCCCAAAACATTAAGTTTTACGCTTACGACGCATCAAACAACCTGATTACTTCATCATCTACCAACTTTGGACCCGGCCAGACAAATACAGTCAATTTTTCTGGCATGACTTCGATTAGCAAGTTGGTGATGAAATCCGGCGCGGGCTCGATACAGAAGTTGATACTGGATAATCTCAGCCTATCCAATATTCAAGGCGACAGCACGCCTCCTACCGTCAACGGAGTGACATCCAGTACCGCCAACGGCACCTACAAGGTCGGCGACACGATCAGCATCCAGGCCAATTTCAGCGAGACCGTCACCGTTACCGGTACGCCGCAACTCACCCTCGAAACCGGCACCACCGACCGCGTCATCAACTACGCCAGCGGCTCCGGCTCCAGCACGCTGACCTTCACCTACACCGTTCAGGCGGGTGACACCACGGCCGATCTTGATTACCTGAGTACCGGCGCCCTTGCCCTCAACGGCGGCACGATCAAGGATGCCGCCGGCAACGATGCCACCCTGACCTTGCCCAGCCCCGGTGCAGCGAACTCGTTAGGCGCCAACAAGGCCATCGTCATCGACGGTGTCGCTCCGACGGTCACTTCGATCAATTCGAGTACCGCCAACGGCACCTACAAGGTCGGCGACACGATCAGCATCCAGGCCAATTTCAGCGAGACCGTCACCGTTACCGGTACGCCGCAACTCACCCTCGAAACCGGCACCACCGACCGCGTCATCAACTACGCCAGCGGCTCCGGCAGCAGCACGCTGACCTTCACCTATACCGTCCAGGCTGGCGACACCACGGCCGACCTAGACTACCTGAGTACCAGTGCGCTGGCCCTCAATGGCGGCACGATCAAGGATAGCGCTGGCAACGATGCCACCCTGACCCTGGCATCGCCGGGCGCAGCCAATTCGCTGGGCGCCAACAAGGCCATCGTGATCGATACGACGCCCAGCATCACCTCGGCAACCTACGACGCATCGACAGGTGTCTTGAATGTTACCGGCCAAAACCTTATTGCCCTGGCTGGTGCCAACAACGATATTGCCGTTTCCAAACTATCGTTTCTCGGTGAGGGAGGCAGCACCTACACGCTGACCAGTGGAAACGTTGAAATCACTTCAGCAACTGCTTTCAGTGTGACCTTGAATGCCACCGATCGCGCTGCGGCCAATCTGTTCTTTAACAAGAACGGCACCAGCTCGACCAGCGGCACCACCTACAACGTCGCCGCAGCCGAAGACTGGGCAGCCGGTGCTGCCGCAGGTGTCACTGATGTCGACCTGACGGGTAACGGGATCACGGTCAGCAATGTCGCCGTGCCGACCATTACTTCGGCCACCTACGATGCGGCCACCGGCGCCCTGCTCGTCACCGGTACCGGTTTCCTCAGCAAGTCCGGCGCCAGCAACGACATCGTCGCCAACAAATTCACCTTCACCGGCCAGGGCGGCAGCACCTACGCCCTGACCGATACCGCCAATGTCGAAGTCACCTCCGGCACCGCCTTCACCCTCACCTTGTCCGCTACCGACAAGACGGCGGTCAAGGCACTGCTCAACAAGGACGGTGCCGCTTCCGTCGATGCCACCACCTACAACATCGCCGCCGCCGAGGATTGGGCGGCCGGCGCCGATGCCGCAGTTGTCGTCGCCGATCTGACCGGCAACGGTATTACCGCCAGCAATGCCTCGACCTCCATCGTCAGCGCTACCTACAACGCGGCGACCGGCGTACTTAGCGTCACCGGCAACAACATGACCGCCGGCGACACCATCGATGTCAGCAAGCTCACCCTGACCGGTGAAGGCGGCTCGACCTACACCCTGACCTCGGCCAACGTCACCGCCAGCAGCGCTACCGCTTTCTCCGTCACCCTCAATGCCACCGACCAGGCGGCGCTCGGGCTCATTCTCAACAAAAACGGCACCAGTTCGACCAGCGGCACCACCTTCAATCTAGCCGGGGCAGCCAATTGGGACAGCACTGCCGCCGCCGGGGCCGATAGCACCGGTAACGGCGTCACGGTTAGCAATGTCGCCGCACCGACCATTACTTCGGCCACCTACGATGCCGCCACCGGCGCCCTGGTCGTCACCGGCACCGGCTTCCTCAGCAAGTCCGGCGCAACGAATGACATCGTCGCCAACAAGTTCACCTTCACCGGCGAGGGCGGCAGCACTTACACGCTGACCGATACCGCCAATGTCGAGGTCACTTCCGGCACTGCCTTCACCCTCACCTTGTCCGCTACCGACAAGGCCGGCGTTGGCCTGATCGCCAACAAGAACGGAACCAGCTCGACCAGCGGCACCACCTTCAATCTGGCTGCCGCCGAAGACTGGGCGGCCGGCGCCGATAGTGCCGTCGTCATCGCCGATACCACCGGCAACGGCGTCACGGTGAGCAATGTCGCCGCGCCGATCATTACTTCAGCGACCTACAACGCCGCTACCGGCGCCCTGGTCGTCACCGGCACCGGCTTCCTCAAGCTTAACGGCGCGGCCAACGACATCGTCGCCAACAAGTTCACCTTTACCGGCGAGGGCGGCAGCACCTACACGCTGACCGATACCGTCAATGTCGAGGTCACCTCCGGTACCGCCTTCACTCTCACCTTGTCCGCTACCGACAAGGCCGGTCTGGGCCTGATCGCCAACAAGAACGGCACCGCTTCAACCAGTGGCACCACCTACAACATCGCCGCCGCCGAGGACTGGGCGGCCGGTGCCGATAGCGCCGTCGTCGTTGCCGACACCACCGGCAACGGCGTCACGGTGAGCAATGTCGCCGTGCCGACCATCACTTCGGCCACCTACAACGCCAGTGCGGGCACGCTGGTCGTCACCGGCACGGGGTTCCTGAGCAAGTCCGGCGCCGCCAACGACATCGACGTCAGCAAGTTGAGCATTGCCGGCGACTCGACGGCCTATACGCTGACCAGCTCGAATGTCGAGATCACCAGCGCCACCAGCTTCACCGTCACACTCAACGGCACCGACAAGACCGCCCTGACCAGCCGGATCAACAAGGCCGGCACCGCCTCGCTTGGCAACGTGACCTATAACCTGGCCGGTGCCGAGGATTGGGCGGCGGGGGCCGATGCCGCTGTTGTCGTCGCCGATCTCACCGGCAACGGCATTACCGCCACCTTGAATGCACCGCCAAGCATCACCAGCAATGGCGGCGGAGCAACCGGCTTGCAATCACTCGAGGAGAACCAAACCACGGCAACCGTGGTGACGGCAACCGATCCGGATGGCGATACCGTCACCTATTCGCTGACCGGCGGGGCCGATCAGGCCCGCTTCACACTCAATGCGACGACTGGCGTATTGAATTTCATCACGGCGCCCGATTACGAGTTGCCCGCCGATGCCGATAGCAATAACTCCTACATCGTTCAGGTCACCGCCAACGATGGACATGGCGGCACCACCGCCCAGACCCTGACCATCAACGTGATCAACGTCGATGAATCGGGCGTTTTTGTTCCACCGGCAACGCCCCAGACCTCAACCCAGACATCGACCCAAGGGACGGTCGATGGCGTGACCGTGACCCAGACATCGCAAACCAACAGCGCCGGTCAGACGGTTACGACCTTGGTTGTTCCGGTCATCACGACCAGCCGGGCGGAAGACACCTCGACCGCGAATGCCTCGCTGGCCGATATTCCGATTGCCACGACGACCAATGGCAGCCCGCTGATCCAGGTCAGCCTGCCGGTCGGTGTCGGCCTGAGCAGCGAAGCGGTCAGCTCGTCAAGCACGCAGACCTTGCGCGAACAATTGATTGCCGCGTCGTCGCCCAAGGTCAGCGACAGCGCGGTGTTCTCCGAAATCGTCAGCGCCGGTATTGACCAATACGTCCCATCGGTCAGCGATCAACAGGCTGTCGCAGTCCGTACCGTCACGTTGACCGCGGCCGGAACCAGCCTGTCCGCGCCGGTCGTGATCACCGGCGCCATCGATGCCGGTGACGGCAACTCCGCCACCTCCCGCCAGGAAGCGCTGGTTATCGACGCTCGCAACCTGCCGAGCGGCAGCATCCTTCAGTTCAACAACGTCGAATTCGCCATCGTGATCGGGGCCGCACGCATTGTCGGTGGCAATGGCAGTAATTTCGTGATCGGCGATAGCGCCAGCCAGTTCATCGTGCTGGGCGCCGACGACGATATCCTTCACGGCGGCGGCGGCGACGATACCGTCGGCTCACGCTCAGGTAATGACCAACTCTTCGGTGATGAAGGCAACGACCGGGTCGTCGGCGGCCTGGGTAACGACACGCTCGATGGCGGAACAGGCGACGATATCTTGCAGGGCGGACAAAGTGATGCCGGTACGTGGCGTTTTGTCCTGAATGCCGACAAGCAATTGCTGACGACCTTTACTGCGGCGGAAAGCGCACTCTCCGCCAACCCAACCGAATCGCTGCTGGGCAGCTGGACGGGCAGCAGCGCCGCGCTGACAGCCAATGGTGCAGTCACCTTTGCCAACCGCAGCGTCGAGAGTCTTGAAACCATCACCCTGCTCTATCACGCCGTCCTCGACCGGGCGCCCACGGTCAGCGAGATGAACAGCCTGGCTGCGCAGGGATTGAGCGACCAGCAGTTGGCCGACATGGTCTACAGCGCCCATGTTGCCGGCCGTAGCTTTGCCACCCAGGAGGCGCAAATTCAGGAACTGTTCACCTGGCTGTCAGGTAGCGCGCCATCCGATAGTCTGCAGCAGGCCGCCAGCCAATACCTTGCCCAAGGTGGCAGTTGGGGCGGCATCCTGCTCTACGGCATTCACCAGGCTGCCTTCCGTCAGGACCTGCTCGACGCCAGTGGCAATCTCGCTTTGACGCAAAACCTGGTGAGCGGCGAAACCGGCTGGTCGGACGATACCGGCAACGATACGCTGCGCGGCGGCGACGGCAACGACCTGCTGATTGGCGGCCGGGGCAGCGACACGCTCGATGGCGGCAATGGGATCGATACCGCCGCTTTCAGCAGGCGGGCGAGCGACTATGTCCTGACCCGCACCGCCGAGGGCTATCGCGTCTCTGCCAGCAACGGCGACATCGACAGCCTGAGCGGCATCGAAC
Organism: Rhodocyclales bacterium GT-UBC; assembly: GCA_003583745.1. Taxonomy (GTDB): domain Bacteria; phylum Pseudomonadota; class Gammaproteobacteria; order Burkholderiales; family Rhodocyclaceae; genus Azonexus. The sequence continues at coordinate 2,355 of QXPY01000013.1, read as the reverse complement.
GCCTGCGCTTTGCCGACAAGCAGCTGGCGCTCGACGTCAGCGCTAGCGGTCACGCCGGTCAGGCACTCGAGTTCATCGGGACGCTGGCTTTCAATTTGCGCAACGATACGCAATTGCGCGGCGGCATCATCGCCCTCCTCGACCAGGGCAAATCGCTGCTCGAACTGAACGAACTGGCCCTCAGCCAGGGTGTTGTCCGTCAGTTGGCCGGCTCAGACAGCAATCTCGATCTGGTACGACTGGTCTATCGCAACCTGACCGGCCAGGAGGCCAGTTCCGCCCAGGCCAACGCGCTCGTCTCCCAGCTTCAGGGGAGCGGCGGCACCATGAGCCAGGCAGATTTCCTCACCGCCGTCGCCCAGCTCGATCTCAACCAGCAACACGTCAATCTCGTCGGCCTCGCCAACACCGGTATCGAGTATCTCTGATCACCAATCGCACCACGGGGCAACCCGTGGTGCAAGAATCTATTGAACGAAACAGGAATTTTTACAACAGGGCAGGCTTACCTGCCGCCTCTCCTTTTTACTTTCGTCGACTTCCTGCTGGCAAGCAGTGATCTGATCTTCGGGTCAGTGCATCTTCAGTCCCACTCCGATCGGGTCCAATAGCCCGCCTCCTACTTCGGGCAACCCGCCGGACCAATCGATATCGCATCAACGCCCAGCGATACAGGTCAATCCCGCGAGCACAATCAATAAGGGAGGCCTGGCCCTGAACGACACGGAGTAGAGCGAAGCATCCTGAAATACCGAGCGCAAGGCCAGGAGTATTGCAGCAGCAGCCAGCAGGCCGAGTGGAATGCCCGCCGGCCCGATCGCCTTGCTGGCCGAAACGACAGCCAGTGCGACCAACAGGCCCAACCACAAGCCATTGCCCTTCCACCAAATCATCGACATTTCCCCCAAGCACTTAACCAGAAAAAACTGGCGCTACAGTCCGCACTTAATGCCCGAACAAATAGCGGACGACGGCCATGGCAAAAGCGAAGCAAAATCCCTGAACAAAGTGCTCCAGACTGAAAACGTCCTTATCGCGACGCATCCTCCACGAACCAATCGCTTCCATGACCATGCCGGCGGCGAGTGGCGTCAGCAATAGATTACATAACCGCAACCATTCGGCTTCAATAAAGTGGGCAGGAAACAACCATAGCGTAGCCCAGCCAGCCGCGGCTCCCATGATCAAGTGACCAACACCACTTAGCCACGCAGGTCGAGGACGCGAGCTTGAAAAAGGCGCCTGTATTGAACGGCCCAACAGATCAGCCAATACCTCCAGGACTACCTGGAGCAACAACTCCGCAACAAACTGCAGCAAAGAGCCCAGGACCTGAACAACAATTTCGGCAATCAATTCCATGCGAATCCTGCGCAGTTCCGTTGATGAGCAAAAAAACGCAGCTCCTGAGCTATCCGCCACCAAGACTCAACGCGACGAAATCCGCCACAACCAAAACATCGCTCCTATTTGCCGGATAGCGCAGACGCCAATTTTGCCTGGTCAATGTATTTGGCGAAACGAGAGAATGAAGCGCTTACCTCAGGATTGGCCATCAATTCCTGCATCGCAAGCTGCCCCATCACCGAAAAGGCGCCTTGAATCGACGTATTTCCATCCCGCTCCAACGCCGTACGAGCTTCAGAAAGGCATTTTTCGGTCATCAACTTGGTTACCGTTGTCGCCACAACCCGATCCAGGCCTTCTCGGTCGGCCTGGGTAACACTGGAAAGACTACGAATTTCCGGATGCGCAGCCATTCCGACAAATACCCAGCGGGCCAAATCCTTACGCTCCTTACCCGTTGTGTTATCGGCCAGGCACGCACTCAACGCATCGGTAGCGGGACCAGCAAACGCATCAGTATTGAGCAAGCCAAAAGCCAAGAGCGCCACACTCATGAAAATTGCATTTTTCATCAAACCTATCCTTTCACAGATGTAAACGGAAATGCCGCGCTCCCATTAGCGATGGCGAATGAAGAAACTCATTCAGCGTGACGTCGATCAGCGACAACCCCAAAGATGTTTGAGATGGCGATGAGGGCAACATAGGTAAAAAGATAGCACCAAGACGCTGGTCCGGAGTGGCCAAGCGACTCGATACCCGTAGCAGCTTCGAACCAACCCCACAGCGGCCACGATGCGACGGTAAGCCCGAATGCCAGCGGCACACAGAGTGCTGCAAATAGCATGAATCGAACAACACGACGAAGCTGCATGTGCCGCTTAACCTTGGAGACAAGGAGCACGGAACCGGCTTGCCGGCTGAGCGTCCCAGCGGCGAAGCCGAGCCTCGACTGATGGGATGGACTCCCCCGTCTTTTCAGCGCCCAATTGGCGTTGCCGGTGCTCA
>QXPY01000012.1 GCA_003583745.1 Rhodocyclales bacterium GT-UBC | reverse complement strand
TCGAGGATTGGGCTAATTGATTGGTTAAATTTGGGGGATAGGGGAGGGCTATCGAATTGCCGCCTCTATCTATCCTTGCAGAACTATTTGGCGTTACTTGGCTTCGAGTGTTCTCTTTACCTTTAGAGCGTCAAGTAGGATTGAACTGTCTAAGAAGTGCATTTTGCCCGATGAGGACGAGCCTCGAATGACCATCCCACAAAGAACCGCGGTAGGTGCGGAGTTCAGAGATTTACTCCAAGTAAATACAGGGCTTCCACTGAAACCACTGAATGAGGTCAACGTATGCGGCTCGTTTACTTCAATTTCATGGTGATATGGAATGCATGAGCGGCCCACATACCGCGCATGAAATGCCACCCGGTTGGCGTGTAGCGTTTGATCGTCAAAATCGAAAAAAGCCCCCTCTTCTGGGAAGCCGAGAATGACGAAATCTGATTCTTGTCCTTCCCAATTTCCGCAGGCAAGGGAAAGATCAATCAGGGTTGCCTGAGCGACATCGATATGAGCAATGCGAGCCGTGTCGACAGCTATTAGAGCCAATTCAACAAAATCTTCAGAGAAATTATCTCTGGGTACAAAGAAGACATCCTTTAACGGGAGAAACTGGTGAGAGGTGTCTGAAGGAAAAATACAGATAGGTCCGAGGTGCTCAGGGTTCAAACCGTGTCTCGTGGTAATTACGTAAGGATTCCCTTCATACCCCACAAGAAATGTTGTACCTGAGACGGAGTATGGCATATCGGTAATACCTGTTTCGAAGACCAGCGGCTGAACTGATTTAGCCAGCTTGACAAGAACTTCTGTCGGCATGCTCATTGGCTTATGTTCGTCCTTAATGGAAAGTACGTGCAATTCTATGAAAATTTAACCGTAACCGAATTGTGGGGACTCCCCAATTGAAGAAACGGTTGGGCCTAGAGGCACAGCAAACTGCACCCACGCTTGATAAACATTTCTTCAAAACTCCCCCTACACGCCTACATAGTGGGGAGTACTGATTCCATTGCCGCCTGCCGTTCAGGTCGCTGCCGGTGATGGTTTAGAAGCTGAAACGCAGCCCGAGCCGTGCCGTACGCGGTTCCAGCGGATGCACCAGCCGGCCGTCGATGCCGCTGCCGCAGGTGCCACCGATGGCTTCGCTGCGGGTGCAGGCGCCGCCCCAGTATTCGATGTCGTTGGCTTTCTTGTCGAACAGGTTGAGCACGTCGAGGGTCAGTTGCAGCTTCGGGCTGATCCGGTAGCCGGCCTTGAGGTTGGCCATCCAGAAGGCGGTCGATTTCTGTTCGCCGGTTTCCTCCAGTGCGTAGGCACCGAGGTAGCGCAGGCGCACGCCGCCGAACCAGCGGCCGCCGTGGTCGGCGGTCAGGCCGAGCGAAGCGGTGAGCGGAATGGCGTTCGGCACATGACGACCGCCATTGTCCGGGTTGGCCTGCTTGAAACGGGCCTGCGACCAGGCGAGGTCGGCATCGACGATCCAGCCATCGGCCGGTGTGATGTAGTTGGACCATTCCAGACCATGGCGTTGCGAGGCGCCCTTCGGCTCGGTGACGCCTTCGTCGCCGACGAAGACCAGTTCCGAGGCGAGTTCCATCTGCCACAGCGAGAGGTTGCTGCTCCAGCCAGGCAGCGGGTTGGTGCGGATGCCGAGCTCGCTGCCCTTGGCCTTGACGATCAGCGGCACGGCCGTCGCTGCCGAGCCATCCTGTGGATTGCTGCGGGCGGTGGCGCCGCGCACGTCGTTGCTGTGGAAACCGTGGCCCCAGTTGGCGTAGAACTCGGTCTGGCCGAGCAGATCGAAGGGGCCGAAAACAATGCCGAGTTTCGGGCTGGTCTGGCCGGCATCGACCGAGCCGCCGTTGTCCATGTTGTACTGGCCGGCCAGCGCCGTGGCGCGGGCGCGGATCTGGTCATAGCGCAGGCCGAGGTTGCTGCGCAGCCACGAAGTCCATTGCGTGCGGGCATCGAGCAGCAGGGCGACGGCGCTTTCCTCGATGCGGTCCTCGCGCACGGTGCCGGTCCGTCGCCGGTTTTCGGTCGAATAGAGGCCGACCTTGCCGATGCGGTCCTGCCGGAACTGCAGGCCGGCGGTGATCTCGCTGTCCTTCCAGTCCGGGCCGAGGAACCAGCTGCGGCTGACCTGGCCGCCCCATACCGTGCGTTCGTCGGCCTGTTCATGCTGGTCGCCCTGCACGCCGCTGATGTAGCCGGAAGGTGCCGAGAACAGGTTGAGACCGTAATCGACGACATAGAGGCTGGCCTTGCGGGCACCGGCTTCGTCGGTTCTGGCCCAGTCGCCGGCCAGGCTGTAGCGGTGGGTCTGGCCGCCGTCGTTGGCGGAGAGGGCGCCGTAGCGGCCGATCTCGCCGCTGGCGATGGCCCGCTCCGGGACGTGCTCGGTGGCGGTCCAGTCTGCCTTGTAGGCCATCCCGGTCAGCGCGAAGCCATTGGCGGCGCTACCCGAGGTCAGGCGCAGCACGCCGTTGTATTTCTCCAGGTTTTCCGGCTGATCCCAGGGGCCGTTGTTGCCGCTCACCTCCAGGGCGCCGATCAGGTTGAGGTCGCCGAAGCTGTGGCCGCCGGCGGCCAGCAGGCGGCGATAGTTGTGCTGGCCGATGCCGAGATCGACGAAGGATTTGTCCAGCCGGCGCAGATAATCGATGCGGGCGCTGCCGGTGGTGGCGAAATCGCCATCCTCGGCGGCATAGACGCCCTTGCGGTATTTCAGGCTGCCGATCAGTTCGGGAATCAGGAAATTGAGGTCCATGTAGCCCTGGCCGTGGGCGTGCGTCACCATGTTGGCCGGCATGCCCATGACCTGGGTGGCGAAATCGCTGCCGTGGTCGAGATTGAAACCGCGCAGGAAATACTGGTTGGCCTTGCCGTCGCCCGAGTGCTGCGTGACGACCATGCCGGGCACGGTTTCCATGACCTCGGCCGGGCGCAGCAGCGGCCGGTTGGCCAGTTGTTTGGCGGTGACGGTGCCTTCGCTGGCCGAGTCGGCGACGCCGGTCAGGTCCTGGCTGCCGCTGCTGACGGTGACCTCCTGCAAGGTCGGCACGCCGGCGGCATGAGCCTGGCCGGCGAGCAGGAGAATGATCAGGGAGGTGAGAGGCGAATGTCGAAAGGGAGGCATGGTGATCTTTCTAGGCGGACTGATATGAATGATGAGGGATGTGGCGCCGCGTCGGTCAAGCGGCGGGAGGCCGGCGTCGGGATAGGCGCTGCCAGCCGAGGACGCAGCCGCTCAGGCAGAGCCCGCCGCCGAGCAGCGAAAGGGCGAGGATCGCCCCGTCGCGTTGCCAGGACGGGGCCAGCAAGGCGGGAAAGTCGAGGCGGTGCAGTGCCTGGTAAAGCCAGCGGTGGGCCGTGTCGTGACGATTGCTGTGCAGTGCGATGCGGCCGGTTTGCGGATCAACGTAGAAAACGCTGCGCGCCTCGTCGTCGAAGCTGAGGCGCGCCACGGGAAACGGTCGTGGCTGGTGGCGCAGCGGAAAGTAGCGGGCGTCCGGCTCGTTCAGCCAGGTGGCTTCGAGCCTGGCGGCAGGGCGGAGCGCTTCGCCGGCTTGGCGGATGGTGGCGAAGCCGATTTGCGCCAGGCGCGTTCCGGCACGGGTGACGATGACTGCCGTCGCGTCGGCGTGGCGCAACCTGGCCAGTGTCTGGCCGCCGAAACGCAGCCACTCGACTTCGCCGGTCGCTGCGCCGATTTCGGGCAGCCAGTCGAGGCTATCGCCGTCCAGCACGCCACCGGCCAGCAGGTGTTGTTCCGCCGGCGTCGCGTGGCTGCCCCGGGCCAGGCCGAAGGGTGCCAGCGACAGCCAGCCGCTGAGCAACCAGGTCACGACGCAGAGGCCGCCGCCCAGGCCGAGCAGATGGTGCCAGCGCTTCCAGCCGCTGCGGTAGGGCGTCAGCCGGCCGCCGGGATAGGTCGGCTGCAGACGCATGCGCTGCCAACCCAGCCATAGGCCGGCCAGCGTCATGAGCAGGGCGGCGCAGCTCAGCGACAAGACCAGGCCGCGCCAGACTTCGCCGTGTTGGCGCAGGGGCGTGAAATAAAGCCAATGCACGACGCTGCCGAGCCAGTTCCAGGCCCGTTCCGAAGGGCTGGTATCGAGGACGACTTCGCCGCTGCCGCTGGCCAGGTAAAAGTCCCGGCCATCGGCCAGTTCGATGCGCCAGAACGGGCGCCAGGCGTCGAACTGGCGGTAGACGGTCCATTGGTCGCGGCGCAGCGGCGCCATCGCGCGCACCGCCGTGTCGCCGAGATAGGGCGCAGCCAACCGGCGGGCCGCGTTCGCATCGACTTCTTCGAGCCGACAGGCATCGTCGGCGTAGACCGTCGTCCAGCGTTGCTGGGCAAGGAAACGATAAGCCGGGCGATCGCCCGCCATGTTGAGGCGGACCGCGTCCGGCCAACCCTGCCGGCCGAGGGCTTGCCAGGCGGCCAGCGGCGAAACCCGGATTCGTTCGGCGGCCAGGGCGGGCAGCGCGGCGAGTCGCTCGTCATCGGTCAGCTGGGGACGCGCCACGAAGAGCATGACCACGCCGGAAACGAACCAGAGCAGCACGATCAGTCCCAGCCAGATGCCCAGCCAGCGATGCGCCAGGTGCAGCCAACGCGCGAGTTTCGCCGGGCTCATGTCAGAACTTCAACTCGGCGACCAGTTCGACGCTGCGCCCTTGACCGAGAACGAATTGCTGACTGCCATAGGAGGTCGTCGCGTAAACCTTGTCGCCCAGATTGCGGCCAAGCAGGCGCAGCGTCGTGCGCTGGTCGTAGGTCCAGGCCAGGGCGGCGTCGACGACGGTGTAGGCGGGGAGGACGACGCTATTGGCATTGTCGGCATAGCGTTTGCCGACGTAGCGCCCACCGAGCGAGGCGAGCCACGGACCGATGCGGCGGTGCGCCCACAGGTTGGCCACCTGTTCCGGCACGTCGGTCGGACGGTTGCCCGCGCGGTCGGCGCCGCCGGCTTCGAGTAATTCGTCGTAGCGGGCGCGCTGCACCGCGTAGTTGCCTTCGAACCGCCAGTTTTGCCAGGGCGCGACGGCGGCGCTCAGCTCGATCCCTTGCGCATGCTGGCTGCCGCCCTGTACCGACAGGGCGGGATTGGCCGGATCGCGGGTGATGATGTCGTCCTTGTCGATGCGGTACAGCGCCGCCGTCCATTCGCCCAGGCCGTTGCCCAGGCTTTGCTTGACGCCGGTTTCGACCTGCTTGCCCTTGGTCAGCGTGAAGTCGCTGTTGCGCAGGTTCATCGTGATGATGCTGGTGACCGGGTCGTGGCCGGTACTGGTCTGGGCGTACAGGCTGGTGGCCGGGTTGAGCTGGTAGGTCAGGCCGAGACGCCAGGCCGTGCCATGCAGGGTCTTGTCGAAATCGGTCCCGCTCACCAGTTCGTCGCGCGATACCTCGGCAATGTCGTGGCGCAGGCCGGCCATCAGTAGCCAGCGCTCGGCAAATTGCCAGGCATCTTCGGCATAGAAGGCTTGCAGGGTCGAGTGGGTGTCGAACTTGGCCAGCGTCGGGTCCGGGCTGGCCCAGCTGCCGTGAGCCGGATTGCTGGCGGCAACGGTGGAGCTGCCGCCATACGGGGCGTTGTTGCTATGACGGAAGTCGACGCGGGCCACCTCCCAGCCGATGACGGCGCGATGGCCGCTGGCGGTCAGGCCGGCCTCCAGCCGGTTGCCGGTTTGTTCCATGTTGTGCTTGATTTCGAGGTAATCCGAGCGGCCGACCGTCCCGGCGGCGGCGTTCAGGCTGTATTGCTCGACGTTTTTCCAGTGGCGGTTGGCGGCGAGGTAATACACCTCGTCGCGCAGGCTCAGCCAGTCGTTGGCCTGCCAGTCGGCGCGGGCGCGCAGGCGCTTGTCCTCGTAGCGGATGGTGGCGTCGCCGACGTTGTAGTTTTCATCGCGCAGGCTGGAAACGATGCGGCCCTTGTCGTTCGGCGTCCCCCAGTAGCGCTCGGGCTTTTGCAGGCTGTAATCGGCCAGCAGCTCGATCCTCAGGTCACGGTTCGGCTGCAGGCGCAGGGTGCTCATCAGCTTGCTGCCACTGGCCTGGCCCAGGTCGCGCTGGCCGTCGCGGCTATGGCCGTAGGCATCGACGCGGAAACTGGCGATCTCGCCCAGGGCGCCGCTGCCGCCGACACCAAGCCGGCCGCTGCCGTCGCTGCCCACGCCGAGCAGCGCCTCGGCGCTGGCTGTCCGGCTCGGCGCCTTGCGCACGGCGTTGATCGTGGCGCCGACGGTGCCGCTGCCATAGACCACTGAGGCCGGTCCGCGCAGGACTTCGATGCGTTCGTAGCCCCAACTGTCGGTCGGGTAGTTCTGCGTGCCGGAGCCGGTCGACAGGCGGATGCCGTCCTCGGCCAGGCCGACCGAGTTGGTGCCGCTGAAGCCGCGCGTGGCGAAGGACATCGCGCCGTTGCCGCCGGAGCCGACACCGGTGACGCCGGTGGCGCGGGTGATGGCATCCATGATTGCGTAGTCGCCGCGTTCCTGCAGCGTGGCGCTGTCCACGCTTTCGATGCTGGCCGGCAGCTCGCGGCTGCTGACCCCGGTGCGGCTGCCTGTGGTGCTGGTCTGGTCGAGGCCGAGGCTGGCCGTCTCGCGGTTTGCCGTGACGGCGACCGGCGCCAGTTCGGTATCGGCCCGGGCCGTGCCGAGCGCCGCCAGGGCGGCGAGCAGGGCGAGGCGAAGCGGTGAGGCCGACAGTCTGCGTCGGGATGTGGAAATGGCTTTGTTCTGCATGGTGTTAACCTCCGGGTTGGGCCGTCTACGCGAATGGCTGCGCAGCACGCCTTCCGGCATGGTGTTGACGCAGCCCTCCGCACCCCGCAGACGGTCAATTGCATGGCGCCATGCGGCGATCAGGCCCCATGGCAGGAAGCAACAGGCCGGTCTCCGGGCTGGTCAGTCTTGTGGCATCGCCTTCCCGGCCGGTTCGCGCGCATTGCCCTGGGCAATGCCACGTTTCCGGCCAGTGGCTGGCGGCTGCTGCGAGTCGCCGTGATGTCACCGCACTGACTTACCGTTGCGGGGGCAGCCGGGGCTTTGCGAACTTTTGCATCGCGCACCCCGTTCCCGTTTCACCCTGCACCTTGCGATGCCGGGCACCTGTTGCCTTGACTGCAGCCGGACGATGCCGGCTGGCAATTCATCGTTATCTCGTCGTTGAGTTCTCCCTGTCTCGATTCCGGTCGATCAAGACGCTGGCGCGGCCTGATGGAAAACCAGGTCGGCGACGACTTCGCCGTTTTTCAGATGATCTTCGACGATGCGATCCATGTTGGTGTCGGTGACGTTGTAGTACCAGGTGCCGTCGGGCTGCACGCACATCACCGGGCCGCCCTTGCAGGCGGCGAAGCAGGAAACCCGGGAGCGCTTGACGCGCAGCTCGCCGGCATCGAGCCCGGCTGCCTTGAGCTTGGCGCCGAGGCTGTCGAACAGCGCCTGCGATTCGCCGTTGGCGGTGCAGCGCGGGCCGGTGCAGACCAGCAGGTGGCGCTTGTAGTCGCCGATCTTGGGCTTGACCGCCTCGCTCATGCTTCCACCTCGTTGGCTTGGCCTTCTTCCGGCACTTCGGTGGCCAGCACCGCAGCGATATAGTCTTCCGGCAGGCGGTAGTCGGCGGCCAGTTCGGCGGCGCTCTTGCCGCTTGCCTGGATCGTCGCCATCCAGCCGTTTAGGCCGGACGACAGCGAGCGGCCGGCTTGTTCGCCGGCGTGGGTGTTGCGCTCGCCGGCCTCGACCGCGTACTTGTTGGCATAACCGCGCGGCGTCACCATCAGACCGTGCTTGATGAAGGTGTTGGAATTGCCGATCAGCACCGTCGACAGCATGCCGATGTCGGCTTCGGCCATCTTGTCGAGGGTGGTGAATTCGATACGCTGTTTCGGCCGGTAGCCTGACTTGACGATGGCGACCGGCGTCTGCGGATCGCGGTGGCGCAGGAAGAGGCGCTGCGCCTCGACAATCTGTTGTGTGCGCCGGCCGCTCTTCGGGTTGTAGAGGGCGACGACGAAATCGGCATAGGCCACCGCGTCGAGGCGGCGGGCGATGGTCGGCCACGGCGTCAGCAGGTCGGACAGCGAAATGGCGCAGAAGTCGTGGGTCAGCGGGGCGCCGACCAGCGCGGCACAGGTGTTGAGCGCCGAGGCGCCGGGCACGATCTCGACTTCGATGTCCGAATCGGGCGTCCAGCCGGCCTGGAACAGCACTTCGAAGGTCGGCCCGGCCATGCCATAGACGCCGGCATCGCCCGAGGAAATCAGCGCCACCTTCTTGCCCTGGCGGGCGCGGTCGAGGGCTTCGATGGCGCGGTCGAGTTCCTCGGTCATCGACTTCTTGATCACCTCCTTGCCGGCCACCAGGTCGGCGACCAGGCGGATGTAGGTGACGTAGCCGATGATGGTGTCGGCTTCGGCAATGGCGGCACGGGCGCGTGCCGTCAGGTGGTCGTTGCTGCCCGGGCCGAGGCCGACGAGCATGATCTTGCCGGTTTTGATGAGGGTTTCTGGAGCGTTCATTGGGGCATCCTCGCTATGGAGACAGTGGCGTTGCGCCCGTCCGGGCCGCGCAACTTGTGTTTTTCGACCAGCAGTTGGGTCTGGTCGGTCTTGGCCGCGAGCAGCGCCGCCGCCTCGGAGACCGAGGGCGTGCCGGTGTACTTGCGGACGGTTTCCGACGGGTGCGGTACGGCGACTTCGGCCAGTACTGCCGCCGGGTAGAACAGGCTGGGCCAGTGATGGGCGGCAATCACGTGCAGGAGGCCGGCTTCGTCGGCCTTGAGGTCGATGCTCGCCACCGCCCAGACATCCTCCAGCGTCGCCCCGCAGGCGGCCAGCGCCTCGGCGATGCATTGTTCGATGGTGCTGGCCGGGGTGCCACGGTCGCAGCCGAGGCCGAGGGTGATTTTCATTGTCTGCCTCGCTTTCCCGCTGGCGCAGACAAGACGTGCGGCGCGTGCTTGGCGAGCGCTTTCCGCCGTGGCGCGGCGTCGCACTTTCTTTGCTTCGCCAAAGAAAGTACGCAAAGAAAGGCGACCCCTGCGTTCGCGCCGGGCCGATGGCCCGCTTCCCTGTGCTGCTCGCCCGGTCGGGCGGCTCGCAAAACTCGCCTGCGGCTCAAACATTGCTCGCCGACTGCCCCCGACCGGTCTGCGCTGCTCGGCGCTCGCGAAGGGGAGGAAGGGCGCGCCGCCTTCACCTTGGGCGCGAAAAATGGCGTTCCGAAAGCCATTTCAGTTTTCCGCCGGCGGGCGGTAGGTCACCTGGCGCCCGGCCAGTTTGGCCGCGTAGTCGGCCGGCATGCTGCGCCGGCTGATCCACAGCACGGCGGCGTAGGATGCGATGTCGACGGCTTCGAGTCGGTCGAAACAGGTGACATTGGGCGGCAGGGGGCCGCTGCGGCCGTTGGCGTGGCCGCTCCACCAGTCGGTGGCACCGGCCTCCTGGACCAGGGCGATCGCGTCGTCGTTGACCATGGCGGCGCTGACCCGGACCAGTTCTTCGTGCGTTGCCTCGAAGGTCCAACCCAGTTCGCGGCCGAGCAGGTCCACGCCGATGGTCTGGCGGGCGTCGGATGCCGTGGTCAGCACGGCCTGGGCGCCGAGCGCGGTGGCGAGATGACCGGCCAGGGCGTTGGCGCCGCCGAGGTGGCCGGAGAGCACCGGGATGGCGAACTTGCCGGCTTCGTCGATGACGACCACCGCCGGGTCGACTTCCTTGCCTTTGAGGTGGGGGGCGATCAGGCGGACGATGGCGCCGAGCGAGACGATGCAGACGAGACCGTCGAAAGCGGCGAACAGCGCCGGTACCTGGTCGCCGACCTTGCCGGCATAGGCGTGGCTGGCGCCCGGCGCGGCCAGTTCGGCTTCGGCGGCGAATTTCTCCGGGGCGTAGAGCTGGGCGCCGGGCAGTGCGGCGATGACTTGGCCGGCCAGCGCAATGCCATGTCGGGTGATGGAGACGACGGCGATTCTCATGCCTCCGCCTCCGTCAAGCCCAGCGTCAGACGCATCGGCACATAGCGCACGCCATTGCGTTCCTGTACCCCGGCACTGGCGACGAAGCCGAGGCGTTGATAGACCGCGACGGCGAACTCGGACGAATTGACGGTGACCGGCGTCGCCGCCGGCAAGGCCGGCTGGATGGCCTGCCACAGGGCACGGGCGATGCCGCGCCGATGCGCATCCGGGCTGACGAACAGGTGGTGCACATGGGCCGGCCGGTGCAGCGTGATCAGGCCGAGCAGTCGTCCTTCCGCTTCGGCTGCCAGGCAGAGGAAATCCGGCTTGGCCAGCAGTTCGGCCATGGCGGCCGGCCGGAACGTCGCCAGGAAGGACTGGACGCTGGCCGCACCGGGATCGCCGACGAAGTAATGGGCCAGGCTGCCGGCCAGCGCCGCCATCGCTTCGGCGTCGGCAGGCGTGCAGGGGCGGATGTGTTCAGACATGGGCCTGCTCCTGGCGCTTGCGGCAACCGCGGCGCAGTTCGCCGCGCACCCGCTTCGGGTTCTGCACCAGCAGCAGCGACAGGTAGTTGACCTTGCTGCCGCGCAGGCTGGCGACGTCGCGCACGACGCGTTCTTCCGGCGAGCCGACCTTTTCGATGAAGACGGTGCTGGCGAGCAGGTCGCGGCGTTCGAGCAGGTCGAGGATTTCATCGACCAGCGGTTTTACCTTGAGCAGGGCCAGGGTGTCGAACTCGTCGAGCAGGTGGTCGATGACTGTGACCCCGTAGGCGGCGGGGATGATGGCGAAGGTCTCGTCTTCCTCGGCCAGCGTCGTGCCGGTGGTGGCGGCGGCGGCCGCAAAGGAGGAGACGCCGGGGATGGTTTCCACGTCGACCTGCGGCACCAGTTCGCGGACGACGCGGGCGAGGTGGCCGAAAGTGGCGAAGGTCGAGGCGTCGCCTTCGACCAGGAAGACCAGGTCGCGGCCTTCGGCGAGCAGTTCGACGGTTTGTTGCGCGGCACGCACCCAGGCCTTGGCCAGAATGTCGGCGTCGCGGGTCATCGGGAAAACCAGTTCGACGGCGTCGGCCGGGATGGCGATGCCGCCGCGTTCGACGATGGACAGCGCGTAGGAGGATTCCTCGGCTTTCTTCACCGGGTACAGCCAGCGGGCGCCGGATTGCAGGGCGGCCCAGGCGCGGCGGGTGATCAGTTCGGGGTCGCCGGGCCCGAGCGAGGCGCCGATCAGCTTGCCGTAGCGCGCTTGGGCGCCGTTTGCTTCAGTCATGTGTTTTCCTTGGTTTGATGCCATCCGGTGACGATCCACACCGGGTTCTGCGCCGCCATCCGGTGCATGTCGAGAATGGGCTGGCTGCGGCTGGCTTGCAGTTGCACCACGTCCCAGCCGGCGCCGAGCGCCTGTAGCGTGTTCGTTGCGCTGGCGAGGTTTTCGAGGGTGACGAAGTTCATCACCAGCCGGCCGCCCGGTTTCAGGCGGCCGAGGATCAGCTCGATGAGTGCTGCCAGTTCGCCGCCCGAGCCGCCGATGAAGACGGCGTCCGGATCGGGCCAGGTATCGAGCCGCGCCGGAGCCTTGCCTTCGCACAGCGTGTAGTTGCCGATGCGGAAACGTTCGGCATTGGCCCGCGCATTGGCGGCGTCGGCGGCGTTCTTTTCGATTGCCCAGACGTGGCCGTGCGGCGCCAGCCGGGCAGCTTCCAGGCCGACCGAGCCGGAGCCGGCGCCGATGTCCCAGACGATGGCGTCGGGAGCCAGGCGCAGCTTGGCGAGGGACAGGGCGCGAGCTTCCTGCTTGGTGATCAGGCCCTTTTCCGGCGTGCGCTGGATGTACTCATCGTCTTCACGACCCCAGCCGGCTTCGCGGCGCTCGTCATGGCGCTCGACCAGCACGACGTTGGGTTGCGGGAAGAGCATCAGCGAGGCATCGAGCAGCGTCAGGTCGCGCAGGATCAGTTCGTCCGGCAGGCACAGGCGGCAGGCCACCGACAGCCGGGTCTCGTCGCCGTAACCGGCGGCGAGCAGCGCCCGCGCCAGACGGGCCGGATCGTTCTCCGGGCCGGTGAACAGCGCGACGCGGCGATGCAGGGCGATGTCGCGCATCAGCTTGTAGAGGCCGTGTTCGGGCGTGGCGCCGGACTGCCATTCGCCGGCGTCGGCGCTGTGGCAGGTGGAAATGCGGACGTCCTGCCAGGGCGTCTTGAAGCGGGCGAAGGCCAGTTGCAGCGTGGACACGGCGGGAATGACGGTGAAGCCGTCGCCGCCCAGCTTGCCGGTCAGCCAGCTGGCGATGCCGTGGCAGAGCGGGTCGCCGGTGGCCAGCGCGACGACCGAGCGGCCGGCGCTGCGGGCGGCGCTGATCCAGCCCGGCACCTGGACGAGCCGTCCGTCCATGTCCTGCACCTCGGCATCGGCCGCGAGGTGGGGGCGGACCAGGTCGAGCGTGCGTCCGGCGCCGATCACCAGGTCGGCACCGGCGAGGCGTCGGCGGGCCTCGTCACCCAGCCCGGCCCAGCCGTCGTCGAGGATGCCGAGCAGGGTGGTGGCCTTGTCCTGTTTCATGGCCGGGTGTGGCATACCGCCTCGATGTTGTGGCCGTCGGGGTCGAGCACGAAGGCGCCGTAGTAGTCGGCGTGGTAATGCGGGCGCAGGCCGGGGGCGCCGTTGTCGGTGCCGCCTGCCGCCAGCGCGGCGCGGTAGAAGGCATCGACTGCGGCCCGGCTGTTGGCGCGGAAAGCGACATGAACCGCCGGAAAGTTGGCGATGCCCCGGCTGATCCAGAAGTCGGGCTTGGGCGGCTCGCCGAAGCCGGCAACGTCGGTGTGGCCGGTTTCGGCGGCGGACAGTGCCATCAGCAACTGGTAGCCGAGCGGGGCCAGGGCAAGGCGGTAGAAGCGCTGGCTCAGTTCGAAGTCGCTGACGACGACACCGGTATGGTCAATCATGATGCTTCTCCTGTTCGGATGATGCGTGAAGCGCCTCGGCCTGATCGACGCGGCAGATGAAATTGCCGTCGAAATCGCAGACCAGCACGCTGAGTTGGTAAGCGCCGGGGTACATGCCTTTCAGGCTGCGGATGGCCTTCTTGGCCAACTGGCGGTGGAAGGCTTCGGCCAGCCCGAGGCCGGCCAGGCGTTCGGCGGCGAAACGGGCGGTTTCGGCGGCGCGGATTTCTTCGACCAGATCGGCCGGGGCGCCGACTTCGCGCGCCGAGTCGGCGAGGATGTCGCGGTCGACCTCGGCTTTCCAGGCGTGGGTGACGGCCAGCCCCTGGCACATCTTGGTCAGCTTGCCGACCATGGCGCCGATGTAGACCCGTGGCAGCTGGCGCTTGATGGCGCTGCTGAAGGCGGCCTTGACGAAGTCGCCCATCTGCACGAAGCAGGATTCGTCGAGTTCCGGCAGCTGGCGCATGGCGAACTTTTCGGTCCGGCCGCCGGTAGTGAAGACGACGCTGGTTTGCCCCTGCTTGGCTGCGACATCGACCGCCTGGATGACGCTGGCCCGGAAGGCGGCGGTCGAATAGGGACGGACGATGCCGGTGGTGCCGAGGATGGAGATGCCGCCGAGGATGCCGAGCCGGGCGTTGAGGGTCTTCTTGGCCATTTCGTCGCCGCCCGGCACCGAGATCGTCACTTCCAGGCCGTCGTGGTCGAGCAGTTCGCCGGCCACGGCACGCACGTTGTCGCGGATGTTGCGTTGCGGCACCGGGTTGATCGCCGGCCCGCCGACTTCCAGGCCGAGGCCGGCCTTGGTGACGACCCCGACCCCGAAGCCGCCCTTGAGCACGATCTCGCCGGTGCGATGCGGCAGGATGCGGACATCGGCGGTGATGTGGGCGCCGTGGGTGGCGTCCGGGTCGTCGCCGGCATCCTTGATCACCACGGCGTGGGCGGTGCCGGCCACCTCTTCGACGCAGCCCTCGCAGACCGCGAAGCTGACCTCGCTGCCATTGGGCAGGCGGCTGACGATCTGCTCCGGGACTTCGTTGAGCAGCAGGCCGAGGGTGGCGGCCCGCGCCGCCGCCGCCGAGCAGGCGCCGGTGGTGAAGCCGGTGCGGTTGCCGCGTTCGCGCTTGCCGTCGCCCTTGCGGACCTTGGCGCTGGCTTCCGGAATGGGGGACGGGTCGGTCATGGCCGGATGCGCTCAGTAGCCATATTCGCGCTCGACCCGGGCAACGCGGACGCGGAAATGGCGATACCAGTCCTTGGCGCGCAGCATGGCGGCACGGTGATCGACCTGGTTTTTCCAGGCCAGGATCGCCGCTTCGCTTTGCCAGTAGGAGACCGTGATGCCGAGTTCCTGGCGGGCCGATTCGAGGCCGAGAAAGCCCGGCTGCGCTGCCGCCAGGTCGACCATGGCCTGGGCGGTGGCGCCGTAGCCGTTATCGCCCGCAGTGCGAACGGAGGTGAAGATCACGGCGAAATAAGGCGGTTGGGGCGTCGTGGCTGGCTGCATGCTGCTTCAGGCGGCCTTGTTCTGTTCGGCTTCGGCCAGCGACAGCATGGCGTGGATCGCCGCGACGACCAGGGTCGAGCCGCCCTTGCGCCCCTTGATGGCGACCCAGGGCACTTCGTCGACCGTCATCATCAGGTCCTTCGACTCGGCCGCCGAGACGAAGCCGACCGGCATGGCGACGACCAGCGCCGGGCGCACGCCTTCCTCGCGGATCAGGCGGACCAGTTCGATCAGCGCGGTCGGCGCGTTGCCGATGCCGACGATGGCACCGTCGAGCTTGCCCAGCCGTTGTGCCTTGCGCATGGCCTGCACGGCGCGGGTGGTGTCGGCCGCCTTGGCCGCCTCGATCACGTCCGGGTCGGAAATGTAGTGGTGGGTGCTCAGGCCGAAGTGGGCCAGGCGCGGCTTCGACAGCCCGACGCAGATCATCTCGACATCGGCGACGATCGGCGTGTTGCCGCGCAGTACGGCCTGGAAGCCGGCGCGCATGGCGTCCGGGTGGAAGGCGGTCAGACCGTTGAACTCGAAGTCGGCGTTGGCGTGGATCATGCGGCGGACCAGCGGCCATTGTTCGGCGCTGTAGTCGTGCGGGCCGGCTTCGGCGTCGATCACGGCAAAGGAGTCGTGCTCGATGGCGCGGCCGGCGGCGGTCAGTTGTTCGGTGATGGTGTTGGCGGTCATGGTGGCTCAGGCGTGGGCGGGTTCGGCGTGGTGGCAATGGGCATGGCCGTGATCGTGCCCGTGGTGATGGGCACCGTGGGCGCAGCCATGGGCATCGCCGCCGGTGGCGGTATGGCTGTGGTCGTGCAGGTGCTCGTCCTCGGCGGCGGCGCGGTATTTGCAGCCGTCGCATTCGAGCATCGGCACGGCGGCGCCTTCGCCGCTCACCTTGTTGTCGAGCAGTTCGAAAATGCCCGGATCGAAGCCGAAGTGGCTGCCCAGTGCGAAGCTGACCTGCGGGTACTGCTGTTGCAGGCGTTCGACCTGCTGCCGGATGCGCTCGATCAGGACGCCGGTGAATAGATAGACCGGGACGATGGCGATCTGCATCATGCCGAGCCGGACCTGGCGCTGCACGACACTTTCCAGGCGCGGCCAGGTGACGCCGGTGAAGGCGAGGTCGACCAGCTCGTGGTCGTTTTCCTCGAACAGCCAGCGCGCCATCTTGGCCAGTTCGCCATTGGCGCCGGCATCCGACGAGCCGCGGCCGAGCAGCACGACGCCGGTGGTCATCGGGTCGGGCATGGCCAGTTGTTTCATCAGACGCTCCAGCTGGGCCTGCAGCACGGCGAAGATGTCGCGCCCCATGCCGAGGTGGCGGGTGACGCTGAATTCGACGCCGGGGTGGCGCTGGCGGGCGTGATCGAGGGCGGCCGGCAGTTCCATCTTGACGTGGCCGGCGGCATTGAGGATGAAGGGAATGACCAGCACGCGGCGGGCTTCGCGGGCGGCGCGGTCCAGCCCGGCGTCGAGTAGCACGTCGGCGTGTTCGATGAAGCAGGTTTCGATGCGCCAGGTCGGGTGGCGTTCGCGCCATTGGGCGGCGAAATTGATCGTTTCGGTGTTGCCTTCGCGGCCGCGCGAACCGTGGCCGACGAGCAGGATGGTGGTGTCGTTGTGCATCAGAGTGTCTCCGTCGAGATCGCGGCGGGGGCGCTTGCCTTGCGGAAGCGATGGGTGAAGGCGGGGTCGTAGAGCTTGGAGCGGATCAGGTCCGGCCAGTCGGCGGCACCCAGTGTCGGGCTGGCGACGATCATCGCCTGGCTGGCGATTTTTTCGTTCTGGCACTTGCGTTTGATGTCCTTGATCGTGCCGCGGACGATTTTTTCCTCGTTCGGCCAACTGGCTTTCTGCACGACAAGAATCGGTGCATCCTCGCTCCAGCCGGCGGCCAGCAGCGCTTCCTGAACCTTGTGTAGCAGGGTGATCGAGAGGTAGATGCAGAGCGTCGTCTTGTGCGCGGCAAGGGCTTCGAGATCCTCGCCGGGCGGCATCGGCGTGCGGCCGGCAACGCGGGTGAGGATTACCGTCTGGGTCACTTCCGGCAGGGTCAGGGTTTCGCCGGCCGCCGCCATCGAGGCCATCGCCGACGAAACGCCGGGGACGACGGCCCAGTCGACGCCGGCGGCGGTCAGTGGCCGGGTCATCTCGATCAGGGCGCCGTACAGGCCGGGGTCGCCGGTCTGCAGGCGGACGACGCAGGCGTGGCGCCGGCTCTGTTCGAGCAGCCAGGCGCTCATCTCCTCCAGCGTCATGTCCTTCGAGTCGCGGACCTCGCAACCGGGCGGGGCGAACAGGGTCGTCGCCTGGTCGACCAGCGAGCCGGCGTAGAGCACGGCGCCGGCCGTTTCGAGCAGGCGGCGCCCCTTCAGCGTCAACAGCTCGGGGTCACCCGGACCGGCACCGACAAACCAGACCTTGCCGGCCATGCTCAGGCCTGGCGCAGGTTGAAGCAGTAGTGCAGGGCGCGGCTGTCCGGCCAGCGGGCCAGGCCCTTGACGATGGCCAGCGTGAGCAGCGGTTCGGCGATGACGATGCTGGCGTAGGACGCGGCAAAGGTAGCCCAGGCGGCGAGCGGCGTGGCGACTTCGCCGATCGACAGCCAGAAGCCGACCATCAGCGTGACGCCGCTGTAGTACACGGCATCGAGCTTGAGGATGGTCTTCAGATCGAGGCTGCCCAGGCGCTGGCCGAAAGCGGCATGAAGGACGCACAGCGGCACGGCCAAAGACAGCGTGTTGACGCCGAGATGCAGCAGGTCGGCCGGGGCGAAGAGCAGGCCCTGGAGCAGCAGGCCGAGGCCGAAACCGAGCAGGGTGGGAACGAAGCCGAGGGTCAGGTAGATCGGCATGGCGCCGACCAGGTGCAGTTCGGACGGCCCGACCGGTAGATGGAAGGCCTGCATGCAGAGGGTGAAGAAAACGGTGGCCAGCAGGGTGCGCAGGATCAATTGCGGCTTGAGCAGCAGTTGTCCCAGCTGGCTGGTCAGCAGGCCGCCGGCGACGACGTTGGCGGACAGGATTTTGACGGCATGGAGCGTGCCCGGTTCTATGTGCATGATGTTCCCCTTCGTAACGATGAACGACGTGGCGAAAACACCGGGGAAAACACCAGACGGACCGTGGCGCGAAGGCCGGGTGGGTCACGGGCTGCGAAAAATGACAATGGCAGAACGGACGAACCCTACGGTCGGTTCTGCCCTCACCCCGAGGCCTGCACCACACCCAAACGTTCGAGGCCGGTCTTCTGGCTCACCTTCATCCTCGTTGGCCGACCTTCCCGTGCGAACACAGTGGCGTAGGGCAAACTCGTCAGGCTTACAGCAGCGGGGGCTGCGCCGGAATGGTCGGGGGCATGTTGTGCCTGACGTCACCGGACTTCCCGTTTCATCCCCCCGGTAGATAACCGGGCGGACACCTTGAACAGGCGAAGGGTAGCCGAATATGCACGGTGAGAGCAAGAAGCAGCGGTGCAGGGCGGGAGGCTGGAATGTGTGATAATAAGAACCAATCTCATTAATTGGGGCCAAAGGCGGGCTTTCGGTCGCGATTGACGGCCGGCGGCGACGGGCGGCGGCCGGAAAAATATGCGTTCAAAAGAATCCGTTTTCGAATTGCCGTCCCGCACAAACGGGCGGCCTCGCGTCCTGTCGGGTGGCGTCGTGCGCCTCCTGCGCAAAGTGCACGCCTGGCTCGGCTTTTACGCCGCGCTGACCCTGATTTTCTTCGCCATCACCGGCTTTCTGCTGAACCATCGGGCGATCCTGAAGATCCCCGCTCTGGAAAAGAACGAGTCGGTGGTGGTCATGGCGCTGCCGACGCCATTCGAACGGCCCGACGAACTGGCCGCCTGGGCTGCCGCCGAGTTGGACATGCCATTGCCGCGCATCCGGCTCACCCAGCAGGGGGCGCGGCAGATCCCTTGGCGCGATGGCGAATTGCAACTTCCCGAACGCTGGTCGATTCGCGCCGACCTGCCCGAACGCTATGCGGAAATCGAGTATTGGCGAGGCGAGCGGCGGGTCGAGATCAAGCTTCGGCAACCCAATCTGGGCATGACCCTGGCGCGCTACCACATGGGCATCGGTTTGGCGGCACCCTGGGTGCTTTTCGCCGATAGCGCCGCCCTGGCGCTGGCCTTGATGGGGGTTTCCGGCTTGTGCTTGTGGACGCGACTGCACGGTTCCGCCCGCTTGGGTTGGGGCTTGGTTTCGCTGGGGCTGGCCGGTGCCTTGTTCGGCGCGTTGTTCAGGCTGTGAAGGGACTGGGCTTGACGCAAATGTAAGAAATTGTAAAATGAGAATCGTTCGCAATAATCATTGCGCAAGGTTTGGGCCTTCGGGCTCGAGACTCGCCAGCAAAAGAATTTCCCGATTCGAATAGCCAGCCCCCTGTCGCCTTGGTGCCGGTTTATTCATTTCGGGGGGAGCGTGGCGCGTTTGGCGCGCCATTCGAACTCCGTTCTTGGGAGTTCCATCGATGTTGTTTCTTCGTCGTCCGCTTGCCGTGCGGATTTCATCCTTGTTCGTGTTGGCCGGTTCTTCGCTGGCTTGGGCTGCCGATACCGAGCTGCCGCCGGTTCATGTCGTCGGCAGCGGCAATGCCGCCGGTAGCGCCTACTTCGCCCCGGTCAGCAGCGCCGCCACCAAGATTGCGGTGCCCTTGAAAGACGTGCCGCAGACGATCAACGTCATTACCCGCGAGTTGATCGAGGACCAGAATGCCACGTCCTATCAGGATGTCCTGCGGGCGGTGCCGGGCGTCGGTTTGTCGGTCGGCGACGGGCAGCGCGACCAGGTGACGATCCGTGGTTTTTCGGCGATCAACGACCAGTTTGTCGATGGCGTTCGCGACGATGCGATGTATTTCCGCGACCTGTCGAATGTCGAACGGATCGAGGTGCTGAAAGGGCCGGCTTCCGTGCTCTACGGTCGCGGCTCGGCCGGCGGCCTGATCAACCGGGTGACCAAGAAGCCGCAGGCGACGCCGGTGCAGTCGGTGGCGCTGACTGTCGACCAGCACGGTCAGCAGCGTGTCGAAGGCGATCTCGGCCTGGCCAATGCGGCCGATTCGGCTCGCTTCCGGGTGACCGGGGCGCATGAGGATTCGCAGGGTTTCCGCGACCAGTATTTCATCAAGCGCGATGCCATTTCGCCTTCGGCGCAGTTCAATGTGGCGGAGGGGACGACGGTGCTGCTGCAGGGCGAGTTTCTTGACGATCGCCGACTGGCCGACCAGGGCGTGCCGGCCTATCGCGGCAAGCCGGTCGATGTCGATCGGTCGACCTATTTCGGTTCAGCCCGCGGCAAGGACCAGACTTATGTCCAGACCGATGTGGCGGCCGGTACGGCGACCATCGAGCACCGCCTGGCGCCGAACCTGCGCCTGCGCAACGTGACGCGCGCCTACGATTATTCGCTCGACCGCAACTACACCACCATCTCGCGCGTGACCGACCGGGGCGCTGCCTCGACGGTGACGATCGCGCGCAACAAGCGCTTGCGCGACGAGCAGGGCGTCTATAACCAGACCGAACTGAGCCAGCAGATCGAGCAAGGCGCGGTGCGCCATGACCTGCTCTATGGCGTCGAGATCGGCCAGCAGCACAAGCAGGAAAAGCTCTGGGCGCGGGCCAACGCCGCGACTTACAGCCTGTTCAACCCGCAACTGGTCGTCCTGCCGGAAATCAACCTCGCGGCACCGGCCAGCAACAACAACGACAATCGGGTCGATATCGCAGCACTCTACGTGCAGGACATGATCTCCCTTGGCGAGCGCTGGAAGGTCCTGGCCGGCTTGCGTTACGACCGGATCAGCCAGAAGCGTGACGACCTGACGGCGACCAACCTCGATCTGCAACGGACTGATCAGGTGTGGAGTCCGCGCCTTGGTGTCGTTTATCAGCCCGATCCGGTCAGCTCCTACTACGCCTCGGCCAGTCGTTCCTTTCAGCCGATTGCCGACAGCTTCACCTTCCGCCGCAACAGCGATCAGTTCCGTCCGGAGCGGACGACCAGTTATGAAATCGGTGCCAAGTACGATCTGAACCAGGGCAAATCAGCCCTGACGGCAGCCTTGTTCAACGTCACGCGGGACAACATCCTGACCAGCGATCCGAACAATTCGGTCGATTATGCGGCGACCGGCAGCCAGCGTACGCGCGGTGTCGAAATCGCCCTCTCCGGCGAAGTCGCCGCCAAGTGGCAGGTGCAGGTCGGCTACGCCTTCCTTGATGCGGAAATCACCAAGTCCTCCGATTTGGTGAATGGGGTTTCGGTCGAGGGCAATCGCCCCTCGCTGACGCCGGCGCACAGTTTCAGTTTCTGGGTCAATCGCGAACTGGGCCACGGTTTCAGCGTCGGGGGCGGTGCCCAGTATGTCGGGGCGCGTTACGCGTCGAATGACGAAGCGGTCAAGCTCGACAGCTACGTGGTGGCGGATTCCGGCTTGTATTACCGCAGCGGCCGCTTCGATGTCAGCTTCACCCTGAAGAACCTTTTCGACCGCAAGTATTTCGTTGCGGCGCATAGCGGGGCGAACGACTACAACATGCCGGGCGCACCGCGCACCGCGGCCGTGACGCTGCGCACCAACTTCTAATATTTGCCCAAGCGGCGCGATGGCAGCGGGGCGGGCTAGAATGCCCGCCCCGCTTTTCTTTCTGTCGAGCATGCGTCCCAAGCCGCCGCCCAACTACCTTGCCGGTTATCCCGCCCACCTGGTCGACGCGGTGCATCGCCTGATCGCCGATGGCAGCCTGGGCAAGGCCCTGCTGCAGAAATACCCGGCGGCGCACGCGGTGCGTACCGACAAGGCGCTCTACGATTACGTCCAGGCAATGAAGGGCGAATACCTGCGCAATGCCGGCCAGTTGAGCAAGGTGGCCTACGACAGCAAGCTGCGGGTGATCAGTCAGGCGCTCGGCACCCATACGGCGATTTCCCGGGTGCAAGGGGGCAAGCTCAAGGCCAAGCGGGAAATCCGGGTGGCGACGGTGTTTCGCGAGACGCCGCCGGATTTCCTGCGCATGATTGTCGTCCATGAGCTGGCGCACCTGCGCGAGCGGGAGCACGACAAGGCCTTCTACCAGCTTTGCCAGCACATGGCGCCCGACTACTTCCAGCTGGAATTCGACCTGCGCGCCTACCTGCTTTACCTCGATGCCGGCGGGCCGCCCTTGTGGGGGCCGCCGGAGATCGGGCTGGATGTCGGGCCGGCCGACTAGCCGGCCTAGTCGGTGAGGATGCGGACCTTGACGGTCTTGCCCTTGACCTTGCCGGCGCCGAGCTTGCGCACCGCGTCACGGCCGCAGGCGCGGGCGATGGCGACGTAGCTGCTCTGGTCGGTGACGGTGATCTTGCCGACCTGTTCGCGGGTGAAGCCGGCTTCGCCGGTCAGCGCGCCGAGGATGTCGCCGGGGCGGATCTTGTCCTTGCGCCCGCCGAGGATCTGCAGCGTCACCATGGGCGGCACCAGCGGCGAGTCGTCGCTGTTGTCGAGCGTCGCCAGATCATGTATTTCGAGCTGGCAGTTCATCGCCTGGGCAATGGTCGCCACCCGGCGGCGGTCGCCGGGGCTGCACAGGCTGAGCGCCCAGCCGTCCTGATCGCCGCGGCCGGTACGGCCGATGCGGTGGATATGGATTTCCGGGTCGGGCGTGACATCGACGTTGATCACCGCTTCGAGGTCGGCAATGTCGAGGCCGCGCGCCGCGACATCGGTGGCAACCAGTACCGAGCAACTGCGGTTGGCAAACTGGATCAGCACCTGGTCGCGCTCGCGCTGCTCCAGGTCGCCATTCAGCGTCAGGGCGTGGATGCCGGCGTGGCGCAGCGTATTCACCAGGTCGCGGCACTGCTGCTTGGTGTTGCAGAAAGCCAATGTGCTGACCGGGCGGTAATGCTTGAGCAGGCTGACCACGGCCGGCAGGCGCTGCTCCTTCTCGACCTCGTAGAAGCGCTGGCGGATCTTGCTTTCGGCATGCTGTTCGAGCAGCTTCACTTCTTCCGGCTGACGCAGGAACTGCCTGGCCAGCTGGGCGATGCCTTCCGGATAGGTGGCCGAGAAAAGCAGGGTCTGGCGTTCCTTCGGGCAGCGCTTGGCGACGTAGGCGATATCGTCGTGGAAGCCCATGTCGAGCATCCGGTCGGCTTCGTCGAGGACTAGCGTGTTCAGGGCGTCGAGCTTGATGCTGCCGCGTTCCATGTGGTCCATGATGCGGCCGGGGGTGCCGACGACGATATGAACGCCGTTTTCCAGGCTGGTGATCTGGTTGCGCATCGCCGAACCGCCGCACAGCGGCAGAACCTTGATGTTTTCCTGGAAGCGCGCCAGGCGGCGGATTTCCTGCGTCACTTGGTCGGCCAGTTCGCGCGTCGGGCAGAGCACCATGGCCTGCACCGCGAAGTCCTGCGGGTTGAGCCGGTTGAGCAGGGCGAGGCCGAAGGCGGCGGTCTTGCCGCTGCCGGTCTTGGCCTGGGCAATCAGGTCGCGGCCGCTCAGGGCGACCGGCAGGCTGGCCGCCTGAATCGGCGTCATGGTCTGGTAGCCGAGCTGTTGCAGGCAAGCCAGCATGGCCGGCGACAAGGGCAGCTTGCTGAACGGCAGTCCGGCTTCGCTGGTCGGGGGCGTGGCAGGGTGGTCGGTCATCGCCTGGCTCAACGCTTGCGTTTGCCCGCGGCCATCGGCTTGCGGGCACGTTGGCCGGGCCGGCTCTGGCCCGCTTCAGGCTTCGGCTTGGGCAGCAGCAAGTTGTGGGTGGCTTGGCGGGCGGCCGCTTGATGCGCGGCGATGGCCGTGCCGACCTGCTCGGCGTCGATCACGATGGCGGCTTGCGGCGTCCCGGCAGGGTACTGGCTGAGCGTGTCGCGCAGGATGAACAGGCGCTCGTCGGCGGCGGCCTTGGACGGCAGGTCGGCGACGAGGCCTTCGCCGGCAGGAGTCAGGGAATAAGCCGTATCGTGTTGGCGGAGCAGACCGTGAATGGCGAGGCGGGCGAAGGATTCGACCAGCTTGGTGGCCGACGGGACGGCGACCTGTAACAGTTCGATGCCGGCAATGATCTCGCTGAGTTCGGCCGGACGCCGTTTCGAGGCGAGGGCGGTGGACAGGAGGACGAGGGCATCTGCATCGGTGACCGGGTGCATCGGTAAAACCTTTGAATAGTATTGGCGAAAGGGGGGCACAAGGCCGGTCGCGCCGGATAAGGGGGCCGCCAGAAGGAGGTGGCGCAGGGGCGAGAGTGTAATCCTTGTCCCGTTCTTTTGTCGGGGAATGTGGCGAAATGCACAAAATGACATGGGCGCCGCAGTGTCCGGAGGGCGGCCGTGAATTCCTTCACTGCAACACCGGCGCCTTGTCGATAAAGTCAAATTGACCGTTCAGCCGGGGGCAAATTCCCGTCCGAATGCAATCCGTCTCGGGAGAAAACGATGGTCAATGGCAGAAAAAAACGGATCGGGGCTGATCGCCGAGCCATCGACGCCGGGCCGCCGAGCGGCTGGAGCGAGCGTCGCCGGGCGGTCGAGCGCCGTCTGCCGGCGGTGGCGGAGATTCCGTTTTCTGAATGGCTGGCGCATTTGCGCAGCAAGACGCCAGAGCCGCACGAAACCTGAAGTGCAGGCAGTACTGCCGGCAGGGGGGAATTGGGCGCCGAGGGCGCCTGGTCAGTGCTCGGCTTCGTAGACCAGGTCGGCCCGGCGATTCTCGGCCCAGGATTGCTCGTCATGACCGGCTTGCTTGGGGCGCGCTTCACCCAGGGTCCTGGCGCTGACCTGCTTTTCCTGTGCGCCTTGCGCAATCAGCTTCTGGCGGACGGTTTCGGCGCGTTTCAGGCCGAGTTGACGGTTGTACTCAGGACTGCCGCGTTCGTCGGCGCTGCCCTCGACACGGATTTTGGCTTTCGGATGGCTGGCCAGATAGCGCGCGTGGGCTTGCAGGACCGGTTCGAACTCGCCTTTCAGGCTGGCACTGTCGAAATCGAAATAAATGCTGCGC
Source organism: Rhodocyclales bacterium GT-UBC (assembly GCA_003583745.1). Taxonomy (GTDB): domain Bacteria; phylum Pseudomonadota; class Gammaproteobacteria; order Burkholderiales; family Rhodocyclaceae; genus Azonexus. Next base: position 184,693 of record QXPY01000012.1, on the reverse strand, counting down.
GCCGCCGGTTGTGCCCCCGGCTCGGCCGGTCGCGACGGTGTCCTGGTGCTGCCCGTCGTGGCGCCCAGATCGGGGGCGACGTTGGGCTGGCTTGGACGCATGTCCGTCTGCAGTTCTGCCGGGATCGCCTGCCCGACCAGACCGGGGTGAACCTTGAGCTGGCTGTTTTGCGAAATGTTCTTGTTGACCGGGACGTCCTTGGTCGACACACAGGCGGCAAGGAGGGCGGAAAGCAACAGGGTGGCGGGCAGGGTCGGACGCATCGGGAATCTGGCGGCTGAAAGAAGGTCGAATGATAGCCGCTCGGCCTCCGATCGAATAGAGCGGCAGCCGATGCTTCAAGGTTTATCGACAATCTCGATAAGCAAATTCAAAAATTGTCTTTGTGGTTATAACGGCTTCGACTAAATTCCAGCCAATCGCTCATTAAAAGGTAAGTCATGTCCCGACTCTCCCGTTCGCTTTCCGCCCTCATGCTGTCGCTGGTTGCCGGTGCGGCCCTGGCCGATGCCACCCTGCTCAATGCTTCCTATGACGTTGCCCGCGATGTCTATAAGGATTACAACCCGATGTTCCAGAAATACTGGAAACAGAAAACCGGGGAAAACCTCGAGCTGAAACAGTCGCATGGCGGCTCGACCAAGCAGGTGCGTGCCGTGGCCGACGGACTCGAAGCCGACGTGGTGACGATGAACCAGGCCAACGACATCGAGTTTCTGGCCGACAAGGGCCTGGTCGCCAAGGATTGGACCAAGAAGTTTCCGAACAATGCCTCGCCCTATACCTCGGCGATGGTTTTCATCGTCCGCAAGGGCAATCCCAAGGCGATCAAGGATTGGCCGGACATCGCCGGGCCGGGCGTGCAGATGATCATCCCGCATCCGAAAAATACCGGTAACGGGCGCAATACCTATCTCTCGGCCTGGGCCTGGGCGCTCAAGCAGCCGGGTGGCAGCGACAAGACGGCGCAGGAGTTCCTCGGCAAGCTGCTCAAGAATGCGCCGCTGTTTGCCGCCGGCGGCCGCGATGCGACGACGACTTTCATGCAGCGCAAGATGGGCGACGTGCTGATCACCTTCGAGTCCGAGGCCGAAATGATCGCCAAGGAATTCGGCAAGGGCGAGTTCGAGGTGGTCTACCCCAGCCTGACCATGCAGACCGAGTTCCCGGTGGCGCTGGTCGAGAAGGTGGTGGACAAGAAGGGGACGCGCAAGCAGGCCCAGGCTTATCTGGACTATCTGTGGTCGAAGGAAGGCCAGGAAAATGCCGCCCAGAACTACCTGCGGCCGCGCGATCCGGAGTTGCTGAAGAAATACGCCACGCTCTTCCCGGCTGTCAGGACCTTTACCGTCGATGAAGTGTTCGGTGGCGCCAACAAGGCGTTTGCCACCCATTTCAAGGATGGCGGCAGCTTCGACCAGATTTACGGTAGCAAATAACTGATCGATCTCGGGGCTCCCCGACTGTTCGGGAGCCGGAGCCTGTTTTGGCCGACTGTCTCATGGTGAGACGGGGCGAGCGGGCTCCTTTGTTCGGAAAAGCACGATGGTTTCAAAATCCCAACGCGTCCTGCCCGGCTTCGGTCTGGCACTGGGTTATACGCTGGTCTATCTTTCCCTGCTGATCCTGCTGCCCTTGGGCGGCATGATCTTGCGGACGGCCGAGCTCGGCTTCGGGCAGGTGATGGATATCGCGCTCAGCGAGCGCTCGCTGGCGGCGTTTCGCGTCACCTTCGGCGCTTCGCTGCTGGCGGCGATGATCAATGCCTTCTTCGGCCTGATCGTGGCCTGGGTGCTGGTGCGTTATCCCTTTCCGGGCAAGCGTTTCGTCGATGCCCTGGTCGACTTGCCGTTTGCGCTGCCGACCGCGGTGGCGGGCATCACGCTGGCCACGCTGTATGCCGGCAACGGCTGGCTGGGCCGCTACATCGAGCCGCTCGGTTTCAAGGTGGCCTACACCCCGTGGGGCATCGTCGTCGCGCTGACCTTCATCACGCTGCCCTTCGTCGTGCGGACGCTGCAGCCGGTGATCGAGGACATCGAGATCGAGGTCGAGGAGGCGGCCGCCTCGCTCGGCGCCTCGCGCTGGCTGACGTTTCGCCGGATCATCTTCCCGGCCATTTCGCCGGCGCTGCTTACCGGCTTCGCGCTGGCCTTTGCCCGGGCGGTCGGCGAATACGGCTCGGTCATCTTCATTGCCGGCAACCTGCCGCTGATCTCGGAAATCACGCCGCTGCTGATCATCTCCAAGCTGGAACAATACGATGTCCTGGGTGCCACCTCGCTGGCCGTGGTGATGCTGGCGCTGTCCTTCGTCCTGCTGCTCTGCGTCAATGTGCTGCAGTGGTGGACGGCCAACCGGCACAAGAACACGGAGCCGCTTGAAGTGGCGGCCGGCCGGGCGGGAGGTGCGCAATGAAATCGAATCGTTCGACCCAGGAACCGCGCTGGGTCCGTTACAGCCTGATGGCAGTCGGCCTGGGCTTTCTTTTCTTCTTCCTCGGCCTGCCGCTCGTCGCGGTGTTCGTCGAGGCATTGGCCCAGGGCGTTCCGGCTTACGTCGAGGCACTCAGCGAGCCGGAAACCCGCTCCGCCATCGTTCTGACCATCGGCATCGCGCTGGCCGTGCTGCCCTTCAACATCGTCTTCGGAGTGGCCGCCGCCTGGGCCATCGCCAAGTTCGACTTCAAGGGCAAGAGCCTGCTGATCACCCTGATCGACCTGCCGTTCGCCGTTTCGCCGGTGGTCGCCGGCTTGATCTTCATCCTGCTCTTCGGCGCCCAGGGCACCTTCGGTCCGTGGCTGGCCGACCATGAACTGAAAATCGTCTTTGCGGTGCCGGGGATGATCCTGGCCACCATGTTCATCACCTTCCCCTTCATCGCCCGCGAGTTGATCCCGCTGATGCAGTCGCAGGGCAAGGAGGAGGAAGAGGCGGCGGTTTCGCTCGGCGCCTCGGGCTGGCAGATGTTCTGGCGGGTGACCCTGCCCAATATCAAGTGGGGTCTGCTTTACGGCGTGATCTTGTCGAATGCCCGGGCGATGGGCGAATTCGGCGCGGTGTCGGTGGTTTCCGGGCACATTCGCGGCGAAACCAATACCCTGCCGCTGCATGTCGAAATCCTCTACAACGAGTACAACGCCATCGGCGCCTTTGCCGCCGCCTCCATCCTCGCCTTGCTGGCGCTGGTGACGCTGGTTGCCAAGACCATCGTCGAATGGCGGATGAAAAAAGAGACCGAAATGCTGAATACGGTGCTGGCACCGGAGAAAACCCAATGAGTATCGAAATCCGCAACATCGCCAAGCGCTTCGGCAATTTCGTCGCGCTCGACAACATCAATCTCGACATCCCGACCGGCGAACTGGTCGCGCTGCTCGGCCCCTCCGGCTGCGGCAAGACGACCTTGCTGCGCATCATCGCCGGCATGGAGACGGCCGATCAGGGCGAGATCCTGTTCTCCGGCGCCGAGGCGACCCATCTGCACGCCCGCGACCGCAACGTCGGTTTCGTCTTCCAGCACTATGCGCTGTTCCGCCACATGACAGTGTTCGAGAACGTGGCCTTCGGCCTGCGCGTCAAGCCGCGCAAGGAGCGGCCGAACGAGGCCGAGATCAAGCGTCGGGTCATGGAACTGCTCGGCTTGGTCCAGCTCGACTGGCTGGCTGACCGCTATCCTTCGCAACTGTCCGGCGGTCAGCGCCAGCGGATCGCGCTGGCCCGGGCGCTCGCCGTCGAACCGAAGGTGCTGCTGCTCGACGAACCGTTCGGCGCGCTCGACACCAAGGTGCGCAAGGAACTGCGCCGCTGGCTGCGCCGCCTGCACGACGACATGCACATTTCCAGCGTCTTCGTGACGCACGATCAGGAAGAGGCGCTGGAAGTGGCCGACCGCGTCGTGGTGATGAACCACGGCAAGATCGAGCAGATCGGCTCGCCCGACGAGGTCTATTCCAGCCCGGCCTCGCCCTTCGTCTATCAGTTCCTGGGCAACGTCAATGTCTTCCACAGCCGTGTCCAGGGCGGCTACGCCGAGGTCGAGCGCAGCGCGGACAGCGCCGGCAAGGCGACCGCCTTCGTCCGGCCGCACGACATCGATATCGCCCTGCAAGCGCTTGAGGGCGGTCTGCCGGCGACGGTGCAGCACGTGCATCCGATCGGGCCGGTGGTGCGCATCGAGTTGCTGCACAACAGCGAGATCGTCGAGGTCGAGCTGTCGCGCGAACGGCACGAGGCCTTGCTCCTCGCCGTCGGTCAAGCGGTCTGGTTCCGACCGCGCCAGGTGCGGGTATTCGGGGCCGATCAGCAGCCGGTTGCCGTACCGGAAAAGCAGGCTTTCCTGTTCTGATCCAGATCGGGGGAGGCGGCGGGGCGGGGTGCTATAATCGCCCCCCGTTTTGTTCGCGCCCGCCCCACATCCGGTGATTTTCACGCTCGGCATCAATCATCATTCCGCTCCCCTCGTCATTCGCGAGCGGGTGGCTTTTGACGCCGCCAAGCTGCACCACGCACTGGCCGACCTGACGCGCAGCAAGCCGGTCAAGGAGGTGGCGATCCTGTCCACCTGCAATCGAACCGAGATCTATTGTGCTGCCGAGACGCCGGACGTAGTGATCGACTGGTTGTCGCAATACCATCAGGTCGACCGAGCCGAACTGGCGCCCTTCCTGTACACCCACGACCAGCCCGAAGCAATCCGCCACGCCTTTCGCGTCGCCAGCGGCCTCGACTCGATGGTGGTCGGCGAACCGCAGATCCTCGGCCAGATGAAGGATGCGGTGCGCGCCGCCGAGGAAAGCGGCACCCTCGGCACGCAGTTGCACAAGCTTTTCCAGCGCTCGTTCTCGGTCGCCAAGGAAGTGCGCAGCACGACGGCAATCGGCGCCAATATCGTGTCGATGGCGGCGGCCGGCGTGCACCTCGCCGAGCGCATCTTCGAGGACATTGGCAGCCAGCGCATCCTGTTCATCGGTGCCGGCGAAATGATCGAATTGTGCGCCGCTCATTTCTGCTCGCGCCAACCGAAGCAGGTGACCATCGCCAACCGGACGCTGGAACGTGGTCGAGCCCTGGCAGAGCGCTTCAACGGCAGTGCCATTCGCCTCGACGAACTGGGCGAACATCTGGCCCAGCACGACATCGTCGTCTCCTGCACCGGCAGCCCTCTGCCGATCATCGGTCTGGGCATGGTCGAGCGGGCGGTCAAGGTACGCCGTCACCGGCCGATCTTCATGATCGACCTCGCCGTGCCGCGCGACATCGAGGAAGAAGTTGGCCAGCTCGACGACATCTTCCTGTACACCGTCGATGATCTGGCGCAGGTTGTCGAGAGCGGCATGGAGTCGCGGCAGGCCGCCGTGGTCGAAGCCGAGGACATCATCAAGTCGCGGGTCCAGGATTTTCTGGGCTGGCTGCAGGCACGCGACACCGTGCCGGTTATTCGTTCCCTGCGCGATTCCGCCGAGCGCATGCGCCGGCACGAGGTCGAACATGCGATGAAGTTGCTGGCCAAGGGCGAGGCGCCCGAGAAGGTGATCGAACACCTGTCGCATCGCCTGACCAACAAGTTCCTGCACTCGCCCACCCAGGCGCTCAATCTGGCCGAGGGCAGCGAGCGCAGCGAGTTGCAGTCAGCGGCCAGCCGCCTCTTTCACCTGCATTCGAACGACTGAGCCCTGGTCGGGGCGGGGCGCCACGATCACCCGGTTGCGACCGGCCCGTTTGGCCTGCAGCAGCGCCTGGTCGGCGGCTTCGATCAATTCGCTGGCCGTGCTGTAGTCGGGCAGGGCGGCGACACCGCAACTGAAGGTGGCGCGCAGCGCGCCGTGGCTGTGGGCGTGCGGCAAAACCGAGAAGTCCTCGCGGATCTGTTCCAGGAGGGCGATGGCACGCGGCAACTCGGCATCGGGCAGGGCCAGGATGAACTCTTCTCCGCCATAGCGACCGATCAGGTCGGTATTGCGCAAGCGGCCGCGCAGTAGCCAGGCCAGGCTGCGAATGACCTGATCGCCGACCGGGTGGCCGAAGTTGTCGTTTACCGATTTGAAATGATCGATGTCGAGCATGGCGACGACCAGCTTGCTGGCTCCCGTGCGCTGGCGGAGCAGGGTTTCGAGCGCGCCCTTCGAGGTCGAGTGGTTGAGCAGTCCGGTCAGGCTGTCGTGGCGGCCGGAATAAAGCATGTCGCGGTAGCGCTCGATCTTGGTCTTGACCACCGAGGCCAGGATGATCGGGTTGATCGGCTTGGTCAGGAACTGGTCGCCGCCCAGGCGCAGTGCTTCGACCTGTTGCGCGATATCCGTTTCGCTCGACAGGTAGATGACCGGCAGTGCCTGGTATTCGGGAATCTGGCGCAGTGCGCTGGTGACTTCGACGCCGGTGCAGAAGGGCATGTACATGTCCATCAGGATGGCGTCCGGCCGATAGTCGGCGGCGGCTTCGAGCAGCTGGCGCGGGTCGTTGATCGCCCGGCTGTCGATGCCGTGCTGCGACAGCGAGCGTCGGATGTGAGCGACGGCGGTGGGCGAGTCCTCGACGACCAGGACGCGATGCGTTTCCTGTTCGCGCGTTTCGACCAGATCGAGAATGCGCGACAGCACGTCGCTGACCTTGTTGCCGGCGGGCACGCAGGCATCGGCGCCGGCGCGTTGCAGGAGGACGATGCTCTGCAAATTGGACGGTACCGACAGGCAATAGAAATAGCTGGTCGGGAATTGCGTGCGCATGGCCATGATGGCGCTGACCGCAGCCGGCGGATATGCGCTGCCTTCGCGGTCGGGGATGAAGACGATGGCCAGCGGCGCCTCCTGTGCCGGAGCTTCCTTTTCCCAGGCTTGGCAGCGCGGGGTAAAGCCGAAGAAGCGCAATTGCTCGCTGAGCGATGCTGCCCAGGGATGGCCGGGGCGCGAAACGAGGAGGACTTCGCGTGGCTGGTTCCAGGCCTCGCCCGGTTCATCCTGCGGGTCGGTACTGCGTCGGCCCTGCACGGCCGGGGTTTCGTGGCGATACAGTTCGTTGAGGATGATGGCCAGATGGCGTTCGATGGCATTTGCCTGATCGATGGCCACCGGGTGCATGGAGGGATCGACGAACAAGGCGAGGGCCTTGTTTTCCAGTTCCTGGCAGGCTCGCACCAGGCCCGGCAGATGTTGCCGATTGAGTTGCTCAGTCAGACCGTTGAGCGAAAGGGTGAATTCGACGAAATGATCGAATTCGCCGCCTTCGCGGTAACTTTTCCACCGGCGTTCAAGCGTTTCCGCCAGGGCGATAACGGAATGGGCAATAGTCAGCATGAGTGAATATTTGTCTAATCCGGAATTATGCGTTCGGGTAGATTTGCTGGCAATGCTTGTCTTCACCGTTCGTCGCCGACCGAAGGTGATCTCGGGTACCATAATGCCCCTTCGAACACCTTGGCCGGATGGCTGACCGAAATGAAAGAAAGCATTCGCCAAAAACTCGATCTGCTGGTTGATCGTCTCGACGAAATCGATCGCATGTTATCCGACCCGAGCACGGCCGGCGACATGGACCAGTTTCGCAAGCTGTCGCGCGAACGCGCCGAACTCGAGCCGGTGATTGCCCAGTTCAATGCGTTCCGTCAGGCCGAGCGCGATCTCGCCGAGGCCGAGGCGATGCGCGACGATCCCGAGATGCGCGAATTCGCCGAGGAAGAAATCGCCGGTGCCAAGGCGCGTTTGCCCGAGTTCGAAGTCGAATTGCAAAAGCTGTTGCTGCCCAAGGACCCCAACGACGAACGCAACGTCATCCTGGAAATCCGGGCCGGGACCGGCGGCGACGAATCGGCACTGTTTGCCGGCGACCTGTTCCGCATGTATTCGCGTTTCGCCGAACGCCAGCGCTGGCAGGTCGAAGTGATGTCGGCCAGCGAATCGGAATTGGGCGGCTATCGCGAAATCATCTGCCGGATCGCCGGTTACGGTGCCTATTCCCGTCTCAAGTTCGAATCCGGCGGCCATCGCGTGCAGCGCGTACCGGAAACCGAAACCCAAGGCCGCATCCATACTTCGGCCTGTACCGTGGCCATCATGCCCGAAGCCGACGAGGTCGAGGACGTCAACCTCAACCCCGCCGACCTGCGCATCGACACCTTCCGTGCCTCGGGCGCCGGCGGCCAGCACATCAACAAGACCGATTCGGCGGTGCGGATCACGCACATTCCAACCGGCATCGTGGCCGAATGCCAGGACGGGCGCTCGCAGCACGCCAACAAGGCTTCGGCGATGCGCGTGCTGGCGGCCCGCATCAAGGACGTGCAGGTGCGGGCGCAGCAGAGTGCCATTGCCAGTACCCGCAAGAGCCTGATCGGCTCCGGCGACCGCTCCGAGCGTATCCGTACTTACAATTTCCCGCAGGGGCGCATTACCGATCACCGCATCAATCTGACGCTGTACAAGATCGCCGCGATCATGGATGGCGACATGGAGGAGTTGCTGGGGGCGCTGGCGGCCGAACATCAGGCCGATCAACTGGCCGAACTGGCCGAACAGCAATGACCCTGGGCGAGGCGCTGGCTGCGGCACGGCAGCAGATCGACCGGCTCGACGCGCGCCTGCTGCTGCAATACGCCACCGGTTGCTCGCATGCCGATTTGCTGGCCCGGCCCGAAACGCCGGTATTCGCCCCGGCCTACGCGCAGTTTGCCGAATGGGTCGGGCGCCGCGCCAAGGGCGAGCCACTGGCCTATCTGGTCGGCGAGGCAGAGTTTCGCGGTCGCATCTTCCAGGTCTCGCCGGATGTACTGATCCCGCGCCCGGAAACCGAACTGCTGATCGAACAGGCGCTCGATAAAGCGCAGGGCGTTTCCGCTCCGCGGCTGCTCGATCTCGGCACCGGTTCCGGCATCGTCGCCATTTCGTTGGCGCTGGAATGTTCGGCAAGGGTTACCGCCGTCGATATCTCGCCGGCCGCCCTGCAGGTGGCGGCCAACAACGCCGGTCGCCTCGGGGCCCGCGTCGAATTCGTCGAAAGCGACTGGCTGTCGGCCCTGGCCGGACGGCAATTCGAGCTGATCGTTTCCAACCCGCCCTATGTCGCCGAAGGCGACCCGCATCTCGAACTCGACGGCCTGCCCTTCGAGCCGCGCCAGGCCTTGACCGACCTCGAAGCCGGCGGCAACGGCCTGGCCTGCATACGGCGTATCGTCGCCACGGCGCCGGCACATCTGGCGGCCGGCGGTTGGCTGCTGTTCGAGCACGGTTACGACCAAGGCGAGGCGAGCCGGAACTTATTGCAGGCTGCCGGGTTCAAAAACGCATTCACCCTTCCCGACCTGGCCGGCATCGACCGTGTCTCAGGCGGTCAACTGTAATACTGGAGAAACCATGTCCGACGTTCAGCAACGCATCCATGAAACCGTAACCGGCAACCCGGTCGTCCTCTACATGAAGGGCGATGCCCGTTTCCCGCAGTGCGGTTTCTCGGCCACCGCCGTGCAGATTCTCAAGGTCTGCGGCGTCGAGGACTTCGTCACAGTCAACGTGCTGGCCGACGAGGAAATCCGCAATGGCGTCAAGGAATACGCCAATTGGCCGACCATTCCCCAGCTTTACATCAAGGGCGAATTCGTCGGCGGCTGCGACATCATGAAAGAGATGTACCAGACCGGCGAACTGCAGCAACTGCTCGAAGGCATCGCTGCCTGATCCCTTTCGCCGGATGCGACAAGGCCGCCCGCGCGAGGCGGCCTTTTTTTTGCCGCAGCGGTTAGCTGCGCCGCCCGATCTTGCCGAGGATGGCGGCGGGGATGTCGTTCAGGCCGAGGACCTTGTCCACCGCCCCCAGCTTGACTGCTTCCTTGGGCATGCCATAGACGACGCAGCTGTCCTCGTCCTGGCCGACCGTCCAGGCGCCGGCATCGTGCATTTCCTTGAGCCCCTTGGCGCCGTCGTCGCCCATGCCGGTCATGATGATGCCGACGGCGTTCTTGCCGGCGAAACGTGCCGCCGAGCGGAACAGCACATCGACCGAGGGACGGTGTCGGCTGACCGGCGGCCCGTCGACGATATCGACAATATATTGGGCACCGCTGCGCTTGAGCAGCATATGCCGGCCTCCTGGTGCGATCAGCGCACGTCCGGCCATCACTCGGTCGCCGTGGGCGGCCTCCTTGACCTCGATCTGGCACAGGCTGTTCAGGCGCTGGGCAAAGGCGGCGGTGAACTTTTCCGGCATGTGCTGAACGATGACGATGCCGGGCGAAACGCGCGGCAAGGCGGTGAGTACCGCTTCGAGCGCCTGGGTGCCGCCGGTCGAGGTGCCGATGGCGACAATGCTCTCCGTGGTCTGCGCCATCGCCTGGTTGTGGCTGCCGGCGGCCAGGATGGCGTCGGCGCTGAGCTTGGGGATATTGGGCAGCGGCGTGACCGGGTGGGCGGAGGGGCCGAGGCGTTTCAGGTTGGCCTTGGAGGCGGCCTTGATCGCCTGGATCAGTTCGCGCGAACTTTCGACCAGGAACTGACGCAAGCCGGTAGTCGGTTTGGTGACGATGGCTATGGCGCCGGCCGCCATCACCTGCATGGCGGTTTCGGAACCGCGTTCGGTCAGCGTCGAGCAGATCACCACCGGCGTCGGGCGAATGCTCATCACTTTTTTCAGGAAGGTGACGCCGTCCATGCGGGGCATTTCGACGTCGAGCACGATGACGTCCGGCCACGACTTCTGCATTTTTTCCAGTGCGAAGATCGGATCGGGGGCGGTAGCGATGACTTCGATGCCGGCATCTTCGTCCAGCGTGGTCGACAGCACCTGGCGGACGACGGCGGAATCATCGACGATCATGACCTTGATGGCAGCCATGGGTTTATTCCTATCTGTTTGGGGTTTCGGGAATGATGCTTGAATGGCGGACGTGTACATGTCCGCTCCAGATATCGAACAACAGGTTGCGATGGCCGTAACCTTCAACGTGCTTGGAGACGCATTGGAGACAATGGTTCTGCATCAGCGCGATGGCCGCCTCGACATTTTTCTTGCCGATATGACGGTCGTTACGGCGGGTCAGCTCGGGGAACATGTTGCCGCCGCCAAAGATGCGCAGCCGGAATGCCTGCGGGGCGAGGCCGGTCTGGCGGATGTCGCTCAGCATCAGTTCCATCGCCTCATCGGCATAACGACCATCCGGCGGCTTGCCGCTACGGCAACCCCGTGTCGGCAGCATGAAATGGCACATGCCGCCGACCAGTTCGCCGGGATGCCAGAAAACCAGCGACACGCAGGAGCCGAGCACGGTCCGGATGCGCGTGTAGCGGTCGCCGAAGAAGTGTTCTCCGGGCTGCAGAAAGATTTCGATGACGCCATCGGGTTTAAGCATCGGGTTTGCGATAGATCGAAGGACGTACTGGCTTCAGCGCGTCGCTGACGCCATTGAGGTTTTCCGAGTGGCTGATCATGAAGTAGCCGCCCGGCTTGAGCAGCGGCAGGATGCGCTGGACCACCTGGCGCTTGGTCTCGATGTCGAAGTAGATCATCACATTGCGCAGGAAGACGACATCGAACATCCCCAGGCTGGGAAGCGTGTTGTTGAGATTGATCTGGCGGAAGTTGATGCGCTCGCGCAGCGCCGGGTTGATCAACACGCTGCCTTCATGTTGGCCGACCCCTTTCAGGCAATGCTTGCGCAGCAAGTCGCGCGGGATGCCCGAACAGTCCTCCATCGTATAGAGGCCGCTCGCCGCCTGTTGCAGCACGCGGCTGCTCAGGTCGGAGGCGACGATTTCCCAGGGCCGGGTGCCAAGCACTTCGGCCAGGACCATGGCGATGGTGTAAGGCTCCTCGCCGCTCGAACAGGCGCCGCTCCAGATGCGGAAGGGGCCGCGCCCGATGGCGCCGGGCAGGATCTGCTCGCGCAGGAAGTCGAAATGCTTGGATTCGCGGAAGAAGTAGGTTTCGTTGGTGGTCAGCAGGTCGATGGCCACCTGCAACTCCTTGCCATCGCCCTGGACCCGGCGGAAATACTCGGTGTAGCTGTTGAGTTCCAACTGGCGCAAGCGTTTCGACAATCGTCCGGCGACCAGGGGCTTCTTGGCGTCGCTCAAGCTGATGCCGGCCTGCTTGTAGATCAGGTTGCGGAAGAGCTGGAACTCCTGGGTGCTGAGCCCGGAGTTGCTGCTGGTCGGAGCGGTGCTTGTCGCCAGGGCCATGGTTCGTCCTTCGCTCAGGCAGCCAGGGCGGACGGTTCGGACCGTTCGGCCAGCGAGGACAGGGTGGCCAGCTCGTCCACCGACAGCACCCGGCCCATTTCGAGCAGGATGACGAAACGTCCGGCGATCTTGCCCATGCCGGAGATGAAGTCGGCCCGGATGCGGGCGCCGAAAGCCGGCGGCGGCTCGATTTCGGACTGCGGAATTTCCAGGACTTCGCTCACCGTATCGACGACGATGCCGATCACCTGATGTTCGTCGCCCGAGCCCAGCTCGATGATGACGATGCAGGTGCGGCGGGTGACCTCGGTCGGCTGGGCACCGAAGCGCGCCTTGAGGTCGATGACCGGAACGACGGCGCCGCGCAGGTTGATGACGCCGCGGATGCTGGGCGGCATCATCGGCACGGCGGTGATCTGGCCGTATTCGATGATTTCCTTGACGCTCAGCGTCTCGACCGCAAACATCTCGCCGCCGAGCGTGAAGGTCAGGTATTGGCGCGGCTCGCTAGGCTGCGCCGTGGTGGATTGAGTGACCGGGACGCTCATGATTTAGCCCTCGAACTGGACGAACTCGGTATGCAGGATCGGCTGGGACTTGGCTTTGGCCTTGGCCGGTGCGCTGCTGCGGTTGCTGCGGCTGGCGCTTTCGCGACGATTGCCGGTTTCGACCCGGAAGAAGGCCATCAGTTGCGACAGGCTTTCGGCTTGCGAACTCATTTCCTCGGCGGTGGCCGCCAGTTCTTCTGACGAAGAGGCATTCTGCTGGGTGGCCTGGCTCAACTGGGTCATGGCGGCATTGATCTGGCCGACGCCGGAGTTCTGCTCTTCCGAGGCCGAGGCGATCTCCTGGACCAGATCGGAAGTCTTGGTGATGCTTGGCACCATTTCGTTGAGCAAGGTACCGGCGCGTTCGGCCAGGGCGACGCTGCTCTTGGCGGTTTCGCTGATTTCCTGGGCAGCGATCTGGCTGCGCTCGGCCAGCTTGCGCACTTCGGCAGCGACCACGGCGAAGCCCTTGCCGTGCTCGCCGGCACGGGCCGCTTCGATGGCGGCGTTCAGGGCCAGCAGATTGGTCTGGTAGGCGATGTCATCGACGATGCCGATCTTGTCGGCGATGCTCTTCATTGCGGTGACGGTCGAGCGCACGGCCTCGCCGCCTTCGACGGCCTCCTTGGCGGCCTTGCCGGCCATGCTGTCGGTGAGCTTGGCGTTATCGCTGTTCTGGGTCACGGATGCGGCCATCTGTTCCATCGAGGCCGAGGTTTCCTCGACCGACGCGGCTTGTTCCGAGGAGGATTGCGACAGGCTCTGGGCGGTGGCCGAGACTTCCTCCGAGGCGCTGGCCAGGGATTCGGCCGTGCCGCGCACTTCCGAGATGGTGGAGGCGAGACGTTCGACCATGCCGCGCAGATTGAACAGCAGGCTGTCGGTGTCGCCCGGCTTGGTGTCGACGCGCACGGTCATGTCGCCTTCGGCCATCGCCTTGATGATTTCGGCGGCGTAGGCCGGCTCGCCACCCAGTTGCTTCATCAGGCTGCGGGTAATGAAGAAGCCGATCAGGCTGACGGCGACCAGGGTGGTCAGGCCGGTGATGATGGCGATCCAGCGGGCACTCGATTCGGTGGCAGCGGCGTCATCCGAGGCTTTCTTGCCCAGTTCGGCGTTGTACTGGCGGTGATCCTCGAAGCTGTCCCACAGTCGGGCCATGATCGCCTGGTTGGCCATGATCAGGTCGCGGGCTTCTTCCATCTTGTTGACGCGGGAGAGGACATAGACTTTCTCGCGCAACTGGTCGAAATCGTTCAGTGCGGCGCGGTCAGCGGCGAGCAGTGCCTTGTCCTTGTCGTCGCTGAGCAGGCCTTCATAGGCCTTTAGTGCTTCGTCGATCTTTTTGCGATTGGCGGTGATTCGCTCTTCCAGCGTCGCCATGACCTTTTCGTCGGAGGCGGCGATGTGCTGCCAGACTTGGGTTCGCATGGCGGCCATCGGCGAGAAGGCCTGGTCCAGGGTCAGGATGCTGGGCACGGTGTTGACGTTGCCGTAGTTGGCGGCGTTATAGACCCGGTTCATCTGGGTCAGGCCGAGCACGGCGAGGAGGATGATGCCGAGTGCTGCGGACAGCACCAGGAAGATCATTTTTTTTGTTACGGTCATGATTGTCTCCGTGTAGGTGGGCGCACGCTGGCCGCGTGCGGCGTGAAATGGTCGAAAGAGTGGCAGGGGGCGGGATTAGCCTTCGAAGCTGACGAAGTGCTGAGCCGGGATGTTTCGGGGTTTGGGGAGCGGCGTCTTGCTGCGACTGATCTGGCTCGGCCTGTCGCGGATGGCCTCGTTGATGTCGCTGACCTGGAAAAACTGCATCAACTGCTGCAACTGCTCGGCCTGGCCGCTCATCTCCTCGGAGGTGGCGGCAAGCTGTTCCGAGGCCGAGGCGTTCTGTTGCGTCGCTTCGCTCAATTGCATGATGGCGCCATTGATCTGCGAAGCCCCCGAGTTCTGTTCTTCGGAAGCGGAGGCGATCTCCTGCACCAGATCCGAAGTCTTGGCGATGCTGGGCACGATTTCGCCGAGCAGCGCACCGGCCCGTTCGGCCAGATGTACGCTGTTCTTCGCTGTTTCGCTGATTTCCTGGGCGGCAACCTGGCTGCGTTCGGCCAGCTTGCGCACTTCGGCGGCGACGACGGCAAAGCCCTTGCCGTGCTCGCCGGCACGGGCCGCTTCGATGGCGGCATTGAGGGCCAGCAGATTGGTCTGGTAGGCAATGTCGTCGATGATGCCGATCTTGTCGGCGATGCTCTTCATCGCCGCCACGGTGGTCTTCACCGCATCGCCGCCTTCGGCCGCTTCCTTGGCGGCCTTGCTGGCCATGCCGTCGGTCAGTTTGGCGTTGTCGCTGTTCTGGCTGATCGACGAACTGATCTGCTCCATCGCGGCCGAGGTTTCCTCGACGCTGGCCGCCTGTTCGCTGGCTGCTTGCGACAGGCTCTGGGCGGTGGCGCTGACCTCTTCGGCCGAGCCGGAGAGCGAGTTGGCCGCATTGCGGACTTCGCCGATGATCGCCGCCAGTTTCTGCTCGGTCTGGTTGATCGAGTTCTTGAGCTTTTCCAGGCTGCCCTGGTACTTGCCTTCGACACGCTGGGTGAGGTCGCCGTTTTCCATGGCTTGCAATACCGCCATCGATTCGTTGAGCGGCTGCACGATGGCGTCGAGGGTGCCGTTGATGCCTGCGACGATCTTGAAGAAATCGCCCCGGTGACGGCTGGCGTCGGCCCGAACGTCGAGTTCGCCGGCTTTGGCAGCCTCGGCGAGCATCTGCGTGTCGGCGATCAGGGCCTTGATGTTGGCGCGAACCTGCTCGACGGTGTCATTGATGAAGGCTTTCTTGCCCGGGAACTGTTCGAGCGGGGCGTCGCAGTTGCCTTCGCCGAAGGCCTTGACGCAGGCCATCGCTTTTTTCTTGACGGCGATGTGGCCGGCAACCATGTCGTTCACACCCTTGGCCATGAGCTGGTAGTCGCCCTTGAACTTGGCGGCATCCATCTGCACGTCGATATCGCCCTTGTCGTGCTCGGCGCTCATGTGGCGCATGTCGGCGATGAAGCCTTGCAGATTGCGCCGTACCTGTTCGATGGTGTCGTTGATGAAGGCCTTCTTGCCCGGGAACGGCTCGAGCGGGGCGGCGAAATTGCCTTCGCCGAACTCCTTGACGCAGGCCATCGCTTTTTTCTTGACGGCGATGTGGCCGGCGACCATGTCGTTCACACCCTTGGCCATGAGCTGGTAGTCGCCCTTGAACTTGGCGGCATCCATCTGCACGTCGATATCGCCCTTGTCGTGCTCGGCGCTCATGTGGCGCATGTCGGCGATGAAGCCTTGCAGGGTCTGGCTCATGGCCTGGATGGCCGCCATCAGGCTGGTGTTGTCCCCGGCCTTGACGGTGATTTGTGTTTCAAGGTCGCCGGCGGCCAGGCGACGGGCGATCTCGGCCGCCTGGTCGGGCTCGCCGCCGAGTTGGCGCAGCAGGTTGCGGGTGATCAGGAGACCGGTCACGCTGAGCGCGATCAAGGTCAGGCCGGCGATGACGCCCAGCATGACGAGCGCCGATTGTTCGGTCGACTTGGCCTTTTCGGCGCCGCTCTGGGCCATTTCCGCGTTGTAGCGCATGTGCTCGTCGAGCGCGCTGTTGATCCGCTGCGACAGGTCGGCCGTGGCGCTGAGCTGGGCCTTCGCCTGATCGGTCTTGCCGGCTTCGATGAGGACGTTGAATTGGCGCAGGCTGGCTTCGTATTCGGCAATCGCCGCTTTGTCGGCCATGAGCATGGCGCGATCTTTTTCGTCGGAAATCAGGCCTTCGTATTTCTTCAGGGCGGCAAACATCTGGTCGCGGTTGGCTTGCCCCTTTTCGCGCTCATGAGCCCGTTCCTGCTCGTTTTCGGCAAGGCGTTCGCGATAGATCCGGACCCGCCAGCGGCCGAATTGCTCGACGACCTGGCTCAGGGTCAGGACGCTCGGCAAGCTGTTCTCGTTGCCGTAGTTGGCGGCGGTATAGACGACGCGCGTCTGCTGGATGCCGATGCCGGCCAGCAGCAGGGTGCCGAGGATGCCGGACAAAACCAGCAGGATCATTTTCTTGCTGACGCTCATGGTTTTACTCCTTGATTGACGCGGCTTGTTCCTGGCCGACGCCCAGTGCGCTTTGGTTGGGGGTGGTGACTTGCTTGACCAGGCCGGGGATGTCGAGGATCAGGGCGACTTCGCCGCTGCCCAGGATGGTCGAGCCGCCGATGCCGCGCACCTGGCTGAAAACCTTGCCGAGCGGCTTGATGACGGTCTGGAATTCGCCCATCAGGCGGTCCACTACCAGCCCGGCACGTTGCCCGGCGTACTGGACGACGACGACGTTTTCGCGAGCCGGGGCGGGGGCGCTCACTTCGAATTGTTCGCGCAGGCGGATGAAGGGCAGGACCCCGCCACGCAGGTTCAGGTAGTTGGGGGTCGGCTCGTGGCCGCTGCTGCTCGGCGGCAGTTCGATGCATTCGACCACCATGTCGAGTGGTAGCACGTAGGAGGCGGTGCCGACGCCAACCATGAAGCCGTCGATGATGGCCAGGGTGAGCGGCAGGCGGATGCGTACCGTGGTACCGACGCCTTCGACGCTTTCGATATCGACGGTGCCGCGCAGCGCCATGATGTTGCGCTTGACGACGTCCATGCCGACGCCGCGCCCGGAGAGCTTGCTGACTTGTTCGGCGGTGGAGAAGCCGGGTTCGAACACCAGGTTGAAAATTTCCTTGTCGGACAGCGTCTGGTTTTCGCTGACCAGGCCGCGTTCGATGGCTTTCTTTAGAATGCGGTCCTTCTTCAGACCGCCTCCGTCGTCGCTGACTTCGATGACGATGCTGCCCGATTCGTGGAAGGCGTTCAGGCGCAGTTGGCCGGTGGCGGGCTTGCCGGCAGCGAGGCGGACGTCGGCCGGTTCGATGCCGTGGTCCATCGAGTTGCGGACGATGTGGGTCAGCGGGTCGCCGATCTTCTCGACCACGGTCTTGTCCAGTTCGGTGTCGCCGCCGCGGATGTCGAGCTCGATGTCCTTGCCGATTTCCTTGGCGACATCGCGGACGACGCGGCGGAAACGGTTGAAGGTGGCGCCGATCTGCACCATGCGCAGGGTCAGCGCCGAGTCGCGGACGTCCTCGACCAGGCGCGAGACCAGGGTGGTGGCTTCGATCAGCGATGGCACCTTGAGGTTGCGGGCAACCATGCTGGCGCCGGCGCCGGCGATGATCAGTTCGCCGACCAGGTTGATCAGCTGGTCGAGCTTGGCGGCATCGACGCGGATCAGGCTGGTTTCGGCGGTCTTGCTCTCCTTGCCGGTGGTTTCGACCACTTCGGCACCGGCCTCGGGCTGGCCGGCATTGGTTTCGGCTGTCTCTTCGGGGGCGTCGAGGCGGGCGATCTCGTCGGCGTTCAGGCTGCCCAGGGCGAGCAGGACCTGGCGCATGTCGGGGTCCTTGCTCAGGGCGCCGATCATCTGGCGGTAGTCGGCCAGCGGCGCGTGCGGCGCAATCAGGTGGATCAGGCAATCGTCGCGGACGAAGTCGAAGGCACCGTCGATTTCGGCGGGGGCGGCCAGGCTGGCGAGAGCCAGCTCGAAACCGAGGTAGCAGGCTTCCGGGTCGATTTCGGCCAGCATCGGTACGGCATCGGTGACGGCGTGGATGGCGGTGATTTCGCCCAGCGTCGACAGGTAGCGCAGGATGGAGACCGGATCCATGCCCTGGCGCAGCACGTCCGGGCCGAAGCGCAGCGAGACGTGCCAGTTCGGATTGGCGACGCCGCTAGCGACCGAGAGGTCGTGGCGGGCTTCGTCGATCACGCTCACGGCGTGGCTGGGGGCGGTTTCGAGGTAGGTTTCCAGGCTGGCGACCAGGGCCTCGCCGGCCGCGGTAGTCGCTTCGTCCGGCGTTTCGTGGCGGGCCAGCAACTCGATCAACTGGCCCATGTGGTCGCCGGCCTTGAGCAGCAGGGCGCCGAGGGCTTCGTCGAGCTTGATTTCGTTGTTGCGGACGCGGTCGAGCACGCTTTCCGCGACATGGGTGAAGGCGACGATGTGGTCGAGACCGAACAGGCCGGCGCTGCCCTTGATGGTGTGGGCGGCGCGGAAGATGGCGTTGATCGTCTCCGGGTCGTTCGGCTGGCTTTCCATGTCGAGCAGCGCTTCTTCCATCTGCTGCAGGAGTTCGCGGCTTTCCGCGATGAAGGTATGCAGGGCGTCGTCGAGATTGATGGTCATGACAGGCTCTCCTCGTCGGAGCTTTGCGGCTGCGCTTCGACAGGGTCGAGCAACGGCGTCTGGTGGGTGAATTCGAGAAAACTGCGCACGGCATCGCTGCAGCGGGTGATGCGAAGTTGCCGACCTTCGTTGCCGGCCTGGCGGCGCAAGGCGAGCAACAGCTGGAAGCCGGCGCAGTCGATTTCGCCGACTTCGCCGAGGTCGACGTCGATGTCGTGCAGGCCCGCCGCTTCGTTGATCAGGCGATCCCGCCATTCGGTGGCGGTGTAGATGTTGAGTTCGCCCTGGATGGCGATCTGGCAGCAAGTCGGTGTAGTCTCGTTCATGATGCGCTCTCTGTGGGGTCGGGGGGCGTTCAGGGCAGGATCAGCTTGCTGACCGCGGACAGCATCTGCGCCGGCTGGAAGGGCTTGACCACCCAGGCCTTGGCGCCGGCGGCCTGGCCGGCCTGCTTCTTGGCGTCGCCGGCTTCGGTGGTGAGCATGATGACCGGGGTGAATTTGTAGGCCGGCTTCTGCTTGCTTTCCTTGACGAAGGTGATGCCGTCCATGTTCGGCATGTTCACATCGCTGATGATCAGGTGAATCTTGCGACCGTCCAGCTTGCTCAAGCCGTCGACGCCGTCGCAGGCTTCGATGACGTCATAACCGGCGCCCTTCAGGGCAATGCTGACGACCTGGCGCAACGAGGCCGAGTCATCGACGATCAGAATGGTTTTGGCCATGGGTTTTCCTCCTTGATTTCAGAAAAAGGTGATTTCGCTGCTGTCCGAGCTTTGCGCCGCGTTGGCGCCCCGGTGCAGCTGATGTTGTTCTGGGGTGGTGAATTGATTCGACATCGCGTCCAGCCAGGCATCGCCGTCCAGTTCGCCGGCCGGCCGGCCGCTCGCCACATCCTGCTCGGCTTGTTCCAGGCGGTTGGCCAGGCGGCGTTGGTCGGTGCCGACGTGGTCGAGAACCTGTCCGACGCGATCCTGGAATTGCAGGGAGACCAGCACTTCGGCGATTTCCTCGCCAATGTGTTCGCCTTCCTGGGTCAGCGCCGCCGACGAGTCGATCAGGCCGTTGGTCGCCTGGCGGAAATGCCCGACGACGTCGCCGATGCGCTGGCCGGCCAGTTCGATCAGGTGTTTCTCCTGCTCGGCGTAAAGCTGTGACGAGGACAGCGTTTCGGTGATGCTTTGATTGACGACGGTGACGGTTTCGGCGATCCGTTTGCCGGTCTCGCCGGACAGCGAGGAGAGCTTGCGCACTTCGTCGGCGACCACGGCGAAACCGCGCCCCACTTCGCCGGCCCGTGCCGCTTCGATGGCGGCGTTGAGGGCGAGCAGGTTGGTCTGCTTGGCGATCTCGCCGACCTCGCGGGCCATCATTTCCAGCTTGCCGGTCATGCCGGAGAGCTGGCTGACCTGTTCGAGGAGCACTTCCTTGTTGGCCAGCGCTTTTTGCAGATCGGTGACGATGGTGTTCAGTTCGGCCTCGCTTTCGGCGAGCAGGCTGACCATGTCGATGCCGCCGCCTTCGCGGGCCGAAGCGACAGCCATGCGGACGCGCTCGGAGAGATTCGAGAAGCGGCCGGCCAGCGCGCCGATGGCGCTTTCGGTTTGTTCGCGCACGATATCCACCTGCCCGGCCCAGATCGGCAGGACTTTGCGGCACAGCGCTTCGAGGCCTTGCAACTGGCTGGCGGCACGGGCTTGGCTGGCGGCTTGCTGTGCCTCGGCGAAGCGCTGCGCATCGTCCTGGCGGCGTTGGGCGTCGGCGCGGACGTTCCAGGCGACGCCGACGATTGCGATGACGACGATGACGAGGCTGGCCAGGCCGGCTTGCCAGTTCGTCCCGCCCAGTTGCAGGCAGGCGAGGACAGCGGACAGGGCGAGGCCGCCGTGGGTCAGGGCGATGGTCGGCAAGGCCGAGCGGGGGGCGGCGTGGCTCATCTGCTTCTCCGGTGAGTCTGGCGGCCGTGCAGGAAGGCGCGGATCAAGCGCAGCGCTTCTTCAGGCGGGGTGGTTTTGGCGAGCAGGGCGAATTCCTGGGCCAGTTTCAATTGGGCGTTGGCCAGGCGTTCCGCTTCGGCGAGGACGATGATCAGCATGCCCGGCGCGTTGCCGTTGCGATTTACCGCTTCCAGCATGCGGAAGTTGTCCTGGCCGAGCAGGTCGAGATCGGCGATCAATACGTCCGGTGCGTGCTCGCCGATGCTGAGCAGGCAATCGAAGATGTTGTCGGCAGCCATTACGGCGCAGCCGGGGAATTGTTCGTGCAAGGCCGTCTTCAGGGCATCGCGCGGCACCTGCTTGTCTTCCAGCAGGAAGATCGACAGGTGGGCGTTGGGCGAACGGCCGGGCATTTGTTGTTGCTCGATCAGCTGATCCACCGCATCGCGCAGGATACGGCGATGCCCGCCCGGCGTCTTCCAGGCTTTCAGACGCCCGCTTTCGACCCAAAGCTGGGCGGTGCGTACGCTGATGCCCAGCGCCTGGGCGGCTTCGCTCGTCGAACAAGTGAGAGGGGCTGAGGATTTGGGTTTCATGATGCTCCGTTTCGTTGCTAGCAATACTACCTTTTTTATCAAATGTGTCAAATAAAATAACAAAAATAATTTAGGTGTCCAAAATGTAAATTCCCCGGAAGGTCCTTCTGGTCTGCGTGGACGAAAAAAAACGCGCTGTTTCCAGCGCGTTTTTTTAATCGTGTGTTGTTTCGTCTCGCCCGCAACGCTGGGCGATTGCCGCCTGTCAGGCGGCGGCAGCCAGGCTCAGGCGGTGAATTCGTCGTAGGCCCGAACGGCTTCGGCGGCATACATCAGGGCCGGGCCGCCGCCCATGTAGACGCAGACGCCGAGGGTTTCCATCAACTGTTCGCGGCTGACGCCGAGGCGGATCAAGGCCTTGACGTGGTAACCGACGCAGCCGTCGCAGCGTTGGGTGACGCCGATGGCGAGGGCGAGCAGTTCCTTGTCGAGTTCGCTCAGCGCGCCGCCCTTCATGGCGGCACTGCTCAGGGCGCCGAAGCCCTGCATGGTTTCTGGGATTTCCTTGCGCAGGCTGCCGAGTGCTTTGGAAAGGTCGCCGGTGATGGTGGCGAAGGATTTGCTGCTCATGCTGTTCTCCTGGATCATAATATTAGTAAATGCTAATTTTATGGAGGGCAGCACAGCTTGGCAAGACCGGACTCACTGGCCGATAAGTTGCCGGTTGGCCAGGAGCAGGCGGTCGGAGAGTACTTCGACGAAGCTCTGGTAGAAATGCATGCGGCAACTGGCCGAGGCATGCTCGAGGGCGGTGGCCGGAATGCAGACGATGTCGGCGCTGGTGAGGGCGGTGACGCTGGCGCTGCGCAGCCGGTGTTGCCGGCGCGTGGCGGCCATCTCGCCGAAGCAGGCGCCGCGCTTGAGCAGGTTGAGTCGCTTGCCGGACTTGCTCACTTCCAGTTCGCCCTCGGCGAGGAAACAGAACGAGGTGCCGGGTTCGCCGTCGCGCATCAGGACCGTTCCTGCCGCGACGCGCTGCCACTGGGCGAAGCGCAGCACCTCCCAGAGTTCGACCTCGCTGAAGTCGGCGAAAAACGGCAGGGCGCGCAGGGTGTCGAATTTTTCGGTGTCGGCGAAATCGATCGGTGTCGTTTGCAGTTGCCGGCTGCGCACGGCTTGCGCCAGGTCGCGTGAAAAGCTGTCCCAGTTCGGGTAGCGCTCGTCGCGCTGGCGGGCCATGGCGCGGGCGACGATCTCGTCGAGTACGGGCGGCAGTTCCGGGCGCACTTCCGATGGTTTCGGTTGCGGGCTGTGGATGATCTGGTAGAGCATCTGGTAGGGCGTCTCGGCGATGAAGGGCAGGCGGCCGGTCAGCAACTGGAAAAGGACGATACCTAGCGAATAGATGTCGGTGCGCTGGTCGAGCTCGAGTTCCTGGATCTGCTCCGGCGACATGTAGCCGGGCGAGCCGATGCCGGTGACCTGGGTCTGCTCGTTTTGCCGCTTGTTGATGGCGGTGCCGAAATCGGAAATCTTGATGTCGCTGTAGCCGGTGAGCAGGATGTTGGCCGGTTTGATGTCGCGATGGGTAATGCCTTGGCGGAAGGCGAAGTCGAGGGCGCGCGAGCACTTGAAGACGATTTCGACGATGCGTTCCGGCGAGAGCAGCTTGCCGGGCTGGGCGTATTCTTCCAGCGTACCGCCGGGAACGTATTCCATGACGATGTAGCAGAGCTTCTCGGCTACCACCGCATCGTGGATCTGGACGATATGCGGATGCTTGAGCTTGCCGATCAGCGAGGCTTCGTTGAGAAAAAGCTTGCTGTAGAGGCGGCCGCGTTGCGGGTTGCCGAGGGCTTCCGGAGTGGCGACTTTGATCGCCACGTCGCGCTGGGCGAAAGGGTCGCGACCGAGATAGACGGTGCTGGTCGACCCTTCGCCGAGCTTTCGCAAAAGCTCGTATTTACCGAGCTTGCGAATCATTGCCTAGAGGCGTTGGCGGGCGCGGGCAATGGCGGCCCGGACCTGTTCGGGGGCGGTGCCGCCGATGTGGTTGCGCGAGGCGAGCGAGCCTTCGACGGTGAGCACGGCGAAGACGTCGGCTTCGACTTGCGGGCAGAAGGCCTTCAGTTCGTCGAGCGTCAGTTGCGGCAGGTCGACACCCTTCTGCTCGGCGGCCTTGACGGCGTGGCCGACCGCTTCGTGTGCGTCGCGGAAGGGCAGGCCCTTCTTGACCAGGTAGTCGGCGAGGTCGGTGGCGGTGGCGAAGCCCTGGGTCAGCGCTGCCTTCATGTTCTCGGCGCGGACGGTGATACCGCTGGCCATGTCGGCGAAGATGCGCAGCGTGTCGGTGACGGTGTCGACGGCGTCGAACAGCGGCTCCTTGTCTTCCTGGTTGTCCTTGTTGTAGGCCAGCGGCTGCGACTTCATCAGGGTCAGCAGGCTCATCAACTGGCCGTAAACGCGGCCGGTCTTGCCACGGGCCAGTTCCGGCACGTCCGGGTTCTTCTTCTGCGGCATGATCGAGGAGCCGGTGCAGAAGCGGTCGGCGATCTGGATGAAGCCGACGCGCGGGCTCATCCACATCACCAGTTCTTCGGACAGGCGGCTGATATGCATCATCAGCAGGGCGCAGGCCGAGGTGAATTCGATGGCGAAGTCGCGATCCGACACGGCGTCCAGCGAGTTCTCGCAGACGCCTTCGAAGCCCAGTTGTTCGGCGACGAATTCGCGGTCGATCGGGTAGGTCGTGCCGGCCAGGGCGGCAGCGCCGAGCGGCAGGCGGCTGACCCGCTTGCGGCAGTCGGCGTAGCGCTCGGCATCGCGGCCGAACATTTCGAAATAGGCCAGCATGTGGTGGCCGAAGGTGACCGGCTGGGCAACCTGCAGGTGGGTGAAGCCGGGCATCGGCGTGGCGGCTTCCTTCTCGGCCAGGTCGACCAGGGCGGAACGGAAAGCCTTGATCAGGGCCAGGATGTCGTCGATCGAATCGCGCAGGTAGAGGCGGATGTCGGTCGCCACCTGGTCGTTGCGCGAACGGCCGGTGTGCAGGCGCTTGCCGGCATCGCCGACGAGCGCGGTGAGGCGCTTTTCGATATTGAGGTGCACGTCTTCGAGATCGAGCGACCATTCAAACTTGCCCGACTCGATTTCCTCGCTGACGATGGCCATGCCGCGCTCGATGTCGGCCAGGTCGGCGGCGGCGATGATGCCCTGCTTGGCCAGCATGCGGGCATGCGCCAGCGAACCGCGAATATCCTGGCGCCACATGCGCTGATCGAAATCGACGGAGGCCGTATAACGTTTGACGAGATCGGATACCGGCTCGGAGAAGCGGCCGGCCCAGGTATATTGCGTGGCGTTGGAATTCATGACTCTGGTCTAAAATGGGCAGTTAGGCGACGAATTGAAGAGCAATCCGCATCAAAGATGACAAGTATACGGCACTTTCCCGCGACTCACCCCCTGCCCGACTGGCGCAATTTCGGGGTCATGCTGCGCGTGTTGTGTGGCGCCAATCTGCTGGCCATGCTGGCCGCGCTGATTCAGGCGCCGACCCTTTCCGCCTGGCCGGGCGTTTGCCTCGATCTGGCGGCGCTGGTCGAACCGCTGCTGTTATGCGGTCTGGGCTTGCTGTCGCTGTTGCGCGATCTGCTGTGGCGTCTGCCGATGCGCATGGCGCAAGGCGCTGTCGTGCTGATGATGGCCGGGCTGGCTTATGCCTGGGTCAGTTATGCCGAATTCCTGCTTGCCGGGGGCGGCGAGGCGGTCGGGCGCGCGGCCCTGCTGAGCGCTGCGGCCAGCGCCTTGATGCTGGGCTATTTCGAATTGCGTGCCCGGGCTTTTTCTCCAGCCCTGGCAGAAGCCCGCCTGGCGGCGCTGAATGCGCGGATCCGGCCGCACTTCCTGTTCAATTCGCTGAATGCCGTGCTGTCGCTGATTCGGGCCCGGCCCCAGCAGGCGGAGCAGGCGCTGGAAGCGCTGTCGGATCTTTTTCGCGCCGCCATGCGCGACCCCGGCGAACTGGTCTGCCTGGCCGACGAGGTGGCCTTGGGGAGGCAGTATCTTGAATTGGAGCATTTGCGGCTGGGGGAGCGCTTGCGGGTCGAGTGGTCGATCGACGACATGCCGCTCGAATTGCCGATTCCCCCTTTGATGTTGCAGCCCTTGCTGGAAAATGCCGTCTATCACGGTATCGAACCAGCCCCCGAGGGCGGTACGGTGCGCGTTGCCATCGCCCGGCGCGACGACGAACTGCGTATTTCGATCGCAAATCCGACCGTCGGTCAGGCCGCTCATGCCACTGGCAACCGGATGGCGCTGGCGAATATTCGCGAACGCCTGGCCTTGTATTACGATCTGGAGGCGCGTCTGGAAATTCAGGCGGGGACAGATCAATACGAGGTCAATATTACGTTGCCATGGCGTCGGAAAAGCCGTTGAGAATCCTGTTGGTCGATGACGAGCCTTTGGCTCGCGAACGCCTGCGCGTGTTGCTCGGCGATATTGCGGCGCAGTTGCCCAGCGAGGTGGTGGGGGAGGCCGGCAACGGGCTGGCTGCCCTGGCCTTGCTGCGTGACCAGGCCGTGGATGTGGTTCTGGCCGACATCCGGATGCCAGGCATGGATGGCATTGAACTGGCCGGTCATCTGGCCGGGCTGGAATTGCCGCCAGTGGTCATTTTTACGACCGCTTACGACAATTACGCGGTGCAGGCTTTCGAACTCAATGCGCTTGATTACCTGCTGAAACCGGTGCGCGCCCAGCGCTTGCTGACCGCCTTGCAGAAGGCCAGCCTGGCATTGCGTCCCGACGCAGCCTTGCTGGCCAATCTGGGGCGGGAGGTGCGGGGCGGCGGGCGTACTCATCTTTCCTGCCACGAGCGGGGGCGCCTGCTTCTGGTGCCGGTCGCCGAGGTGCTCTATTTCAAGGCGGATCTCAAATATGTCACGGCCCGCACGGCAGAGCGCGAGTATTTGCTGGACGACGCCTTGACCCATCTGGAAAGCGAGTTCTCGGACCGCTTCATCCGCCTGCATCGTGCCGTGCTGGTTGCCAAGTCGGCACTGGCCGGCTTCGAAAAGGCCGGTGGTGACGATGCCGAAGCCTATGGCTGGGCCCTGCTGCGCGGCGTAGCGGAGAAGTTGCCGGTGAGCCGACGCCAGTGGGCGCCGGCCAGGGCTTTGATCAAGGGCGCCTGAGCGCCGATTCAGGCCGGTTGCGGTTCGACCGGGGTCGGCGCCGGGCCGGCCCGAACGATGCGCCGCGGCACCTGGTTGTCGTCCAGCAGGCGCTCGATCCGGAAAAAGACTTCGTGGCGGGAAAATGGCTTTTTCATGAAATCGTCGGCGCCGATGCGGGTGCCGAAAAATTGTTCCATTGCCTGTTCGTTGCCGCTCATCATGATGACGGGAATATCGCGTGTCGCGACGTCACGGCGGATGGTCCGCAAGGCGGCAAAGCCGTTCATGCCGGGCAGCATGATATCGAGGAAGACGAGATCGATTTGCTGCTGCTTCATTACCTCGAGACCGGACTCGGCATCGAAGGTTTCGATCGTGTCGTAGCCGGCCGAACGCAGGAATTTGCGGAGGACGGTGCAAATGGTCTTGGAGTCATCGACGATCAGGACGCGGGTGCCTTCGCGTGCATCCACCCGTTTGCGTTGTCGCCGTTCGACCATGACGCCGGCCGGAGCGGCCGGGGCCTGCGGGGCGGCGCTCTCTGGCGCCGGCCGATCGCCTGCCAACCAGTTTCTCAGTCGTTCGAAGATTCCCAAGATTGCTCCTTCTTTCGAGTGTCTTGCCACCCGATCCGCGGTCGTTGCATCAAGCGCCTGCCGGCGCCTGTTTTGCTTCCGGCGTTCAACGACCGGAATGCGGAATGCATTTTACGCGGATGGGTTTGTATCGAGAAGGAAATATTTGGGGTTGGAGCCTTTGTCGTTGTCTTTGCTCAGACGTTCAATTTTTTTGTAGCTGCGCCGCGCACAATCCGAACAGCAATCCCCAGAACGCGCTGCCGACACCGAACAAACTCAGGCCCGAGGCGGTGACCAGGAAGGTGACCAGCGCCGGATCGCGTTCCTTTTCATCGCCCAGCGCGCCGTGCAGGCTGTTGCCGATCGTGCCGAGCAGTGCGAAACCGGCGATGGCGACAATCAGTGCTTGCGGTACGGCAGCGAACAATTGGCTGACCGTGGCGCCGAGCAGGCCGGTCAGCAAGTAGAAGATTCCCGCCCAGACGGCGGCCCGGTAACGTTGCGCCGGGTCCGGGTCGGCATCCTTGCTCATGCAGATGGCGGCGGTGATCGCCGCCAGGTTGTAGGCAAAACCGCCAAAGGCGCCGAGCAACAGGCCGGTCAGTCCGGTCCAGCCAAGCAGTGGCGAGGCGGGCGTGGTGTAGCCGTTGGCGCGCAGCACGGCCAGACCGGGCACATTCTGCGAAGCCATGGTGACGATGAACAGGGGCAGGCCGACGCCGATCAGCGAGGGCAGCGAAAAGCTGGGCAGGGTGAAGACCGGCCGGGCCAGTTCGAAGCTGACCCCCGCCAGATGCAGGTCGCCGGCCAGGGCGGCGAGCAGCAGGCCGCACAGGAAGCTGAGCGGGACGGCATAGCGCGGCAGCGCCCGGCGGGCGAGCAGGAAGACGGCGAACATGCCGCCGACCAGGCCGAGTTGGCCGGGCAGGGCGGCGAAGGCGGAGAGGCCGAAGCGCAACAGGATGCCGGCCAGCATCGCCGCCGCCAGGCTTTTCGGCAGGCGGTGCATGATGCGCTCGAACCAGCCGGTGACGCCGGCCAGCGTGATCAGGGCGGAAACGAAGAGAAACACGCCGATCGCTTCGGCCATGCCGATGCCGTTCAGGCTGGTGGCGAGCAGGGCGGCGCCGGGTGTGGACCAGGCGGTCAGGATTGGCGTCCGGTAGCGCAGCGACAGGCCGATGCAGGTGACGCCCATGCCGAGGCCGAGTGCCCACAGCCAGGAGGCGATTTCGCCGGGTGTGGCGCCGGCGGCATGGGCCGCCTGGAAGACGATGGCGGCCGAGCTGGTATAGCCGACGAGGACGGCGATGAAGCCGGCCGACAGGTGCGACAGGGCGAACCAGCCGCCAATGGATTTGCTCACTGCTTTCTCCTTCTGGTTTAATCGGCTTGTGCGTTATTACGTACAAGATTAACAGATGTGCGTTATAGCGCACAAACTTTGAGTCGCCTTTCGAGTGTTTTGCCATGCCCAATCCGCCTGCCACTGAAGTCGCCTGCTCGCAGGAAGTCAGCCGCCACCTTGCCGAACGCTTGCGCCAATTGCGTGCCGAACGCGGCTGGAGCCTGGACCGGGCGGCGCAGCAAAGCGGGGTGAGCAAGGCCATGCTGGGGCAGATCGAGCGTGGCGAATCGAGTCCGACCGTCGCCACCTTGTGGAAAATCGCCACCGGTTTCGACTGTTCCTTGTCGAGCTTCCTGGTTGCCCCGCCCGAGGCGCCGGAGCAGACCCTGCTCCGGCGGGCCGATGCCCTGCGCAACAAGCCGGCCAGCGATGACATGCTGGTGGCGCCGCTCTTTCCGCACGAGGCGCGTTTCGGTTTCGAGTTGCTGGAACTGACGCTGTTGCCGGGCTACGAGCGGCTATCGGAGCCGCATGCGGCGGGTGTCGTCGAGCACATCATCGTCCTTCGCGGCCAGATGGATGTGCTGGTCGATGGCGCCTGGCAGCCGCTCGGGCCGGGCGAGGCGGTCCGCTTCGCCGCCGACCGGCCGCACGGCTACCGCAATCATGGCGCGGTGCCGGCGGTCTGTCACAACCTGATTCATTACCCGCCGGGGGCGCCGGCAGCGGATTAGTCTTTGGCGCCGAACTGCCAGATCAGGCAGCGATTGTTCGAGGGCATGGCCCTATCTTCCAGCAAATCCAGGCCGGCTTGCCGGGCCAGGGCGTCGACCGCTTCGAAGTCGCGGATGCCCTGGTGTGGCGCCTTGTCCTTGAGCCAGAGATCGAAGGCGGCATTGCTGTCGCTGGTGAAGCGGCCGTCGTAGTTGAACGGGCCGTAGATGCACAGCCTGGCGTCGGTAGTCATGACATCGGGCAGCCGGGCGAAAAACTGTTCGACTGACGGCCACGCCATGATGTGCAGCGTATTGGCACTGAACACGGCGTCGTAGCGTTGTGCCGGCCAGCTGCCGCCGACGTCGAGTTCGAGCGGGGGCGGCGTGTTGGGGCGCGCCGCCTCGTTCAGCCAGGCGCTGATCCCCGGCAGGTTTTCGGCGCGGTCCGAGGTCTGCCAGTGCAGGTGCGGCAGCTGTTCGGCGAAGAAAATGGCGTGCTGGCCGGTACCGCTGCCGATTTCCAGCACCTGCCGCCGGTCCGCGAAGTGCTCGGCGAGCACCTCGAGGATCGGTTGCCGGTTTTTCTCGCAGGATGGTGCGTGCGGCTTTTCCATGCTTAGCCGAGGGCGCGGCTGACCACTTCGGCGACGTCGCGCGACAGCCCGGCGTGATCGCGGATGCGTTCCAGCGCGGCGCGGGCGTGCGCCTGCCGGCCGGCGTCGAACTTCTGCCAGCGGTCGAAACAGCGTGCCAGGCGGGAGGCGACCTGCGGGTTGCGGTCATGCAGCGCCAGCACCTGGTCGGCGATGAAGGCGTAGCCGCTGCCGTCCGCGGCATTGAAGCGGACCAGGTTGGCGCCGAAGGCGCGGATCAGCGAATAGACCTTGTTCGGGTTGCCGATATCGAAGGCCGGATGGACGCACAGCGCCTTGACCGTGGCCAGCGTGTCGGGGCGGCGGCTGGTCGATTGCGCCTGTAGCCATTTGTCCACGACCAGCGCTTCGTTCTGCCTGCGGGCATAGAACTCGGCGAGCGCGCTGTCGCGTTGCGGGCAGTCGGCGGCATTGACGTTGGCCAGCGCGCCCAGGGCGGCGAACTGGTCGGTCATGTTGTCGGCGCGCTGGAACTGTTGCAGCGCCAGGTCGCGGATCGCCGGGGTATCGAGTTCGAGCAGGTAGGACAGGCAGATGTTGCGCAGGGCGCGGCGGCCGGCCTGTTCGCTGCTTGGGGCATAGGCGGCGTTGGGGGCGAGGGCGGCGTAAAGGCCGGCCAGTTCGCCTTCCAGTTGCTCGGCGAGGTGGCGGCGCAGGCTGTTGCGGGCGGCGTGCAGGGCATCCGGATCGACCACCGCCAGGGCTTCGGCCAGCGTCGATTCACCGGGCAGGGTGAGGGCTTCGGCGACGAAGGCGGCACCCCGCTGGGCCTGGGTCTGCAGCAGGCGGCGCAGGGCGGTGACGAAGCTTTCCGGCCAGACCGGCGTACGGCCGGCGGCGAGCGCTGCGGTGGCTTCGAGGATGAGCTGCGATGCCAGGCGCTGGCCGGCTTCCCAGGCATTGAACGGGTCTTCCTCGTGGGCCAGCAGCAGGGTCAGTTGTTCCGGCGTGTAGGCGAAATCGAGCACCACCGGCGCCGAGAAATCGCGCAGCAGCGAGGGCACCGGTTCGGCGGCCAGGTTGTCGATATGGAATTCCTGGGTCGTTTCGGTCAGATGCAGGGTGTGCTCGCTGCCGGCCAGCAGGTGGCCTTCGCCATCGAACAGGGCGACGCGGATGGGGATCAGGTAGGGCGCGCTGTCCGAGGCGCGCGGGTTGGACTGGGCGAAGCGCAGCGTGTAGCGCCCGCTGGCGGCATCGAAGCTGCCGCTGGCGGCGATGTGCGGCGTGCCCGGCTGGTTGTACCAGCGCATGAACTGCGTGAAGTCGAAGCCGGAGGCGGCGCTCATGGCGGCCACGAAATCCTCGCAGGTCACCGCCTGGCCGTCGTGGCGGCGGAAGTACTCGTCCATGCCCCGGCGGAAGCCGTCACGGCCGATCAGGGTCTGGATCATGCGGATGACTTCGGCACCCTTTTCATAGACCGTGGCGGTGTAGAAATTGTTGATCTCGACGAAGCTGGCCGGGCGGATCGGATGCGCCATCGGGCCTGCATCCTCGGGGAACTGGGCGGCGCGCAGGCCGCGTACTTCGCGGATGCGGGCGGTCTGGCGGTTGTGCAGGTCGGCGCCGAATTCCTGGTCGCGGAAGACGGTCAGGCCTTCCTTCAGCGACAGCTGGAACCAGTCGCGACAGGTGACGCGGTTGCCGGTCCAGTTGTGGAAATACTCGTGGGCAACGACGCGGTCGATGTTTTCGAAATCGACGTCGGTGGCGACGTCGCTACGGGCCAGCACGTACTTGGTGTTGAAGATGTTGAGGCCCTTGTTCTCCATGGCGCCCATGTTGAAGTCGCCGACGGCGACGATCATGTAGTGGTCGAGGTCGCATTCGAGACCGAAGCGTTCTTCGTCCCATTTCATGGATTTCTTCAAGGCTTCCATGGCGTGCGGGCACTGGTCGAGCTTGCCCGGCTCGACGTAGATGGCGAGCTGAACCGTCCGTCTGGAGGCCGTCTTGAAGGTGTCGAACAGGCCATCGAGCTTGCCGGCGACGACGGCGAACAGGTAGGCCGGCTTCTTGAACGGGTCGGCCCATTTGGCCCAGTGCCGGCCGTCGGCTTCATCTCCGGTGGCCACGGGGTTGCCATTGGCGAGCAGGATGGGCAAGGCGGCCTTGTCGGCGTGCAGGGTCACGGTAAAGGTGCTCATCACGTCCGGCCGGTCGAGGAACCAGGTGATGCGGCGGAAACCCTGCGCCTCGCATTGGGTGAAATAGCCGTCCTTGGAGCGATAGAGGCCGGACAGACGGGTGTTCTTGTCGGGATCGATGCGGACCACGGTCTGCAGCGTGAAGGCGTCGGGCAGGGCGTCGAGGCTGAGCGTGGTGGCAGTCAGCGTCGGCGTCACCGGTTGGCCGTCGAGGCGGACGGCCAGCGTTTCCAGTTCTTCGCCATCGAGCACCAGGGGCTGCGCTGCGGCAGCCGGGTTGCGCCGCATGGCCAGCGTGCTGGTCACGGTCGTGCCGCTGGCTTCGATATTGAAGTCGAGATCGACCGTGTCGATCAGGTAGGCGGGAACGGTGTAGTCCTTGAGGTAAATCGTTTGGGGCGTATCTGTTTTCATTGTCTGACGGGCGTTGGGGTAATGGGGCGATGATACGGCAAAGGCTGGCTCGGCTTCGGCCGGTCTAGCGGCGTTGCCAGACCTGCCAGCGCTCGCGGCCGGCAAAGACCGGGATCGAGTCGTCCGGTGCGAGGTCTTCGATGCGGACGAAATGCGGCGCGAGCAGGGCATCCAGCTGCTCGGGCAGGATGCCGAATGGCGGTCCCTTGACCTGGTCGGTGAGGAAAAAGAAGCCGGCCAGCCGGCCGCCGCTGGGCAGCAGTTCGGCCACCCGACGGCCCCAGTCGTCCCACAGCTTGCGGGGCAGGGCACAGAGAAAGGCACGCTCGTAGATCAACGCATAGGGGGCACTCGGGCTGAAGGTGAAGAAGTCGGCGCAGCGCAGTTCGACTTCCGCGTCGCCGAGGACCTGGCGGGCAGCGGCAACCGCGGTCGGTGAAAAATCGAGCGCTGTCACCGGCCAGCCGGCCGCAGCCAGGTGCCCCGCTTCCCAGGCGCTGCCGCAGCCGGGGATCAGCGTATTGAGGGGCTGCGGCTGGCCGGCGACGAAATCGGCAAAAGCCTGCGGCACCTTGCCGGCATCCCAGGGCGTGGTGCCTTCGCCGAAGCGCTTGCACCAGAAATCTGGGTGCTCGGGGCGCTGCTCGGGTGGTTTGATCTGTGTCGAGGGGGGCGTCAGTTGGCTCATGTTAAGATTGCCGCCTCCAAAACCATTGCTGCGTGCCGTTTCATGACCGCTCCTTCGAAGATTGTCATTGCATCCCGTGAATCCCGCCTGGCCATGTGGCAGGCCGTTCATGTCCAGGGTCGTCTGGCCAGCCTGAATCCGGCGGCCGAAGTCGTCATTCTAGGCATGACCACCAAGGGCGACCAGATTCTTGACCGGCCGCTC
Organism: Rhodocyclales bacterium GT-UBC; assembly: GCA_003583745.1. GTDB lineage: Bacteria > Pseudomonadota > Gammaproteobacteria > Burkholderiales > Rhodocyclaceae > Azonexus. Next base: position 151,331 of record QXPY01000012.1, on the reverse strand, counting down.
GCCGAAATCGGCGGCAAGGGCCTGTTCATCAAGGAACTCGAAGTGGCGATGCAGGAAGGTCGGGCTCATCTTGCCGTGCATTCGATGAAGGATGTGCCGATGGTGATGCCGGAAGGTTTCGTGCTGGCCGCGATTTCCGCCCGCGAGAACCCGCGCGACGCCTTCGTTTCGAACAATTACGCCGGCCTGGACGATCTGCCGGCCGGCGCGGTGGTCGGCACCTCCAGCCTGCGCCGCGAATCCATCCTGCGCGCCAAGTACCCGCAACTGGTGATCAAGAGCCTGCGCGGCAATCTCGATACCCGCCTGAAGAAGCTCGATGCCGGCGAATACGACGCGATCATCCTGGCCGCCGCCGGGCTGATCCGCCTCGGCCTGGAAAACCGCATCAAGTCGGTACTGACCGCCGAGCAGTCCTTGCCGGCGCCCGGTCAGGGCGCGCTCGGTATCGAACTGGTCGATGGCGATGCGACGATGGCGGCAGTGGTCGCCCCGCTCAACGATCCGGAGACCGCCCACTGCGTCAAGGCCGAGCGTGCCTTTTCCCGCGCCCTGGGCGGTTCCTGCCAGGTGCCGCTGGGCGGTTACGCGGTGATCGACAACGGCCAGCTCTGGCTGCGCGGTTTCGTGGCGACGGTCGATGGCAAGGAAATGGTCAGCGCGGAACTCCGTGGCAACCCGGCCGATGACGAGCAACTGGGCCTGCAACTGGCCGAGCAACTGCGCGCCAAGGGGGCCGACGCCATCCTGGAAAAACTCGCCCACTGCAAATGAGCGCCAGTGGCCCGCTGGCTGGCCGGACGATTGTCGTCACCCGGCCACGGGCGCAAGCCGAAGCGCTGATCGCGGCGATCGCCGCCGAGGGAGGTGAGGCGCTGCTCTTCCCCTTGCTGGAAATTTCCGCCGCACCGGATCCGCAGCCCCTGGCCGAGGCGGTGGCGCAACTGGCCGACTATCGGCTGGCCGTTTTCATCAGTCCGAATGCTGTCGACTACGCCTTGCCCGCCATCCTGGCGCGGGGCGGCTGGCCGGCCACGCTGACGCCGGCCGCGGTCGGGCCGGGGACCGTCAAGGCCCTGCAGGCGCATGGCGTTGACGGTTGCCTGGTGCCGAGCCTGCGCTTCGATTCGGAAGCCCTGCTCGAATTGCCGCAACTGGCGGAAGCTGCCGTGCGCGGTCGGCGCGTCGCCATCTTCCGCGGCGACGGCGGCCGCGAGTTGCTGGCCGATACCCTGCGCCAGCGCGGCGCCCAGGTCGATTGCATCACCTGTTACCGGCGCTCCGGGCCGACCGGTGGGGCCGAGACCCTGCTGGCGGCGTGGCGCGCTGGCCGGCTCGATGCCCTGACCGTATCGAGCAGCGAAGGCCTGCGTTACCTGGTCGATCTGCTCGACGACGCAGGTCGCGCCCAGCTGGCCCGGACCCCGATTTTTGTGCCGCATGCCCGTATCGCCGAGAATGCGCGGGCATTGGGTTTAAGCAACATTGTCCTCACCGAAGCAGCGGACGCCGGCATCCTGGCCGGCTTACGTGCTTATAATTGGCCGGTATGATGCCTGATAACGAACAAAACCCATCCCCCAGCCCTGTGTCGGCCAAGTCGCCGGCCCGTTCCTACCGTCAGACCCTGACCCTGGTCATCGCCGTGCTGGCCTTTCTGCTGGCCGGTGCTCAATGGCTGGATGCCCGGCAGAAGCAGGCCGAGATCGAACAGCGTTTCACCCAGCGCCTTGGCGAAGCGGCGTCGCTCGACCAGGAGGAGCGCGGCGCCCAGAAACAGTTGCGTAGCCAGATCGAGGATCTGCAGGCCAGGCTGGGGGCGTTCGAAGGCAAATTGAACGAGTTTCAGGCGCAAGGAACGGCGCTGCAAAGTCTCTATCAGGACCTGTCGCGCAGCCGGGAAGAGGCTGCCTTGCTCGAGATCGAACAGGCAGTCACCCTGGCCGCCCAGCAGTTGCAGTTGGCCGGGAATGTGCCGGTTGCCCAGTTGGCGCTGCAAACCGCCGACGCCCGCCTGGCCCGCCTCGACAAACCGCTTTATCTGCCTTTGCGCAAAGCCGTGGCGCATGATCTGGCGCGTTTGAACGCCCTGCCTTTCGTCGATGTCCCGGGTATCAGCCTGCGCCTGGAGGAGGTCATCGCGGCCGCCGACAAGCTTCCCCTGGCGGCCCTGGGCCGCCCTGCCGGCAAGACCGTCAAGGCGGTATCGGACGATGCCACGGCCTGGTGGCAGCGCCTGGGGGGCGAAGTGTGGCAGGAGTTGAAGGGTTTGGTCCGCATTCAGCGCTTCGATCGCGAGGAGCCGGCCTTGCTGGCGCCGGGGCAGGATTTTTTCTTGCGCGAGAATCTCAAGCTGCGCGTGCTGAATGCCCGTCTAGCCCTGCTGTCGCGTGACCAGGCCACTTTCCGTAGTGAACTGAAGGTGGCGCAAGGATGGCTGACCCGATATTTCGCCGGCGACGACAAGGGGGTGCAGGCGGCGCTGGCGATGTTGGGACAGTTGACCGCGACCACCCTGAGCGGCGAGTTTCCCAATCTGAGTGACAGCCAGGCCGCCTTGCGTGCCCTGCGTAACGGCAAGGAAAAGCGGTGAAGGGACTGTTCTGGATTCTCGGCCTGTTCGCGCTGGCCGTGGCGGTGGCGCTGGGCGCCCGGATGAATGACGGCTATGTGCTGCTCGCCCTGCCGCCCTATCGCGCGGAAATATCGCTCAACTTGTTCATTGTGCTGTTGTCCGCCGGTTTTGCCGTCTTTTATGTCGTGCTGCGCGGTGTGGCGCTGACCCTGGGCTTGCCGGGCCGGGTTCGCGATTACCGGGTGCGGCGGCAGCAGGAGAAGGCCGGCTTGATTTTCCAGGATGCGGTTCGCCTGCTCTTTGAAGGCCGCTTCGGCCAGGCCCTGAAGAAAGCGACGGAAGCGCATGCCGCCGGAATCGCTCCCGGTCTTTCTGCACTCATTGCCGCCCGCGCCGCTCAGCGTATGCGCGAGTCGCTCAAGCAACAGGGCTGGATGGAGCGCGCCAAGCTTGACGATCCGCGAACCGAGGCGGCGACCCTGATGCTGGAAGCCGAGATGATGAACGAAGCGCGGCGTTTCGACGACGCCTTGGTTGCGCTCGAACGCCTGCAGCAAAAGCAGGGCCGGCATATTGCCGCCTTGCGTCTCGAATTGCGGGCGCGTCAGGGGGCGGGAGACTGGAATGGCGTACTCAAGTTGAGCCGCCAGTTGGCCAAGCGTGATGCGCTGCCGCCGGAGGTCATCGGTGAAGTGAAGACGCAGGCGCATCTGGCCAATATAGAACGCGCTTCGTCCGATCTGGGATTGTTGGGCGCTTACTTGCGCGGTGTGCCCGAGGAGGAGCGCGGACGCCGCGTCGTTCTTGCCGCGGCGCGGGCGCTGGCGGCGATGGGGGCGGAAAACGAGGCGCAGAAGCTGATCGAGGCGGCGCTTGATGTCACTTGGCATTCCGAATTGGTCGTCATTTACGGTCGCCTGAACGAAGGCGAGTTGACGGCGCGCATTGCGCGTTGCGAAACCTGGCTGCGCCAGCATCCTGATGACGCCGGCCTGCTCGTGGCGTTGGGCCGGATGTGTTTCAGCCAGCGCCTGTGGGGCAAGGCGCAGAGCTATCTGGAAGCGGCCCTGGCCGTCGAGGAGTCGCAGGAGGCCCATCTCGAACTAGCCCGGTTATTCGACCAGCTTGAGCGGACCGACCAGGCTAACGTACATTATCGGGCCAGCGCCCGTCTCGACAGGCGCTAGGTCTTACACAACAACAGGCGGTACGGAGGGGTAAATGCTGAACATCGATATGCGCAAGATCTACAATTTCTATCCCGTCGAACCGGCGCCGGACCCGGCCAGCCTGCCGACCGGTGGCGATTTGTACTACGAGTGCCTGGACTGTTCGGCCGTGGTCAATTCCGTGCCGCATATCAAGTCGGCCTGCGTCTGCGGCAATCTCGAAGGCAGCGGCGGCAAGCTGGCCGTGAAAAGCCCGGAGCGCGTGCGCGTGGTGCGCGGCAAGCTCAAGTAATCAGTCAGGCGCGTGACCGGGTGGTCACGCCTGCCTTACTCAGGCCCAGTCCTGCGGCTTGAGGAAAACCTCGTAGAGTTCCGCTTCCGGCGTCCCGGCTTCGGGTTGCCAGTCGTAGCGCCATTTGACGATGGGCGGCAGGGACATCAGGATGGATTCGGTGCGGCCGCCGGATTGCAGGCCGAACAGCGTGCCGCGATCCCAGACCAGGTTGAATTCGACGTAGCGACCACGGCGGTAGGCCTGGAAGTCGCGTTCGCGCTCGCCGAAGGGCGTGTCGCGGCGTTTGGCCAGCACCGGCAGGTAGGCGCTGGTGAAGGCATTGCCAATCGCCTGGGTTAGCGCAAAACAGCGCTCGAAGCCGCCTTCGTTGAGATCGTCGAAGAAAACGCCGCCGACGCCGCGCGGTTCGTTGCGATGCTTGAGAAAAAAGTAGTCGTCGCACCACGCCTTGTATTTCGCGTAGACCTCGTCGCCGAACGGAGCGAGGGCTTCCTTGCAGGTCCGGTGGAAGTGGGCGACATCCTCGCGCTGGCCGTAATAGGGCGTCATGTCCATGCCGCCGCCGAACCACCAGACGTCTTCTTCACCGGGTTTGCTGGCGACGAAGCAGCGCACGTTCATGTGGGCGGTCGGGCAGTACGGATTGCGCGGATGCAGGACCAGGGAAACGCCCATGGCTTCCCAGGCGCGCCCCGCCAGCTGCGGCCGGACGGCGGTAGCCGAGGCGGGCAGCGACTGGCCAGTGACGTGCGAGAAATTGACGCCGCCGCGTTCGAAAAAGCCGCCTTCCTCGATCAGTCGTGAAATGCCGCCACCGCCTTCCGGGCGTTGCCAGCTGTCGGTGCGGAAGGCCTGGCCGTCGAAGGCCTCGAGTTGATCGACGATGCGGGCTTGCAGGCCGGTGAAGAAAGCCTTGAGTTGGCTGGTCGGAGTACTCATTCGATGGGGTCTTCTCGGTGGGTTTGGGGGCGTGTCGGGGTGTAGCGTACGTAGCGGTTGCGACCATCTGCCTTGGCTTGATACATGGCGATATCGGCGAAACTGACCAGTTGCCCGGCGCTGATGCTGGCGGCTTCCTCGCCGTTGCAAATGGCGATGCCGATGGAAACGCCGATGGTGATGGCGTAGCTCTCGATATGAATCGGCTGGGCCAGGGCCTGGATGCAGTCGCTGGCAACCCGCTCGGCGGCCTCCTGCGGCGTTTCGGTGTCGCTAAGCAGGATCAGGAATTCGTCACCGCCCAGGCGGGCGACCGTATCGGCTTCGCGAATGCAGTTGCGCAGGCGTCCGGCGATTTCGATCAGCAGCAGATCGCCGACCCGGTGACCGTACTGGTCATTGACCGGCTTGAAGCCGTCGAGATCAAGGAAGAGCAGGGCCAGCCCGTGGCCGCTGCGCGCGATGCGGAGGAGCTCGTTGTCCAGCCGGTCGTTGATCAGCAGACGGTTGGGGAGGCCGGTCAGGGTGTCGCGGTGGGCCATGTCGGCAAGCCGCCGCTCCTGTTCCAGCAACTGCTGTTGCAGGCGATTGAAACTATTGGCGACATCGGCGACTTCGTCGGCCGAGCCGGTGGCCACCGGCTGCATGGGACGGGTCCCCTCGGCCATGTCGTGGATTTCCTCGGCCAGGCGGCTGAGCGGCTGCAACAGGCGGCTCAGTGCCGTGAACAGGATGACGACGATGGGGAAAGCGAGCAGGATCGCAATCAGGGTGGTATTGCGGACCGTGTTCCAGACCGGTTCGAAGGCTTCGTCGGTCGGTTGGCGCGCAACCAGAACCCAGCCTGCGGTTGGAATGTCGATCATGGTCGTCAGTTCGTCTTGGCCGTTGCCGTTGCGGATGATCCGCGTTCCCCGAGCTCCGGCGAGCAACTGATCGATAACGAGGTCATTGCCCTTTTCCGGCAGGGCGGTGATGGCGTCGCCGAGTTCCGAAGCGAGCGCGAACAGGTGATAAGAGGGGGCGACCAGCTGATAGCTGCCATGTCGCCCTGGATGGGCGCCGAGGATCAGGTCGAGAAAGCCCGGTGTGGCGAGTGGTGTGACGCCGGCGAGTACGCCAAGCAGTTCGCCGCCCTCGGTGATGACCGGGATGGCAACGACCAGGGCTGGCTGGCCCGTCGCGCGCGTGATCAAGGGCTTGCTGATGTAGGGGCGGCGCGTCGTCACGGCGCCGATGAACCAGTCGCGGTCAACAAAGGACTTCGGGCGGGTTGGCAGATGCGGGGCATCGCCGATGGTCGGCCCGCCATCCGGCGGAATCACCATCAGGCCGGTCGGGAACAGGGTGTGGATGGCCTTGCGATCTTCCAGCCAGGTCTGCATCGCCGGCGGGTTCGTGAACAGCGCCGGCGGCATGTTGAGCGCCACGCGTTTCAGGCTCTCCAGGCGCAGCTGCAATTTGCTGTCGACATCGCGCGCCATGTAGGTGGCGGCGGTGTGCTGCTGCTTGGATACCAGTTCCTGCATTTCGCCATGCAGGATACTGGTGACGAACAAGGTGATGAGGCCGATGGCGGCCACGGAAAGGAGGGCAACGACAGCGGCGATGCGTGTCTTCAGGCTACTGCCGAAGCCCCTCCTCATGATGCTGCCTTAGCGGGCAATCGCCCGGTAGCCGATATCCTTGCGGAATTGCATCCCCTCGAACTGGATCTGGACGGCCGATTCGTAGGCCAGCTTCTGGGCCAGCTTGACGTTCTCGCCCAGCGCCGTGACGCAGAGCACGCGACCACCGCTGGTCACCACCTTGCCGTCGACTTCCGTCGTGCCGGCGTGGAAGACGTGAGCGTCCGGACCGAAGCTGTTGCCGTTGGGCAGGCCGACGATCTGGTCGCCCTTCTTCGGGGTGTCCGGATAATTGGCGGCGGCGAGAACCACTCCGAGGGCGACGCGACGGTCCCATTCGGCTTCGACCTGGTCGAGCGTGCCGTCGATGGCATGTTCGAGCAAGTCGACGAAATCGGATTTGAGGCGCATCAGGATCGGCTGGGTTTCCGGGTCGCCCATCCGGCAGTTGAATTCCAGCGTCTTGACCGAGCCGTCCTTGCCGATCATCAGGCCGGCGTAGAGGAAGCCGGTGAACGGGATGCCGTCGGCTGCCATGCCGCGCACGGTGGGCAGGATGATTTCGCGCATCGCCTTGGCGTGCACTTCCGGCGTGACGCAGGGGGCCGGGGAGTAGGCGCCCATGCCGCCGGTGTTGGGGCCCTGGTCGCCGTCGAAAATGCGCTTGTGGTCCTGGCTGGAGGCCAGCGCCAGCACGTTTTTGCCATCCACCATGACGATGAAGCTGGCTTCCTCGCCGTCGAGGAAGTCCTCGATGACGACGCGGGCGCCGGCATCGCCCAGCTTGTTGCCGGACAGCATGTCATCGATTGCGGCGTGGGCTTCTTCAAGGCTCATGGCGACGACGACGCCCTTGCCGGCGGCCAGGCCGTCAGCCTTGATGACAATGGGCGCGCCCTTGCGCTCGATGTAGGCATGGGCGGCGGCGGCGTCGGAAAAGGTCTCGAAGCCGGCGGTCGGGATGTTGTGGCGGGCCATGAAACGCTTGGCGAAATCCTTCGAGGATTCGAGCTGGGCGGCTTCCTTGGTCGGTCCGAAGATCTTCAGGCCGCGGGTGCGGAAGACATTGACCACGCCGGCGGCGAGCGGGGCTTCCGGGCCGACCAGCGTCAGGTGGATCTTGTTCTGCTCGGCGAAGTCAGCCAGGGCTTCCGGATCGGTGAGGTTGATGTTTTGCAGTTCGTGCTCGCGTGCCGTGCCGGCATTGCCGGGGGCGACATACACCGTCTGCAGCCCGGGCGTCTGGGCCAGCCGCCAGGCCATGGCGTGCTCGCGGCCGCCGGAACCGATGACGAGAAGTTTCATGACTGTATCCTTTTCCCTCTGATATTTACTTGCACCACTGCTTCTCGCAGGGGATGCCGTCGTTGTTGCCATCCATTTTGGTCCCCGGACAGTTTTTTAGGAACCAGTTTGCTTCAGCGCAGGACGTCATTTGCGCGCAATAGATGCGTCCGTCGCAGCGATATTCAAGGCCGGTCGGACGTTCCGGACGAGATAGCGGGCGTTCGGCGGGCAGGTCGGCCATCGGCAATTCGGCGGCCGCCTGCTCGGTCTTGATCGTCATTTGCTGGTACTTGCCATAGCCATGCCAGGCCAGGGCGACCAGCGCCAGCACCATGACGATATGTTTCACGCCTAGTGGCGGAAGTGGCGTGCGCCGGTGAACACCATCGCGATGCCGTGCTCGTCGGCGGCGGCGATGACTTCCTCGTCACGCATCGAGCCGCCTGGCTGGATCACGGCCTTGGCGCCGGCTTCGGCCAGCACGTCAACGCCGTCGCGGAACGGGAAGAAGGCATCGGAGGCGACGACCGAACCCGTGAGTTCCAGGCCGGCATGCTGGGCCTTGATGCAGGCGATCTTGGTCGAATCGACGCGGCTCATCTGGCCGGCGCCGACACCCAGGGTCATGCCGCTGCCGCAGAAGACGATGGCGTTCGACTTGACGAACTTGGCGACGCGCTCGGCGAAGAGCAGGTCTTCGATCTGCTGTGCGGTCGGCTGCACCTTGGTGACCACCTTGAGGCCGGAAGCCTGGGCGGTGAAGTTGTCGGCCGTCTGCACCAGCAGGCCGCCGCCGACGCGCTTCAGTTCCAGCTTGTTGAGGTCGCGGCCGAGCGGCACGACGAGGACGCGCAAGTTCTGCTTGGCGGCCAGCGCGGCTTGGGCTTCGGCAGTGAAGGACGGGGCGATCAGCACTTCGACGAAGTGCTTGCGGGCGTTCATGGCTTCGACGACGTCGAGGCCGACTTCGCCGTTGAAGGCGATGATGCCGCCGAAGGCCGAGGTCGAGTCGGTCTTGAAGGCCTTCTCGTAAGCGGCGAGCAGCGTGCCGTCGATGGCGACGCCGCACGGATTGGCGTGCTTGACGATGACGCAGGCCGGCACGTCGAAGCTCTTGACGCATTCCCAGGCGGCATCGGAGTCGGCGATGTTGTTGTAGGACAGTTCCTTGCCTTGCAGCTGGCTGTAGGCGGCGATGCTGCCCGGCAGCGGCGTGGTGTCGCGGTAGAAGGCGGCTTGCTGATGCGAGTTTTCACCGTAGCGCAGGATCTCGGTGCGGTCGAAGGCGAGTTGCAGCTTGGCCGGGAAGATGGCCGGCACCGGGGCGGCTTCGGCCGGCTTGGCTTCGGCGCCTTCGTCGAGGCCGGTCAGCCAGTTGGCGATCATGCTGTCGTAGCGGGCCGTGTGGGTGAAGGCCTTCTTGGCCAGGTTGAAGCGGGTGGCCAGTTGCAGGGCGCCGCCGTTGGCCTGCATTTCAGCCAGCAGCGGGGCATAGTCTTCCGGATCGGTGACGATGGCGACGCCGTTGTAGTTCTTGGCCGAGGAACGGACCATGGCCGGGCCGCCGATGTCGATGTTCTCGATGGCGTCTTCGAGCGTCACGCCTGCCTTGGCGATGGTGGCGGCGAAGGGGTAGAGATTGACGCAGACCAGATCGATCATCGGGATGCCGTGGGCTTCGATGGTTGCCATGTGCTCGGCCAGGTCGCGACGGGCCAGGATGCCGCCATGCACTTTCGGGTGCAGGGTCTTGACGCGGCCGTCGAGCATTTCCGGGAAACCGGTGTAGTCGCCGATCTCGGTCACCGTGAGGCCGGCATCGCGCAGCATCTTGGCGGTGCCGCCGGTGGACAGGAGATTGACGCCCTGGGCGGCGAGGCCCTGGGCGAATTCGAGAACGCCCCGCTTGTCGGAGACGGAGATCAATGCTTGCTTGATGGTCATGGCGATTACAGTAGTTGGTGTTCGGTAAGCTTCTTGCGCAGGGTGTTGCGGTTGATGCCGAGCATCTCCGCGGCCAGGGTCTGGTTGCTGCCCGCCTTGGCGAGGACGACTTCGAGCATCGGCTTTTCGACGCTCTTCAGCACCATGTCGTAGATTGCGCAGGGTTTTTCGCCATCGAGATCGCGAAAGTACTGCTCGAGTGCCCCCAGCACGCAAGCAGAGATATCTTGTTGTTGGCTCATGCTGCCAACGCCTCCTCTGTATATTTCAGATGTTGATGCTCTTCCGCCAGACGGCAGAAGAAGTCGTTTACCGCCTGCATCTGTTGATCGATGCTGGGCAGGACATTCATTTCCTTGCGGAAGGCGGCCGACCCGACCAGCCCCTTGGTGTACCAGGAGATGTGCTTGCGGGCGACCTTGAAGCCCGTTTCCGGGCCGTAGAACTCGTAGAGATCGACCAGGTGGGCCTTGAGGATCTCGTGGATTTCGCTGACTTCGGCCGGCGGCAGGTGCTGGCCGGTCTTCAGGTAATGTTCGATTTCGCGGAACAGCCAGGGGCGGCCCTGGGCGGCGCGGCCGATCATGATGCCGTCGGCGCCGGTGACGTCGAGCACGTGCTTGGCTTTTTCGGGCGTCGTGATGTCGCCGTTGGCGATCACCGGAATCTTGATCAGCGTCTTGACCAGGGCGATGGTGTCGTACTCGGCCTCGCCGGTGTATTGCTGGCAGCGCGTCCGGCCGTGGATGGCAACGGCGCGCACGCCGGCCGCTTCGGCGATGCGGGCGATGGTCGGCGCGTTCTTGTTGGCGATGTTCCAACCGGTGCGGAATTTGAGCGTCACCGGGGTATCCGGGATGGCCCCGACCACGGCATCGAGGATCTGGCCGACCAGCTTCTCGTCCTGCATCAGCGCCGAGCCGGCCATCACGTTGCAGACCTTCTTGGCCGGGCAACCCATGTTGATGTCGATGATCTGGGCGCCGTTATCCACGTTGTGGCGGGCCGCCTCGGCCATCATCTTCGGGTCGGCGCCGGCGATCTGCACCGAAATCGGTGCCACTTCGCCGGTATGGTTGGCCCGACGCAAGGTCTTGGCGCTGCCGTAGAGCAGCGAATTCGAGGTCACCATTTCGGAAACCGCCAGTCCGGCGCCCATTTTCTTGCACAGTTGGCGGAAGGGACGATCGGTCACTCCGGCCATCGGCGCGACGAAAAGATTGTTGCGAAGGGTGAAGCCGACAAATTCCATGGGCGCAAAAGGGCGTTGGTAACGCTGAATCGGGGAAGGGCGGAATTGTACCGCAGCCGGCGCTTAAAAAATAGTCAAATACGGGGGCGAAAGCACTGTTTCGTCCCCGTCCGGCACGACGACCGGCGAGCCGGTCAGTGACCCTTCAGGGCATAGATGCCGGGGGCATTGCGCCAGTAGCCCTTGTAGTCCATGCCGCAACCGAACAGGAAGCGGTCGGCGATGTCGAGGCCGGAAAAATCGGCGCGCATGCCCGGTGTCGCCTTGCGTTGGTGATCCTTGTGGATCATCACGGCGGTGAGGACGCGGGCGGCGCCTTCGTCGCTCAGGTGCTGGCAGATCGCTTTCAGCGTATGGCCTTCGTCGAGGATGTCGTCCACCACCAGCACGGTACGCCCCTTCAGGTCCTGGGTCGGGCGCACCCGCCAGTCGAGCAGCTTGGCACCGTTCAGCTCATGGCCGTAGCGGGTGGCGTGCAGGTAGGAAAGTTCGAGCGGGAAGTCGAGGCGGGCGAGCAGGCGGCCGGCGATCACCAGGCCGCCGTTCATCACGCAATAGACCAGCGGGTTGGCGTCGGCCAGTTCGCGGGTGATTTCTTCCGCCATGCGGTCGAGGGCGGCGGAAACTTGTTGCGGGGTGGCCAGGCAGTCGGCTTCGGCCATGGCGCGGCGGATTTCTTGCAGATCGATGGTCATGATTCAGTGTCCGGCAAAGTCACAAACGGTGAAGACGGCCAGGCCGGCTTCCTTGAGGAGGGTGGAGCCGCCCAGTTCGGGCAGGTCGACAATGGCAGCAGCTTCGACCACGGTCGCATCGAGGCGTTGCAGCAGTCGGGCGGCGGCCATCATCGTGCCGCCGGTGGCAATCAGGTCGTCGATCAACAGCACGCGCTGGCCAGCGGCGACGGCGTCGGTATGAATCTCGACGGTGGCGTTGCCGTACTCCAGTTCGTATTCCTCGGCGACGGTGGTGAACGGCAGCTTGCCTTTCTTGCGCACCGGGATGAAGCCGCGGTTCAACTGGTGGGCGACGACGCTGCCGAGGATGAAGCCGCGGGCATCGATGCCGGCGACGAGATCGATCTCGGCCGCCATGTAGCGCAGTACGAAGGCTTCGACCAGGACGCGGAAGGCACGCGGGTCCTGGAGCAGCGGCGTGATGTCGCGGAACTGGATGCCCGGGCTCGGCCAGTCGGGCACGGTACGGATGCGCTGGCGCAGGAAGGTGGTGTCGAACAGGGGATCGGTGTTCATGGCTGGCCTCAGAGCAGGGCGAACTTGGCGATGAAGGCGACGGCGATCAGCGCCACGGTGGGCGACAGGTCGCGGGCGCGACCGGCGAGCAGCTTGATGGCGGCATAGGAGATGAAGCCGAAGGCGATACCGTGGGCGATCGAGAAGGTGAACGGGATGGTGATCGCGGTGACCACGGCCGGCGTCGCTTCGGTCAGGTCGTCCCAGTCGATTTCGGCCAGGCCGCGCGACATCAGGATGGCGACGTAGCAGAGCGCCGGGGCGGTGGCGTAGGCCGGGACGCTGCCGGCCAGCGGCGCGAAGACGACGGCGGCGAGGAAAAGCAGGGCGACGACGACGGCGGTCAGGCCGGTGCGACCGCCCGCTGCCGTGCCGGCGGCCGATTCGATATAGGCGGTGGTCGACGAGGTGCCCAGGCAGGCGCCGGCGGCAATCGCCACCGAGTCGGCGAGCAGTGCCTTCTTCAGGCGGGGCAGGCGGCCGTTGGCGTCGAGCAGGCCGGCCCGGTGGCAGACGCCGATCAGCGTGCCGGAGGCATCGAACAGTTCGACCATGAAGAAGGTCAGGACGACGGTGAGCAGGCCGGCGTTGAGCGCGCCGCCGAGGTCCATCTGCAGGAAGGTCGGGGCCAGCGACGGCGGGGCGGCGACGATGCCGTGGAACTCGGTCAGGCCGAGGGCGACAGAACCGGCGGTGACGGCGAGGATGGCAATGATGATGGCGCCCGGCACCTTGCGGTATTCGAGGGCGACGATCAGCATGAAACCGGCCGAGGCGAGCAGCGGCCCCGGCGTATGCAGGTCGCCCAGGGTGAGCAGGGTGGCCGGATGGGCGGTGATCAGGCCGGCGTTCTTCAGGCCGATGATGGCGAGGAACAGGCCGATACCGGCGGAAATCGAGTATTTCAACGAGGTCGGAATGGCATTGACGATCCATTCGCGCACTTTGAACAGGCTCAGCAGGATGAACAGGCAGCCGGAAATCAGCACGGCGCCGAGCGCCGCCTGCCAGGTGTAGCCCAGGCCCTGGACGACGGTGAAGGCGAAGTAGGCGTTGAGCCCCATCGCCGGCGCCAGGGCCACCGGGTAATTGGCGTACAAGCCCATGATGCCGGAGCCGATCGCTGCCGCCAGGCAGGTGGCGACGAAAACCGCATCCTTGGGCATGCCGGCGGCGGCGAGGATGTCCGGATTGACGAAGACGATATAGGCCATGGTCAGGAAGGTGGTCAGGCCGGCGAGTAGCTCGGTCCGGACCGTCGTACCATGGGCTTTCAGCTGAAACAGGCGTTCGAGCACGGGGTGGCTCCGCGAAAAAGCGGCGCATTTTAGCAAGCTTGCCGGCCCTGTGGTTTGCGCCTGGTCAAGCTTTTGTCGGGCGCTTTAGAGGGTGAAGCTGAGGGTCAATAACAGCGCAAAAACCAGTTGCAGGCCAGCCGTCGCCGCCAGGATGCTGTTGAAGATCGGGCCGGGCGCTTCGCGATAAAAGCGGTGGATCAGGCGGCCGGCCAGCGGCAGGCTGAGCGCCGGCAGCACGGCCGGCCAGCCGAGCGGGGCGAGCAGCGGCAGCAGCAGGTAGGGCAGCAGCACTTCGCCGGCATAAAGATGGCGGGTGGCCGGGCGGCCGAGCAGGACGGCCAGGGTACGTTTGTGGTTGCGGGCGTCGCCGTCGAGATCGCGGTAATTGTTGACGGTGATTACCGCGGCGGCATGCAGACCGAGCAGCCCGCCGGCAAAGAGAGCGAGCGGTGACAGGCTGAGGGTTTGCAGGTAGGTGCTGCCGGCGACGGCGACCAGGCCGAAAAAGATCCAGACGAAGATTTCGCCGAGCGGGCGGTAGGCGATCGGCAACGGCCCGCAGGTGTAGGACCAGCCGGCCAGCAGTGAAGCCAGGCCGATGGCGACGATCGGCCAGCCGCCGTGCCAGACGAGATAAAGGCCGCCGGCGAAGGCCAGGGCAAAGGCGAGGCGGGCGCCCTGGCGGACCTGTTTGGCGCTGAGCCAGCCTTCGGCGGTGGCGCGCTTGGGGCCGAGGCGATCCGGCGTGTCGGTGCCGCGCAGGAAGTCGCCGACGTCGTTGTAGAGATTGGTCCCGATCTGGATCATTGCGGCCGCGAAAATGGCTGCCAGCAGCGGGAGCCAGAGGATGCGGCCGCTTTCGTGCCAGGCCACGGCGGTGCCGACCAGGACCGGTGACAGCGACACGGACAGGGTTTTCGGGCGGCAGGCGAGAAACCAGGCGGAAAGGGGCGTCATTGGGGGACTATCGGTTGATTCGGTGGCGGCAGGGGCTCGACTCTAGCGCAGCGCCGGGGCCCCTGCCTTTGGTGCAGATCAAGGCCAGGCGCGGGCGCCCCAGATCATGCGCTTGGCAACGAAGTGGCGGGCCGGCGGGCACAGGTCGAGGGCGAGCAGGCCCAGACCACGGGCCAGCTTGAGCGGGCCGAAGTCGTTGGAGAAGGTGCGCACGATGCGGTCGGTGAACCAGGCGCTGCCCTGGCGGTCGAGCTTGCGCAGGCTGGCGTAGCGTCCCAGGCTGGCGGTGTCGATGCCATCGGCGAGCAGGGTTTCGGCCAGTTGCCAGGCGTCGCGGATGCCGAGGTTGAAGCCCTGGCCGGAGACCGGGTGCAGGGTTTGGGCGGTGTTGCCGATCCAGACCTCGCGGCCCTTGACCAGCGTTTCGCGCAGGCGCAGGGCGAGCGGGAAGCGGCTGCGCCGGCCGGGCTCGGTGAAGCGCAGGCGGCGGCCGAATTGCTGTTGCAGCGCGGCCGTGAAGGCGGCGTCGTCCATCGCCATCACGGCGTCGGCCTTGGCGGGGGGCAGCGTAAACACCACCGAGTATTCCTTGCCCAGCGGCAGCAGGGCGAGCGGACCGTCGGCCGTGAAACGCTCCCAGGCGCGGTTGCCGTGGCCGGGCAGGGGCGTGACTTCGGCAATCACCGCGTGCTGGTCGTAGTCGCTGACCGAGACGGCCGGATCGTCGCCCGGCGTGCCTTCGGCGTGCACCAGCAGGCGCGTGGCGAGACGGCGGGTGGTGTTGCCCTGGCGCAGGGTGATGCTGATCCGCTCGTCGCCCGGCGTGATGTCGATGATCTCGACCTGGTCGAGGCAGGCATCCGGCGCCAGGCGGCTGGCCAGCGCGCCGGCCAGGTCGCGGTAACGGACGACGTAGCCGAGCGCCGGCAGGGCGTAGTCGGCGCGGTCGATCAGGGTGCGGCCGAAGCCGTCCTTTTGCGAGACATGGATGGTTTCGATCGGTGTTGCGGCACGCTGCGGCCAGGCCGCTATCTGTTCCAGCAACTGGCGGGCGCCGTGCGACAGGGCCAGGGCGCGCGGGTCGTCCTGCTGCGCCTGTAGCGGCCGCCGGTCGAGCAGCAGCGAGGACTGGCCGCCAGCGGCCAGTGCCAGGTGCAAGGTCATGCCGACCGGGCCGGCGCCGATGATCAGGACATCGAGCTGCTGTTCCGGCTGATCAGTCATGGCGCATCACTTCCTCGATCTCGGCGACGGTTTTCGGGGCCGTGGTGAAAATGTCGCAACCCGTTTCCGTAACCCGCACGTCGTCCTCGATACGGATGCCGATGCCGGCCAGCGCCGGCGGAATGTCGGCGGCCGGGCGGATGTAGAGGCCGGGTTCGACGGTCAGCGTCATGCCCGGCACCAGGCTGGCCCATTCGTCGCCGCTCTTGTATTCGCCGGCGTCATGTACGTCGAGGCCGAGCCAGTGGCCGGTGCGGTGCATATAGAAGCGCTTGTAGTCGCCTTTTTCGATCAGGTTGTCGAGGTCGCCGCTGAGCAGCTTGAGGTCGATCAGGCCCCGGGTCAGCACGCGTACCGCGGCATCGTGGCCTTCCATGAAGTGGCGACCGGGGGCGGTGGCGGCAAAGGCGGCCTCCTGGGCGGCGAGGACGATTTCGTAAACATCCTTTTGCGCCGCGTTGAAGCGGCCATTGACCGGAAAGGTACGGGTGATGTCGGCGGCGTAGCCTTCGACCTCGCAACCGGCATCGATCAGGACCAGGGTGTTGTCGTTGAGCAGCTTGTTGTTCTCGACGTAGTGCAGCACGCAGGCATTGGCGCCGCCGGCGACGATGGGGGTGTAGGCATGGGCGTCGGCGCCGCGCTTCCTGAATTCGTAGGTCAGCTCGGCTTCCAGTTCGTATTCGGCCATGCCGGGGCGGCAGGCACGCATGGCGCGGGCGTGGCCGGCGCTGGCGATGTCGGCCGAGCGTTGCTGGATGCCGGCTTCGGCGGCGTCCTTGACCAGACGCATGGCGTCCAGTTCGCTGCGCAGATCATGAATGGCGCGCGGCGCCCGCTTGCCGGCCCGGCTCTGGGCGCGGACCTCGTTGAGTGCTTTGGCGATGCGGGCATCCCAGGCGGCGTCGTGGCCGATGGCATGCCATAGCGTGTCGCGGTCGACCAGGAGTTCGGCCAGTTTCTTGTCGAGTTGTTCGATCGGGAAGGCGGCGTCGAAGCCGAAGGCCGTTTTGGCGGCCTTCGGGCCATAACGGTAGCCGTCCCAGATCTCGCGTTCTTCGTGTTTTTCGCGGCAGAACAGGATGGATTTGGGCTTCTTGCCGCCGACCAGCACGACGACGGCCTCGGGCTCCGGGAAGCCGGTCAGGTACCAGAAGTAGCTGTCGAAGCGGTAGAGGTGGTGGGCGTCGCGGTTGCGGACGACTTCCGGGGCGGTCGGCACGATGGCGACGCCGTCGCCGATGGTTTGCAGCAGGCGCTTGCGGCGGGCGATGAAGGGAGCGTGGCTCATGCGTTTCTCAGTTCCTGGTCCAGTTCGGCAAGACGTTGCGGTGTTCCTACATCGACCCAGCGGCCGGCGAAGCGTTCCCCGCTGAGCGTGCCGGCAGCGATGGCGGCGTCAAGCAGGGGGCGCAGTTTCATGATGCTGTGCGGGGGCACTTCGGCGAAGAATGATGGCGAAAAGACACCGATTCCGGCGTATGTGAGCGTTTGCTCACCGTGGGCGGCGACGACCCGTTCGCCATCCAGGCTGAAGTCGCCGCCCTGGTGGTGTGCCGGGTTGGTCACCATCACCAGATGGGCGGTTTTACCTTTGAGCTGGCGGGCGCGCTTGAAGTCCCAGTCGCAATAGACGTCGCCATTGACCACCAGGAAGGCCTCTTCGCCGAGCAGGGGCAGGGCGGTGGCGATGCCGCCGGCGGTTTCCAGTGCGCCCGGCGGTTCGGCCGAGTACTGGATGGCGAGGCCCCATTGCGCCCCGTCGCCCAGGCTGGCGACGATTTGCTCGCCAAGGTGGGCGTGGTTGATCACGATGTCGCGAAAACCGGCCGCGGCCAGTCTTTCCAGATGCCAGACGATGAGGGGCTTGCCGCCGGCCGAAAGTAGCGGCTTTGGGGTGTGGTCGGTGAGCGGCCGCATGCGTTCGCCGCGGCCGGCGGCCAGGATGAAGGCTTTCATCGGGCCGGGCTCAGCGCCGGTAGCCGATCTGCTCGGTATTGCCTTCCAGCGTGTCGAGCAGGTTGAGCAGGGGCTTGAGCGGGATGTAGCGGGCGGCGGTCTTGCGGGCGTAGTTCATGAAGCGCGGCAGGTCTTCGCTGTATTTGTCCTTGCCGTCGCGGTATTTCAGGCGGCAGAAGATGCCCAGCACCTTGAGATGGCGTTGCAGGCCCATCAGTTCGTAGTCGCGCCAGAATTCGCCAAAATCGGCGCGCACCGGCAGGCCGGCGGCACGGGCCTTTTCCCAGTAGCGGACGACCCAGTCGATTTCCTGTTCTTCTTCCCAGGAGATGAAGGCGTCGCGGAACAGCGAGACGACGTCGTAGGTGATCGGGCCGTAAACCGCGTCCTGGAAGTCGATGATGCCCGGCGTCAGGCGGGCTTCGCTCTCGACCACCATCAGGTTGCGCGGCATGAAGTCGCGGTGGGTGAACACCTTGGGCTGGGCCAGCGCACTGTTGATCAGGTATTTGAAGGTACGGTCGAGCATGATCTTTTGCTCGTCGCTCAGGCTGACACCCAGGTGACGCCCGACGAACCATTCCGGGAAAAGGTCGAGTTCGCGGCGCAGCAGGGTGGCATCGTAGGGGGGCAGGGTGGCGGCGGTCGAGGCCAGTTGCCATTTGATCAGGGTGTCGAGCACCGGGCGGATCAGCGTGTCGGCCAGCGACAGGTCGGCGTTCAGTGCATCGAGATAGCCGATGCGGCCGAGATCGGTGAGGACCAGGAAACCGTTGTCGAGGTCCTTGTCGAGGACGCGCGGCGCCGCCAGGTCGGCCTTGGCGAGCAGGCCGGCGACGTGGATGAAGGGCGTGCAGTCTTCTTTTTCCGGCGGCGCGTCCATCAGGATGCGCGTGCTGCCGTCCGGCCAGGTCAAGCGGAAGTAGCGGCGGAAGCTGGCGTCGGCCGAGGCCGGGGTGATCTGGACGGATTGGCCGGGAAAGCGACTGGCAACCCAGTCTGTAACAAGTTGATCGCGCGACATCTGACGGGAGTGGGTTCGTTGTAAAATGGCGCGATTTTAACACTCGGGTTCCGGCCGTTCCGGTTTCGCCCCTCAACTGATCCTGCCAATGACCGGTTTCCCCCGCCGCCCGCTTGCTGTCGTCTTTTGCTGCCTTTTTGCCGGCATGCAGACCAGTCATGCCGCGAGTGCGGTCGGCCAGTTGACCTTGCCGACTGGCAGCGGGCCGCATTCGGTCGAGGCTGAGGAAGTGATGCTTCTGGCCGCCAATGACATCCCGGTCCGCTTGCGGACCGAGCGCAAGTTCAATGTCATGGCGCGTAAAAAGACACCCGAGGTACCGCCCATCGTGCTCGACCCCGATGCCGTGCCAGCGGCGGCGCCGCGCGAAAAGGATGTCTATCCGTTGTTCATTACCGCGGACACGCTGGAAGGCCGCAGCGACGAGGTGACGGAAGCCGATGGGCACGTCGAATTGCGCAAGAACGGCAGCCTGCTTTTTGCCGATCATCTGCTGCACTGGCCGCTCGACGATGAAATCGATGCGACCGGCGATGTGCGCTTGCAGCAGGAGGGCGTCGATATCGAGACGCCGCATTTGCGGATGAAGTTATCGGAACAGATCGGTTATGCCGAGAATGCCGATTTCCATATCGTCAAGGAAGTGCAGAGCAAGTTTTATCGCCAGCAGCAAACGATGGTGACGGTGGCCTCGAGCAGCGCCAACTCGACCAGCGCGCCGATGATGCTCAATGTCCCGAACGGCTATGGCTTGCCGACGGTGGCCCCGGCACGCCGGCCGTCGGTGGCGACCGGGCACGCCGAACGGGCTGATTTCGAGGGCGAGAATCAGATCAAGCTGACCAATACCACCTATTCCACCTGCAAACCCGGGGAAATGGAGTGGTATCTCGATTCAGCCTCGATGCACCTCGACTACGACCATGAGGTGGGCGAAAGCAAGGGCTCCACGCTGTATTTCAAGGATGTTCCGATCTTCTATACGCCGGTCGCCTCCTTCGCGCTCAATCACCAACGTCGTTCCGGCTTCCTCAACCCGTATTACACGATGTCCACAACCAACGGTCTGGACATCGTCGCGCCCTACTACTGGGCGATCGCACCCAACTACGAAGCTACTTTCTTCCCGCGTTTCATGGCCAAACGGGGCATCCAGCTCGGCATGGAAACGCAGTACATCGATCAGTATTCGCGCGGCGTAAATCGCCTTGAATATCTGCCGAACGACGAAATCGAGAATCGTCGGCGCTATGCCTACTCCTTCCAGCACCAGCAAGTGCTCGGACAAGGCTTCGCCGCCCAGATCAACTGGAACGGGGTGTCGGACGACAAGTACTGGACCGACATGTCGTCCCGGCTGATGCAGACCTCGCAAACGCAATTGCCCAAGCAACTGGTCCTGCTGTATTCCCCGGCGCCCTGGTTGCAAACCAGCCTGCAGACCTTGCGCTACCAGACCTTGCAGCCCGATCCGGCGAACCCGATCACCCGGCCGTACTTCCTGGAGCCGCAGCTCAACATCATCGGCTTCAAGCCGAACGTATTCGCGACCGACCTGACGCTGATCAGCCAGTACTCGCGCTTTACGCATCCGGACAAGGTCGATGGCGAGCGTTTTGTGTTCTATCCGCAGGTTTCAGTACCGATCGTCAGTCCGGCTTTCCAGATTACGCCGAAGTTCGGCCTGCATCTCACCAAGTATGCGCTGGGGCAGCAGGCGCCGGGCGAGGACAGCAGCCTGACCCGGGCATTGCCGACCTTCACCCTGGATTCGACGGTGGCTTTCGAGCGCGAGATGAGCCTGCAGGGACATGACTTCATCCAGACCCTCGAGCCGCGCCTGTTCTACGTGAACATTCCTTACAAGGATCAAAGCAAGATCCCGGTATTCGATGCCGGTTTGTCCGACTTCAATTTTGCCCAGATCTTTTCCGAGAACCGCTACAGCGGGATGGACCGGATCAACGACGCGAATCAATTGACCGCGGCGCTCACCACGCGCTTGCTCGATGCCACGACCGGGGTGGAGCAACTCAAGGCGATGGTCGGCCAGCGTTATTACTTCAAGCCGCAGCGCGTCACCATCCCCGGCGAAACGACCCGGCGGGCCGATTTTTCCAACCTGATCGCGGCGGTCAACGGACTGGTCGCGCCCAAAACCTACATCGATGCGGCCTGGGAAT
Organism: Rhodocyclales bacterium GT-UBC; assembly: GCA_003583745.1. GTDB lineage: Bacteria > Pseudomonadota > Gammaproteobacteria > Burkholderiales > Rhodocyclaceae > Azonexus. The sequence continues at coordinate 130,344 of QXPY01000012.1, read as the reverse complement.
ACAATTACCGCGACGGCACCAACGAACGTTTATCGGCCGGCGTGCGTTTCCAGCCCGATTTCGGCAAGGTGCTGAGTGCCAGCTATCGCTACACGCGCGACCCGCTGACCGGCAGTTCGACGGTGGACCAGATCGATATCGCCGGACAGTGGCCCTTGAGCGCACGCTGGTTCGCCGTTGGCCGGTATAACTGGTCGATGCGCGACAGCCAGTTGCTCGAAGCGATCGGCGGTGTGGAGTACAACGACGGTTGCTGGTCCTTGCGCATGGTCGCGCAACGCCTGGAGGCCGTCTCGGGGTCGCCGAGCACGAATTTCTATCTGCAGCTCGAATTGAGCGACTTCGCCAGTATCGGCTCCAACCCGCTCGGTCTGCTCCGTCGTACCATTCCGGGTTATGGAAAAACCAACGAACTGCCCGCCGGCAGCAGCCCTTTCAATTCATTTTGATGATCATGCCCCACATTATTAACAGACTGCTTGCCCTGATTTTTTGCTTCCTTGGCTGCCTGGCCTCGTCTGCCCATGCCGCATCGCAGGCCGAGCCGATCGAGGCCGATCATATCGTGGCCATTGTCGGGGACGAGGTCGTCACCTATTACGAATTGCGCAGTCGTCTGCAATCGGCGTTGAAACAACTGCAGAAGCAAGGCACGCCGTTGCCGCCGCAGGACATCCTGGAGCGCCAGATGCTCGAGCGGGTGATCATGGATCGCGTCCAGCTGCAGGCCGCCAAGGATACGGGCTTGCGTGTCGACGACATTCAGCTCGATCAGGCGATCGGGCGCATCGCCGCCAACAACAAGCTGACGATGGCCCAGTTTCGCGAGGCGCTTGAGAAGGACGGCATCGAATATGCGAAGTTCCGCGAGGAGATTCGCAGCGAAATGATCATGGTGCGTCTGCGCGAGCGTGAGGTCGATAGCCGTCTGGTGATTTCCGACGGCGAGGTCGACAACTACCTCGCCTCGCAGGCCGCCAGCGGCAGCAGCGGCGAGGAGTACCAGTTGGCGCACATTCTCCTGCGAGCACCGGAATCGGCCAGCCCGGAACAATTGCAGAAACTGCGGGCGCGTGGCGAGCAGGCCTTGAAGCGGGCTCGCGCCGGCGAGAACTTCGCAGAATTGACGGCCGGCTTCTCCGATGCACCGGATGCCCTGCAAGGCGGCAATCTTGGCTGGCGCTCCCTGGAACGTCTGCCGGGCCTTTACGCCGAGGCGGCTTCCCGCTTGCAGGATGGCCAGGTCAGCGACTTGCTGCGCTCCTCGGCCGGCTTCCATATCGTCAAGCTGATCGCCAAGCGCGGTGGTAGTGCGCCGGCCTCCGTGCAGCAGACCCGGGCTCGTCACATCCTGGTTCGCATCAACGAAGTGGTTTCTGAAGCCGAGGCGCGTCGCAAGCTGGAAGCCGTGCGTGAGCGTATCGTCAATGGCGTCGATTTTGCCGAGCAGGCCCGCCTCTATTCGCAGGATGGTTCGGCTGCCAAGGGTGGCGATCTGGGCTGGTTGAGTCCGGGCGATACGGTGCCGGAATTCGAGCGGGCGATGGACGCGCTCAAGGTCAACGAATTGAGCCCGGTCATCCAGTCGCCTTTCGGCATGCACCTGATTCAGGTTCAGGAACGTCGCGAGCGCGACGTTTCGGTCGAGCGCCAGCGCGGCGTGGCCCGCCAGGCCCTGCGCGAACGCAAGCTCGACGACGCCTTCCAGGATTGGCTGCGTCAGTTGCGCGACCGTACCTACGTCGAAAATCGACTCGAAGAGAAATAATGCGTCCGCTGATTGCGGTAACCAGCGGCGAGCCGGCCGGCATCGGGCCGGAACTCTGCCTGCGCCTGGCCGATTATCCGGGGGCGGCGCGGCCGATTATCCTGGCTGATCGCGACCTGCTCGAAGCCCGTGCCGCAGCGCTCGGGCTGGATATCGATTTCCGCGATTACGTGCCAGGCTTGGCTGAAAGCGGCCAAGGGCTGGAAGTCTTGCACGTGCCGTTGGCTGCACCCTCCTTGCCGGGGCAGCTTGATGCCACCAACGGCCCTTATGTGCTGGCATTGCTCGATCGGGCACTGGCCGGCTGCCAGTCCGGCGAGTTTGCCGCGATGGCGACGGCGCCGGTGCACAAGGGCGTGATCAACCAGGCCGGCGTTCACTTTACCGGCCATACCGAGTATCTCGCCGAGAAGACGGCGACGCCCCTGGTGGTGATGATGCTGGCCGGCAACACCGAGCGCGGCCCGTTGCGGGTGGCGCTGGTGACGACGCATTTGCCGCTCAAGGATGTCGCGGCAGCGATCACCCGCGAGGTGCTGGAAAAGACTTTGCGCATTCTCGAGGCCGATCTGCGCCGGAAGTATGGGCTGGCAGCACCGCGTATCCTGGTTGCCGGCCTCAATCCGCATGGCGGCGAGGGCGGTTATCTCGGTCGGGAGGAAATCGATGTCATCACGCCGGTGCTCGACAAGTTGCGCGCCGAAGGCATGTCCCTGTCCGGCCCGCATCCGGCCGACACGATGTTCACGCCGCCGGTGCTGGCGCAGGGCGATGCCGTGCTCGCCATGTTCCACGACCAGGGGCTGACGGCACTGAAGTACGCGACGTTTGGCCACGGCATCAACGTCACCCTCGGCCTGCCGATCATCCGCACCTCGGTCGATCACGGCACCGCTCTCGAACTGGCCGGCACCGGCCGGGCCGATGCGGGTAGCCTGTTCGAAGCGGTGGCAGAAGCGGCCCGCATGGTCGCCAGAAAGGTTCAGAGTCAATGAAAGAGCACGTTGCCCGCAAGCGCTTCGGCCAGAATTTCCTGGTCGATAGCGGCATCATCGGCGCCATCGTTTCGGCCATTTCGCCGCAGCGCGGCGATAGCGTCGTCGAGATCGGCCCCGGTCTGGGCGCCATCACCGAGCCGTTGCTGGCGCGCCTCGATCACCTGCATGTCGTCGAGATCGACCGCGACCTGATTGCCCGCCTCAAGAAGCAGCACAGTCGCGAACGCATGACCATCCATGAAGGCGACGCGCTGGCTTTCGACTTTGCCAGTATCGGCCGCAATCTGCGCCTGGTCGGCAACCTGCCCTACAACATCTCGACGCCGCTGCTGTTCCATCTGGCCGACTACGCCGAAATCGTGCACGACATGCATTTCATGCTGCAAAAGGAAGTCGTCGAGCGCATGGTGGCCGAGCCGGGCGAGTCCGACTTCAGCCGCATTTCGGTCATGCTGCAGTACCGTTTCCATATCGAGTGGCTGATCGATGTCCCGCCGGAAAGTTTCGATCCGCCGCCCAAGGTGCAGTCGGCGGTGGTCCGGCTGATCCCGAAATCCCTCTCCGAGCTTAATGCGAAGGACATGGGGAAGTTGTCGAAGGTGGTTCTGGCGGCTTTTTCGCAGCGTCGCAAGATGCTGCGCAATACCCTCAAGGGCGTCCTGGCCGATCACGATTTCGCCGAGTTGGGGATCGATCCGACGCGTCGGGCCGAAGATATTCCGGTCGCCGATTACGTCCGTATCGCCAACTATCTGGCCTGAGCCATCCCGAATCGGGCTGCTAAAGCTCGGACTGTTGGCGGCGGGCCTGCGCTGCCGCCGACATCTTGCCGGCCACCAGCCAGGGGAGTGGATGCGGTGCCTTGGGGCTTCGGGAATTGTTCAACCCCGTACCGGGTTGGTTTTGCTGGATGCGTCCGATCGTCTTGGCTTGCAGCATGTTGTCTCCTGTATTTCTCTTGTGGGACAACAGGGTAGCGACAGCAGGTTACAGTTCGTGCGGCGGATGATGACAGGATTGGCGATGGACGCGGCGATGATCATTAAAAAAGGCACGGTCGCTTGGCGCCCCGTGCCTTTGCTGTGCGACCCGGTGTCGATTACTTCTTGATCGGGCAGGTGCTCAGGCCGAGGATCGGATAAATCGGGCACCAGCCCATCAGACCGGTAATCAGCGGGACGACGCCGATGTAGCCCCAGGCCGGCAGCACGCCGGCTGCGGTGGCGCCGATCAGGCCGAGACCGGCCGCGATACGCAGGATTTTGTCGAGACCGCCAACGTTGCTTTTCATGATGTTCTCCGTCAAGTAAGTGGGTACGGCTGTCACTTTATTGAGACGGAATGCCTTCGTATGTAACCTGGGTCACACAGCGTTGGCAATTTTCTGCAGGCCTTCCCGATTGCCGACCACGATCTGTTCGCGCCCCAGGGTCAGGAGTTCCTGGGCGGCAAAGCCCTTGAGCAGGCGACTGACGATTTCCCGTACGCTGCCCAGTTCGTCGGCCAGTTGCTGGTGGGTGACGTGAATCTGGGTCTCGTTACGGGCCAGGATCAGCTTGGCCAGGCGCTGGTCGAGACGGGTGAAGGCAACTTCTTCGACCAATTGCATCAATTCGCCGATGCGGTCGGCAAAAAGGTGGAAGACGAAGTCGCGGAACGGCGCGTGCTCGATCATCAAGGATGAGAACAGAGGGACCGGCATGGCCAGCAAGGTCAGCGGCGTTTCGGCAATGCCGCGCGCGTTGTAATCGGTATGGCCGAGCAGGCAACTCGAACTGATGATGCAGGAGCCGCCGGGAAGCACCCGGTAAAGCATCAGTTCCCGGCCGCTGCTGGCCAGCTTGACGACTTTGATGCTGCCTTCGACGAGCAGTGGAAAACCTCGACAAGGCTGCTGCTCGGCGAAGACCTGAGTGCCGGCCGGGATATGCATCAGGCCTTGCGGCTGGAGCAGCGCAGCCAGCCGGGACTCGCCAATCCCGGCCAGGGATGGATAGAGGTTGAGCAGTTGTAGGCGATCGATCATGGCGAGCAAGGATTTGTCAGGACAGGGTTGCCCATACCGGCGCATGGTCGGATGGCCGCTCGCGCTTGCGCGGCGCGCGATCGATCCCCGCCGCGGTGCACTTCTCCGCCAGTGCTTGCGAGAGCAGGATATGGTCGATGCGCAGGCCGAGGTTTTTCTGGAAGCCGAGCATGCGGTAATCCCACCACGAGAAGGTCTTTTCGGGTTGTTCGAAGAGGCGGAAGCTGTCGCTCAGGCCCAGCCCGAGCAGGCGCTGGAAGGCCGCCCGTTCGGGCGGCGAGACCAGGATGCCGTCGGCCCAACGTTTCGGATCGTGCACGTCGCGGTCGTCCGGTGCGATGTTGTAGTCCCCGCACAAGGCCAGTTTCGGATACGCCCGCAGTTCCTCTTCCAGCCAGACGGCCAGTGCATCGAGCCAGCGCAGCTTGTAGTCGTATTTGTCGCAGCCGACTTCCTGCCCGTTCGGCATGTAGGCGCAAACAATGCGGGTGTCGCCGACGGTGCCGGTGATCAGGCGCTTCTGTTCGTCGGGGAAGTGCGGATTGCCGATCAGCACATTCTCGATGGGCTGGCGGGCGAGCAGGGCCACGCCGTTGTAGGTTTTCTGGCCGGAGAAGGCGACCTGGTAACCGGCTGCCTCGATCTCGGCACGCGGGAAATTGTGGTCCTCCAGTTTCAGTTCCTGCAGGCACAAGGCATCCGGCTGAGCCTCGGCCAGCCAGTCGAGCAGGTGGGGCAGGCGTACTTTCAGCGAATTGACATTCCAGGCAGCGATCTTCACTTGCTCATGCCGCCCGATGGTTTGCTACCCGGCAGGGCCGTCTTGGGGTAGCCGGCAAGGTCGAGCAGATTGTTGTAAGCGCCGGCATCGAAGCCGCGGCTGCTTTGTTTGCCGACCCGGATGGTCGGGACGAAGGCCTCGCCGACGATTTTCTTGAGTTCGTCGATGTCTTCCTGTCTTTGCAACATTTTTTCCGTGAAAGGCACGCCCCGCCCGTTCAGCAACTCGCGGGCCTGCTTGCATTCGGCGACGCACTCGGCTGAGGTGTAGAGCGTCACGGGGTAGTTCTCGGCGGCGATCTTGACGGCGAAGGGCTGGCTGTCACTGTTTTCACCCTGGCCGGCAGTGGCGAGATTCCTCGCTTGGCCCGGGGGCGGGCTGTCAGAAATGATGGTACGGCCGTTTTTGTCGACCCAGCGATAGGTCTGGGCGACGGCTACGCCATGGATCGCGACGAGGCAAAGCAATAAGAGGTAACGCATGGTTGTTCTCCCTGGCCGATTTCAAGCCGCAATCATACCGCTGTGGCGGAGCAGGGCATCGACGCTCGGTTCGCGGCCACGGAATGCCTTGAACGATTCGATGGCCGGGCGCGAGCCGCCGACCGACAGAATTTCGTCGAGAAAGCGCTGGCCGACCGTCGGATCGAAGGGGCTGCCGGCTTCTTCGAAGGCGGCATAGGCATCGGCCGACAGCACTTCCGCCCACTTGTAGCTGAAATAGCCGGCGCCGTAGCCGCCGCCGAAAATATGCGAGAAGCTGTTCGGGAAGCGGTGCCAGGCTGGTGGAATGAGTACGGCGACTTCCTGGCGGACTTCGTCGATCAGGTCGTTGATGCGCTTCGGGCCGGCCGGGTCGAAGCTGGAGTGCAGCAGCATGTCGAACAGCGAGAATTCGAGCTGGCGAACCATCATCATGCCGCCCTGGAAGTTCTTGGCGGCCAGCATCTTGTCGAACAGGGCGCGCGGCAGGGCGGCACCGGTATCGACGTGAGCTGTCATGTCCTGCAGGACTTCCCATTCCCAGCAATAGTTTTCCATGAACTGCGAGGGGAGTTCGACGGCATCCCACTCGACGCCGTGGATGCCCGAAACGCCCAGCTCTTCGCCGCGCGTCAGCAGGTGATGCAGGCCGTGGCCGGTCTCATGGAAGAGGGTGATCACTTCGTCGTGGGTGAAGGTGGCGGGCTTGTCGCCGACCGGTCGGGCGAAGTTGCAATTCAGGTAGGCGATCGGCTTCTGGATGCCGTCGGCCGTCCGGCGCCGGGCGCGTGCCTCGTCCATCCAGGCGCCGCCGCGCTTGGTTTCGCGGGCATAAAGATCGAGATAGAACTGGCCGACCAGATCGCCGGCCGGCGTTTCCAGCCGGTAGAAGCGGACGTCCTCGTGCCAGACCGGCGCACTGTCCGGCTTGACCTTGACCGAGAACAGGCTTTCGATGACCTTGAACAGGCCGCCGAGCACTTTCGGTTCGGTGAAATACTGCTTCACTTCCTGCTCAGAGAAGGCGTAGCGTTTTTGTAGCAGCTTTTCCGAAACGTAAGCGGCGTCCCAGGGCTGGAAGTCGGTCAGGCCGAGTTCGTCCTTGGCGAAAGCTTTCAGTTCGGCGATGTCCTTTTCGGCAAAGGGCTTGGCTTTGGCCGCCAGTTCGCGCAGGAAGGCCAGCACCTGTTCCGGCGTATCGGCCATCTTGGGGGCCAGGGAGACTTCGGCGAAATTGTTGAAGCCGAGCATCCGGGCGTCTTCCTGACGCAGCGTCAGCATGCGCTGCATGACCGGCGTGTTGTCCCATTCCGGCTTGCTGGTGCCGTCGGTGAATTCGGCGGCGCGGGTGGCGTAGGCGCGGTACATGCGGGCGCGCAGGTCGCGGTTGTCGGCGTACTGCATGACCGGGCCGTAGGAAGGCGCTTGCAGGCTGAAACGCCAGCCTTCGACACCGGCTTTTTCGGCGGCGGCGCGGGCGGCGGCCTTGACGTCCTCGGGCAGGCCGGCGAGCAGGGATTCGTCGGTAATGATCTCGGCAAAGGCGTTGGTGGCGTCGAGCACGTTCTCGGAAAACTTGGCCGAGAGTTGCGACAGTTCTTCCATGATGGCCTGGAAGCGCGGCTTCTGGTCTTCCGGTAATTCGGCACCGCTCAGGCGGAAGTCGCGGACTTCGTTATCGACCACCTTTTTCTGCTCGACGCTGAGCGTGGCGTATTCCGGGCTGGCGCGCAGGGCCTTGTACTTGTCGAACAGCTTGAGGTTCTGCCCGAGTTCGGCGTAGAAGCGCGAAACCTCCGGCAGCATTTCGTTGTAGGCCTCGCGCCAGGCCGGGATGTCATTGACCGAATGCAGATGGCCGACCACGCCCCAGGCGCGGCCGAAGGGCTCCAGGCCATCCGACAGGGCGCCGGCGAAATCTTTCCAGGTGGCCGGCGTGCTGTCGCTGGTCAGGCGTTCGATCAGCGCCCTGCCGTCGGCCAGCAGCGACTCGATGGCCGGTTTGACGTGTTCCGGCTGGACGGTATCGAAACGGGGAAGGTCGGAAAAATCGAGAAGGGGATTGGTCGTGTTCATGGCGGGCAGTCGAATCCGTAGGGGGATGAAAAAGGGCGGTCAGTGCCGCCCGTTGTTTTCTTAGAGAGTCTTGCCGGTGAGGCGTTCATACGCCTCGATGTATTTGGCGCTGGTTCGCGCGATGACTTCGGCCGGCAGTTTCGGGCCGGGGGCAACCTTGCCCCAGTCCAGGGTTTCCAGATAGTCGCGGACGTACTGCTTGTCGTAGGAGGGCGGGTTGCTGCCTTCCTGGTACTGGTCGGCCGGCCAGAAGCGCGAGGAGTCCGGGGTCAGGGCTTCGTCGATAAGGTGCAGGGTGCCGGCTGCATCGATGCCGAATTCGAACTTGGTGTCGGCGATGATGATGCCGCGGCCACGGGCAAAGGCCGAGGCTTCTTCATAGAGGCGGATGGCGGCGAGGCGGGCTTCGTCGGCCAGGCCGGCGCCATTCTTGCCGGTACCGGCCAGGGCATCGGCCAGATCGGCGGCGCAGTTGGCCTGGGCGGTGGCGAAGGAGACGTTTTCATCGTGATCGCCGACGGCGGCCTTGGTGGCCGGGGTGAAGATCGGTGCCGGCAGCTTGGCCGCCATCTTCAGGCCGGCCGGCAGTTTGATGCCGCAAATGGCGCCGGTTTCCTGGTAATCCTTCCAGCCGGAACCGATGACGTAGCCGCGGACGACGGCTTCGATCGGCAGCGGACGCAGGCGCTTGACGACGACGGCGCGGCCGCGCACCTGGTCGCGCTCGTTCTCGGCGACGACCGATTCCGGGTCGATGCCGGTCAACTGGTTGGGGACGATGTGGCCGAGCTTTTCGAACCAGAAATTGGCGACGGCCTGCAGGACTTCGCCCTTGCGCGGAATCGGGTCCGGCAGGATGACGTCGAAGGCGGACAGGCGGTCGGTCGTGATGATCAGCAGCTTGTCGGCGTCAACCGCGTAAATGTCGCGGACCTTGCCCTTGTTGATCAGGGGAAGGCTGGTGATGGTGGATTCGAAAAGAGGAGCGGTCACGGCTGGGTTCCCGAAAGCAAAACGAGCATTATAAATTAGTCGGCCCCGGTCTTTGCGATAGACCGGAGCCGACTGTGCGCTTAGTCGGCGTGACCGCCTTCTTCAGCGGCCAGTTTGCGCCGCATCCGCTGCGTGCCCCAGGCGACCAGCCCGGCGATCAGCGGGATCGATACCGCGGTGATCACGTCGGTGTTGAGGTGATGCAGTTCCTTGCTGCCCTTGGCCAGGTATTGCACCAGTTGCGAGCCGTAGTAGGTCAGCACGACGACGGACAGGCCTTCCACCGTTTCCTGCAGGCGCAGCTGCAGTTTGGCCCGGCGGTTCATCTGCGAGAGCACCGCCTGGTTCTGGCGTTCCAGTTCGATATCGACGCGGGTGCGCAGCAACTGGCTGGTGCGGGCGATTCGCGCCGAGAGATCTTCCTGGCGGCGGGAAATGGCGGCACAGGTGTTGAGGGCGGGGGCCAGGCGGCGTTCCATGAAGCCCTTGATCGTCGGGTAGCCGGAAACGCGGGTCTCCTTGAGGTCGACGATGCGTTGCTGGACGATGCTGTAATAGGCCGCCGCGGCGCCGAAGCGGAAATTGGTACTGGCCACCGAGTGCTCGACTTCGGCGGCCAGTTTGGTCAGATCGGCCAGCACGGCGCGTTCGTCTTGCGGATTGGCGGCCGAAACCATGCGGTCGATCAGGGCCGCCAGTTGGGCCTCGGCCCGGTTGAGCAGCTTGCTGACCGACTTGGCGACCGGGAAGGCGAGCAGCGCCATCACCCGGTAGGTCTCGATTTCGAGGATGCGCTGGATGATCCGGCCGGTGCGCAGCTTGCCCATGCTTTCGTCGATCACCGTGAAGCGCGAGAAACCTTCATGGATGCGGAAATCGGTGAATACCCAGGCGGCCTGCCCGGCAATCAGCGAGATGATGTTGGTGTCGCCCTTGGTGGCTTGGCGAGCGACCATCTCTTCCGGGCTGACCGAGCCGGCGGCGAGCAGTTCGACATGGGTAGCGGCAATCACCTGGCCGGGAATGCCTTGTACCCAGTCGGCCGGCACGGCGTCGAGTGCGGTTTCGCCGGTCTGCGCCGCCTGCTTGGGCCGGGTGAAGAAGGTGTAGGTCGAGAACTCGCCGTGCTGCTCCCATTTGAGCTGGAAAGCGCCGCCGTCGATGATCAGGTGTGCCGCTTCGGCGCTGGGCTCGACCGGCAGGCCCATGCGCTCGTAGAGCATGCCGATATGGCTGCGCTCGCTGACCGGGTTCGTTTCGTCATGAATGAAGGCGAAATAGCTGACCAGGGCCGGCGCTTCGAGCGGGATCGGCGGGCGGGTGTGCACCTCGTCGTTGAGGCGCTGGCGGAGCGGGTGTTGGGTAAATTCCACGGGGCTGACTCGAAATGAAAAAGGCCGCTGAAAGCGGCCTTCGAATGTACCAAAAAAAGTCGATTATTTGACGATCTGGTTCAGTTCGCCCTTGGCGTAGCGTTCGGCCATCTTGTCCAGCGAAATCGGCTTGATCTTGCTTGCCTGGCCGGCGCAGCCGAAGGCTTCGAAACGGGCCAGGCAGATCTTCTTGGCGGCTTCGCGGGCCGGCTTCAGGAAGTCGCGCGGGTCGAACTTGGAGGGGTTCTCGAACATGTAGCGGCGAACGGCGCCGGTCATCGCCAGACGGATGTCGGTGTCGATATTGACCTTGCGCACGCCGTGCTTGATGCCCTTGACGATCTCCTCGACCGGTACGCCGTAGGTTTCCTTCATGTCGCCGCCGAATTCGCGGATTTCGGCGAGCAGTTCCTGCGGCACGCTGGAGGAACCATGCATCACCAGGTGGGTATTCGGGATGCGGGCGTGGATTTCGGCGATGCGGTCGATGGCGAGAATGTCGCCGGTCGGCTTCTTGGTGAACTTGTAGGCGCCGTGGCTGGTGCCGATGGCGATGGCCAGCGCGTCGCAGTTGGTTTGCTTGACGAAGTCGGCTGCCTGCTCAACGTCGGTGAGCAATTGCTCGCGGGTCATCAGGCCTTCGGCGCCGTGGCCGTCTTCCTTGTCGCCCATCATGGTTTCCAGCGATCCGAGCACGCCGAGTTCGGCTTCGACCGAGACGCCGATCGAATGCGAGAACTTGACCACTTCCTTGGAAACGGCCACGTTGTATTCGTAGGAGGCGGTGGTCTTGCCGTCGGCTTCCAGCGAACCGTCCATCATCACCGAAGTGAAGCCGGACTTGATTGCCGCCATGCAGACGGCCGGGCTTTGGCCGTGGTCCTGGTGCATGACGATGGGCAGGTTGGGATAGGCTTCCAGCGCAGCCAGGATCTGGTGGCGCAGGAAGGCTTCGCCGGCGTATTTGCGGGCGCCGGCCGAGGCTTGCATGATGACTGGGGCGTCGATCTGGCTGGCGGCTTCGCAGATGGCCCAGACCTGTTCCATGTTATTGACGTTGAAAGCGGGCAGACCGTAGCCGTTTTCGGCGGCATGGTCGAGCAGTTGGCGCATGGAGACGAGCGGCATGGGAACTCCTGTTCGGTAACGTGTTTAGCTAATTGCACTATTTTAAAGGATTTGATGCTCGCCGACCCGGACGATCTTGAGTGTGTTGGTGCCGCCGATCGAGCCGATCGGCTCGCCGATAGTGAGCGCAATCAGGTCGCCTTTTTCGACCACGCCGCGGTCGATCAGCAGTTGCTCGGCTTCGGCCAGCAGCAGGTCGCGGTCGGTGTGCTGCTGTTTCATCGACAGCGGACAAACGCCGCGATAAAGGACCATGCGGCCGACCGATTCGGCATCCGGGGTCAGCGCGTAGATCGGCACGCCGCAGTTCATCCGGCTCATCCACAAGGCGGTCGAGCCCGACTGGGTCAATGCGGCGATGGCCTTGACCTTGAGGTGGTGGGCCGTCCAGATCGCCGCCATGGCGATCGACTGGTCGATGCGGGTGAACACGCGGTCGAGGAATTCGCGGTCGAGCGTCACTTCGGCCGAGCGTTCGGCTTCGACGCAGATGCGCGCCATTGACTCGACCGTTTCCACCGGGTACTTGCCGGCGGCGGTTTCGGCCGACAGCATCACCGCGTCGGTGCCGTCGAGCACGGCATTGGCGACGTCGGAAACCTCGGCGCGGGTCGGAACCGGCGAGGAGATCATCGATTCCATCATCTGCGTTGCGGTGATGGTCAGCTTGTTCATGTCGCGCGCCATGCGGATCATCTTCTTTTGCAGGGCGGGGACGGCGGCGTCGCCGACTTCGACGGCAAGGTCGCCACGGGCCACCATCACGCCATCCGAGGCGTCGAGGATTTCGGCCAGGTTTTCGACGGCTTCGACGCGCTCGATCTTGGCGATCAGTACGGCGGAACTGCCGGCGGCGCGCAACAGTTGGCGCGCCATGTACATGTCGGCGGCGCTTTTCGGGAAGGAGACGGCAACGAAATCGACACCGATCTGGGCGGCCGTCTTGATGTCGTCCATGTCCTTGGCGGTCAGTGCCGGCGCGGTCAGGCCGCCGCCCTGGCGGTTGATCCCCTTGTTGTTGGAGAGATCGCCGCCGACGATGACACGGGTGTGGATTTCCTGGCCGCGCACGCCGGTCACTTCGAGTTTCAGGCGACCGTCGTCGAGGAGCAGGATGTCGCCATTGACCACGTCCTTGGGCAGGTCCTTGTAGTCGAGGCCGACGCGTTCCTGGTTGCCGAGTGGGCATTGGGCGTCGAGGATGAAGGCATCGCCGATGGCCAGGGTGATCTTGCCGTTTTCGAACTTGCCGACGCGAATCTTCGGGCCCTGCAGGTCGCCGAGAATGCCGACGTTGCGGCCGAACTTGGCGGCGGCGGCGCGGATCCCTTCGGCGCGCGCCTTATGGTCGTCGGCGGTGCCGTGCGAGAAATTCATCCGGACGACGTCGACGCCGGCTTGCACCATGCGTTCGAGAACCTCCGGCGTGGAGGATGCGGGGCCCAGCGTGGCAACGATCTTGGTATGGCGCGTCATTTTTTTCCTCGGAGTGAGATTTGTTGCGTTGTTCCGGTTCGATACGGGGGGCCGGCAGGCGATGCTCCAAAACCGCTAGAGCCAACCCCGTGCGATAAATTCGTTGATGTGATACAGCCTGTTGTCCAGGGGGTGGGACTGGACTGCCTTGACGATGCCGGCTACGCCATCGGCGTATGGCGTGTCGCCGACAACGCGGGTTTCGATGACCAGGCGCGTTGCCGCGTCGCCGATCTCGATGCGGTGATAGGCATGTCGCGCCAGGTCCTGCGCCGCGATTCCCAGTTCCCCTTGTTGCACCTGCGGGTCGCGAATCGAGACGATATCCGCAGCCGGCACGCCGAGCGAGGCAGCGATGCTGACGGCGGTGCCGGGTACTGAGGTCTTGGCGGACTGGTGCGACTCGACAACGCGGATCGGTTGGCCGCGCAACAGGGCTGAGCTGTTCGCGATCATCGCCATCGCCTTCAACATCAGGATATTGGTGTTCGGGCACAGCACCAGCGGAAAGGGCGTGGCGCTGTTTTCCAGCGCGCTGCCGGTGGCGAGTTCCAACAGTACCGAGCGGGTTGTCGCGCAGTAGCCGACCAGTTCGTCGAGCGTTCGCCCCGATCCGGCATGGATCACGATCGCCGGCTTGTCCCGGAGAGGCTGGGGCCAGGCCAGAACCGGTGACGTGCAACGAGGCGGGAGTTCGGACAGCAATTCGCGGGCAAGCTTGCCGCTGCCGGCTACGATGATTTCAGGATTGTCCATGTGCATGTGTCGCTCGGGCGGCAGCGGTCGCACCGCCCGGCGTTTCCCGTCCTAGCCCCGGGCCCGTTCTTCCAGGACCGCAATGGCCGGCAGGGTCTTGCCTTCGAGGAACTCGAGGAAGGCGCCGCCGCCGGTCGAGATGTAACCGACGTCTTCGGCAATATGGAATTTGGCGATGGCAGCCAGCGTGTCGCCACCACCGGCGATCGAGAAAGCTTCGGAGTGGGCGATGGCCGAGGCCAGCATTTTGGTGCCGCCGGCGAACTGCGGCAGTTCGAAGACGCCGACCGGGCCGTTCCAGACGACGGTGCCGGCGTTGGCAATGATTTCCGCAAGCTTGACGGCGGATTTGGGGCCGACGTCGAGGATGCGGTCATGGGTTGCGACGTCATCGACGGAAATCTTGTTGGCGCGGGCCAGGGCGGACACTTCGTCGGCGACGACGACGTCGGTGGGCAGCGGCACCTCGGCGCCACGGGCTTTCATGATGTCCATGATGGCATGGGCTTCCTTGACCAGATCGGGTTCGGCCAGGGAGTCGCCGATGCGCTTGCCGGAGGCGAGCAGGAAGGTGTTGGCGATGCCGCCACCGACGATGAGTTGGTCGACCTTGTCGGCGAGCGACTTGAGAATGGTCAGCTTGGAAGAAACCTTGGAGCCGCCGACGATGGCCACCAGCGGACGCTTCGGTTCGTGCAGGGCTTTCGATAGGGCGTCGATTTCGGCGCCCATCAGCACGCCGGCGCAGGCGATCGGCGCGAACTTGGCGATGCCGTGGGTGGTGGCCTCGGCCCGGTGGGCGGTGCCGAAGGCGTCATTGACGTAGATGTCGCAGAGCTTGGCCATTTTCTGGGCCAGTTCGTCATTGTTTTTCTTTTCGCCCTTGTTGACGCGGCAGTTCTCGAGCAGAACGACTTCGCCCGGCTTGACCTCGAAGGCACCATCCACCCAGTTCTGGATCAGGCGTACCGGTACGTGGAGCAGTTGGCCGAGGCGGACGGCGACCGGCATCAGGCTGTCTTCGTGATTCAGCTCGCCTTCGGTCGGGCGCCCGAGGTGGGAGGTGACCATCACTGCCGCACCTTTTTCCAGGCAGTACTTGATCGACGGCAGCGAGGCGCGGATACGGGTGTCTTCGGTGATGTTGCCGGCTTCGTCCTGCGGCACGTTGAGGTCGGCGCGGATGAAAACGCGTTTGCCGGAAACATCGAGGTCGGTAAGCTTGATGACGTTCATGGGTTCTCTCTCCAGATCAAAGTTGAGCGTGTTTTTGCGGCCATAGTCGCGACCAGTGGTCGGCGACTTCGAGCATGCGGTTGGCGAAGCCCCATTCGTTGTCGAACCAGACGAACAGGTTCACCAGGTGGGTGCCGGCGGTTCGGGTCTGGCTGCCATCAACGATGGCCGAATGCGGGTCGTGATTGAAGTCGATCGAGGCGTGCGCTGCCTCGGAGTAGGCCAGCTGGCGCTTGAGCGCACCGTTGGCGGCGCCGGCCAGCAGGGCATTGATGCTGTGGGCGGAGACCGGACGCTGCGTGCTGATGGTCAGGTCGATGGCGGAGACGTTCAACGTCGGAACGCGGATCGCCTTGGCCTGAACGCGACCGCTCAGCTGTGGCAAGAGGCGTTCGACACCACGGGCGAGGCCGGTCGAAACGGGAATGATCGACTGCATGGCGGAACGGGTGCGCCGCAGGTCGTCGTGATGGTAGCCGTCGATCAAGGGCTGGTCGTTCATCACGGAATGCAGGGTGCTGAGCAGCACTTGTTCGATGCCGATTTCGCGGTCGATCAGGTCGAGGACCGGAACGATGGCGTTGGTCGTGCAGGAGGCGGCCGAAACCAGCTTCTCGTCGCCCCGCAAGCAGTCCTGATTGATGCCGGCAACGATGGTCGCATCGACGTCGTCGCCGCTGTTGCCCGGATGGGAGAGCAGCAAACGGGGGCAGCCTGCGGCGAGGAACCTGTTCAGTTCCTGGCGCCGGCCGTAAATGCCGGAACATTCGATCAGCAGGTCGATGTCGAGCTCGGCCCAGGCGACTTCTTCGGGCGAGCGGGCATGGCTGACCTGGATGCTTTTGCCACCGACCAGCAGCTTGCCGTCAACCGCTTCGACGAGGCCGGGAAAGCGGCCATGGGTCGAATCGTAGCGGGTCAGGTAGGCCATGCTCTCCAGATTGGCCGGCTCGTTGATGGCGACGACCTGGAGACTGTGATTGACCGGGGATTCGAGCAGCGCCCGCAGGAAACAGCGGCCGATCCGGCCGTAGCCGTTGATGGCGAGACGAAGGGGGCGATGGGTGCCGGGCACGCGGGCCATTCCGAAGTGGTCGAAGCCTTCGATTTTACAAGGTTGTGGGCGTAAATCCGAGTGTTCTGATGCCATGACGGCATGCTTGTCCGGCAAGAACTGCCGGCCGACCGGGTATTTGCCCGGCGAAGCACGTCGGCGGCGGAATTTCGCCTTGATTCTATGCTGGTGCGCTCGTTGCTTTTGGCTTTTGTCTCTTCTTGAGGATGAAACGATGCAAATACTTGATGAAGTATCCGGCGGGCTTTCCCCGAATTCGGTCACTACCAACACCCGGCGTCGTGACGGCGGATTTGCCCTGGCCTATGAAAAAGCGGCGGCAGCGGAAAATGAGAAGGCCGCCGAGGCTGAAAAAGCAGTCAGTCAGGCTCGCCAGGATAAGGCTGAGGCGATTGCGGCAACTCGCCAGGCCCTGTTGTCTGAGTTGCACGACTATTTGAAGAAAAGTCCGGCCGAGCATATTCGCGATGCTGTTCTCAAAGAACTTGGCCTGAGCGAGGAAAGCCTGGCGGCGATGCCGCCGGAGCAGCGTGCAGCCATGGAAGCGAAAATCAACGAGAGGATTCGCGAAAAGCTGCTCGGACGAAAGCCGGAGGCCGAGGAGGGCGCGGCAGGCTTGTTCGAGCCGTCGGGCGACGAGTCGAATGGCGCTCCCGCCGCGGCTTTGCGCATGGCCTTGGCGAATACGCCGCAGGCCATGCTCAAGGAGGCTTGAGCGGGGTGGGGCTGCGCTGGGGCGGCGGCGAAAAAAAAGGGGGCTGCCGCCCCCTTGGTGTGCTGCGTTTCCGGCTTACTTGACGGCCATCCAGGCGCGGGCGGCGTCGAGCATGCGGCAGGAGTAGCCCCACTCGTTGTCGTACCAGGCCAGCACCTTGACCAGCACGGAGCCGTCTTCACCCTTGATGACGCGGGTCTGGGTGGCGTCAAAGGTGGAGGAGACGGTGGTGTGGTTGAAATCGGAAGAGACCAGCGGCTCGTTGTTGACGTCGAGGATGCCCTTCAGCGGGCCGTTGGCGGCGGCGGTCATCAAGGCATTGATTTCTTCCTTGGTGGTGGCGCGCTCGGCGGTGAAGGTCAGGTCGACCAGCGAGACGTTGATGGTCGGGACGCGCAGCGCGAAACCGTCGACCTTGCCGACCAGTTGCGGCAGCACCAGGCCGACGGCTTTGGCGGCGCCGGTCTTGGTCGGGATGATGTTGGCGGCGGCGGCACGGGCGCGGCGCAGGTCTTTGTGACGGACGTCCACGGTGACCTGGTCGTTGGTGTAGGCGTGGATGGTGGTCATCAGGCCTTGCTTGATACCGATGCTGTCGGACAGGATCTTGGCGACCGGGGCCAGGCAGTTGGTGGTACACGAGGCATTGGAAACGACCGTCATGCCGGCCTTGATGTCGCCTTCATTGACGCCGACGACGATGGTGGTGTCGACGTCGTCACCGCCCGGGGCGGAGATCAGCACGCGCTTGGCGCCCTGGTCGAGCAGGGCCTGGGCCTTGGCCTTGGTGGTGTAGGCGCCGGTGCATTCGAGCAGTACGTCGACGCCGTGGTCGGCCCAGTTGACGCCCTTTGGATCCTTGGTCGAGTAGAAGGCGATCTTCTTGCCGTCGATGATGATGCAGTTTTCGCCTTCGGTTTCGACGCTGGTGCGGAAGCGACCGTGCGTGGTGTCGTACTTCAGCAGGTGGGCGTTGGTCGCCAGGTCGCCGGAGGCGTTGATGGCGACGACGTCGAATTCGTTCTGCAGACCCTGTTCGTAAATTGCCCGCAGGGTGCAGCGACCGATACGACCAAAACCGTTGATAGCAACTTTGATAGCCATGGGCTTCCTCTCTCGTTTAATTTTGCAAATCAGGACAACAGTGCTTTCGCCGTCTTGACGACGTTGGCGACGCTGAAACCGAACAGTTCGAACAACTGGCCGGCCGGGGCGGATTCGCCGAAGCGGTCGATGCCGATCACGGCGCCGTGCAGGCCGACGTATTTGCGCCAGAAATCCGGGTGCGCCGCTTCGATGGCGATGCGCTTCCGGCAGGCGCCGAGGACGGTTGCCTTGTATTCGGCCGACTGGCGGTCGAAGACGTTGGTGCAGGGCATCGAAACGACGCGAGCGGCGATGCCCTCGGCGGCCAGTGCGGCCTGGGCATCGAGCGCCAGCTTGATTTCGGAGCCGGTGGCGATCAGCGTGATCTGCGCTTCGCCGTCGCATTCCGACAGCACGTAACCGCCTTTGGCGATATCGGCATCGGCGATTTTCTGCGTTACGGTCGGCAGGTTCTGGCGCGACAGGGCGAGCAGGCTGGGGCCGTCGGTGCGTTCGACGGCCGAAGTCCAGGCGACGGCCGTTTCGGTCGCATCGGCCGGGCGCCAGACGTCGAGATTCGGGATGATGCGCATCGACGGGATGTGTTCGACCGGCTGGTGAGTCGGGCCGTCTTCGCCGAGGCCGATGGAGTCATGGGTGTAGACCATGATCTGGCGCTGCTTCATCAGGGCTGCCATGCGGATGGCGTTGCGGGCGTAATCCGAGAACACCAGGAAGGTCGCGGTGTAGGGAATCAGGCCGCCGTGCAGCGCGATGCCGTTGGCGATGGCGGTCATGCCGAATTCGCGCACGCCGTAGTAGCAGTAGTTGCCGCCTTCGGTGCGGGTGACGCCCTTGCTGCCCTTGACGAAGGTCAGGTTGGAGCCGGCCAGGTCGGCCGAGCCGCCGAAAATTTCCGGCACGGCCGGGACCAATGCGGCGATGGCGTTCTGCGAGGCCTTGCGGCTGGCGATGTTCTCCGCCTTGTCGCGGCAGGCGGCAAGGTAGGCGGCCTTGGTGGCCGCCCAGTTGGCCGGCAATTGACGCTGCATGACACGGCGCTCGAACTCGCCGGCTTCGGCCGGGAAGGCGGCGCGATAGGCGGCGAAACGGGCGTTCCAGTCGCTTTCCAGCGTGGCGCCGGCCGCCTTGCGGTTCCAGGCGGCATAAACATCGGCCGGAATCTCGAACGGTGCATGCGGCCAGCCGATGTACTGGCGGGCGGCGGCGATTTCGTCGTTGCCGAGCGGCGCGCCATGGCAATCGTGGCTGCCTTGCTTGTTGGGCGAGCCGAGGCCGATGGTGGTCTTGCAGCAGATCAGGCTGGGTTTGTCGGTAACGGCCTTGGCGGCGAGCAGCGCGCGCTCGACGGCGTCCGAATCATGGCCGTCGACGTTGGCGATGACATGCCAGCCGTAGGCTTCGAAGCGGGCCGGCGTGTTGTCGGTGAACCAGCCTTCGACATGGCCGTCGATGGAGATGCCGTTGTCGTCCCAGAAGGCGATCAGCTTGCCCAGGCCGAGCGTGCCGGCCAGCGAGCAGGCTTCGTGCGAGACGCCTTCCATCAGGCAACCGTCACCCAGGAAAACGTAGGTGTGGTGATTGACGATTTCGTGGCCCGGCTTGTTGAACTCGGCGGCCAGCACCTTTTCGGCCAGCGCGAAGCCGACGGCGTTGGTGATGCCCTGGCCGAGCGGGCCGGTGGTGGTTTCGACGCCGGGGGTGTAGCCGAACTCGGGGTGGCCGGGGGTTCTGGCGTGGAGCTGGCGGAAATTCTTCAGATCGTCGATCGAGACGTCGTAGCCGGTCAGGTGCAGCAGTGCGTAGATCAGCATCGAGCCGTGACCGTTCGAAAGCACGAAGCGGTCACGATCGGGCCAGTTCGGATTGCTCGGGTTATGGCGCAGTTGGCGTCGCCAGAGGACCTCCGCGATTTCCGCCATGCCCATCGGGGCGCCGGGGTGGCCGGAGTTGGCCTTTTGCACGGCATCCATGGCCAGTGCGCGGATGGCGCCGGTCAAGGGAGAAAACTTTGGGGTGTTGCTGACGCTCATGATCCGGAAATCCAGCCTGCTGAAAAGGTGAAATTATCCGGGAAAAGGCCCTTTTTGGGTAGGGTGAAGTGTGCATCCGGCAGGCGGTGTGCCTGCCGGATTACGTTGTTACATCTTCGGGTCGTAGTTGATCATCATCAGCACGCCGCGGCCGCCACCCCAGCTGCCGCCGGTGTAGGAAACGCTGCCTTGGCCGTGATAGACGACTTCGTAGCGGTAACGGTCGGTGCCGTAATAGAAGGGGATGAAGGCCTTGCCGGTCGGCATGGTACGCACGTCGTTACTGGTGCCGCCGAGAATGCGTTCGACTTCCGGCTGTTCCATGCCGATCTGCAATTTGGCCCATTTGCTGTTGGCCGGGGGATTGCCGTACACCTCGCCCTCGAACGTGCCATCGCGCGATTTGACGACGCAGGGGTTGCAGGCCTTGCCGCTGCTGCCGGTCTCCTTGGCGGTTGAAGGCGGCGGAGGCGGCGGGGATGCCTCGGTCGCTTTGCTGCTGGGCGCGACTTTGGGGGCGGCGGGTTCGCAGTCGGGGGGCGGCGTTTCCTCGGCTTTCTTGCTGCCTTTCTTGGCGGCTGGCTTCTTCTTGCTGCTGGTCTTCGTCGCGCTCGTTTTGCTGCTCGGGTCGGGTTGGCATTCCGGCTTGGCCTTGGGGGGCGGCGCGGCCGGTTCAGCCGCGGTGGTGGCGACCGGCGGTGCTTCTTCCTTCTTGGCCTGGTTGCTGGTGCAGCCGGCTGCGATAGCGGCGGCAATGAGCAGGGCGAGGGTACTCGGATGCATGGGCAGTGTCCTAGGCAATGGGTTCGTGCGCTGCAATTTACATCAAATCAAACAGCATGGTAGCCGGTAACCCGTTCGACTTCGTTTTTCGAGCCGAGAATTACCGGCACGCGCTGGTGCAGCTTGCCCGGCACGATGTCGAGAATGCGCTGGCGGCCGGTGGTAGCCGCGCCGCCGGCCTGTTCGACCAGGAAGGCCATCGGGTTGGCTTCGTACATCAGGCGCAGCTTGCCGCCCTGAGCCTGGACCTTGCTGTCCATCGGGTACATGAAGATGCCGCCGCGCGTCATGATGCGATGTACGTCGGCCACCATCGAGGCCACCCAGCGCATGTTGTAGTCCTTGCCGAGCGGGCCTTCCTTGCCGGCGACCATCTCGTCGACGTAGCGTTTGACCGGGGCTTCCCAGAAGCGCTGGTTCGACATGTTGATGGCGAATTCCTTGGTGTCGGCCGGAATCTGGACATTTTCCTGTGTCAGGATAAAGGCGCCCTGCTCGCGGTCCAGCGTGAAGACGGCGACGCCGTTGCCGACGGTGAGGACGAGCAACGTGGTCGGACCATAGACGGCGTAGCCGGCCGCAACCTGGGCGGTGCCCGGCTGCAGGAAGGCGGCTTCAGCGGCGGCCGGGGTAGACAGGTCGGCGCCTTCAGGGCACTTCAGGACCGAGAAGATGGTGCCGATCGAGACATTGACGTCGATGTTCGACGAGCCGTCGAGCGGGTCGAAGGTGAGCAGGTATTCGCCCTTGGGGAAGCGATGGGGAACGAGGTGCGGCAGGTCCATCTCCTCGGAGGCCATGGCGGCGAGGTGACCGCCCCATTCGTTGGCTTCGAGCAGGATGTCGTTGGAGAGCACGTCGAGCTTCTTCTGTGCTTCGCCCTGCACGTTGTCGCTGCCTGCTTCGCCGAGCACGCCGCCGAGGCCGCCCTTGCCGATGGCGATGGAGATGGCCTGGCAGGCACGGGAAACGACCTCAATCAGGAACTTCAGATCGGCGGTGATGACACCTTTGTTACGTTGTTCCTCGGTGAGGTAGCGTGCCAGCGTGCGCTGAGTCATGTGAACTCCCTGATGCAATGTCAAAGAGCGCGATTTTACTCCGTGCGGCCGTGCGCGTGCAGGAAGGCGAAGGCGGCGGCACTATTGAGCGGCTTGCTGAGCAGGAAGCCCTGGATTTCGTCGCAGCCGTTGCTGCGCAGCAGTTCGAGCTGGTCTTCGGTTTCGACGCCCTCGGCAATGACGTTGAGGCCGAGCGAATGGGCCAGGGCGATGGTGCCGAAAGCGATGGCGCGGTCGTTGAGGTCGTGCTCGATATCGGCGACGAAGGAGCGGTCGATTTTCAGGTGATCGATCGGGAATAGCTTCAGGTAGGCGAGCGAGGAGTAGCCGGTGCCGAAGTCGTCGATAGCCAGCGAAACGCCCATTCGGCCGAGGCGCTCAAGGATGCGGATGGCTTCTTCCGGGTTTTCCATCACCGAGCTTTCGGTAATTTCAAGCTCCAGCAGTTCGGACGGCAGGCCGGATTCGGCCAGCGCCCCGGCCACCGTTTCGCAGAAGTCGCGACGGCGCAGCTGGCGGGCCGAGACATTGACCGCGACGCGAATCGGCGGCAGGCCGGCGTCGAGCCAACGCTTCATCTCGCGACAGGCGTTGACCAGCACCCATTCGCCGATTTCGACGATGATGCCGGTTTCCTCGGCGACCGGGATGAAGCGGTTGGGCGAGATCATGCCGTCGGTCGGGTGATGCCAGCGGACCAGCGCCTCGACGCCGGTAGGCCGTGAGCCGTCGGCGCGGAATTGCGGCTGGAAGCACAGGGCCAGCTCGTTGCGGGCGATGGCGTGACGCAGCTTGCGTTCGATGTTCAGGCGGTCGGCGGTGACCCGGTTCATCTCTTCGGCAAAGAACTGATAGTTGTTCCGGCCAGCCGCCTTGGCGTGGTACATCGCCGTGTCGGCGTTCTTCAGGATGGTGTCGCCGTCCGGTCCGTCGTTGGGGAAGAGGCTGATGCCGATCGACGGGCTGGTGTGCAACTCGTGTCCTTCCGCCTCGATCGGCCTGGCCAGCGCAGCAATGATCTTGTTGGCGACGATGGCGGCGTCGGAAGGCGTCGTGATGTCGGGCAGGATGACGACGAATTCGTCGCCGCCGAGGCGGGCGACGAAGTCGGTTTCGCGGACGACGCTGGAGAGCCGGCAGGCGACTTCACGTAACATTTCGTCGCCGACCTGATGGCCGAGGGTGTCGTTGATGATCTTGAAGCGGTCGAGATCGAGAAACATGACCGCCAGGGTCCATTGGTGGCGGCGCGCATCGGGTAGCAACTGGGCGAGGCGCATGAGCAGCGACAGGCGGTTGGGCAGGCCGGTCAGCGCATCGTGCTGGGCGATGTGCCGCATCCGTTCCTCGGCTTGCTTGCGTTCGGTGATGTCGGCCAGGATCCAGATGTAGTGGGCGGGCATGCCACTATAGGGGTCGTCCACCCGGCTGACGCGGATGCCGGCCGGAAAAGCTTCGCCATTTTTCCTGGCAACTTCCAGTTCGCCGTTCCAGGAGCCCCGTCGCCGCGCGTTCTCGCAGAAACTGTCGAGCGATTGTTCCGAGCCCAGGTTGATGATCCCGAAAACGAGATGGCCGAGCAACTCGAAAGGTTCGTAGCCGGTCATCTGGGTCGTGGCCGGGTTGATCGAGAGAATGCGATGGGCGTCATCGGTAAAAATGATGCCGGTCGGCGTGTGGGTGAATACCTTTTCGGCCAGCCGCTCTCGCTCGGCGCTGGCCCGGCGTTCGGTGATGTCGGAGTAGACGGTGACGAAGCCGCCCTCGGCCAGCGGGATGCCCCGTACTTCGAGGGTGTTGCCGTTCGGGCGGGTTCGTTCGAACTGGTGCGCTTGGGGCACGGCCACCTTGCGCATGACGCCGCTGACGATGGCTTCCGGATCGCCGGGGCCATATTCGCCGCGCTGCGCATTGAAGCGGATGATCGACTCCAGCTTGACGGGGGGCTGCGCGACCAGGGATGGCGGCAGGTCGAGCATGCTCAGGAAATTCTGGTTGTAGAGCGCCAGTTCCTGGTTTTTGTCGAACAGGCTGATCGCGCTGGGAATGTTCTCGATGACCGTCTGCAACAGGTCGTGCTGGTGCATCAGCTCGGTTTCGGCGAGCTTGCGCTCGGTGATGTCGGTATAGGTGGAGATGAAACCGGCCATCTCGCCTTGGATGAACAGTGGTTCGCCATGTACGAGGTGAGTCCGTCCATTGGGGCGGGTTCTTTCAAAGCGATGCGCTTCGAATTTCAGGGCCAATGCGGTGACCCGGCGAATATGCTCGTCGACGTCGCCCGGACCGTATTCGCCGCGCTCGGCAGGGATACGGATCAACTCGGAAAAATGTACGCCGTCGTACACAACTTCGGGCGGCAGGTTGAGAACGTCAAGGAAGCCCTGGTTCCAAACGCGCAAGCGCAGGCTTTCGTCGAAAACGCTGATTCCCTGAGGCATGCTCGACAGCACGGCCTGCAGATAGACGTAGCGACGCCCGGGGTCGGTGTCGTTGTGCAGGTCAGGGGTGGGTATATCCAATTGGAATGCGGCCGGCGGTGGAAAGAACGATGATAGCCCAAGCCAAACCGGCATCCAATTTAATGTCGGCCTGGCACCTGGTCAGCGGCGTGATCAGCTATTTTTCCACTTGAGCGAACAGCCGATCGAGGCCGTTTGCTCGGCCGGGCCTTGGCCGGTGCAGGCAATTTTCCGCATGGCTTCGAACAGTTCTCGGCGGGCATCGATCGGGCCGGCCTGGCGGGCCGAGGCGTCGAGCCGGCCGCGGTATTGCAGTTCGAGGTGGGCGTTGTAGCCGAAGAAGTCGGGCGTGCAGACGGCGCCATAGGCGCGGGCGATGGCCTGGCTTTCGTCGTACAGGTAAGGGAAGGGGAAGGCCAGTTCTTCGGCCCAGCGCTGCATGTTGGCAGGGGAATCGTCCGGGTAGGCGGCGACATCGTTGCTCATGATGGCGACGCTGCCGACACCGTGTTCCGCCAATTCTCGGCAGTCGCGGATCAGACGATCGATGATCGCCTGCACATAGGGGCAATGGTTGCAGATGAACATGACCAGCAGGCCGTTCGGTCCGGCACAACTGGCCAGGGAATGACGCTTGCCATTCGGGTCTGGCAAGTCGAAATCGACGGCTGCTTGGCCAAAATCACACACCGGCGGGTTCAGTGCGGCCATGATATTCCCTTCAAAAGTTCATTTCATCGATAATAGCATCGATGAATCTACCCCGTTTTTACTGCCGAGAAGCCCTCTCACCGGGGGCGCATATCGAACTTCCCGAACCGGTGGCGCGCCATGCGGTTCGCGTCCTGCGCCTGCCGCCCGGGGCGCCGATGATCCTTTTCGATGGTCGTGGCGGCCAGTATCTGGCCCATATCGAGCGTATCGAGCGCGATCGCGTGATGGCCGAGCTTTCTGCCTGGCAGGATGTCGAGCGCGAGTCGCCGCTGGCGGTGACCCTGGTCCAGTCGCTGCAGGCCGGCGAGAAGATGGATTTCACCATCCAGAAAGCGGTCGAACTCGGCGTGCGCGATATCGTGCCGGTCGAGAGCCGGCGCAGCGTCATGCGCCTGGCCGGCGAGCGGGCCGCCAAGCGGGTGGCCCATTGGCAAGGTGTTTCGGCTTCGGCCTGCGAGCAGTGCGGGCGCAATCAGGTGCCGCTGGTGGCACCGCTGGAAAAGCTGGAAAGCTGGCTGGCGCGGCCGGCCGGTGACGCGCTCCGCCTGATGCTTGATCCGCAGGCCGGGCAAACGCTGGCGACGATTGCGCCGGCGACGAATGTTCAATTGCTGATCGGCGCCGAGGGGGGGCTGGATCCGCAGGAAGTGATCGCTGCACGACAGGCCGGCTTTGTCGGCGTCCGCATGGGGCCGCGCATTCTGCGTACGGAAACGGCGGGGCTGGCGGCGCTGGCGATTTTGCAAGCCTTATGGGGTGATTTGAGGGAGGGGTAGAACATGTTCGAGTCCGCAGAGCTGGGTCACAAGATCGACAAGGAAACGTTCAAGCGCGAGGTGCCGAAACTGCGCGCCGAGTTGCTCGATGTGCAGTACGACGTGTTGCAGAAAAAGGAATTCCCGGTCGTCATCCTGATTTCCGGGGTCGATGGCAGCGGCAAGGGCGAGACGATCAACCTGCTCTATTCCTGGATGGACCCGCGCCATATCTCGACGCTGGCCTTCTCGGCGCCGAGCGACGAGGAAAACGCCCGGCCCTACATGTGGCGCTACTGGCGGGCCTTGCCGCCCAAGGGCAAGGTCGGGATCTTTGCCGGCTCCTGGTATTCGCAGCCGATCACCGACCGGATCAACGGCCACATGCGGCGCTCGGAAATGGACGAGCAACTCGACGACATCAATCGTTTCGAGGCGATGCTGGTCAATGAGGGCGCGCTGGTCCTCAAGTTCTGGTTCCATCTTTCCAAGGACGGCCAGAAAAAACGCTTGAAAGCGCTCGAGAAGGACCCGCGCACCGCCTGGCGTGTAACCCAGGAAAGCTATGACCGTCTGAAGACCTACGACAAGCTGCAATCGGTGGCCGGCCACGTCCTGCGCGTCACCAATTCGGCACATGCGCCGTGGATCATCGTCGAAGGCACCGACGATGCCTATCGTTCCTTGACCGTCGGCCGTATCGTCCTCGATGCGATGAAGCGCCGTTTGCAACAGACGAGCCGGCAGCAGGTGCCGGTGGCGCCGCCGATCGTGCATGCCATCGACCAGAAGAACGTGCTTTCCTCGCTCGACCTCACCCAGAAGCTGGCCAAGAAGGATTACGAGCGCGACCTGGCGAAATATCAGTCGAAGCTCTCCGAACTGGTGCGCGATCCGCGATTCGTCGGCAAGCGCTCTTTGGTGCTGGTCTTCGAAGGCTCGGATGCGGCAGGCAAGGGCGGCAGCATCCGCCGGGTCGGGGCAGCGATGGATGCGCGTCAATACCAGATCATCCCGATTGCCGCGCCGACCGAGGAAGAGCGTGTCCAGCCCTATCTCTGGCGTTTCTGGCGGCATCTGCCGCGCACCGGGCGGGCGGCGATCTTCGACCGTTCATGGTATGGCCGGGTGCTGGTCGAGCGGGTCGAAGGCTTCTGCTCGGAGGCCGACTGGTTGCGCGCCTATGCCGAGATCAACGATTTCGAACACCAGATGGTCGATGCCGGTGCGGTGGTGGTCAAGTTCTGGCTGCAGATCAGTGCCGAAGAGCAGTTGCGCCGCTTCAAGGAGCGCCAGGACACCGAGTTCAAGCGCTTCAAGATTACCGACGAGGATTGGCGCAACCGCGAAAAATGGGATGATTACGTTTCCGCCGTCTGCGACATGGTCGACCGCACTTCGACCGGTCTCGCGCCGTGGACGCTGGTCGAAGCCAACGACAAGAACTTCGCCCGCGTGAAAGTGCTGAAAACCATTTGCGAGCGCCTGGAAAAGGCCCTGAAAGACGACGGGAAGCATACAGAACAATGAGCGACACCCCTTACGACGAGCACTTCGTCTCCTGGTTCCGGGCCGTCACGCCCTACATCAACGCCTTCCGCGGCAAGACCTTCGTCATTGCCTTCGGCGGTCAGGCGGTTGAGAGCGAGTTCGCCAAGACGCTGGCTTACGACGTCAATCTGCTGGTCAGCCTGGGCATCCGCCTGGTACTGGTGCATGGCGCCCGGCCGCAGATCGAGGAAGAGCTGCGCGAGAAGAACCTGGAATCGATCTATCACCGCGGCTACCGGGTGACCGATGCCGAGGCGCTCGATTGCGTGCTTGACGCGGTGGGCAGCGTCTATCTCGAGATCGAGGCGATGCTGTCGCAGGGCTTGCCCAATACACCGATGGCCAACAGCCGCATCCGGGTCATCGGGGGCAATTTCATTACCGGCCAACCGATCGGCGTGCTCGACGGCATCGACATGCAGTACGCCGGCAAGGTGCGCAAAGTGGACGCCGAGGGCATCAACGCCCAGCTCGGCCTGGGCAATATCGTGCTGCTCAACTGTGAGGGGCCGTCGCCGACCGGCGAAATCTTCAACCTGCAAATGGAAGAGGCGGCCGAGGCGGTAGCGGTGGCGATCAAGGCCGACAAACTGGTCTATTTGAGCGATAGCCAGGGGGTCACCGACAAGAACGGCGAGCTGATCGATGCGATGACCGCCGACGAAGTGGCCGAGTTGCTCAACAAGAGCGACTGGTTGTCACCCGATATCCGGCGCTACCTGCCCTGTTCGGTGCGGGCGACGCGAACCGGCGTCGGCCGCGTGCATCTGATCGCCTATGCCCAGGACGGTGCCTTGCTGCGCGAGCTGTTCACCCATGACGGGGTCGGTACCGTGGTGACTCGCGAGTCGCTGGAAAATATTCGCGAAGCCAAGGCCGACGATATCGCGGCTTTGATCGCCTTGATCGAGCCGATGGAAGAAGAAGGTATCCTGGTGCATCGGCCGCGCGAACTGCTCGAGCGCGAGATCGAGCATTTCTCGATCATGCTGCACGATGGCATCATCGTTGGCTGCGCGGCGCTCTATCGTCACTCCGACGAAGAGGCCGAACTGGCCTGTCTGGCGGTCAGCCCGGATCATCGTGAGTGGGGCTATGGCGAGCAGCTGATGAAGCGTATCGAACGCCGCGCCCGCAAGCTCGGTGTCAAGCGCTTGTGCGTGCTGACGACGCGGACCGAGCACTGGTTCGTCGAGCGCGGCTTCAAGCTCGGCACGGTCGACGACCTGCCGGCCAACAAGCGCGACATGTACAACTATCAGCGGCGATCCAAGGTCTTGTTCAAGACTTTATAATTCGCTCATCAACCCCTTGGAGCTACACATGGCACGTACCGTCAATTGCATCAAACTGGGCCGCGAGGCCGAAGGTCTGGATATGCCGCCCTACCCGGGCGCCCTTGGTCAGCGCATTTTCGAGAATGTCTCGAAGGAAGCCTGGCAGCAGTGGATCAAGATGCAGACCATGCTGATCAACGAGAACCGCCTCAACCTGGTCGACGCACGCCATCGCAAGTATCTGGCCGAGCAGGTCGAGAAGCATTTCTTCGGCGACGGCGCCGACAAGATCCAGGGCTACGTTCCGCCGGCCGCCTGAGTCGCCGGTAGCCTTCCGACAAACCTCGCTGCGGCGAGGTTTTTTTTACTGCGCCGGATCCGGCGGCTTTATCCCGCCCTTTGCCCATCCGGGATTTCAGGAGTTTGCCATGTCGAAAAAATACGGCCTGTCCATGCTGGTACTGGGCGGCTTGCTCACCCTGCCGGCCATGGCGCAAGTACCGCCCGGCCATCCCTCGCCGGCCCAATCGCGCGAAATGCTGCTGCCGGAAAAGGCGCCGCGTCCGTCCGAGTTACCGAATCAGGGCAAGGTGCTGAGCGCAGTCCACGCCAACGAGTTCACCTACATCGAGGTGGTCCTGGCCGGGAGCAAGGCGGTCGAGTGGATCGCCGTGCAGAAGATGGAGGTCAAGCCGGGAAGCGCCATCCGTTATGAAGATGGCGCGGTGATGAAGGACTTCTACAGCAAGCTGCTCAAGCGGACCTTTGCCAGCGTCCGCTTTGTCGATTACGTCTCCGTGACCGCTGCGCCGTGAGGTAAGGTCAGCCCTGGTAGCCGACCAGGCGGTCGATGTCGGGGATTTGCATCTGCCGCCCGCGACCGAGAATCAGGCCGGTATCGCTAAGGTCGCGGAAAATGCGCGACAGGGTTTCCGGCTTGATGTGCAGCAGTGAGGCAATCAGTTGCTTGGTTGCCGGCAGCTTGGTGACCAGTCGGCCGTTGGCCTGGACCCGGGCATGTTGCAACAGGTAACCGATGACCCGTTCGGTACCGGTGCGCAGCGTGAATGATTCGACGCTGTACATCAGTTCATGCTGGCGCGAGCCCATGCAACTGATCAGCCGGCGGGCGAACTGCTTGTCCTTGTCGAGCAGGGCCAGCAGGGCGCTTTGCGCCACGATCAGCACTTCGGCCTCTTCGACGGCCTCGGCAAAGTAGGGGTAGGGGCTGTCCATCACCACTTCGGCTTCGCCGATGCTGTGTCCCGCGTCATGGATGCCCATCACCTTGCGCTCGCCCTGCGGCGAGGAGACGGCGAGCAGGATGTTGCCGCGCAGGACGAGGACCAGGCCAGTCGGCTTGTCGCCCTTGCGGAAGAGGGTTTCGCCTTTTTGCAGGCGGCGGATTTGTGCTGCCTTTTTCAGGGTGTTGAGGTCGTTGGCCGCGAGCGCCTGGAACAGGGGCTGCTCCGCCAGGAACTGGGTGATCGAGGCGGGGGCAGCCTGCACGTCGGCATGTGCCGGCGAGGGCGTTTCGATGCCATAGTGCTCCGGCATGCCGGCCAGGTAGCGGCTGCGCACTTCCGCCAGATGCAGGGCCTGGGCCTGGGTGGCGTGGCGTTCGAGCTGAGCGGCCCGCCGGCTGGAAACCGCTTCGATGAGGAACATGACGACCGGTTGGCCATGCGCCATGCATTGGGTCAGTGCGACCTGGGTGGGCAGGCGCTGGCCGTCCTGGCCCAGCAGGTTCATCTCGCACTCGAAGCGTCCGGCAACCTGCAATTCGCGCATCAGCAATGGAAAGCGGGGGAACTCGTCGGCGGCCACCACGGCGCGGATATCCATCTCGAGGAGACGGGCTTCGTCATAGCCCAGCAATTCGCAGGCTGCCGGATTGGCTTCGATAATCCGGGCCGGCTTCATTTCCGGGTCGAGCGCCGCCATCAGGGCGGCCAGCTTGCCGTTGTGAAACAGCGCACGGAAACGTTCCTCGCTGACGGCCAGCGCCTGGTCCTGACGGGCTACCAGTTCAGCCATCTGGTGGCTCTGGTCGCGATAGCTTTGTTGTCGGGCCTGCAGGTGCTGGTTGCGCTCCGCCATGAAGGCATAGAGCTTGGCCAGGGATTGGGTGGCCGCTTCCTGGGCGGCCGCACTCAGTTCGGGCGTCTTTTCCGGTGCCGCTTGCGGTGTGCCACGCAGCATGTCGGTCAATTGCTGATCTTCACCAAGGATGTGGTAGATCAGCCAATGGCCGAGGAACTCGGTGATCTGCTGGCCGGTCAGCGAATGCGCATCGAGTTCGCCGACCATGGCATTGACCTGATGCAGGAAGTTGGCGTGCGATTCGCGATGGTGCTGCAGATGCTTTTCGTCGATGCCGCCCAAGGCCATCAGCGCTTCTTCGGTGCTGAAATGGGTGGCGGCGTAGTCGGTCAGGTAGCCGAGGAATGTACGCATTTCCTCAAGGCTGAGCGTCTGGTTGGCGTTGATTTTTTCGGCCGTCTCGTTGGTCAGGTCGAGCAGGCCGCGATGCTGCTCATCGACGATTTCGATGCCGGTCTTGAGATAGTCGTTCCAGGTCAGGAGATGCTTCATGGCGGTCGTTTACGAGTAGTGACCTCGCGGCGGCGCGTGCCGCGAGTCCGCTCATGATACGCGTTGCAACCCTACTTGCGGATGGGGTATCTCCCTAGCTTTTTTCATGGCC
Organism: Rhodocyclales bacterium GT-UBC; assembly: GCA_003583745.1. GTDB lineage: Bacteria > Pseudomonadota > Gammaproteobacteria > Burkholderiales > Rhodocyclaceae > Azonexus. The sequence goes on along the minus strand of QXPY01000012.1, from coordinate 99,011 downwards.
GAAAGCCGGGTCCCGCCGGCGGGCGGTCTCCGGTGTCGGCGGGCTGGCCGGCGCGGTGAGTGTGCTGGCGCCGGTCAGGCGAGATGCTTGAGCAGGAAAAAGAGGAGGCCGCCGCAGCCGGCGGCGACAATGGCCAATAGGGCGCTGGTTCGGCGCAGACCTCTGACCTGCTCGTCGATGAATTGCTCCAGGCCGTCAAACAGTTCCGGGAAGGCGGCGATTTCGTTGTTTCCCTGCTTTTCCATAATGATCGTTCCTTGATGCGGGAAGGGCGAATGCTCGGGCATGTCGATCCCCGACGCGCGGGGCTTGCCGACTACTATCCCGAACAAATATTGCAGGCGAATGACCGGTTTTCGCGCCGTTTTCGCGTCACGGCGCTGTCACGTCCTTGCCCTACTCTCGCGCCGGTCAATTTTCCCGAAGTAGGTGGTCCATGTCGAAACGACGTGTCGGTTTGGTTGGCAGGCTGGGGTTTCGCGGCTTGTTCTTGTTGATCGGGGGGCTGGTCGGACTCGCTTTCCTGGCGGTGGCCGTGCCGCATCTCTACCTTCGCCTGGCGGCGATGCAGGCAGCCGAGAGTCGCTTGGCCGCCCTGCACGCGGTCGAACCCATGCAAGTGTTCCTGGGCGACTTGCGGCGGCAGCGGGCGCAGCTCTTCTGGGCGGGGGCCGGCGATGATGCGGCCAATGCCGCCCTCGCTGCGGCGACGCTAACCGTACCGGCCGCCCTGGCTGACGATCCGCGTCTGCAGGTGGCGCTTGCCATGCGTCCGGAGGATGCGGCGGGGCGCAAACGCATGCAGCATTTCGACGATTTTGCTGCGGCAGTCGATGCGGTCCATCAGCACATCGTCGAGCGGACCGGCGATCTCGGTCTGCACGCCGGACCTTTGGCAGCGCTATGGCAGGAAGATCTGCCGGTCTTGAGCGAAGCGCTGGCCCGACTTGATGTGCTGGCCGGTATCGTCCACCGCGAAGGGAGTGTCGGAGAGCGATTGCGCCCCGAGCTATCGGCGGCGATCGCGGTCGCCGGTCACAGTCTGGCGCAGGGGCGCAAACATGCCGGACAGCTTGGCGATACGGGGGTGATGACGGCGCTGGCCGAACTGGAGGGGCATTTTGCCATGGCCCAGACGCTGGCCTATGGTCTGGCCTTGAGCAGTACGGTCTATTCCTCGGCCGAAATCGAGACGGCAATCGGACAGCCGCTCAGCTTGGCCCGTCAGCTTCATGGCCAGGTCGAGGCAGCGCTGGTCGATGCGTTGCAGAAGCAGGTCGCGTTGGCCCGCCGCCATCTGGTGGTGACGGTGCTGCTCATCGTGGGCGGCTTGTCCTTGTCAGGCCTTGGTCTGGCGATGGCCTATCGGCGGCTTGCCGCCAATATCGAGGCGCTCGCCGAAGGAGCCGGCCGTCTGGCGACCGGTGATTTGACTGTGGACATCGAGCTGGTCGGGCAGGACGAGTTGCAACGCGTGGCCGGTTCCTTGCGCGAGGTGCGGGATGGCATGCGGCACTTGATCGGCGAGGTCGTGCTCAGTGCCCAGGCCATGACCCACGGTTCGTTGCGCGTTGTCGAGGCGACCAGTGATTCGGCCGGCCGGGCTCGGCAACAGGAAAGCGATACCTTGCGCGTGGCCTCGGCGGTCGACGCTGTGGCCCTGCAGGTGGCGGAAATCGTCGAAGCGGCGAGGCAGACCGATCATGTGGCGCGCAATGCGGAGCAGTGGGCGGGTTCCGGCATGGCGTCGGTCAGCCTGTCGAAGCAGGTGCTCGAAGCGATGCATGCCGACATCGCCCAGGCCACGGCCAGTCTGGATCGCATGGAGGCCGAGGCGAAGCGGGTGTCGGGCGTGGTGGCGGTGATTGCCGGGATTGCCGAGCAGACCAATCTGCTTGCCCTGAATGCAGCGATCGAAGCGGCACGGGCCGGCGAGAGCGGGCGGGGCTTCGCGGTCGTGGCCGACGAAGTGCGCAAACTGGCGGAGAGAACGGCGCAGAGCACGCAGGAAATCGGCGGCATGATCGCCGGCATGCAGGCGATTGCCGGGGCGACGGCCGAGGCGGTTCGCACGGCGGCGAGCCACGTTGCCGACAGCAATGAGAAGGCGGGCGAGGCCGCCAGCGCTATGGCGCGCGTCTGCGAACAGGCCCGCCTGGTCGAGTCGTCGAGTGCGCGCATTGGCAAGGCGCTCGATGCGCACCGCAACGAGACCGGGCAGATCGAGCATCTGGTTCGTGAAATTGCCGGAATGTCGGTGGCGAACGGTCAGGTCCTGAGCGGCGCTGCCGATTCGGCCCGCTCGCTCGAAGGTCTGGCCGAGAACCTGCGCCGGGCGATCGGCCAGTTCCGCCTGATGCCTCAGGCGGCATAAGCCGGCAAGACAATACGCCCGCCGCCGCATGGGGGCGGGCGGCCCGGCTTCAGCCGGTGAGCAGGCCCTGTTCGAGACGGATCAGGGCCAGGCGTTCTGCCATGTGGCGGGCTTCGTTACGATTGATCTCGGTTTGTTTGCGACCGAAGGCGTCGCGGCTGTCCTTGCTGCTTGCCGCGGCTTCGATGCTGCGGATGCAGCGCCAGCGATAGCCTTGTTTGGTCAGGAAAGGGCGCATCTGATCTTTGGCGTGATGCACCCGGCAGCAGTAGCAGAACAGCATTTCCGTCATCGCACACCTCGGGGTTGGAAGGATAGGCCGTAGCAGCAAGCATGATAGCCCCATATTGCAAGTGAATGACAAGGCGTCATCGAATTGCCGGTGGGGGCTCGCCCTGAGCACAGCTTCAGTGGGGGGCCAACTGGATGACCAGATTGGCTTCGTAACCGTGCCAGCGCAGCGGGATGGCGTAAGGCAGCGAGTCGGGGCGAAGGGCCAGCCCGGCCTTCCGGTCGTCGAGCAGGCGCGGCGGTGAAATGTCGAGACCTTCGCCGAAGTGTCGGCGGGCCCGCCCGGCGAGCGTATTGGCGATTTCGCCGACGATGTCGGCATGGCGCTCGTCGGTAAAGACCGACTCCCCCATCTTGAGCAGCACGTGCGAGAGCAGGGCGCGCGGTGCCGAGAAGCAGACGCTGCCGCGGTAGTCGCCGCTGATATCGATCAGGCCGTTGAAGTCGTTCCAGAGCACGGCCGGCCCGCTTTCGATCAGAAAGGCCGAGCGGACCAGCGCGCTTTCGCCGGTGCAGGTGTTGAAAAAATGGCTGATCGCCTCGGAGAAGACCTCGATGTCTTCGCTGCGGAGTTCGTTGCGCATGCTTAATCGATCAATTCGAGCAGGGATTCGAGCAGTTCTTCGTCGGTGAACGGCTTGTGCAGGAAACCGCTGGCGCCTTTCTTGATGGCGCGCAGGGCGGTGCTTTTGTCGGCCAGGGCCGAGACGACCAGAATGCGGGTTTCGGGCAGGAAGCCGACGATCTGTTCGATGCAGGCTTCGCCATCCATCTGCGGCATGGTCAGGTCCATGGTGATCAGTCGGGGGCGACTTTCCCGGGCCAGGCGCACGGCCATTTCGCCATTCGAGGCCAGCCCGGCGATCTGGATGTGGGGGAGTGTCGGCCCGGCGACCAGGCGGGCGATCCGGTTGCGGATGATCATCGAGTCATCGACGATCAGCATGTTCAAGTGCGGCGGGTGCATGTCAGGCGGGTTTGATCTGCATGATGAAGCGGGTGTGGGAGTTGGGGCGCGAGTTGATGCGCAGGCGGCCGCCGATGGTGCGCAAGGCCTCCTTCACTACGGCCAGGCCGTCGCCGCGGCCGGCATGCGGATGGGCCTGGTCGAGCGAACTGAAGCCGGGTTCGAACACGGTGGCGACGATCTCGGCGTCGCTCATTGCCGCCAGCGCTTCCGGCGTGTGCAGACCGCGGCTGGCCAGTACGCCACGCAGGTGTTCGGCCGAAAGACCGCGGCCGTCGTCGTGTACCGTCATGGTCAGGGTGCCGTCGGCTTCGCTCGTCAGCTCGACCCGGATCAGCCCGGTGGCCGGCTTGCCCAAGCGCTCCCTTTCGGCCGGGCTTTCGATGCCGTGGGCGACGGCATTGCGGATCAACTGCGGCACGGCTTCGCGCAGCATGCGGGCGAGCGGTGCCGGCAAGCTGCTCAGGCGGGGGACGGCGGCTTCGAAGCGAATCTGCTTGTCGAGATCGTTGGCGACCTGACGGGCATATTGTTCGATGCGCTGCAGGCTGTCGGCCAATGGATCCCTGGTTTCATTTTCCTGGCGCTCACCGGCAAACTGCTGGATGCGGCCGACGACGGCTGCCAGCTTGACGGTTTCGCTCTGTAGCCGGCTCAGGGCGACGGCAACGGGAATCAGGTCGTCGCCCCCGATATTGTCGCGCCCACGCAATGGCTGGAGAACGTTTTCGAAGCTGTGGGCTTCGCGACCGATGCTGCTGCAGCCGAGCGTTCCGGCTTCACCTTTGAGGCCGTGCACGATGCGGGCGATACTGTTGATCAACTGCGGATACGACTGGCGGCCGGGTTGGATGTTCTGCAGGTCGTTGTTGATCCGCTGCAGGGTGTCGCGCGCATGGTGCAGGAAGGTGGCGACCTCGTGCGGATTATGGTCGAGGACCCCGAGCAGGAGGGCGATTTCGTTGTCGGCGCGGGCTTCGGCTCCGGCCAGCTGGTGCTCCAGGCGAATTTTCTGCGAGACGTCGAAGACGGTGACCAGCAGGGCCACCACGTCGCCGTTTTCTCGCACCTGGTTGAATTCGAAGCTGAGATGGGTCGGTCCCTTGCGCTGCCGGCGGTCCGACAGCAGTTCCAATTCGACCAGCGGGTTCAGTTGTTCGAGCAGGCTCTGCTTCATCTTCTGGTTGAACAGCAGATCGATGTAATCGCGTGCCGCTTCGGCGTTTTCCGGCGAGGTCAGCTGATTGAGAAATGGGTAGAAGTCGGCGCCGGGGGGCAGCGGGTCGCCAAACAGCGTGTCCAGCGAGGTCGAACGTTGCTGTCCGACCTTTCTCTCCCGGGTAAGCAGGAAGAGCCCTTCGCGGACGCTGCCCAGGATGCGCCCGGTTTCCTCGCGGGCCTGGCTGGCTTCGCGATCGCTGGTGGCCAGGCGGCCGATGAACTTGAAAATGATGAAGGCGAAGTTGAGCAGGGCCAGGGCGATGGAGAGGGTCTGGATAAGGCGCACGGTGGCCGTTTTCTGGCGGGCGATTTCCTCCAGGCTGTCGCTCAGGTCGCTGGCTTGCCGGGTCAGCCGGTTGTTGCGGGTGACGGCTTTCTGAACGGCACCGCTGACGGTGTCGAGATTGGGGTCGGCATTGACGATGAGCGGGCCGATTTCGCGTTCGATCGGCTCCCAGGTGCGCAACACCTGATTCAGATTCTCCTGGGCGCCTTGCCGGAGTTCCTCGGGCTCCAGCAGGGCCAGGCTGGGACGCCGGGCGAGCAGCGTTTCCAGGGATTGGCGGGCGTCGTCGAAGCCGAGGCGGGCTTCGGAAATCTCGGCCAGGCTCGATTGCGTCAGATTGCCATGACGCAGATCCATATCCAGCGTGAGCAGGGCCTTGGTCAGTTGTTGCGAGTAGGTGCGCAGCAGGCCGGCGGTATTGATTCGCTCGGCATCGATTTCGATCAGCCGCGAAGTGGCGATGTTGAGGGCGGAAACCCCGGCGTCGATCAGCAAGAAAAAGCCGATGGCCAGCACCAGGTCGCGATATTTGCCAAATAGCGGAGCAAGCAGGTTTTTCATGACGGCTTGAAACAGGTCGGGGCCGTCATCTTGCCCGGGGCGGATTACGGTGTTGTGACGCCGCGCCGTCGGCTCAAATTTGTATCGATGTGGCGATGCTTGTAACCGGAATGAAATCTTGGCTTCCTAAACTCGCCAGACTGTTACCTGGTTTGAGCGGAATGTGATGATTGTTTTGATGGATGACGAAGCTGCCGAGTTGCGCCGGATTCTCGACGAGGGGCTGCTCTATCCGGTATTTCAGCCGATCATCGATTTCCGGGTGCGGGCCATCCTCGGCTACGAAGCCTTGATTCGGGGGCCGGAACATTCTCCACTGCGCTTTCCCGATGCCTTGTTCGCTGCGGCCAAGCAGAGCGGCATGGCGCTCGAACTCGAACATGCCTGTCGCGAGGTCAGTTTGCGCGCCTTCGCCCAGCAGCGCCTGCCCGGGCGGCTGTTTCTCAATGTGACGCCCTGCTGCCTGCTCGATCCACTGATGATGAACGGCCATACCCGGGCCTTGCTTGCCGAGTTGGGCATTGCGCCCAACCGGATCGTCATCGAGCTGACCGAAAATCAACGCATTACCGACATGCCGGGCATTCAGGAAGCCTTGCTGCATTATCGCGGGCGCGGTTTCCAGATCGCCATCGACGATCTGGGCGAAGGTTTCGCCAATCTGCGCATGTGGTCCGAGGTGCGACCGGAGTTCGTCAAGATCGACAAGCATTTCATCAACGGCATCGCCGAGGACCGGATCAAGTATCACTTCGTACGGGCCATGCAGGATCTGGCCGAAATCTGCAATGCCTTGCTGGTCGCCGAGGGCATCGAACGCGCCGAGGATTTTGCCTGTATTCGCGACATGGGAATCGCCTGCGGCCAGGGCTATTTCGTCGCCCGACCCGATCCGGTGCCTTTGCGCCTGCTGCCGCAGCTGGTCCTCAACGTTCTCACCGGACAGCGTTTGTCGCTGTCGCCGTCGAGCCAGGCGGTCGGCAAGATGCCGACGGCGCGGACGCTGCTCCGGCCGATCGTGCCGGTCGCTTTGGGGGCGAGCAACGCCGAGGTGATCGAGCGCTTCGAGGCCGAGCCGGAACTCGACGTGCTGCCGGTGGTGCAGGACAACCAGCCGGTCGGCATGATCAACCGGCACAGCATGATCGACCGTTTTGCCCGGCCCTTCCGCAAGGAGTTGTTCGGGCGCAAGAGTTGCGAGCTGTTCATGGATCACGCGCCGCTCGTGGTCGATCAGCACGCCACCATCCAGGAGCTGGCGATGATGTTGTCGCTGGCGCCCAAGCACTACCTGTTTGACGGTTTCATCGTCACCGACGAGGGCGGCTATGTCGGCGTCGGCAGCAGCCACGATCTGATGGCGACGATCACCGAGATGCAGATCAGCGCCGCCCGCTACGCCAACCCGCTGACCCAGCTGCCCGGAAACGTGCCGATCAACGAGCACCTGGACCGCATGCTGGCGGCGGAAGGCGAATTTGTCGCGGCCTATATCGATATCGACAATTTCAAGCCCTACAACGACACCTTCGGCTACCGGCGCGGCGACGACGTGATCCAGATGCTCGGCCGCCTGGCCTGCGAGGTCGCCGACGAGCGTTGCGATTTCATCGGCCACATCGGTGGCGACGACTTCTTCATCGTCTTCCAGAGCCATGATTGGGAGATGCGTTGCTGGCAACTGGTGCGTTCCTTCGCCGAAGCCATCGATAGCCTGCTCAGCGTCGAGGAGCGGGCGCAGGGCGGTTACATGGCGGAGAACCGGCGCGGCGAGATCGTCTTCCAGCCCTTGCCGACCTTGTCGGTTGGCGTAGTCAAGGTCGGGCCGGGCGATTGCGAGTCGCACCGCGAGGTTGCCGCCGCCGCATCGTCGGCCAAGAAGCAGGCCAAGAAACAAGCCCGCAACCCGACGCTGAGCCATGCCGGTGGGCATGTCTTTGTCGACCGGCGCCGCCCGGGTAGCGGCCACGGCATCGGTTGTGAGCTGCCGCGGCCGAGCGTGCGCGTACTCAACTAGCGATTCAATAAAACAGCTTGGCTAGGTCCAGGGTGGCGCGGTTCCCCACCGCGTCACGATGTGCCGCCAGCCATTGCCGGGCGTGCTGGCGACCGTCGTCGCGCAGGCGCTCGAAGAAGGGCAGGCTGACCGCCAGTTTGGTCTCGGCCGGCAGATCGCCGAGCAGCGCATCGGCACTGATCGCATGAAAGCGCAGCTTGCTGATCCGGCGCTCGAAACGGCCGATCGGCAGCCACTCCGGCAGGCGGACGTCACCGATCTGGTCGCGCAAGTGGGCGAACATCCGCATTTCGCGCAGGAAGGTCGAGTTGAAGGCCAGTTCGCGCAGGCGCAGCTTGATGTCCTGGGCCGATTCCGGCGTTTCGCTGTAATGCAGCGGCGTCAGCAGGACCAGCATGATATCGGGCGAAGTGCACTGGTAGAGCAGCGGGAAAACCGCCGGGTTGGCGCTGTAGCCGCCGTCCCAGTACGGCTCGCCGTCGATCATCACGGTCCGGTGGATGGTCGGCAGGCAGGCCGAGGCGAGCAGGGTGTCGATCGACAGTTCCGGGTTGGTGAAGATGCGCAGCTTGCCTGAATTGGCATGGGTGGCGGCGATGAACAGCTTGACCGGCGATTCGCGGCGCAGGCGGGCAAAGTCGATCTGGTCGCTGATGATGTCGCGCAGCGGGTTGAGGTCGAGCGGGTTGAGCTGTTCCGGCGACAGGTAGTCGGTCCATTGCAGCATCATCTTCATGGCCGAGGAGAGGGCGGGCGGCGTGCCATCGGACTCGAAGGGAGCGGTCATCGCGACGGCGCGCCAGAAATTGGCCAGGGCCTGACGGGCGCCATCGCGGCCGCCGACCATCAGCCCATGGGCCAGGCAGGCGGCATTCATGGCGCCGGCGCTGGTGCCGGTGACGCCCTCGAAATCGAAACGGTCCTCTTCGAGCAGTGCGTCCAGCACGCCCCAGGTGAAGGCGCCGTGGGCGCCGCCGCCCTGCAGGGCGAGGTTGATGACGGGGCGTTGTGCGGACGAAGGATGCATGATGCGGTCGGCCTCCCGATGTTGGTGTCGGACAGTGTCGCAGCCGGGCCGGGATGGTCCTGTACCGCGTCGTCCCGAAGGATATTACCCGCCTTGGCCTGGCGTTGACGGCACGGACAAAAAAATGCCCGGCCAGGCCGGGCAAAAATGGAGAGACGGTGGGCGGCGTGGCGATAGCCTACGCGGCGTTCAGCGGCTGCGATTTTTTCCTCGGGCTGGCCCGGCGGCGGGTGGTGGTCGGGTTGGGGGCCGGTGCCGGGGCGGGCTGCAGGGTTGCTCGGGTTTGTTCGGCTTCGCTCAGAGCGGCATCGTTCAATTCATGCACCACCTGTTCGTGCTTGTCGAGGCCGAGGAGCAAAGCGTCAAGGGCTATTTCAACTTCCCACGGGGCGTTGTGCATGGCGCGCCGCAGACCGGCTCGGGTCATTGCGTCGACGACGCGGAGTTGGGCATCGGCATGCCGTATCAGTGCGTGCTGGGTCTCGCCGAGCATGTGCCAGCAGGCTTCGAGCATCTTGCCGTGACGGCGGGAGTTCTCCAGCCAGACGGAGGCGGGAAAGTGCGTCAGCGAGTCGAGTTGACCATGGCTGAAGCGGGAAAGTTGCTGGCTGCCCTGGGCGATCGCTTCCTGGCTGTTGGCGGAGAAGAGGGCCGAGAGGCGCTGGCTGGTATCGAGTACGCTGGCCGACAGATCGAGCAGGTGGCTCAGTGCCTGTTCGCGGCTCAGGGCGATTTGCTGCGGGGAAGGAAACATCGGGCACTCCCGTCGGGCTGAGTGGTTTCAGCCAGCGTAGCGCCCGAATGTGACAGCCTGGTGACTCAGCCGATGGTCTTCACGCCTTCGGCGGTGCCGAGCAGCAGCAGGTTGGCCGGACGCAGCGCGAACAGGCCGTTGGTGACGACACCGGTGATCTGGTTGATGCTCGCTTCCAGGCCCTTGGGGTCGGTGATGCTGAGTCCCTTGACGTCGAGGATCAGGTTGCCGTTGTCGGTGACGAAGCCTTCGCGCAGTACCGGCGTGCCGCCCAGCTTGGCCAGTTCGCGCGCAACGTAGGCGCACGACATGGGAATCACCTCGACCGGCAGCGGGAACTTGCCCATGGTGTCGACCAGTTTCGAGCCGTCGGCGATGCAGACGAAGCTTTTGGCCACGGCGGCAACGATTTTCTCGCGCGTCAAGGCGCCGCCGCCACCCTTGATCATGTTGAGGCCGGCATCGATTTCATCGGCACCATCGACATAGACCGGGATGTCATCGACGTCGTTGAGGTCGAGTACCGTGATGCCGTGGCTTTCCAGACGCTTGCGGGTGGCCTCTGAACTGGCGACGGCGCCTTTGTAGCGGTCCTTGAGCGGAGCCAGTGCATCGATGAAGAAGTTGGCCGTCGAACCCGTGCCGACGCCAATGATGCTGCCGGCCGGAGCCGTCTTCGCCACGTAGTCGGCGGCCGCCTGGGCTACGGCCTGCTTGAGTTCGTCCTGGGTCATGGTGTGGTTCCTGCGCTGTATGGGGAGGGGCGCATTTTACCTTGTCAAAAAAGTTTAACTTTACAGGCGTGTTAAATCGTTAAACTGTATATACCGTTTAATAGGAGAATGGCATGAGCGTCCAGAAAAAGACCGCTACCGCAAAACCGCCGGCCAGCGCTGGCAAGGCCCCGAAGAAGCTGACCCCGCGCATTGCGCCGCCGCTCGACAAGGCACCCGTCGCCGAGCCAGTGGCCCCCGTTGCCCAGCCAGTACCGGCGACCGCCGCCGCTACGGCCAAGGTGCGCAAACCGACTGCCGCCGCCCTCGAGCCGGCGGTGGCCAAGGGGCAAAAGGTGCTGGCCGAGGCCTTGAGCAAGGCCAAGGCCGCTACCACGGCATCGGTCGAGCCTGCCAAGCCGGTCGCCGCGGTCAAGGCAGAAAAGCCGGCCAAGGCGGTGCCCAAGGCAGAAGCGGTGAGCAAGGTCAAAAAGCCGGTCAAGGCCGATAAGCCGGTCAAAGCCAAGAAACTGAAGCTGGTTCGCGACAGCTACGCCATGCCGGAAGCCGAATACGCCCGGATTGGCGAACTGAAGAAGCGACTTGCCGCCTTGGGGAGCGAGGTCAAGAAGAGCGAACTGCTGCGGGCGGGGGTGGCAGCCCTGGTCGCGCTCGGCGATGCGGAACTGAAGGCCTTGATGGGCAAAATCGAGCGTATCAAGACCGGGCGCCCGGCCAAGTAAGCGTCGCGGCCGGCAGGGCAGAGGCGAGGGCCGGTGGGCCTTCGCCTTTTTTTGTGCCTGCCGAATTGCCGTGCGCGACGGAGTTCGCCAGCGGCTTGGGCATTCCTGGCCAATTATTACAGTCTGTCATTCGACTGTAACAATCGGGGTCTAACCTGTGCAGCGTTGTCAAACCCACCCTGTGCAGGAGTTGCCTCATGTTCAAGTATTCCAAGCTCGTTTCCGCCCTGGCCGTGGCTGGCGTTGCCCTGGTTGCAGCCCAGTCCGCCCAGGCCCAGGTGATCAAGATCGACGGTTCTTCCACCGTTTATCCGATCACCGAAGCCGTGGCCGAAGAATTCCAGAAAGCCAAGAAGAACGCCGTCAAGGTGACCGTCGGCATTTCCGGTACCGGCGGCGGTTTCAAGAAGTTCTGTCGTGACGAGATCGATATCTCCGACGCCTCGCGTCCGATCACCGCCAAGGAAATGGAAGACTGCAAGGCCGCTGGCGTGCAGTACATCGAAATGCCGGTCGCCTTCGACGCGCTGACCGTCGTCATCAACCCGAAGAACAGCTTCCTCAAGCAGGCTACCGTCGAAGAAATGAAGACCCTGTGGGAACCGGCCGCCCAGGGCAAGGTCATGAAGTGGAACCAGGTCAATCCGGCCTGGCCTGATGCACCGGTCAAGCTGTTCGGCGCCGGCGCCGATTCGGGTACCTTCGAATACTTCACCGAAGCCATGGTCGGCAAGGCCAAGTCCTCGCGCGGCGACTACACCGCTTCCGAAGACGACAACGTGCTGGTCCAGGGCGTCTCGCGCGACGTCAATGCCATCGGTTACTTCGGTTATGCCTACTACGCCGAGAACACCGGCAAGCTGAAGGCGCTGCCGATCGTCAATCCGAAGACCGGCAAGGCCGTCGAGCCGTCCGCCGCCAATGTCGAGAACGGCACCTACGCCCCGCTGTCGCGTCCGATCTTCATCTACGTCAAGGCCAAGTCGCTGGACAAGCCGGAAGTCAAGGAATTCGTCGAGTTCTACATGAAGAACGGCGCCAAGCTGACCAAGGAAGTGAAGTACGTGCCGCTGCCGGCTTCCGCCTACACCGGCAACATCGAGCACATGAACAAGAAGAAGCTCGGTACGGTGTTTGGCGGGCATAATGAAATTGGCATCACCATTGAAGAAGTGATGAAGCGCGAAGCCAAGAACTAAACTTCGCTCTGGCGGCTGGTCCGCCTGCTGTTGAAACCCGGCCCCGTTCGGGACCGGGTTTCCTCTTAATGGAATTCTTGACGTGAATTCACACGCTATGTCTGCAAATAACGCTTCTGACCTGCCTACGGTCAGCGATCGCCTGGCCAAGAACGCCATGCGCAACGTCAGCGAGCGCCTGATCGAGGCCTTGTTGTTCGGTGCGGCGGCCGTTTCGGTTCTGACCACGATCGGCATCATGTATGTCCTGATTTCCGAGTCCATTCATTTCTTTGCCAATGTCAGCATCGTCGATTTTCTGACCGATACGCAATGGACCCCGCTTTTTGACGATGCCCACTTCGGCATCATGGTGCTGGTTTCCGGTACCCTGGTTTCTTCTGCCGTTGCCTTGCTGGTCGCCGTGCCGATGGGAACCATCATCGCCATCTATCTCTCCGAGTTCGCCAACGGCAAGGTGCGCGAGGTGGCCAAGCCCATCCTCGAATTGCTCGGCGGCATCCCGACCATCGTCTTCGGCTATTTCGCGCTGCTCATGGTCACCCCGCTGCTGCAGAAGATCATTCCCGAACTGCCCGGCTTCTCGCTGCTCTCCGCCGGCCTGGTGATGGGCATCATGATCGTGCCCTACATCGCCTCGCTGTCCGAGGACGCCATGCGCTCGGTGCCGATGAGCCTGCGCGAAGGCGCTTACGCGATGGGTTCGACCAAGCTCTACACGGCTATCCACGTTGTGGTTCCGGCTGCGTTCTCCGGTCTGGCTGCTTCCTACATCCTGGCGATTTCCCGCGCCGTGGGCGAAACGATGATTCTCGCCGTCGCCGCCGGTATGCAGCCGAACCTGACCTGGAATCCGATGGAACCGGCCGCCACCATTACCTCCTACATCGTCCAGGTGGCGCTGGGTGACCTGCCGCACGGCTCGATCGGTTACCAGACCATCTTTGCCGCCGGCCTGACCCTGATCCTGATCACGCTGCTCTTCAACATCCTCGGCCAGTGGCTGCGCCGCAAATTCCGGGAGAACTACTGATGCAATCGCTGACTACCGACGAAATCCGCGCCCTGATCGCCAAGGGCAAGCTCAAGGACAACATCTTCAAGGCGCTCGGCATCTTCTGCCTGGCCGCCGCCTTGCTGGTTATCGTGCTGCTGGTGACCGACATGGTGTCGAAGGGCTCCGAACGCTTCACCGTCGATTTCTTCCTCAACTTCGCCTCGCGGCATGCCAACAAGGCCGGCATTCTCTCGGCCTGGGTCGGTTCGCTGCTGGTCATGCTGGTCACCGGCTTGGCTGCCGTGCCGCTCGGCGTCGCCGCCGGCGTCTATCTTGAGGAATACGCCAAGCGCAACTGGATCACCGAGATCATCGAGATCAACATCACCAACCTGGCGGCCGTGCCGTCCATCGTCTATGGCCTGCTGGCGCTCGGCATCTTCGTGTACCAGTTCGGTTTCGGCCAGAGCATCCTGTCGGCCGGCCTGACCTTGGCCCTGCTCATCCTGCCGATCATCATCGTGTCGACCCGCGAAGCGATTCGCGCCATCCCGGCGATGATCCGCGAAGGCTCGATGGCGGTCGGGGCGACGCGCTGGCAGACCTGCCGCTATCACATCATCCCGTATGCCATGCCTGGCATCCTGACCGGCGTCATCATCGGCTTGGCCCGCGCCATCGGCGAAACGGCACCGATCATCACCATCGGCGCGCTGACCTTCATCGCCTTCCTGCCGCCTGCGCCCTTCACCGGCGAACCGGCTGCCGGCCTGTTCGACTGGGTGATGGCGCCCTTCACGGTGATGCCGATCCAGATCTTCAACTGGACCTCGCGCCCCGATCCCGCCTTTGAAGTGAATGCCGCCGCCGCCGGTTTCGTGCTGATGGCCATGGTCCTGACCATGAACGGCATCGCCATCTGGCTGCGCTACAAGATGCGCAAGAACATCAAGTGGTAACCGAACAGAACATTCAAATGGAGCACTCCATGCCGATTCAAGATACCCCGCAGCTCAAGGCCGAAGCCCGCAACCTGAGCTTTTACTATGGCGAAGCCAAGGCCCTGAAGGGCATCAACATGCCGATCTACGACAAGAAGGTTACCGCCTTGATCGGTCCTTCCGGTTGCGGCAAGTCGACCTACCTGCGCAGCTTCAACCGCATGCACGACCTCTACCCGGGCAACCGCTACGAGGGCGAAATCCGTTTCTTCCCCGACAACACCAACCTGCTCGCCGCCGACGTCGATCCGATCGAAGTCCGCATGCGGGTCGGCATGGTGTTCCAGAAGCCGAATCCCTTCCCCAAATCGATCTACGAAAACGTCGCCTACGGTCTGCGCGTGCGTGGCGAGAACAACCGTCGCGTCCTCGACGACAAGGTCGAGCAGGCCTTGCGCGGCGGCGCCTTGTGGGACGAGGTGAAGGATCGGCTGCACGACCTCGCTTCCAATCTTTCCGGCGGCCAGCAGCAGCGTCTGTGCATCGCCCGCGCCCTGGCCACCGATCCGGAACTGCTGTTGTTCGACGAGCCGACCTCGGCGCTCGACCCGATCGCTACCGCGGCCATCGAGGAACTGGTGCATGAGCTGAAGAAGCGCGTCACCATCCTCATCGTGACTCACAACATGCAGCAGGCGGCCCGCGTTTCCGACTACACCGCCTACATGTTCCTGGGTGAGATGATCGAGTTCGGCAAGACCGACGAAATCTTCATCAAACCGCAGGACAAGCGCACCGAAGACTACATTACCGGCCGCATGGGCTGAGGAGGCGACAGAAAATGAACGAAAGCCAACACCTATCCAGCCAGTTCGACGAGGATCTTGCCCGCTTGCGCACGCATGTGCTGCAAATGGGCGGTCTGGTCGAGACCCAGGTTTCGGCAGCGATCGATGCCTATTCCACCGGTGAGATCGCCAGCGTCAAGACCATCGTCGAGACCGATCGCAAGGTCAACGAGCTTGAAAAGGCGATCGACGACGACTGTGCCCACATCATCGCCAAGCGCCAGCCGGCAGCGTCTGACCTGCGCCTGGTGCTCGGCATCAGCAAGATCGTTACCGACCTGGAGCGGGCTGGCGACGAAGCCAAGAAAATCGCCAAGGGCGTCCGCCGGATCTACGAAGGCGGTCACCTGCCGTCGCAATATGGCGTCGGTATCCGTCACCTGGCCGAAGCGGCGCTGGTCATGGTGCGCGAGGCGCTCGACGCTTTCGCCCGCCTTGATACGCCGCTGGCGACGAGCGTTATCCGGGCCGATACCGATGTCGATACCGAGTTCAAGTCGATCATTCGTCAGTTGATCACCCACATGATGGAAGATCCGCGCACCATCACGACCTCGATCGATATCATCAACATCGCTCGCGCCATCGAGCGAATTGGCGACCATGCCAAGAATATTTCCGAGCAGGTGGTGTATGTCGTCGAAGGACGGGATATCCGTCATCAAGGCAAGGAGAACATCAAGTGACACCGACGATTCTGGTCGTTGAAGACGAACCAGCGATTCAGGAACTGGTTGCAATCAATCTCAAGCACGCCGGCTTTCTCGTCGTGCGTGCGGGTAGCGCCGAAGAGGCCGAATCGGCGATTCGGGCCGCATTGCCCGACCTGGTCGTGCTCGACTGGATGCTGCCCGGACAGTCCGGTGTCACGCTGGCCAAGAAAATCCGCGGCGACGAGCGGACCCGCGAGCTGCCGATCATCATGCTCACCGCCCGCGTGCATGAGGAAGACAAGGTGCAGGGCCTGGAGGCCGGCGCCGATGACTACGTCACCAAGCCGTTCTCGCCCAAGGAACTGGTCGCCCGCGTCCGCGCCGTGTTGCGCCGCCGGGCGCCGCACCTGGCCGGCGAAGCGGTCGAGATCGGCTCGCTGGCGCTCAATCCGGCGACACATCGGGTACTGGCCAGCGGTCAGCCGATCGAACTGGGGCCAACCGAGTTCCGCCTGCTTTTTTTCTTCATGACCCATGCCGAACGGGTTTATACCCGCGCCCAGCTGCTTGATGAAGTCTGGGGCGATCACGTCTTTATCGAGGAACGCACGGTGGATGTGCACATTCGCCGCCTGCGCGCCGCACTGGAGTCTTCTGGCAATCACGAACGCGTGGAAACGGTGCGCGGTACCGGCTACCGCTTTCGGGGAGCCTGAGCGGGGTGTCGGCACAACTGATCCGGGCGGCCTTGCTCGCCCTGCTGGCGGCCCTGGTCGCCTTGCCGGTCGGCTATTTCGTCGCTCAATGGGCCGGCTGGGCGGTGTTCTGCGGCGGTCTCGGTCTGCAACTCGCCTTTCACTTCCGCAATTTCTCCCGGCTCGAACGCTGGTCGCGGGCGCCGGTCGTCGATAGCAGCCTGGAGGGCGAGGGTGCCTGGGATGGCGTTTTTGGCCGCCTGTACCGGCACGAGAAGGATTTGCGGGCGCAGATCGCCAAGCGCGATGCCGAGATCGCCATGCTGATCGAGGCCGGGCAGGCGCTGACCGACGGCGTGGTCTTGCTTGATGCCCACAACCAGATCCTTTTTTGCAACACCACGGCCGAAATGCAGCTTGGTCTGGTGATCCGCACCGACCGCGGCCAGCCGGTGGTCAATCTGGTGCGTCAGCCTGAATTCGTCGCCTATCTCAATGCCGAAGACTTCTCGCGGCCGCTGACCTTGCGTTCGGACCGCAGCGAGGATCGCGTGCTGTCGATCTACGTCATTCCCTATGCCGGCGACCGCCGGCTGATGCAGATCAAGGATGTGACGCAGACCGACCGCCTCGATCGCATGCGGCGCGATTTCGTCGCCAACGTCTCGCACGAATTGCGCACGCCGCTGACCGTGCTCGCGGGCTTTCTGGAGACCTTGCAGGAAATCGAACTGGGCCCTGAGGAGCAGGCGCGCTATCTCGGCATGATGGCTGAGCAGTCGGAGCGCATGCAGTCCATCGTCCAGGACTTGCTGACTTTGTCGTCGATCGAGTCGGCCCCCCCGCCGGACAACGATGTGGTCGACATGGCCAACCTGATCGACAAGCTGCGCCGCGATGCCGAAGCGCTCTCCGCCGGTCGCCATACGATTGCCGTCGAAACCGATGGTCAGGGTGACCTGCGTGGCTCGGAACCCGAGTTGGTGAGCGCCTTTGGCAATCTCGTCTCCAATGCCGTGCGCTATACCCCGGCCGGCGGCACGGTGCGCCTGATCTGGCGAGCCAGTCCGCAAGGGGCGGAGTTTGCCGTCGAAGATACCGGCATCGGCATCGATCCCAAGCATATTCCCCGGCTGACCGAGCGCTTCTATCGGGTGGATCGCGGGCGCTCACGCGATGTCGGCGGCACCGGTCTCGGCCTGGCCATCGTCAAACATTCGCTGAATCGGCATCAGGCCGCGCTTGATATCAAGAGTACGCCCGGTACCGGCAGCCGTTTCGCCGCGCGTTTTCCGGCCGGACGAGTGATCGGCCTTTGAATGTGCCTGGCCAGGAAGCGATGTACGCCGGTCAATTTTGACCGGCGTTTTTCATTCTGGCGGAAAACGTTCCTGGATCGGGAAAAGCGGCTGTTTTTGCACTGCCGCAAAGCCGGTTTCAGCAGACGGGGAGATCGTTTCAGGCGTTCATTTTACGATGCGATCCGCAAATCAAATGGCTGCGAACATGTCGTTCGGGCAAGGTTTTGTTGATTAAATGCAAATAAATATTGACCTTGGCCGGTAATAAGCGGATAGTGCGCACCTCTGACGGACGCGGGGTGGAGCAGTTGGCAGCTCGTCGGGCTCATAACCCGAAGGTCGCAGGTTCAAGTCCTGCCCCCGCAACCAAGCAAATCAAAGGCTTAGCATTCGCTAGGCCTTTTTGCTTTTCCGGGCTGCCCGACTATCTACCAGCGGAAGCGGCTGACCACAGTTTGCAGTTCGTTGGATAGCGACATCAGGACTTGCGACGTGGTTGCCAGCTCTTCGACGGTGGCGCTGTTTTCTTCAGCCATTTGGGCGACGGCTTCCATCGATTTTGCCAGCTCCTGGCTCGCTACGCGCTGTTCGGCGAGTGCCGTGTCAATGTTGTCGATTGCGCCAAGGACATGATGGGCGCTTTCCTGAACCTGATAGATCATCGTTTTCGTGCCTTCGGCGCTGTCCACCATGCCTTTGACGCTTTGCTGGCTCATGTCCATGCTTTGCCCGGCATGTTCCGCGCTGGCCTGGATCGACTGGATCATCTGGGTGATTTCGTGGGCCGATTTACTGGTGCGTTCGGCCAGTTTACGCACTTCGTCGGCGACGACGGCAAAGCCGCGGCCGCTTTCGCCGGCACGGGCTGCCTCGATTGCCGCATTCAGCGCCAGCAGGTTGGTCTGGTCGTCCACGTCGCGGATGACGGTGACGATGTTGCCGATTTCAACCACCTCGCGTTTCAGCTTGCCCATTTCATCGGAAGTTTGTTGTACCGATTGCGTCACGCTCTGGATGTTCTTGACCGAGTCGTTCACGTTTTCCGTCCCGGATTCGGCGAGACTCCCAGCCTTGGCGGCTTGACTGGAAGCGTCCTTGGCATTGTCCGAAACGTGATCGACGCTGACTGATAGCTCCTCCAGGGTCGCCGATGCGGAGGAGGTCGAGTCTGCCTGGCGCTGGACGCTGATTGCAACCTGCTCGGAGACGCTGGCCAGTTCGCGGGCCGAGTCGTTCACTTGCGTGGCATTGCTGCGCACTGCTTCGAGCGCTTCGATGAGCTTGCCGCGCATGCGCTCCTGCGCCGCCATCAGGCGTCCGATTTCGGTTCGCACGGCGGGCGGGGCGACACTCGTATTCGGGCTGAAATCGCCGTCGGCGATTTTCTCGCTTTGCGCGACCACGGCGCCGATCTGCTGTGACAGTTCCTTGGAAATGAAGAAGCCGATCAGCGAGCCGATGACCAGGGCAGCGAGGATGGCTGTGATCAGGATGGTCTGGGTGCTGGCAACGGTCGCTGTGGTGTCTTCCTTCGCTTTTTCCATCAACGAGGCCTGGAAGGCGGCCAGGTCGCGCAGGGCGGTGATGAAGGCATTATTGGCCGGGGCGAATTCCTTGAGCAGGAAGTTCGTGGCCTCGGCGTCGCTATTGGCCCGGACCAGTTTGTAAAGGGGCTCGTAGCCTTGGGAAAGGCGGACGCGCGTATCGCTGACGGTCTTGAACAGTTCCCGGCCCTTCGGCGTGCTAAGAAGCTTTTACATCTTTTCTAGCGCCGCCGAGTTCAGCTTGCGGTTTTCTTCGGCACGCCGGATGTTGCTTTCGATTTCCTCGTGATCCGTCAGCAGGATGGCGTTGCGGATCAGACGGGCGTTATTCAGGGTGAGCTGAATCGATTCGTTGGCCAGGGCGATTTTCGGGTAGCGGTCGTTGAGGATGTTGTCGACCACGTCTTCCTTGATATGGCTCAGCCTGTTCAAGCTGGTTGCCGCGATGATCACGGCCAGGAGCAGTAGTACCCCGAAACCCACCGCCAGTTTTTCGTAAACCTTGAGATTCTTCAGCATATACCCTCCTTTTGATATGAACTGATGCTGCTCAATGCGATGTGCCCTCGGGGCTTCTTGTTGTTTTACTGCACGATCTAAGCGATTTGATTCACTCTGTTCGTTTCTGCTTTCCTGGAACCGGGTCGGCGGCCATGGGCCGTGCTAGGGATTGAAGTAGATCGTTATGCGTTACACAGCAAGGATGGGTCTTTCTGGGCGCTGTCGGCCATCAATTGCAGATTGTCGATGACGCCGAGGCTGGCCTGTTCCATGGCTTGAACCATGCGCAGCATGCCGGCCATGTCGCCGGCAAGGCGCGCTTCGAGGGCGGCAATGCCCATGCGGTGCACTTCCTGGTGTGGCATCTCGATGTCGCGGTAACCGGGCAGGCGGCTGAAGCAGGCCTTGCCATCGCCTTCGTAGTACCACTTGCCGAGACGGCAGGTGGTGTGGGAGGCGACTTGCGAGGGATTGATCGGATCGATGCCGAACAAGCCGAGATAAATCTTGAACTTGAAGACCAGGTGATCGACCTTGGCGACTTCGACGAAGCTCTTCAAGGCGCTGCTGGCGATGACGTCTTCCATCTTGCGCGCCAGGGTCATCAGGTGCTGCATGTCTTCCGTTGCCCTGGCGCCCTTGGCGCTGAATTCGTCGGCCGACTTCGACAGGCTTTCCATGGCCGCCTTGGCCGAGTTCGAGTTGTCGCGGATATTGGTGACCAGAACGTCGATGTCCTTGGTCGCCTTGGCGGTACGCTCGGCCAGCTTGCGCACTTCGTCGGCGACGACGGCAAAGCCACGCCCGGCTTCACCGGCGCGCGCCGCTTCGATGGCGGCGTTGAGTGCGAGCAGGTTGGTCTGGTCGGCGATTTCATGGATCAGCTGGACGATGGCGCTGATCTCGCCGGCTTGCTGGGCCAGCGCGTCGACCTCCCGGGCGGTGTGGGTCGAGTTCTTGGCCAGCATGTGCAGGTTGGTCGAAATCTCGTTGGTGGTTTGCCCACTGGCGGTCGAAACCTCGGCCGCTTCGATGGCCTGGACCTTTTCTTCTTTCAGCAGATTGGCCATCTGACCCAGGCTGCTCTGCGAGCCGGTCAGGGTTTCATTGAACATGGCCAGGCTGCGGATCACCGCCTGCAGCGTTTCGCATTCCCTGTTCTTGTCGGCGAAAGACTGTTCCTGCGCCGCGAGTTGATTCTTGAGCGTCTGCACTTCGCTGGATAAGGCCTCTTCCCGGGCTTGCGATGCATTCAGTTGGTTTTGCAGTGCGTTGAGTTGTGCCTTGTTTCCGCCGAACATTATTATTTGACCCAAATACTAAATTCGATAAAAACAATTATCCCATAGGTCATAGATTTAATCGAGAGAAACCGTAGGGGTATTGGGCTCGAGGTTTGGCTCGGGAACGACCCTGACCGGCTGAATCGCCCTCCAGTCGGCGCTATCCGGAAACGCCAACGCCGACCTGACGGTCGGCGTTGGCGGGGCGGGCAGCGGCGGGGCCGCTGCGGGGTGGGGGATCAGGCCGGATGAGCGGTCAGTGCGGCCGGGATGGCCTTCGATTCGCCGCGGGCTTTCCACAGCACGGCCCAGCGCTTGAGCGAGGCGAACATGATGACGAAGCCGAGGACCAGCATCACCGAGGCAATCCCTGCGTTGAACAGGTTGTAGCCCTTGCCGGCGCTGTTCAGATAGACATTGCTGATCATCCAGTAGCCGGCGTAATTCACCGTCACGAACAGGTAGGCCAGCGGGATCAGGCAGGTCAGGATGTAGGCACGCTTGCTGGACAGGCGGAGCACGATGGTGGCGCCGATCATCAGGCCGATGGAAGCCATCAACTGGTTGGAGACGCCGAACAGGGCCCAGACCGAACCGATGTCGCCGGAGAGCAGCAGGTAGCCCCACAGGACGCAGGCGATGACGCTGGCGATGATGGCAGCAGGCAGGGAGTCCAGACGCTTCATGAAGGGGAAGAAGTCACCGAGCAGATCCTGGATCAGGTAACGCGAGACGCGGGTACCGGAATCGACAGCGGTCAGGATGAAGACGGCTTCGAACATGATCACGAACTGGAAGAAGTAGGCGGCCAGGTGGCTGAACCAGGAGATCTTGGTGAAGATGTAGGTCATGCCGACAGCCAGCGTCACGGCACCACCGGTGCGACCGTAGAGGTCGATGCCCATGGCTTCGCTCAGTTGCGGCAGATCGACGACTTGCATGCCCAGGGTTTTGAAGACTTCCGGCGTCGAGTTGATGGCGAAGTAGTCGGCCGGGTGCAGCGAGGTGGCGGCAATCAGGGCCATCACGGCAACCAGGCATTCGGCCAGCATGGCACCGAAGGCGACCGGCTGGATGTCGGTCCATTTATCGACCAGCTTGGGCGTCGTGCCGGAACCGATGAAGGCATGGAAACCGGAGATGGCACCGCAGGCGATGGTGATCGAGATGAACGGCCAGACCGAACCCTTGAGGATCGGGCCACCGCCGTTGATGAAGTCGGTCAGGGCCGGGAACTGGATGGTCGGGTTGATGGCGACGAC
The DNA here is from genome assembly GCA_003583745.1 of Rhodocyclales bacterium GT-UBC. Taxonomy (GTDB): domain Bacteria; phylum Pseudomonadota; class Gammaproteobacteria; order Burkholderiales; family Rhodocyclaceae; genus Azonexus. The sequence continues at coordinate 76,833 of QXPY01000012.1, read as the reverse complement.
GCCGACGACCAGGGCCAGGAAAACGCCGACCTTCATGAAGCTCGACAGGTAGCCGCGCGGGGTCAGCAGCATCCAGACCGGCAGGGCGGTGGCGAAGAAGGCGTAGATCGGCAGGATCCAGCAGACGGTGGTCTTGTGCAGGGTCAGCCAGTCGCCGAGGACGGTGCCTTGCAGGTGCGGACCGGCGGCAACCGAGGCCATGACGGCAGCGACGCCGATGTAGGTGGCCCACTTGGACGAACCGACATAGCGTTCATAGAGACCGAGCGCGATGGCGATCGGCACCGTCATGAAGACGGCGAAGGTACCCCAGGCATTGCGTTCCAGCGCATGGACGACAACGATGGAGAGGCCGGCCATGGTGATGGTGATGATGAACAGCATGGCGAGACCGGTACTCCAGCCGGCGACCGGGCCGAGTTCGGCCTTGGCGACTTCGGAGAGCGACTTGCCCTGATGCTTCATCGAGGCGAAGAGCACGACGGTATCGTGCACCGCACCGCCGATCACGGCACCGACCAGCAGCCAGATGAAGCCGGGCAGGTAGCCGAACTGGGCGGCGAGTACCGGGCCGACCAGCGGACCGGCGGCGGCAATGGCGGCGAAGTGCTGGCCGGCATTGACCCATTTCTTGGTTGGTACGTAGTTTTTCCCGTCTTCAAGTTGATGCGACGGGGTGATTTCCTTGTCATCGGCAGCCAGGACCTTGCGCACGAAGAATATGCCGTAAAAGCGATATGCCAGGGCCAGGATGCAGACTGTCAAGACTACGAAGTAGATGGCTTGATCCATTTTTCGTCCCTCCAGATTGTGGTGAATGGAATGTTCTACGGCCTGAATGCTAGGCGTCGGCGGCCAGGCTTTCCGGGCTTTCCCGGGAGCGGTTGCCGGCTGCACCCGAACGGCGGATTGGCCGGGGTCAGCGGTTGACGAGGCGGCACGGACGGCGCCCGGCGGGCGGCGGACGGGAGGCGGCCGATCAAGCAGCGATGTGCTTTGGTGGGCCCGGGGCGGCAACTGGCGGAATTTTGGCCAGCGGTCCTCAGTGCAAGGCGAACGGTCGCCAGGCGGGGGCGAACGGTTGCCGTTGCCGGGTCGAGGGAGCGTAAAACGGGGGGCGGCCGGCCAATTTCGTGCCGCCTCGGTTGCTGCTCGCCGGCCTAGCTGCCAATATTGAAAAAAGGCGCGCCACTCGCGAGCCTGGCACTAGAGGCAACGCTTATGTTTTTTGAGTCGATCACGCTCAGTCTGACCCTGTTGCAGCAGACCTGCGTGTACCTGGTGATCGCCTACCTGCTCAGCCGGACCCGCATCTTCATCCCGCTGATGCACGTCACCATCCGTCTGCCGCACCGCATGACCTGCTACGTGGTGTTCTCGCTGTTCTGCATCATGGGCACCTATCTCGGCCTGAAAATCGACGATTCGATCGCCAACACCCGCGCCATTGGCGCCGTGCTCGGCGGCATCCTGGGCGGGCCGTCGGTCGGCCTCGCCGTCGGCTTTACCGGTGGTCTGCACCGCTATTCCCTGGGCGGCATTTCGGCCCAGGCCTGCATGGTGTCGACCATCGTCGAAGGCCTGATCGGCGGCCTGTTCCATCGCCACATGATGCAGCAGGGCCGGGTCGGGGCGATCTTCCAGCCGCTGCCGGTGGCACTGGTGACGCTGGGGGCGGAAATCGCCCAGATGTCGATCCTGCTGCTGCTGGTCAAGCCCTTTGCCATCGCCGCCCATCTGGTCGAGCAGATTGCCGTGCCGATGTGCCTGGCCAACGCCCTGGGGGCCGGCATGTTCATGCGCATCCTGCTTGATCGCCGGCAGTTGTTCGAACGTCAATCAACGGTGTTCTCGACCCGGGCGCTGGCCATCGCGGCGCGGGTCGAAGGGGTCTTGCGCGACGGCTTCAATATCGACACCAGCGCCCGCGTCGCCAAGATCCTCTACGAAGAAACCGGGGTCGGGGCGGTCGCCATCACCGATACCGAACACCTGCTCGCCTTTATCGGCATCGGCGCCGACCACCACATTCCCGGGCAGGCGATCAGCTCGCAATTGACCCGCCAGGCCATCGAGTGCAACGAGGTGGTGTACGCCGACGGCAACGAGATCGGCTATCGCTGCTCAATCAACCCGAAGTGCCCGCTGGCCGCCTCGCTGATCATTCCGCTGGTCGGCGAGGACAACCGGGTGATCGGCACCATCAAGCTCTACGAACCGCGCAGCCGGCTGTTCTCGACGATCAACCGGACGCTCGGCGAAGGGATTGCCCGGCTGCTTTCCAACCAGATCCTGGCCGGCCGCTACATGCGGCAGCGCGAGATGCTGGCGCAGTCGGAAATCAAGCTGCTGCACGCCCAGGTGAACCCGCATTTCCTGTTCAACGCCCTCAACACATTGTCGGCGGTGATCCGGCGCGATCCCGAGCGGGCCTGTCATCTGGTGCTCAACCTGTCGACCTTCTTCCGCAAGAACCTCAAGCGGCCGAGCGAGGAGGCCTGCCTCAGCGAGGAAGTGGCCCACGTCGCGGCCTACCTGGAAATCGAGCAGGCACGCTTCCTCGACCGCCTGGTGGTCGAGTTCGATATCCCGGATCATCTCAAGCATGTCCGGATGCCGGCCTTCTCGTTGCAACCGGTGGTCGAGAACGCGATCAAGCACGGCACCTCGCAACTGCTCGGTGTCGGCCATGTCCGGATCAGCGCCCGGGAAGAGCAGGATGCCCTGCTGCTCTGTGTCGAGGATAATGCCGGCCTGTATGCGCCGCCGGCCGACAACAGCGGTCTCGGCGTCAATCTGGTGCGCCGTCGCATTGTCAATCGTTACGGCCCGCAATACGGCATGGAGATCGATTGCGAGCGCGAGGTCTGTACCCGGGTCACGCTGAAACTGCCGCTGGTGCCCTGCGACGTGCCGGTCAATTGAGGAAACGCCCATGAATGTCCTGATCATCGACGACGAAACCCCGGCTCGCGAGGAAATCGCCCGCATCCTGGCGCAGGAGCCGGATATCGTGATCCTCGGCGAGTGCGCCAATGCCATCGAGGGCATCTCGGCGATCAACCGCCTGCATCCGGAAGTCGTCTTCCTCGATATCCAGATGCCGCGCGTCAGCGGCCTGGAAATGCTCAGCATGCTCGACCCGGACAAGATGCCGCGCGTCGTCTTCCTCACCGCCTACAACGAATACGCCCTGCAGGCCTTTGAGAAGGATGCCTTCGACTACCTGTTGAAGCCGATCGATCCGGCCCGGCTGGAGGTCACACTGCAGCGCCTGCGCCGCGACCGGGCGCCGAACGAAGCCTTGTTCAAGGCGGCCGCGCCATTGAAGCAGATTCCTTGTCCCGGCCACCAGCGGGTGCAGTTGATCAAGGTGGACAGCATCGAATACGCCTACTCCAACGCTACCGGCGTCTATGTCGTGACCGGCGACGGCGGCGAGCATTTCACCGAACTGACCCTGCGCACGCTGGAAGAAAAGACCCCGCTGCTGCGCTGCCACCGGCAGTATCTGGTCAATCCGGAACTGATCAAGGAAATCGTCTTCCAGGATATCGGTGGTGCCGAGATCCTGACGCAGGGCGGGCGCCGCCTGCCGGTCAGCCGTCGGCTGTTCGGCGAACTGAAGGAGCGCCTCGGCTTCAACTAGCCGCGGCCCGGGCCGCCAAGGCCCGTTTCAGTGGGCGCCGAGCAGGCGGCTGAACAGGTTGAAGCCGCTGAAGCGGGGGCGGGCGGCCTCGATCCGGCCGTTCGGGGTCAGGCGATTGATGGCGTGCGGCAGGGCTTCGGCCAGGATGGCGCTGGCTTCGTCGGCCTCCAGGTCGAGGCGGCGTTTCAGGCGGTCGTAGGCTTTCTCTCCCAAGGCGCCACGCACGGCGCAGACCGGCAGCGGCAGGTTGTCGCCGGTGCTGATCCAGGAACGCATCTGGCGCTCCAGTCCGCCTTGGCGGAAGCGTTCCTGCAAGGTTGGCAGGCCGCCGTCGTGGTGCTCGATCAGCTTCATCAGGCTATTCACCAGTCGGCTGTTGGCGCCGCCGGCCCGTTGCGCATTGCGCGCCAGTTGAATGGCCATTTCTTCAAATTCGCAGCACATCGTCGTCTCCTGAAGCGTCGGGGTCGGGGTGTCGGGCGCTCTCTGGCTCCCGTTACAGCACCGAAATTACCGCTCGTGACGACGGGTGTCTACTTGTGAGTGATTGAATTGATTGGGTTTTTTGGTAAAAAATCGGCGTTTTTGACCGTTCGGGTTCGTCCGGCAACCGTTCGCCGCCGGAATCGGGCCGTTCGCAGGAAATTCGTTGCTCGGCGATGCCGGGTCCGATTCCGGCACACCGTGGGACTAAACAACTAGGGCTTAGAGGACTTCCGGTCTGACTTCGACAATGATGCTCGGGCCAGGCCGCGTCGGTAGGCGGACATGGCCACGTTGCCCGGAGAAGTCATAGACGACGTCGTAGCCGACGATGACTTGCTGGGGTTCCGAGACGGTTCGGCATTCAGGCGTGGAGGGCAGCGTGGTGCTTACAGCATTGCCGGCTACAGCCCCACCTACCGCACCAATGACCGTTGCGGCAGTACGCCCACGGCCGCGCCCGACCTGATTGCCCAATATCCCGCCTACGACCCCACCCAGGACGGTTCCAACGGCGTTTTGCGTCTCCGAGGGCGGGGCGGGGGGATTGCATATTCGACGCTCGAAGTATTCGGTTTTGTATGCCGGTTCGGCAGAAATGACCGGGGCTGAGAATTTTGGGTAGCTGTTTGCGCCGGAGTGCAGGCCGGGAGGGGGCGGAAAATTGGGAGGCGGGTAACTGGCCGTGGGGACGGGGGATTCGGCCTGTGCCAAACCGCTTGCTAGCAAAAGGAGCAAAAGGAGCAGAAGGGGGGGCTTGTTCATGATCGAGACGAGATGCCGCAAAAACTCGAAATTACGCTTCTCGATTCGGCAAGGCTATCGACCGATTGCAACAAGATGTTGCGGCGAAATTTGGCAGGCAAGAACGGGTGTCGAAAAAATTTACATTCTTTAACATGGCTTGATGATTGTCATAAATTTGGTGATTGAATTCAGTTGCTTGTATTTGTGGTTTGTATTTTGCTTAATTCGGATTTCAAAATTCAATAACTGTGCAATACCTTAAATAAGGGGAAAATATGAAATTCGGATTTGTGCGTCATCTTGCGCTGGGGGTGCTCGCTGCACTTTCGACTGCTAGCCTGACATCGGTGCATGCGGTCAGTATTTTTAGCTCGGCAAGCTATTCGGCAACGGCAAGCTTTACGGACCATAATCCGTCAACCACCATGACCCTGGCTTGGGATGGTGTGAACTACTACACGGCCTCGGGTGGTGGTTATGGTAGCCCTTATGCCAAATATGACGCTTCTGGTAACTTTGTTGCTTCTGTTTCGCCGAACCCCGGAATCGATTTCCGTTCCGTATTTACCGATTCGAGCAATAACCTGCTGGCTCGTGGTTTCAGCAGCAATACGATCTATCGTCAAACCAGTTTCGGCCAGTTCACGGCGCAGACCCAGCTGCTCGGCGGTACGCTCGACGCGCAATCGGCTGTCGTGCTCAACGGCGCAGGTACCGAGTATCTGGCTGAACTCAACGGGACTGTCAGTCGCTGGAACTTGTCCGGGACCTATCTGGGATCGGTCGCGTTGTCCGGCTACGGTTCTGTGGGCTATCCGGCTAATCGCGGATTGGCGGTGGCCGGCGACAATCTGCTGACCTATCTCGATGGCACTGTTTCGGCCTGGGACCTTCAAGGCCATTTCCTCGGATCGACATTCCTGCTTGGTGCAGGTACCGGTTTTGATTCGGAGTTCAGCTACAGCTATGCCAACGGCTTGTTCTGGGTGGTCGATCAGGCGGGCGGAACCTGGCGTGGTTACGATCTGGCCCTCGGCGGAGCCAGCGGCAATGCGGTGCCGGAGCCGGCGAGCTTGCTTCTGGTCTTGTGCGGTCTGCTTGGGTTCTTTGCGGTAAGTCGTCGTACTGCTTGACGAAGACTGGCGCACCTTGGCCGTGCGTCGTTAAAAAGCCCTTTCGCCGTCCGGCGAAAGGGCTTTTTTTACTCTGGGCCGGCGAGTCATGGCTCGCCGGTTTGGGCTCAATCTGCTTGCGGTCTTTCAGCAAGCTACCGGTTTGACCCGGCTGGCGGCCAGCTTGGCCCGCTCGCGGGCTTCGTCGGTGTCCTTGCCGTTGGCGACGGCGACGCCCATGCGGCGTTTCTTGAAGGCTTCCGGCTTGCCGAACAGGCGCAGGTCGCTGCGCGGCACGGTGAGGGCGTCGGCGACGCCCTCGAAGGCGATGCCGGTGGCCTCCATGCCGCCGTAGATGACGGCCGAGGCGCCGGCTTCGCGTAGCGCGGTATCGACCGGCAGGCCGAGGATGGCGCGGGCGTGCAGTTCGAATTCCGAGAAGCGTTGCGAGCAGAGCGTTACCAGGCCGGTGTCGTGCGGCCGTGGGCTGACTTCGGAGAACCAGACCATGTCGCCCTTGACGAAGAGTTCAACGCCGAACAGGCCGCGCCCGCCAAGGTTGCCGGTGACGGCGGCGGCGATTTCCTGGGCGCGTTGCAAGGCAGCCGGGGTCATCGCCTGCGGCTGCCAGGATTCGACGTAGTCGCCGGAAACCTGGACATGGCCGATCGGCTCGCAGAAATAGGTCTGCACCTGGCCGGCGGCATCGCGGGCGCGCACGGTGAGCAGGGTGATTTCGTAGTCGAAGTCGACAAAGCCTTCGACGATGATGCGGCCGGCGTTCACCCGCCCGCCGCTGGCGGCGTAGTCCCAGGCGGTCTGGACATCGGCCGGGCCGCGCAGCAGCGACTGGCCCTTGCCGGACGAGGACATCACCGGCTTGACGATGCACGGGTAGCCGATGCCCGGCTGGCCGTCGGTGCCGTCGATTGCTGCCTGCAGTTCGGCCAGGCTGTCGGCAAAGCGGTAGGGCGAGGTGGCCAGGCCGAGTTCCTCGGCGGCCAGGCGGCGGATGCCTTCGCGGTTCATGGTCAGCTTGGTGGCGCGGGCGGTGGGGATGACTTCGGCCAGGCCGGCGGCTTCGATCTCGACCAGCATGTCGGTGGCGATGGCCTCGATTTCCGGCACGATCAGGTGCGGCTTTTCCAGTTCGACCAGGCGGCGCAGCGCAGCACCATCGGTCATCGAGATGACGTGGGCGCGATGCGCGACCTGGTGGCCGGGGGCGTTTTCGTAGCGGTCGACGGCGATCACCTCGACGCCGAGGCGTTGCAGCGCAATGATCACTTCCTTGCCCAGTTCGCCCGAGCCGAGGAGCATGACGCGCAGGGCGCTGGGGGAAAGCGGGGTGCCGATTTGCATGGGGATCTCCTGGTCGCTGGTGTGCCGGTTTGATGAGGCTCGCAATCTAAGTTCGGGGCCGGTCGCCGTCAAGCGTCGTGTCAATAAAGCTTAACCGGACAGAAACCTGGGTGTCACTGGCCTTTCATCTGGGCTGTCTATCTTGGTGCGATGCCTTCACATGCCCTTCTTGCCGCTTTCCGCCAAGCCGCGACCCGTACGGCGTGGTCGCCCGGACGTCTGGTGGAACGCTTTTTCGCCTCGCCGCTCAGCCTGTTGCTGGCGGTGCTCCTGGCCTTTTTCCTGAATGCCTCGGCTCTGCCGCTGACCGATGTCGATGAAGGCGCCTTTACCGAAGCGACACGCGAAATGCTGGCCAGCGGCAACCTGGTTTCGCCGACTCTCAATGGTCAGCCCCGCCACGACAAACCGATCCTGATCTATTGGGCGCAGGCGGCCTCGGTCGGCCTGCTTGGCCAGAGCGAAATCGCCTATCGCCTGCCTTCCCTGTTGGCCAGCCTGCTCTGGCTGGCGGCGCTCTACGGCTTTTGCCGCCGCCACGGCGACCGGCAGACGGCGCTGGTCGCCGGTCTGGTGATGGTGTTGTCGCTGCAGGTCGGGGTCATCGCCAAGGCGGCGATCGCCGATGCCTTGCTCAATCTTTTTCTCGCCGCCGCCTTGTTCGGGATCTATGAATTCTTCTGCGCCAGCCGGGCCGGAAAACCCTGGCGGGAGAGCCGGCGGTGGCTGTTCGGCATCTATCTGGCGCTGGGCCTTGGCTTCCTGACCAAGGGGCCGGTGGCGGTGATGTTCCCGCTGCTGATCAGCGGCTTGTTCTTCGCCTCGGCCCGGGCCTGGCGCGACTGGTTGCGGGCCGTGTTCTTCCTGCCCGGCTGGCTGCTGTTTCTGGCCCTGGTCCTGCCCTGGCACGGGATGGTCTATCTCGACCAGGGCGATGCCTTTTTTCGCGGCTTCTATCTGCAACATAACGTGAACCGCTACGCCAGTACCTTCGAGGGGCATGGCGGCAATCTCCTCTATTACTTTGCAGTGTTACCCCTGGTTCTGCTGCCATTCTCCGGCTGGATGCTCGCCGTTGCGGGGCCGCAGCTGCAGCGGTTGCGTACCGGTTTGCCCCTGGCTTGCGGCCCGGTGCTCTTCGAGCGCTTCCTGCTCATCTGGTTTGCCGTGGTCTTTGTGTTCTTTTCCATGTCGCGCACGCAATTGCCGCATTACCTGCTCTATGGCTGCACGCCCTTGTTCATTCTTTTGGCGCGGCAGCGACCGGCGGAGAAAGGGCGGGCGCTGGCCTTCGCCCCGGTGGTGATCTGCGCGGTGCTGCTGGCGATACTGCCGTGGGCGCTCGAATTTGCTGCGGCGTCGGTGGCACGGCCCCTCGACCAGCTCTTGCTGGGCGAAGTGGCCGAGGCACTGGCCGGCCTTCGCGTCGTCCTCTGGCTGTTTGCCGCCCTGGTTGTGGCCGTTGCCGCCTGGCGCAGCCTCCCAGTCTGGCAAGGCTTGCTCTTGCTGGGCCTGGTCCAGGCTGTTCTGTTGTTCGGTGGGCTGGCTCCGCGTCTGCTCGATGTCACCCAGGGGCCGGTGCGCGAAGCGGCTGCCGTTGCTGCCCGACAGGGGCAGCCGGTCGTTGCCTGGGGCTTGAATCAGCCAAGTTTCAGCGTCTATCGTCGGGCCGTCACGCCAAGTCGATTGCCCCAGGCCGGCGAGCTGGTGCTGACTCGCAGCGACCGGCTGGACGCCTTGCAGGCCGCTGTTGCGCCATTGCGGGTGCGGGCGGTCTACCACCGTGGTTTTGTTGTGCTGGGTGATGTCGAAGCGGGGGCGCAGCCATGAATGATCGCTTGTTGCGTGCGCCCAGCCAGGGCTTTGGGCGGTTCCTGCTCGGCCTCTGCCTGCTCATCGTCGCGGCGGCCTGGGGTCTGAGCCTGGGTAATGGGTGGCAGGCCGGCTTCCAGACCATCCAGGCGGCCAGCCGGCTGCTGCCGGAGGTGTTCTGGTCATCGCTCACCACGCTGGGCGACGAGCGCATGCTGCTCGCCTTGCTGCTGCCGTTTTGTCTGCGCTATCCGCGGGTTTTCTGGGCGATCGTGGTGGCCTCGCTGATTGCCGGGCTGATTTGTCGCGGCTTCAAGATTGGCCTGCCGATGCCGCGTCCGGCCGCCGTTCTCGATCCGGAGCAGATCACGGTGATCGGAGCTCGCCTGACCCGGCACAGTTTTCCTTCCGGGCACACCGCCTCGGCCTTCGCCTTCGCGATGGTCTGGGTGGCTCAACTGGGGTGGCGGCGGGCCATGCCCATCCTGGTCCTGGCTTTCATGGTCGGCTTGTCGCGGGTGGCGGTCGGCGCCCACTGGCCGATGGATGTGCTGGCCGGGGCGCTGGTCGGCAGTTTGTCCGGCTGGGCCGGGCTGGTCATTTGCCGGCATTTTCGCTGGGGGCTGCGCACCCGGGTGCATTGGACGCTGGTCGGCATCGCGGCGCTGGCGGTGGCCAGCCTGCCGTTCGACGGGCAGGGCTACCCGGATTCGCTACCCTTTCGGCTGGCCGCCTGCGGGCTTGGTCTGAGCGCCTTCTACGCTGCCTACCTGCAGCCCGTGCTGCGCTACGGCTGGCAGGTGGCCAGTCGGCCGACGGCACTGGTCTGGCGGGCTGCAACAAAAGCTTAACGCCTTTGTCACCGGTGCTTCATCGCCGGCTTCTATCGTGACTGCATGCCAAGGGTCAGATCCGTTTTCCTGTCCGACATACACCTCGGTACGCGTGCGTGCCAGGCGGACCGCCTCCTCGACTTCCTGCGGGAATATCCCGCCGAACAGACTTTCCTGATCGGCGACATCATCGACTTCTGGGCGATGAGCCGCAGCATCTGCTGGACGCAGGCACAGAACACCGTCGTCCAGAAGCTGTTGCGGCGGGCCCGCCACGGTGAGCGCGTCGTCTTCATCCCGGGCAACCACGACGAGGCCCTGCGCGATTATTGCGGCATCGTCTTCGGCGAGATCGAGGTGGTTGGCGAGCTGGTCCATGAAACCGCCGACGGCCGCCGTTTCCTCCTCATCCATGGCGATGTCTTCGATCAGGTGACGCGCCACCACCGTTGGGTCGCGGTCCTTGGCGACAAGGCTTACGACCTGCTGGTCCGGCTCAATCTCTGGCTGTCCTGGGCGCGCCGCAAGGTCGGCCTGGCCGGTTACTGGTCGCTGGCCGGCTACGCCAAGCGCAAGGTCAAGACGGCGCTGAATTTCATTTTCGATTTCGAGGAGTCGGCCGTGCATCACGCCAGGGAACGTGGCCTGGACGGGGTGATCTGCGGCCACATTCACTGGGCGACGATCCGTGAGATCGACGGCCTGAGTTATGTCAATTGCGGCGACTGGGTCGATTCCTGCACGGCGATCGTCGAGCATTTCGACGGCCGTCTTGAACTGGTGGCCTGGGGCATGCAGGGCGCGCTGCCGGTCCTGGCCGCGCCGGTAGTCGAACGGGTGGAGGCCTGAAATGCGGGTGTTGATGGTTTCGGATGTGTATTTTCCGCGGGTCAATGGCGTGTCGACCTCGATCGAGACGTTTCGCCGGACGCTGGCCGCGCAGGGCGTCGAGGTGCGCCTGGTCGTGCCACGCTACGGCGACGAAGGCGAGCAGCCCGGTGTCGTCCGGGTGCCCGGGCGGCCGGTGCCGGGCGACCGCGAAGACCGCCTGGTCGGCTGGCATGCCATGCACCGGGCGGCGCTGGCGGCGGCAGCCGATTGCGACCTGGTACATATCCAGACCCCTTTCGTCGCTCACTACGCCGGCCTGAAAGCCGCGCGAGCCCATCGCCTGCCGGTGCTCGCCACCTATCACACCTTGTTCGAGGAATACCTGCAGCACTACGCACCGTGGTTGCCGGCCGGCTGGCTGAAGCAGCAGGCGCGGGCCTTTTCCCGCCGTCAGTGCAACGCGCTCGATGCCGTGGTGGTGCCGTCGACGGCGATGCGGCAGCGCCTCGATACCTATGGCATCACCGTGCCGCTGCATGTCCTGCCGACCGGCATTCCGATCGAACAGTTCGTCGGTGGCGATGGCGCAGCTTTCCGTCGTCAGCACGGCATCCCGCCGGCGCAGCCGGTGGCCCTTTTTGTCGGCCGGGTGGCGCACGAGAAAAATATCGGCTTCCTGCTCGAAGCCTTGGTGCGGGCCCGCCAGTTGCAGCCCGACGCCTTGCTGGTGGTCGCCGGCGAAGGGCCGGCGATGAGTGAACTCAAGTCGCGGGTCAAATCGCTCGGCTTGGGCGATGCCGTCCGCTTCATCGGCTATCTCGACCGCCAGCAGGCCTTGCCGGCCTGTTACGCCGCAGCCGATGTCTTCGTCTTTGCCTCGCGCACCGAAACCCAGGGCCTGGTCTTGCTGGAGGCGATGGCGGCGGGGACGCCGGTCATCGCGCTGGCCGAGATGGGGACGGTGGATATCCTGGCGCCGGGGCGGGGCGCCTTTTCGCCGCCGGCCGATCCGCAGGCTTTCGGTGACATGCTGGGGCATTTCCTGGCGCGGCCGGAGGCCTGGCGGCATCTTGGCGAACAAGCGCCGGCCTATGCCGCCGAATGGTCGGACAGTGCCATGGCGGCGCGCCTGGCCAGCCTGTACCGGCAACTGGCCGGCGCCGGTTTTGCGGCGGATAATGCCCAAACCGCTGTTGCCTGACCCCACGGATCATGAACGATAAAAAAGAAAACACCTGCGACCAGTGTCGCTACTTTCGCGCAGCCGATGCCTTGACCGGCAACTGCCATCGCTTTCCGCCCAGTTTTGCCGGCGATAGCTCACCGCGGGAAACGCACCACTGGCGTTTCCCGATGGTCAGCAGTCATGCCTGGTGTGGCGAATTCCTGCCGGTCTGGCAGGATCAGATATCCTCGATCGGCGCCACCATCTGATTGGCGGCGCGCAGGCGTTCGGCCATGACGCGCATGACTTGCGTCGCGAAATAGGGCGTTTGCTGCACGAGGTAGAGGAAGCGCTTTTCGTCGATGGCGACGAACTCGCAATCGCACAGGGCGACGACCGTGGCCGAACGCGGACCCGGTGAAACCAGGCCCATTTCGCCGACGATATTGCCGTGCTGCAGGGTTTCGACTACCCGGTTGTTGACGATGACCTCGGCCTGGCCGGTGGTCAGCACGAACATCCGGTGACCGTCCTCGCCGGCGCTGAACAGGGGCTGGCCGGCGGCGATGCGGACAATATCCGGGTTGTTGGCGAAGAGCTCGAAAAAGACCATGTTTGCTGTTCCCTTGTCATTATTGGAATAGCACTTTTAGCATAGCCGCCTTGCCGCCAAGATTTCAGCCGTGTTACAGCTGAGGGGCCTTTGATCTGGCTCAGAACTCGGCGTGCACGCGCAGCGAACCGATGTTCACCGGGCCGCGGTCGGCGTTGTAGGCCGGATTGGCGATGCGCTGGTAATCGGCGGTCAGCCACAGGCCGGGCCGGGCTTTCCAGCTGTAATAGGTCTCGGCGATGCTTTCCGGACGGTAATTCAAGGCGCCATCGCCGATGAAGAAGGAGATGCCGCCCTTGGCCAGGTAATTGCGGCGGTCGTTCGACAGGCTGTTGCGCATCCAGGCCAGGCCGAAGGTGTCGTCCGGCCGGCCCCAGGCGGCGCCTTTCAGTGCCAGTCCGGTGGAAAAGGAGGCATCGGCTTCGGTGAAGGCGTAGGTTTCGCTGCGCCCGTCGGCATGCATGGCGCGCAAGAAGACACCGAGGCTGTCGTTGACTGCCTGTTCGAGGTTGATGCCGGCGCCGTACTTGATGCGCTCGCTGTTGCGAACCTGGCGAATGGCTTGCGGGTCGTCGTCAGGGTGGCTGTCCAGCCAGGCGCTGGCGTCGCGATAGGTGCCGAGCAGGGCCTGGTTGCGGAAGGCGAGCAGGCGGATCTTGCCCGGCTGGCCGGCGATTTCGTGAGCATGTTCGAGTTCGATCTGGTCGCCGTAGTGACGCAGGATCCGGTAATCCATCGCCGCGCCGTTCGGCTCCTTGGGGCCGGTCATCCGGCCGAAGCGGAACACCCAGTCGCCCTGGTACCACTCGCCGGCAAAGCCCCAGCCGAAGCCGCGGGCGTCGGCCGCGTAGTCGAAGGCGGTGCTGGCCATGGCGCTCCAGTTGAGGAACTGGGTGCGCGGGTCCTTGGCGTAGGCGTTGTTGTCGAAGATGTCGAGGGCCGAGAAGTTGCCCAGGGTCAGCACGAAGCGGTCCTTGGCGACGTGGCCGGCCATCTGGTTGAAAGCCGATTCGACGAATTCCGTTTCCTCGCCCAGCGCCCAGGTCTGGCGCAGGAAAATCCGCTGGCGGTAGGCCTTGATCTTGGTTCCGGAAACGCGCGTCGCCTCGCCGTTGGAAAAGCCGCCCAGGCCGACCAGGCCGGAGAGCGGATCGCCCTGACCGGCCTCGATGTTCAGATAGGCTTCGGCGCCCTGCCACAGGCGGCTGCCCAGATAGGCGGTCGTGGTCAGGGTGTAGCCTCGCTCGTGCTTGGCCGAGAGGCTGTTCTTACCCGAGTAGTCAGCCGGGAAGCCGGGCGATTTCTGCCAGACGTAGGTCGCCTGCCCCTTGGCTTGCCAGCTTTCCTCGACTTCATCGGCGTGGCTGGCGGCGATCACGGCGAGGCCGAGGGCAAGCGGGTAAAGCGGGCGGAGAGAAGCGAAGCGCATCATGAAGAAAGGGGTGGAGCGTTGAAACAGGCGCCATTGTAGGCGGAAGCGCTGACCGTCCGATGACCACCCGGCGGCGGCCCGGCCTGTCATTTTTCGAGGCGGGCCGCTTCAGCGTGGCCGCGACCTTAAGCCTCGCAGGTGACAGTTTCGTGACAGCGTCTGTCATTAAAGCTTAGTCATCGCCGCCTAAGCTCGGCGCTTTTACGGAGATGTCATGGACGAACCCGCGCCGCCCGATCTGGGTCTGGACCCGAGCCAGGAATCGCCCTTCAAGGGCAAGACCGGCCTGCGCCGGATCTGGAATGCCTTCAATTATTCGATGGCCGGCCTCAAGGCCGCCTATCTTTGCGAAGATGCCTTTCGCCAGGAGGTCTGGCTGGCGGTGTTGTTGATTCCGGCGGCCTTCTTCCTGCCGGTGCCGTGGAGCGGTCGCGGTCTGATGATCGCCAGCGTGCTGCTGGTGTTGGTCGTCGAGTTGCTCAATTCGGCCATCGAGGCCGTGGTCGACCGGGTCAGCCTGGAAAACCATCGGCTGGCCAAACGGGCCAAGGACATTGGCAGTGCCGCCGTGCTCGTCTCCTTGCTCATCGTGCTGACGGTCTGGGTTTGCGTCCTGCTGGAGGGCGCATGAAGCCGCTCGACATCGCCTTCGTCACGGAAACCTACCCGCCGGAAGTCAATGGCGTGGCGATGACGGTCGGTCATCTGGTTCGCGGTTTGAAGGCCCGCGGGCACCGGGTCAGCGTCATCCGCCCGCGCCAGGGCAAGGCCGATGCCGGCAACGAGCACGAACTGGCCTTGCCCGGCTTTCCCCTGCCCGGTTACCCCGGGCTGCGCTGCGGCTTGCCGGCCGGGGGGCATCTGGCCAGGCAGTGGAAGCATCGCCGGCCGGACCTGGTGCATGTCGTTACCGAGGGGCCGCTCGGCTGGTCGGCGGTCAATACGGCTCGCCGGCTCGGTATTCCGGTGACTTCGGGATTTCATACCAATTTCGATCGCTACAGCGTCCATTACGGCCTGGGCTGGATGCGGCCGGCTGTGGCCGCCTATCTGCGCACGCTGCATCGGCGGACGCGTGCCACCATGGTCCCGACCGCCGCCCTGGCCGCCGACCTGGCCGGCGAGGGTATCGCCGGGGTGCGGGTGGTCGGGCGCGGCGTCGATACCCATCTCTACGATCCGCGGCGGCGCAATGTCGTTTTGCGGACGCACTGGGGGGTGCCGCCGGGTGGCCTGGCCTGCCTTTATGTCGGTCGCCTGGCGGCGGAAAAGAATCTGGCCCTGATCGAGCGGAGTTTTGCCGCGATCAAGGCGCGCCATCCGAACGCCTGCATGATCTGGGTCGGCGACGGCCCTTCGGCCAAGCAACTGGCGGTCGATCACCCCGATCATCATTTTGCCGGCATGCGTTTGGGCGAGGACCTGGCGGCACACTATGCCAGCGCCGACCTTTTCCTCTTTCCCAGCCTGACCGAAACCTACGGCAACGTCGTCGCCGAGGCGATGGCCAGCGGCTTGCCGGTGGTTGCCTATCGCAGCGCGGCGGCGGCCGAACTGATCGAGCATGAAAGGAATAGTGCGGTGGCCTCGCCGGGCGACGAGGCCGCCTACATCGCTACCGCCTTGTGGATGCTGGAGGACCGCGAACGCCTGCAAGGCTTGGCGCTGGCGGCACGGCAAAGCATGTTGCCGCGCGGCTGGGAGGGCGTGGTCGATAGCTTCGAGCGGGTGATGCAGGAGGCCATTGCCGTCTGAGTTTCAGGCGTGGATGGCGCGGACCTCAACCAGTGCCGGGTCTTCGGCATGCTCGACGAGCAGGCGGCGGACCCGTTCCTGCCAGAGCTCGCCGAAGCGCTCGCGCTGTTCGGCGTTGGCCGAGCCGTCCAGCACGGCGTAAAGCAGCGGGCCCATTGCCGGGTCGGGCGGCACGCGCTCCAGGTGCAGAGCGCATTCGACGGCAGCCTGGGTATCGCAGCGCGTCAGGCGAAGGCTGCCGCTGCCGCCTGTGCCGAAGCGCAGCAGTCCGTTGCGGGCGTGGCGCCCGGCCAGGCCCTTGAAGCCTTGCTCGCCGGTGGCGCCGGTGAGCAAGGTGACGACGCTGGCAATGACGCCGCTGACGCCGACCTCGGCCGCTTCGGGCAGGGCGGCGAGTAAATCGCCGCGTACCGGAACGGCATCGCCATAGAGCGCGCGCAAGCCGCGTGTCGTCATCAGCCAGGCGCCGGCCACGGTTGGGCAGGAATGCCCGGCCAGTTTGACGGCATCGGCGAAGCGGTACTCGATCAGGCCGCCACGGGCGGCACCGAGCAGTTCGGCCAGCGGGTCGCGCAGCGTGATCGGGGCGATATCGGCAAAAAAATCGGGAAAGGTCATGCTGTTCTCCTTTGTGCCGGAGTATCGGCAGGCACGGGAAAGATGACCTTGATGTCGATCAGGCCGGGCGGTCCGGCCGTTCGACGATGTGGCGCTTGGTCGTGCTTAAGCGCGTTGAATCAGCTCGACCTTGTAGCCGTCCGGGTCTTCGACGAAGGCGATGATGGTGCTGCCGTGCTTCATCGGGCCGGCTTCGCGGACGACCTTGCCGCCGCGCCGCTTGATTTCGGTGCAGGCCGCTGCCGCGTCGGGTACGGCGAGGGCGATGTGGCCGTAGCCGTTGCCGAGGTCGTAGCTGGGGGTGTCCCAGTTGTGGGTGAGTTCGAGGACGGCTTCCTTGTCTTCCGGACCGTAGCCGACGAAAGCGAGGGTGAAGCGGCCTTCCGGGAAGTCCTGGCGGCGGATCAGTTGCATGCCGAGGATTTCGGTGTAGAAGGCGATGGCGCGGTCGAGGTCGCCGACGCGGATCAT
Organism: Rhodocyclales bacterium GT-UBC; assembly: GCA_003583745.1. Lineage (GTDB taxonomy): Bacteria > Pseudomonadota > Gammaproteobacteria > Burkholderiales > Rhodocyclaceae > Azonexus. Next base: position 59,950 of record QXPY01000012.1, on the reverse strand, counting down.
GGTGTGCAGGATGCGCATGCTGTTTCCTTGGTTTATTGGAGTTGGGGGAGCTGGTGGGCGAGTTTCCTGAGTTCCAGGCGACGGGCTTTCCAGTCGGGGCAAAGTTGTTCCACCACAGACCAGAAGCGCGGACTGTGGTTCATTTCCTTGAGGTGGGCGAGTTCGTGGCAGACCACGTAATCGACGACGGGCAGGGGCATGAAGACCAGCCGCCAGTTGAGCGAAATGCCGCCGTGGTGGCTGCAACTGCCCCAGCGGGTACGCGCCGAGGACAGGCGGAGCGGCGGCGTGCCGACCCCGAGTTGCGGCGCGTAGTGGCCAAGGCGCTCGGCAAAGATTTCCCGTGCCTTCTCGCGCAGGGCTTTTTCCAGTAGTTGATTGGCGCTGACGCTATCGCTTGGCCACAGATGCAGGCGTTCGCCGGCAAATTGCCAGCGCGCCCGGCCGAGCGGTGTGACGGTGATCGGCAGTTCCGCGCCGAGAAGCGGAATGCTGCTGCCGTTGCTAATCTGCAGGGTTTCCGGGGCGGGGCGTTGGCGCCAGTTGGCGAGTTTGTCGAGGACCCACTGGCCGTGCTGGCGGATCAGGTTCTCGATGTCGCCGATCCGGGCCCGCGTCGGGGCGGCGACGCGCAGGCCGCGATGGTCGATTGACAGGCCGATGGTGCGCCGCTGGCTGCGTCTGAGCTGGTAGGCGACTGTCTGACCGTCGATCAGGATACTGCGGGCTGGTTCAGGCGTGTTGACCGACGGCATCGGGGTAGCGATGCGGGGAGATACGGCGCATCTCGGCTTCGATCCAGGCTTCGGCCTTCTGATTGACCTCGGCTTCGCTCATGCCGGTGGCGTCGAAAGCCGGGCCGATGCTGACCGTGATGGTCCCCGGCTTTTTCAGGAAAGCCTGGCGCGGCCACAGTTCGCCGGCGTCGTGGGCGATCGGCACGACCTTGCAGCCGACGTGGGTGGCGAGATAGGCGCCGCCCGGCTTGTAGCGCTTTTTCTGGCCGGGCGCGACGCGCGTGCCTTCCGGGAAGAGAATGACGTAGAAGCCCTGCTGCAGGCGTTCGCGTCCCTGGGTGACGACCTGGTCGAGGGCATCCTTGCCGGCGGCGCGGTCGATCGAAATCATTTTCATCGCGGCCAGCCCCCAGCCCAGCAAGGGGATGCGCAGCAATTCCTTCTTGAGCACGAAAACGCAGTACGCGCCGGCCGGCACGTAGTCCTGCAGGGTCATGGTTTCCCAGGCCGACTGGTGCTTGGCCAGGATGACGCAAGGCTCCTTGGGCATGTTTTCCAGACCGATCACCTTGGGGCGGATGCCGAGCAGGTTTTCGACGCCCCATTGCATGCCGAGCCGCCACAGCTTGCCGAAGCGGTAGCCCCAGAGGCCGCGCAGGGCGAGGGCGGCAATCACCACCAGCGGTGCCGTGGCAACCGACCAGAGGAGGGCCCAGGCCATGAACAGGGTGGAGCGGACGACGATCATGCCTTGCTTTCCTTGAGGATGAAGTCGACGGCGGCCGACAGGTCGGCGAATTCAAGCGTGCCTTCCGGCAGGTTGCCGTCGGCCTTGGTCTTTTCCCCTTTGCCGGTGCGCACCAGCATCGGCTGGCAACCGAGCACCGAGCAGGCCTGCAGGTCGCGCAGCGAGTCGCCGATGGCGGGAACACCCTTGAGATCGGCGTTGAGCGTTTCGGAAATGCGCTTGAACATGCCCGGCTTGGGCTTGCGGCAGTCGCAGTCGGAATCGGCCGAATGCGGGCAATAGAAGATCGCCTCGATGCGGCCACCCAGCGCGAACAAGGCCTTGTGCATCTTTTCGTGGATGCTGTTCAGGGTGTCCATCTCGAACAGGCCGCGTCCGACGCCCGACTGGTTGGTGGCGACGACCACCCGGTAGCCCGCCTGGTTGAGGCGGGCGATGGCTTCCAGACTGCCCGGAATCGGCTTCCACTCGGCCGGGCTCTTGATGTACTGGGCCGAGTCGAAGTTGATGACGCCGTCGCGGTCGAGAATGACGAGTTTGCTGGTCGGCATGGCGGCGCTCCTTGCCCTTTAGGCGGAGAGTTTGGAGAGGTCGGCGACGCGGTTCATCGCGGCATGCAGCGTAGCGAGCAGGCCGAGACGGTTGGCGCGCAGCGCCGGGTCCTCGGCATTCACCATGACGCCGTCGAAGAAGGCATCGACCGGGGCGCGCAGTGCCGCCAAGGCTTGCAGCGATTCGCTGTAGTCGCCGGTAACGAAAGCGGCATCGGCTTGCGGCACGACCTCGACCAGAGCCGCATGCAGCGCCACTTCGGCGGCTTCGGCGAGCAGGGCGTGGTCGACCTTGGCCTCGACCGTGCCTTCGACCTTTTTCAGGATGTTGCCGACCCGCTTGTTGGCGGCGGCCAGGGCGGCGGCTTCCGGCAGGGCCGAGAAGGCACGCACGGCGGCCAGGCGCTTCGGAATGTCGCCCAGGCGTTGCGGCCGCTGCGACACCACGGCATCGACTTCCTGGGCGCTGTAACCCTGCTCGCGCAGGCTGCCGGCCAGGCGTTCGTAGATGAAGTCGGCCAGCGCATCGGTATTGAGCTGGAAGCCTTCGATGCCGTTGAACTGGGCAAAGACGCTGTTGAGCAGCTTGTCGATCGGCAGGTCGAGATTGCCTTCGGCCAGCATGCGGATGACGCCCAGCGCATGCCGACGCAGCGCGAACGGGTCGCGGTCGCCGGTCGGGATCTGGCCGATGCCGAACATGCCGACCAGGGTTTCCAGCTTGTCGGCCAGCGCAACGACGGTGCCGACCAGACCGCGCGGCAGGCTGTCGCCGGCAAAACGCGGCTTGTAATGGTCTTCGATGGCATCGGCGACATCGGCGTTGAGGCCGTCGTGCTGGGCGTAGTAGCGGCCCATGATGCCCTGCAGTTCGGGGAATTCGCCGACCATGTCGGTCAGCAGGTCGGCCTTGGCCAGCACGGCGGCCTGTTCGGCATGCTGCGCCAGCACACCGCCGCCGAGACTGTCGGCGATGCGGCGGGCAATGGCGGCAACGCGCGTGACGCGCTCGCCCTGGGTGCCCAGCTTGTTGTGATAGACCACCTTGGCCAGACCGGCTACACGGCTTTCCAGCGACTTCTTGCGATCCTGGTCGAAGAAGAACTTGGCGTCGGCCAGGCGCGGGCGAACGACACGCTCGTTACCGCCGATCACGGCGGAAGCGTCTTCCGGGCTGATGTTGCTGACCACCAGGAACTTGTTGGTCAGCTTGCCGGCGGCGTCGAGCAGCGGGAAGTATTTCTGGTTGGCCTTCATGGTCAGAATCAGGCATTCCTGCGGGACGGCGAGGAATTCTTCCTCGAACTGGCCGATCAGCACATTCGGGCGTTCGACCAGCGCCGTCACCTCGTCGAGCAGGGCGTCGTCGTCGATGGGCTTGCCGCCGGCCTTGGCCGCCGCAGCTTCGAGCTGGCGGGCGATTTCGGCGCGGCGCTCGGCGAAGGAGGCGATCACGGCGCCTTCGCCGGCCAGTTTGGCGGCGTATTCGTCGGCATCGGCAAACACCACCGGATCGACCTTGGCTTCGAAGCGGTGACCGTGGGTCGCGCGTCCGGCCTGCAAGCCGAGGATTTCGAGCGGCACGACGTCACTGCCATGCAGTGCCACCAGGCCGTGCGCCGGGCGAACGAAATTGACGCTGCTCCAGCCGTCCTTGAGCTGGTAGCTCATGACCTTGGGGATGGGCAGGGCGGCAAGCGCGGCTTCGAGGGCCTTCTGCAGGCCTTCGGCCAGCGAGGCGCCCTTGGCCAGGCTGTCGTAGAACAGGATGTCGGCCTTGCCGTCGTTCTCGCGGCGCAGGCCGGCGACCGCAGAGGCGTCGGCACCCAGTGCCGCCAGCTTCTTGAGCAGGGCGGGGGTGGCATTGCCGCTGGCATCGAGGCCGACGGCGACCGGCATCAGCTTTTGCACCACCGGCTTGTCGGCGGCCACGGCGGCGACGTCGGTGACGTGGGCGGCCAGGCGGCGTGGCGAGGCAAAAGCGGTGATGTTGGCGCTCTCGGTGGCGAGGCCGTCCTTTTTGAGGGTGGCGGCCAGCGTGCTGGCGAAGACCTCACCCAGTTTCTTCAGCGCCTTGGGCGGCAGTTCTTCAACGAACAGTTCGACGAGGAGATTCTTTGCGGACATATCAGGCGGCTTTCTTTGCGTTCTGTTCTTCGAGCTTGGTCAGCACTTCGGCGGCCCATTCCTTCGGCGCCATCGGGAAGCCGAGGCGGGCGCGGGAATCGAGGTAGGCCTGGGCGACGGCGCGGGCCAGGTTGCGGATGCGGCCGATATAGGCGGCGCGCTCGGTCACCGAAATGGCGCCACGGGCGTCGAGCAGGTTGAAGGTGTGCGCGGCTTTCAGGACCTGCTCGTAGGCCGGCAGGGCCAGTTGGGCACCCATCAGGTGTTGCGCCTGTTTCTCGTGCGCACCGAAGGCGTGGAACAGGAAGTCGACGTCGGAATGCTCGAAGTTGTAGGTCGATTGTTCGACTTCGTTCTGGTGATAGACGTCGCCGTAGGTCAGGCCGTCGGTCCACACCAGGTCATAGACATTCTCGACGCCCTGCAGGTACATCGCCAGACGCTCGATACCGTAGGTGATTTCACCGGTGATCGGCTTGCAGTCGATGCCGCCGACCTGCTGGAAGTAGGTGAATTGCGTCACTTCCATGCCGTTCATCCAGACTTCCCAACCGAGGCCCCAGGCCCCCAGCGTCGGGTTTTCCCAGTCGTCCTCGACGAAACGGATGTCGTTCTTCTTGAGGTCGAAGCCGAGGGCTTCGAGCGAGCCGAGATAGAGTTCGAGGATGTTGTCCGGGGCCGGCTTCAATACCACCTGGAACTGGTAATAGTGCTGCATGCGGTTCGGGTTTTCGCCGTAGCGGCCGTCCTTGGGGCGGCGCGAAGGCTGCACGTAGGCGGCTTTCCACGGCTCGGGGCCGATGGCGCGCAGGAAGGTGGCGGTGTGGCTGGTGCCGGCACCGACTTCCATGTCGTAGGGTTGCAGCAGGGCACAGCCCTTGTCGCTCCAGTATTGCTGCAGACGCAGGATGATTTCCTGAAAAGTCGGTTTTTTGCTGGCGGTCATGGGACGCACTTGGAAAGACGGAAAGCCCAAGATTTTACTTGCTTTTGCCGGACTTGGTCAGGCCATGGGCTGCGGCTTGCAAAATAGTGAACGTCGTTCAATAATTTACGTCGTTATCTTTTGAGGAGTCGTCATGCGAAAACTGAAGCTGGCGGTGATCCAGTCGCCGAGCGAGCCGGGGCCGGCGCATCTCGATGTGCTGGGCGAACTGATCGGCGATGCGGCATGTCAGGGAGCGCAGTTGGTGCTACTGCCCGAACTGTTCGCCATGCCTTTCCATTTCGATCCGGGCGTCTGGCAATGGGCGACGCCGCGAGGCGGCAAGATCGAGGGCTTTTTGCAGTCGACGGCGAAATCGGCTGGCATTTATCTCGGTGGCAGCTACCTGGAGGCGCGCGGTAGCGACTTTTTCAACACCTTCGCCCTGGCCGGGCCGGCCGGAGACATCGTCGGCCGGGTCGGCAAGGCGCATCCATGCTCGTTCGAGCGCTGCGTTTTCGCGCCGGCGCCGGGGCCGCAGGTTATTGCTTGCGAACTGGGGCGGGTCGGGGTGGCGATCTGTTACGACAATGCATTGCGCTCGGTGGCCGATCGCCTGCTCGGCGAGCAGCCCGATCTGTGGCTGATGCCGATGAGTGCGCCGCTGCCGCCGTTTTCGCTGGGCGGCCAGGCGGGCATTGCCCGTTATCGCCGCGAGTTGTCTGACAGTCCGGCGGAAATGGCGCGCCATTACGGCATTCCGGTGGCGCTGGCCAACAAGCACGGCCCTTGGCAGACCGCGATGCCCGGCTGGCTGCCGGCGGTCCGCTCGCATTTTGCCGGCGGCAGCCGGGTGGTCGATGGCGATGGCAGCGAGCAGATCGTCGCGCCCGATGCGGTCGCGGCATGCGTCGCCGAAGTGCGGCTCGACCCGGCCCGCCGGCGTCTGCTTGTGCCGCCGGAATTCGATCGCAATCGTCCGTGGATCATGCCGCCCCTGCTCGACTACCGACTGTTTCCGCTGCACGAGTGGTGGGCGCGGCGCTATTACTCGCGACATCCGCAACGCGCCTTGCTGGCGCAGGAAAGGAGTGCTTCCCATGGTCTTGTCTGAAACGGGCGATCCCGGTCGACGCGAGCGCAAACTGCAACAGCAGCGCGACCATCTGGCCGATACGGCGTGGGGGCTGTTCGAGGCCGAGGGCTTCGAGGCGGTGACCATGGAGCGCATCGCCGAGCTGGCCGATGTCTCCAAGGTAACGTTGTATCGGTATTTTCCGGTCAAGGAAGCCTTGCTGCGTCACCGCTTCCACCGCGAACTTTGGCAGGCCTGGCCGGCATTGCAGCAGGAGCTGACGGGCTTTCCGGCCGGACGGGCGCGCTTGCTCCATTTCCTGGAGCGTCACGCAGCCTGGTGCGAAAGCCGCCGGCCTTTCCTGCTGCCCTACGTGCTCTTTCGCATGTCCGACGTGTTGCGCCCGGAGGCCGGGCGCGAGCGCAGCGGCATGGATCGCCTGATCGGCGAAATCATTGCCCAGGGGCAGGCTGCCGGAGCTTTCCGGAGCGATATTGCGGCGCCCATCCTGACCATGCATTTCCAGTTCGCGCATCTGGCGGTGATGCTGCGCTGGCTGACCATGGACGGCTTGTCGCTGATCGGCGAACTCGGGCAGATGCTCGACCTTTTTTGCAACGGCATGAGGAGTCCGGCATGACGACCTTGTCTTTGATTCCCGCTGCGGCGGCGGGGGGCGCCGAGCCCGGTGCGGTCGGCGGCAAGGGCGGGCAGCTCGGGCGCCTGCTCGATTACGGTTTGCCGGTGCCGGACTTCTTCGTGATTCCCGCCGACTGGAGCCGGCAACGCGCCGCGGGCCTGCCGGCCGAGCTGGCGGCTCAACTCGCCGACGAGATTAAGCGGCGCGGCTGGCAGGATAGGCCGCTGGCCGTGCGCTCTTCGGCGGTGGGCGAGGATTCGGCGAAAGCCTCGTTTGCCGGCATCCATCTTTCCTGCCTGAATGTGACCGGGGCGTCGGCCCTTGGCGCTGCCGTCACGGCCGTCTGGAACTCGCTCGATACGGCGGCGGCCGAGGCTTACCGGCAGCGTCTGGAGATTGCCGGCGAAGCGCTGATGGCGGTGGTCATCATGCCCCTGCTGCCGGCGCAGGCGGCCGGCATCGCCTTTACCTGCGATCCGTTGAGCGGTCGGGAAGACCGGCTGCTCATACACGCCGCCTGGGGACTGGGCGAAGCGCTGGTCGGCGGGGAAACCGAGGGCGACGAATATCGCTTTGCCGAGGATGCGACCGATACCTGGCGCCTGGAAACGCTGCGCATTGGCCGCAAAGCGCGCCGGCGCGTCGTCGATCCGGCCGGTGGTACGCGCAGCGAGGCGGTGCCCTCGGAAGAGGCGGGGCGCGGCGTGCTGAACACCGCGCAGGCCGAGGCGCTGGCGGCCTTGGTGCGCGATGCGGCGGTCGCCCTCGATTTTGTCGCACCCTTCTTCGATCTGGAGTGGGTCTGGGATGGGGCGCAGTTCTGGCTGACCCAGGCGCGACCGGTGACCCGGCGGCCGCATTACACCTATCCGGGGCTGCACGGCCAGCCGGCGATCTGGACGCGCGGCAATACCTGCGAAATCATGCCCGAGCCGCTGTCGCCGATGGACTGGAATTTTTCCCGGCGCGGCGTCAATCACCTGCTTGAGCAAGGCTGGCGGATCGCCGGCCTGGCGATGTTGCCCGGCGTGCAGCGCGCCGCCTTGTTCGACGGCCGGCTCTACCTGGAGGCTTCGATCATGCAGCACGAAGCCTGGTCGGCTATCGGCCTGCCGCCGGCGCGTTTCAATTCGATGATGGGCGGGCATCAGCCGTGCATTGCGACCACGCCGCCCAGCTGGCGCGCCCGCCTGCGGCATCTTGCCAGCACCTTGCGCTATCTGGCCGGCGCACCGGCACTGCGCCGGCAGGGCGAGGCGGAGGTGGCCCGCTGTCGGGCGCTGGCTCGCCAGGCCTTGCAGGCGCCACTGCCCGAGGACAACGAAGCCTTGCGCCAGATGTTGTACGGCGTTGCCCGCCCGGCCCGCGAAGCGCGCGGGCTGTTCTTCCTGCAAGGCTCCGGTGGCGGCAGTCTGGCCATGCTGCTGGAAACCCTGGGCAGCCATTTTCCCGGCGAGAGCGATGCGATTGCCGCCGCCCTGCTCGCCGGCGGCGAGCCGAGCGTCACGGCGCAACAGGGCTACGACCTGCTCGCCCTGGCGCACCTGAGCCGCGAACTGGGCGACGGCTGGCGCGAGCATCCGGAATTCCGTGCGGCGTTTGCCGAATTTATCGACAAATACGGGCATCGCGGCCATTACGAAACCTATCTGCGCAATCCGCGCTGGCATGAAACGCCGGCTGCTCTGCTCGACCAGTTGCCGGATCTCGCCAAGGTCGATGGCGAGGCATTGCGCGAGCGCCAGCGGCGGGCCAGCCAGGCGGCCTGGCAACGTCTGCGCCGGGCCTTGCCTTGGTGGCGATACCGTTGGTTGCGTACGCTGGCACGTGCCGCCAATCGCGAATGCAATCAGCGCGAGGCGGCGCGCAGCGCCCTGATCGCCTTGCTGGCCGGCTGTCGCCGCCTGTGGCTGGTCGCCGGCGAGCGGATGCGGGCGATGGCGATGCTGGATGCGCCGGACGAGGTCTTCTGGTTGATGCCCTACGAGGCGGATCGTGCTGTTGCCGGCCTCATTCCGGCGGCCGGACTGCGCGCGCGGATCGCGGCGCGGCGACGCCTGTTCGCCGACTGGCTGGCCACGGAGGTTGCCGATTTTCGGCTGCTTTCCGCCGACGGCAGCCAGCACGGCGTCGCCCCTGCATCAAGCAGCGCAAGGTCGGGGGGCGATGCCTGGACGGGGGTTGCCACCGGTACCGGCGTCGGGCGCGGCCGGGTGCGCCGCTTGCGCCATCCGGGCGAGGGCGGAATGCTGTTGCCCGGCGAAATTCTCGTTGCCGCCTCGACCGATCCCGGCTGGACGCCGCTCTTCCTCAAGGCTGGCGGGCTGGTGGTGGAGACCGGCGGCACCTTGTCGCATGGCGCCATCGTCGCCCGCGAGTTCGGCTTGCCGGCGGTAGTGAATCTGCCGGGGATCATGGCCGAGCTGGCCGACGGCGACGAGGTCGAAGTGGATGGCGCGAACGGGCAGGTAAGGCGCTTGTCCCGGGCGCGGCCATCCTAGTGGCGAATCATCTTTCGGCAACCCCGCCCGCTTGGGCGGGGCGGGATTTCACAGCCGGAAGCGGCCGACTTCGCTTTCCAGTTGGCCGGCCAGGCTGGTCAGCTGGCCGGCATTTTCGTTCATGCGGTTGGCGACGTTTTCGGTTTCCTCGGCAACCGTTGCCGCCGATTCGACGCGGCGCGCGATGTTTTGTGCCGAGGCCGACTGTTCCTTGACGGCATCGGCAATGCTGCGGACCGAGCCGGCAATCTGATGGGTTGCCTGATCGATCTTTTCCAACGCAGCTTCGGCATTGGCGCTGGCTTCGCTGCCCTGGCGAGCCTCGTTGACGGCCTCGCCGATCACCTCGCGTACCCCCGAAACCCCCGAACTGACGCGCCCAAGGATCAAGCCGATTTCGCCTGCGGAGTGCGCCGATTGCTCGGCCAGCTTGCGGACTTCGTCGGCGACGACGGCGAAGCCGCGACCGACTTCGCCGGCCCGTGCCGCCTCGATGGCAGCATTGAGCGCCAGCAGGTTGGTTTGTTCGGCGATTTGTCGAATGGCGGTGACGACCTGTCCGATTTCCGCCGAGTGGGTCCCCAGTGTCTCGACTTCCGACAAGGCCGTGCCGACTTGCTGTTCGACCTTGCGCATCGCGGTGATGGCCTCGAGCGTCACCTGCCGACCGATGCTGACTTCCTCGACCGCGCTGTCGGCGACGGCGTCGGCCTGGCGGGCGGAGTCGGCGACCTGGTCGATCGACACCGAGAGTTGCTCGGTGCTGGCGCTCATGTCGCTGAAGGTTTCCGATAGGTTGCCGACGGCATCGCGCAGTTGATGGGCCGAGGCGGCCATGTCGCGGGCCGAGCTGTCGAGGTTGCCGGATGACTGGCCGAGCGTTCCGACCAGATTGGCCATCGCCGCTGCCGTATTGTTGACCTGCTGGGCAACCAGGTGGATTTCGTTGTGCGAGTTGCTCTCGACCGCGATGCGCTGCCCCAGTTCGCCCTTGCCCAGTGCGGCCAGGCCGCGCGTGACATCGGCAATGGGCGCCAGTTGGCGGCGAATCAGCAAGGAAATGGCGCCGATCAGCAAGGCGGCGAAGCAGGCCAGTCCGATCAGGATGCCATTGCGGATATTGTCGAAGGGCGCGGTGAATTCGTCGCGCCAGGTACCGGCGGCGACGATCCATTTCAATTCCGGGACCTGCCGGAAGACCACGATTTTCTCGCGCGCACTGCCATCCTGATCCTGCCAGTCATAGAACATGGTCCCGTTTTTCTGGGCCAGCAGCTTTTCCATCACCGCCTGGGCAGCCGGGCTGCCGACTTCCGAAAAGACCTTGTTTTCGAACTTGGGATGCACGACGAAGCGCCCTTCCTTCTGGTCGCCGATCGGCTCGGCGACGACGTAGGGGTAGCCGGTCTTGCCAACCACGATGGAGCGTAGCTTGTCCTTGAGGATCGCGATATTGGCTTCGGCATCGAGGCGCATGGTAACAATGCCGATCACTTCGCCATGCGCATCCTTGACCGGCTTCGCGGCCAGGGCGTACATCCGGCCCGAGCGTTCCAGCGTGCCGGCATGCGCTTCGCCGTTCTTTGCCTTGCCGGTGTACTCCTCGACGACGAGCTGGCCGTCGCGATAGTGACCATTCTTGTCCTTGAGCAAGGTGCTGGCGCGATAGAAGTCGTTGCCGTCCTTGACCAGGAAGGAGGGCTCGTGCCCCGGGTTTTTCTGGCGATATTGCTCAAGCAGCGCCTGATTCGACATGCCGCGGATGTTGCCGAACAACAGTTCGGGACGGGGCGTGTCGCCAAGCGCGACGCGTTGCCCGGACAGGCGTCCGGGCGGCAGATCCTGAATGAATTGATCGAGTGCGAAGGTGGCGCGCTGCTCAAGGCTTTTCTGCGCGTACTCCAGGGTGCGGCTGATCAAGTCGGTTTCAACGCTGAGCGAGGCTTCGACTTCCTGAATGGCGACCTTGCGAATGTGACCGGAGAGAAAGATGCCGAGTGCAACGATCGACACCAGGCAGAGGGCCACGATCCCCATTAACAACTGCGTGGCCATCGGCAAAAGGGAAAAACGCTTGAGCATGTTACTCCTGTTTATTTATTTGTCATTAATTGGCAAAAATTATAAATCTATTGCTAGTTTAATAGAATGGCATTGAGAGCTTGCCTCAACTTGATCTGGCTCAATAAACCGGTGCGGCAAATGGCTTGCATGACGGCGCGAAGTGGCGGAGTCGTTGCGCGACCGATCGGCTTCGAAGGGGACTGGCGGGGGGGCTGTGGGATGGCCGGATGGCAGTGGTCGTGCTGCTGCATTGCAGCGGCTGTATATATGACGGTTTGCAGCGTGTTTGACAAAATCCAATTAAATCAATAAAGTGCGATCCGTGTTGCGGTGCAACATCGGTTTTTTCGGGCGCCAGCCTTGGCGCTTCGCGGGTTTCGGCTGCTTTGCCACCCACTCGCGCCGATGTCGTACCCCCTGTAACCGTTCGCTGACGAAGAAGTCGTTCGACAGTGGCAACAGTGAAGGAGGTCGCATGATCGCTTCGACTATTCTCCCCCCCGCCATGCAGCGGGTTTCAACAGTCGTTTTAGCTCTGCTCCAGAAGTTCCTGATGGTGGCCGGCCTGGTTTTCGTGGTCGGCTTGATTGGCTTGCAAAGTGGCCATTTTGAATTACCCGAGGTCTTGAAGTCCTTGGTTTCGGCATCGGATGTCAGCGACGCCGAAGACGATGAAGAAGCGATCGACGCGGCCGTCGAAGCTGCTGCATCGCCGTCCATGCTCAGCCCGCGGATGCGCGGCGCGCTCGATTACGTGGCGCGGCGTTACAAGGTGTCGACCGAGGCGGTGCAGCCGATCTTTGCCACGGCGCAGGCCGTGGGGCGCGAGTTGCGTCTCGACCCCCTGCTCATCATCGCGGTGATCGGTGTCGAGTCAGGCTTCAATCCCTTCTCGCAAAGCGTGGTCGGGGCTCAGGGGTTGATGCAGGTGGTACCCCGTTTCCATCTCGACAAGTTGCCCGAAGAGGCGGCGCCAGCAGCCTTTTTCGACCCGGTGACAAACGTTCAGGTGGGGGCGCGCGTCCTGAAGGAATCCATCCGTCGCAATGGCGGTCTGGAAGAGGGCTTGCAGCAATTTGGCGGTGCCATCGGCGACCCCGGCCGACGCTACGCTTCGAAGGTGCTGGCCGAGCGCCAGCGCCTGGAGCAGGCCGTACAACGTTTGCGCGTCAGCTGAGCGGCTTGCGGCTTGGTCCGCTCGTTGCCCGGTGCTTGCGTAGCTGGCTGGCGACCAGGCAGAGGCCGGCGAGCACCAGGAAGCCCAGGTTGCCGAAGCGGACGTAGGGTGTCTCACCCTGGCGGGCGACGACTTCGCCTTTCAGGACGCCGCTGGTGAAGGCTGGCAGGACGGCCTGGATGTGGCCGCTGGCGGCGACGATGGCGGTCATCCCGGTGTTGGTCGCACGCAGCATCGGGCGGCCGGTTTCGGCGGCGCGCATCTGGGCGATCTGCAGATGTTGCGGCTGGGCCAGCGAATGGCCGAACCAGGCGGTGTTCGACAGGTTGGCGAGTATGCCGGCCTGCGGCACGGCGCCAATCAACTCTTCGCCAAATACATCCTCGTAGCAGATATTGATCGCTACCTTCTGCCCGGCCACGGCGAGCGGTGGTTGGTCGGCGCTGCCGCGCGAGAAGGACGACATCGGGATGCTGGCCAGTTGCAGGAACCAGCTGAAGCCGGGGGGGATGAATTCGCCGAAGGGGACCAGGTGCCGCTTGCTATAGACCTGAGTCGGCGAATTGCCGAGGCTGAGGGCACTGTTGAAGTAGCCGCTTTCGTCGCCGGTCAGGGTGCCGAGGATCAGGTCGCCATGATTGACCCAGGCGGCTTTCTGCAGGCGCTCGACGTACATCGGCGGTAATTGTTCGAAAAAGATCGGCAGGGCGGTTTCCGGCAACAACGTGAGTTGCGCCGGATTGTCCTCGATCAGGCGCTGGTACTGGTTCAGGGTGCGCAGGAAGGCTTCCGGGCGGAACTTCATTTCCTGCGGCACGTTGCCCTGGATCAGCGCGACGCTGAGCGGGGCGCCGACCGGCGTGGTCCAGGGAACCTGCTGCAGGGCGAGGCCGGCGGCGACCAGCAGGCCGTTGAAGATCAGGCCCTGGCGCGGCCGGGCGAGCAGGGCGCCACCCAGGGCGACCAGCAAGGACAGGCCATGCACGCCGAGCAGCGGCGCGAAACCATTGAGTGGGCTGGGCGCGGCTTGCGAATAGCCGACGGCGAGCCAGGGGAAACCGCTGAAGACCCAACTGCGCAGCCAGTCGGCAGTGGCGATCAGGGCGGCGAAATACAGGGCCTGCGACCAGTTGCCCGACGGTTGCCAGCGCTTGAACAGGCCGCCGGCCAGCATCGGGAACAGGGCCATCACGGTGCAGAACAGGCAGGCGGCGATGCCGGCCAGCCACCATTCCATGCCGCCGAAGACCGACAGGCTGACATAAACCCAGGAAACGCCGGTCAGGAAAAAACCGAGGCCGAAGCTCAGGCCGGTCAGGGCGCCCTGGCGGACGTTGCCGGACTCGCCCAGCAGCAGGAACAGGCCGAGCCAGATCAGCGGCGCCAGCCAGAACTGGCCGAAGGGCGCGAAGCACAGCACGCCGGCGACCCCGATGGTCGCAGCGACGGCATAGCGGGCGAAACGGTGTCTAGCCAGTAAGTTCTTCAGCACCGGCTTCGGATTTGTGCAACGGGGTGACGAGCAGGGTGTAGAGCCGGCGGCTGTCGGCGCGCAGAACCTGGAAGCGCAGGCCGTCGATATCGACGATCTCGTTGCGTTTGGGGACGCGACCGAGGTTGCGCAGGATCAGGCCGCCGACGGTGTCGAACTCCTCGTCGGAGAAGCGGGCGTTGAACGCATTGTTGAAATCTTCGATTTCGGTGCGTGCCTTGACGCGATAACGGCCGGTGGAGTCGAGGCGGATGTTGTCGTGCGCTTCGTCGAAGTCGTATTCGTCCTCGATGTCGCCGACGATCTGCTCCAGAACGTCCTCGATGGTGACCAGGCCGGCGACGCCGCCGTATTCATTGACGACGATGGCCATGTGGTTGCGCGAGACGCGGAATTCGCGCAGCAGCACGTTAAGGCGCTTCGATTCGGGGATGAACACGGCCGGGCGCAGCCAGTCGCGCAGGTCGAAATTCTCTTCGGTGTGGATGCGCAGCAAATCCTTGGCGAGCAGCACACCGAGGACGTTGTCGCGGTCGCCGTCGATGACCGGAAAGCGCGAGTGGGCGGCTTCGATGACGGTGGCGACGATTTCGTCGAGCGGGTCGTCGATGTCGATGGCGTCCATCTGGGCCCGCGGGATCATCACGTCGGTGACCCGGGTTTCCGAGGCCTGGAGGGCGCCTTCGATGATGGTCAGCGCATCGGCATCCATCAGGTTGCGCTCGTAGGCCGAGTGCAATATTTCAAGAAGCTGCTCGCGATCTTCCGGTTCGCGCAGCAGCAGGGAAGTCAGTCGTTCAATGAAACTCGGTTTACTGTCACTGTCCATAGTGTTTAAACCGCATAAGGGTCTGGATAACCCAAAGCGGCGAGAATCTCCCTTTCTTCGTCTTCCATGGCCTGGGCCTCTTCGTCATCCTCGTGGTCCCAGCCTTGCAAATGCAGCATACCATGCACCACCAGATGGGCGTAATGGGCGTCCAGCGGCTTGTTCTGCTCGGCCGCCTCGCGGGCGACGACGCTCGGGCAGATCACCAGGTCGCCCATGACCACCGGTTCGGTGTCGTAGGGGAAGGACAGCACGTTGGTCGCGTAATCCTTGCTGCGGTATTCCTTGTTCAGCGCCTGGCCTTCGTCGGCGTCGACCAGGCGGATGGTGATTTCTCCACCGCCGGCTAGCGCCGCGCGCGCCCAGCGCACGAACTCGGCCCGCAAGGGTAGGCCTTCGCGGTTACAGGCATATTGCACGGACAGGTTAAGACGCTTGCTGGGTGTGGGATTCATAGGCGGCAACGATGCGCGCGACCAGCGGGTGGCGCACGACATCTTCTTTCTGGAATTCGGTAAAGGCCAGGCCGCGCACTCCTTTCAGGATGTCGCGTGCTTCGCGCAGGCCGCTTCTTTGCCCCTTGGGCAGGTCGACCTGGGTCAGGTCGCCGGTGACCACCGCCTTGGCGCCGATGCCGATGCGGGTCAGGAACATCTTCATCTGCTCCGGCGTCGTGTTCTGCGCCTCGTCGAGGATGATGAAGGCGTGATTCAGTGTCCGGCCGCGCATGAAGGCGAGCGGGGCGATCTCGATGGCGTGCTTTTCGTAAAGCTTGCTGACCCGGTCGTGGCCCATCAGGTCATACAGCGCATCGTAAAGCGGGCGCAAATACGGGTCGATCTTCTGGGTCAGGTCGCCGGGCAGGAAGCCCAGGCGTTCGCCGGCCTCGACGGCGGGGCGGGTCAGGATGATGCGCTCGACCAGGTCGCGCTCGAAGGCGTCGACTGCGCTGGCGACGGCGAGATAGGTCTTGCCGGTACCGGCCGGGCCGATGCCGAAGGTGATGTCGTGTTCCTGGATCGCCTTCAGGTAGGCCACCTGGCGCGGCGTGCGGCCGTGCAGCTCGGTCTTGCGGGTAATCAGCTGCGGTCCGTCGACCGGACCTTCGGCCTTGCGCGAAATGCGGCGGACCGGGGCGTTGGTCAGTTCGATCAGGCCGAGCTGGATCTCGTCCACCGACAGGGGTTGGCGCGCCATGGCGTAGAAGTGGCGCAGCGCATCGGCGGTCAGCTGGGCCTGCTCGCCGGTAATCGAAAAGCGTTCGCCACGGCGGCGGATTACCACGTCGAAGCCGGTCTCGATCTGCCGGACGTTTTCATCCAGCGGGCCGCACAGGTTGGCCAGCAACAGGTTATCCACCGGCGCCAGGGCGACTTCCACCGGCTTGCTCTTGGGGGCGGGCTTGCTACTACTCTTCCCGGATGACAATTTCGCCCCTCAGCGTGTGCGACAGCGAGCTGGTAATGCGGACATCGACAAAGGTGTTGATCAGCCGTGCGTTGCCGGCAAAATTGACGATGCGGTTATTGTCGGTGCGGCCGGCCAGTTCATTGACATCCTTCTTCGAGGTGCCTTCGACCAGGACGCGCTGGATGCTACCGATCATCGCCTGGCTGATCACCTGCGCCTGCTCGTCGATCCGCTTCTGCAGGCGGAGCAGGCGGGCCGACTTGACCTCGGCCGGGGTCGAATCTTCCATCTCGACGGCCGGCGTGCCGGGGCGCGGGCTGTATATGAAGGAGAAGGAGCTGTCAAAACCGACATCGTCGATCAACTTCATGGTCTTCTCGAAATCCTCGTCCGTCTCGCCAGGGAAGCCGACGATGAAGTCCGACGACAGCGAAATGTCGGGCCGGGCGGCGCGCAGCTTGCGGATGATCGACTTGTACTCGATCGTCGTGTAGCCCCGCTTCATCGCCGCCAGCACGCGGTCCGAACCAGCCTGGACCGGCAGGTGCAGGTGCGACACAAGCTTCGGTACCTTGGCGTAGGTGTCGATCAGGCGCTGCGACATCTCGCGCGGATGCGAGGTGGTGTAGCGGATGCGTTCGATGCCGGGGATTTCGGCGATGTATTCGATCAGCAGCGCGAGGTCGGCCTTCTCTTCGGTGCCTTCCATGTCGCCGCGATAGGCGTTGACGTTCTGGCCGAGCAGCGTCACTTCGCCGACACCGTTGGCGGCCAGGTCGGCCACTTCGGTCAGCACGTCGTTGAACGGGCGCGATACTTCGCCGCCGCGGGTGTAGGGCACGATGCAGAAGGTGCAGAACTTGGAGCAGCCTTCCATGATCGAGACGAAAGCCGAGGCGCCCTTGATTTCGGACGGCGGCATTGCATCGAACTTCTCGATTTCCGGGAAGGAAACATCGACCGCTGCCTTGCCCTTGGCCTTGCGCTCGGCAATCAGCTGCGGCAGCCGGTGCAGCGTCTGCGGCCCGAAAACGATATCGACATAAGGCGCCCGGGCGACGATGGCATCGCCCTCCTGGCTGGCCACGCAACCGCCGACACCGATCACCAGGTTGGGGTTCTGCTGCTTCAGGTGGCGCACCCGGCCGAGATCGTGGAAAACCTTCTCCTGCGCCTTCTCGCGCACCGAGCAGGTGTTGAACAGGATGATGTCGGCTTCTTCCGGATTGTCGGTCTTGACGACCCCTTCGGAGGCATTGAGTACGTCGGCCATCTTGTCCGAGTCATACTCATTCATCTGGCACCCGAAAGTGCGGATGAACAATTTTTTAGGCATGGAAATTCTTTAAAATCAGTAAGTGCCGGTTCGGCAAGCCGAAGGCAGAAAAGTTGCGCATTATAACGCGGTTGACCGCTCGTCACTCGCCCTCTATAATTCGCGCCCTCGAAGCGTGGTGATGTAGCTCAGACGGTTAGAGCGATGGATTCATAACCCATAGGTCGGCAGTTCGATTCTGCCCATCACCACCAAAGATTGAAAAACAAAGCCCCGGTTTCTGACTGGGGCTTTGTCGTTTACGCAAGTCTGTAAGCGATTTGTAATCACTGTTGACCAGACAGTTTTGCCGGGTTGCTTAAGGTTTTCGGGGGGTGATGGCGCGTCCGGCAGGGGGGGCTGTTAGCCTTGCTCACTGCAGTTTTGTCAAAGATTGGTGCTTGATCGGTTGTAGTCAAGTTGCATTTTGACTGAGTGACTTTGTTGGCCATTGTCTAAAATTGGCTTGCGTCGACTACGCTTGGGTCAATGCTTTTCGAATAGCTCTGAGGGGTCTTCTATGTTAAGCACCGTAGGTATCTGGCTCGCTGCCATCCTGGTTTTCTGTATCTTGGCGTATCTCGGCTGGCAAATCTTGGTTGCAATCCACCACTTCGAGATGCGCCGGGAAGCAAAGCGCCGCGAGGAGTCGGGTAGTCTCTCGATTTGCCGTTACGGGGTCAATGCTGCCGGTGAGATCACGCGCGTTCGCGTTGCATTCAAGCCGAGAGAGGGTAGTGGGCGCATTGACGATGCTGACCTTCCCAGCTTTCTACGTAAGTGATGTTGATGAGTTGGCCTATCTCAGGCGAACTGGCTGCGCGAGCATCCATCCTGGCTGTACAGATAATTCAATTGGCTTTGAACTTTGAACAACTGCGGCAGCGGTCCTGATTGCCGGCACTCCTGGGCGTAGGGCTGGAAAGCTATGGCCCGGCCTTTTCGATAAATAGGCGCCAGGAAAGTCTCGGCAACAGCATCAAGGTCGAATGAGCCCAAGCAGAATGGCGCGGGCGATCATTTGCGACCGGTTTTGCGCGCCCAGTTTCCGCTTTGCATTTCCCAGGTGCAGCAATACCGTACGGTCAGCGATACGGAGCGCGTCGGCGATCTGGAGATCACGCAACCCCTGGGCTGCCAATTCCAGGCATTGACGCTCACGGCGAGTCAGCGCCGGGGGCTCTTGTTCGGCAGGCGTCTGCAGCGACTCCAGGGCACTGTGTATGAACCCTGCCGTGGTATATATCCAGGGCATGGCCCATCCCCCGTCAGTGCAGGCATCCCCTCCACTGCCGCGCGCAACGGCAAGACTGGCCCATCCCGGGACGCAAGGAGCCTCCACGCCCACGGCGATACCGTAGGAACGGGCTTCCTCATAGAAATTACGCTCAGCTTCCGTCACGAACATGGTTTCGGACCACAAGATCGGATAGCTACGGCTTGGGCCATCCCTGATGATCGGATCCACGAGGTCAAAGCGTTGTTCTGCATATCGACTCAGCCAGGCTTCAGGATAGGTCCCCAGCAGGTATAAATCCCCGTCTTGCCCAGATGCGGCGGGCTGGCGGCGGCCGTACATGAAAAAGTCGAATCCAAGAGACCGGGTCAGTGCTTGCACCTGATCGCGCAAGGCGGTTTCCGAGCGGGTTTGCAACAAGTCCCACCACCGGGAGAGGGCGAAAGGGAGAGCTGTCATTGGGCACTCAATACAAATGGCATTAGTGTCATCTTAATCGATAGGGAAGTGCGCTCTCGCCGATTTCTACCGGGGAGAGCGCCAAAACATGCGGGTTCCGACATCTAGCTCCATGCGTTCAAGAAAAAGACAATGCACGGAAAAGTCGGCCACAGCAAGAACCCGGCTCGCGCCGTTCGACTAAGCCACCCCAAAAAATATCCCGCTTCCGAGGAAAATCATCATGACCGATTCCAGCAGTCTTCTTGCCAACACGGGTTTATCCCGTAAGGAAGTTGTCTTTGTCGACACCCGTGTTGATAACTGGCAGGCATTGGCCGCTGGAGTCAATGACGGCATGGAAGTGGTCCTGTTGGAAACATCGCTCGATGCGCTGGCGAAAATGGTCGATTGGGCACAAAACCACGAGGGTTACGATGCCATTCACCTAATCAGTCATGGCGCGGCGGGCAGCCTCAAGCTGGGGCGCCTGATGCTGGATACCAGCAATCTGTCCCTGTACGCCGATGCGCTGAAAGTGATCGGCAGCAGCCTCAACGAAAATGGCGACTTCCTGCTCTACGGCTGCAACGTGGCGCAAGGCCAGAGCGGCATCGACTTCATCGGCAGGCTGGCGCAGCTGACGGGGGCTGATGTGGCGGCTTCGGATGACCCAACGGGAAACAGCGCCTTGGGTGGGGACTGGGTGTTGGAGACAGGAAGCTCCGGAGTGATTGAAAGCACTGCGCTGACCCCCGCTGACTATATCAATCTGCTTGGGCTTACCACGTATACCTTTGACGATACTCCTGCGGAACTTAGCAAGTGGTCAGAACTAGCCCATATTAGCGGCGGAATTCTGGATGGACAGCCATATAGCATCAGATACGACCCTGACGGCACTTTGACTTCTTCATCAATGACGTTTACCCGCGTCGACCCAAATAATGGCGGCTTCGCCCTTTATCCGCCTCAAAGCGGCTATGCGTATACGGGCAGCTTTGCAAACGATTCGTTCACAACCTACCCTCACTCAATTGTTATTGGCAAGACAGATGGCAGCACCTTCAATGCCATTGGCATAGATGCCGGCTGGGACCACGACGGTGCATATGAAATTAATGCAAACCAAGGCCAAACCACTCCCACCCCGGACATTACGGTGAGGGGTTTGGACGGCAGCGGAATTCCGATTCCGGGCATGTCAGTCACCATACAAGATGTCGATGCTTTTCATCATTTCGTCCATTTCGACCTAACCGGCTTCGACGGAGTCGCCAAGCTGGAAATATCGACGACCGAAGCTCAGCTGTTTTTAGATAACTTGGTGCTATCCAGTACACCGACGGGTACCACCTATACCGACGTCTCCACCGCCACCCTTTCCGACGACAGCGGCAGCAGCAATACCGACTGGGTTACCCAAATCGCTGCGCAAACCATCAGCGGCACCCTGAGCGCCAACCTGGCGACGGGCGAAAAAGTCGAGGTTTCCTACGATAACGGCGCCACCTGGTCCAACGCCACGACCTACAGCGTCGGACAGAGCACCTGGTCTACCACCACCACCCTGGCCGGGAGCAGCACCTTCCAGGCCCGCGTCGCCGACAGCAACGGCAGCGGCACGGCCTACACCCACAGCTATACCCTGGACACCACGGCGCCGACCACGACCGTCGCCACGGCAAGCTTCTCCGCCGATACCGGCCCCTCCAGCAGCGATTTCATCACCAAGACCGCAGCCCAGACCGTGAGCGGCACCCTCTCGGCCAATCTGGCGGCTGGCGAGATCGTTCAGGTCTCTCTCAATAACGGCAGTACCTGGACGACCGCGACGGCGACGGTGGGCCAGAACACCTGGTCCCTCTCCGGCCAGACCCTGACGGCCAGCAGCACCCTCGAGATCAAGGTCACCGATGCCGCCGGTAACGATGGCAGCACCTTCAGTCAGGCCTATGTCCTCGACACCACGGCGCCGACCACGACCATTGCCACGGCAACTTTCTCCGCCGACACCGGCTCCTCCAGCAGCGACTTCATCACCAAAACGGCGGCCCAGACGATCAGCGGTACCCTCTCGGCCAACTTGGCGGCCGGCGAGACCGTTCTGGTCTCCCACGACAACGGCGCTACCTGGACGACCGCCACGACGACGGTGGGCCAGAACACCTGGACCCTCTCCGGTCAGACGCTGGGCTCCAGCAACACCCTCAAGGTCAAGGTCACCGATACCGCCGGCAACGATGCTCCTGTCTACAGCCAGGCCTATGTCCTCGACACCACGGCGCCGACCACGACCATTGCCACGGCAACTTTCTCCGCCGACACCGGCTCCTCCAGCAGCGACTTCATCACCAAGACCGCTGCGCAAGACATCGGCGGCACCCTCTCGGCCAACCTGGCGGCCGGCGAGATCGTTCAGGTTTCCCTCGATAACGGCAGTACCTGGACGACCGCCACGGCGACGGTGGGCCAGAGCACCTGGACCCTCTCCGGCCAGACCCTGACCGGCAGCAACACCCTCAAGGTCAAGGTCACCGATACCGCCGGCAATGATGGGACCGTCTATAGCCAGGCCTATGCCTTCGATACCACCGCGCCGACGGCGCCGGCCGTTCCCGACCTGAGCGCTGCTTCCGACAGCGGTAGCTCCAGCACGGACAATCTCACCAACGACACGACGCCCACCGTGACCGGCACCGCCGAGTCCGGCAGCAGCGTCACCCTTTACGACAGCGATGGCAGCACGGTGCTCGGTAGCGCAACGGCAACGGGCGGAAACTGGAGCATCACCAGCAGCGTACTCTCCGCCGGCAGCCACACCCTGACGGTCAAGGCCACCGATGCCGCCGGCAATACCTCCACGGCTTCCAGCGGCCTGAGCATCGATATCGACACCAGCGCGCCCAGCTGGACCTCATCCAGCACTCCCAGCGTGGCTTCCGCCAGTGCCACCAGCAATGCCAACCTCCTGACCCTGGCCGCCACGGACAGCCAGGCCGTCAGCTATGCCTTCGCAGTCGGCAATGGCACCAACGATGCCGACAACGGCAGTTTCAGCATCGCCGGCAACACCTTGAAAGTCGGCGCCGCCGCCCTCAGCGCTGGCGACTACCATATCTACCTGAAGGCTACCGATGCGGCCGGCAATATCGCCTATCAGGCCACGACGGTGACCGTTTCCGCCAATGCCTCCCCCGTTCTGGACTTGAACGGAGCAGGGGCCGGTACCGGTAACACCCTCACCCTGGCCGCGGCCAGCAATGGTCTGGCGAGCGCGAGCGCCCTGGTCAGCGACACCGAACTGGATGCCTTGAATGGCGGCAACGGCAACTGGAATGGTGCCAGCCTGACCGTGCAACGGGTTTCCTCCGGCACGGCCGATCCCTGCGCCAACGATCAGTTCAGCTTCACTTCAGGCGCCTCATTCACGGCCGCCGCCGGTACCCTCTCCGACGGCAGTACCGTCTTTGCCACCTATACCAATGTCGGAGGCAGCCTGGCGATCAGCTTCAACGCCAATGCCAGCAGCGCCCTGGTCCAGGATGTGGTGAAGCACATCGGCTACAGCAACAGCACGCCCTATGGCGACGCCATCATCCGTATGGCCCTCTCCGACGGTACCACCACGACCCAGTCCGACGTAACGGTCACCAGCAGCATCATCCATGTGGACCAGACCACCCTGGATGCCCAGGGCGACGCGGCCGACGGGTTCAACCTTCAGGAAGCCCTGGCCGTGGCCAAGGATGGTGACACCATCCTGATCCACGACGGCACCTACCGGGGCCAGTTCAATGTCAGCAAGAACGTCACCATCGATGCCCTGAACGGGGCAGCGGGCCATGTGACGCTGGAAGCGCCGGATTCGGGTGCCCTGCAGCAGGTCCTGCCGGACATGCTGACCAATGATGGGCGCTGGCGCATGCCCGTCGTGAACGTCGATGTGGACGACCCGAACGCCGGTACCGTCACCATCAAGAACCTGACCATCGATGGGCGGGATCAGGGGCTTGCCGACGGCTTACCCAATAACAAGGATCTGCTGGGCATCGGCATCGTCAACTCCAATGCCCTGATCGACAACGTCAGTCTCAGCAATTTTCGGAGTACCGACAGCGGCGAATGGGGCTGGGGGGAGAACTTCCCCATCATGGCCGAGGCCGATGCCAGCCTCGGCAGCAAGGTCTACGTCACCATCCAGAACTCGGACATCTCCAACTTCCAGAAAACCGGCATCATCGGCTGGGGACCCATGCTGGACATCACGGTGGACAACACCACCATCACCGGTTCAGGAACGGCCGGGGTCTCCGGGCAGAACGGCATCCAGATCGGTTCTGGCGGCCTGCGCACGGGTACCACCGCCACCATCACCGACAACACCATCACCAACTTCGGCTTTCTCAATGCCGATTACCGGGCCAGCGGTGTGCTGCTGGCGTATGCGGACGATACCACCATCACCGGCAACACCTTTGCCGGGGTGAGCGGGGGCGCAGGGGGCTTCGTCGGCGTCGGCATCAACGATGTGCTGAACACCGGGACCGTGCTCGGCATTTCCGGCAATACCCTTGTCGATGCCGATTTCGGGGTGCTCAACGAGGCCGTGATCCAGTCGGTTCTCAATATCGGCAGCAATGACTTCAGCGGCGCCACCGTCGCGGTCCATGACAGCTACCTGATCACCGACCCCCAAAACGAAACTCCCTTCGACAACGACACCACCCTCAACCTGAACAGCACCGTGGCACCGGCTTCAGGTGCCCTGGCCTACTACCTCTACGACGGGGCGGACACCTTCACCGATACGGGAACGGTGGATTCCATCGTGTACGGCGGCGGCGGCAACGACACCCTCTCCAGCGGCAGCGGCGACGACGTGCTGGCCGGCGGCCTGGGCAATGACACCCTCACCGGTGGAGCCGGTGACGACGTCTTCCTGTATCAGGCTGCAGAGAAGGATTCAGCCGACAACCTTGTCATCTACAACATCACCGATTTCGGAACGGACACCATCACCGATTTTGGCGGTGGCGACGCGATTCGTGCCACGGGGCGCAACTTCAGCAGCGGGACCGTTTCGGTGGGGAATGGCACCACGGTGGCGGCCAATTCGGTACAAATCCAGCAGTCCGGGGGCAACACCACGCTCTACATCGACACGGACGGGGTGGAGGATGCAGCGGAACTGCAGATTCAGCTGACCGGCAGTTATTCAAGCAGCAATTTCGAGCTGAGCGGCACCGACATCCGCTATGTCTCCCCCAACGCCGCGCCAGTGATCACCTCCAACGGCGGGGGAGCCACGGCGGCGGTGACCATCGCCGAGAACAGCACCGCCGTCACCACCGTCAACGCTACCGACGCCAATGCCGACCCGCTCACCTACAGCATCGCTGGTGGCGCCGATGCCGCCAGGTTCTCGATCAACGCTTCCAGCGGTGCCTTGAGTTTCGTCGCGGCGCCCAATTTCGAGGCCCCCACCGACGTTGGCGCCAACAATGTCTATGAGGTCGTCGTCCAGGTCTCCGACGGCACCGCCACCGACCAGCAGGCCCTTTCCGTCACCGTGTCCGACGTCGACGAGAACCCGCCCCCCCTCAATCCCGATCCCGGGCCCAATCCCAGCAATCAGGTGGACGGTGTCACCCTCCAGACTGCGCAGCAAACCAACCCGGACGGTTCGACCACCACCACGACCACCATTGCCCCGGTCACCGCAACCCGGGTTGAGGATCAGGCCACGTCCAACGACAGTCTGGCCGACATCCCCCTGGTCACCAGCGGCAGCACCACCATCCTCGCCGTCGGCCTCCCCGTCGGGGTCGGGGTCCAGTCCTCCGCCCAGGAAAGCGCCAGCCTTACCCTCCGGCAACAGTTGATCAATGCCAGTGAGCCCCGCATAGCGGATGATCCCATCTATCAGCAGATCCTTTCGGATGGGATCGATGCCTACGTGGCTACCGTCACCGCGTCGACCCAGGTTACCGTCCGTACCCTGATCCTCACTGCCGCCAGTGGCAGCCAGGCTCCGGGCACTCCCGTCCTGGTTTCCGGTGCCGCCGCGTCCGCAGCCAATCCCGATCAGCAGGAAGCCCTGGTCATCGATACCCGGGATCTCCCGGCCGGTACCGTCCTGCAACTCGACAACATCGAGTTCGCCATCATCATCGGTTCTGCCAAGGTGATCGGCGGCGAAGGCCGCAACCTTGTCAGTGGCGACGGAGCCAGCCAGTACATCGTCCTTGGCGCCGACGACGACGTCCTGCACGGCGGAGCCGGCAATGACACCGTCGGCTCCAAGGCCGGCAACGATCAGCTCTACGGCGACGAGGGCGACGACTTCGTCGTGGGCGGCATTGGCGATGACGTCCTGCACGGCGGCACAGGCAACGATGTCCTCGTCGGCGGGGCGAGCGACGCCGGCAACTGGAACTTCGCCCTTGACGATCGGGGGCAGATGCGGGTCGGCTACGTCGCCACCGACGCCACCCTGGCCAGTATTGCCAGCACCAGCATCACGCTGGACTGGAGCGCGAATGACCGTCAGAGCGTGCAACTCGACGAGCGTCTCGCCATTCTCAAGCAGGATTGGGGGCAACTCTCCGAATTGTCCCTGATCTACCATGCCGTCACCGGCGAGCGACCCACTGCCGCACTCCTCTCCGAGGCTGCTCAGGCGGGGCTGACGGCCGATGTCCTGGCCCAGGGCGCCTATGCCTATTTCCTCGACCACGGCGGGTTCGGCAAGCAAACTGTCGAAAGCCGGATGCAGGCCCTGATCGAGCAGATCTGGGGCTCAGCGCCGGAGGCGGTGGTCCAGCTCGGCGTCGACCACATCACTCGAGGCGGCAGTTGGGTTCAGGCGCTCAAGGCCCTGGCCCTGCATGACAACAGCCGCGCCCTGATGGAAGATGCCGCCGGCAACCTGCAGCTGACCCAGACCCTCAACCTCGGCGAACTGGGCCTGCTGTCCAGCGCCGGCAATGACCAGCTGTTCGGTGGCGATGGCAAGGATCTATTGGTCGGCGGTAATGGCAGCAATCTTCTGGATGGCGGGAACGACCTCGACATGGCCGCCTTCTACGGTCCCGTTCAGAACTACCAGCTCGCCCTCAAGGAAACCTCATCCGGCACTTTCGATGTGGTCATCCGCCAGGTGTCGAGTGCCGACGAGAGCATCCTGCGCAATATCGAGCTGCTCCGCTTCGGGGATACCGTCTATCGGGTCGCCGATCAGGCGCAGAGCGCAATCGCCTCGGACTTCCAGGCCGCCGCCAACATCCTCCAGATAGTCGGTACTTCCGACCTCAACGCCATGGGCGCGCCCAGCGCCTGGATGCAGGCCTGATGCTGGCCTGAAGCAGCAAAAAGCCCAAGCCTCACCGGTTGGGCTTTTTGCTTTCTGGGCGCCGGGCAGGGCGTGGCTTTGCTGGCCGGCCTTCCCTTCAGTCCTCCGGCTTACGGCCGCGGATAGGCGATCACCCCCGCTGCGCCACCTTGTAAAACGATGGGCTGGCCGCGCTCATTTTTCTTGCCGGTGGCGATTTCGCCGGGCGGGAAAGTGTAGGGCGGGACGGCTTTGCCGAATGGGCGCCAGGTGTTTGGCACGGTGTCGATGTCGTCGAGCCACCACCACTGGATTTCGCCGCTGGACCAAGCGCCGAGGAAGAGGGCGCGGGGCAGGTTGGTGTTGTCGTTGCGCAGGGTGTGCAGATAGGCATTGGCGACCGTCACGTCGGTAGGAAAGTCGCCGGGCAGGGGCAGGCTGCGCCAGCTTTTGCCGGTCGGGTCGGCGATTTCCAGTAAAGGAATGGTGCGTTCGCCGGCTTCGCCTTTGCGCTCGCTCAGTTCGCCCAGCTTGGCGACGGCGCCGTCGGCAAAGATGCCGACCGGGCCGCCGGCGGCGCGCGAGGGGGCGGAGCTGGACCAGGTGGCGGCTTGTGGATCGTAGATTTCGTGGCGGCGGGCCGGGAGTTGGGGGCCGAAGCCGAGGTAGCGGGTCGGGCAGTCCTTGCAGTTGGCCGGGCGGGCGGCAACCAGTTCCGATTCGACCTGGCCGCCGGCAATGACGACGCGCCCGTCGGCCAGCACCCGGCCGCTGAAGTCGCGGCGCTGGCGTTGCAGGCGCAGGGCCGGTTCGTAGTGCGGCGGGCGGGGCGAGACGCGCAGCGCTTCGCCGTCTTCGGCGATCAGCCAGGCGCGGCCGGCGTGGGCGCCGACCAGTTGCATCTTGCGGTGAATGCCGTCGGACATGATGTAGGTCGGATTGGTTGGTAGCGGCAAGGTCCGCAGGGCGCCGCTGCGCGGGTTGAGCAGGCCGAGCCATTGGCGGTTGTCCTGTTCGCGGCCGACGTTTTCGGCATGGACGAGGATTTCCTGCTCGCTGATCCATGCGGCTTGCGTCGGGCCGGCGACCAGGGGCAGCGGTGGCAGGGTTTGGTACAGCCCCTTGGCGGTGTCGAAGCGCTCGACCAGGCGGCTGCCGTTGTCGTCTTCGCTGCCGTTGTGGGCGTGGTGGAGCAGGCCGCCGATGGCGAACAGCTGGCCCTGGCGTTCGAGCAGGGCACCGCTGCGGGTGATCGGCCACACCGGCAGGTGAGTGCCGCTGCCATTGCTGTCGACATTGAGCACCGACAAGCCGGCCGTGCTGCGTCCCCAGCCTTCGCCATAGTCGCGGGCATGGCGGCCGCCGGTCAGGACCAGGCGGTCGCCGGGTAAGCCGACCACGCCGGCCAGGCGGCGCTGCTCGCCGTGGCGGGCGGCAACGAAAACGCCGTCCTTGCCCATTTTCCAGCCGAGTACGGCGGGGTGGTAGCCGCCGGCCAGCAGCACGGTGTCGCGCCTGTCGTTCAACACGGCACGGTGGTCGACCATGGGCACCGGGAGGTCGGGGCCGGGGCTCCAGGTCTGGGTTTGCGGATTCCACAGTTCGCTGGTCGTTTCGGCCATGCGCCAGCCGCTGCCACCGGTGGCCCAGATGCGGCCGTCGGGCAGCAAGGTCAGGGCGGGGTCGTTGCGTGGCCGGGGCAGGCCGGTCAATTTGCGCCAGCTGCGTTTTTCCGGATCGAAGAGCAGGCTGATGTTGTGATATTCGCTGCCGGCGAGCAGCAACTGGCCGTTGGCGGTGCGGACCGCGCCGTAGCCGTAGAGCTCGCCGCTGCCGGGGCCTTTGAGATCGAGCGGAATCGGCGGCAGTTCCTCGCTCTGGATGCGGTTGCCGGCGTCGAGCCAGACGCGTTCGAGCTTGAGGTTGGCGCTGTAGTCGCGTTTTTCCGGCCAGCTGTAGCCGCCGATGACGAGAATGCTGCCGTCCGCCAGGTCCACTGCCTTGATCTGGTGGCGCGGCCATTTGAGGCGGCCGCTCAGGCGGCTGCCATCGGGACGGATCAGTTCGAGGCTCGGTCCGATCAGCCAGTGGCCTTGGGCCGTGGCAAGGCTGGCGTAGCGCGCCGGGTAGTTTTCCGAATAGCCGATACGCGGCCCGACCGGGACTTCGAATTTCGCCAGGGGCAGGCGTTTGACGCGGCCGGCCTCGAGCGGCCAGATCTGCCAGCGGGCCGCCTCGGTAAAGACATAGAGACTGTTGTCCGGCCCGGCCAGCGGCGGCGCGAACTGCTCGCGGAAGGGGACGTCCTCGTAGCGGACCTGCTCGCCGGGAAGCGGCGAGGGCGGCGGGCTGTCGGCCCAGGCCGGGGCCAGCAGGCAGGTGCCGGCGATGAGCAGCAGGCGGCGCAGCTTCTGTTTCAGGTCCATGCTCAGCACCCCGCGCTGTCGATCGGGAAATACTGGAAGCGTCCCGCCTCGCCGACCAGTTCGTCGCCTTGCGCCAGCGAGGAGAGGAAAAGCGCCTGGTCGGTGCCCTGGAAATCGAAATTGATCAGGAAATCCGGCTTGCCGTCGCCATCGAGGTCGCCGGCCCAGATCAGGTAGTCGGACGGCTTCAAGGCCTTGACCCCCTCGATGCCGAAATTGAAGGTGCCCAGCATCTGGCGGCGGCCGTCGAAGTGCAGTTCGAGCGCCAGCGGCGTTTGCGCCTCCAGCTCCCAACGCGGCTGGCCGGTGTTCTCCGGCAGGAGCAGGGTGGGCACCAGGCGGGCCTGCTGTCCCTTGGGCAGGCCGACTTCGCCTTCCATCGTGCCCGGCGTCGCCGGCCGGCGCAGGTGGGGGATCAGGCCGGGGTAATAGGTGGCGACCGGTCCGGGCTGCAACTTCAGTTCCGTTTTCAGGCGCACCGGTTTGAACAGCACCAGCACCTCGCCGACCGGCGGGGGCGGCGTGAAGCTGAGCAATTGGCCCGGTACCGGGTCGCCGTCGTAGACCGGGTGGCGCTGCGGCTTGATGCCCAGGCTCAGCGGATACAGCTCGCAGCGGCCGGGGCAGGCCAGCGCCCACCAGCCGCTGCCCGCCTTGTATTCACGGCCCGGCAGATGCAGGCCGAACTGGCCGTCCTGGGCCGCCAGGCGCGGCAGCATGACGACCGGGCCGGTCGACTTGCCGCTCAGTGCGGCGTCCTGTGCCGGGACGGCAAACGGGAAAAGCAGGAGCAGCGTCGTCAGACTGATCCGGCGCCAGGTAGCGAATGGCAGCAAGGGCTTGGGCATGGTCTTGGGCAACAGGAAGGCAGGAGGCGAAGGGAGGGCCGAGGGGCGTGCCGTACTTTTCCCTCAAGAGAGCAGGGGCGGCGCGAGCCCGGGTATCCTGCCTCAACTCATATTGCATGGCAATCGCCAGCCGGGCGGAGGCGCTGCTTGAGCAATTGCGTCTGCCGGCTCGGGCAAGCTGGTGGGGCGGGCGTTCGAACGATTCCCAAATGTTGTAAATGCGAGTGGTTATCAATTACAATTGGCGGCGTGAGGTAAATATTCAGTCGCCCTGTCGGGCGTGCCAACAAGTTGTCACACAGCCAGCCGTCGCCAGCCAGTGTTCATATTCAGGGAATAACACGATGCTGCGAATGACTCCGCTCGCTTTGGCGATGAGCATGCTTGCTCTGCCGCAATGGGCTTTTGCCCAAACCACTTCCAATCAGGACGCCGCTACCGAGCAGACGCTGCCGGCGGTCAAGGTCTCGGCCGCCGCCGAGCAATCCGCCGAACTGCCCGCTCCCTACGCCGGCGGCCAGGTCGCCAGGGGGGCTCGCCTCGGGGCGCTGGGTAACCAGAGCGTGATGGATACGCCGTTCAACATCACCAGCTATACCGCCGAACTGATCGAGAACCAGCAGGCGCGCAGCGTCGCCGACGTGATGGCGAACGATCCCTCGGTCCGCTTCACGACGTCGAGCGGGCATGCCTACGAAAACTTCCGCGTGCGCGGCTTCGACGTCAATTCCTCGGAACTGGCGATCAACGGCGTCTTCGGCCTGGCGCCGGTCGGCCATGCGCCGCTCGAAGCCGTCGAGCGGGTCGAAGTGCTCAAGGGGCCGAGCGCGCTGTTCAGCGGCATGCCGCCGGGCGGCGGCGTCGGCGGGGTGATCAACCTGGTGCCGAAGCGGGCTGGCGACGATCCGTTGACCCGCGTTTCGCTGGGCTACCAGTCGGCCGGGCAGGTGCTGAGCAGCTTTGATGTCGGCCGCCGGGGCGGCGAGCACAATGCCTTCGGTGCCCGCGTCAACGGCGCCTTCAGCAATGGCGATACCGAGCTCGACGGCCAGTCCAAGAAGCGCCAGTTTCTTTCCGGCGCCTTCGACTATCGCGGCGATGCGCTGACTGCCTCGCTCGACGCCTACTACAACAAGGAATCGTTCAGCGGCGGCACGCCGGCTATGTACTGGTTCCAGAACAGCACGCCGATTCCGAGCGCGCTCGACCCGCGCAAGAACATGTTCCCGGGCGCCAGCGGCGAGCTGGAAAGCAAGGCGGTCATTGCCCGCGCCGAGTACGAATTCAACCCCCACCTGACCGCCTTTGCCAGCGCCGGTGTGATGAATTTCGAGCAGACCGGCTTCATCAACGGCACCCACGCCCGCAACATCGCCGTCAACGGCAATTTCACCGCCGCCACCAACGGCACCCGCTCCTACACCGACAGCGTCGCGGCCGAAGCCGGCCTGCGCTCGCGCTTCGCCACCGGTGTCGTCGGCCACGAAGTCGTGTTGCACGCCACCGGCCTGGAGCAGGAAAGCGGCTCGGCCACCAACTCGGTGAGCACCACCTCGAACATCTACAACCCGGTCAGCTCGCTGGTCATGCCGGCCTCGCCGGCCTCCGCCCCGAAGACCTCGGAAACCACGCTGGGCAGCCTGGCGCTGGTCGATACCCTGAGCCTGCTCGACGACCGCCTGCGGATCACCGTCGGCTTGCGCAACCAGAACGTCAAGACCACCAACTACAACGCCAGCACCGGCGCCGTCACCGCCAAGTACGACAAGAGCGCCGTGACGCCGGCTCTCGGTGTCGTCGTCAAACCCTGGGGGCCGTCGGTTTCCCTCTACGCCAATTACGTGCAGGGCCTGAGCAAGGGCGACACGGTCTCCGATACCCTGGCCACCAACCGCAATTTCGTCTTCGCCCCGTACAAGACCGAGCAGATGGAAGGCGGCATCAAGTGGGAGGCCGGCAAGTTCAGCAATACGCTGAGCCTCTTCGAAATCACCAAGCCGACCATGGTCGCGCTGGGCAGCGCCACCAATCCGACCTATTCCGACGACGGCGAGAAGCGCGTGCGCGGCCTGGAGTGGAACACCTTCGGCGAACTGACGCGCAATCTGCGCATCTTGGGCGGCATCGCCTATTCGCAGGGCGTCCAGACCAAGACCGCCTATCACCGCTACGACGGCAATGTCGCCATCGGCGCACCGCGCTGGCAGGGCAACCTGGGCACCGAGTGGGATGTACCGATGGTCTCCGGCCTGACCCTGAGCGGCCGCGTCGTGACGACCAGCAGCCAGTACCTCGATGCCGCCAACCAGCAGCGCATTCCGGGCTGGGGCATCGTCGATGCCGGCGCCCGCTACAGCACGAAGCTGGAAGGGCGGCCGCTGGTCCTGCGCCTGACGGCGAACAACCTGTTCGACAAGCGTTACTGGTCGGGCAGCTTCAGCGACAGCTATTCGATGGCCACCCTGGGCGCGCCGCGGACGATCACCGCTTCCGCCACCATGGACTTCTGACGCCGTGCGCAGCCTGACCGCACTCATCCTGGCCGGCGTGGCGCAGGCGGCCAGCGTGCCGCCGGCGCTGGCCGAAAGCCTGCCGGCGACCAGCGCCGTCGTGCTGCCGCACGCCAAGCAGTTCGACATGGAGGCGGCGGGCAGCGGCCAGCGTTACCGGATCTTCGTTGCCGAGCCGGCCTCGCCGCCGCCGGCGGCCGGCCATCCGGTGATCTTCGTGCTCGACGGCAATGCCGCCTTCCCGGTGGCGGCCTTCCTGGCGCGTAGCGCCGCCGGGCGGCGCGAGGTCACCGGGCAAGTGCCGCCGCTGGTGGTCGGCATCGGCTACCCCGGCACCGACGATTTCGACGTGGCGGCCCGCCGCCGCGACTACACCGTCGGCCCCGATGGTGTAGTCGCGGCGCCCGGCGAAGGCGGCGCCGAACGCTTCCTCAGCTTCATCGAGCAGGAACTCAAGCCCCTGCTCGCCGCCCGCTACCGCATCGATCCGCGCCGCCAGGCCTTGTTCGGCCATTCTTTCGGCGGCCTGTTCGTGCTGCACGCGCTGTTTACCCGGCCGGCCAGCTTCTCGACCTTCATCGCCTCCAGCCCCTCGATCTGGTGGCAGGACAAGCGGGTGCTGGGCGAACTGCCGGGGCTGCTCGCCCAATCCGTGATGCCGCGCATCCAGATCAGCGTCGGGGCGCTCGAAGACGACCCGCCGAAAGGCAATTACTCGCCCGAGATGCGCGCCCTGCTGGCCAGTCGGACGATGATCCCGGAAGCCCGCGACCTGGCCGCGACGCTGCAAGCCCAGTCCGCCCTCAAGGACAAGGTGGTCTATCACGAACTGGCCGGCGAGGACCACGGGCCGGCCTGGTTGCCGGCGCTCAGCCGCGGCATGCAGTTCTTCCTGGCGCAGCTGGCGACGCCCTGAACCCGTAACTTGACGAGGAACGCCCGATGAAACCCTTCGTTTTGATCGGCCTGGCCCTGCTTTCCCTGGGCTGCGTCGCCATCTACCTGGCTTCGCCCAACCAGCGCTGGCTGGCGGCGCCCTGGCCCGCCTGGCCGGCCCGCCTGGCCGGGCTGGTCGCCTTGCTGGGCGGCGGCTTTGCCCTGGCGCGGGAGATGCAGGTGCTGGCCACGCTCTTCGTTTTTGCTACCCTCCTGATGCTGCTCTTCTCGCTGCTGCCTTACCTGGGCGCGCTGCTCGACCTCCGCCGGCGGGGGCAAAATGGCTGATCGAGACACCCCGGCCATCCGCCGCGACTGGCTTGCGAAAACCCTCGCCGGCCTGGTCGGCGGCGGCTTGCTGGCGCTCGGCTGCAGCGGCCTGTTCGCGCAAGCCAATGGCGCGATGCCGTTGTCGATCCGCGGGCAACTGGCGATGTGGATGGTGCCGCCGATCTGGCTCGGCGTGCTCAGCGGCGTCTATTTCTTCCGCAGCGGCGGCCGCGCCTGGCTGGTGCTGGGCATCGCCGGCAGCCTGGTGCTCGGCGCCTTTCTCGCCCTGCGTTCAATCCCGACTGGAAGCTGAATACCTTGCGTACCGACTACGTCAAAATCTACAAGGTCGTGCATACCTGGACCGGCATCCTGACCGGCCTGGCCTTGTTCATCGCCTTCTATGCCGGCGCCCTGACCGTCTTCAAGGAACCGCTGGCGCGCTGGGTTGCGCCGCCGCTGGCCCAGGCCGGCGTGCCGCTGGCCCAGGCCCAGCCGCTCATCGTCGGCACCCTGCAGGCCGACCCGGCGGCGGCGCGGGATTTCACCGTCCATCTTGAAAATGCCGAACACGTCGCCGGGCGCATGGTCTGGCAGGTCCGGCCGGCCGAGGCCGACGAGCACGACACGAGCGGGGTGCGCCATTACGCCGCCCGGCTCGACGCCAATGGGCAGGTCGAGGTGGTTGAAACGCATCCCTCGCCGCTGGCCGGCTTCATTGACACGCTGCACCGGGTGGTCGGGCTGCCGGTGGACAACGACCCGAGCCGCTGGCTGATGGGCCTGGTCGCCGCGCTTTATTCGCTCGCCCTGGTTTCCGGCGTCGTCGTGCTGCTGCCTTCGCTGGTCAAGGATTTCTTCGCGCTGCGCGTCGGCAAGAACCTCAAGCGCATGTGGCTCGACGCCCACAACGTGGTCGGCATCGTCAGCCTGCCTTTCCATCTGGTCATGGCGCTGACTTCAGTGGTCTTCGCCTATCACGATGAAATCTATGTGATCCAGGACCAGCTGGTGCACGAAGGCAAATGGGCCGCCGCCTTCCAGCGCCCCCGGTCGGGCGGCGCGCCCGCCGCAGGGCGCGATCCGGCGGCCATGCTGAGCCCGCTCGAACTGGTCGCCAAGGCCCGCGATTACGCCCCGGATTTCGTCCCCAGCATGCTGCAATACCAGCAAGTCACCGGCCCGCGCGCCACCGTCCGCGTCTGGGGCAAGGATGCGGCCGCCGTCTCGCCACGGGCACGCGGCGGCTTCCTTGCCCTCGATCCGTACAGCGGCAAGGTCATCAACGCCGATTTCCTGCCCGGCCGGCAAAGCACGCCCAATCTCTTCGTCAGCAGCTTCTTCGCGCTGCACATGGCGGCCTTCGGCGGCACGCTGGTGCAATGGCTGTACTTCCTGCTCGGCCTGGCCGGCGCCTGGCTGTTCTACAGCGGCAACCTGCTCTGGGTGGAAAGCCGCCGCCGCAAGGCCGCCCGGCAGAGCAATGAGATCCCGGCGCAACGGCGCGACGTGCGCTGGCTGGCCGCCGCCACGGTTGGCGTCTGTCTAGGCTGCGTCTGCGGCATCTCCCTGACCATCGTCGGCGGCAAATGGCTGTACGGACATGTCGCCGACCTCGCCGCCTGGCACACCGGGCTTTACTACGCCGCCTTCTTCGCCAGCCTGGGCTGGGCATTCCGGCGCGGTTGCGGGCCGGCCGCCGTGCACCTGCTGTGGGCCGCCGCCGCCCTGACCCTGCTCATCCCGCTTACCACCCTGCTGGCCTGGTGTCTGCCCGGCCTCGGCCTGTGGGGGCATGGCTCGGCAGCCAGCCTCGGAGTCGATCTCACCGCCCTGGCCGGCGCCATGTGCTTCGCCGCCCTGGCCCGCGCCACCGCAAGGCGCGTCAGCCATGGCGCCGCCGACAGCGTTTGGGCGATGGACGCAGCGCCCGGCCCGGCGGCCGTGGCGCAAGCCGGCTAATGCCAGCCGGACAAGCCGTGAGCCGCGGCTTGCCCGGTCCGGCAAAAGAAATTCTCCCGCCTCGCCACCCAGTCTTAAGCAGTGAGACTGGGGCGGCCCAAGATGGCGTCACACCATCACGGGAGAACGCCATGTCCACTGCTTACTTTCCTGACCGCCTCGTTTTCGTTGCCCTCGTCTTTGCCGCCATAGTCCTCGGGATGCCCTGCTGATCTGCCTTTCGCAAGTAGTGCGGAAAAGTACATCCGGCTATGATGATGGCAAAACACAATGAGGTCGGCATGACCAGGTCTGAACGATTCAGCATCATCGAGCGCATCTTGCTCACCCGGCGCGGCGTCAGTTTTTCCGATCTGCAGCAACGCCTTGAGGTTTCCCGTGCCACCCTGCATCGCGATTTGCGCGAACTCAAGGAGCGCATGCAGGTCCCCATCGTCTGCGACCGGGACACCGGCCTCTACCGGATCGACAGCAATGTTGAACGCTATGAGCTGCCCGGCGTCTGGTTTTCGGCCAGCGAGATCCACGCCCTGCTCAGCATGCAGCAGCTCCTCACCGCCTTCGATAGCGGTGGGCTGCTGGCCGAGCATGTCGGCCCCCTGCGCCAGCGCCTGCTCGGCATGCTCGAAAGCACCGCCGACTCGGCGGCCGACATCGCCCGCCGCGTCCGCATCCTGAGTGCTGCGGCCCGCCACTACGCGCCGCAGCATTTCCAGCACATCGCCGCCGCGCTCATGGAACGGCGCCGGCTGAGCATCCGCTACGTGGCGCGCAGCAACGGCAGCCGCAGCGAGCGCGAAATCTCGCCCTTGCGCCTGACCCACTACCGCGACAACTGGTATCTCGATGCCTGGTGCCACTGGCGCGACGAATTGCGCAGCTTCGCCATCGACGCCATCGAGTCGCTGAAGACCATCGACGCCACGGCGCGGGATATTCCGGAGTCCGAACTCGATGCCGCGCTGGGTGCCGGCTACGGCATCTTCGCTGGCGTCGAGGTGCAATGGGCAACGCTGGTTTTCACCCCAGAACGCGCCCGCTGGGTTGCCGCCGAACACTGGCATCCCGAACAGCAAGGCAGTTTCCTCGACGACGGCAGCTACCAGCTGCGCCTGCCCTACAGCAACGATCCGGAGCTGATCATGGACATCCTGAAATACGGGCCGGATTGCCAGGTGGTGGGGCCGGCGGGGTTAAGGGAGAAGGTGTCACAACTGCTGTTGGCTGCCGCCAGGAGATATACCCATGGATGATTTCACCCCCTCCGACTTGAAAACCATCCTGCACTCCAAGCGGGCCAATCTTTACTACCTTGAACACTGCCGGGTTCTGGTCAATGGCGGTCGCGTCGAATACGTGACCGACGAGGGATCGCGCTCCATGTACTGGAACATCCCCATCGCCAATACCACGTCGGTCATGCTCGGCACGGGCACTTCCATCACGCAAGCGGCCATGCGGGAATTGGCCAAGGCGGGCGTGATGGTCGGTTTCTGCGGGGGCGGTGGTACGCCCTTGTTCAGCGCCAACGAAATAGATGTCGAAGTCGCCTGGTTTTCACCGCAAAGCGAATATCGCCCCACTGAGTATTTACAGGCCTGGGTCCGTTTCTGGTTTGACGACGCCAAGCGCCTGGAAGCCGCCAAAGCCTTCCAACAGGTCCGTCTCGATTTCATCGCCAAACAGTGGATAAACAATCGGCCATTGTCCGACGCCGGTTTCCAGGTCGACGCCCATGTCTTGCTCAATGCGCTGGAATCTTCGCGCCAGCATGTTGCCGCTGCCGTGGACAACACGGCCTTGCTGACCGAAGAAGCCCGGCTGACCAAGCATCTCTTCAAACTGGCAGTGAATGCCGTCGGCTACGGCGAATTCACGCGCGCCAAGCGCGGCTGCGGCACCGATCCGGCCAATCGTTTCCTCGATCACGGCAACTATCTCGCCTACGGCCTCGGGGCGACGGCGACCTGGGTGCTCGGTCTGCCGCACGGCTTGGCGATCCTGCACGGCAAAACGCGGCGCGGCGGCCTGGTTTTCGACGTGGCCGATCTGATCAAGGATGCGCTGGTTTTGCCGCAAGCCTTCATCTCGGCCATGCGCGGCGACGATGAGCAGACTTTTCGCCAGGGCTGCATTGAGCGCTTCACCCAGACCGAGGCGCTCGATTTCGCCATCGACACGATCAAGGCCGTCGCGCTCAAAACGGGGGCGGCCGAATCATGAACATCATGCTGATTTCCCAGTGCAGCAAGAATGCGCTGGTCGAAACCCGGCGTATCCTCGACCAGTTCGCCGAACGGCGCGGCGAGCGCACCTGGCAGACGGCGATTACCCAGAACGGGCTGGATACCCTGCGCCGCCTGCTGCGCCAGACCGCCCGCAAGAACACCGCGGTTGCCTGCCACTGGATACGCGGCAAGGACCACAGCGAACTGATCTGGATCGTCGGCGATGCCCGCCAATTCAACGAACGCGGTGCCACGCCAACCAATACCACCCGTCGCGACATCCTGCGTGCCAACGATGAAAACGACTGGCACAGTGCCGAGATCATCCGTTTGTTGGCGAGCATCGCCGCGCTGTTTCACGATTTCGGCAAAGCCAGCGAAGCTTTTCAGAACAAGCTGAAAAGCAGCAAGCCCCTGGCCGATGCCTATCGTCACGAGTGGGTTTCGCTGCGCCTGTTCGAAGCTTTCGTGAATGGCGATAGCGACGCCGACTGGTTGGCGCGGCTGGTCGATCTCCCGGACAGCGTGGCCAAGGAGGTCGAAACT
Source organism: Rhodocyclales bacterium GT-UBC (assembly GCA_003583745.1). Lineage (GTDB taxonomy): Bacteria > Pseudomonadota > Gammaproteobacteria > Burkholderiales > Rhodocyclaceae > Azonexus. The sequence continues at coordinate 21,625 of QXPY01000012.1, read as the reverse complement.
CGCCTGCTCAAGGATGGACTCAGCACCAGCGGCATCAAGACGCCGTTTGCCACCTTGCCGCCCCTGGCGCAGGTGGTCGGCTGGCTGATCGTCAGCCATCACCGCATGCCGACGCCGGAAGCCCTGCATCACAAGGCGCTGGCTTATCTGCCCGCCAATATCGAAGCCAACTGGTGCGGCGCCCGCGAAGGTGCCAGTCAAAAAGAAGTCGCTGCCTGCTGGCATTTCCCCAAGGGCTTGCCGCTGAGCAGCAAACATTGGCGCGAGCATGCGGGCAAAGCGGCCTCGGCCTTGCTGCAACAGCAGGGGAGGGTTCCACGCGATTGGCGCCAGGAGGCTTACGTCCTGCACCTTTCCCGCATGGCGCTGATGCTGTCCGATCACTACTACTCCAGCCAGCCCAGTCGCGAGCGTTACGGCGACAAGGTCGGCAAGAAGGAGGCGGTCTACGCCAATACCGACCGTAAAACCGGCCAGCTCAAACAGCGTCTCGACGAACACCTGATCGGCGTCGAGGTGAATGCCAGCCGTGTCGTGCGGGCCTTGCCCCGGCTGGCGGCGCAACTGCCGCGTCTGGCCCGCCACAAGGGCTTTCGCGAACGCAGCAAGGATGCCTTTGCCTGGCAGAACCGCGCTTTTGACCTAGCCGAAGGCCTGCGCGCCCGCTCGGCGGAACAGGGCTTTTTCGGCATCAACATGGCGTCGACCGGCTGCGGCAAAACCCTGGCCAACGGCCGCATTCTCTATGCGCTGGCCGATTCGGGGCGCGGGGCGCGGTTCACCGTCGCCCTCGGTTTGCGCACGCTGACCCTGCAAACCGGCGATGCCTATCGCGACCGCCTGCGTCTCGGCAGCGACGAAATGGCCGTGCTGGTCGGCGGTGCCGCCGTGCGGGCGCTGCATGAGCAGCAACAGGCGGAAGCGCGGCTACAGGCCAATGGCTCGGAATCCGGTGCCGAACTGCTGCCCGAATACAACCAGGTTTTCTACGACGGCAGTCTGGAGGATGGCCCGCTGAACCGCTGGCTGGGCGAAAACCAGCCGGCCAGCAAATTGCTTAACGCGCCCATTCTGGTGTGCACCATCGACCACCTGATGCCCGCCACAGAAGGCACGCGCGGTGGCCACCAGATTCCGCCGATGCTGCGCCTGATGAGTTCCGATCTGGTGCTCGACGAGCCGGACGATTTCGGCATGGAAGACCTGCCGGCACTCAGCCGTCTGGTGCATTGGGCCGGCATGCTGGGCAGCCGGGTGTTGCTTTCCTCGGCCACCTTGCCGCCGGCGTTGATCGAAGGCCTGTTTCAGGCTTATCTGGCCGGTCGGCAGCAGTTCCAGCAGCATCGAGGCCGGTCCGGCCTGCCGCTCAATGTTTGCTGCGCCTGGTTCGACGAGTTCTCGGCGGAGGCTTCCGAGCACAGCGCTGCCGAAAGCTACCGTACGGAGCACCAGAATTTCGTGCAGAAACGCCTGGCCCGGCTGGCGCGCGCCGAAGCACGGCGGCATGCCGAAATCCTGCCGCTGCCGATTGCCCAGGCCAAGCGTGAAATCGTCTGTGCCGAACTGGCGCAAGCCTTGCGGCCGCAAATGAGCCGTCTGCACCAGTTGAATGGCACGGTCGACCCGGTCAGCGGCAAGACAATCAGTTTTGGCCTGGTGCGCTTCGCCAACATCAATCCTCTGGTTGCCGTGGCGCAGGAGTTGATCCGCCTCGGTGCCGAGCGCGGCCAGCGCATTCACCTCTGCATTTACCACTCGCGCCATCCGCTGCTGGTGCGTTCGGCCATCGAAAATCGACTGGATCGCCTGCTCAACCGCAAGCAGCCACAAGCCGTCTTTGCCGAGCCGGAAATCCAGCAGGCGCTCGCCGCCGGCCCGGAAGCCAACCACCTTTTCGTCGTTCTCGCCACCGCCGTCGCCGAGGTCGGGCGCGATCATGACTATGACTGGGCGATTGTCGAACCCTCGTCGATGCGCTCGATCATCCAATTGGCCGGCCGGGTGCGCCGCCATCGGCCGGATGCCTACTCGCCCACCAACTTGTTGCTGCTCGACACCAACATCCAGCACCTGACCACGGGCATGAGCCAGCCGGCCTTCCTGCGCCCCGGCTTCGAATCGTCCAATCCGGCGGCCAAGAGCTTCCGGCTCCTGAGCCATCGTCTGGCCGAGCTGCTGACGCCAGAGCAATTGAAAACCATTGACGCTTCCAGCCGGATTCGCGAGCGCGACGCGCTTAGCCCGACCGGCAACCTGGTCGATCTCGAACATGCCCGCTTGCGCGAACTGATGCAGGCGGCGTCGTCCGGACAAACGCCGCTCAGCCTGCCTGTGCCTCTGTGGTGGACGACCGGCGCGCATCTCAGCGGTTACCTGCAGCGCCGCGATCCCTTCCGTCTGGACAGGCTGGGCCGGCAACGTTACGGCCTGCTGCCGGATGAGGACGGGGAGATTGGCTTCTATCGCTTTGGCGACGACGGCAAGCCGGTTGCGGTCGACAACCTCCTGCATCGAATTGCCCTGGAAACAGGTCCCGGCCTGGGCTTCTGGGGCGAGCCGGATTACCCGGCGGCACTGGCCAGTCTGGCCGAGCGTCTGGACATGGAACTCCGCGAGTGCGCGGAGAAATTCGGCGTGCTGGATTTGCCGTTGAAGTCCGTGGAGGACGGGCTGCGAGTTGATGAAGAGTGGGGATTTCACCCCGTTTTGGGTTTCAGCAGGTTTGGCTAAGCAGTTTTCAGCAAAGGAGAAGAGAGGATGACAGAGCCAAGTAATCCACTGGCACCACCAGCTTCGGTGGCGTCGATCAAAGCGGTGATCAATGCTTTTCTGCAAGAGCGCCTCCAGCCCAAGCTGGAAAAGCTCAAGCCGGAAGAGGATGAGCAGCGGCAAGCCTTGCTGCTGGATTACCTGTCGGCAAACTGGATTCCCGATGCCGCCCGGCGGGTTGGGCAGATTCAGCAAGTCACCCATGCCCTCAAATTCACCCATCCCGATGCGCGCGGTTCCAGTCTGAGCGTTGCCGGCAATCCGGCGGTTGGTGAGGAAATCGTCGGCACGCATACGGTGGCCCAGCGCTTGGCGCCGGATGTGGTTGGCAATGCGGCGGCGCTGGATGTGTATAAATTTCTCCGCCTTTCGGTGGGCGGAAAAACCATCCTGGATCTTGCCGCAACGGCTGATCCTGCTCTGGCTGCAGCGTTTTCCGATGATGCCGATCTGGCGAATACCTGGATGGCGGCATTCGCATCGCTGACCGAAGCCAAGGGACAGCCGGCTTCCAACAAGCTCGCCAAGCAGGTGTATTGGCCGATTGAAGGCCAAAACCACCATCTACTAGCCCCCTTGTTCCCGACCTCGTTGGTACACGGCTTGTGGAAGCGAGTCCGCGAGGATCGCTTTTCCGACGAGGCCAAGGCGGCGCGGGAGGCGAGGCGCAACGGGCTTGCCCATCCGCACGGTTATTGCGAATACCCGAATGTGGCGATTCAGAACTTCGGGGGCACCAAGCCGCAGAACATCAGCCAACTGAACAGCGAGCGCTATGGCGAAAACTACCTCTTGCCTTCGCTGCCGCCGAACTGGAAATCCGCCGAGGTTCGCGCGCCGCTGGCGGTCAGCAGCGTTTTCGACCGCATTTTCGGCAGCCGTCCACGGGTACGCGAGCTGGTCCGCATCCTGAAAGAGTTCCTGGTCAGCGTCGAACATGCCGGGACCAACATCCGCATCCGCGACAAGCGGGCCGAACTGGCCGGCTTGATCCGTGACGAGGCGTTCCAGTACGCCGCCGAGTTGCGGCAACTGGAACCTGGCTGGAGTGCATTGCCCGAATGCCTACTCAATAGCGCCGAGCAATGCTGGCTCGACCCGGAGCGGGTTGAGCAGGACGCCGATTTTGCCAGCCTGCGTCAACGTGGCGACTGGCAGGACGAAATCTGCCGGCGCTTCGGCAACTGGCTCAACGCCCGCCTGACCACACCCAGCACGCCGATGGGCGCAGTTGAGGCGGCGTATTGGCGCGATGTTCTGGACGAGGAAATGCGCATGATGCGCGATGAGGTGGCCGACGATGAGTGATGTCTTTGCCTTGGTTCTGTTGCCGCATCTCAAGGTCCAGAACGCCAACGCCATCTCCGGGCCGTTGACCTGGGGTTTTCCTTCGCCGACCGCCTTTGCCGGGTTTGCCCATGCACTGGAGCGCAAGTTCGCGGCGGAGCTGGCTGAAGGCTTTGCCGGTGTGGGCATCATCTGCCACCACTTCGAACCGCAGGTTTTTCAACCGCCGGGGCGTCGTACCCAGGTGTTCCGCTTGACCCGCAATCCGGTCGGCAAGGATGGCGGCACCCTGGCGCTGGTCGAAGAAGGCCGCGCCCACATGGAAGTCAGTCTGGTTATCGCCGTCCGGGACTACAAGTCTGAAGGCGACGGCAAAGAACTGGCCGAACGGCTGCACCACGCCGCCCAGGGCATGCGGCTGGCCGGCGGCAGCCTGCTGCATCAGGCGGGGAAACGCTATCAGGCCCAATGGTGGCCGCTGGCCGGCGATGTCGAGGGCGACGCGAGGATATTTCGCCGCCTGCGCCGTCGCCTGTTGCCGGGTTTTGCCTTGGTTCAGCGAGACGACTTGCTGGCCGGCCATCTGGCGGAGATGCGGGCAATCCAGCCGGATAGCAACGCTCTCGATGCCTTGCTCGATCTTTCGCGCCTCAACATCGAGCCGGTCGTCAGCCAAGCAGACGAGGCCGATGCGCCGGTGAAATGGGAAATCCGCCGCAAGCCCGGCTGGCTGGTACCGCTGCCCATCGGCTATGCCGGCATTTCGCCGCTTTACGCGCCGGGCGAGGTGGAAAACGCCCGCGACGCTGCCACGCCTTTCCGCTTTGTCGAAAGTCTTTACTCGCTGGGCGAGTGGGTTAGTCCGCATCGGCTGAACGACCTGAGCCAACTGCTGTGGACGCAGGAATCCGACGCCGCCAACGGCATTTATCGCTGCATCAATCGCTATTCCGAGTCTTTGAACAACCTCGTGCTTGCCAACTTCAAGGAGCAACAAAATGGCTAAAACCGACCTGAAAACCGCTTCCGTCCTCGCTTTTGAACGCAAGCTCGATCCTTCCGACGCACTTTTCAGTGCCGGGAAATGGGGCGACCGTAGCAATGGCGAAAAATGGGTAGCCGTCACCGTGCGCGAGAAATCCGTGCGCGGCACGATCTCCAACCGCCTCTCGACCAAGGACCAGGACCCGGCCAAGCTCGATGCCTCGATCCAGTCGCCGAATTTGCAGACAGTCGATGTCGCAACCCTGCCCAACGACGCCGATACGCTGCGCGTGCGCTTTACCCTGCGCATCCTGGGCGGTGCCGGAACGCCCTCGGCATGCAACAACGCCGACTACCAGATCAAGCTGCAAGGCACGGTGCAGCGATACGCCAAAGAGGTTGGCTTTGCCGAACTGGCCCGGCGCTATGCCAGCAACCTGGCCAACGGCCGTTTCCTGTGGCGCAACCGGATGGGGGCGGAACAGATCGAAGTTCAAGTGCGCCAACTGGCGCAGGGCGAAGCCGCGCAAAGCTGGACTTTCGAGGCACTGGCATTCTCACTGCGCGATTTCTCGTACGATAGCTCGGCGCTGGGCGAGTTGACCAAGGTGATCGAGCAGGGGCTGGCTGGGCAAGCGCACGCCTTGCTGGAAATTGTTGCCTACGTGCGAGTCGGCGATGGGCAGGAGGTTTATCCCTCGCAGGAACTCATTCTCGACCGGGGCGACAAGAAGGGCCAAAAGAGCAAGACGCTCTACGTCGTGGGCGACGTCGCCGGCATCCATAGCCAGAAAATCGGCAATGCCCTGCGCACCATCGATACCTGGTACCCGGCGGATGAAGAGAACGGGAACATCGGCCCGATTGCGGTGGAACCGTACGGCTCGGTGACTTCGCAAGGCAAGGCCTACCGCCAACCGAAGCAGAAAGCGGATTTCTACAATCTGCTCGATGAGTGGGTGCTGAAAGACAAAGCGCCGGAAGCCGGTAATCAACATTACGTGATGGCAACCCTGATCCGCGGCGGTGTCTTTGGCGAAAAGGACTGAGGCATGGATTCCTATCTCGAACTCCAGCTATTGCCGGACCCGGAGTTTCCCGCCAACACGCTGATGAATGCGCTATTCGCCAAGCTGCATCGGGCCTTGGTGAGCAACGGAGAGGGGCGAATAGGCGTCAGCTTTCCCGATGTCGAACAAAAGGGAGTGGGCTTGGGGGGGCGGCTCCGTCTACACGGCGCCAACGCCGATCTGAGCGGCTTGATGGCGTCCAACTGGCTCTTGGGTATGCGGGATCACGTCACCGTTGGGGCGCTTAGCCCTGTTCCGCCAGGTGCTGCCCATCGCGTCGTGCGGCGGGTGCAAGTCAAAAGCAACCCGGAAAGGGAAAGGCGTCGCTTGATCGCGCGCAAGGGAATCAGCCAGCAGGAAGCGCTGCTGGCCATTCCGGATAGCACCGCGAAGACGCTGAAACTCCCCTATCTGCTCCTGAACAGTCAAAGCACCAAGCAACAGTTTCCTTTGTTCATCGAGCACTTGCCTTTGCAGGAGCCAGTCAAGGAGGGTGGCTTTAGCACCTACGGCCTAAGCATGGGCGCAACCGTCCCATGGTTTTAGACCCTTTTTCCGAGGGCTAATAATAGTTGTTCTGAAACAATGGCTTGGATTTTGGTTGGTAATTAGGGGCGCAAAGACAAATTTGCGCCCTTTTCTTTAAAAATCAGACTGATGTTTGGCTTATGCTCTACGTCACTGCCGGACAGGCAGCTCAGAAAGATGGCGATGGCCAGAAGTACAAGGGCAGGGGCGTCACTGCCGGACAGGCAGCTCAGAAAGCAGGCCTCAATCGCATGCGACAGACACATGCCGTCACTGCCGGACAGGCAGCTCAGAAACTGGTCAAGCACCGCACCGAATTCCCGGCGCACCGTCACTGCCGGACAGGCAGCTCAGAAATGGATCAGGAATCGGTTCTCGGCCGGCTCCATCGTCACTGCCGGACAGGCAGCTCAGAAAGTATGGATACGGGTGGTTCCGTAACCGGCGGACGTCACTGCCGGACAGGCAGCTCAGAAAGTTGGATGATCCCGACGACGTTGTGAACTCGACGTCACTGCCGGACAGGCAGCTCAGAAAATCCTGCTCACCACCTTCCTGGCCAACATTCTCGTCACTGCCGGACAGGCAGCTCAGAAAAGAAGTCTCCAGCGTGGCGTTGGCTACTGCAGCGTCACTGCCGGACAGGCAGCTCAGAAAGGCCGGATCGATCGGCAAGACGCCCTGCTCGACGTCACTGCCGGACAGGCAGCTCAGAAAAGCGGTTGTTTGCAGAAATTCCAAATGCGCCACGTCACTGCCGGACAGGCAGCTCAGAAAACATGCGGACGGCAACCAATGAAAGGATGCTGCGTCACTGCCGGACAGGCAGCTCAGAAATTGTAGCGCCGACCGTCGCCCTTTTCGGTATTCGTCACTGCCGGACAGGCAGCTCAGAAATGCGGCGTCGTCGTAGTAAGTGACGGCGAAGGCGTCACTGCCGGACAGGCAGCTCAGAAAAGCGCCGCGCTGGCGCTGCGTGTCGTGTGGCCCGTCACTGCCGGACAGGCAGCTCAGAAAGACGAAGTCACTCGACTGGAGCAACTCAAGGCCGTCACTGCCGGACAGGCAGCTCAGAAAATTCACGATCCGCCGTGGTCATGCGGGCGATGCGTCACTGCCGGACAGGCAGCTCAGAAAAGATCGAGCAGGGCGTCTTGCCGATCGATCCGCGTCACTGCCGGACAGGCAGCTCAGAAAAGGCTAAATTCCGAGCATCCCGTTTGCATGTCCGTCACTGCCGGACAGGCAGCTCAGAAATGGGGCTATGTGAAAAGTAAGTGATGGTTGTCCGTCACTGCCGGACAGGCAGCTCAGAAAATGTTGCATGCCGTAGCGCCTGCATCGCGTCGCGTCACTGCCGGACAGGCAGCTCAGAAATGATGGCGATGAAATAAACCGACCTTGTGATGCGTCACTGCCGGACAGGCAGCTCAGAAATATGATGCCGAGCGAGTCGAATGGCTCAAGCGCGTCACTGCCGGACAGGCAGCTCAGAAAGAGCAGATAGCGAGCGTGACCTCGCTGATTGCCGTCACTGCCGGACAGGCAGCTCAGAAAAACCAGGATTCAATCCCTAGCTCTGCCGCGTCCGTCACTGCCGGACAGGCAGCTCAGAAAGTTGGAGACCTGCGTCATGGTCTTTTCGCGGACGTCACTGCCGGACAGGCAGCTCAGAAACGGAATCGTCGGCTAAGTGCATGGCCTCAATGCGTCACTGCCGGACAGGCAGCTCAGAAAAAGCGCTCGGAGGCTGTAGCCGGTCGCCTCGCCGTCACTGCCGGACAGGCAGCTCAGAAATTCTAACCCGTCAATCAACCCGACCGGCCTAACGTCACTGCCGGACAGGCAGCTCAGAAATGAACGCATCAGCGCCATGCGAAAACTCGTCACGTCACTGCCGGACAGGCAGCTCAGAAATATAGCCGCGAATCGCTCAAAGCCAACCCGATCGTCACTGCCGGACAGGCAGCTCAGAAAAGATCTGTTCGTCTTGTATGTAACGGGCGCATCGTCACTGCCGGACAGGCAGCTCAGAAAGACTTCGGCAAGACGCTATCCGGTTATCTTTCTCGTCACTGCCGGACAGGCAGCTCAGAAACACGGTTGCTATCACATCGAGATGCGCGAGCACGTCACTGCCGGACAGGCAGCTCAGAAAAGCTGCAGCTCCATGTCGTGCAGACGTTTGATCGTCACTGCCGGACAGGCAGCTCAGAAAGTCAAGCTCGCCGCCACCCAGGGCGGGCTGGCCGTCACTGCCGGACAGGCAGCTCAGAAACGTCGCCTTTTTCGGTATTGCCGAGATCCTTACGTCACTGCCGGACAGGCAGCTCAGAAAAGGCGGAGGCGGCATCGAGCTGGCTGGCCAGCCGTCACTGCCGGACAGGCAGCTCAGAAATTTTAAAAAATGCCGGGGGACCCCCTTGGACCCGTCACTGCCGGACAGGCAGCTCAGAAAACTGTGCCGACGACGCGAACGTTTTATCAGTGCGTCACTGCCGGACAGGCAGCTCAGAAACGTACTCGCCGCCCGTTCGTCCGCCTGGTTCTCGTCACTGCCGGACAGGCAGCTCAGAAAAGCCAAAAACGTCAGATCCTTCTGCCGTTTCACGTCACTGCCGGACAGGCAGCTCAGAAAAGGACGCGGCGGCCGCCGAACAGGCCTACCGCCGTCACTGCCGGACAGGCAGCTCAGAAAGGTGAACCTCTTGGTCAAGCTCAAGCATCTTGCGTCACTGCCGGACAGGCAGCTCAGAAAGGTCGAACATGATGCCGCCCAGACGTTGTTGACGTCACTGCCGGACAGGCAGCTCAGAAAGGCGCGATGTGGCCGCTCAGTTCCAGCCCGACCGTCACTGCCGGACAGGCAGCTCAGAAATGGTGCGAACGCAATCATTGTCCTGTGGAGTACGTCACTGCCGGACAGGCAGCTCAGAAATTGTTTCCGACGTCCGGCGTGGCCGATTTAATCGTCACTGCCGGACAGGCAGCTCAGAAATGATCGGCGGTATCGATCGCGTCGTCCTGATCCGTCACTGCCGGACAGGCAGCTCAGAAAGTCAAGCTCGCCGCCACCCAGGGCGGGCTGGCCGTCACTGCCGGACAGGCAGCTCAGAAACCTGTGGCCGGGTCTGTTGTCGTGGTCGTCACTGCCGGACAGGCAGCTCAGAAATTGCGCCCGTTGGGCGCGAAATTGACCCACTTCGTCACTGCCGGACAGGCAGCTCAGAAAGACGTGCGTGACTGGATGCGCCAGATCGAGCACGTCACTGCCGGACAGGCAGCTCAGAAAATGCGTTACCGTCGCCGTGCCGCCGCCGTTAATCGTCACTGCCGGACAGGCAGCTCAGAAACCGCGTTTGGCGCAGACCCCAAGAAGTGGTTTCGTCACTGCCGGACAGGCAGCTCAGAAATTATTCCAGGCATAGCCCATCACACGCACCACCGTCACTGCCGGACAGGCAGCTCAGAAAGGGTCGAGCTCGAGCGTTATTGCGATCTTGAACGTCACTGCCGGACAGGCAGCTCAGAAAGTACCAGAGTTCGAGATGGCTCCAGACTCCGGCGTCACTGCCGGACAGGCAGCTCAGAAAAAAGGTCAGCAGTTCGCCCCAAGGGGCAAAGGCGTCACTGCCGGACAGGCAGCTCAGAAAATCGTCCAACTGGTCACAGCGCAGCATTGGGCCGTCACTGCCGGACAGGCAGCTCAGAAATTGGCGCAGCAGATTTAGGATTGCGAATAGCTCGTCACTGCCGGACAGGCAGCTCAGAAAACCCGCGACTTCGCAAGCGGCATGATTTTTAACGTCACTGCCGGACAGGCAGCTCAGAAAATCCCACACATCGCCGACAGATGCATCGCCGGCGTCACTGCCGGACAGGCAGCTCAGAAATATTTGGTTCGCGTGCTGCTCGGTATGCTCGGCGTCACTGCCGGACAGGCAGCTCAGAAATTGTGCAGATTGGCGAAAAAACAGACAAGTGGCGTCACTGCCGGACAGGCAGCTCAGAAAATCGTACCCCTTGCCTATCAACTCCATGTCATCGTCACTGCCGGACAGGCAGCTCAGAAATATAAAGGTTATAGCACTTTATCGAACGGTTACGTCACTGCCGGACAGGCAGCTCAGAAATCAAGCAGCTCCGGATCGTTGAGCAGGGTTGCCGTCACTGCCGGACAGGCAGCTCAGAAACGAAGCGCAGGAGTAGTAATCCGCTACCGGACCGTCACTGCCGGACAGGCAGCTCAGAAATTCTTCCGGTACGCCGAAGAAATGATCCTCGACGTCACTGCCGGACAGGCAGCTCAGAAAGGCGACGGGCGCCGGCTATTGGGGTGGTGGCGGCGTCACTGCCGGACAGGCAGCTCAGAAATTTGAGGAAATGCCGGGGCACGCCCTTTGACCCGTCACTGCCGGACAGGCAGCTCAGAAATTGAAGTCAAACCCCTTAAACGAGGTCTGAAACGTCACTGCCGGACAGGCAGCTCAGAAAGGGTGTCGGATTTGCTTGGGATAAATTTCACTCGTCACTGCCGGACAGGCAGCTCAGAAAAAGGCGGCGGCAGAGGATGCAGCCGAGATCGGCGTCACTGCCGGACAGGCAGCTCAGAAATTGACGAAGCTAGTAAGTTCTTTAACGCTCGTCGTCACTGCCGGACAGGCAGCTCAGAAAAAGCTAAATTTCGTGCCTCCCGTCTGCATGTCCGTCACTGCCGGACAGGCAGCTCAGAAAATACACGCGGCTGTATTGCCCGGTATGAGTAACGTCACTGCCGGACAGGCAGCTCAGAAAGCGCCGGCAAATGCTTCCTGCCGGCAGTTGTTCGTCACTGCCGGACAGGCAGCTCAGAAATTGGTCCCCCGGAAGGGGAATCCTCTCCCAGGCGTCACTGCCGGACAGGCAGCTCAGAAAGTTTTGAATCGCGCCGCGTAGTCGTGCAATTCCGTCACTGCCGGACAGGCAGCTCAGAAAAAACATCGAGGCCCAGGCGTCGAACTCATCCACGTCACTGCCGGACAGGCAGTTCAAAAATGTCACCAATTCTGATCTCGCACCTCCCTTGTTGCTGTTTCTTCCCTTCCTGACCATGCCCTGACTTGGGTACAAGATTGGCCGGAATGTCCCCAAAAGGTGCATTTTTGCATGCAAGTTTTTTTGGGCTTGCGGATTGTGAAATGGCGCTTGCGAAAACAATTGGTCGATTTTTTGCAGTGCAACAATCGCTTAGGAAATACATTCCGAAAAGCCGGCCAATTGGCACATTGCATGCAATCTCTCCAGTGCTTTCACCACTCTGGAGATGTTCATGAAACCCCAATGCAACAAGCTTTCACGCTGGCTGGCGGCCTTGCCGTTGGCGCTGGCCCTGCATGGCACCTTGCATGCAGAAACCGTTGCCCGCTATGGCATTTCGATGGCCGACATCCCGCTGACCACCGGTCAGCCGGACCGCGGTGCCGGTGCCTATCAGTTCACCGGCCATACCCTCTACGACCCGCTGGTGGCCTGGGAGGCCAACGTCGGCAATCGTCCGGGCAAGCTGGTGCCGGGCCTGGCCAGCGAGTGGAAGGTGGATGCCAAGGACAACAAGAAATGGGTCTTCACGCTGCGCAAGGGCGTCAAGTTCCATGACGGTTCGGAGTTCAACGCCGATGCGGTGATCTGGAACCTGGACAAGGTGCTGGCCGACAAGTCGCCACAGTTCGATGCCAAGCAGAGCGCCCAGGTGCGGCCGCGCATTCCGTCGATCGCCTCCTACCGCAAGGTCGGTGATTACTCGGTCGAAATCACCACCAAGGAAATCGATGCGCTGTTCCCCTACCAACTGCCGTGGTTCCTGATCTCCAGCCCGGCGCAGTGGGAAAAGCTCGGCAAGGACTGGAACAAGGTGGCCAGCCAGCCGTCCGGCACCGGCCCGTTCAAGCTCGACAAGCTGGTGCCGCGCGAGCGCGCCGATCTGGTCAAGAACGCCGCCTACTGGGACAAGAGCCGCATGGCGAAGACGGATCGCATCGTGCTGGTGCCGATTCCGGATGCGATGACCCGCGCCAACGCGCTGTTGAACGGCCAGGTCGACATCATCGAAACGCCGCCGCCAGATGTGCTGCCGCAGTTGAAGGGCGCCGGCTTCAAGCTGGTGCAGAACGTCACGCCGCACGTCTGGCCGTATCACTTCTCGACCCAGCCCGGTTCGCCGTGGGCCGACATCCGGGTGCGCAAGGCGGCCAACCTGGCCATCGACCGCAGCGCCGTGGTCAGCCTGATGAGCGGTCTGGCAACGCCGGCCAAGGGCCAGCTTGACCAAACCAGCCCGTGGTTCGGCAAGCCGAGCTTCAACATCGGCTACGACCTGCCCGCCGCCCGTGCCTTGATGGCCCAGGCCGGCTACAGCCAGGCCAAGCCGCTCAAGGCCAAGGTCATCATCGCCCAGGGCGGCACCGGGCAGATGCTGTCGCTGCCGATGAACGAGTTCATCCAGCAGAGCCTGGCCGAAATCGGCATCCAGGTGACTTTCGAAGTCGTCGAGTTGGAAAACCTCTACCTGCACTGGCGTAGCGGTGCCAAGGCCGACATGAACGCCGGCAAGGGCATCACCGCGATCAACCTCGGCTACGTCACCGCCGACCCCTTCTACGCGCTGACCCGCTTCGCCGACAGCCGTTACGTCGCGCCGAACGGCGTGAACTGGGGCGGTTACAACAACCCGAAGGTCGATGCTGCACTCGATCAGATTCGCACCACCTTCGACACCAAGAAACAGGACGGGCTGCTTTCCTTTGTCCATCAGTCGATGGTCGATGATGCGCTGATGTTGTGGGTGGTGCATGACGTCAATCCGCATGCCATCTCGCCCAAGGTCAAGGAGTTCATCCAGGCCCAGCACTGGTTCCAGGACCTGACCACCATCCGCATGTGATCCACCGGGCCGGGGTTCGCCCCGGCCCTTCACCGGCTCCGGCCGGATTGAAGAAAGCGCCTCATGTTCGCCTACATCATCAAGCGTCTGATCTACGCCATCCCCATCGCGCTCAGCGTGACGGTGGTCTCCTTCGTGCTGGTCTATCTGGCACCGGGCGATCCGCTCAACGCCATTGCCCCGGCCGATGCGCCGGAAGAGGTTATCGTCGCCCTGAAGAGCGCCTACGGCCTCGACAAGCCGGTACCGGTGCAATACGGCCTGTGGCTGCTGCGCGCCGTGCAGGGCGATCTCGGTACCTCGATCGCCTCCGGCCGCGCCGTCACCGCCGAAGTCCTGAGCGCCGTCAGCAACACGCTGCTGCTCGCCGGCATGGCCGCGCTGGGCGGCGTGCTGATCGGCTGCATCCTCGGTGCGCTGGCCGGCTACCGCCACGGCACCTGGATCGACCGCGTCGCCACCGTGATCTCGGTGATCGGCGTCAGCATTCCCCACTACTGGCTGGGCCTCGTGCTCACCATCGTCTTCTCCATCTGGCTGCCCTGGTTTCCGGCCATGGGCGCCGGCCCCGGCGGTTCCTCGGAATGGCTGTGGGATGTCGAGCACCTGCGTCACCTGGTGCTACCGGCCCTGACCCTGTCGGTGATCCCGATGGGCATCATCACCCGCACCGTGCGCGCCCTGGTTGCCGACATGCTGGAGCAGGAGTTCGTCACCGCGCTGCGCGCCCGTGGTCTGTCCGGCGTGGCCGTCTTCCGTCACATCGCCAAGAACACCGCGCCCACCGTGCTCGCCGTCGCCGGCCTGCAGATCGGCTACCTGATGGGCGGCTCGATCCTGGTCGAAACCGTCTTCGCCTGGCCGGGTACCGGCTTCCTGCTCAATACCGCGATCTTCCAGCGCGACATCCCGCTGCTGCAGGGAACCATCCTGGTGCTGTGCATGTTCTTCGTCGTCCTCAACCTGCTGGTGGACATCCTGCAACCGCTGATCGACCCGCGCATGGGTCGTGGCTGAACGGAGACTAGCCATGTCCGCTTCTCTCGAACTTTCCCTGCCGGCGGCGTCTGTCGCCGCACCGGCACCGCAACCCAGCCGCAGCTACTGGTTGGTCGTCTGGCGCCAGTTGCGGCGCGATCCGATGGCGCTGGCCGCCGGTGGCGTACTGCTGCTCATCGTCGGTGCCGCCGTCTTTGCGCCCTGGCTGGCGCCGGCCGATCCGTACAAGGCGAGCATGATCAAGCGCCTGTTGCCGATCGGCAGCCCCGGCTTCCTGCTCGGCACCGACGAACTCGGTCGCGACATGCTTTCCCGCCTGATGCACGGCGGACGCCTGTCGCTGCTCATGGGCGTCGTGCCGGTGCTGGCCGCCTTCGGTATCGGCACCACCATCGGCCTGCTCGCCGGTTACATCGGCGGCAAGGTCAACATGGTCATCATGCGCGTGCTTGACGTCTTCTACGCCTTTCCCTCGGTGCTGCTCGCCGTGGCGATTTCCGGCGCGCTCGGCCCGGGCATGAGCAACAGCCTGCTGGCGCTGACCCTGGTCTTTGTGCCGCAGGTGGTGCGGGTGGCGGAAAGCGTCACCACCCAGGTGCGCCAGCTCGACTACATCGAGGCGGCGCGGATGAGCGGCGCCAGCGCTTTCTCGATCATCCGCGTGCATGTGCTGGGCAACGTGCTCGGCCCGGTCTTCGTCTATGCCACCGGCCTGCTCAGCGTCAGCATGATCCTCGCTTCCGGGCTCTCCTTCCTCGGCCTCGGCGTCAAGCCGCCGGAGCCGGAATGGGGCCTGATGCTCAACACGCTGCGCTCGGCGATCTACGTCAATCCCTGGATCGCGGCGCTGCCCGGCGCCCTGATCTTCGTTACTTCCATCGCATTCAATCTGCTGGCAGATAGCGTGCGCTCGGCCATGGACATCCGTCGATGAAACAAACGCTCACCTCCCCAAGCCCGGTCCAGGACCGGGGCGGTCCGGCCCAGCCGCTGCTGGTCGTCCGTGACCTGAAAAAACACTTCGCCGTGCGCGGCGGCCCGCTCGAACGCAGCAAGAAGTTCGTCCATGCCGTCGATGGCGTCAGCTTCTCGGTGCCCAAGGGCAAGACGCTGGGTATCGTCGGCGAATCCGGCTGCGGCAAATCGACCACGGCGCGGCTGATCGCCCGCCTGATGGCGGCCGATTCGGGCAGCATGGTGTTCGACGGCGAGGGCGTCGAGGAATTCGGCGGCATTCGCCTCAAGGAGTTCCGCCGCAACCTGCAGATGGTTTTTCAGGACTCCTTCGCCTCGCTCAACCCGCGCCTGACCATCGCCGAAACCATTGCCTACGGGCCGCGCGTGCATGGCATGCCGGCCGCCGAGGCGATGCGCCAGGCGCAGGCGCTGCTCGCCCGCGTCGGACTCGAGCCGGCGCAGTTCGCCAGCCGTTATCCGCACGAGTTGTCGGGCGGCCAGCGCCAGCGGGTCAATATTGCCCGCGCCCTGGCCTTCGATCCACGCCTGGTCATCCTCGACGAGGCGGTGGCGGCGCTCGACAAGTCGGTGCAGGCGCAGGTGCTCAACCTGCTGCAGGAGCTCAAGGCCGAACGCCAGCTGACCTACCTGTTCATTTCGCACGACCTGCACGTGGTGCATTACATCTCCGATTACGTGATGGTGATGTACCTCGGCCAGGTGGTCGAAACCGGCCCGGTCGAGCGCATCTACGGCCAGGCGGCGCATCCCTACACGCGGGCGCTGCTCTCCGCCGTGCCGTCGATGGACCCGGACAACCGGACGCAGGCCTCGCCGCTGGCCGGCGATCCGCCCAACCCGATCAACCCGCCGAGCGGCTGCCGCTTCCGCGACCGCTGCCCGCACGCCCATCCGGTCTGTGCAGCCAAAACCCCGGCACTGATCGGCCTGCCCGGCGAGCCGGCGCACCAGGCCGCCTGCCATCTCAACGACCCGGCTTCGGGTCACCCCGCCGCCCTGATGGAGATTCAGCCATGACCACCCCACTGGTATCCCTGCAGGACCTGTCCGTGCAGTTTTGCGGCAGCCGCAAGGCGAGCGCGCTCAACGCGGTCAATCTTGAACTCGGCGCCGGCGAGGTGCTCGCCCTGCTCGGCGAATCCGGCTCGGGCAAGAGCGTCACGCTGCGCACCTTGCTGCGCCTGCACCCGGAACGGACGACGAAAATTCAGGGCCGCATGCAGGTCGATGGTCAGGATGTGCTCGCTCTCAAGGGCCGGGCGCTCGACCTCTATCGCGGCGGCACGGTATCGATGGTCTTCCAGGAGCCGGGGCTGGCTTTCGATCCGGTCTATACCATCGGCCAGCAGATCACCGAATCGATCCGCGCCCATGCCGCCATCGACGAAGCCGCGGCCCGCGCCCAGGCGCTGCAGATGCTGGAGCGGGTGCAGATTCCGCAGGCCAAACGGCGCTTCGACGCCTATCCGCACGAGCTGTCGGGCGGCATGCGGCAGCGGGCGATGATCGCCCTGGCCCTGGCCTGCCAGCCCAAGCTGCTGCTCGCCGACGAACCGACCACGGCGCTCGATGCCACGGTGCAGATCCAGATCCTGCTGCTGTTGCGCGAACTGCAACGCGAAACCGGCATGTCGGTGATCTTCGTCACCCACGACATCGGCGCCGCGGTCGAAGTCGCCGACCGCATCGCGGTGATGTACGCCGGCCGGGTGGTCGAGCAGGGGCCGGTCGGCGAGATCGTCCGCAGGCCGCGCCATCCCTACACCGCCGGCCTGCTTGCCGCGACGGTGGGCACCGAGAACCGGGGCCAGCCGCTGCTCGCGGTGCCCGGCTCGCCGCCCGACCTGGCGGCCTTGCCGCCCGGTTGCAGCTTTGCGCCGCGCTGCGCCCAGGCTAGCGAGCGCTGCCGGCGCGAGGTGCCGCCGCTGCAAACGCTCGGCCAGCAGGCGCTGGCCTGCTGGCACCCGATCCTGCCGCTGGCGGAGGCGGCCTGATGCGACTCGAACCTGTCGAAAGCGGCCGGGGGCGGGGCGGCCTGGCCGACGATGTGTGCCGCCGCATCGCCGATGAAATCGTCCTCGGCCACCTGGCGCCGGGCAGCCGGCTGGATGAAGTCAGCCTGGCGGCGCGCTTTAATGTGTCGCGGACGCCGGTGCGCGAAGCCCTGAAGCAGCTGGCCATCATGGGCCTGGTTGAGACCCGGCCGAATCGCGGCTCGGTGGTGGCGGCGCTGAGCGTCGACCAGCTCGACCAGATGTTCGAAGCGATCGGCGAACTCGAAGCGGCCTGCGCCCGCCATGCCGCGCTGCGCATGACCGAGGCCGACCGGGCGCGCATGCTCGAACTGCATGCCGAGGGCAGGGCGGCGATGCAGGTCGGCGACATCGACCGCTACGACGCGGCCAATCTTGAACTGCACGCCACCATCATCCGCGGCTGCTACAACCCGGTGCTGATCGACCTGGCGACCAGCCTGCGCCACCGCGTCTCGAGCTTTCGCCGGACGCAGTTCCGCAATGTCGAGCGGATGGGCGAATCCTTCGAGGAGCATTCGGTGATTGTCGAGGCGATCCTCGCCCACGACGTCATCACCACTTACCGGGAGATGCGCTCCCACCTGCTTTCGGCCCGCAGCGCGACGAATCGCGTCGCGCCGGCCTGGGGCGGCCAAACCGATCACAAGCCATAAACGGAGACTGTCATGAAACCCATTCTCGCCACCCGCGGTGCCGTCGTCGCCTCGCATTCATTGGCCTCGCAGGCCGGCCTCGACATCCTGCGCGACGGCGGCAACGCCATCGAGGCGACCATCGCCGTCGCCGCCACGCTGGCCGTGGTCTATCCGCACATGACCGGCATCGGCGGCGACGGCTTCTGGCTGATGCATGCACCGGGCCAGCCGATGCGCTCGATCGATGCCTGTGGCGCCGCCGGCGCCCAGGTCGTGCCGGAACTGTATGGCACGCTGAGCAGCATTCCCTGGCGCGGCCCGCTGGCCGCCAATACGGTGGCCGGTACGCTGTCCGGCTGGGGCGCGGCCTACGAATACAGCCGCCGCGAATGGGGCGGTCGCCTGCCTTTCGCCCGGCTGCTGGAAAGCGCCATCCACTATGCGCGGGAAGGTTTTCCGGTGACGCGCAGCCAGGAAGAGAATACCCGCAACAAGCTCGCTGAACTGCGTGACCAGCCGGGCTTTGCCGCCGCCTTTCTGGCCGCTGGCGAGGTACCGGCCTACGGCCAGCGGCATCGCTTTCCGGCCTTGGCGGCGACGCTGGAGCAACTGGCGCGGGCCGGCGCCGACGACTTCTACCGTGGTGAACTGGCGGTGCAGATCGCTGCCGACCTGGCGGCGGTGGGCAGCCCGATCACTGCCGCCGACCTGGCCCGCCACCAGGCCGAAATCAAGGCGCCGCTCGAAGTGCAGCTGTCCTGCGGCAAGGTCTACAACATGGCGCCGCCGACCCAGGGCCTGGCTTCGCTGCTCATTCTCGGCATCTACGACCGCATCCGTCAGGCCGGCTGGAGCCCGGACAACGTCGAAGGCATCCATGCCCTGGTCGAGGCGACCAAGCAGGCCTTCATCGTGCGCGACAAGTACGTCACCGATCCGGCGGCGATGTCGATCGAGCCGTCCGCCCTGCTGGGCGACTCGACTCTGGACGCGCTGGCTGCCGCCGTGCCGGTCGGCAAGGCCAGCCCGTGGCCGGCGCCGAACTCGGACGGCGACACCACCTGGATGGGCGTCGTCGATGCCGAAGGTCGGGCGGTGAGCATGATCCAGA
Source organism: Rhodocyclales bacterium GT-UBC (assembly GCA_003583745.1). GTDB lineage: Bacteria > Pseudomonadota > Gammaproteobacteria > Burkholderiales > Rhodocyclaceae > Azonexus. The sequence continues at coordinate 2,309 of QXPY01000012.1, read as the reverse complement.
GCATCTACTTCGAATTCGGCAGCGGCGTCGTCTTGCCGCAGACCGGTATCTGGTGGCAGAACCGCGGCTGTTCCTTCGATCTGCGGCCCAACCAGTTGCGCAGCCTGCAGCCGGGGCGCAAGCCTTTCCATACGCTGAACCCGGCGATGGCCCGTCTCGACGACGGCCGCCTGCTGGTATACGGCACGATGGGCGGCGAAGGCCAGCCGCAGACGCAGGCGGCGGTGTTCTCGCGCTATGTCTGGGGCGGCCACAACGTCCGTTCAGCGGTCGCCGCGCCGCGCTGGTTGCTCGGCCGCACCTGGGCGGAGCAGAGCACGACGCTGAAGCTTGAATCGCGTTATCCATCGGCTATCATCTCGGCCCTGCGCGAGATGGGGCATCCGGTCGAGGTGGTCAATGACTTCGACGAACGCATGGGCCATGCCGGGGCGCTGGTGCTGCATCCGGAAGGCTGGATCGAAGGTGGTGAAGACCCGCGCAGCGACGGCTGCGTGGCTGGCTGGTAAAGCTCGGCTGGCGGGCTTCTTCGAGCATCAACAACAGGTCATTCAAGATGAAATTCAAATTCGACTGGTTCCTCAAGGGCATGCTGATCGCTGTCGGGCTGGCCTTTCTCTGGCCGGCACCCGGCGCCAAGGGCGGCTTCCTGCAGCCCGAGCTGCTCAACAAGGTGGGGATCGCGCTGGTCTTCTTCCTCAATGGCCTGGCCTTGTCGCTCAACGCGCTGAAGGACGGCGCGCTGCGCTGGAGGGTGCATCTGCTGATCCAGAGCTGCACCTTCCTGGTCTTCCCGATTCTCGGCTGGGGCATTCTCAAGGCCAGCGGCGGCTGGATGTCGCCCGACCTGCAGACCGGCTTTTTCTATCTCTGCGCCTTGCCGTCGACGGTGTCGTCATCGGTGGCGCTGACCATCGCGGCGCGCGGCAATGTCGCGGTGGCGGTGTTCAACGCGACGCTGTCCAGCCTGATCGGGGTGATCCTGACGCCGCTGTGGATGGCCTGGATTCTCGGCCAGAGCGGCGGCGGTTTTGCTGTCGGGCCGGTGATCATCGACCTGCTGATCTGGGTGGTGCTGCCGCTGGTTGCCGGCCAGCTGGCACGGCCGGCGCTGGGCGCCTGGGCCGGCCGCAACAAGGCGAAAATCCAGATCGTCGACCGCATGACCATCCTGATGCTGGTCTACACCTCGTTCGCCGATACCGTGCAGGAAGGCGTCTGGTCCAACTACGGGCCGCTGGTGCTGGTCGAAACGGTGGTCGGCAGCGCGCTGCTTTTCTTCTTCGTGCTGGCGCTCACCCGCGTTCTGGCGCAAGCCCTCAAGCTGCCGGCCGAGGACGGCATCGCAGCCGTCTTCTGCGGCTCGAAAAAGACGCTGGCCTCCGGGGTGCCGATGGCGCACCTGATCTTCGGCGCCAACCCGGCGCTCGGCCTGATCCTGCTGCCGATCATGATCTATCACCCGCTGCAGTTGGCGGTGGGCGGCGTGCTCGCCCAGCACTGGGCCGCCCAGGGGGCGGGCGAGGCGGAAAAGAAAGCCGCCTGATCTACCCGATTTTCCCCGGCCGGTTTATTCGGCCTGCCCGCCGACTTTCAACTGACGTTGGCGGGCTTCGAATTCCTTGCGCAGGTCGCGCCGGATCTGCGCCGACTGGTAGCGGCGAATCTCGTCCGGTGTCGTCGGCGTCAGCGGCGGCACCGGCGTCGGCTGACCCTGCTCGTCGACCGCCACCATGGTCAGGAAGCAGCTGTTGGCATGGCGAATCACCTGTTCGCGGATGTTTTCGGTGATCACCTTGACGCCGACTTCCATCGAGGTGTTACCGGTGTAGTTGATCGAGGCGAGGAAGGTGACCAGCTCGCCGACGTGGATCGGCTGGCGGAACATCACCTGGTCCACGGAAAGGGTGACGACGTACTGGCTGGCGTAGCGGGCGGCGCAGGCGTAGGCCACCTGGTCGAGCAGTTTGAGAATGGTGCCGCCGTGTACGTTGCCGGAAAAGTTGGCCATGTCGGGCGTCATCAGCACCGTCATCGCCAGTTGATGTTTGGGGAGATCCATTTGCGGGTGTCTTTCTGCGGGGGGCTTTCTTGTTGAAGGCCCGGTCAGTATAGCCAGCCGACATGCAGCTCGGCCAATGAAAACGCCCGAAGCGGGCGGCTTCGGGCGGTTTTGGGGAGGGCGGAGGCTCAGCCCTCAGCCGAACTCCGGATCAGGTGATCGAAAGCGGCCAGCGAAGCGGTCGCCCCGGCCCCCATGGCGATGATGATCTGCTTGAACGGCACCGTCGTGCAGTCGCCGGCGGCGA